>JBCBPY010000001.1:0-485655 GCA_039820525.1 Cyanobacteria bacterium J06634_5
GTTTCTTTGACACCCATGTCGTGGTCATCTGCCTGTCGGTGTCCTCTGGTCAAACCGCCTCGCGATAGATTGCCCAGTTTGACCGTTGCCTTGCAGTCTAAGCTCACTCGCTTTGCGCAGTGGTCTTGTGCCTGATGGTCTTTCAGATCAATATTCTCAAAAATTGAGTCGGTCTCAGGGACTTTTTTTAGGCTTGACTTTGACGACTTTGCGCAATCGATAGCCTAATCGGTTCAACACGACGGCCATCGTACTGGCGGCGGGCAGTTGCTCATCGCTGTGGCCTTGCGCCTTGAGTTGGCGGAGTGCTTCGGCTGCCGTCAATCGGGTGAATGCAATTGAACTGGTAAAGCTGGGCTCCTGCTGAGCATGCGCTTCAGCCAGTTGCTTGAGCGCTGCCGCTGCCGCGGGCTGCCGCTCTTCCCACCGCTTATTCCCACTCAGCGCTGACTGCGCCCCTTGGCAGACTATGCCGGTACGCTTTTCCCCTAAGCCCACCGTTACCGTTCGACGATTCCAGCCAAACTGACTTTCTGCTAGCCGAGCGCTGCCATGGCAATACTTCAACGCCATCTCCGCTTGAAATGCTCGCCGTTTAACACCCGTCAGATGACTCGCCGCTAGGCGCAGATCCTCTATTTGTGACTCACTCAAGCTGGGCGATTCTTGAACCAGTGACAATGTCCTAAAACCTCGGAATAAACATGCTCAGTTATTATCGCATCCCGTCGGTATGTTTTTTCACAGAAACTGCCTTACATCTCACTTCAGGTAACCGGATCTAAAGTCTGTTGACTATGTTGCTTCCAGTTTGTGGCTTGGGCAAGCAGTGCTTGAGCCGCCTGCGCTGGTAGCGGCTTAGAAAATAGATAGCCTTGAGCATACTCACACTGTAGAGCCTCTAACGTTTGCGATTGCCCTTGAGTTTCAATCCCTTCAGCAACAACGTTCATCCCAAGGTTGTGACCGAGGGCAATAATGGTCTTTACCAATTCGGCGGTGCCACCGGGTTCTTCCATTTCCATCACAAAAGAACGATCGACTTTAAGGGTATCAATGGGGAAACGGTGTAGGTAGCTCAAGGAAGAGTAGCCTGTGCCAAAGTCATCAATACCCAGCTGTAGATTCAGCGCTTTAAGCTGCAACAAAACATCAATTGAGGCTTCTACATCGTCCATCACAACACTTTCTGTCAGCTCTAGTTTGAGTGCACTACGCTCCAGTTGAGTCTCCATTAGGATACGATCGATTTGTTCAACCAAATCTTGCTGAGAAAACTGTCTGCCTGAGAGATTAACGCTGATAAACGGTGCTTGCGTAGGAAATTGAAGACGCCATCGTTGCGCTTGTTTGCAGGCGTCTTCTAGAACCCATTGTCCAATCGGAATAATGAGGCCGGTGTCTTCGGCAATCGGAATGAATTCACCAGGAGAAATCATGCCCTTGGTAGGATGCTCCCAGCGAATGAGGGCCTCAAAACCTGCAATAGTCATCGTTTTAAAACAAATGAGCGGTTGATAGTAAAGCAAAAACTCGTTGTTATGCAAAGCATTGCGAAGGTCGGATTCTAGCCACAGCCGGTTGGATAGCTGGGTGCGCATATCGGTTACAAACAGCTCACAGCGACCCCGGCCCCTCAGTTTGGCTCTAGACATCGCTGTTTGCGCATCACGCAGCATATCTTCTGCATTGAGGGCATTGAGGGTTAACGTCTCAGACTCTGGGCTGGTCTGCATGTCTGAGCGGTTTTTTAACCTGTTTGTTGAGCCAGTAAGGTTGTCGCTCGCAGGATGAAAGGCAATGCCCGCACTCACGGTTGGGAACAGCTTTTGGCCATCAATAATAATGGGAGTTGCCATATTGAGAGTCAGGGCTTTGGCCATCACAATCGCATCTTCAGCTCTGTCGACATCGCTAAGAGAAATCACAAATTCATCACCTGCGATGCGAGCCACTTTTGTCATTGAGGGGAGATAATGCTTCAATCGTTTGGCCATTATCTGTAGTAGACGATCGCCCACCTGAAGGCCAAAACTCTCATTGAAAACTTTGAATCGGTCAACATCTAACGAAATGACGGCTGCTGAGCGATGGGGAAATTTCTTGAGCGTATCTTGTAGCTCTTGAGTAAACAACGTCCGATTAGGTAGGCCCGTAATTGAATCGTAGAACGTTTTACGAAACTCTTTATAAACAACCAGGACGGCACCTGTAAGACCAAACGCTACCGCTGGCAAAACAAACGGGACCCACAAGGCCTGCACAAACAAAAGACCGGTTAAACCCGTAAGGGCCGTAAACCCTGCGGCGGCGGCCATCATGATGACATGAGGATGACTGAATCGCCAAATAATTAAGCCACCCCCTAATCCCCACATCCACACCCACAAAAATTCTCCCCACTGCGGCAAAACGCTGAGGAGCACATGCTCACCCTGCACTGCGCTTAGTATTTGACGAGTCATCTGAGCGTGGATAGTAACGCCCGCAGTCAGCAATTCGTCTTTCGTTTGGGAGCTAAAAGGTGTGTAAAACAAATCCTTTTGGCTGGGTGCAGTGGTGCCAATTAAAACAATTTTACCGGCGATCCATTCAGGGTCAAACTCACCGGAGAGGACCTCAGTAAGGGAAATCTGCCGGGCGACTGCCTCCGGCGGAAAGTATCGCATAATGGTCTGGTAACCAGCCGCATCGATCGTCTGATAGCCTCCGGCTGTGGTGATAATCCCGGGGATGCGAGTGTTGCCGATTTTAATGGCGTTGGGTTCTGCTGTGATCGTGAGGTTTTGCGAGGCCAGGAACTGTTCTATCAACCTCAGTGAGAACGAGTAAAGCTCGCGATCGCCCAGTGCAGCAAACATGAAATTGCGGCGAATCACCCCATCAGGATCAATCACAAAATCGTTAAAGCCGACTCTGTCTTCAGGAACTTTTAGCGGCGAAGGCACTTCGCCTTCGCCTAAGTTATCTAGCTTGGTGATTGTAACAACGTTCTCTTTTTGCAGCTGTTGAGCCAGCGCGCTCGTCCCAGGCGTGTGAGGGACATCACGGTAAATATCGAGCCCAATAACTTCGGGTGCGTGCCGCTGCAGCTGATCGAGTAAGTCTGCAAAAACTTGGTCAGAGAAGGGCCATTCCTTTTGGGCTTGAATATCGGCTTCGGTGATAGCCACAACCACAAGCGGCCCGCTAGCCCCCTCTTGCAAGGCGTTACGACTCTCAAAAGTCTCTTCTGAACTGCCTGCTGACTGGCCTTCTATGCTGCGTTTTTGATAGGTTGCACTCAGCTGTGTAAATCGGTCAAAAGCTTTTAGCTCCATGGTTTGAAACGAGCCTAGCTGAGCAGCGCCCAGCAAACAGGTCACGGTCAAACTGCTCAGGGCCATCATCCGATGCCAACTACAGTCGCGATTAGCGTACTGCCAGGCGCTGACCCCAGTATTTTTTGGTAGAGAGGGCAGCATCGCAGAGCGCTGTAATCTCCCTAAAATTTTAAAAAACACGGTCATCACCTGGCGTAGAAGCATCAATCCACTTATAAGATGCCCAGCCGAAGCAATCGGTTGTGCAAATGAGGCAAAGACCACTAGAGCCCTTTGCGTTTGTCGTTCTCTTGTCTTATCGAGATTGCTTCTAAAGCGCGTTCTATTTGTGAGTAGTGCGGATTCAATAGCCTTACCAAAGGCTAACGCGAGGCCCGCCGGGATAGGTCCATCTGGCTGGTGAACCAGGACGCAAATCAAGATGAACAAAACCATTGCCCACGGCCAAACCGCCTCTGGGGTGATAGCTCTTTAGCTTATAAAAGACATCGACAACATCCATGCCATCTACCCAAAAGTCCACAGCATCGCCATACATATGTCTGGAGTCGCGCGCACCACCAACCGATCGGTTACTGATAGGGTCGCGGTAACCTGAGGTGATTTTAATCGGGCGAGAGCCGAGGAAGGTGCGGACCTCATCGAGATATTTACACAGCTTGACGATGCGAAAAGTCACAGCGGCATCGACGGGAATACGCGTACCACCCTTAGTAAATTCGGCCCAGGTAAAGTTAGAAACGGCGGGCTCAAAATAAATGGGCTCATAAATACCGACAGGGCGACTAATGCCTGGAATCGAGATCTTGGGACCGAAGTCGCGAACGACGGTTTCGGGCTTAGGTTCAGCGGGCTTATCTTTCGGGTTGTTATTGGGTTCGGTGCCCTCTACTTTGGCATGTAGGCCATACACGAACCAGCGAATACCTTTGTGGCCGCTCATGGGTTCATTGAGCTGGACAAAAACATGGTCGTCCGCTTCGCTCCCTGGATTTCCCTCGTAGGGAAACTGATCGATAATATCGAGGATGGTGCCAGCTTTAACCGTGACGAGCTGGTCGGGGAGGTTTTTCTCTTTGAGACGAGTCGCTTGGGTTGGTAGCGCTTTAAGAAACGTATCGGTAGTAATGACGACCTTCATAGTGGATGCCAATGCCGCTTTGATCAGGCACTGGAGTTGATGGATGGGTGTATCCATAACTTGCCCACAATAGCGGGACTATTCGCTTAATCTCGACTGAGATGATATCGGTAAATCTGCCTATTTTTCCTGCTTTTTCGGCCTATTTCGTCATAATGTTCGAAGGTCACTTTTTAGCGAGTTTCCAAACGCCGCGCCACTGGGTTGGCGGGTTTTGCATCAGCGTAGCAATGCGATCGCAATAGACCTGAGCGGCTTTACTCTCAGGATACTGAACTAGCACCTGCTGAAAACAGGTTTGCGCCTGCTGAAAGTCTCCCGCTTGGTAGTGGGCGATGCCAGTTTCAAAGGTCGGCTGCGTTTGTTGAATCAGCTCAATCACCTGGGCGGATTCACCTTCTAGAACGTGATAAAGATCAATCGGTTCGCTGCGGCCTTTGACAATCACCCGATCTAAGAAGCGAGTGGTGTATTGGGCAGCGTCGCTGAGCAAACTGTGGGCGCGATCGCTAATAATCATCGACACGCCGTAGAGCTTGGTCAAACTCTCTAGTCGAGCGGTGAGGTTTACATTGTCCGAAAAGGCATCGCCCTGCATCCGGGCAGACTCACCCACCATCCCGACCATCATGTGACCAAAGTGAATGCCAATACCCACCGCGATGGGCAAGAATCCTTGCGCTTCACGCTTTTGGTTGTAGTCCTCAACGCTGCGCAGCTTGGCAAGGCCAGCTGCGATCGCATCATCTGCACCCTGCGGAAATACGGCCATCATGCCATCGCCCAGGTACTTCACAATAAAACCGCCCTGCGCGCGGATAGCCGGACTAACCTGACGCAGATAAGCATTGACAAAGTCAAAGTTCTCTTGCGGCGTCATGCTTTCCGAGAGTGTGGTAAACGCGCGAATATCCGAGAACATCACGGCCATTTCTTTGCTGACATGATCGCCAAGCTGCACATCTACAATGCTCTCTTTGCCCAAAAAGCGAAGGTATTCACTCGGCACAAATCGTCCGTAGGCATGACTGGTTTTAGAGAGCCTCAAGTGAGACTGAATTCGAGTGAGCAGCTCATCTTTAGAAAAGGGCTTGGTCATGTAGTCGTTTGCGCCAAACTGAAAACCGGTAATTAGATCAGAGACCTGGTTTTTAGCCGTCAGCATCACAACTGGCAGCTCGTGGGCCGGATAAAATTCTCTGAGCTTGGCACACACTTCATAACCAGACATCCGAGGCATCATCACATCTAGCACAATCAAATCGAACATTTTGTTGTTCTGCTGGCCTGCTTTCACCAAGGCCAGCGCCTCAGCCCCCGTAAGCGCCTGGGTAACGGTGTAATTTTCTAACGCGAGGTGATTTTTAAGCACCTGAACGTTAATAGGCTCATCGTCTACCACTAAGATGTTGAACTTATGCGTGTTCAACTGTTGGACAGTAGCACGCGCTTTCTCTTTTTTCGGGTGCAACACTTTTGCGAGTGTTTTCGAGAGCTTAGCCCGTTGGCGCAGCGATTGAATCTGGCTAAGTTCTCTTTTGTTCGCAGGTTGTTCATCCAGACCTTCTGGTGCAGGCGGCATATTCACAGGCGACATATTTACAAGCGACACATCCACAGGCAGTACCGCCTGATCAGCCGCTTGCACAGCCAGAGGCTCTGAAGCACTCTCAAGAGAAGTCTTTTCTAAGGTCAACGGCGGTTGTGGTGAAGTTGAGGCTAACGGTAACGTAAACGTAAAGGTTGAACCCTTTGCAAGAGTGGAGTCAGCCCAAATTTTGCCCTGATGAAGGCTAACAAGATTACGAGTAATCGAAAGGCCTAACCCCGTTCCACCGTAGCTCTTGGCTGAGTTCTCGATCTGTTGGAAAGGCTCAAAAATATTCTCTAATCGATTTTGGGCAATCCCGATTCCCGTATCGTGAATGGATATGGCCATGTGTGTTGGCGCTTTTTCGAGGGCCTCTTCTGCAAGCGCACCGTCTTCAGCGGACGCGTCTTCAGCAGCCTCTGTCACCATCGGAATGGCCGATACGGTGACCGTTCCACTTTCGGTGAACTTAATAGCATTGCCCACTAAGTTAAGCAAAATTTGCTGTAGTCGGTTTTCGTCGGCATACACCAGCGGTAAGTCGGCGGGAATATCATTGATAAGTTCAATTTTTTGACGGCCCATAAGCGAGCGACTGAGGGCGAGCACCACGTCTACGCTGGCTCGAATGCCCAAAGCCTTACGATGCAGACTGAGCTGCTGATGTTGCAGCTTTGAAAAATCGAGAATGTCGTTGACGAGGCGAGTGAGCCGATGAGAGCTAGAGGCAATCATCGCAACGTTTTGCTTCTGCAAATCGGTCAGGTTGCCGGCGGCCCCCTCTAAGAGGGATTCAGCAATGCCAATCATGCCGTTTAGCGGTGTTTTTAGCTCATGGGAGGTATTGGCGAGGAACTGATCTTTGAGCTGGTCTAAACGTTTGAGCGATTCGTTTTGATCGGCCAGCTGGGAAAAAGAAACCTGGAGCTGCCCGGCGACGCTGTTGAACGCCGTCGCCAGGGTGCCGATTTCATCATCGCTTTGAATGTCGATTTTTTGATCGAGCTGGCCTTGGGAAAGGGCGGTCGCTGCGGTGCTGAGCTGGTGAATAGGCTTAGTGAGGCGGGCTGAGAGAATCACAATCGCACCAGCAGCTGTAACTAGGGCGATCGCAGCAATACCCACAGAACGATGCCGAAAGAGCCGGGCTTCTCGTGAGAAATCTACATTGGGTTGAAGCAGCAGAACGCTCCAGCCATTGTTTAGGGTTTTACCATGGGCAATCCATTGCTCACCTTGGTTTTCAAAAGTGAGGGCACCGCTTTTGCCCTGTAAGAGATCCGCGACGGGCTCAAAGTGACTGAGGTTAGGCAGCGTTGTGAGGGCATCAGGCTGCTTAGCCGCCAAAGAAATTGGCAAAGAGATGGGATTGGCAGCGCTAGGCGTATTGAAACGACTGAACTGATGGCTCAAAAGCTGTCCCGCTTGGTTCAGTGGGAGAGTGCCGACAGCCGCGGCATGCATTTTGGGCCGACGCGTAGTGTACTGGCCAGTGTGCCGGCCTGCTTTGCGGGTCGCTCCAGTAGCAGACGCCTTGCTATCAGAAGAACTCGTGACCGATGACTGGCCTAGTTGATGGATCGGAGGCACACTAGAGAGTAAGAACTGCGATCGCGATTTGTACTGTTGCGCTCTTCTTCTGGCCCGGCGACTGGCTTCTAAGGTCCGTACAGGACCCGCAGTTTTCTCAGGATTCCCCCCTGTTTCAGCGATCCCTACGGCATCGGTGTCTGTTGCCGCATCAGGGGTTAGCGTTGACTGATCGGTGGCTTGACCGACGTTGTTGCCACCTGCGATAGAATCAGCAGGCGGCAACGCGGGCGTTTTGAGCGTTTTAGGGAGCTTTTTAGAGTGAGCCAGCACCTGCCCGTCATCATCAACGACGATAGCGTAACCGCTATAGCCAATATCGACTTGGCTAACGGCTTCAGTCACCTCATCTAGCTGGGCCTCCATCATCACCACCCCTTCAACGTCAGTCGTCTCGGACTGAAGCACATCTAGCCGGGACGCGGTGCGCGTGACTTCTGCAACGATGGGGGCGATCTCTTCTGTTTTAGCCTGCTCGGCCAGTTCAATCGTTTGCCAGGTAATAGAATCTACCTGATCGCCAAGGGTGCCAGCGTGCAAGATGCCAGCATGGGTGCCGTCTTGATTAAAAGCTTGCTTGAACTGCCGAATAGCCTCGACGGTCGCCCCTTCATAAATACCGTCGATAGGGCCTGAGTAATAGCCGAGGTTTTGTAGGCGGGTTTGGAGCTGAGTAACCGTAGTATTGCGATCGCCCACTCGCAGCGTAGGGCGCGCCAGAATCGGCTTTGAAAATAGAACAGTAGGCTCGCCGCGCTCCGGTACCAGGGTCTCTTGTGAGTGCGATCGCGCTCTAGCCAGCGTGTCTTGAAACCAGTCTTCATCCTGATAGCTGCTGTGCCGGTTGGGACGCGCGCTCACATCAGCAACGACGTTGCCGTCAGTATCGATAGTGGCGACAGTTTCAACATCAGCCTTGCGGGCTTGCAAGGTTGAGAGCATGGTCGGCAGCTGCTGCTCCCGCTGCATCGTCGAAAAATCGGTCCCGGCCCGCAAATCGTCAAGCACCTGCAAATTTTGCTCGTGCCACTGCGTGATGTGCTCACCGAGCGCATCTGCTTTAACGGTCATATTTTGCTGCGCATCGGCCCGGAAAATCTTATCGGCACGGTAGCTGGCGTACGAAGTAGCACCCAGCAACGGTGGAAAAATCCCGAGCATCACTAGCGCCATTAGCCGAAGCCGAAAGCTTCCGGAAATGGTTTTCTGCACGCGACTTTGCCCCTGGGAAATAATTGAAACTAATTTGCGTAGATGCTGGAGAATACAGAGGGCAGGGCAGACATTCCACAAAAAGAATCCTTAAAAAGCGGCCCCTTTTGGTAGGCAGCTACCTTATCCTTTTCTTAGGTCTCGGTTCTCCTTGAATTAGGCACACGCTTAAAATCAGTGCGCCCGTGAGGTGTAGAACGTTTAACCCAATGTCCAACCGAATGGTTGCCTGTAAATAACTCGTAGAGGTTCGACAGGCTTTTTATCCACTGGCTTTATTATCCACTGCCTCTTTATGCTTCCTTTATAAGAGTATTCATTACCTCTTTCCGTATTTCCCCCTACATTCCGCCAATTTAATTGGCACAGTTAGAAACTTGCGAGCACGGCCCACAGCGTATCTTTTATGGATGGCTCTTTAGAGAAAACAGACTCAAAAACGTCTTCGTCGGCTTTTGCCCCCGCCCTAAACATCGGGGTAGCGACTGAGGGGGAAAACATCTGCGCTCTATCTTTTCAAGCAGCGCTAGGGCGAGCCATCGATTTTGTCACCAGCACCTTTGAGCAAGAAATCAAGCGAAAGCAGCTGTACTATCACGGCATGGACCACGTACAGGGGGTCGCTCGGCGGGCCTTTCTGATTTTTGATGTCCTTGTCCCTTTTTTAGAGGCTGATTCGGGCCTACTAGCCATGGCCAAAGGCCCTGAAGCGCGTGCACTAGCAAGTGATTGGAGCAGACAGCGAGATCTGTTGTATCTCAGTGCGATCGCCCACGATATGCTCCAGCTGTTTTTACCTCAAGACGATCCCCATCGCACTCGTCAAAGAGAAAGTGGTCGCAGTGAGGCAGCCACTTTTGAACAACTGCACCAGTGGATGGATCAGCTCAACCACGCGTTTGTACGGTCGGACTGCGCGGATCCTACGGGCTTACCTTTTCGCCAAAGTGACATAGACCTGATTCGTGAGGCGATCGCAGCGACCGTGTGTCAGCTAGATCCCACTGAAGGTGCTATCTATCAGCCACAGCTGTACCCAGCTAAACATCCCCCTACCCGCTCGCTGTCTGCACCGCCAAACATTTCACTGGTGGCCCGATGCCTAGCTTTGGCCGACATCGGCACACTAGGCATCGATGGGATAGCCGCTTATCAAAAAGAAGGCAGCCTCTTACTGTTAGAAGAGAATTTGGACGTCGCTGAGTTTGTCACAGGAACCGTAGACTTGAGTTCAGATGAGCAAGAAGGACTCAGGCTAAGGCTACTCAAACGTGCGCGCTTTCAGGTTGCTTTTGCCAAGAGCCGGCTAGCGCGGATAGACCTAGAACTGCGAGGCTTACCAGCCCCCGCCATCAGAGCACTAAAACAAGTCGTATTCACCCATTTAACGCCCGCTACCGTTGCCCGCATAGAAAACACCACACCGACAGATCAACACACATCGCTCTCTACGCTGTTAGCCTTCTTTCAGGTTGAAAGATACGTACACGAAGCATAAAGCAACCGTATTTTTAGCCGGTTGCTTTTTATGGCGATAGCGTTTCGACATCTGGATCAATCGGATTGTCATGTAGCTGTAAATTACGAACACTCAGCGCTGAGATTGCAACAACATTAGAGATCTGGTTAGCCGAGAGATCTAAAAACTGAAGCTGAGTCAGGCCAGATAAAGGGCTCACATCGCTGACTTGATTGGAGTCCAAATCGAGCCAAGAAAGCTGGGTGAGCGAGGCCAGTGACACCAAGCTCGATAGCTCATTTTTCGAAAGGTTGAGCTGCGTCAGTGAAGGCAACTCAGAGAGTGACGAGACATCGTCAATACGATTGTTCTCCAGGCTCAGGCTCACCAGGCTCTCCATCTTGCCTAACGGTGAGGGATCGCTGATATTGTTGTTGCCTAGCATCAGAGCATTGAGGTCTGTCATCTCACTGAGTGGAGAGAGATCTTCGAGGTTGTTGTTACTCAGGTTTAGCCCCTGAAGCCAGTCGAGCGACACTAGCGGGCTCACATCTTGAATGCGATTGCTTGCTAAACCCAAATGCTTGAGGTAGCTCAGGTTTGCTAGGGGGGAGACATCCGTGATGCGATTGGCCGATAGCTCCAGCCAAACCAAATTTTCTAACCCCTGCAAAGGCTCCAATTCGATGATGCGGTTGCCTAATAAATTTAAATCGTTCAGCTCAGCAAAGTCAGCAAGCGGCGATAGGTCGGCAATGCGGTTGCCTGCAAGGTCTAGGTTTATCAGCCCCGTAAGCGATGACAGCGATGACACGGTTGAAAGGCGGTTGTGAGAGAGATTGAGATGGGTCAGGTTACTAAGATTTTCTAACGGGGAAAGGTCGGTGATTTGATTGCCAAAGAGCTTAAGCGTCTCAAGCTGCGTGAGCGAGGTAAGGGGCCTGAGGTCGCTCAGGCTTTTTTGCCCTAGGTTCAGTTCGGTCGTACTCACCAGCGCAGCCTGCGTCGCCTCACAATCACTGGCCTCGACGGCTTCCATGACGGCTCTAATGGTACGCCGGGCAGGAAAGCTCACCTCGGCCTGGGCTTGGCACCAGTCTAAAAAGGTCTGTGGCGCGGGCGCTGCGGCCCAAACCGCTGTGTGAGGACTTGCCGTGGCTAGCCCAAACGTACATAGGGCAAGCAAGCCACGCTGCCAAAGACCACGCTGCCAAAGAACACGCTGCCAGCGTCGGCGAGGTGCCTCCTTGCCCAGTGCATCGCTATCTAGCACGTTTCGAGCGGTGGCCAGTACATCCATAAGCTTTGAATTTGAGTATGGTTACCAAAATAGACCTACCAAGGCAACACTTCGCCATTTGAATGCCAAAAGGACCCGGTGTTGTCGAGGGTCAGTGCGTCAATTCGCTTGAGTAACCCCTTGACAGAGGCTTCTGGGGAAATGCCGCTACTGTTGAAATTAGTCATCCCCGTACTGACTAACCCTGGATGCAGAATAACGACCGCGATGCCCTGGCCTTTAAGATCGTGTGACAGTGATTTGCCCGCCATAGAAACCGCCACTTTGGACATGCGATAGCCGTAGGAACCGCCAGATGTATTGTCTTCAATGGAGCCCATGCGACTGGTCATGATGGCAACTTTGGTCGGCTGCGATGCACTGCTCAATGACGGTGCCAGCTTAGGCAAAAGGGCTTTAGTAAACTTAAGAGGCGCGATCGCATTCACTTCAAACAGCTCTTGAATACCTTCCACATTTAAATCGCTCAGGCTGGACTGGCGGTAGATGCCCGCGTTATTGATAAGGACATCAATAGAGCCGTCCGGAAGCGTTTTAAGCAGAGAGGCGATCGCCTTATCATCGGCAATATCTACGCCCGTTTCGATCCGGACTTTAGTGGGCGCATCTGCCGATTTTTTCGCGAGGGCGTCTAACTCCGCTGAACTACTGCGGCAGGTTGCGATCACCTCATCCCCCCTTTCTTGCAGCTGCTTGCAATATTCGTAACCAATGCCCCGGTTAGCCCCGGTGACCAAATAAGTCGCCATATATCTGTCGTCTTAATAATTCAGTCTGCCTAGGCTATCAGCTTACCGGCTCCTTAAGTAGAAACACACGACACCGCAGACAGAATCAGCTCCACAGACCAGCTAAAAGCAATGGACGGGCCAGAGCTAATGAACGGGCCAGAGCAATGGTCAGCTTTTAGGCGTGCCTTTGCGCGCGCTTTGCTTCCAGGCCCATGCCGCCGCACCGACGGTTAAGGGAATACCAGCAGCGAGTCCTAGGGCAGAGAAAGGGGACGTTTTTCGAACTTCAGGAATATCACCGGCCATAACTTGATCAATGTAGTCAGCAAACGCAGAAACGCGCGTGTCGAAAAAGTATTCGCCAAAGCTGGTGTCATTAGGCCAAGTCACATCAATGCCTGCTTGATCAGGGCTAAGCCCTGTAGACGAGATGCCAGCGACTTTTCCCTCAATAAAGGCAGGCCCGCCAGAATCGCCCCTACTAGCACCAATTTCTCGCAAGCCCAGGCCCAGATTTGGCAGTTCAAATTCAGTGCCAAAGGCATCGTTATTGGGCTTGCTGCTATCAAAGTCATATACCAGCTGCTGCCCCGGTTCTACATAGTTTTCAAGCTCGGTATCTGGTTCGTTGAAAACCTCTCCAAGGGCCTCATATTGATTGTCACCACTGCGCATGACAGGGAGAAGATCGTCCTGGTCAGGGTCAACTTCGCCCTGGAATCCTGTGGCGCGAGTGCCAAAGCCCACCCGCGTAAAAATTTGGCCGACTTCGTTGCGATCGCGATACAGCTCATAGCGCTGAGCCTCGTCGGGTGCCCGCTCAGCCAGCACGACAATCGCCAAATCACCGTTACTCCCTTCCAAATTTTGCCAGCCGGGATACACAAAAATGTGAGAGACCTCAACTGGCAAACTGCCCTCACTCAGATGAAAAATAGCCGTGACTCGCGCAGGGTCTGGATAGTGGGTAGGGCGGCCGGTTTGCTCTACCGCCTCAAAACAATGGGCAGCCGTGAGGATATGTCGCCCCGACATCAACAGGGTGCCTGTGCACACCTCTCCCCCTGACAGATCCAGCTCAACAACGCCTGTGTACTTGCCCAGCTCCACGAGGTAACTCGGATCGTTAGGGTCCTGAACGGGCACAGAAATAGCCACGAGACTGGCGACTAGCGAAAACAGGGACACGGGATTGAACACTGGCCTTAAACGATCTCCACTAGCTCCAGTTCAAAAGTAAGATCTTGGCCAGCCAAAGGATGATTGCCATCGAGCGTGATCATATCGCCCTTGATATCGGTAATGGTGACGGCCATTGCCTCACCGTTGGGCACTTGCATTTGCAGCCGCTGACCCACCTCTAGTTCAAAATCGGCTGGAATATTTTCCCGTTCAATTTCGGCTACCATCTCTTCTTGGTAGGGGCCGTAAGCTTCCGCGACCGGAATCGTTTTGGTGACAGACTCACCCGGCGAGAGGCCGGTGACCGCCGCATCAAAGCCAGCAATAACCATCCCCGTGCCCAGCGTAAACTCTAAAGGATCACGAGTCTTAGAAGAATCAAACACCTGACCGTTGTTGAGTGTGCCAGTGTAGTGAACTCTGACGGTATCACCTGATTTTGCCTGGGCCATAGAAACGAGTTAAACCTCAGTGAGACTAATTCAAAGAGTTTAGACCGTTATGGGTTAGGGCGATATCACGAGTTGATACGGGCCGCAAACGCCGCAGGCAAGACTTATCGATGAAAATTGTATTGTTTGATACACTTTAAACGGTGCACTGCCATTGTCAGTTTTGAGCCGTTTGTTTTCATAGGTCATTCTTTTTCAGAGGCGACGTTTTCTCAATCTGTCGCAACGGTTTTCTTTAAGGCAATATCCTCAGAAAGACAGTCTTCTGTACCCATCAGATCGAAAGAGAAGTGGGTGCAGAAGCCAATGTGGGTTTTAATATTTTTTTTCGTTCCCTGAATAGGCATCAGGTCCGCTGAATACTTAATCAGTAGTGTGATTAACTTGCACGCGCCCCTGGGGCAACCTAACACTGAATTAACCTGGCAAGCGTAGAGCATGTCTTATCGTGCAATGCGATCGCAGTTAACCCAGTGATCTGTCAGTTCTCTTTAAGTTAAGAGCACTCAGCTTGGAACAACAGTTTGCACAACCCGTTTGAAGAACTTTTTAGGTAGAGCGCTTCAGATACAACGCTTTAAGTACAACGCTTTAAGATAAAACGCTTCTTTTTCGCGAACTTTTCCCAGCCATCTCTCTTAGCACCGCCTTAGCAACTCCGTACTCTCTTAGCAACATCTCTCAGCAATATCGCAGTGTCTGATCGTCATTTAAAGCGTCGTGGCAAAAACTTGTTGATTCGCTCGGCTATTATTGCTGTGCTGATTGCCACTGCCTACGGATTGGATGCCTTTGAGGGTAACGGGAGTGGCGCGGGGAGTAACGCGGGCAATCGCTCAGAGCGATCGCGCATCTTGAAAAGCACAGGCTCTGATCCGACCCCAAATCCAGACACCAACGCATGGGCAGGGTTTTCGCAAACGGACATGCGACAGGCCAAAAAACGACTCAAAAACGGCGATATTGTTTTTCGCTCGGGCGATACATGGTTAACCGCTGTCGCACAGCAGCTGGCAACAGAAATGACCTACACCCACGTCGGTGTGATTGTGGTGCGAGGAACTCAAGTCAATGTTGTACATGCCTCTATTGAAGGCAACTCATTCGCTGAAATGATCGGCAAAAAAGCCATCGAAGAGCCTCTGGCTGACTTTTTACGAAAAGGCAATGCCCACCATGCCGCTATTTATCGGCTCAAGGAGTCGGTGATTCCATCCTTGGAAAGCGTTCGTTCAGAGGCCGCTAATAGCGATTCGTCCACGGAGTTGGCCCTTGAGCTGGCCAATGTCAGAAAGCAGCTGACTGGCAAAAAACAAACGCAGCCTAAGGCGATCGCCAATGCGGCGGCCAAGGCCGCTAAAGCCTATGCCAAAGCAGCGGCCCCTTTCGACGCCAGCTTTGATTTAGCCACCGCCGAGCGAGTGTATTGTACAGAGCTAATTTGGCGAGCCTACTTAACAGCCGGTATCGACTTATCAGACCAAGGATTAGAACAGTTTTCCTTTCCATTTTCAGGCCAATATCTCACACCAGATGCACTCTCAAAGAGCGCGAGCCTACAGCCGGTGTATGAGTTTAATCAGGTCCGCTCAGTCCAAAGCCCTGCTCTAGACTGGCTGTACTAGACTAAAAAGCATCTAGCGACTCCAGAACGAGCCACCTCAAAAACGAGCCACCTCAAAAAAGCGGTTAGCCTGCGCTTGAGTCTGCCTATCTACTAGAACGTTCCCGTAGGGGTGTTCATCAAGGTCTTGCTTATGTTGATGCGAATTAAGCCGTGGCAAATTGCGGTGTTGGCAGCGCCTATCGTGCTGATTGTGGTGTTCTTGCTGCTGGCAGCTGGGGCGCAAATTCGAGCGTGGGGGCTGAACTGGATATGGGCGATTGTCATTTTTGTCCTGTTGGGATGGCGGTGGCTGCTAGCACGGTGGACTCGCCCAGCGATCGCACAGGCAGAAGCGCTGGTCTCTGAAGCCGCCGCTGAGGCCACCGCAGAGTTAGCCTCAGAACTAGACGCTGCCGATCGGTCTCTGGAAGCGGCGCGCGATCGCACCAAGGCCACTATCACGTCAGAAGATTCGCCGACTAATCCATCTGCAACCGTAGAAGCCGCCCTCCAGCAAACGCTTCAGCTAGCCCAGGACGATGCCCCCGTATGGGAAGATCCGCAAACCTTTTGGCAGCGTTGTTTGTCTTTAGTCACCGCCATTTCGCAGGCATACCACCCTGACGTCAAGCGGCCCTTGCTCAATATCTATGTGCCAGAAGCCTACGGCCTGATTCGCGGCACGGTAGATGATACCGACCGCATGATGCAAAAACTAACCCCCGTCCTGGGTCAGATTTCGATTGGCCAGATGGTGGAAGGCGTAGAGGTATATCGCAAGCTAGAGCCGTCGGCGAAAAAGGTGATTAAGGCCTTTAACTGGGCGCAGTGGGTGCTTAATCCGGCCGCTGCGATCGCCCGCCAAAGCAGTGCCAAATACATGGGTCAAGCCAACCAGCAAATTGTCTTCAATTTGAGTGCACTGCTGCGAGAAACCGCCCTGCGAAATCTGGCCCAACAGTCTGTCGCCCTATACGGCGGCGGTGCCAAAATCGCATTGACAGAACTCACCGCCGCTGTTCCTGCCGTATCAGCAGCCAAAACCCAAACGCTAAAAGAGATTTTAGAACAGGCTGAACCCACCGCACCTGTGCAAGAAAAACCCGTCAACATCTTGCTCGTGGGTCGCACAGGCGCGGGAAAAAGCAGCGTGATTAACACCCTGTTTCGAACACAGAAAGCCGCAGTAGATGTGCTACCCAGCACCGATAAAATTCAAAGCTATCGATGGCACACGCTGCCCTCTCAGCAGGCCAATTCTCAGCAAGCCAGTTCTCAGCCGTCTAATGCTCAAGAAACGACAGAATCACTCATCCTGTGGGATACGCCAGGGTACGAGCAAGTCGCCAGAGCCGATTTGCGCGAGCAGGTCATTGACTATGCCACCGAGGCAGATGCACTGCTGCTGGTCACCCCGGCGCTAGACCCCGCCTTGCAAGTAGATGCTGATTTTTTACAGGAAATGCGCGCTGAGATTGGAGAAGTGCCCATCTTTGGTGTGGTCAGCCAGGTGGATAAGCTGAGGCCCATCCGTGAGTGGAGCCCGCCCTATCACTGGCGAACAGGGGCCTGGCCCAAGGAAGCCTCCATTCGAGAAGCGGTAGCCTACCGCGCAGAAAAACTGGGCGACTACTGTGAGCAAATGCTGCCACTGGTGACCCAAAAAGGCGATCGCACCGCTTGGGGCGATGATGAGTTAGCCGAGGCGCTACTAGCGGTCATTGCGCCCGCTAAGCAGCTCCGGCTAGCGCGGTTTCTAAGGTCTCGGACCGCTCGAACAACAGCCGCAGCCCAAATTATCGACCGCTATGCGCTGCAAATGAGCACGACTGAGGGCCTCACCAAACTCCTCAAAAGCCCGATTTTGCAAATGATTTCTACGTTTACAACCGGAAACCCAGCGGTGGGCGCGCTCCTGACGGAAACCCTTCCCGTTGAAGACGTCCCCGTGGTAGTAGGGAAGCTGCAAATGGCCTACGAGCTGTTTACGCTGTTGAGCGAGAGCGCCGCTGATCGCAATCGACTCCAAACAGTGAGCGCAGCTGGATTTGACCTGTTAGCGCTATGGCCAGTGCTGGTTGGCAATGATGCCACCGTTAACGCATCGGTCAGTCAACGGGCTTGGGCGCTGGGTCATGCGCTCAGTGAATACTGGACGCAGGCGATGCCGACGAGTCAATTAGAGGAACGCGTTGCCTTTTATCTCAACAGCCCATCTCAACAGCCCATCTCAGCAGCAAGTCGCTGAGCCTCAAACTGGTCTGCCTTAGTATGGCCTGGTCCAAACTCGCCTGAACAAGAACTTAGACAAATCGGGAAAGCCGCCATTAGTCCAAGACTTGAGCATGGTGAGCGACCTGGGGCCTTCGATGCGGGGTAAACCGTAGCAAGAGCGGCCCTGGCGTACAACCGGATCTTCCCCGGCGGCAACCGCAGAGTGCAAGTTTGCGGCCTTCACCTGCGCGATCGCCTGCTGATCATAACGATTATAGGGAAAGGCAAAATGGTGCGGCGGGGTATCCAGAACTTCCGTCACCTGAGCGATACAGGATTGCAATTCAGTCGCGCTTTGGTCTCCGTGGGTCGTCAAATCCAAATGATTGGCCGTATGGACCCCTAAGGTAATCTCTGGATACTGATGCTGTAACTGGCGGACCTCATCCCAGTTCAAGGTAAGACGCGGCGGATAGACAGTCGGTCCTAGCTGCGCGTCGAGTTCAGCCAACAGTGCTTGCTTATCTTTCACGCCAGCTTCAATCAGGTAGCCCGTAATCGCTTGATAGGCCGCTCTACAAGCGTCAGGATCCTGTAAATCCCATTCAAAGCCTTCAGTTGGCTGCTCACTCAGTGATGGCTGAGCGGATTGAAGCGCCGGCAGCTTGAGATGGTGTCGGGAACGGGCTCGAAAGGCAGAATAAAGGGTGTCAATCCACTGGTTATCACCATGGGTGATCGCTTCTGTGGCTAGATATATGGTCGCTGGTACGTTGTATTTTGCCAAAATCGGCGCAGCTACGGTGAGATTGTTACGATAGCCATCGTCGAAGGTAACCGCGACCGTCCCTGGACGAATCGGCTGGTTGGTTTCGAGCTGCTCAATTAACTGATCGATAGAAACCACCTTGCGGTCACTTGCCAAAAACCGAATCTGTTCTTCAAAGGCTTCTGCAGACAGCGTATTACACGGATCTATCCAGTCAAGCTCGAAGGGTGCGGGAATACTGTGATACATCACAATAGTGGCCACAGGGTGTCGTCTGAATCGAGCATAAAGCGACGAGAGCCCTGAATAGTAGAGCAAGAGATGGAGCTGCTTTGCTATTCGATTTTTGATACTCAAGGTTGGGAGCGTATCCAGCGGTAATAGCTCAAAGTGCAGCTTCCCAGAGAGTTGTTCAGGTAACGTATTTTCTAAAGTAGGCATTAAACGATGGGGCAGGAACGGTCGATGCTGACACCACAATGTCGAGGCTGACACCACGATACTTGACTCTACAGTCGTTGCTTTCTAATAGCGCTATCGGTTAACAAAAGACTTGTATTTGATGAAGTACAGGTGTGTTAGCGAAGTGGATTAGGGTCTTACATAATGAATAGAGACATACCGACACCATCGGTTAAGTACATGTCAGTAGGTAAGGAAGAAAAAGCAGGGAAGACAAAGCTTGGCTCGCTAAATCCTCTGCGCTAAACCCTCATGTTTGTTTTTTAGAAGACATTGCGACTCTAGAAGTTCCACTTTTTCTGGGCTTGACACAACATCTTACGAAATACCTGCTATTTGGGGAGCTGTCTTCTCCTATTCTTCACGGCACTAGGGTCTGGTTTCTGCTCCAGACGTCTCATGGTTTTCTACCTCAGGTTTCAGCCACTAAAACGGAGCCTTCTTCTACTTTGGCAATGAAGATTTCGAGCGCTTGTTCAGCAGGGCCGATGACAACGCTGCCGTCCGGATTAAATTTGGAACCATGGCACGGGCAGGCAAAAAGATCTTCTTGCCAAGCAATCGTGCAGCCCTGATGAGTACAGGTAGAGGCCAGGGCAATAACCACCTCTAAATTATTGGGATCTTGAATAACAATGACGGGTTTAGAGAGGGCCTCATCACTGCTGAGATAGCCTTTTTGATTGAGTTCATCGACACTGCCAATAGTCGTGAAGCGCCCAGCAGTCGCTGGGGTATCGCCAGGGCTCTGTAAAGGGGTATCGCCAGGGCTCTGTAAAGGAGTATCGCCAGGGCTCTGTGAACTATCGTCGGCTGACTTGGGCTTGGGGGTACAGGCAGCGATCGCAACCGGTAGAGAAGCCGCGATCGCGCCTGCACTGATCCAACGGATAAAGTCACGACGTTTGAAGAACTGTCGCTGAAGACACTGTCGCTGAAGACACTGTTGGAGATGAAACTGTCGGCGGTTAGGCTGTCGGCGATTAGGAGTCATAAAACGCTAGCGAGTGGATACACAAAAAGATATTTTTACAGGCAGAACAAAAATAACTTTAAACAACACTTAACAATTGAGATAGGATAGAAATTAATTAAAAAACTCTATATCACACGCTATTGCTATGACTTTTTTGACAAGGCAGCTACCGTCTGGAAAGTGGGGCATTTACAGCGGCGACAGTTTACTCGCTACTGTAGGTTGCCAGTCCACTTGTGAAACGATTTTGGCTAACTTAGTGAGTGGTCGTAGGGATGCGCCAATTGATGATGTGAATGAGCTGTATCGTGCACCGCAGCTACGTCGTAGAGGTAAAACAGAGGGTGAAATCAGCCCGCTGCCACCTCAAGACACACCATCTTCTCAAAAATCTGTCTCTGCTGAAAAGCTCAAAGACAGACAGCTGGCTGAAGAACTCAAGCACCAGCCAGTCAAAGTGAAGCAGATAGAAACTGTTTTGCAGGAAGGAAAAAGCCAAGCTGCTAGAGCACAGATGACTCAGAAAGGCGCTGGTAAAGACTCTGCGAAAAGCACAAAGGCACACCGGCTAGAGGCATCGAGAAAACGTAAGGCTTCTTCCCTGTCAAAAGCCGCGTCGAAAACCGCGTCGAAAGCATAATCGCTTCGCCGGTCTCTTTAGCCAGTCACAGTGACCTATCATCCGAGCAAAACGTATTTAATTTTAGCCAGATTGATTTAACCAGATTCATTCAGCCAGATTCATTCAGCCAGAGGTGTGCGGTGCTAACTCGCGATCGACTTTCTTTCCAGTGGACAACGTTAAGCGCTTGGACATTGGCGGTGCCTTTAGTCTTGTATGGGCTTACAGGCTGCACAATAAACCCACAATCTATTGAGCGATCTACTCAGGAATCTACTCAGAAATTAGATAAACAAATAAACCCTCAGCCAGCCGTGCTCGCTAACCAGCCCATCGGTGCAAACGCCACGGCCAAGCTGGCGCGTTCTAGTGAAGACAATCCCGACGTTTTGCAAGCCATTATTCAAGGCGATGAGTCTGCTGGTGAGGTCAACAGTTCGCCCGCTCAGGTGGTTTACCTCGCAGAAAACCACAACAGCGCCGCTGACCATGCTGCGCAGCTAGAGATTGTGCAATCACTGGCAGAAGCAGGTGATATTGCGATCGCCCTCGAAATGTTTCAGCGACCGTTTCAAGCACCCTTAGACGCCTACCTTGCTGGCGAGATCACCGAAGCAGAACTGGTAGAACAAAGTGAGTATGAAACGCGCTGGGGGTTCGATTGGGAACTATACGCGCCCATTATTCGCTATGCCAAGGCGCAGTCCATCCCCCTAATTGCCCTAAACACACCGGCTGAAGTCACGCGTAAGGTCGCCCGTGAGGGCCTAGCAGGGCTCTCGGGTGAAGACCTTGAGCACATTCCCCCGATTGCTGAGGTCGATACGTCAAACGTGGCCCATCGCAAATGGGTTGGAGAGGTTTTCAACGCCCACGGCGGGGCGGGGCACAGCCTCAATTTTGAGAACTTTTACGCCGCGCAAGTGCTTTGGGACGAAACCATGGCCGCTCGGATAGCCACACAGCTGGACGCTGAGCCCAATCGCCGCGTGGTTGTGCTGGCCGGCGAGGGCCATGTTGTGTACGGTCATGGCATTCCGAGCCGGGTAGAGCGTCGCCTGCCGGAGGTCACACAAGCCAGCGTGCAGCTGGTGGCCCCCGAAGAAGACGCTGAAGCAAGCGTCACTGATTTTGTTTGGATTACAGGCCAGTAGCATCAGCCGGACTAATCGCTTCAGCGGCCTTTGAGGCCCTTAACTGCCCGCACGCCGCATCCTTTTCTAGCCCGCGTGAATAGCGCACACTAACCGCAATGCCCTTGTCTTTGAGCTGCTGTGTGAAAGCTTCAACACGCTGGCGGCTGGGACGCTTGTAGTCTACTTCGGTAATGGGATTGTAAGGAATTAGGTTGACATGGCTTTGAAATCCGCGCAGTTCGCTGGCGAGTTCTAGGGCATGTTCGGGCTGGTCGTTGAGCCCAGCTAACACGATGTACTCAAAGGTGACACGGCGACCGGTTGTTTTTACATAGTCGCGACATTCAGCTAAAAGCTCAGACAACGGGTACTTTTCGGCGCTGGGAATTAGCTGGGTGCGCAGGGTTTGGTTGCTGGCATGAAGGCTCACGGCCAGCGTGATTTGCATGTTTTCTTCGGCGAGGCGGCGAATGTGCCCCGGAATACCCACAGTCGACACGGTAATCATGCGCTGGCCAATGCCGATGTCTTTGTTGAGCGATCGCACCGCGGCCACCACATTGCTAGTATTCAGCAAGGGTTCGCCCATGCCCATAAACACAATGTTGCTCACCCGCCGCTGAAAGTCTTCTTGAACGGTGAGGACCTGATCGACAATTTCGTAGGTTTCTAAGTTGCGGGTAAAGCCGCCCTTACCCGTCGCACAAAAGTCGCACCCCATCGGACAGCCAATTTGCGAAGATACGCACACCGTTAGGCGTTTTTCGGAAGGAATGCCAACGGCCTCAATAATGTTGCCGTCGGTTAGGCGCAGCAAATATTTGATAGTGCCATCGGGCGATTCGGATCGGTGATGGATGTGCGATCGCCCAATCGGAAAGTCTTTCACCTCAGCGCGCCACTGCTTAGAAAACACCGTTACTTCTTCAAGTGAGCGAATGCCCTTGTGATAAATCCACTGGTGCAGCTGCTTGCCCCGGTAAGCGGGCTGCCCCTGCGCGGTGACCCAGTCGGTCAGTGATTCAACAGACCGACCCAGCAAGGGGACTTCACGCTGCATTGCACGCTTTTGTGCGACCGTTTCGGCTGAGTCAATATCGGTAAGGGTTGGTGTTGTCAAAACCATCAAAATCAATCCAATGCTGAAAAAGACCAGCAAAATCCAACGGCACTGGACTTTACCGGTCTCTATTCTAAGGGTCTAATCGCGGGATGACGTGATTATTAAGCTGTAATTATTAAGCCATGATGGTCACAAGATGGGGTCGGCGGTTTCAACCTCTAGCTAGGCGTGCCATCCCCTTCGTTGATAAGGTCAACCAACCCTTCGGTGAGGGCTTTAGGATCCATAAACAGCACTTTGGAGTTGGAACTTTCACCAATCTTTTGATTCGCTTCAACATAGCGCTGGGCCAACATGTAGTTAAGCACTTCGCGCTGATTGTCTGTGGTTTCCAACGCTTGTGAGAGCAATCGCATAGATTCTACGGTCGCTTCAGCATCCAAAATAGTGGCCCGCTTGTTAAAGTCAGCAGCCCGCTCTTTTTGCATTGCCGCAATCACATTCGGGGGCGGGTCAAGCTTTTGAATTTCTACGCGGTTTACTTTCAAACCCCAGGGTGCCGTCGCTTCATCCAAAACATCGAGCAGTGAGCTGTTGATAGTCTCGCGTGAGGAAAATAGGCTTTGAAAATCCGTTTTACCCACCTCAGAGCGCAACGTGGTAATCACCAGCTCCTGCATGGCGAACTCAACATCTTCAATGGCGTAGTAGGTCCGCTTGAGGTTGTAAATGCGCCAGTAAATAATGGCATCGACTTCTAAGTTGACGTTGTCTTTAGTAATCGCCTGCTGCGGTGGGATATCCAGCGTCTGCTCTCTCAAAGAGTCTTCAAGCACTACCGAATCGAGAAAAGGAACGATGAAATTAAGCCCAGGGGTCAGCGTGCCTCTGTAGCGACCCAGCCGTTCTACCAATGCAGCGTTTCCTTCTTTGATAATCCGCACCGAGCCGACACCATAGCCAACGAGGAGAAACGAGAGGATGGCTAAAATTGACGAAACCATGGGCGGTCACTCTTGAAGGGTGCTCTCTAATTAGCACATTTGCTAGAGAAAGTATAGATGAAATTATCGATTTAGCCGCAGTATCGGCCTTGCAAGCGTCCTTATGAGCCCGCTTGTAAACGGCTCAGATTCAAATTCTCCCGTGTGTTTCGGTAGAAGCGGTTGCAAAGGTTGCGGGAATGTTAGGACCGTGACCTAAAGGATAGTGACCTGAAGGACAACGATTCTGAACTGAACTTATGCAGTTCATTTGATATTACCCATTTAACTTGATGTAGATTCATGCCTATACGAGAGATTTGCCGAAGGGTATATCCCCAAGGCTATTCCAAGGTTCTTCCCTTTAAAGTAATGGCTTGGAGCTTGCTAGGCGCGCTGTATGCCAGTGCTGGAGGCGCCTTGCCAGCACTGGCCAACGAAGTGACCCCAACGCCCAACGACGACGACCTTGCACCGCGATCGCTAGCCCAGGTCCCCAATACAGATCTGGCCTGCTTTCTCCATGGGATGAATGGCCGAGCGTATGATTTGAGTTCGTTGTGTGGCGGCTATGACCCAGCGGCGCAAACGGCGACCTTAAAAACGGGAGATGTACAGGTGACCCTACGGTGGGATACGCCGGACGATTTGGACTTGTATGTGCAAGGCCCACAGGGCGGAGAGGTTTCCTTTTTCACACCAGAAGTCCCCTCAGGCGGCAAGCTCGATGTCGATGCGAATGGCGCTTGCTTAGAGCGCATGGCGGCACCTGTTGAAAATATCTTTTGGCCCGCCAATGGCGGCGTGCCGGGGGACTATGTGGTCTCGGTTGAGCTGTTTCAGCACTGCGGTGAAGAGACCGCTCCCGTTGAATTTACGCTCACGACGCTGGTTCGTGGAGAGGTTTCGACCTACACAGGGTCAGTCTCTTTAGATCAGCCTTCTATGAGCTTTCCATTCACGTTTTCAGAAGCCGATGCGCCCAATACCAGCGAGGCTACCGATGCAGCCAACGCACAAACGCTACCCCAGCCAAATGCACTGTAAGCAATGCATAGTAGTGCGTTTGCAAGTCTCTGCACGCCGTTATTAGCTGAAAAATAAAAACCCTTCAAGCAAACAGTAGGTCATTCCCCTGGGCGTCATGCGTACAGGGGATTTTTTTATTTCAAAAAAGCTAGACGTGCCGCCAGCTGAACTACACAGCAGGTTGTAAGGGTAGCTCAACGACAAAGGCCGTCTGATTATGACTGCTATCTACCGTAATACTGCCTTCTAGATGGGTGATGAGTTTTTGCACAAGCGCCAGGCCCAAACCGGTGCCGCCCTGCTTCCACGGATCGGCGCTGGGAACACGGTAAAACTTATCAAAGATTCGCTGGCACTCATCGGCTTCAATTTCAACGCCTGTGTTAGTCACGGTAAACACCATCGTTTTTTGAATGTCCTCTGCGGTGCCGTTTACGGATGACAAGCCTAAAGGACTCTGCCCTTCGGAAACCGAAATATGAATGGCGTGTTCGGGTGGGGTGTACTTACAGGCGTTGTTGATGAGTTCGGCCAAAACGCGCTCAATGCTGGCCAAATCAGAGATGAGTTCAGGCAGCTCTGCGGGAACCGTGAGGGTAAGAGACTGCTCGCGGGTTTTGGCTCTGGGCTTAAATCCGTTGACCAGGTTGGGCAGCCAGTTTTGCAAATCAATAGACTGATTGAGCATGGGGTGATTGCCCACGTCTAGCCGCTGAAGATCGAGCAAATCGTTGATCAGGCTGATTTCGCGTTCACATTCTTCTTTCAAGATGCGATAGTAACGAGCAATCCGGCCCTGCTCCAGCTGAGGTTTGGCCAAATCAGCCTCTAAGTCGTGCTCCTGATTAAGCGTCACGCCCAACAGCTGAAGGGCAACGCGCATACTGGTCACCGGGGTTCGCAATTCGTGGGAAACGGTGCTCAAAAAGTCATCTTTCAGGGTGTTTACGCGCTCTAGCTCGCGGACCTGAGATTGAGACTCCTGGTAAAGCCTGGCTTGGCGAATAGCGATCGCACACTGGTTAGTCACCTGCTGTACTAAGCGAATATCCAAAGCGGTAAGGCTCTCACCCACATCGTTAATCAGCCATAAATCACCGATCACATCCCGATCGTCTACAATCGGCGCAGCAAACATAGAGACTCGGCCACGCTCCGGGTTAGGAAAAATAGAGCAAAACTGAAAGTACTGACCAGCGAGCAGCTGGTGGTAGACCTCAGAATAGGCCTCCATTTGAGAGACCCGGCCCCGCATGGGAGCCAGTCCTGCCGAACTTTCGTAGTACACCGTAGAGGTCCCTTGCTCCAAATCATATAGAGCCGTGTTGGCCGCTTTGATGTTGAGCACTTCAACCAGCTCTTTAACCGCCGTCTCCAAAATTTGTTTTTCATCCAAACTGTCGCGCACACGGTCAGTAATGCGCTTGAGCGTGGATTCTAAAATCAGGGCAGTTTTCAGCTCTGCTCGATTAGTTTGTAGCTTTTGATTGAGATTGTCGTTGCGCCGGCGGGTCCGCACGAGTTCGGTGACATCTTCTAAGGTATTGACTAAAGCAGGTTGCCCGTCTACCTCAAGCAGCTTGCGATGGCCCAATACCTGGCATTCACCCACGTAGGCTTCTTCAAAGGTGAGCGGCGTCGTGCTGTTTTGCTCGGTGCGAAAAAAGAGGGTATCCTGCTCGCGCAGCTGCTGCGCGAGTTGCTGCGGCAAAAAGTCTGCCTCACTGCGGCCAACAATCGCCTCAGCGCCCAGCCCAATTAGGGTAGAGCCCGCTTCATTGACGTAAATCCACTGATGGTCAGCGTTTTTAATGTAGACCGGTTGTGCGATCGCGCCCAGGAAATCCCACATGGCTGTCGCCCCAGACGAAGTTATCGATAGGCTCATTACGCAATTTAACGGATGTCAGTTACAGCTAAGGTGCCCTGTTTGGTCCTAAAAATATAAGCCATTGTTGATGAATTCGACAGGATACTCCCTGGAATTGGAAGTTTTTACATAAATAGTTGTAAAGCTTCGCCCGAAGCCAGTATATTCACAGAGATTCAGCAACTTTTAAACACATCCCACAGCGCCTAAATCAGAGCCTAAATCGGAGCGACTTTCCCTTTGGCTTTCGCCCCCCTATGCCGTTCTTCTATGCCAACTTTTTCCTCTGGTCCGCTCTCACCTGGCCCGCTCTCACCTGGCCCGCTCTCACCTGGCCCGCTCTCATCGACCGCACTGGTGTCACCCGACAGCTCAACACAACCCTCTACGCAACCCTCTACGCAACAGCTGAGTGAGTCTGACGACACACACTGTTCACCCTTGCGGCTTGGCATTATGGCATCGGGCAGCGGCAGCAACTTTGAAGCGATCGCCCAGGCCATTGAGCGAAAAGACCTCAACGCCCGCATTGAAGTCGTCATTTATAACAACCCTGGCGCTCGGGTTGTGGAAAGGGCACGTCGGCTAGGCATCCCCGCTCAGCTGATTAATCATCGTGAGTTTGAGAGTCGGGAGTCTTTGGATTTGGCAATCGTAGCGGCCTTGCGATCGCACGGCGTGACCTGGGTGATTATGGCCGGCTGGATGCGCCGGGTGACACAGCAGCTAATTTCTGCCTTTCCCCAGCGTATCTTGAACATTCACCCCAGCCTTTTGCCTAGTTTTCCAGGAATCAACGCTGTAAAACAAGCCCTCAAAGCGCAAGTAAAAATAACAGGCTGTAGCGTTCACTACGTAGAGCTTGTGGTTGATAGTGGCCCCATCATTATGCAAGCAGCCGTCCCTGTCTTGCCCAACGATACGGAAAAGACGCTTCAGGCACGCATTCAGGTACAGGAGCATCGAATTTTCCCGCAGGCAATTAAAATCGCAGCTCAAGCCTACGCTTCAAACGTTGAAACGAGCCCCTAAATGCTGACGGTATCCGCCCAAGAAAGCCATCAATACATCACATCGATACATTAACCGTAATTGATAGCTTCCCAGGGCATTCATTTACAACGCTAAAACTGTAAAGATCACAGATAATAACGACGAATTAGTGAATCTACTTAAGTATTACTGATAGTGTGTAGGCATCAAAGAAAGGCATTTCAAAAAGTGTCGTCAATAACATGCAAATAAGTTATAAAACGATCTTTTAAAACCGCCTTTATCTTGAGATAACTCACTATTTTTACTGAAACAAAATGTCTTATATATTTGCGATGGCAGCCGTATTTAGCATGTACTACCTTATTGAATAACGTCTTCCACCTTCCTCACAACCGCTGCACTTAGAGGCTTTCACGGATAACCAGATGTGCCTTTATAAAATTAATATTAAAAAAAATAGTTCTTTTAACGGAGTGAGCTATCAAAGGAAGTTGCTATGTTTATAGCATCAGGTGTAGTCGTCAACTCCCTAACAGTTAGACTCGCTTTATTTTTGCCTTTGACTTGTTTTCTTCCGGAGAACAATGCCGACTTAGAGAAGACAGAAATGTGAGTCGTTAGGGTCCCAAAAAGATGTTTAGAATGTCAAACTTTAAGTCCAAGTCAAATAGCCTTGAGTCGCTGGTTCGTACGGCGATGCTCAACGGAGAACTGGCCCCTGGTATTGCAGCACAGGTAAACCGATATCGCACCAGTAAGCTTTCCTGTGAGGAGCGCAGACTGCTCGCTATTTTGGACGATGCCATTCTCGATGGCTGCATCCGTCCAATTGAACTCTCAGGTATTCGAACTCACCAGAAAGTAGCTGTCTATAGCTAGAGCCCTTGCGTTAGGGCCCTGGTCGAGGCAGCGAAGCAACGCAGCAAGTCAACGCAGCAGGTTGCTCACGTATGGGGTTTGCCCGTAGTTTTGGTGACAGCAAATAGTTTGGTGACAGTCAATAGTCGGTGACAGTCAATAGATAGTGCTTTAAATAGATAGTGTTTTTGGATATGCATCCATCAGAAGGTAGCTTTGACCACTGCGTCAGGGCTACCTTTTCGTATGGTCTGTAAAATTCACAGCGTCTCGAATACGCACTTGGGCATATTTTTTTTGGGAGCATGAAGGAACTGTTTGCCCATGCAAAACCATTGGTTTACTAGCGGCTGTGCTAACCGGTTTTCTATCTTTAGAGAGCATGATTGAGGGTTACAGACCTTTATGATGAAGCTCTAGTCCTAACGGCAGATGAGTGGTTTTTACCCGTTACAGCCACCCTCTTCTTCTTTTGTAAGTTCTTATGCCATCGCCTATTCACTCGTCCACTATTCACTCGTCTACAGGGAGCTCTCGACCGCCACAGTATCCGCCCAGGTCGCTACCGAATCCGTTAGAAGTGTCTCGGTGGATGCTCTTTTCAATGGGCGTTGACATCCGCGTACATCATGCCGAAAGACTGCCAGACAGTCCTTTTTTGATGATTTCTAACCACCGCAGCTTTTTGGATACGCCGCTGCTGATGGTGGCTGCGGCAAAGCCTATACATTTTGCTTGTCATCACTACATGTCTCAAGTGCCCGTCATGCGCAACGTCGTAGACTCATTGGGCTGTTTTCCGTTGGATGAGCCGGCGACGCGCGGCAGACGCTTTTTTCAGCAGGCAAAGAGCTTTTTGCAGCAGCAAAAGTGTATTGGGGTCTTTCCTGAGGGCACAGGTCCCATGGTGCAACTCACGAGCCCTGACGAAGTAGGACCGTTCCACCGTGGCTTTGCTCATTTGGCGTTACGCACAGCTACGCCGGAGGTTCAGCCTGAGCTAAAAATTGTGCCCGCCGCGATTGTGGCACTAGAAGAAACACAGCAGGACACCGTGCCCTTTAAACTTTTAAGCTGGTTTGACCCTAGCGAGCCGCTATTTCAACGGGCTGGGCTGCATCCTGCGGTGCTCTATCAGCGAGTCGCCATCGTCATTGGTCAGCCTATTTCGATACGTGACTTTGGCCGCGGTGCCTACCAAGGTAAGCGGGCGAGCCAACTAGCCACTGAGCTGTCCGAGACTTGTCATAGTACTATTGATGCCCTGCTAAAAGCAGGCTGCTACTAATTGTGGGACCCAATGAGCCAGCGCCAGTGAGTCGAGATCGGCCAGTAGGCCGCAATCAGTCAAGCAATAATCAGTCAAGCAATCCGTCAATGGGCAGCGCTCAATCCGCCATTCGTTCGGTGCGTTTTTTAACGACTGAGGCCGACACTGAATCCAGCACTGGGCCAAACACTGGGCCAGCATCTGGTGCTCAGAAGCCTCTGTTTATCTTTTTACCTGGAATGGATGGCTCAGGTACGTTGCTGCGTCCTCAAATGGATGGATTGGGGGCCTGGTTTGATATCCGCTGCATGGCCATTTCGCCAAATAACACCTCTGACTGGCGATCGCTGAGCCACGATGTGGGTGAACTCATTCGCCATGAAGTCGGCGAGCCTCATCCCAACACCGTCCGCAATGGTCCTAGAAACGGTCGTCGCCGCGCGGTGTATCTTTGCGGTGAGTCGTTCGGTGGTTGCTTGGCAATGCAGGTGCTTACCCAGCAACCAGAGCTGTTTGAGCGGTTGATTTTAGTCAATCCGGCGTCTTCTTTTCGGCGATTGCCTTGGATGCAGCTGGGCCCCTTACTGACCAGGCAGCTGCCGAATATGGCCTATCGGTACAGTGCGAAAGGCATCGTGCCATTTTTGATTGAGTCGCACCGGGTAGCCATGCCAGAACGCCAAGCCCTAGAGGAGGCCATGGGCACAGTCCCGGCAAAAACAGCGGCTTGGCGGATGTCCTTATTGAGTCGGTTTCAGGTAGAGCGGCTGCCCTTGGAGCGGATGATGCATCCAGTCCTCCTAATTGCGGGGGGGTGCGATCGCCTATTGCCCTCTAACCGTGAAGCCAAGAGCCTAGTGGCCAGGTTTCCAAATGCGCAGCTCACCCTATTACCGAACAGTGGTCATGCCTGCCTGCTGGAGAAATCGGTTAACCTGCAAAAGATTTTGCAACAGGCACAGTTCTTAACGCCATAGCCCTTATTATTTAAACCAACACTCCTTAACTTTATAACTGACATGTCAAAGTCTTTCGGTCGGTTCCGTCAGCTACTCCGTCAGATCTCGCTGGGATTTGCAGTGGCCTTGTTAGCGACTCAGCTGCTGGTTGCCCCAGCGCTAGCGACGGGCCTGTACAGCATGCCGCAATCCCCCAATAGCGATACGTGGTTTTTAGATGAAGCCGATCAGGTCTCTCGGTTAAACGAGGGCAAAATTGAAGGGGAGCTGAAAAAGCTAGCCCAGTCCACAGGTGACGAGGTACGGTTTGTCACGATTCACCGCTTGGACTACGGTGAAACCGCACAAACCTTTGCTGACCAGCTCTTTGAACGCTGGTTTCCGACCCCGGAGGAGGCCGCCAATAAAACCTTAATCGTGCTCGATGATGTCACCAACACCCTAGGCATTAGCGTGGGTGAAGGGACCGCAGCACTCCTAACCAACGATATTGCACAAAGCATTGTGGGAGAAACCATGAAGGTGCCGTTGCTGCGCGGCAATCAGTACAACCAATCATTTTTAGCCGCCACCGAGCGACTTTCAGCGGTATTGGCCGGTGAGCCGGATCCAGGCCCCCCTGACTATGACAACACTATTGATACCGAGCGCAATTTTGCCACGGCAGAAGAAACCGAAGCGACCCGAGGCTCTTCAACCATTGTGGTTGTCGTACTGCTAATTGCAGCTACCGTCATTCCGATGGCGACGTACTACTGGTATGTATCGGCAGGCGGCTAAGGCTAACTGCTCCGCAGAATCGATGTCACTTAAGTGACCTAAACAAAAAGGGAGACGTGCTTCGTCTCCCTTTTTGTTTGTTTTTAGAAAAAAGCTTGTAAACCAAAGAACTACAGCAAAAGAATGCCAAAAATAACGGCGATCGCAGCAAAAACAAGCGGCTGAAATTTGTCTGACGGCGGCATCTCCTCCAATTGGCTGACCTGAAAGCGGCGAGGATCGGTAGAAACAATCAGGTTAGAGGGACCGCCTCCGTATGGGGTCTGGTTAAGACGACTTTGCGCCAAACGGTCTAAAGCGGGAGACACGCCGCCGCTTTGTTGCCTACGGCTATGGGCACCGGCAATCGGCGGTAGCTCTTTGTGGAAGTTACAGTTGAGGCAGTCGAACAAATTTTGCGATCGCTTCACGATAGAGCGTTTGCCACACTTAGGACATTCCACAGGTTCGGCCATAGAACGAGAAGCACTCATCAAAGACCGATGGGAGGGCGTACGGACTGAGCCATCAGTCTTGAGGTCGTCGGGTTTTAGGTCGTCAGTGTCTAGATCGTCGAGTTTTAGATCGTCAAGTTTTAGATCGTCAAGTTTTAGATCGTCGAGTTTTAGATCATCAAGCTTTAAGCCATCGAGCATCATCGCAGTGCGTGACGTTTTCATGGGAAATACACCTGAGTATTTTTAGAGATAGAAACGCACGGTCAAAAGCCAATGTCATACATAAGCTTCATAGTCCGTGCTATCACCAACATACTAATCTCACAAATACTGACTGGCTGCGTCCGAATAACCACGCAACCCTCCCCTACTGAGCGTGGCAATCCACCTAAAATCTGTGGATGTACTGAGTGAAGTTTCTATAATCGAGGGAACACACCTAGGCGTAAGCAGCCTCCTGCTGTAAGGTGTTGGCTATTTGCGACCTTACAAAAGCGTAAATCTGCTGAATTATCGGTAAGACCCAGCAAACCCTATGTATCAAATATTTTTGATGCAAAACCCCGAGAGCCACAACCTGAGAGCAATCACCTGAGGGCCACAAAACGGTTAGCTTTATGCAACAACAGGCCGACTGTAACAACAGGCCAAGCGACCTGCGATACCCAAATGCATTCGGGTATCGCTATAAAAGGCCGTAAGCGAGTTTTGGTAGAGCAAGATAGTATTGATGAGGCGAGGACGGATGAGCCGTCAAGATCCCTTGGCCTTCATTGAGTGCTTACCGGTGAGTGCTTACCGGTAGCCATCAATCAGCAAAGGCTACTGTTTTCAAGCGGGGGGCGTCTCAAGCAGGGGGCTAACGCTGCTTATGATAAAAATGTTTTTACTGGAAATGCTGTGCCTATGGATTGGTTGAATCGACTGCCGCGCTGGATGGTGTGGGGATTGGCCTTGCCGATACTTGCGCTCAATGGCTGGGTAGCGCTGCTCATATTTTCATATTTTCGCGCTCAGCTCACGATTTTTCTCACAGCGACGCTGCTTTCGTTTGTGTTGAACTACCCCGTGCAGCTGTTATCGCGCTTTCGACTGAGGCGATCGCTGGCTATTTTGCTCGTGCTGCTGGGCTCTTTTTCCATACTGGGCGTGCTGGGTGTGCTGCTCGTGCCGCCCCTGGTTGAACAAATCAATGAGCTTTCTGGCCGCCTGCCCTCTTGGCTCGATTCAGGCATGTCGCAAATGACCGCCTTGCAAAATTGGGCAGTGAGTCTTAACCTACCAATCGATTTAACTCGACTCTCTGTGCAGCTTCAGGCAAGGCTCACCACACAATTACAGAGCCTGAGTGCCAGCGTATTTTCGCTATTGCCAGATGCGATTGGCGGCGTCGTTGACCTGGGTCTGACTATCGTGCTCACCTTCTACCTGTTGCTCCACGGAGAAAAGCTCTGGGACGGCCTGTTTGAGTGGTTGCCAGACGCTTGGAATGAGCATGCTCGTCCGCTCATTAAGCAAAATTTTCAAAATTACTTTTTGGGTCAAGCAACCGTCGCCCTGCTCATGGGAACGGCCATGACCATTGCCTTCGTACTCATTCAAGTTCCCTTTGGACTGTTATTTGGGATTGCCGTTGGGGTGATGGCCATTTTCCCCTTTGGTCCGTCGTTGAGTATTGCCATTATCAGCTTTTTGACCGCGCTTAAAAGTATCTGGCTAGGGGTGCGGGTCGTGACAGTGGCTGCCGTCATTGACCAGGTGGTTGAAAATGTAATCGCGCCTCAGTTAATTGGTGGCTTTGTCGGGTTAAATCCCGTTTGGATTTTGGTCTCTTTGTTGTTAGGAACAAAAATTGCGGGCTTTTTAGGGCTTATCGTGGCCGTCCCCGTCGCTAGCTCTATTAAAGGCCTCTTTGAAGAGTTTAAGACGCCGCCGTCTCCGCCCGCCGCGCTGCCGGTAGAAGCGACTGAAACAACGATCGCCTCAGAAGGTACGACGCTGGCTTCCGCATAGGTATAGCGCCTAATTTAACCCAGCGCCTAATCAACCCAGAGGCTTACTAAACGATGTGGCACAGTGCATAGAAAAGTGCGGATACTCTACGAGAAGGCAAAGTCTACGTGCTTTGCTACAAGCTGAGGTCTCTCGGACCGGTCATGCAGCCCTGGTAAAAGAGACAATGGCCATGTTCGTCTCGAACTACCTGGATTTTTTCAACCATATCCAATACGCGCTCCTGCGGCGTTTGAATTTGAACGAAAAGCGTTTGTACCTGCGCAGGAGACTGTAGACAGTCTGCCCACCGCAGTTGAAACGCGATCGGATCGACAACGTGGCTCCACACATTTTTGGTTGCTGTCATCATCTCTTCAGCGGAAGGGTATCCACACAGCAGCGCAAGGCCAGGACTAATGCGTAGATAGCTGCCATCGAGCGTGGCCCTAAAAAAGCCAGTCGCAGGTGAATTTTCGATCAAACAAGAGGGCAGCTGCTCCGCCTGCGTGCGCCGAGCCGACAGGACATTGTGTAACATCAAACCCTCCACGCTTTTGTCACCTTGCACGCTTTTGGGTCTCTGCATTTTAGTTTTAGGCAAGGGTTTAGCAGGTACCCTTTTCAGGGTTTTGTGCACACACTCCAATAGGGCTTGAGCCCGAAAGGGTTTCGCTAAGTACCCTGCGCTGCGCGCACGCCCTTGCGGATTTTTTTCTACCCCTGTTAAAAAAATGACTGGAATATGAGCAGTTTCCGGCGCAGCCTGAAGCTGTTGATAAACCTCGTAACCGTCAATATCGGGAAGATTGATATCCAGTAAAACAACATCAGGACGTAGCGCCCCAATTTGGATAAGGGCTGATTGTCCGTTGAGTGCACTATTGACGGTGTAGCCGGCTTGAGTCAGGAGTACGGTTGCCAGTTTTAGAATTTCCACCGTGTCATCAACGACAAACACGCTGGCACTAGAGACGCTGAGGGTAGTGCCGAACCCCAGCCACCAAAGCATTTCATCGGTGACAGCTTGCAGCACAGGCTCGTCCTGACGAACCTTGGCATGTTGATGAGAGTAGATGAGCTGCTCTAAGTGCAAAATGACTGCGCTGCGAGTGCGTTCGTTGGGATAAAGCACGTGCAGGCGTCTATCGAGATCAAAGTCGGCGATCGCGTAGCGAATGCTATCGTCAGCAGTGCGATCAGCAGCGTCAGCTTGCTGAAGCAAATCTAAGATGGGCTGCGATCGCGAAAACTCACCTTTGCCCACACCTTTGCCCGGTGGGATTGCCTTAGCCCGCAGCGTTTTTTTCAGTAACCGGCGCAGGTAGTTAAAACAGGACGGCAGTAAATGCATAATCACAGCAACAATAAAACGGTCGGTTGCAGATGATGTATCCACACATACATCATCTGCAACCGTCTCTTCCAGCAGTTTGCCGAAGCAAGCTACCGTCTAAGCACCGTTAAGTGAGTGTAATCACCTTTGTATATACAAACAAAAAAAAGTGAAATATCGGTAAACATCAAGGGCCCTAACGCTTTTTAACAAAAGCAGACTATGTCCCAATCACAGACTATCTATGTCCAATCACAGACTATGTCCAATCACCCACTAAAACAAACGGGGCCCAATAGTAGGGATGCTGAAGGCTCGGCGTTTGAATCAGCTGTCTTTGGGCATAGCGAACCGCCTCAGCTTTGGTTAACCCCTGTACAACAAGGCCGTCATAAAACTGCTGAACAAAGGTTGCAGTTGCCCGATCGTTCACGCTCCACAAGGTTGCTAAGGTAGACTGCGCGCCAGAACGGACTGCTAAGCCTGCCATGCCCAGAACCGCTCGGTCATCCCCTTGAGCCGTATCACAGGCGCTCAAAATCAGCAGCGAGGGGGGCAACCCTCGAGTGTCTTGCTGTTTAAGAAGCTGCCTCAGCTGATGGATTGGCAGCGTACCGTCCCAGGTTTCGATGAAGGTGTCTGCATCTGATTGCCCAAAGCGCGCATGGGTTGCCAAATGAACAATATCAAACGAACGACGGTCTACCTGGTCAAACAAAGCGTCTTTGGTAAATGCCTCATTGAGTAACACCTTCGCATCCAGCAGGGTTTTAACATAGGAGACTTCGGTCTGAACGCCAATTAAGGCAGGGCGATCGCGTTTACCGAGACTCAATCCACCGACTAAGACACGCGGCTGAGAAAAATCACCTTGCGCCTGCGTCACCTGTAATAGCTGCAATCCGGGCGAAATTGACAAACTATACTCTTCTACCAGGTAGTGCTTGCCGCTGTAGAGCGCTCCGACCGGTAGATTTCGCAGAGAATCGTTGAGGACAAAAACCAGCGATTCAATATCATTGGCTCGAAGGATCGATGCGCCAGGCGCAATCAGCCACTGGTACAGCTGTTGTGAAGCGCTCAGTCGTTCCGCCTCAAATGAGGTCGAGCGCATAGAATCAAGCATCTGCCGCATCCCCGTTTCGAGGGTTGCTTTGGCAATCGGCGTTGTAAAGTAGCTAAGCTTTTGCCCCGGAATAGACACAATGACAGAGAGCCTATCGTCTAAAACAATCGGATAAAAGATAGCGGCAGTCGGATCGATGGACTCCAGCGGCTGGGGAATAGAGTCCAGACAAGGCTCTCGAAAAAAGTTGTTGAGCTCAGCCAACTGCAACGCTTCAAGCACCTGGCGCGCCTTCTCCAATGAGGCTTGTTCGCTTTTGGCCAGCGCACTAGGACTCAGCAGCAGGTCAACAAGGTCACGGTAAATCGGTTCGAGCTGATCGCGAAAAGAGAACTGGACAGTGCGGGTAATCGCCACGATTTCTTGTCGCAGCGGCTTGAGCGTTTCAACAGCAGCTGTGTAAGACGCGATCGCCTGAAAACTGTCCCCTTGTGCTCGCGCAATTCGGCCCTGCTGCCACTGCCACTGATACACCAGCTCATTGGCCTGCAACCCCTGCGATAAAGCCAGCGCCTTTTGCGTTTTTTGCGCGGCGCTCTCCCACTGCGCTTGCTGCTCAGCCCAATGCCCCCAATAGCCCCAACCGTAGGCTTCAGCCCGACGGTCTCCTTGGGCTCGGCCTTGCTCAATCACCCTAGAAAAAAACGCGGCAGGCGCTTCTGCAAGCTCAGCAAACGTCTCTGGTGAGTGCTGCATTAACCACCGCGACAAATCCAGCATGAGGTAAGTTCTTGTCCTCATCAGCATCGCGTCATCTGCGACTGAGGCCGTGTGCTCAAGCTGCAAGACAAAGGCTTGAACCTGAGAAGCAAGCTGCCTTTCTTGCCCCAGCGCAGGCAAGAGCTGTAGCTGGTGCAGCTGACTAGACAGCTGAAGAGGTCCCGCAATCGATGCAGCCAGTTGGTACTCCGCCATCGCAGCTGGCCACTGCTGCTCAGCGGTCAGTGCATTCCCCAGGTAAAGGTGCGCAGCTTGCTGATGCGCGCGATCACCTAGGGCTTGTGACATCACCAAGCCTGCACTGAGGTAGGTTTTGGCGGTTGATAGATGACCTAAAAGACGCTCTTTTTTACCGAAGGTAAGCCAGACATTTACCTTTAAAAGGGACGTTGGCGCAGCCTCTAAGCGCTCTACCAAAGGCTGTAATAGTCCATCTGCTCGCCGATAAAAGCCGAGTTCCAGCAGGGCCTTACCCTGATTGAGCTGTGTGCCTAAAACGCCCAAATCATCGGCGGCCTCTCTGTACTGTTGCTCAGCCTGCTGCCAGTAGGCTAAAGCCATTTCCGACAGGCCCTGATTGAATGCTTGTTGTCCTTGTTTGTTGAGCTGCTGCGCTTTCTGAAGTGAGGCCGCTGGTTGCCAGCCGACCAAAGGGGTAGGCGGGCCAAAAACAGAGCGCTCGGAAACAGAGCGCTCGGAAGCAGAGAGCCCAGAAACAGAGCGGCCAGAAGCGGATAGGGACGTGGGCCACAGGAGTGCGACCACCAAAATCAGACTACAGGTCACACTCCCTAGCCAAACATATCGAGACCGCCACAGGCACAATCGATATCGAAGGGCGTGCCAGAGCAAAAGCATGACCTTTAGATCCAAGGGTTAAGGGCACCTACGGACCAGTCTTGCACAAATTTCGTGAGGCCACCAGCAGACAGATCTTCCAAAAGCCTGTACTGATGAAACGGCGCGTCTACGTCACAAATACAGGCAACTGGCACCTCTAGATCAGTCACGTTCATCTGTTGAGCCAGCTTCGCGCCTAGGCTTTGACTAATATCGTCAATCATCACGATTTGAAGCTCGCCGCGAAATTGTGCGCCCGTTAGCTGCAAAGACCTTTTAAGTAAAGCCATCGCCAGGGAAGAATCTTCCCAGTGACAGCTACTGCGGCCACGCTCTGCTAGCGCACGCTCGATGTTCAAAAGGTGCTTTTTCTCATCCAAAAAGAGAAAAAGGCAAGGGAGCTGCCGATCCAAGGCAGAATACTCGATCACATCGCCCAAATTCATCACCAGAGGATAGGTATACCTTTCCAAAAACGCGTACAAAGCCTGCTCGGTAAATCCTTGTTTAAGTTCGTGCTGTCCTTCGTCGAACCCGGTAAACACAACCACCGAACCATTGTCAGCATCCAGCTGCTGTGCGAGAGATTCGGAAGGACAAAAGGTAAAAATAACGTGATTGAAGGCGTTGTTTGTCTCTAGCGTGCGAATAGCATCACTAAATGTCTTAATCCCCCGATCATCTGCCCCAAAATGAACAACAAAAGGATGGGAAACGCTCTCTTCCCTGGCACTTTGTGGGTCGCAAGCCTGCTCGGATGAAACGCTGTAACGTAACATTTCAATAAATTTTCTAGAATCCATCATGAGTGAGCAACCTTAAACCTACCTTTCACCAAGGCCCTTTCGACAACATCGCCACGCTCCTGAATCGACGAGGGCAATGAGGTATTCTCAAACTATCCTTATTGCGTTTTCGAGCAAAGAAGGAGAATATTGGCCATTCATTAGTGAACCCGATAAAAGTGAAATTTAAGTAAACATACTGACCTACTCTACCGGCGCAAAAAGGCGCTCAAACCCTCGCCATGAAGGCTATTTAGGCCTTCAAAAAAGGTGGAAGCCGGCCAGAAGGATAGGATCCAGCTAGCGAATAGGCGATCCGCTAAGGTAGAAGGAACAAAGCGTCCACAATCATTCAAGTTGCGGCTTTAGCGACCTTTTCGTCAGTCTGTTGTCTGTTTATCTGCGACTTATCTGCGACTTATCTGCGACTGAAAGAGCACTTGAATGTATGCCTAAAATCATCTCTAAGCCCCATGAGAATGAACAGAAGACGCTGGCAATGCCTCATGCCCCTACTTTTAGTCATGGGGAGCTGGATGCCCAAGGCACTCGCTCAAGTCATTCCAGATTCGACGTTAGCGCCGGAAACATCGCAGATTAACCAAACCAACAATCAAATTGTGATTGAAGGGGGGGCTCAGCGCGGAGCTGCCCTTTTTCATAGCTTTGAGACGTTTGGGGTTAGCCAGGGAAGCGCCGTATCGTTTGTTAGCCCGCCCAAAACAGAGATTATCATTGGGCGCATTACAGGTAATGGCGCCTCTCTCATCGATGGGACCTTAGGCGTGCTAGGCCCTGCTGATTTGTTTTTACTCAATCCCAACGGGATTTTATTAGGACCGGATGCTCAGCTTTCGCTCTCTGGAGACTTTACGGCCAGTACAGCTGAGAGCGTGCGGATTAACGAGCTAAACTTTAGCGCGGCCTTGCCGGCGTCGGTGCCATCACTCAATATCAGCGTTGAACCAGGGCTTCAGCTAGGCGCAAACTCTCCTGAGCGCCTTGTTCAAAATCAGGGAAACTTGGTCCTATCTAATCAACAACAGCTTAGTTTTGATGGGGGTAGCGTTGAACACTCAGGTCAAATTTTCAATCCAGGTGGGACCGTAGCCCTTCGCGGCCAGCGCCTTCAAATCACAGGCGATATTAACACTCGCATGAACAACGGTGAGGTCGGACAGGTACACCTGCTTTCTCCTGCGGATATTACGATTCAGTTGGCCATGCCGCTGACAAACCAGGCGATCGCACAGGCTCTGCAAAATAACGCTGTGACCGTACAAGCTGCGGGTGATCTGACGGTGATTGGGGCGATCTCAAGTCCGAGTAGTACGTCGCTGACCTTTACAGCAGGTGACCAGCTGAGCATTCTTCCCGATGGGAGCGGCCCGCTTCAGCTCACAGGAGACGTCACCTTGGAAAGCGGCGGCGACCTTCGCCTAGAGAACTCTTTACTGGTGAGCGCACAACAAGCGGATCCTCAGTTGAGCTTTCAATCGGGGCAAGATGTCTTACTCATTAATAATCCTCTTGCAGGTGATGCTGGCCGTGTGTTGGTTAATCTTGAGGGCAATGGCGGCAGGCTCTCTATCAGGGCTAATAGCTTCAATTCAGAGGGAGTGCTGAGCACCCAAAGTGATGCCACGACGCCCAGAGGTCGCGGACCTGAGATAGACGCTGCGGTCACCCAAGATTTTTCGCTGCTGGGAGGGAGTGCTTTCACCCGCGCGGGCAGTGACCAAACTGCAGGAGACATTCGCATCCAAGCGGGAGAGTCTGTAAGACTTTTAGACAACAGTGGCATTACCTCTTTGGGTCTTTCTGGCAACACGGGTGTCAATACCGGCGGGATTTCGATTGAAGCCGGGAATACCCTTTCGCTGGAAAACAGTGTGATCCTGACAACGTCCGAAGCGACCGCAGGCAAGGTTGATCTTTCGGCTCAAAATATTGTGCTCAATGGTACGGCTGGCCAGGTATTGATTGCATCAGACACCACCGAACTCAGCACTGGAAATGCAGGCGATATTACCCTGAAGGCCACTGAGGCGATTGAACTGATTGGCAATGTGCCAGGACCGTTTAACCTCCCGCAGCTACAACCGTTCACCTCAGAAGATGTCATTGCACAATCGTTTGGAAATACCACCATACAAGCCTCGGCTTTTGGCGTGGGCACCGCTGGCAACATCAAGGTCAATGCAGAGAGATTAGCCCTACGCGACGGTGCTTTTTTGTCGAATATTGTTGGGCTCGGTTCAGTAGAGAGTCAAGCGGGTGACATCACCATCGACGCGAATGATATTCAACTACAGGGGCTCGCTGTGATCTCAACCGGAACGCTGGGCAATCAAGCGGCTGGCGCGTTGGATATCCGCAGCGATCGCATCACGCTCGATAACGGTGCAAGTATTGGCGTGAGCACCGCACTGGGCACCGGCAACGCCGGAGAACTCACCATTAACACTCAGGAGCTGTCAGTCACTGGCGGCGCTGTGGTCGCCGCTAACACCATTGGTGGCGGCAGTGGCGGCGTGTTGACCATCGATGCACGCGCTATCACAGTGGAAGGCACCTCACCTAATGGCATGCTCCCCTCTTCACTTCGCACGGGAACCTTTATGGACTCCACAGGCTCAGGTGGATTGCTACGCCTACAAACAGAGACGTTGCAAGTGCTCAACGGCGGTCAAATTCGTGCGAGCACCCTAGGCGCTGGGAATGCGGGGAATCTGGATATTACAGCAGACCGAGTCAGCGTCCGTGGCCAGAGTTCTAGCGGGCTCTCCAGCGCAATTGAATCCCAATCAGCAGGGACGGGCGTGGCCGGTACGCTGCGCGTGGCCGCCAACCAACTGACCGTCGGTAATCGCGCTCAAATCACGACCGGGTCTCAACAGGGCAATGGTGGCGACATTCAGCTACAGCTTGGCGAGGTGCTCTTACTACGCAACCAAGGTCAAATTTCGGCGACCGCCGGAACCGCAGGCAACGGCGGTAATGGTGGCAACATCAGCATCGATGCAGGCGTTGTGCTAGCGCCGTCTTTAGAAAATAGTGACATCACCGCAAATGCCTTTGAAGGCAGTGGTGGCAACATCAATATCCGAACCAGAGGATTACTGGGGACCCGATTTAGGGATACCTTGACGCCTTTTAGCGATATCACCGCCAGCGCTGACTCAGGATTAGACGGAACGGTCACCATTGAAAACCTTGCCGAGAACATCACACCCGACAGAATTGAGCTATCAGCAGCGATCGCAGAGTCCTCAAACCAGCTCGCAATCGGCTGCCTTTTAGATGAAGAAGCCAACTTTGTGATCACAGGACGAGGGGGCATTCCCGCTGGGCCCAGAGAGGTGATTAGTCAAGGACTCATTTGGCAAGATCCAAGAACCGCCACCGATGCAATCAGCGAACCCGTCCCCCTAGAAGAACACTCGCCATCAGTGATAGTGGAAGCTCAAGGATGGCAACGAAATGAACAAGGGAGTATTGAACTGTTTAGCACTTCTGGTGCAACGCCTCCCTTACAGAAAGCCCGCTGTCGGCCCGCCCGTCGTCCACACGGCTGATTAGACACACAGCTGATTAGACACACATGATTAGACACACAGTTGATTAGAGAATCCTTACTCAAAAGCGTCACTCATCCAAACGTCACTGATTAAAGCAGCACCGTTTCAATATCCGCCCCTGGTGACAACAGCTGATGGACCGGGCACTTGTTAGAAATTTCCAACAGTCTGGCGCGTTGTTCATCGGTCAGACCACCCGTCAACTGGAGCTGAACGGTGACCTGATAGCGGCGATTGGCCTGTTGGTGTACGTCCACTTCAGCATCAACACCTTCTAGCGGCCACTGCTTGCGCTCAGCATACATTTTTAGCGTGATGGCCTTACACGCTCCCAAGCCAGAAAATACCAGCTCGGACGGGGTGGGGCCTTTATCGGTTCCCCCCAGGGCCACCGGTTCATCCGCTGTCAAATAAAACTGCCGAATACTCACGCTGTGACGAAGGCGATCGTGGGTAGCATCGATCTTAATTGCAGACATTCATTGCCCTCCTGAACGCTTTTGACATATTTCTCTAGTGCTTTCTAATGCTCTCTCATGCTATGTGGCTTCAGTCAGATAGTCAGGCTTCGAGTCACGCTCACTAACCTCAGGCGAGCTAAATCACAGCCCAGGAAAGACCTTTTTCACAGCAGGATGCACCAGCTGATGGGCGTGGACATTCAGCGCGATCGCCAGGCCCTTTCCCAGCGCTGACTCTTGCTTCAGCGCGTCCATGCCATGCGCAGCTAACTGCAATACATAGGGCAACGTAGAATTATTCAGCGCTTGGGTTGCACTCCAAGGCACAGCCCCCGGCATATTAGGGACGCCGTAGTGCACCACGCCCAAATGGGTATAGACCGGCTCGCTGTGAGAGGTGATTTTCATCGTCTCCATACAGCCGCCTTGGTCAACAGCCACATCGACCATGACAGAGCCGGCTCGCATTTTTTCGACCATTGGCTGCGTGACTAACGTGGGCGCTTTGCGGTTAGGGACTAGCACGGCGCCCACCACCAAATCAGCCTCCGTCACAGCGGCAGCAATATTCACAGCATTGCTATACAACAAACTCACGCGAGAGCCGAACAGCGTTTCTAAGTCGCTTAATCGCGCGACGTTAATGTCAATAATCGTGACCTGAGCCCCGAGTCCAACAGCTATCTTGGCGGCTTCAGTGCCCACGACACCACCGCCTAAAATCGCCACCTTTCCAGCCGCCACACCGGGTACGCCACCTAGCAACACGCCTCGCCCGCCCTGTTGTTTTTCTAAAAAGCGCGCACCAAACTGAACAGACAGGCGGCCGGCAATCACGCTCATGGGCATCAGTAATGGCAGTGTGCCATTGTGTTCCACACTCTCATAGGCGATCGCACTGGCGCCACTCTCTATGAGCCGCTCGGCCAGTGCCTGATTAGCCGCCAAATGCAAATAGGTAAACAACAGCTGCCCAGACTGAAGATAGCCATACTCTGAGCTCAGTGGCTCCTTGACCTTCACCACCATCGCCTGCGCCCACGGCGCTTTGGCATCGGCAGCAATTTTAGCGCCAGCGGCTATATAGTCCTCATCGCTAAATCCAGCGCCCCCTCCTGCCCCCGTTTCGACAACCACAGTATGGTTTAGGTCGCACAGTGCCTGCACACTGGCCGGGCTTAAGCCCACCCGAAACTCCTGATCCTTAATCTCTTTTGGGACACCAATATCCATAAGCACATTTCTCGCCCCAAGGCGGCGACTGTAGGAACGCATCTATTCTAAAGCGGGCCCATCGTCCAAAATTGTATCGACAGGCGCATCTTATCGGGTGGAAAGTAACTTAGTCAGAATGACTTAGCCAGAATGACTTAGCCAGAATGACTCAGCCAGAATGACTTAGCCAGAACAGGTCTATCGCACCAGACATAAAAACGCCCCTCCCTTACCAGACTCAATGTCCTACTAGGGGAGGGGCGTTTAATGGATTGCCGTTAGGCAAATCACCGTATCAATTCGTTGGCAATCTAGCCGGCAACCTACTGGGCACCTGCGACCAGTGAAGAGAGCAATGGCAAATTAGCCGTTAGCGCGCAGGCAAAGGCCGCGCCGCCAATACCACCGATAAGGAAGCTACCCGCAAATTCACTCCAGCCTTCATCCGTGCTGAGCCCTTCAGGAGGGGTGTAGGGCAAAGTATTGCGAGAGACATCAGAGCTGATATTTGCACCGCTATACAGCGAGAGACAAACAGTCAAAATAAGCACAAGACCAACAGCACCAATCAGCCCTGCGATCGCAGGAACCTCAGAATCTCTGAGGGGGCCGAGCAATGCAAACGGACCATACAGCAAGTAACCGTGGGCCATCCCAACTTCTAGGCCGCGACGCTGGGCCGAGAGTCCCTGGCGATAGGCCGGCAAGTTACTAATAAAAGCTTGTGAAATACCCGATGAATTCAAAGGGGTTTCCAAATTGCCGATTTGAGGATTACCGGCATACGGTTTGATGAATTTTGATGATGAAGCCATGATCTATATTACGAGTTCTCCAAACTTACTCAACACAGGACTTGCAAATAGCAAGTGAGCCCAAAAGCCTCCACCAGACTGGCTAGCGACACATTCCGGGCCTATTTTTTTGGGCACACATCCGCTTATGTGCTGCCATCCCAACCACTAAAAGTGTGGCTATGGGTGTAACAACAAATCAGGGTAGAACCGATTGAATTCGATCAGGATACCGGCGGTAAAAGTCATCCAAACAGCGGCAATAACTGGGGCCGTTGATAGAAACTTCAAAAGATTGCTGCTCATAACACTCCTCCTTGGAGCCTGAGATTAAACGTGAAACAACCGACCTAGCCCCAAGAACGAATAAGCGGGCTAGGTCATAACTAACAACCGTCATAACTAACGGCGCATTAGCGAGGAGAGACCGTAATCTCTTCTTTCTTGGCAAACATCTCGCCAGTAGTGATCTCTTTAAAGGCAAGCAAGGGCCAAGCCGCTGCACCTAAAGAACACTTAATCGCCAAGGGCACATCGATGATGATCTCTTTTTCTTCAGCAGACTTTTCACCGCGCACGGCCATCACATAAGTTCGACCGGCCCAGCCAATCCAACCTGCGATTAGCAAGAACAGCGCGCCAGGAATCAAGAATTCGCCAGCGTGGGACAGATCACCGTCTACAACAAGGTGAGGAAGTCCTTCGGGGCCACACAGAAGGCTGGTGTTGCCATAAAACTCAAAGCGGGCTTTTGCAGACTCAGTCGTCGCAGCAGCGGCACGTTTTTGAAAAGCGGCTGACTCGTTACAGGGCACAAGACCTGCTACGTTGTCGCCTGCGATTCCTGCGGTCGCCGGAGAGGCAAATCCAAAGGAAAGACAAACAACTAAAGCCAGAGCAAACAACCGTCTCATAAATTGGTTTCCTCTCATTACTAAAGGCATGGGCAAGGTTCGCACCCTTTTTGGACCTACAAGTGATGAACTTATATGAACAAAACCGCACAAGCCACAGCCCAGCTTTCAGGTAATCATACTCCTCGTTTGGAAACCCCGTAAAGAAAGCTGTGACAAGGCTTTACATCCCGAAACACTTGTGGCAAATATGTCGCATTTTCTCCCGCATAAACACCCAAAAACGCTAGCCTAGTGCGGTACCTGGGCTCTCATCTTTTTTGTTCATAAAAGGAAAAGAGAGAAGAGTCTTTTTGCCTCCTTTGTCGCCTCCTTTTGTCTATGAGCGCATCTTCTTTTGCCGCCGCAACAACCGGGCCGTCAGACCCCAAATCAAACCGTTCAACCGCCTATTCAACGGCCCATTCCAATGCCAGCTCAACGACTGCCAGCTCAACGACTCGCCCAACCGCCAGCACAGTGCTTGCGATTGAAACCAGCTGTGATGAAACCGCCGTTGCCATTGTCAGAGGCCGTCAGGTGCTGAGCAGTGTGGTGGCCTCCCAAATCGAGATTCATCGGCCATACGGTGGCGTGGTGCCGGAAGTGGCCTCGCGAGAGCACGTTAGCGCGATCGGTGAGGCGATCGCACAGGCTTTTACACAAACAGCCCCGCAGGCACCGTCTCCTTTGCCGTCCCCCTTAAAATGGGCAGATATTGATGCGATCGCAGCCACCTGCGCCCCCGGTCTCGTTGGCGCGCTGATGGTTGGTATCACCGCCGCCAAAACGCTGGCGCTGGTTCACAACAAGCCCTTCCTTGGCGTTCACCATCTCGAAGGTCATATCTATGCCTCTTACCTAAGCGACCCCACTTTAAAGCCGCCGTTCCTGTGCCTGCTGGTCTCAGGCGGACACACCAGCTACGTCCATGTCAAAGGGGTGGGTGATTACGAAATCTTAGGCAAAACGCGTGACGATGCTGCCGGGGAAGCCTTTGACAAAGTCGCTCGCCTGCTTGAGCTGGGCTATCCCGGTGGCCCCATCATCGATCGGCTGGCCAAAACAGGCAATCCTAAAGCCTTTGCGTTGCCCGAAGGGAAAATTTCCCTACCCGGTGGAGGGTATCACCCTTACGATGCCAGCTTTAGCGGCCTCAAAACAGCCGTCCTCAGGCTGGTCGATAAGCTCAAAGCCGAGGCGGCAACATCAAACACGCCGGTGCCCGTGGCTGATGTTGCTGCCAGTTTTCAAGCGACGGTCGTGCGGGCATTGGTCAAACGTGCGATCGCCTGCGTTCAGGATCACACCCTATCTACCGTCGTGGTTGGCGGCGGCGTGGCGGCCAACAGCGCGCTGCGATCGCAGCTTCAGCTAGCCGCAGACAAACACAACTTCAGGGTAATTTTCCCACCGATGAAATACTGCACAGACAATGCGGCAATGATCGCTTGCGCGGCGGTAGAGCGGTTTGAGCAGGGCGCGCGATCGCCCATGAGCATTGGCGCACGCTCCAAGCTGTCCATCATGGAGATCGCAGAGCTGTATCAGCAGCCCTCCCCAAAAGGCTAATCCAGCAAAACACGACTAATAATATCTGCCACCGCCTTTGGCTGCTCCACCATGGCCATGTGCCCACAGTCTGGAATTTCAGAGACCATTTCGCCCGCGACAAACTGAGGGTGAAAGCTTGCTAAATAGTTCACGTAGCGCGGCAGCATCACTGTGTCTTGAGTAGCCGTAATAAAGTGCACTCGCTGAGTCAGCTGACCCACCAGCTTTGGTAGCTGATGCACCTCCTCGCCGGTGGTGGACTCTAGCAAAACGCCCTCTGCTGCTGCTTTATCAGCCCCGACAAAGTCTTCCAAACGCTGCTGTCCCCACTTTACTGCCAGCGTTTTGTGCACCATCACTCTTGAAAAAAGGCTGGGCAGTAGCGGCACCTTAGGCAACCAGGCAGGGCGATACTTCACCATCTGCTGTCCGGCTGAGCGAAATTTTTCAAACTCCTTAGGGATATAGATACCCCCGCCCGCGTTCAAACAAATAACCCCTTTCACCCGATCGGGAAACAGATACGCCGCCCACAGCGCCACGCTACCGCCCAACGAATGGCCCACTAGCCACACGTTATCGAGTGCTAGCTGGTCAAGCAAAAGGCTCAGGTCGTGCGCATACGCGGCCAAGCTATAGGCGGAGACGCTGTACAGCTGCTGAGCATCCAATTTTTGGGGGTACCAAGTTTTATGAGGGGGTAGCACAACATCGCGCGTGGCTTTGGCGGATGCTGGCGCAGCGGTTTGCGTCAATGACGCCTTGCTCAAAGACCCGCCAAAGCCACGCATGTCGTACGTAAGACAAGAAAAATCGGGAGACAGCTGAGAAACCAAGGGCTGCCAATAGGACTGACTCAGCAACCAGCCATGAATAAAGACCAAAGACGCCTTCGCCGTCTGCGTATGAGAGCCTTGCCGATGCGTTGCGCCCGGTGACAACACACCAGTCAAAGACACATCCGCTGCGGCTGAAGGGACAAAGTTGTAAGCGTGGGGTGCACCCAAAATATTTGCGATTGGCATACTTACTATGCTAACCCGACAGTGCTAACCCGACAGCCAGTTGATAGGAAGCCTCTTAAAATGACCCGGCTGAAATGCCCCAGCTAAAATGCCCCAGCTGAAGTGGCCTGGATGCATTTGAGTATTGACGTGGCACTAACCGTTACTTGCCCAGAAGGCGATAACGCACGCCTTCTGCAATCTTCTGCCCCAAATACTCTGGAATCACGCCCTCATTGGGCCCCAGCAGATACAAAATCAGCCGGGTACGCCCCCGCCATACCAGCAGGTTGGCGTTCACCACCAGCAAATCTTCCTGCCAAATGGTGTACATCACCTTATAAAAAAGGCCCGGTTGGTTATCCGCTTCAATCAAAATCGCGGGCAGGTGGAACACCGGATCGACGTAAAATTCCGTTTCAACCTGATCTAAGCCCGCGTCCAAGTTGAACTCAACATTGAGCATTTCTTCCACTTCAAATCGACCCGCGAGGGCTTCTCGTACGGCTCTGCGTACATTGTCAGCCGTCTTTGGCGTCAGCTCTTTGCCACCGCGTGAAACAACTAGCTTGGCAAATACCAGCATCGGCGGATAAATTTGTCCGTACAGGCTCAGGCTGTGAATAGTGAGGCCATAGGCGGCCAGTACGCCAAAAATATCGCTCAGCAAAAAAGACTGATTGCGATAGGCAAAGTGAAGGGTCGTGCGATCGCCCTCCGACATCAGTTCAATCACCGCTTTTTTGCTGCGGAAAAGCTGATACGCCAATCTTAAGTTTTGGAGCTGAATATCGCTACCGACAAATTGCTCATAAAACTGGGGAAACGCTCGATTGAATCGCTTGAGCAATTCCAGCGTAGATGGTGCTAAAGCAGTCGACATACCAGGGGCTGACCTCCTAGCCCAGACCTTTGTAAAATCTGAGAGTTGGCCTAGTTTGCCCGTTTTAAGGCCGAACCTATTAGGTTTTATTGTTTCACTTTGATATATTTGCGCTGCTTTGCCTCCGAATGAAGTCTTATCTACCGGATTAAAACGGATTCAAACTAAACAGATTAAGTGAGCTGCCAAGCGATATACTGCTCTGTAGCTCTAAAGCTTTAAATCACACCAACGACACTACGTTTTTTGCCTGCATGGGTTTCTGGAAAAGCTTGTTCACCACCTCTGATGTTGCGTCAGCTTCCCAGCAAACAGCCACTGCCGGTTACATTGCCGAAGCCAAAAGCGATAAAGAAAATACCCGCATTTTCTTTAGCACCGATCGCGCCATTGACCTGTACGAGCTAGAAGAGCTATGTGACGCGGTGGGCTGGTCTCGCAGACCCATTCGCAAGGTAAGAAAGGCGATTCAAAATAGCTTTTTGGTCATCACCATGTGGGAGCAGCGGGGCAATCGCAAACGCCTGATTGGCTTTTCTCGAGCCACCTCCGATCATGCCTTCAATGCCACCATTTGGGATGTTGTCGTGCACCCGGATTCTCAGGGCAAAGGCTTGGGCAAGGCGCTGATGAAGCAGCTGATTAAAAAGCTCCGCAGCGAAGATATTAGCAATGTCACGCTCTTTGCCGACCCGGACGTGGTGAGCTTTTACAAACTCCTAGGCTTTATGCCCGATCCGGAAGGCATCAAAGGCATGTTCTGGTATCCCGACTAGAAAAAGCCCGATACCGCCATGTTCTCAGGTCAAGTTGAATTCGGGCCGTCTGCCAGCTGGCCGCCTAGCTCGGCACCTTCAGCAGATTCGGGCTTACGTCCAACCCCAAAAGCCTCATCCTACTGTCAGTCGTTCCATTGCACCCTTAGCGATCGCCATCAGCTGCGCCTACTACAGCTTAGAGACGCCGAGGAATTGTTTGCGCTAATAGAGGCTAATCGCAGCTATCTCAAACAGTGGCTATCGTGGTTAGAGACCACCCAAACGGTTGAGGATACTCAGCACTTTATTCGTCAAACCCGCCGTCGCGCTCAGGATAATCAGGGATTTGCAGCGGCAGTTTGCTACGACGGCAATATTGCAGGCGTGATCGGGATGCATGATTTTCACAAGTGCGATCGCAAAAGCAGCATTGGCTATTGGCTCGCCCAGTCCCAACAGCACAAAGGACTGATGAGTGCCTCTTGCAAAGCCCTCATAGACTACGGGTTTAACCAGCTCAACCTCAACCGCATCAGTATTTTGTGTGCCACAGGCAACACCCCAAGCCGCGCGATTCCAGAGCGCCTCGGATTTACGCATGAAGGAACGCTACGCCAAGCACAGTGGATAGACGACCGCTGTGTCGATCACGAAATCTACGCGATGCTTCGTCACGAGTGGGTTAAGCCTTCTCTCTAACCATTTGCTGTGCTTGCTGAATCCAGCTGGCGACCTGCGCAGTATCCGGGGCCAAGTCAGCCCGGTTGAAAAGCTGCACCTGAAGCCGCATCAGCTGCGGATGTAATCGCTGCACGCTCATCACTGACAGCTGCTCTGGCGTACTCACCCCGGCATGGAGCAGTAGCCCGCAGTAGTCGCAGCCCACCCCTGGGATACGCGCCAGGTTTGCCAAGGCGGCCCACTTATTAATGTATTTGACATTGGTATTTAGCCGCGATGAAAGCTGCTGACGCTGCGCCAAGCTGTTTCCCTGCCGCAGCAAGTCAAACGTGGTTGCAATGCCACAAGCCTGAAGCTGCTTGACTTGAGGAGCCATCAGTCCGGGCAGCATGGCGATAGGATGATTGACAGACTTCACCATATATAAGGAAGGAAACAGGATGAACAAACCGGTGAATAAGACTGTTTCGCCTCAAAATAGTCGCATCTTATGGGCGTCAATGGGTCTCTGTAGAATCTTTGGGCCCTCGCTTACAACCCGTGTTACTATGGGGGCCGGGATGTAGCGCAGCTTGGTAGCGCGCCTGCTTTGGGAGCAGGATGTCGCAGGTTCGAATCCTGTCATCCCGATTTTGTAGTGTTTGCCCATTTTGGGGCTTACCCGTAGGGCTAGGGCTGAGAATACGGCAGTTCAGGCACACAACTTTTTGAGGCAGGCAATTGCCGTTGGCTGATGTAACGTTAGCCGATGTAACGTTAGCCGATGTAAAGAGACCTCGTCGTAACCTACAGAAGCTATCCACCAAAAGCAGCCCACTCCCCTATTTCTTGAGAGCCCCCTATTTTATTTCTTGAGAGCCCCCTATTTCTTGAGAGCCCCTATTTCTGAGAGCAGTGAATAAAATAGGTAAGAAGCACTTTTGGGACTCACCTTGAGACATCCTTAGCAAAGTTTCACAAAACAGGTCAGTTTTTTAATCGTCCACACATACTTGAGTGATGTGGAGCGCCCCGTTCATGATGAACATGCCATAAAGACACTTGCAATTTTGTACCCATCGGGAGGATCTATGAACTCTTTCATCCGCCAAACCTTGGCTCGCACGCTCGCACTTGGCGCTATCGGCGCTGGCTTTCTTGGTGCGATCGCCACCCAAGATGCGATCGCGCTTCCCCAAGCTCAGGTTGCTGAAAAGCTCTCTAGCGTTCCTGTCTTTGTCCTGGGAAATGACAACGGTCTTATTTTGGTTTCTAAAGCACCTGAAGGTGAAGCCGCCGCCGAAGAACCCGCCGCCGAACCGAGTCTATTTGTCTTTATGACAGAACAGGACGCGGAAACTTTTTTGGCCAGAGCCAACGAAGCCAATCCTGAATTTGCGCCGGACGCACAGGTGGGTATTACTAACCTAGAAAGTCTCTACACAGAAAGCCAGAGCAGTGATGAAGAGCCTCTGAACTTAATTTATGTCCCAGAAGAGGCAGAAGCAACCCAAGCTGCCGAGCTAAATGAGCAATATCGGGGCGATACAGTACCTCTGTTTTTCGCTCAGTTTGAAGATGGCTCGCTAGCCCCTGTAGAACAAAACGACGGCGAAATGATTTTGCCAATGTTCTTTTCACGCGCTGACTTGGACGGCGTATTGAATGAACTTGAAGCCCGCAACCCCGAAGCTCGCGCGGCGATCAGCATTGGTGTTGTACCGTTAGAGGCCATGCTGGCAGAAATGGAAACCAGCGATAATGAATCGCTCAATCAGATTCGTCTCTTCCCCGATTCTGAAACGATTAACGCCCTGCGCTCTGGCATTGAGCAAAATGCTGCACCAGCGGAGGCGCCCGAAAGCGCCCCTGAAGGCGAATAGCCCAGTCAATGCCCCTGAAGGCGAAACCCAGTCAAAGACTTACCTCCTCATAAGTCCAACTAACCAAAATCCGACTGAACACACCCCCCGATCATGGGCACGCTTCAGTCGGATTTTTTTTGCGCGATTGTCTTTTGCGCTTGTCTTTTGCGCTTCTGTGGGCCTGTCTCTTGAGTTTTAGCGAAGGAAGAGCACAGCGGAAAAACACAACGGAAAAGCACAGCCGACAAAATACAGCGCTAGCAGGCGTCTTTGCTGCCAAAGACGACCGCAACCGTTTTAAAAATAATTTTCAGATCCAACCATAAAGACCACTGGCGCTGATAGTCCAAATCCATCGCCACGATATCTTCAAAGTCTTTAATGCTAGAGCGACCGCTGGTTTGCCACTTACCCGTCATGCCAGGTTTTACGGCGAGTCTGCGCCAATGGCGCGGTGTGTAGTGCACCACCTCACTTAAAATAGGCGGTCGCGTGCCCACAAGGCTCATATCACCTTGTAGCACATTCCAAAATTGAGGCAGCTCATCTAGGCTGGTGCGTCTCAAAAATCGCCCGACTCGGGTCACCCGTGGGTCAGCTTCATTCTTAAAAATTAGACCTTTTGATTCATTTTTAACGCTGTGCTGACGGGCTTCAGCATCGGGCGTCATGGAGCGAAATTTCCACAGTCGAAATGTTTTTCCTCGATAGCCATAGCGCGTTTGGCGAAAGAAAATGGGACCTGGACTGTCGAGATAAATGGCGATCGCAATCGGCACAATGGCCATCCCGACAATCGCCAAGCCTACCAGCGCTCCGGCGATATCCACAACACGCTTGACGAAACTGGTAACCGATGGGAGCGGACGGCCCCAGTGTATGGACTGAGCGCTCATCGCAGCTTTGGTAGCCTCAGCGTAGGGCCTGGGGGTGACTGAAGAGCGAGCGGCGACCGAAGAAGAAGAGGTAGAAATGGTGACCACAGATTTATTCTCTGTACGGATGTGAGCAGATTTTAGGAACTCCGCACGCCTGCGGCCTGTCTGCCAGAAGTCTGTATGGGTTGAACTCTGGCGAATACGCAGCAAACATCGAGCTGCCACAATCATAGGGAGACTCCACTTCAGTTACGTAATTTCCCGGACAGGGTTTGCCTAATCTTTGAAATTATCGCGACCCGTATGAAGCTAAGGAAGGGGTCGCTTTACGGTCTGTATCGTTCTATTAACCCGTCGCCGTAAAAATACTCAGCGGCTCGGGGCACCCAACGAATCTACCCAATGCTTACAAAGGCCAATGCTTACAAAGGATCGAAAAAGCGCCAGCAGCTTACACGGCCCAATTTGCGGTGCTTACGACCGCAAAAAATCGTACAGGCAGTGCGCTAAACGCAGTTTGCTCCCGTGAGTCACCGTCAGCTGTCGCTGGTCAGCGGTTAAAATGACGGCCTCATTATCTGCACTGCCAAAGCCGCTACCGGGCTTATCTACCGGGTTGGCAACAATCGCATCCAGCTGCTTTCTCTGGAGCTTATCGAGGGCAGGCGTAACAATATCGCCGGTTTGGGCAGCAAAGCCAATCACCTTTTGCGAGGGTGACTTCCGCGCAGAGAGCTGGGCGACAATATCTGGTACAAATTCTAGCGGTAGCTGGTTGGGCAGTTCCTTTTTGGGAAGTTTGCGATCACAGGCCACCGCCGGACGAACATCGGCCACGGCTGCGGCCATAATCGCCCAGTCTGCCTTGGGAAAATGCGTCAGCATAGCCGCCTCCATGTCAGCCGCGCTCGGCGTGGCAACAGTGACCATACCGCTAGGCAACGTAGCGGCCAGCTCAGCAGATAAAGGACCGTGAACTAGGGTGACCTTGGCCCCTCGATGCTGCGCTGCAAACGCCAGAGCCAGACCCATTCGTCCGGTAGAAGGGTTTCCAATGAAGCGAACCGGATCTAAAAATTCTTGGGTGCTGCCGGCAGAAATTAACAGCTGCTTGCCAGACAAATCGCGTCGGCCCTGGGTGTGCAGTAAGGAATTGAGGTGAGTGACGATTTCAGCTGGCTCGGCCATACGCCCGGTACCCACGCGATCGCACGCCAGCCGGCCAGCACCAGGACCAACCGTGTGATATCGCTTGTCAGTCAGTAACTGCTGCCAGTTTCTCTGGAGGGCCTGCTGCTGCCACATGTCCGTATTCATGGCCGGGGCCAACAGCACAGGGCACACCGACGCCAGCACCGTATTAGTGAGTAGGTTATCGGCTAAGCCGTGGGCGAGCTTACCTAAGGTATTGGCACTCAGCGGTGCCAACAAAAAAACATCGGCCCATTCTCCCAGCTCAATATGCAGCGGACGGCCTTGGCCCGCCGACCAAAAATCGCGATCGGTATGGACAGGGTTACGAGAGATCGCCGCAAACGTCACAGCAGACACAAAGCTCTGCGCATGCTCGCTCATCAGTACGCGCACGCTCACGCCAGCCTTGGCCAGTGTCGAAACCACTTCGCACACCTTGTAGGCTGCAATGCCGCCGGTAATACCGATGAGAACCTTCATTCAGCGTTTGGCCGACTTTTTTGGGGTCAGCTTAAGACTCATCAAACGCTTCCAAATCGAGCAGGTGCATATAGGGCTCTACCAGCTCAGACCGCTGAAACGCAACGGCCCGCAGGCGGTGCCAGTCTTGCAAGCCTTCAAAAGCAGTGTCGTATTCATCTTGCTCTAATCGCTGGGCTAATTCAGCGACATCTTCGGGCGTCATTGCAGCAATTTCTTGAACAGAAATATGGGTTGAGCGAGGCACAGAGGCCGGCCCACGATTAGGCCCGGAAGGAGAGTGAGACGTCGGAGAAGGCTGACGATATTCTGCTGATTGCATGGCCTTTGGTACCTACTATGCAGTGACAACTTGGGAAGATCGCGCTGCAACACAGCGCATAAGTTATGAAATCACAAATCGTCAGAGAGCTGGCCTGGGAAAATCACCCCAAAAGTGCTTGCTAAAGATTTGTGATAACAGTAGACCATCTTTTACATTCGTTCTCTTTAGTGTAAAGGCTACGGCAATAGGGTTCCTCACTGCTGTGTAGAAAACGTTAAAGAGCTAAACAATTTGGAACACGCACCCACTACAAAAGCCGGCCCCCTTGTTGTGCAAGAGTCCGCTCATGCAGATAACTCCACACAGAACTCACTGGCCACTTTCAAAGCCTCTAGCGACACTTCGTGGCCCATCTCAAACTCGTGATAAGCCACAGAAAGCCCCTGCTGTTCCAACTGGGCTTTGGTATCGAGCGCTCTGGGTAAGGGCACAACCGGATCTTGTCGGCCATGGAGGACCAGCACCGGGCGCGGCGTAATGCACCGGGCAATCGGCGCGTGGCTATAGCCACTCAAAATCAGCATCGCGGCCAGCGGCAGCTGTGGCCCCACATCTAAGGTCATTGCTCCGCCTTGAGAAAACCCACCCATGATGGTTTTTTCTAAGGGGATACCCGTTTTATCGGGAAGCGCTTCCATCCAGGCTTTTAGCTGCGCCTGACTCTCTTGTAAATCGGCTTGGGCAGCAAAGTCGTGAGGCCTTTTGAAGTCGTAGTTGGGCGGAAAGCCGTACCATTGCTTTCCGCCTGGGGCCATCGGATGGTCAAACGGCGCATCGGGCAAAATGCCTTGAAAGGGAATCGAGATCATACTGATGGCATTGATCAGTCCGGCGACATCTTGGGCATTGGCGCCCCAGCCGTGGAGGAGCACAATCAATCGATCGGACAGCCGGTCGGAAGCGCCACTAGAAGCGCCACTATCAGAAGCATTTTGAGGGGTTACAGCAATCGCATTCAAAGACAAAAGGCACCTATCCTTTACGGCACAAAAGACTTACTCATCATAGGGTACTCATCAGGGGACTCATCACAGAGTCAATTCAGACGGAACACTCACGCTTTCACAGCCATCCAACATCACCAACAGGCATCACCAAAAGAGCATTAGTTTCCATATTTTTCGCGATTGCTGACAATCTTTTCTTGTAGTCTGGTAGTTCTTGCCCATTACTTACTTTCATATTTTTGCCCATGTCTCGCCTTGCCCTGCTGAGTGTTTCCAACAAAACTGGCCTGGTTGAATTTGCCCGATCGCTAACCCAAGACCTCGGCTTTGAAATCGTCAGCTCGGGCGGTACGGCCAAAGCCCTCAGCGAGGCAGACATTCCGGTGATGAAGGTATCCGAGTACACTGGCTCACCCGAAATCCTCGGCGGACGGGTCAAAACGCTGCATCCAAAAGTGCATGGCGGCATCCTGGCCCGCCCTGACCAGGCCACTGACCAAAAGGATCTGGCTGACAACGGTATTCGGCCCTTCGACTTGGTCGTGGTGAATCTATACCCCTTTGAGCAGACCATTGCCAAGCCAGACGTCAGCCTTGCAGATGCGATTGAAAATATCGACATCGGCGGACCCACCATGATCCGCTCAGCGGCTAAAAATCACAAGTACCTCACCGTACTGTGCAGTCCTGATCAATACGCAGCGTATTTGACAGAAGCCAAGGCCAATGAGGGCAGTCCGGCGCTAGAATTTCGGGCAAAGTGCGCGCAGCAGGCATTTTGGCATACGGCCAATTATGATTGTGCGATCGCGCAATATCTCACAGAAACAGAACAATCCGAAAACGCCGCCATGCCAGCTAACTTTGCGATCGCTGGGACCCTCAAGCAAACCCTTCGCTACGGTGAAAATCCTCACCAGGCCGCAGGCTGGTATCAAAGCGGTGCAGTCGCTAGTGGCTGGGCCGCCGCCGAACAGCTTCAGGGCAAGGCCCTCAGCTACAACAACCTAGTAGATCTTGAAGCAGCCCGTCGCATCATTGCCGAATTCCCGAGTGAAGAACGGCCTGCGGCGGCTGTTCTCAAGCACACTAACCCTTGCGGCGTCTCTATTGGCGAAGACTTAGCCACCGCCTATCAGGATGCTTTCAACGCCGATAATATCTCAGCTTTTGGCGGCATCGTTGCCCTGAACCGCGCCATCGACACGGCGACCGCAGAAGCCCTCACAGGTACTTTTTTAGAATGCGTCGTGGCACCGGGCTGTGATGAGGCGGCGAAGGAAATCTTGGGTAAAAAGAAGAATTTGCGGATTTTGGTACTGCCGGACTTGGTGGAGGGACCCAAGCAAACCGTAAGGGCGATCGCAGGCGGCTTCCTCAATCAAGCCTCTGACGACCTGCGCGAAGACCCTAACGACTGGAACATCCCCACCGACCTCAAGCCCACCGACGAGCAGCTCGCCGAAATGCTCTTCGCTTGGCGTGTTGTTAAGCACGTGAAATCCAACGCGATTTTAGTCGTTAAGGGCAACACCACGTTGGGCGTCGGCGCGGGGCAAATGAACCGAGTGGGCGCAGTGAAAATCGCCCTTGAGCAGGCAGGCGAAGCCACCCAAGGTGCCACCCTCGCCAGCGACGGCTTCTTTCCCTTTGACGACTCCGTCAAAACCGCCGCCGCCGCAGGCATCAAGTTCATCGTCCAACCCGGCGGCAGCATCCGCGACGAAGACTCCATCAAAGCCGCCAATGAACTCGGCATCATCATGGCCTTCACGGGCGTCCGTCACTTCCTCCACTAATTAATACTGTCATCAGTAGCTGATGTTTAGTTACGCGTTAGCCACTTTTGACCATTTAAGCGCTGCACAGTGTAGCCCACCATAAGCCCTAGCGTAATGCGGCGCTCGTCACCCATAAATTGCTCAATGGTGCTAGGCTTTGCGCCATTAGCGGTAAGTGTGAAGACCTTCTGACCTTTGATGTCCTCATCAATAAAGGCAATATTGAAACGGCGCTGCCCTTCACCGTCCTCTTCCCATTCGCCCTGAACCTGCCAATAGGGCTCACCATCGGTTTGTCCCATCACCTCTATTTTGCGCTTGGCAAACTCTAGGCTCAAGTCGTCAATACCTTCTTTAGCCATGGCTTCTTTTAGGCTGGGCAAATAATGCTGCTCCATAAACTCCTCAAAAGGCTTATCTTCTAGCTTAGGAGGCTTTTCCTTTTTCTTGGCAGCAGGCTTCTTTTCAGCAGCAGCAGGCTTTTCAGTTTTTTTTGCAGCGGCTGCCTCCGGCTTTTTAGCCGCTCCGTCAGCGGTTTCCTTAGCGGTATCGTTCGACTTCTTTTCCTCTGCCATGCTCTTTCGCGGTGTTCCTTACTGAACATATGCCAACTATCCGCGTTTAGTAATTTAAAACGCCGAAAGCGCAGTAGGCTAGCAGCCTCATGCCAAACGACATTTGCCACCTCTCCACTGCGCCCTAATTATAGAAGTTTTGAGGGAAATTTCCCTCAAAATTTCTGCCGGACGTCTGCCGGACGTCTGCCAGACTTCTGGCCGGACCAGATCAATGTTGAGCCAGTGCAGGCTGCAAAACAGCATTTTTGCGATACCACTCAACGGTTTTCTTCAGGCCCTCTCGGAAATTTGTTTGAGCTTCAAAGCCAAAGGCTTCCTTTGCTCTATCCGTATTGAGGCACCGACGAGGCTGGCCGTTAGGCTTGTCGGTTTGCCAAACTAGCTCACCTTCAAATTCCATCACCTCGCAAATCAGCTCTGCCAAATCACGGATTGAGATTTCCGAATTTGTGCCCAGGTTTACAGGCGCTGCCTCAGAGTAGTTTTGGGTCGCCATGACAATCCCCTGAGCGGCATCTGTAGAATACAAAAACTCACGGGTAGGGCTACCATCTCCCCAAACAGGAAGTTCTTTATCGCCGCGTACCTGAGCCTCATAAACTTTGTGAATTAGCGCAGGAATCACGTGGGAACTGCGGGGGTCAAAGTTATCTTCAGGGCCGTAAAGGTTTACTGGCAGCAGGTAAATGCCGTCAAAACCGTACTGTTGGCGATAGGCATCGAGCTGTACAAGCAGCGCTTTTTTGGCAATACCGTAAGGCGCGTTGGTTTCTTCGGGATAGCCCATCCACAGGTCATCTTCTTTAAAGGGCACCGGCGTAAACTTGGGGTAAGCGCAAATGGTGCCGACACAGACGAACTTTTCGGTGCCGGTTTCGTAAGCCGCATGAATCAGCTGAGTGCCCATCATCAGGTTGTCGTAAAACAACTCGGCGGGCTTTTCACGATTGAGGCCAATACCACCCACGTGAGCGGCTAAATGAATCACCACATCTTGGCCCTGCACGGCGCGTTGGCAAGCATCCATTTTGGTGAGGTCATAGTCGCGTGAGCGAATCACCAAAATGTTGTCAGGCGTTGCCCCTGCTTGCTTGAGCTGATCAACGACCTGCTTACCAAGGAAGCCAGCGCCGCCGGTAACCAAAATCTTCTTATTTGCTAGATCCATAGCCTATCCATATCCTCATTAACTCCGTTCATACTTTCGCTGTTGAGACACTGATTGAAGGTAATTTAGCAACCAACGACAGTCCAACGACTATTTACAATAAAAAGACCCGCATGAATACTATGGACTTGCACAACCCGGCGCGGCGCAACATGGGGGTCGGTAGCCTGCTAAAAAATAACTGAAAAATAATTGTTCTGACACAGCCAAGCTGACGGCCAAGGCGTCGAAACACACCTTAGAGAACGGCTTAGCTGCATGCAAAAATAGAGCCCTATGATTATGGGGCCGCACCAATCATTTGACGACGAACCGTGGCCACATCGGGCACTTCAGCTTGGCCAATAGGCTTTTGACCAATCGCAGCCAAATCAGAATCTACCATCAGCTTCACCAAACCATCGAAGCTCAGCTCACGCTTCCAGCCCAGCACAGTTTGTGCCTTAGTTGGATCGCCAATCAAAACGTCGACTTCAGCAGGACGCAGGTAGCGTTTGTCAAAATCGACAAAGTCTTTCCAGTCCAAGCCTACGTAGGTAAAGGCAATATCTAAAAACTCACGGATGGAATAGGTTTCACCCGTAGCGACAACAAAGTCATCGGGCTGGTCGTGTTGGAGCATGAGCCACATCGCTTTGACATAGTCTTTGGCATAGCCCCAGTCACGCTTGGCATCGAGGTTACCTAAGTAGAGCTTCTTTTGATCGCCAGCGACGATACGGGCAACCGCACGGGTGATTTTGCGTGTGACAAAGGTTTCGCCTCGGCGAGGCGATTCATGATTAAACAGGATGCCGTTAGTGGCAAACATGTCGTAAGACTCACGGTAGTTGATGGTTTGCCAGTGAGCGTAAACCTTGGCACAGGAGTAAGGGCTACGAGGGTAGAAAGGCGTTTTCTCAGACTGAAGCTCGTGCTGCACCTTACCAAACATTTCGGAAGAGCCCGCCTGGTAGAAGCGAACTTCACTGCCAGTGCGCTGCTGGTAGTCACGAATGGCTTCGAGCAGGCGAAGTGCGCCCATCGCCACCGTGTCCACGGTGTATTCAGGAGAGTCAAAGCTGACTCGAACGTGGGACTGTGCGCCCAGGTTGTACACCTCTGAAGGTTTTACTTGCTCAATAATGCGGCGCATCATAGTGCCGTCATTCAAATCGCCGTAGTGGAGGAAAAGCTTGGCACCTTCTTTATGAGGATCGACATAGATATGGTCGATGCGGTCAGTATTAAAAGTAGAAGTACGGCGGATAATACCGTGAACTTCGTAGCCTTTTTCTAGCAGCAGCTCCGCAAGGTAGGAGCCATCTTGGCCAGTGATACCGGTAATTAGCGCCCGCTTCGATTGCGTCATTATCAAATATTCCTTGGAGTTTTAGTAGTGTGTAGATGTAGCTCTGATCAATAGGGCTACCATGCAACGCTTTGAACAGGATTCCCAAAAGCAGCCATAAATCAGAAAATCTTGATAGAAATCCTATGCATGAGCCTTTAGGGCATATGTCCTGAAGAAAAACGCCGGTGTGATCACCTAAAGATTGTTTCAATAAAGGTTACACACAACCGTATCGTAATAAGCCAGATTCCCTATCAAGGAAATGTGATGTGTTTACAAAATATCTATAGAGATGTTAAGCAAGAGATGTTGAGCAAAAGATATTAGGCGGGATATAAGGATATCGCCTTAGAACAGTCGGGCTTAACCGAGCAAATCAGGCTATGCCACCGAAATTTTATCCCCCTGGCAGAGTAACCCTGCCAGAGGTGCCTAAGAAACAGAAGATTGTGGAGGAAGGCGTTAGGCTCTGCGATACGACCCAAGGTCACGCCCTGCGATACGACCCAAGGTCACGCTCTGCGATCGCGTTCGATATCGTAAATGGCTTTTTCCCAGCACCACTGCTCATTGCGGTCAGGGTTGCGGGTACTCACATCACTCACTAAGCGCTGTGCAACAGAGGCGTTTCCACCGACCAACCTCAGAAGCTGTCTGCGAGTGCTTCTAGAGACGCCGCGCGATCGCGAATCGTTAGCGTTACCCAGCTTTTTGGGCGGTAGCTTGATCGGCAGGCGGTATCCGGTTAGCCAGTTGACCAGGGCTAAAATGAGTGCGATCGCCAGCACAATAGAAAGAAGAGACATAAAAAGACGACTTGAACAATCGATATCCTATATATCGACAGATCGCTATAACGACAAAGTACCTACGATAATCTACAGAATAGGGATTCAAAAGCACCCGCAAAAAGACGGGAATAAAGCTCAACGATGCTCTACTGGGGCCAGCATCACTACGTTATCTCACGTCATTATGCTATCAAATACCGACTTAGCGGCTATTGAAGCCATTCTGAACTTTTGGTTCGGCGCGCCTGCTGACGCTGACTATGGCCGATATCACAAAGCATGGTTCATCAAGAACGCCGCATTTGATAGCCAAATTCGTCAGCAGTTTTATAACGAGTACACGCAAGCCGCCGCAGGCCGTTACAACCACTGGCAAGAAACGCCCGATGGCGCTGTTGCCCTGCTGCTGTTGCTCGATCAGTTTCCGCGAAACCTGTTTAGAGGCGAGCCGCGCAGCTTTGCCACCGATCCGCAGGCGCTGGCGATCGCCCAAGCATTGGTGAGTAGCCGTCGCGATCAAGCGCTAATAGCGGCCCATCGCTTTTTTATATACGTGCCTTTTGAGCACAGCGAAAATATTGACCATCAAAACCAGTGCGTAGCGCTTATGGAGGGCCTGGTTCAGGGCGTGCCCGACTTAGACAATGGCCTCAAAGGCGGCTTGGACTATGCCATTCGCCATCGGGATGTGATTGAGCGATTTGGCCGGTTTCCACATCGCAATGAAATTTTAGGACGGCAGAGTACACCCGAAGAAATGGCGTTTTTACAGCAGCCTGGATCGCGGTTTTAGAGGCTGTTCTTCGCTACTGGCGATCGACAACATACTGAAGCCAAAGTGAGGCACAAAGCCCTAAAAAATGGGCAAACATTGTATTTACCACTGAAAACACCACGGCAATATCAGCCGCGTTGATAAACGCAGCGGTATCTTGTGAGATGCCGCCAAAGGTCGCAACCTGCCTAAGGGCCCTTAGCCACAGCAGTGCCACGACAGACTCAGCGGCGACAATCGTTAAAAACATACCGACCAGGCTAATCAGTAGCCCTAGGCGAACTGCTTGAACAGCCTCTTTTGGCTTTGGGCGTAGGTCGGGGTTACTGGTGCGCAGCTTTCGACCCAGGCGCACATATCGAAAGCCCCAAAACGCACTGACAAAGACAAACAAAATGCCTACGGATTGAAAAATATCGGCCCCTGCATTGGACAGGCTTTTATCGGGCTCTAGCGCATTGACGATAAAAAGCAGGCTTGAAATCACGCCGATGACCACTTGGCTCCAAAGGCTCACCCAGCCAATCAGACGGAAGTTGGTCGCGATGCGGCGGATGGCCGGCGGAAGGGAGTAACCGAGTTCACCAGTCATGGGAAGTAATGTTCTCTGCTGAGGCGTTAAGCCCTATGGTATAGCAAACCGCACAAGTGTATTTTTTGTGATGTATGCCCATAGCCAAGGAAACGGCAGTCTAGGAAACGACAGCCTAGAAAACTATAAAGACCAGCTCGACGATGTCATCCGGCGGCATCGGCATCGGGTGGATTATTTGGCGATTCGGCTGGAGCGATCGCACAGCTGTAATATTCGCCTGCGCGGCGATACGCCAGAAGCCCTGAGCGAAGGACTCGCCCTAGGCGGACAAATCAGAGCTTGCCACAAGGGCGGTTGGGGCTTTGCGAGCTTCAACCGAATTGAAGATCTGGCCCTGAGGCTAGAAGATGCGATCGCCGCTGCCAAGCTCATCGGCGACGATATCACCCAGCTAGCGCCTATCGACATCGTCCAAACCACCTGCCGCGTCCCGCTCACAGGAACCGATCCGCGAACCGTTCCGCTATCTGAGAAAAAAGCGCTTTGCCACCACTATATAGAGGTCTTAAGAAGTGCAGCCGCAAATAGTGGCGCGATCACTTCCGGGCAAGGTGCAGCAGGCAACCGTGCAAACAGCAGCATCGCCTCTACTGCCGTCCGCTACTCAGACAGCTACCAGCAGAGTCTGCTAGCCACTTCAGAAGGCACCTTGATTGAGCAGGGATGGACCGATATTGAAATGCGCTTTTCAGCCACCTCACGCAATGGCGAAAAAATCCAAACGGGCCGTGAAACGATCGGATCGCGGCGTGCCTATGAAGATGTGCTGAACCTAGAAGACAAGGTAAAAGCCGCCGGTGATAGAGCCCTCAGAGCCCTGACACTTCCCCCCGCCAAAGGCGGGCTATACACCGTTGTGATCGATCCGATTTTGAGCGGCCTGTTTGTGCATGAAGCCTTTGGTCATCTGTCTGAAGCCGACATGATTTATGAAAATCCTGACCTTAGGGAAACCATGACCCTCGGCAGACGCTTTGGCCCCAAGACGCTGCAAATTTTTGATGGAGCCGCACCGGTTGGCCATCGCGGCAGCTATGCGTACGACGATGAAGGCACCCCAGCAACCACCACCCAGCTGATTACCGATGGGGTGCTCACTGGCAGGCTGCACTCGCGCGAAACAGCAGGCGCGCTGGGCGAAACACCCACAGGCAATGCGCGCTGTCTTAACTATCACTACTCTCCGCTGGTTCGGATGACCAATACTTGGATTGAGCGAGGCACCACGCCGGTTTCTGAGCTGTTTACGGGCATTGAAACAGGGATCTATGCCCGCAATTGGATTGGCGGTGAAACCAATGGCGAGCTGTTTACCTTTACCGCTGGCGAAGCCTGGATGGTACGCAATGGTCAAATGGCCGAGCCGATTCAAGATGTAACCCTTTCTGGCAATGTGTTTAGCACGCTGGCCAATATCGAGGGGATTGGCAATGACTTTTATTGGGATGAGTCGGGTGGCTGCGGCAAGGGTGGCCAAAGTGGGCTCGCCGTGGGCTGTGGTGGCCCCAGCCTTCGAATTAAAGACGTGGTAGTGGGCGGCCAGTAAGCTGTCAATACTGGGCCAATACTGGGTCAATACAATCGGCATCATAGAAACTTCATCAAAATACGAAGGCGTCTCGCGATCGCTTCACAATACAATGCGGTTAGCCCGGATACATCTACGATAGTTGATGAGAAAAAGGCGAATTGTCCGCATCTTTTAACAGCCATCTAGCGTACAACCATACTTTTCTTCTGCACCCAATGCTCAGGTATTAGGAAGACGACACGCTGCGATACCCAACGGGATAGTTCAGAGTTAATCTGACGTGTCCCAATGTCTATTTTCAACCGTTTTCCAAAAGCTTCTACCCAATTTAATGTCTCTGCTTAATCTAACTGCCGCCGCTCTCAACTTGAGCGAACCCTCACTTAACTGGGGTAAATTTCCCTTTAGTACCGATTTCCTTACCGGGCTTGTAGACCAATTTCCTAACATAAGTCAGGTTGAGGTTACGGACAGCGCTCTTATTGATGAGTTAACCGGCCAAGCGGCCCAGATATTGGCCACACAGGGGGTCACACAGGGGGCCACACAGGCGGTCACACAGACCTTAGAAAATTTAGAGAGCAATGCAGACGCCTTTACGCAGGCGGTGGACACTGCGATCGCGCTCTTCACAGAAATGACGACACCCGCTGCTGAATTCACAGGCTCTAGTGCAGCGCTTAATCGGCAACTTTATGCGCTACAAGCAGCAGGACTACAGGCCATACCTGAGCTATTCACTGGCGTTACGCCTTACACCGTCCCAGAGGGGGCCGCGGCCTTTACCACCGTGGCGTTTAATGGCGAGCGCTATAAAAATGGCAATCGCGGCACCGAGCCAGAGATTAAATGGACGCGCACCACGGTCCGAGCCGACGGCACGATTGCGACCCCCATTAGCTTTGCTTTTGACAAAACCTTTAGCCTGACTGGCCTGAGCCCAGAGCGGGCCAAAGCCCTGTTTGTGAGCGCGCTAGAAACCTGGGCCCAGCACGCGCCACTTGAGTTTCAAGAAATTGAAGCGCCAGACTCTGCCGACGATGTTGATATTTTGGTACAAAGCCGTGACTTAGACGGCCCGGGCAAAACCCTCGCGGAAGCCTATTTCCCCACCGTAGGCGATATCACCTTTGATCAAAGCGAAAACTGGCAAGCGCCTCGCTTTTTAGAAACAGCCGTTCATGAGATTGGCCATTCCCTGGGCCTTGACCATGAAAATGAAATTCCGTCTGTCCTCAACTCGGTCCTAGGCAACCTGTACACAGCCGTCGAAAGTCCCTTTATTTTGGATGACGATATCGCGGGCATTCAAAGCCTATATGGCGCGGGCGTTGGCTCGGTGCAAACCCTAACCGTTTTTGACGAAACCGCCGAGCCCTCAGGCGAGGAGGCGCTCCCGAATGAGGGCGAAGCAGCGCCCGAAGCGCTGCCTGCACTAGGGCCTAATTTAGTCGCTAACGGCAGCTTTGAAACGATTCCGCTCGAAATCAATGACGTTGGCCTATACAGTCAAATCAACAGCTGGTCTACGATTTCTGGCATCGGCTTCAAAGTCGATAAGCGCGTTGAGCTCTTAGGCTCGCCCACTGATGGTGAAGCCTGGGCCGAGCTAGACATTTACGACATCAATGGCACCATCGGACAGAATATAAATACGGTCACGGGGCAACGCTACCTGCTCAGCGTTGACTATTCGACCGGGGGCCAAGCGCTTGACACCACAGGTATTGATGTCTTTTGGGAAGGGGTCGCCGTCGATAGCTTAACGGGCGAATTGCTTGAAAGCCCGGTAGCCGCAACCACCACAGAAACAGAAACTACAGCAGAAACCACGCCAGAAGAGACGGCAAAAGCGACCGTAGCAAACGGCTGGGAAACGTTTACCTACGAGCTGATTGGCAGCGATCGCGCCGTGAGCACACTGGCCTTCAGAGCCACGGGCATCGCAGATGGCATCGGCGGACTCATCGACAACATCACCGTGAAAGCAGACCTAGGCGCAAGTGCCGTGAAGCAAACTGACGATCCGCTGCACAGTGGCGCTGTTGCGCTCACCGCAGCTGACGACCTGAATGCCCATCTATTCCCCGTCGCGGAAAGCTTCGTATAGCCTGTAGTGATCTGCCTGTAGTAATCTGCCTGTAGTAATCTGCCTGTAAGTAATCTGTTGGTACAGGCACTGAATGCGATAGCGTAAGAACGCTCAGCTACCCCTCGGCAATACCTATGTGCGCCTCAACACCTCACCTCCGGTTTTATTTGGACACGGCAGAGGTTGCCGCCTGGAAAACTTGGCTACCCACTGGGCTGTTTCATGGCGTGACCTGCAATCCCTTGCTATTGGAGCGGGCGGGGGTCACCTGTGGACCTGGCTCGCTCAAAGCGTTGTCGCAACAGGCGTTGGACCTAGGGGCACAGGAGGTTCATTTGCAGGCTTGGGGAGACTCTGTGCAAGCGCTGCTCCGCATAGGACAAATGCTGGGCAGCAGCGACCCGCGCATCATCGTGAAATTGCCCGCGACTCAGCAGGGGACAACCGCTGCCAATACCCTGATTCAAGGGGGCATTCCGGTCACCCTCACCGCCGTTTATAGTGTGCATCAGGCCCTCATTGCCGCAGCCATTGGTGCTAGCTATGTAGCGCCCTACCTGGGCCGAATGAATGATGCCGGGAAAGCAGGTCGGCAGGAGATTGCCACCATGCAAAAGGCACTCAACGGCCTTGGCAGCCAAACTCGCCTGCTCACAGCGAGCATCCGCGATATTGAAGATATTTCTGTGCTGGCCGCGCAGGGCGTAGATACCTTTACGTTTTCACCGGCGATCGCAAACGCCTTTTTTAACGTGCCTGAAACCCTCGCGGCTACCGCCGACTTTGAACGTGCAGCTAGCGCCATGGCTTGAGCGCATTGCCTAATTAAGAGCCAGCGCCAAACTTAAGAACACAGATTAAAACAGCGCCTAAAATAAAAAGCATGGAAAATATCTACGAACAATCCATCTTCATTCGCGCGAATGCGACCACCGTAGAGCGCTGCTTCACCGAACAGACGCTGATGCATCGGTGGCTAAACCCGGCGCTGGTATGTGAACCGGTCGGCGACTGGCGCACTCACCTCGGCAGCGAGTTCGACTTTAAGCTAAAGGTACCGCTGGTATCACCGACCTTGCACAGCACAGTGATAGAGCGGAGCCCTGGGCTGGTCGTGTGGGGATTTGATGGATTTTTTGTGGGGCGCGATCGCTGGGAATGCTTGCCAGAGCGCAAAAATAGTATCCAGGGAACAACCCTGCTCAATCGCTTTGAATTCACCATTCCCAACCCATTAGTCAGCTTTGGATTTAAGCAGTTTGCCGCCAGCTGGACCAAAAAGGATATGGAAGCGCAGCTACAGCGATTAAAGCAAGTCGCAGAACGGCTTTAGCATAATATAGCCAGTAGCCCCTTAGACAAGCGCGCTCAGCAGTGAATCGCATCGTCGAAAAAAGCGAGAGAACGAGGCGAACTGATACCTCAAGACAGCACTGTGCTCTGCCCACACCAGCCCGATAACCAGCCACAACAACAGCCTGTGCAACGCCCAGCGAATCGAGATTTTCCCGCTGCGAAGTCGGCTCAAATGCTGACCGTGAAACTGTAGATGTGCCGCTTCGTCTTGCAAGATTCTCTCGAAGAGGCGTTTGGCCTGAGGATCTGTACTGGCTTTGGCTAGGGTGGAGTAGTAGGCGATCGCAATTACCTCTGCCGTCAACAGCACCGAAATCATCATTTCCCAGCCACACAGCTTACGCAACTTGCGAAAGAGCCCATCGCTCCACTGCCGATCAATCGTCTTAATCCCATTAGCATTCAGAGCTTTCGCCATGTAATGCGCATGACGTTGTTCTTCACCAATAAACTGTTGTATGGCACTCAGATACTCCGGGTCGTGATGGGATGTTGCATAGGCTTGGGCAAGGGCCGTGAGGGTTCTACCTTCTGATTGCTCCCCCAGCTGAAAAGTCTTGATAGAGTCAATCAAGGTGGGGTCTAGTCGCAGCGTAGAAAAATCGATAGTCGCCGCAAACTGTTGCCAGCGCGCTGTATTTTTTTCAAAAATACCAACCCATTTTTGGGAATCGCCATCGGCATTAGACTCTCTAGAAGGATGAATAAACTGACCTTGAGCGGATACGGTTGCCATCACAGATAAAGCCTCAGCTCAAAATTGAACGAGACAGTCACTACAGCAACAGGGCCTTGAGTTCCTTACAGAATGCCACTTCAACAGACCTTGATACATCAAGGCCAGACCGATACAGACTAAACCAGACGGCTGCTAGGGCACTTACGCACTGCTGACGGCTGTAGCCGATGTTCTATGAAGCCATGTGCAAACAGCAAATGGCAGACAGCAAATGGCAGACAGCTAACGCAGACGGGCAATATCCCACCCATCCAAAGCTTTGCCAAAATCTCAGGAGAGGCTCACAATAGCGCACCCAACCAACGTCATCATTGCTCTCAGTGATAGATTGGGCCAAATAACAAAGCTAATAGTAGAACAACCTACTTTGGGAGCGCGTCACAACAAATGAAAGATCAAAACGCAAACCTACGAACGGCTCTGTTAACCGGACTTTCACTAATTGCATTTGCCGCAAATTCTCTCTTAACCCGTATGGCGTTAGGAGAAGCCTCTATCGACGCGGCCAGCTTTGTGACGATCCGTTTAACGTCAGGGGCGCTGATGCTGCTTTTCATCTCAGCCTTCTCACAGACAGCCCTCTCACAGACAGCCTTCTCACAAACGGCCTTCAAAAAAACAACCTTCAAAAAACCGTCTTTTTCTCAAAAGTCTTTTTCTACAGTGCCTCGCCCACACAAACCAAAGGCATACATCGCCGCCGTTATGTTGTTTGTGTATGCGGTGGCGTTTTCTTTTGCCTACCGGCAGCTGGCCGCAGGCACGGGTGCGCTTATCCTGTTTGGCACCGTTCAAATCACGATGGTATTGGCCGCATTAAAGCAAGGAGAAAAGCCAAGTCGCTTGGAATGGAGCGGATTGTTTATTGCAATGGTTGGGCTGGTGTATTTGGTCTCACCGGGGCTAGCAGCACCGCCTATTGTGGGATCTATGCTGATGATGATTTCTGGCATTGCCTGGGGGTTTTATTCACTCATCGGGCGAGGCGCAATATCGCCAGTTGTTAACACCCAAAACAATTTCATCAGAGCCGTGCCTCTTGCGCTGGGCGTGAGCCTGATCAGCTTTTCTCAGTGGCATTTGTCCGCCCAAGGGATTGTGCTTGCTGTGCTCTCGGGGGCCTTGGCATCGGGCGTTGGGTATGCGCTGTGGTACGCCGCCCTGCGTGGGTTAACGGCAACTCGCGCAGCGACCGTACAGCTGTCTGTGCCGGTCATCGCAGCGGCGGGTGGCACCCTATTTTTAAATGAGGCCCTCTCAGTGAGGCTCGCGATCGCCTCACTGATGATTTTAGGCGGCATTGGAACTGCGGTACTCGGGCGTCGTCAAAAAAGTCTTTTATAGCCTTACCACCGATATCGATAGGGAATATCTTCTGCGCCCCAAATCTGGTTGCCCTGGGCGTCAAAGCCTCTATCCCATGTGTCCATACCCTCAGCATGCAGCACAACCACATTGGTAATACTAACAGCGCCTCGAACGCTAGCCGGACACCCGCCAGCAGGCGTACTACCGACAAATCCACCCAATGAAGAAGCGCGCAGGGACACCGTACAAACAGGCTCCCCCAAACTACTATGCGGGATAACAGGCTGCGTTTGGTCACACAGGCCCGTCCACTGCTCTGGCAGCGCTGGCTTAAATGACAGCGCTTCGATCCGGGCGTTGTTGTTGGCGCTCCCGGCGCTCAGCTGCAAAAACCGCTGACGATAGGGCTCACTCAAGTTATCCGATAGGGCTTGTTCTTGATAAAGGTAGATCGCATCAGAGGGCTCGTCGGCTAAAGCCCCCGTTACGGCAATGCGGCAGGTGGTCATTTGCACGCCCACAAAGTCAGGATTCGTAGACGCCTGAGCGGTGGTGTCCATAACGCCTTCCAAGTGAGCGGCAACAGCATTTAAAGACTGTTTAGCCTCTTTGGCCGCCGCAGGCAGCGTGAGAAAAAGCGCCCCTAAACTGAGGCATACAGGTAGGAGCCTACTTTGAAAGCATGATAGAAGGGACATGATTACAGGTACTCTGCTAGCTTACTCAACAAAGTTTCGGCCTTAATCGGCTTCCAAAGAATGTCGTCACAGCCCGCCGAGAGGACATCGGTGTAGTCGTCTTGAAGAACGCCAGCTGTAATCGCTAGGATAACGGGCTCATCGTCTTCTGGCCACTGTTCACGAATTTGGCGGGCAACTTCGTATCCATCCAAATCGGGTAAATGAATATCTAAAAGAATCAGGTGAGGCTGCCAGTCGCTAAAGGCTTGCAGCGCATTTTCGCCTGACGCTGCGGTTTGCACATCAAAATTAGCGTCGGTGAGCCATTGAGACAGCAAGCGTCGATTATTGGCTTCGTCATCGACAATGAGAATGCGATAGTCGCTAGGGGCTTGGGGAAGCGCATAGCTGGTTGCGATCGCAATTGGTGGGTCGGTTACAAGCGGGCGAGCAGGCGTCACCGAAAGCTGAAAAGAAAATTGGCTACCCTGACCGTAGGTACTGGCAACGTTGAGGGTGCCGCCCATTAGCTCAACGCATTGCTTGGCCAGGGTTAGGCCCAGTCCTGAGCCAGAACCTAACGCTTTTCCAGCAGTCGTTTGCACAAAGGGTTGAAAAAGCTGTTCTATTTCAGTGGCCCTCAGGCCAGGGCCTGTATCTGAGACACAAAAGGCAATTGTTGCAGTGGGGCAGGCAATGCGCTGGGAGGAATGCGCGACTGCCGCAGCCCCCTCGGCTACAGAGTGGTTTGAAGCGGCGGCAAACGAGATGTCAACAGCACTTTCGTGAGCCTGACTGTTTTGAACCTCAAGCGTTACGCTGCCGGCGGAAGTAAACTTGAGCGCATTCCCTAACAAGTTGATCAGCACTTGCCGGAGCTTTTCACTATCAATTTCAATCCACGTCGGCAGCGCAGAATCTATCTCAAAGTTGAGCGCTATCTGCTTGGCATTGGCTTGGGCCTGAAACAGCTTGTGAATGTTGTCAAGCAAGGCAGATAAGTGAGTCGCTTCTGTATTGAGTTCGAGCGTTGCGGCCTCGATTTTAGAGAGTTCTAAGACGTTGTTAATCAGCGTCAGCAAATGTTCGCCACCCTGATTAATCGTGTCTACATATTCTTTTTCTTGAGCCGGGAGGTTAGGAGAGTATTGTAAAAGCTCTCCAAAGCCCAAAATAGCGGTGAGGGGCGTGCGCAACTCGTGAGTAATATGGGCCAGAAAGTTGCTTTTGGCCTGATTGGCAACTTCGGCAGCAATCTGAGCTTTTTCTAGGGTTTTATTTTGCGATCGCAAGGCTTGAGTGCGCTGCTCAACGATAAATTCTAGCCGCTGGTTATCTTGCCTGAGCCGGTGCCAAGTAACGTAGCCTTGAGCGCTTAGCCACGCGCTACCAAATCCCAGCAAGGGGGCTACCAGGGGTAGCCAATAGGCGCTTAAAAACAGCAGGTAGGTCGTCACCATTAAGGCGATCGCTAACGCAATAGGATACAGCCACCATCGCCAGTGAGTAGAGAGCACACGATGGCAACTGACCCCCATGCCGGCCCACAGTAAAATCCAGGTCCACTCTAAAAACTCCGGCAGCGTCACTAGCGGCGATCGCCCATAAAGCGCGCTGGCCAATAGCTGAGCGGTGAGGTTGGCATGTAGCTCTACGCCCGACCAGCTTTCGTCACTGCTTTGGGAAAAAGGCGTGTAAAACAGATCGCCTCGACTACTTTCGGCCTTAGTCCCTATGAACACGATTTTGCCCGTGAGCGTGCCGGGCTCAAGGCGATTGTTGAGGACATCTTGCATCGACACCGTGGGGATGCCATCGGTTAATCGCAGGTAGTTCGCCAAAATTTGATAGCCGCCTACGTCTGCATTGCTGTAGCCACCTGCGTTGGACCTCAGGGGTGAAAATCTCGCTTTTCCTAGCTGGATGCGACTGTTATTGAGCGGCTGTGGAACAATGTCAAAGTTTGTTTCTAAGTAGGCTAAGGCCAGCGTGGTGCCTAACGCAAATTTGGTTTGTTCATCCTGCCGTAACGAAATCAAATGACGACGCATGTGGCCGTCACCATCTAGCACCAGATCGTTAAAGCCAACTTGGTTAACCGCCTGTAATGCTGGAGGGGGACCGATCGTACCGCTGGCCGACTCGGAGACTACTTTTTCGATGCCGATCAGAGTAGGCGTTGTTGAAAAAACGGCTTGCAGGCGATCGCGACCAGGTTCAATAGATAAATCTTTATACAAGTCGAGGCCAATCGCGGCGGGCTGATGCTGCTTAATCAGGGTAAGAAAATCAGCCAGCTGACCATCGCTCATCGGCCACTGCTGACTGGTTGCAATATCATTGTCATCAATAGCCACAATAGCGACCGGAATCGCCTGTGATTGGGCAGTCTCTAGAGAGCCCGTGATGGACTCTGTTGTGTAGTGCTCAACCGGCCTGCGACGAAACCACACATCTAGCACAGTCCACTCGAACAGCTGCAAAACACCGAGTGACTGTAGTCCAAATATCAAGGCACTGATCCCTAACGCAATGCCTGCTAACGGCACAAATGCCGGACGAAGAAAGGCGCTACGATCGGTCGGCTGATAGGACATCCTCGTTGAGCATTGCTTTTTAAAGGGCAACGCTTTGGACTCTACTCTTTGAATTCTACGCTTTGGATTCTACTCTTTTACACTCCACGGCTAAGAAGCTACTCTTTGATATCTGTGTGGCCAAGATCAGCGTGACCAAGGTCAGTGTGGCCAGGGTTGATGTGGCCAAGGTCAATGTGACCAGGGTTGATATTTGCCTGCTGAAGCAGCTCCAACCAGGCAACCTGTGTCTCGTCAGCAGGTGACTCCATGTCAATGAGTAGCAGTAGCGTGTTTAAGGCATCGTACCAGTATCCGGTCGTCAGCTGCTGATTGACCTGAGCCAGCGAAGGCAGGGTTGTCGTTGACAGCTGAGCAGTAGCCGGTAGCGGCTCATATTTTATCCATCCACCCACAACCCAATCTTCGGTACGCCTTTCCGGATTGCAAATGAAGGCGGCTGACCAGTAGTAGCTTTCACCTGGAGCAAGAGAAATGTCTTTGGAAAGCTGAATGGGCACTAGCCCTGCAACAGCTGGCAGGGTTTGGATGTTTTGAGCAAGGCCATTGAGCTGATGATCAAACACACTAATTTCTACAGACGCAATATCAGCGCTGGGGTTGTGCAGCCAAAGCGTAGGCTGGGCCGATTGAGACTGGCCGACAAACGTCTCGGGCGCAAGTGCGATCGCCGGCGGCGGCCAGTCGTCGCTAGGACCCTCGGCAATAGCAGTCCCAGACTGATCCTTTACAGAAGAGGTGGCTGCCTGCTCCGTCACACTTGAAACAGCACTTGAAACAGTTGAAGACACTGCCGCAGGCCTCCAACGACAGGCCGACACAGACGGTCGCGACCCGCCGCCTGCTGTAGAGCGCGGCGCATCCTGATCAGGCGGCGGGTCGAACGCATTTAGCAAGGGATTCAATGTGGCCACTTCTAACGAGGCCACTTCTAGCGAGGCCACTTCCAATGAGGCCACTTCTAACGAAGCTACAGAAGGTCGCGCAGAACCATTGAGCCATCCTAGGCCCAACACAAGTGCAGAAAGACCGGCACGACAAAATTTAGCCTGTAAGGGGGCTCTGAAAAGGGCTGATATTTTGTTGTTAAACGGGGCCACGCACAAAACAACACGAGATACAAAGCGCGCTGACAAATCAATCGTGCAAAGAGCGGGGGGCCTACCCTGATTAGCTTGTCTTTTAATATTCACTGCATATTTTCTCAGGAGTCTCACACTGCTTATCGTCTTAGAGAGACCCCTCCGATAAAATCCTGAAAAGTTCAGTTTTGTTCAGGTATTCAACAAAATGTTGAGATCATGCGGGGAAAGACCATACCTATATCACGCCATAAATGACACTAATACTGTAGAACGCGTCAATATACAGCCGCTAACAATAGTCTGCGGCAATGCTTAGTAACGTGCTGTCCGACCAAGCGTTAAGTGCGATCGCCTGAGCACCGTTTTGAATCGCTAGCAGCTGTTGCGCCCTGTTACCTGAAGACACAAGCGCCACAATAGGCACCCGCGAACCATAGTTACTCACCAAAACGCGCAACAGGCCCAAGTTATCCGCCTGCTGCGCCTCAGAAATTTCCAGAAAAATAACGCTCGGCTCTCTTTCCAGTAGAAAGTCTGTGATGTGAAGATGATTGCACGTATAGATCGTCATCGCGAGCGGTGGCGGCGAGTTCTGCAGCTGGCCAGCCCAAGCCTGATTGTGGGAAACCACCAGCAAAGAAGCCGGCGCTGCGCTGTGTAAGGACTGCTCTAAGGACGCTGCTGCTGGAGGTGTGCCGTGCATGGAGGCCACCGCAGTATCATCCAGAAGCCGCGCGTCAGCAGATGGAGTGTCCCCTTGCAAAGAGCCGCCTTGCAAAGAACCGTCTGGCAAAGAACCGTCTGGCAAAGAGCCGTCCAGCAAAGCAGGATCGGTAATATGCTGCTGTAACTGCCTTTGTAATCGCATCAAGTCGCAACGTAGTGAAGGCAGATTTATAGCAAGATTTTCAGCCTTATTAGTCGCGTAGGGGTCACTGGCGTGACAGCAAGCATCATTCATCGCTTGCAGCTGCTGCTCCACTTCTCTGGCCTGCGCCGAAGCGGCCAAAAAGCCAAAAGAGCCCAATGTTCCTTTGAGCTGGTGCGCGATCGCGATGGCTCTTTTTATAGTGGATTGCCAGTGAGACTGCACAGGCACGGCTGCCGTCTCCACGCTCTCTGAATCTGGCTGTGGTTCTGGCTGTGGTTCTGGCTGTGATGTTTCGTCAGATGGCGTCACATCGGTAAACAAGCTTGAAATGAGCGCTTGCATCTGCACAAATCGCTGACAGCTAATGGCCTGTACCTGTTGCCAGGTTTGAGCCATTATCAATGGGTTACTTTGTACCGGGCTCTGACTGGTGTCAAGTGGAGAAACGTCTTCTCGATTGACCACTTGCTGAGACGCTATGTTGTTCTCTGAAGGGTTTGCCAAGCCGCCTTTTTTGCCATTCTCTTCAGTTTTCCGAGAGGCCGTTTTCCGAGAGGCCGTTTTCTCAAAGGTAGGTTTTTTAGCAGCCGCCTGGTCCAAAAAGACTGGATTAAGGCGATAGCCTCTGCCGTAGAGCGTTTCTATTAAATTGCGTGCACCCATGCCATCGAGCCGCTTGCGAAGCGAGCGAATATGGGTTTTAATCGTCGCCGGACCGGGGCAATCTGCCAAATTCCAGAGCTTATCGAGGAGCACATTTGGGCTAAAAATGTGCGTGGGATAGCGTAGTAAAAGCTCTAAAATTGCCAGCTCTTTGGGACGGACAGGCACGGGCTGATTGTGATACGTGAGGGTCTGCGCAACCGAATCAAATCTCAGCTCACCGTAGCTCAAAATAGTAGAGGAATCTTCTGAATTGCGCCTGAGCAAGGCTCGCACACGAGCCGTTAGCTCACTGAGTTCAAAAGGCTTTACCAGGTAGTCGTCTGCCCCGGCATCTAGACCCATGACCTTATCTTGAGTATGGTCCTGACCGGTGAGCATTAAAATAGGCGTCTGGTTTTTTTGTCGCCGAAGTGTTTGGCAAACTTCCAGGCCACTAACATCGGGGAGGACGACATCGAGAACCACCAAACTGTACGGAGTGGCCTCTAACAAATCCATGGCGTATTCGGCATTTTGCGCCGTTTCAACGACGTAGTGTTCCTGCTTTAGCCGATTGCTAATCAGCTTTGTCAGCGCGGCATCGTCATCAACCACTAAAATTTTCATCTTAAGTTCAATCAGCTGTTTACACTACGGTTTTGCTGATACAGCCCAGTCCGCTTTGCCAGTCCGCTTTGCCAGTCCGCTTTGATAGCATTTGCACGTTGCCCCAAAACCATACAGCCCCGCGCACTGTAGCCTCATGCCCCTGGTGAGCCACTGCCCGCGTTAAAGACGTGCTATTCATTATGCAATAAAAAGTACACTGCTTTTGAGTGTAAGTAATGTAATGTTTCCAATTATTCTTATGCCACGGGGTTCTATTGAAAATGGATTTCAATCTAATCGTTATGCTTGCGTTAAAAAAAGGTGTGATCGCGTTAGCTGATAACCCCAGTCATTAACACCGAAAAAGCAGCGGTAAGAGGATGGTTCACCACCAGCTACCATTCAGTAAAAACTCATTTTTTCGCTCAGCGCCTTTGAAAAAGGCCCAGGCCCAGCACATAGCTGTAGCCCGTAAAAAATATGAAAAGAAATGGCAAAGATAAATAATGATTGTGATGCAGCGCAAAGACGATGGTTATCGTTAAGTAAATCAGCATAAACAGCTCTAAGAACAAGACCCAGGTCTTCGCACCTCGATACCGCTTGTTTTTCCAGGTTTCTGACTGACTTAAGACACCATGCTTAGGCGTTCTGACAAAGTCGTTTCCACTGCCAATGAGCCCATCACAAACTGCAAAAGATTGATTTAGACTAAGGCCAATCCCAAGGCTCATAAGGAGAAAGATTTGCCCAACAAATTGCCAAATAGATTGAATCGGCTTTTGCTCTTTTTGAGAAACCCAGTAAAAGCCCACTAGGTTAATAGTGGTCACTAAAAAAATAGGAATATAAATGAGCAAACCGTACTGCCATTGATGCTCAGATATGTAAATTTGATACGGCAGTGACAGCAACAGTAGCACCATCAATAGCAGATAGTTGAAGTTATTAGTCAGGTGCAAAAAAGCTTCAAATTTTACATATAGCGGTAGACGCGCCCGAAAGACAGACGTCAGTAATTTTTTGGCTACTTGGCTGGCCCCTTTCGCCCAGCGAAACTGCTGAGATTTAAAGGCGTTCATTTCCATGGGGAGTTCGGCGGGTACCACAATGTGCGGAAGATAAACGCATTTCCAGCCCTTGAGCTGTACTCGGTAGGACAGGTCAAGATCTTCGGTCACCGTTGTGTGCTGCCAGCCACCGGCATCGGCGATCGCACGGGCTCTCCAAATGCCAGCCGTGCCATTAAAGTTAAAAAAACAGCCCGCTCGGTTGCGCGCAGTTTGTTCAATCACAAAATGCCCGTCGAGCATCAGGGCTTGAATTTTGGTGAGCAAAGAATACTGCCGGTTAAGGTGGCTCCAACGGGCTTGGACCATACCCACCCTAGGGTCGGCAAAATTGTTCACCATTTGCAGCAGCGTATTGGCATTGGGCACAAAGTCCGCATCAAAAATCATGATCAGCTCGCCCTTGGCTTGACTCAGTCCGTAGGCCAGCGCGCCGGCCTTAAACCCTTTGCGATGAGACCGATGAATGTAGGAGAGATTGAGCCCCTGTTGCTGTAGCTGAGCAGATTTTTCTTTGCACAGGGACTGGGTTTCGTCGGTGGAATCGTCTAACACTTGGATTTCTAGCTTGTCTGCGGGGTAGGTTATTTGCGCGATCGCCTCTAGCAGCCGCTCCACCACATACAGCTCATTAAAAATAGGCAGCTGAATCGTCACGTGAGGTAAGTCCTCCTCACGAAAAGAGGGTAGCCCAATAGCCAGCGTGTTCTGATACTTGTAAAAGCGCCATATCATCAGCACCTTGTGAAACCCATACAGCGAAATTACCGCCAAAATACTCAAGTAGAGAATCGGTGTTACCTCTATTAGCCAGTGAGGTGAAAGCCAACGGAGTAAGCGAGTAGTCATAGTGTTGAGGCAAAGGCCGTAAACATTACACAGGGTATTGAGCAGATCGTTTCCAACAAACAGATTAGGGAGAAAAAATGACGGAGAAAAGAGTAGGAAAAACAGACGCCATAGGAAATCAAACAACAGGTTGAACCGCCTGTAGGCGCTCCCAAATAGATAAGTCCTCAGGGCGATCAATATCTGAGAGAACTTCCAGCTGAGCCAGCGAAAGACCCAGCTGCTGTATTTTGGCCTGAGTTTGTTGGAAAACGCGCGGCGTACTCCAGTCAATATCGCCAAACAGGGTCTCCAACTGGCGATTAACTGGGCTAGAGACGCTTTGATGCGGAGATTGGCGCAGCCCGATGAGATAGTAGCCGCCATCACTAGCGGGGCCTACCACTACGTCTGAATCGACGAGCGCATCGAAGGCTTGCTGAATGTGCTGCGCGCTGATGTCGGGGCAGTCTGCCCCGATCGCAATAACACGCTTGGGTGCGATCGCAGACTGAATAGCAGAGTGGCCAGCACGAGAGGCCGCCTGAGAGGCCGTCTGAGAAGCCGTCTGAGAAGTGACCTGGAAAGCAGTCTGAAAAGCGGACTGGATGCGATCGCCCAAATCACCCTCTACCTGCTTCTGATAGTCCCACCCCACCCCGAGCCAGCGTTCCATAGCCGCTAGCCCAGCGCCCGTAAAGTGAATCTGTAGCTGCCACTGCTCAGGTCGCACAATTCGGCGCAGCAAATACTCACTCATTTGCTGTTGCAAGTCGGCAGCACCAGCTGCACCTAGCGCCGGAATCAGCCGCGTTTTGGTTCGGCCCGCCTGGGGATAACGCATAAACAACAACAAACAGCAGGACTGTTCATTAGCCGGTGCATTAGCGGGTGAATTAACCAGTGCATTAGCCGGTGTATTGGGCGGTATATTGGGCGGTGACGTCCTCAGCGCAGGCGACACCGCTGAGGCGCTGTGGTTGAATAACATGTGCGATCGCCTAGGACTGTTGATTGAGCGACCAATCATAATCGGTGTAGCGAACTTTGTAGCCGCCTGCTTTCAAAAACGCGCTGTCTTCTTCGTTTAAGTAACCGCTAATAAAGTTCAAGACGGCTTTTTCATTGTCACTACCGGCAAAGCCTTCAGCGCCGCCAAAAGCCGGCACCCAGTCCTGGCCAAACCAATCAAAAATAGCCGAGAGCCGCACTTCATTGTTCTCTCTATCAATTTCAAACGCCTCAGGGCGACTGATAAAGATTTTGGTCTGATCGTCGAGCTGAGCATCCAAGTTCTCCCCAGTAAAGGGCTCTTGACGAAGATACGGACAGCTTATCGCCGCACACACCAGGGCCGCATGGATACGGGGCTCTGAAAAATCAGCCCGCAAGATATCGTGCTCAATGTTGTTAAGCGTTTGCTTTCCTTGCAGCAGGCCGTGCTTTTTAAACCGCCACACGCCCGTAATATCCTTAATACTGCTTTTAATCGGGGTTTCGTCAATAATGGATTTGAGCGTCAAAGAATTGTAAGCATTGATCAAGAATGCAATTTGCTCAGGCTCACTCCAGCTGTTGTAGGTCTCAGGGGTTGTGAGCTCTAACGAGGCATTATACGCATCTAGCGACTGGCGGTCCGCCTGCAAGCTGGCGTAGTCTACCAGGCCGCGATCGTCGACATAGTTGGTCAGGACACTGGCCAGCGCTGGGGTGTTGACGGCTGCATTAACAGGCACACCAGATTCTTGCGCGACAGCGGATTGATTGCTGTTCAGAGAGGTCGTAGCGGCGGTGCATCCTCCTAGACTGATGAGGGCCGGCAAAAGCGCCATGAACAAATATTTTTTCGGCATAGTGATCTGTGTATATTAAGTAGCGATGTAGGAAACAGGCACTGCGAATGCAACGCACCCACAGCATACGGTCACGAACCAGCGCTAACCTGAAATATCGCTGAGAGGAGCCTAATTTCTAGGTGTGTGCATCCCTCTGTGAATCTATCCAAAGACCCAACAGAAATGGCCCCCAGAGCGCCCAGCGCTGCAAGTCGCTGAAGGCCCAGGCTTGCGCCCCACCCGCAAAATCGACCGTGATACCCATCGCGATATTGTGAGGCAAGGCGAAGTAAACGAAGGCTGACAGGCTCACTAGCCTAGTAGCCCAGCTACGGCTACAGACGGCAAACGGCACAAGCCAGGTAAAGTACCAGGCATGAATGATAGGCGATAGCAGCATCAGCGCCACAAAGTAGCGCTCCAAAAAGGAACCGATGGTTTTAGCTCGGCGCATAGTCCATAGAATGGCAAGCCCTAGGGGTAGGGCAAATATCGCATTGGACTTAATGGAAGCTGGCCATAGCTGGGCAACAAAATGTGGAATAAAAGCAGCACTGCGACCATAGGAGACAAAGGTCGAATTGATCGGCAAAATAGGACAGCTGAGGCCCTCGGCAGACACCTGACAAAAGGGCCCTGCGGAAAGCGCGACTGGCAGAAGGCCCAGCAGAATCAGCGCAACGGAACATAGCACAACAGAAAAAAGCGAAACAGGAACAAGCGCTCTGCTCAAAACAGTTTTTCGCCAGACTTTTAAGCGCTCTTTTTGGAAATGTCGCCAGGCCATAAACAACAAAACAGGAAGCGACATCCATTTCACAGCGATACTGACACCGACCGCTAGTATACTAAAGGCTGTGAGATAAGGGTTACGCCTGTCAGGAGAGTCCCAACCCAACCAGCCGACGACCAGCGCCAGCAGAAACCAGCTATCGTAATGCCCCCCGCCAGCAAAGCTGTAAATCACCAGAGGGTTCCAGGCATATAGCAGCGTGGAGCGGCAGCCAAAACGACGGCTAAGCAGCCAACAAATCCCCAAATCGGCAGCGACAAAAGAGAATTTGAACAGCAACACTGAGCGCTGAATGTTCGCGAGCAGGCGAAAGCCCAGCAGCGTAACAGGAGGATAAATTGCGGCATGATCGGGATGGTTAATGTGTTCCCACCCGCTGAACCGCAAAGGTTCTAACACGGTGGCCTCTGGGGCCAATAGGTAGGGGTTAAAGCCTGTCAATTGAATATGCCCCTCCCAGAGATAGCGCCAGATGTCGTCGCCGGGATGCATCGCCAGAAGAATAAGGCGAGCAGCGATCGCAACGCCCCAAAACCAGCTGCCGCTGGCCTTTTTCAACCCCCAAGCACTCACAAAACCTAGGCCCATTAGGCTCATGCCCTGCCAAAACTTAGGCACCGCATCCGGCTGATTGAGAAAGTCGCCATGGGGCATCGCCCACAGCGCGCCCACCACCATCAATAACGCGCTGGCCCACAGCAAAGGTGTTTGCCTGCCTGCAAACCGGCCTGCAAATCGGCCTGCAAACTGGCCTGCAAACTGGCCCGAAAAACGGCCCGAGAAGCGAACTGAAGTCTTTTGCCAATACAGCTGAGCCAAGGTCGTCAAGATAATTTGGCCCGCTTTAACGCTGCCTTTGAGCGTGCCGGAAATTTTAGACTGACCGCCCTGACGCGGCAGGTAGTTAACCGGGCGCTCGCAAATTCGCAGGTTGCACCCGGCTGCCTTGGCCTGCATCTCGACCGTCCAGCCAAAGCCGCGATCGCGCATCGCCAGCTGCTCAAGCGCTGAGCGCCGAATCAGCCGCAGCGGCCCCAAATCGCTGTAGGCATAGCCCCAGCCGTAATCAATCAGCCGAGTTGCCAGCCAGTTACCAAAGTTTTGAGCAGGCGTAAGCTGCGCCTTGCCCGCAGCCGTTCCTCGTCGATTGCCCAATACAAAATCGGCATGAGTACTCGCAGCGAGCAGCTCACCTAGCTCGCTCAGGTCGTCGCTGCCGTCCCCATCACAAAACAAAATCCACTCGGCTCGCCTTGCGGCCTCTGTTTGGAGCCCTGTCCAACAGGCTTGGCCGTAGCCCTGCCGAGGCTCTGAAACAACCTGCGCGCCCGCTTGAGCCGCCACCGCTGCTGTGCGATCGCCACTTCCGTTATCCACCACACAAATAGTCGCCAAGCCCTGTTGCTGCAAGGCTTTTATCACTCCACCAATCGTCTCTTCTTCATTGAGCACTGGAATGATCGCGAGTGTATTGGCAGCTATTGCGGGTGAACCTGTTGGTTGGGCCATTTCTGTTTATGTCGCGTTATATCCTTTGCAAGTAAAAAAAGAAGCCGAAACCCGCTCACCGTCAAAGCCTCTGTTTTGTCTCTATCTTTATATAGGTGGTATTGATATAGGTGGTCCTCTACGCTAATCAAACCTTTTCGAAATATCCGCTCGAAATGCCAGAGGATAGCCCGCTCTTTTCACCCTACCTACTTTCTAAGCACTCGATGGTTGTATCAGACTTCGTTGTTAAAACCAAAGCTGCGATCGCACAGCTCACCGACCCAAGCCTGCTGACCGGAACCGTCGATATTAGCAATTGCGATCGCGAGCCGATTCATATTCCAGCCGCGATTCAACCCCACGGCGTCATGCTAGTGCTCCACAATACCGATTGCGGCTGGCAGATTGTGCACGTGAGCCAAAATACGTCGGAGCATCTGGGGCGATCGCCCCAGTCGCTGCTCAGTCAGCCCTTGAGCCACCTACTCACCGCCGAGCAGCTCGGCACGGTTGAAAGCTGCCTACAAGAAAACTTTGAAGCCGTCAATCCACTTCAGTTTGAAATCAAGGTACGCGATGAGTCAAAACCTTTTTCGGGCATCATTCACCGAAGCCAAAAGGCCATCATCATAGAGTTAGAGCCCACCGCCGAACAGGAAAACATCAGCTTTTTTGATTTCCACAGCCTGGTGAAGCGACCCGTTAGCCGCCTACAACAGTCCAATACCCTCTCAGAACTGTGCACCATTGCCGTACAAGAAATTCAGCAAATCACCGGCTACGACCGGGTAATGGTATACGCCTTTGACGAGGATAACTCTGGCCAGGTAATCGCCGAAGTCAAGCAACCCGAAATGGAAGCCTACCTGGGCCTGCACTACCCGGCCAGCGATATCCCAAAACAGGCCAAGCACCTGTACGTGCTCAACCGGCTCCGCCTCATACCAGATGTCACCTACCGCCCGGTGCCCTTAGTCTCGGCCTCTAAGGAGGCGCATGGCCCCATAGATATGAGCCTTTCTACGCTGCGCAGCGTATCACCGCTGCATACCGAATATCTGAGCAATATGGGTGTTCGAGCGACCTTGGCCATTTCGCTCGTGCGAAATAACCGCCTGTGGGGCCTGCTGGTGTGCCATCATAACGGCCCTCGCCAGCTGTCCTATGAGCTGCGGACCGTGTGCGAGTTTTTGGGGCAGGTCGTTGCCCTAGAGCTCAGCAACAAAACCGACAGCGAAGATGCTGACTACAGACTGCGCATCAAAACGCTACAGACTCAGTTTGTCGAGGCCCTGCCTCAGCACGAGAGCCTGCAAGCAGGGCTGATGCACAACCCCGAAAATCTGCTGGCGCTGACCGGCGCGACCGGCGTTGCCTTTTGTGAAAAAGGAGACATTGCGCTGCAAGGGAAAACGCCCACCCAAGCAGACGTCAGAGGGTTGCTCGCATGGCTCAGCGACCAGTTTGATGGCCAGTCTCTGTACCAAACTGAAAAACTCAGTGAGGTGTATCCACCGGCAGAAAAGTTCGCAGGGCGAACCAGCGGCTTACTGGCATTGTCTGTTTCCGAGGCACAGCAAGTTTTTGTGCTGTGGTTCCGTGAGGAAGTTTTGCAAACGGTGAACTGGGCTGGCAACCCCGAAAAACCGATGTTGGTGGGTGATGACGGCGAGCTGCGCATGTCACCGAGACAGTCATTTGCAAAATGGGAGCAAACCGTGAAAGGGCGATCGCGTCGATGGCTGCCCTGCGAAATAGAAGCCGCCATAGAACTGCGCCGCTCTATCATTAATCTAGTGCTGCAAAAGGCTGACGAGCTTGCCCAGCTAAACTCGGAACTCACCCGCAGCAATATCGAACTCGACTCGTTTGCCTATATTGCTTCTCATGATCTCAAAGAACCGCTGCGAGGCATCCATAACTACTCCAGCTTTTTGATTGAAGACTATGGCCAAACGCTGGGTGAAGATGGTGTGGAAAAACTCAATACGCTGATGAGCCTGACGCAGCGTATGGAAAACCTCATCAGCTCGCTGCTGTATTACTCTCGCTTAGGGCGAGCAGAACTCCAGTTGGAAACGGTCGATTTTGGTGAGGTGGTTGGCGACGTTATCAATGTCATCAACATGAGCAAGCCGGAAAATGTAGTGTTTAAGCTAACAGGCGCACTACCGGTGATGATGTGCGATCGCATTCAAATCACTGAGCTGTTAACCAACCTCATCACCAACGCCATCAAGTACAACAACAAAGCAACAAAGCAGATTACGGTCGGTGTTATTTCTCCCGCTGAGGCCAGTCAGAAGAACAACCGTACAGAAACCGTTTTTTACGTACAGGACAACGGCATTGGCATCAAACCCAAACACTTAGAAACTGTTTTTCGCATTTTTAAGCGACTGCATCCGCCAAAGCGATATGGTGGTGGAACCGGCGCAGGACTCACCATTGCCAAAAAAATTGTTGAGCGGCACGGCGGGCAGCTTTGGATTGAGTCAGTGTACGAAGAAGGCAGCACCTTTTACTTCACCCTGAACCCCGAAGAGGCCGATCCACTCGATGGCCCGAGCGAATAGCGGATAGACCATCCCAAAAAATCAAAGATTTAGACTCGCTCACCACAAACGCCATGCTCAAAAAATTATCGCCTTACATCCTGGTTGTCGAAGACAGTGACGAAGACTTTGAGGCACTTCAGCGGGTTTTTACCAGAAACTGCAATAGCAAAGTCCCCTTCACCCGCGTGCTAGATGGTGAAGAAGCGCTGGACTTTTTAGCCGGTGACCATGTCAGCCAAAACTTTGAGGCGCTGCCCAGCCTAATTTTACTGGACCTCAACCTACCAGGCTCTGACGGCAGAGACGTTCTACGCCAAGTCAAGCAAGACGACACGCTAAAGCTCATTCCGGTGGTCGTCCTCACCACCTCATCAGACCCTAAAGACATCGAAGCCTGCTATCGGTACGGCGCTAACAGCTATCTCATTAAGCCCATGAATCTCCAGCAGATGAAAGAGTCTATTTGCTTGGTGCTCGACTACTGGTTTAAGGCGACGGTGCTGCCGGATAGCTGTACTGTCTAGTCGCCGTCTAGCGTTAGTCACATTTAGCTTTTAACTAGCTATGGTCTAGCCGTTTGCATGGGCGCTTCCGGTGCTCTCCAAAAAAAATCAAGTTGGCCGGGGAATTATGAAAACCTCTAATTATGAAAGCCTCTAAAATTGATGCACTGCTTACAGTTAAGTAATGTATGATTATGTTAATTAATTATTAAATAAATATTACTGGAAAAGATTAGTATCCAAACAGTGAATCGTTCAGTGCCGGCGACTGAACTTTAAAAGACAAGAGTACGTAGCTGATAGGCGTGCCTCCGTTCCTTTTGTGACGCAGGTTTCGCCTTCTACCTTCCAAGCTCGCGATTTGGCAACGCCCTTACAACGCAGCAAGTCTCCATGAGCACATTCAGCCAGGAACCCTCTTTTCGCCAGCCGCTACAGTCTATACAGTCCCAAAAAGCGCCTGAACTCATGCGCAGAGCGGACAACCGTTCTGACAGGTCCGAAAGCGTGATAGAGAGTCCTATCCCAACTCCACGTCCCAATCACTACACCATCCTTATCGTTGATGATTCAACGACCGATCGGGTGATTTATCAGCGTTATATCAACAGCTCTAATATGATGAGCTGCTCGATTATTGAGGCAGACTGCGGGGATGCTGGCTTAGAAATGTGCCAGGAGCATTCCCCTGATTTGGTTTTACTCGACTACATGCTGCCGGACCTAGACGGTTTGGAGTTTTTGCAAGCGCTGCACGAAACCATGTCGCCGTTGCCGCCTGTGATTATGCTCACGGGCGAAGGTAACGAAAAGGTTGCCGTCGAGGCGATGAAAATTGGCGTTCGTGACTATTTGGTTAAAAACGACCTCAATGCCGACCGCTTTTCCCAAGCGGTGCAGCGCGTTCTGAGTCAGCAAGCTCTGAAAAATTTAGTAGACCGGCAGCAACGACAGCAGCGGCTGATGGCTTCAATTGCGCTGCGGGTGAGTCGAGCGGTGAGCTTGGAGGAAACGTTGCATACGGCGACCGAAGGCATTCTTCAGCTGCTCGATTGCGATCGCACCGTTATTTACCGCTTTAATGCAGACTGTAGCGGCACCATCGTGGCAGAATCATTGCTTCCGGGGTGGACCGTCAGCCTCAACATGCAAATCAAAGATACCTGCCTAGAATCGAACATCTCCGTCGAAAAGTATTTAGATGGCCACAAAACCATCATCGGAGATATTCATAATTCCTACCTGACCCCCTGCCATATCAACATGCTGGAGCAGTTCCAGGTAAAGGCTAATTTGGTGGTGCCGATTGTACTCAATCACCCTGAAACTCAAAAAAAGAAAGTTTGGGGCCTGCTGCTAGCCCACCACTGTCGAACAACGCGGGAATGGCGCAATGATGAGCTTAGGCTCCTCGATGATCTGTCTGTACAGCTTGCGATCGCCATTCAACAAAGTGAGTTTGTCACTACCCTCAAATCCAAAGCGGAATCTCTAAGCTCTAGCAATCGACGCTTGGTTAGAGCTACTAAACTGCTCAAAGAGCGCAACAAAGAACTCGATGACTTTGCCTATATTGCCTCCCACGACTTAAGGGCCCCCCTTCGAGCCATCACCAACCTAGCAAGCTGGTTAGAAGAAGATATTTCAGACAAAATTCCAGAGGAAAGCAAAGAACAGCTTCAGTTAATAAGATCTAGAGCAAAACGCCTCGACGAGTTTATTAAAGGTCTTTTGGACTACTCTCGGGCCGGGAGACAACACTTAGAGAAACAACCCGTCGATGTTCACCACCTGATTACTGAGGTGATCGATAGCCTGTCTCCACCAGCGACGCTAACCATCACGCAGCCCGTCGGCAGCTCACCGACCCTAGAGACCTACAAGCTATTGCTGCATCAGGTTCTCAGCAATCTTATTGGTAACGCCGTTAAGTACCACGATAAGGAAAACGGCACCATCCAAATCACGGTCCAAGAGCGTGGTGAGCACCTGTCCATTTCAGTGACTGACAATGGACCCGGCATCGATCCGATGCATCACCAAAAGATCTTTGGCATTTTTCAAACCCTGTCTAGTCGAGACGAAATTGAAAGCACTGGCATTGGCCTAAGCATTGTGAAAAAGATTATTGAACAGCAAAAAGGAAAAATCTCTCTAGAATCATCAGTCGGTGAAGGTAGCACCTTTACCTTTACCTGGCCTAAAGCCTAATATTGTGACGCTAGTGACTCTCTAGTAACTATATTGACAGGCGGCTCTTGAGCTTATGCAAAAGCTTATGCACAGTGCAGACAGTAGAGCAGATGTGATTGTGATTGGCAGTGGCTTGGGAGGACTGGTGGCTGGCGCACTGATGGCGCGCTACGGTCGGCGTGTGGTGGTGTGCGAAAGCCATAGCCTACCGGGTGGCGCGGCCCATGCATTTGAGCGCAGGTCGCCCAGCGGACACACCTTCACCTTTGACTCGGGTCCTTCGTTTTACTGTGGCCTGAGCGAAGCAACTTCTGCGAATCCCATTAGCCAAGTGCTGGCCGTCCTGGGTGAAAAAATAGAGGCTATTCCCTACGATCCCTTTGGCTACTATCACTTTCCAGAAGGCACGCTGCCGGTGTACGGCGATGGGGAAAAGTATCGTCAGGCGGTAGAAAAATTTAGTCCGGGGGCGGCAACGCAGCTGGCCAAACTGGAAGCGCGTTTACTTCAAATATATGCGCCCTTAAAGTCCATCCCGACCCTGGCCCTCCGGGCGGACTGGCAGCTGTTGCCGCTGCTATTGCGCAGGTATCCGGGGGCGCTGGCCCAAATGCTGCCGACCCTGGGGGACTTGGGTAAGTCTATGGGGGAGGTAATGGCCAGCTCGGTGAAAAATCCTTGGCTGAAGCGGCTGCTGGACCTAGAGTGTTTTTTGCTCTCGGGGATGACCTGCGATGAAACGGTTGCGCCGGAAATGGCGTTTATGTTTGGGGAGCGGGCTGAGTCGGTGATTGACTATCCGATTGGGGGTAGCGGGGCGCTGGTGGAGGCTTTGGTGCGTGGGTTGGAGCGGTGGGGTGGTGAGCTGCGGTTGAATGCCCATGTGGATAAGATCATTACAGAGAAGAAGAATGGCAAGGCTCAGGTGAAGGGCGTTTCGCTTAAGAATGGGACATGCCTGAGTGCGCCGGTTGTGATTTCTAATGCGACGGTTTGGGATACTTACAACCATTTGCTTGAGCCGGGGGATGTGCCAGAGGGCGATCGCACACAAGCCTTAGAGACGCCTACCGTCGATAGCTTTATGCATCTGTACCTTGGCATCCGCGCGGAAGGCTTGGAAGAGGTTGCTATTCATCATGTTGTTGTTCATGATGACGACGCTGCCATCACTACGCCTGGGAACACCTGCATGGTTTCTATTCCCACGGTGCTGGATCCGAACCAGGCTCCGGCGGGCTATCACACGGTGCATGCTTACACGCTAGAGCCCTATGATGAGTGGGCTCAGTGGGAGAAGAAGGGGAGTAAGGATGAAGGGTATGAGCAGAAAAAGAGAGAGAAAGCGGAGACTTTGTTTCGGGCGGTTGAGAGAATTATTCCAGATGTGAGAGATCGCCTTGAGCTGGAGATGATTGGGACGCCGTTGACGCATAGTCGTTTTTTGCGGCGGCATAAGGGGACTTATGGGCCTGCGATCGCTGCAAAAGAAGGTCGCTTCCCTGGTGGAAAAACGCCGATAAAAGGGCTCTACCGAGTGGGTGATAGCACGCTTCCTGGCATTGGCGTGCCTGCGGTGGCGGCATCTGGGATTTTGTGTGCGAACGCGCTGGTGACTCTGAAGGAATCGGCTGGGTTGTTAGACCAGTTAAATTTATAGCGTTTTCCAGATTAATACGTGTTTAGGCCGGGATTCCGGTTCCCCTTGGCAAGGGGAACCAACGGAGGGGTCTCGGCGTATAGTGCACTCATCGAAAACCCCTCCCTGACGGTTCCCCTTGGTAAGGGGAACCAAAGTTGCGGGCTGAGTATGCTAAACAAAGACCCAGACTACATCTGAAAAACCTACAGCTACTATCAAAGGTGCTACGGCCATTGTCGGCACACGTCTCGGACGGCTTGGAGGATGGCTGGGAAGGTGTTGTCATCGCCGAGCCGAGTGACGATAGGGCGGCTATCAGGGAGTGCTGTAAGTAATTCGCTACGATTTTGATAGGCGATGATATCTAGCATTTTTGCCCACTCATGGAAGGGGATAGAAAGTTGTTCTAAGGCGGGGAGAAAGGCTTGTAGTGCCTGGGCACGGAAGTAATTATCTTGAATGTCCCAAATCATTGCGATCGCTGTGGATAGTAGCCCAGTAGGCAAATGTTGCGCTATTGCACTCAGGGCAATCGACCGATAAAATTCATCTTTTATCTCGCCTGTAATCGTCAACGCTTCGGACCACAGCTCTGATGGCAGATGCTCTTCTATCGCGTGCAAAGCACGCAACCGATAAGATTCATCTTTTATCTCGCGTGTAATCATCAACACTTCGGACCACAGCTCTGACGGCAGATGCTGCGCCATAACATGCAGAGCACTCGACCTATAAAATTCATTTTTCATCGCGCGCGTAATCGCTAACGCTTCGGACCACAATTCCGGCAGATGATGCGCCATCGCACTCAGCGCAATCGACCGAACATCTTTATCTTTTATCTCGCGTGTAATGGCCAATGCTTCAGGCCACAGCTCTGGCGGCAGATGCTCTGAGAGCCCGCTGAGAGTACTCGCCCGATTATCTTCATCTTTCATCTCACGTGTAATGGCCAATGCTTCAGGCCACAGCCCTGACGGCAGATGCTCTGAGATCTCGCTCAGAATACTCACCCGATCATCTTCGTCTTGTATTTCGCATATAATCACCAATGCTTCAGGCCACAGCTCTGACGGCAGATGCTCGGCAATCTGTCTCAATGTCCATGAGCGATAAGATTCATTTTTTATCTCATTGGTAATCTTTAATGCTTCAGGCCACAGCTCTGATGACAGATGCTCTGAGATCTCACTTAGCACATCCGTCCGATTATCTTCATCTTTTATCTCGTGTATAATCGACAACGCTTTAGGCCACAGATCTGATGACAGATGTTCTGAGATCGCATTCGGCACATTCGACCGATCATCTTCACATTTTATCTCGCGTATAATCGACAACGCTTCAGGCCACAGCTCTGGTAGGCGCTGCGCCATTGCACGCAGGGCACGCGACCGATTATCTTCATCTTTTATCTCGCGTATAATCAACAGCACTTCAGGCCACAGCACTTCTCTTTTAGTTGCCAGAGCTATCAACGCTATTGCCTTATCAGCCGGATCCTGAATTTTTTGAGCAATGTCCAGAGCCGTTGAAAGATAGTTAACGGGCAACCATTTGATAATTCTTGTCAGCGCTAATGCCCGATACGAAAACCCTTTTGTTTCCTGACGGTGCTGGCCATACCGATCCTGAATTGTCTGAATAGCGTCCAGCACATCTGCCCACACCTCAGGAAAGCGCTCAGCCAGCTTACTCAGCACATACGACCGATAGGCCGCCGCTTTAATCTGCCCCACTGTTTTTAGCACCTCTGGCAGCAGCGCCTTGGGCATATAAGGCACGATTGCAGAGATGCAAGCAGCCCGATGCCACGGATTCTGTGCCTGCTGCGCATAAGCCAGCCCCTGCGCAGCCTGCCAATAGCCTTCCTTCACCAGCCCACCCACCATCTCAGCAGGAACCTTACTCGCCAAGCTATTCAGCGATGCTCGCATCAGCCCATAGCGATACAGCAGCGCCACCGCCTTCCCCGGCGTAGCCTCATAGGCATCCACCGCTAGTCCCCACGCCCGCCCCAAATCATTCACAAATCCCGCAGGCTTCCCAATCGCATCACACGCCTCATACCACCCATTCCGCCCCGCCCAATTACTCGCACACAGCAACCCATGAATCGCCCCTGGCCGCTGCGCCTGCGCCATATGCCAAGTCAAATGCGCAAAAATATAGCCATCATCCGTCAGCGTATGCCACTGCACCCGCCCATCTTCCTCCGTCTCCGCCTTCGCCCCATACCGATCCAACAGTGCACCATGCGCCGCCGCCACACTCAACCCCAGCCCCGGCAACCCATCCTCACCCTCCGGCTCCACCGGCTGCTGCAATAGCTGCTGCGCCAAGTCATGCATCAGGTCATGCATCCGATAGCTAGGCCGCGCATCCCCCTCACTCGCCCCCTGCTGCTTCGCCCCCTGCAACACCAGCGACTTCGCCCGAAACGTCCGCAGTATCGACCCCGCCTGCCGCCCACTCACCGCCCACAACGTCTCCGCCATCGCCTGGGTCAGGCTCACATCCTCCGGCACCACCCCCAGCCAAGCAAACTGCCGCAGCTGCTCCGGCGAAAGCTGCCGCAAACTCAAATTAAAACAGGCCAGCAAAGAATACTTCCGCCGCTTCTCATCATCCGGCATCTCCCCCCGCGCATAAATATCCAGCGCCTCCAACCGCGACACCTCAGCGGTAAAGTCTTCCAGCAGCTCCGGCCACGTCACCCCATCCTCAATCTGCGACGCCGCCAGCTCCAACGCCAACGGCAAATACCCCACCCGCCCCGCAAACGCCAGCGCCTGCCCCCGCGCCCGCTTAGTCAAAGGCTCCTTAATTTTCTGAGTCATCAGGTCCAGCGCCTGATCCTCATCCATCACATCCAAACGATGAAGATCAGCATCTGGAATCCGCGCCTCACGGGTCGTCACCATCACCCGGCTTTTATCGCCCCCCACCCGAAAAGGCTCCAAATGCGCCGGATTCCACACATCATCCACCACCAGCAAGATGCACTTGTCATACAGCAGCGTCCGCAAATGATTCGACGCCGACTCTATCGCCGTCGGCTTATAGTCGTGATCCCCCAGCGCCTGAATCCACCCGCTTAGCAACGGCAAAATATCCGGATTCTGCCCCAGCGTCACCCACAAAATGCCATCGGCAAAATAGTCCTGCACAGCCTGCTCATGGGTGAGCTTACTCGCCAGCACGGACTTGCCAATGCCGCCCAACCCATAAATGGCACTCACCACCAGCGTGCCACCTTTGTCGTTTTCACACAGCAGTTGTGCCCTCACCGCCGCCTGCGGCTCCGGACGCTCTACAAAATGATCCGGCAACGGCGGCATTTGCAACGGCACTCGATACTGTTCCACTAAGCTTTTTCGCCGTGACTGTCTCGGCTGGGTCTCAGCGGTAAAAAATCCCTCATCCTTCAGCTTCTTGAGCTGATTGCCAAAATGTTCTCTGAGTCCCTCAATTGTCTCGTACTCAGTTTTGTAGTGCTTTAGCGCTTTGAGCTTGTCTTCAAACGCCCAAAGACTCTGAAGCGCCTCCCGATCTCTCGTTGTAGAAGGCTTGAAATAGGTATAAATTAAGGGCCTTTTGGTCTCCGAAAATTGACCAAAGGCATGGTCAAACTCTTCAGCTGTAAACGGGCCTACTTTGTTCTGCACCAGCATCACAAAGATGTCGCAGTCCTCAACCGCTTTGTTGTACTCGCTCTGCAATCCATCGGCTGACATGGCATCGAGAAAGTCTTCCCAAATGACCAAGTGTAGAAAGATACATTGATCACGCAACGCCTTGTTTCTGCGATTGATAAAAATTTCAAACTGGTCGCGATCGCTCTTCAATTCCGAAGAAGAGGCCAAGAAAATTTTTATCTCGCTCATGGATGGACGTTAGGCGTATGAGAACAAAGAGCCTTAACAGGCGGTGACACCCCATTTTAGTGGCTAATCGGTCAATAGCCCTGTCCCTGCGTCACACTCAACCCCACAAAGCGTTCCAACCGGCCCAACGTCAGGAAGCTCTCGGAATTCTGTATATACATAGCAATGAAACATTGACCCATAGCCACAAGTTGCCGACCCACCCCGTCACTGCGTGCCACCCCTCCAGAGGGGATTTTCCCCGGCTTTGCGGCGTCATGTGATTGAAATAGAACACTTTTCTATTCATCGCCTGAAGTAGATCCCCTCTGGAGGGGTGCCCGATAGGGTGGGGTGGGTCGGCAACCTACGCACCTAACCGATCACAAAGTTGTCGGACTCATGTATGTACGGGAGGCCCTCTCCCGAGTGCCTCAAACAGTGGGTGATTAAAATATTTATTCAATCCTCGTTCCTTAACAAGGCGTGGCTGCTAGGCAAAAAATCCGTAACTCCTCAAAAATCCGTTGAGGTATACTACGCCAACCGCTAGCCAACTCCATTGCCATGCCCACCCAAAAATCTCGTTGGTTGCCCGTGGTGATTGGGTTGGAAATTAGCCTGGTTACCCTTTATGCCCTCACCGTCCTCCGCAATGGTGGCGAGCCCCATCCTCTATTCGATGTCAACGGATTTAGAACCCTCCCGTCATGGCTTCAGGCAACCCAGCTGTTTTTAATCGGCGCACTGCCCCTCTGGCTATGCCTCACCTACCGCAATCCAAAAGTGCCACCGTCACGCAGTCTCTTGGCCTTCGCAGGCGTGTTCTTCCTGTGCGCCGCAACCGATGAACTGTTCAAGCTAAACATTCTCTTTAACCAACATCAGCTGTGGAAGTTCATTTACCTCTCAGTAGCCGCCGCCGCACCCATCCTATTTCACCGAGACTTAGTGCGCCTCTATCACTTTCATCCCAAAGCCATGCGGCTAGTCGGCACCGGCATTCTCATTTTCCTCATCGGCGGATTCGGCCTAGAACTCTTCCGCAGACACATCCAAGAACCCCACTGGTATCGGTTCTTTGGAAGATGGCAGTTCTACCAGGTAGACGCCATCCGCACTGCCTTTGAAGAATTCGGAGAAATGCTAGGAGAAACCCTACTGCTCAAAGGCATGATCAGCCTCGCCCAAAAACGCCAGACAACCGTAAGCCATAGCACCAGCCCAAAACCATACCCAGCCTCTAAAATTTAAGCACTGCCCCCTTTTCCCTTTCCCCCTTTCCCCTTCCCCCTTTTTCCTAGAGACAACAATCCGTTTTCCCTCGGTATCAAAGTGTGTTTTCCAAGAGACAACAATCCGTTTTCCCTTGTCATCAAAGTGCGTTTCCTATGCTCATCGCCCACATCTCCGACCTCCACGTCCTCGCACCCGGCGAACTCGCCTACGGCGTGGTAAATACCAATCCACTGGTAGAACGTGCGATCGCCCACATCGCCAAACTCTCCCCCGACATCCTCGTCATCACCGGCGATCTTGTCCACAACGTGCAGCCTGCTGAGTACGCCCTGCTTAAAACCATGCTCAGCGGCCTAACAATGCCGATATACCTACTCTGCGGCAACCACGACAGCCGCGAGTTGATTCGAGACGTCTTCACCGAGCACACCTACCTACCCGCCACGGGCTACCTCCAGTACGTGGTAGAAGCAGGTCCACTACGCCTGATTATGCTCGATACCAACGTCCCTGGAGAAGGCCGAGGCGAACTCGACAACGCGAGGCTCACCTGGCTAGATGAACAGCTCAGCCAACAGCCCGAGCAGCCCACGCTCATATTTATGCACCATCCGCCCTTCACCACCGGCATCGACATGATGGACGGGTTCGGCCTCACCGGCAGCCATGCTTTGGCCAACATCGTAAAAAAATACGACTGCATTGAACGCATTGGGTGCGGCCATGTTCATCGCCCCGTCCATACCCACTGGGCTAAAACCCTCGCCTACACCATACCCAGCCCCGTCCACCAAGTCTCTCTAGATCTCTCAGCCACCGCCCAAACGGCAACCTTCACCATGGAGCCGCCCGCCTACCAGCTCCACCTGTGGAACGCCAACAGCGGGTTAGTCTCCCACACACAATACATTAACGACTACGACGGCCCCTACCCGTTTTTTAAGGCTTAGCGCGAACCGTAAGCAAGCGACAACAACCCCTAAAACAACACTTCAACCAGAATTAAAAGACACAGTCGCCCTACTACTCACAGTGGCCTGACAGTGGCCTGCGGAGAACAAATTTTGCCGAGAACAAATTCTGCGAAAAACATACTGAAGTCGATCTTAATATGCAGAGCGTAGAGCGTATTTTTGATGGGCTAATTGAAATTTTAGAACAGGGAATGGGCAGCACTAAACGTTAGCGACAAAAAGGCAGCGAGAGACAACCCATAGCTCAACCTACCGCTATAGATTCTTAAAACTACGCCTAAATAGGTACGCATAGCCTGCATCTGTATAGATACGTTAAGAGTCAACAGCTTTATTAAGAAAAGCTAAGGAATCTGATATCGAACAGGTTCAACTGCTCTTACATTCGAGATGAACTATGGCTAACTCTAACCACGAAATCCTCATCCTCGGAGGCGGATTTGTCGGTCTCTTTACGGCCCTTCATCTTGAACGATTAAACTGCGAATGCCCCCGTACGCTGATTGATCGCAACTGGCGATTCGTCTTCAAGCCTTTGCTCTACGAGCTGCTATCGAGTGAAACCAATGTAGATATTATTTGGCCTCGCTATGATGCGCTCCTAGCAGAAAGAGAGGTCACCTTTGTACTCGATGAGATTAGTGACATTGACCTAAACAACAAACAGGTCACCACCAAAACAGGTCTCACTCACAGCTACAAGTACCTAGTGCTGGGCCTAGGCGCAACCACTGGCTACTTTGATATCCCCGGCACCCAAGAGCATACCTTGCCCTTCAGAGATGGTCGCGACACGATTGTTTTGGGTGAGCATTTGAGAAAGACCTTGCAAGTTGCCGCGCTGCGGCCTGAGAAGCGTCAGCAGAATCTTACCTTTGCGATCGCAGGGGCAGGCCCTGCCGGCGTAGAGCTGGCAGTCACCCTCGCTGACCTACTGCCCGAATGGTACGAACCCCTCGGCGGTGACCCGGCAGATATCAACATTGTTATTTTGCAGCGAGGAGAAGAAATCCTCAGCGGGCTCGGGAACGACAAGCTCAAAAAAGCAGCCCGCAAAGCGATGAAAAAGCGCGGCGTTAACTTGATGACGGGCGCCACGGTGACTGAAATTCAGCCCGATAACGTTATTTACAAGCAGGATGGTGAGGTGCGATCGCTGCCTGCTTCAACCATCGTTTGGACAGCTGGCACCGCAACCAATCCCCTCATCAAGAACCTCAACATTCCAGACGAACACAAAGACCGTCGCGGCAAGCTCAGAGTACTCCCCACGCTCCAACTTCCGGGCCATCCCGAAGTCTTTGCCGCAGGCGACTGCGCCCTCAACCCTTCGGATGATTTGCCGGATACCGCCCAGGTTGCCTACCAGCAAGGAAAGGCGATCGCTGACAATATCGCCGCGCTTATCGAAGGGAAAGCGCCAACACCCGCCGAGGTTTCTTTACGAGGAACACTCCTCAAGCTGGGTAAAGGTGAAAGCGCCGCCGAAATCTTCGACAAAATAGAAATCAAAGGCCATGCAGGCCACCTCATTCGCGAGGCGACCTATCTCAGCATTCTTCCGCTACCCGGCTACAAACTAAAAACAGGTGTCCAGTGGCTTACCGAAGAAGTCTTTGACCAGTTCTCAGCCTTACCGCTGTAAGCGTTGTTAAACCAGAGACTCTTTAAAGCTTGTAGCTCAATACTCAACAGCCAATTGATTTTGCCCCGAAATAAGAGCGCTTTGCGAGCCGTTACCAATCTTTGTTGGCGGGTTAAATTATATTTGCCAGGCTGTGACCAGTCAGTCATACCTTTTTCTAGTCGCTCTCGTTAGGGGTTTTCGCCTGAAAGTTTTTGGAGAGTTCTGAACGACCTGAGGTTAATGGCTCAACAGACGAGCTGCTGACTCAATGCTGTTCGCATGTCGATAGGAGAACACTCATGATTGAGCACAAGAACAATGCCAACGACAACGTCGTAGAACTCGCCGTTGAAGGAAAGCTGACTAAGGATCGACAATTAAATAAAAGTCGCATCTAGAAGACCGATAGGTTTTGGCTTCGACTACGCTCAGCCATCGGTAGTTACTGGCACCGCGCCCTGAGCGTAGTCGAAGGGCAGCTGGGATAGTTGGACGATTTATTTAATCCACATTCCTAAGGCTGATTTTGAGCAGGTCATCGTGCAAATGACAGCCGATAAAGTGTACGAGCGATCGCAAATTGAAGAAGTCCGAACCTGGCTACAAAACGCAAAAAAAAGCTCACCCTTTTTCTATGGGGTGAGCCTTCTATCCAAAAGCCTCTTATTCCAGACGCTCTCTAGTGCAGATAAAGCATTACGACTTCGTTGTGCGCTCAACGGCCTTGAGCATGTGATAAGTAATCAACAGTTGCGTGAGTGCGAGCGGATAGCTTTGCAGGGTCTCGCCAGTGGTGCCGACAACGGTGCCCACTTCCTTATTGCCTTCTAGGCTGCAAAACTGGCCGAGGTAGGGCACTTCATTGCAGAGGATTCTCTCTAACTGCTGCACCTGCTCTTCAGTGGCATGGCCATCTACCGAGAGAATATCCACCGGCTTACTCATGTCACGGTCTAGGGTCAACCGAATCGCATCGCCCAGGTCATTCCCTTTGTCATCAATGATGTGGGTGAAGTCAGGGTGGGGCAGCGTTGGACGCAACGTCATCACCGCATTGAGCAACAGGTCGTTGCCCTTTTCATCTTCGGCCTCAGGAGGCACAAAAGACACAATCACATCGGCCCACTGACGCTGAGGACGAATAAAGTTCACAGAATCCGGCTCGCGCTTACGCAAAGCTTCGAGCACCTGCTCATCGGTGTAGCCGCGCTTGCGCGTGTCGCGCTTAATTTTCCACTTAGCGCGCAGGTCCTCAGGGGGCGCTAAGTACACCTTCACATCATAGGCAGAACGGGCTCGCGCCGTGGAATAGCCCAACAGACCTTCTACAATCACGAATTTTTTAGGCTCAATGTACTCAGGCGCATCAAACCCACCGGTGGTGTGGTTGTAAATGGGCTTAAGAATCGCTTTGCCGTTGCGCAAGTCTTCCAAGTGCTGCTCAATGATATCGATGTAGTTGCACTCAGGGTCGAGGGCTGAAATACCCATCTCAGCCCGCTGCTTACGGTCATAGCGGTGATAGTCGTCAGTGCAAATGGCTACAACGTTTTCTTCACCCAGCACCTGAGCGATTCCACGGGTTAGTGTCGTTTTTCCAGCCGCACTATCGCCCACAATACCAACGATGATCGGACGTTCAGCCATGGTTCCTCCTAATGTTTCGTTTAAAAACTTTCGATTGTCTTAATCCTTTCAATTCTAGGGATCAACGGTCATTGACTCAAGCACCTGCGGTGAAAGCCTGGTCACCGCAGCCATCGAGCCCATATCAGCCATCGAGCCCATATCGCGATCAAAAGCAAGGGCGCGAATGCTACATCAGGCTTAAATTTGGCATCAGGCTCAAATTGACGATGCCTGATTGTCTGCTGCGAATAAGCCGTCATACAGCAGACGTGCGATCGCCTTCGTGTGGACAGAGATTTCTCCTCTCGTGTTTGTGACGTAGGGTAGCTGTTCATCCATCAACAGTACCGATAACCCATGAATAGAGGCCCACATCAGCCGTACCGCCTGCTCTGAATCGTTAACTTTAAGGCCATAACACCGTTGGCCGACGTCTATTAGCTTTACCAACGGAACGGCGGCTTGTTTTGAAACGCTGTGCAGCGTTGGATCGGTAACTCTCTCTTTTAGGCTAAACATCAGCCGCGCCAGTTCTTTATTCTCTAAGACAAACGCTATATAAGTCTGAGCAATGACTTCTATGCCCTCTATCACACTGTTGGTCGATGGCTGAGTATTTAGGGAGTCACTGGGAAAAGAGATTGATTCAGTCGCTGTTTCTAGCTGCTGAGTCAGCACCGTAAACCCACGCTCGACCAAGCTAAATATCAGTGCCTGCTTACTTGAGAAATGTCGATACACCGCTGGTTGACTAACCCCTAACTGGCGTGCCAGCTTACTCAAATTTAGGGATTGAGCCCCTTCCTCTGCGATTTGAGATTGGGCAGCTTGGAGGAGTGCATCGTGCAAGTGACCATGATGATAGGAACCGCTGCTCACAGAGATCTTAGGGAGTGGATAGAACGCCTCCAGCATACAGCGCTCCTTAAGTATCCCTTTGAATGTTATTGACCATAACATTGTAATAGGCTATAACTTTGGGAACGCTTCCGATGGTTTTGTCCATAACGCTCGGGCTATGGCGCTCAGGCTATGACGTCAGCCAAGCAGTGCACAAGCTATTGCTAACCCTAACCTTGTGAGGAATAAACGCTAATGAAACGTGGATTGCAAATCGTTGTAGGTTTACTCAGTTTGATTCCGCTTTTAGTCTCCGTTGTGGGCGTGAGTATTGGGTTGAGCCGCTGGTTGCCTGCGGAGGCGATTGACCCTCAGTTTGATAGTCAGTACCGATACATCATGGGCTATTACCTTTCGCTCAGCTTGATTGCATGGTGGGTTATTCCAAACATCGAAAAACATCGAACAATATTCCGTATTATTGGTGGCTCCATATTCTTTGGTGGACTGGGACGGCTGCTTTCGTGGGTGCAAGTCGGTGAGCCTAATGCCCTGGGCATTGTATTTATTTTTATTGAGTTGTTGTTCCCGCTACTTTTGTTGTGGCAGGCCAAACTACCCTTGCGAGAGCACGGCTGAGGGCTGCTGTCTTTGAAAAATGCTTATCACTATGACGTTGTCACCATCAGCCAAGGCTTCTGCGTACACAAGCACGACCTAGGCATTTGCTATACACTTTTAGCCTGACAACTCCTTTTGAACCCATGGTTGCCTCCGCTGCCTCCAACACCTCCAGCCCCCACGCCTCACGCCCTACGCCCCACTCCCCTACTCAAGAGAGTGTCACAGAACGCTCAACGACTGACCCTGGGCAGCAAAGTGCGTTTTCCCCTGGCAGCAAAGTGCGTGCCCCCGAACTCCTCGCCCCCGCAGGCAGCTGGGAGTGCGCCAAAGCAGCGGTGGAAAACGGCGCAGATGCGATTTACTTTGGCCTCGATAAGTTCAACGCGCGGATGCGGGCGCACAACTTTACGGTTGATGACTTGCCAGAACTGATGGCCTTTCTCCATGGGCGCGGAGTGAAGGGCTATGTCACGTTAAACACGTTGGTATTTCCCAAGGAGCTGAAGTCGGCAGCGCACTATTTGCGCACCATGATTAGGGCTGGGGTAGACGCCGCGATTGTTCAGGATGTGGGCATTTGCAGGCTCATCCGCCATCTCTCGCCGGATTTTCCGATTCATGCCTCGACGCAAATGACGGTGACCTCCACTGCCGGGGTAAAATTCGCCCAGCAGCTGGGCTGTAACTTGGTAGTGCTGGCCCGTGAGTGCTCGCTGAAGGAGATCAACAAAATTCAGCGGCAGCTCAAAAAAGAGAATATTGCGCTGCCTTTAGAGACCTTTGTTCATGGGGCGCTGTGTGTGGCCTATTCGGGGCAGTGTCTGACCAGTGAGTCGTTGGGCGGACGCTCGGCGAACCGGGGAGAGTGTGCCCAGGCTTGCCGGATGACCTACGATCTGATTGCCGATGGCAAGGAAGTGGACTTGGGCGATCGCGCTTACCTCCTGAGCCCCCAAGATCTCTCCGGGCTCCCGGTGATTCCTGATTTGATCAAAGCAGGCGTCACCAGCTTAAAAATTGAAGGTCGTCTTAAAACGCCCGAGTACGTCGCTAACGTCACGCGCACCTATCGTCAGGCGCTAGACAATGTCATTTCAGAGTTGCCAGCCCTATCGGAAGAGACCTCTGAGGAAGATGCGGCGATCGCACTAAAATTCCGTCGCCCACCAACCTCCTACACGCCCTCTCCAGAAGAACGCTATTCCTTAGAAATGGCCTTCTCTCGGGGGCTCTCCACCGGCTGGTTCCAAGGCATTGACAACCAGCAATTAGTCCACGCCCGCTTTGGTAAAAAGCGCGGTGCCTTCATCGGCAAAATCACCGCCATTCGCCAGCACAAAAGAGAAACCCAGCTGGTGATTAACGCGCAGATTCCCGTCAAGCCCGGTGATGGCGTGGTGATTGATAGCGGTGACCCCGAGCATGACCAAGGCGGCAGGCTGTACAGCGTCGAGCAGCTGGGGAAAAAGACCTTTATCAGCTTTGGCCGTAACGATATTGATCTCGAGCGGGTGAGTGTGGGCGATCGCATTTGGAAAACCAGCGACCCCGAACTCGACAAAGCCCTGCGTCAAACCTACAGCGGCGAGCAGCCCCGGTTTAAGCGCGGCATCACCTTTGAGATTTCAGGGGCAGAAGGCCAAGGGCTCAGTGCGATCGCCCGCGACCAGCAGGGTCACACCGCCCAAGCCACCACAGACATTCCCCTGGTCGCCGCCCACAGCAAACCCCTCACCAAAGAACGGCTCACCCAACAATTCTCCCGACTGGGCAACACCCCCTTTGAACTCGTCTCACTCACCAGCGATCTGGCCGGAGACGTCATGCTCCCAGTCAGCGCGCTCAATCAGCTGCGCCGAGACCTCGTCACCCAGCTAAACGCCCTCCGCACCGCGCCAACCCCCTGGACCCTGAACCCTCACGCCTCCCACCGAGATCTGCTGCCCACCATCGAGACTGACCATACCCTCAGTACGCAGCTGATCGCTTTAGTTCGCACGCTCCCTCAGCTCCAGGCTGCACTCCAGGCACTGCCACACACCTCAGGCCAAACCCTATACTGCGAATTTGAAGATCCCGTCCGTTACCGCGAGGCCGTGCAACAGGTTAAAGACTTCAACGCCGACGCCTTAAAAACGAACGCTAATCACCCGCCCGCCCAGCTGTTTATTGCGCCCCCTCGCATTACCAAACCCAGTGAATACTACATCCTTGACCAGGTACGCAAAGCCGGGGCCGATGGCTATCTCATTCGCAACTACGATCAGCTCGCTTACTTTGCAGGCGAGCGCTGCATAGGAGACTTTTCACTCAATATCGCGAACCCCATCAGCGCGGACTATTACAAACAAACCTTTGGCCTAGAGCGACTGAGCGCCTCTTACGACCTCAATGTACAACAGCTTTTAGACCTGCTAGAAACCGCGCTCCCTGAGTGGTTCGACATCACCATCCACCAGCACATGCCGATGTTTCACATGGAGCATTGCGTGTTTTGCGCGTTTTTATCAGAGGGAACAGACTTTACCAACTGCGGGCGTCCCTGTGACACCCATGCGGTGAAATTGCGCGATCGCACCGGCACCGAACACGTTCTCCAAGCCGATGCAGGCTGTCGCAATACGGTATTCAATGGTCGCGCCCAAACCGGCGCAGAATTCATGCACCGCCTAATTGAAAAAGGCGCACGCCATTTTCGGATTGAATTTTTAGATGAGACACCAGCGCAAGTTACCAGTACGCTCAGCGCGTATCAACAGCTTTTAACCGGAGAACTGAGTGGCGATCAGCTGTGGCGATCGCTCAATCTCTCTAGCCAGCTCGGCGTTACCCGAGGCACCTTGGAAAAAAGTCATCGTTAGAAAAAGCGCTGCTGTAGCGGTTTGTTCTCGACCTCTATTATGGAGTAGGCAGCTAGGAGCAGCTAGGCCTCTGGCTCAATCCCCAGCGCTTTAAGCTGAGCAGCCAGCTTATCCGCGCGTAATTGGGCCGCTTCCCTCGCTTCGCGCTCTTGCTCTTTGGCTTTTCGCTCTTGCTCCTTAGCCTCGCGCTCTTGCTCCTTAGCCTCACGCTCTTGCTCAGTATCGGTCAAAAACCAGTTTCCAGCATCGTCACACCATCTTAACCACGGCCCTGGAAGCCCTTCAAAGTAGTCATCCCACAGCCCTAGGCCAATCTCCAGATCCGCCAGCCAAATTACTGGATTCTCTGCCTTTACGGGCTGCTCTTCGTAGCGAGTTCCGGTGAGCCTAAAATACCGGAGCTGCTGTGTGTAGCGGCTATAGACAACGTAGTGAGGGACTCGTAAATATTTTTCGTACACTTCTAGCTTGCTGGGTGGAGAGGCTGAGGCATTGACCGGTAGCCCTCCCCTGGCACCTTGAGGCGCTGCGCTCTCAGATGGCTCAATTTGATCGCTGCTTCGATAAAACCGACCAAAGTCCTCTTTTTCAGTTCGAGGTGAGAGAAACTCAACGACAATGCTCGGTGCCCGATGCTCTTGCCATACAACATAGCTTCGCCTCGCGTCACCATCTTTGTGTACACGGGGAACATCCAGCGCTAAAAACCAATCTGGCCGTTTGTGCCATAGCGGATGAGCACCGTCGTAATACAGGTTGAGATCAGAGCCCGTGAAACGATTATTTGCAGCATAGTCTTTGAGCTGTAGCGTGCGGCTAAGCAGCTGAGGCTGCAAATCATGAAACTCGTCAGGCAAACCGGGCTCCTCTGGAAATTCACTGGGTAAGTCGTACATCGTCGGCAGCGTCTTCTGAGGCGCTACGGGCGGATCCGTTTGAGGGGTTGAGCGGTTAGAGAGAAAAGTCATTGCAAAACAGCCACTGGAAACACGCGTTGTGTATACACCCATTATATCTGACAGACTCTCTGGCAGGCTCTCTGGCACACTCCCTGGCGAGCGCTAATATGGGGCACCACTGGCAGAACGGTGAAGGCGAAAACAAGGCGTTGCGTAAAGTGAAACAGCCACTGCCGATTTTCCTTGGGTCACTACACTGAAGTCATTACATGCGATACAAGGGAAGATCAGATAGTCATGAAAAATCAGGGTGAAAGCACCGTCCAGCTGGCGGTTCAGCTGGCAGTTAAGCTGGCAGTTAAGCAGGGAACTCAGCTGGTCTCGGCAACGCTGCTATTGACCACGACATTTTTAGCTATGACCACCCGCCCTGCGCATGCCTGCTCCTGCATGGCCCCTGAAGCAGCCAGTGTAGAACGCGATCGCGCCACCGCCGTCTTTGCTGGTACCGTCACCGATATCGCGCCCGTTGAGAGCAGCGACGGTCCTAACATCTTTCCACCGCAAAATAGATACGCCATCACATTTGACGTGTCAGAACAGTGGAAGGGCGCCCTAGGCGATACAGCAACTATTAGCACAGCTTCACAAAGCGCCGCCTGCGGATACAACTTTGAAACCGGTCAAGCTTACTTGGTATACAGCTACGGCGAAGCCACAGACCTACAAACTGGGCTCTGTAGCCGTACCAGCCGCCTAGAGAATGCCGCTGAGGATATTGTAGAACTTGGCAATGCAATCCCAGCCGCGCCCACCGAAGCGACAACGGGCACAAAACCTGACTGCAATCGCCTAGGATTTTTCCGTCAGTTACGGCTGCGCCGACCGCTTTTGCGCAAATCGAATCAGGGAGTAACCGGTTCAATATCAAAGCTGCTGGGAAAATGATCGGCCTCAACCAGCCTTTCAGCCGTACGTTTGCCCAGTCGAGCAAAGGTTTCAATCTTATCTGGGTTGTCCATAGCCAGCAGCTCTTGGACCTGTTCTTCTACCGCCGTGATGCCCAATTTTTCTTTAATCCATTCTCTTTCTAGGGCCGCGTCGTATCGCAAATAGGTAAGCCACGGCTGAAGGTTGCTGTTTGCCGCAGTGCCAACTTCCATATCAATCTCTCTTGCGGTTGGGCTTTGAGAGAACATTTGTAACAACAACTCGTTGTAGTGACTGGCATCGTCCATCAACGATTGGAGAGACTGTAGCGCTAGCTCAGCGGACTTCATTTTCATCACTTTTTCCGTGCTGAGCCTGAGCGCTTTAAAGCCGGTGCCCACAGAGACCACCAGCAAGTTATCTGGGCCCATTGGCCAGTTGAGCTTGTAGCCATCAAGCGTCGCCAGTAAAAACAGCTGCATGGCCGGGTTGTTGTGAGGGCTCACACCACCATCGACAAAAGCGCCTTCTACATCCTCAGAAATAGCCACACGCTCCGGTTCAAAAAAGTGAGGCGCGGCTGTACTGGCCCGAATAATTTGGCGCAGCAGATAGTCTCTATTGGGAATATCATCGCTGTCTGGAATTTCGTTAAAAAAGAGTCCTTCAGGATTGTTGAATACAATCCAGGGGCTACCCGTATCTAGTCGTTTGGTCATGATGGCGAGCCCCGTACGGATAGCGTCATCACCCAAGGTGATATCGCCAAATTCTCGCTTTAGGACCTGGCGCAAAGGCTTCGCTGAAAACTTAGCGCGAACAACGCCATGTCGTAAAAGATCTTGCTGAAAAATAACATCGCCCAGGTCTCGATACAGCTCATCGAGCTTGCTCACAGACCAGCCCAAGGCCAACCCTGAAGCGATTACAGAGCCTGTAGAAGTGCCGCCGATTAAGTCAAAATAATCTGCCAAGCAGGCGGTGTCATCTCCCATCCGCTGACGAACTATCGCTTCAATTTTGTGCAAAATTTGCAGCGAAAACATGCCGCGAATACCGCCACCATCCAGCGCCAGAATTCGCTTTGGGCCAGCGCCAAACAGGTGCTGGTCTCGGGTTAAACGAGGCATAAGAACTCCTAGAGCGATCGCACAGAAAAATAGCAAACTAACGTCAGAGCGTTGGCTGAGAATGTCCGCAGTATGCCACAGTGCCGCTCAACCGAAACCGACGCATTAAAGAAATGTTTCAGCCAGACCTCCCATTCAACGTCGATGGCGATCTTGACCTGCGGTGATACTAATATTTTTGAGCGAGCTGTTCTGTAGCTAGCTCAACCTACAAGAAAGGTCTACATGTCGCCTCAAGCCTAAAAATATTATCGAAAAAATATAGAAAACATCCGGATTAAGCCGAAAAGGCCCTGCAAGCTGATAGGCTGTCAGCGAAAACTAATCTTGCCATAAATAAGCCAGAAGTCTATCTATGTCGGTCTGATATTGAGAGTGTTTCTCCCCTAGTGCTATGCAGCTTGCCGCAAAAATTACCGTTGGCTGGGCAGATATTCCGCGATCGCAGTTCTCTGCCAGGGAGCTGCACAATCGTGCGATCGCCGAACCAAACTATACCAAGAGCCTATTCCATCAGCTCCAGCTGGGCACCTCAGACATCACGATTCTGGGCGTTGATCAGCTCTTTCGGCAAACGACCAGCGGCATGAGGCCCATTCGTCAGCTCATTGGCGAACTCAGCTATCTGCCAACGATTCCGGTGTTACCTTCACCCTTGCCCTGCGAAATTGATCTGTTTGCCTACGCATTTTTAGCCGGTGCCAAAAACTTTGATTTACTCTTGCCCCTAACCGGCAACAATATTGAAATCGCCCATATCCGAACAGACTGTAACAGCGCCCTGCAAGCGCTAGAAAACTTTGAGCGCACTGGCACACTCCCTCACAATTTAGACGAGCTAGACGCGCAGCAGTACCTGGCGATTCGCAGGATCATTTCACGGCCCTCAGCCCGTGACGAACTTCGCACACTGGCCACACTCCTCGTCAGCGGACCGTCTACCGCACCTGACTTAGTCCGAGAACTGGGCATTAACGAAAGTCTGGCACAGCGAATGCTTGGCCTCTTTGAATCGATTGGGATTTTCACTCGCTGGGGCGAAGAATCCGGCTCTCAGCGAAGAGAACCTGTCTTCGTGATTAACAAAGTGGCCATTCCATTGGTGATCTTTTGCCTGAGGGAAACCCTAGGGCTCGACTTGCTCAGCAATTTATCAGCGTTGATGGATGCCCACTATGGATGATATCGCTAAGCTCTTTATTAATCCGTCTGTGCTGCTGTACTTAGGCGGCATTATTGGAACGCAGGTACTCTACAGCTGGTGGCGACAACAGCAACAAAAGAGTATCAACACCCGTCGGCGCACCCGAGGTCTCCCCAAAGAGGTGCTGCTCAACCACACCGAGCGCCTCGCAGAACGTCGCCGCCACGCGCTAACGCAAAGCACGCTGCTGATAGCCAGTGTTGTTGTATTGCCCTTTGTGCTGATCGCTAGCACGCAGTGGTTTGACGCTTGGATAGGCACCGCACCAGAAACAACCACCACCGAGAAAACGGGCCTAACCATTACCTTTGTCACCTTGCTCATTAGCTCGCTCATTAGCTCACCTAGCGTGGTAAAAGCTTTTTTAGAGGGCCTGGCCTACAAAACGCTGGCCGCGTTCACCACGCCGTTTCAAATAGGCGATCGCGTCCTTATTAAAGGCATCAGCGGCAGGGTCGTACAGCTAGACACTTTTTTTGTGGTGATCGAAACCCTTAAAGGCGAACGCGTTAGCCTACCGACCCACACCCTTTGGACTGAGACCATTACGTCGGTCAATGGGGGCGATCGCGACTCCCTGTGTGAAATGGTCTTTTACCTATCGCCCAAATCCAGCGACAAACAGCGCCAAGCCGCTGAAGACATCATCTGGAACACCATTCAGTCTTCGGCCTATCTAGAACCGTCTAAGCCCATCCAAATTTATCTATCGCAAGGGGCAAAGGCTATTCAGCTCACGGCGAGAGCCTACGTCGCGTCCACCTATAATGAAGATCTGTTCACCAGCGATGTCACCCGCGCATTTTTAAACTTCACTCACCAAAAACAAATTCCCCTAGCTAGCTAATCAGCCCCTCTATTCCGGACTGGCTTAAACAGCCAAAGTCAGGCCAGATTGACAAACCACAGTAATAAAAGTGATGAACGATTAAGCTTTAAGGGATGATGTAAGTACGACTATGGCAACACCCAGCAGCGAAGCACAAAACAATCAGCTGCCGATTTTATTAAGTGCGGACTTTCCCTTCGGCGAAAAAAGCACAGCGGTTATTTCAGATGCCTATAAATTTGTTCTTCCTGTGCCAGCCTTAGGGGACGCCGCTGAACCCCTAATATATCCTGCGGGCCACGAGCAAGCAGGTCAGCCAATTTTAGACTATAAAAATCAGCCTGTTGGTGACTGGGGCATCGTCTTTTTCAATGAGAAAGATCAATCTTATCAAGCAGTGCCTGCCGATGGAGAAGGCGTCATTATTATCAACGAAGTGTCGCCAAAGCAAGCCGAAAAAATTGACGAAAAAGTGCGATCGCTCACCGAAGAACTGACGCAACTAAGCAGCGCACATATCAAAGAGATTTTAAAGTATGCCCAAAGAGATCTTGAGCTAGGAGATACTTACAACTCAGACAAAACCTACGTCAAAACTAAACTGACAACAGTTCTAGAAGAGAATACGCAGGCACAAAAACCGTCTCAGCCTTCCCAACAAACAGAAGAAACTTGCTACGGCTTTCGAAAAAGGGACAGCCAAGATATCTACCAAGCCGTGTTCGTCCCAGGCCAGTTTAGGATAGAGGGGCCTGCTGTCACCTTTCAAATATTTACGAAGGGTGGCGTTATCATCAAGCAAGGTAAAACAACGCGTGGCATCCAGCCAGAAGTTTTCGTTCGGACTTATCGGCTTGCTAGCGGTCAGCCTATTACCGACCTAGAAAAACAAGTGGCAATCAGACGATTACCGTGGTTACCTCAAGTGTAGTTAGCAAGCCCTATTGACCTTCTTGGCAAATCTCTCTTCGTTAGTAGTTTCTACTATAAAAAAGGTGAAAACTCTGGGAGAGACCACTGTAACGACAAAGCGCTTTCTATACGATAACCTCTCGCCAAGCGAAAACGAAGAAGTCTCTGCGCGCCTGCATAGGCAGCAATTCCTTCACCCTCTACAATCACGTCAGCAGTGCCGGTTAGATGCAGCAAGGTACCTGTATCAAAATCTATAAACAGCAATCCAGCGTGAGGGTTTAAAAGAATGTTGCCGAGGGTGTTGAAGTGATTGTTACCGGAAAAGTCAGGAATCGTGAGCGTGCGGTCACCTTCAATAACAACAAAGCCTGGATGGCCACCCCGATGAGAAACATCGACACCGCTGGACCTCCCCGCAGACTTTGCCTGATAAGCCGTTGCAATAAAAAAAGTATCGGCAGAGGCAATCAGCGCTTTATCCGCTTCAGAGAATACTGAACACTCGCTAACGACAGCAGAAACACTATCACCTGGCTCACTGCTGATAACCTGACGCGATTGAATGTACTGCGGGCAATTGCCGAAGCTTTGCTGAACATGCACCTCAAATCCATCAGAGTGCATACGACTCACCGTCCCATTAATTCGATTGCGACGGCGAGTTTTGAGCTCAATGCCCAACACGCCCACATCATCACCAACCGCAACCGATAGCGGCGCTCCGGCAGACAGGTGAGATGTCACGATGCGCAGCGTATGTTCATCCGGTGTTAAGAGAAATCCTGGTGAGCCCGTTAGGATAGAGGCCCAGGGCGCGCCAGCGTCATCTACGCTACCTAAGATGACGTAAGGCAACGCTGCAAAAAACTGGCGATGCTGCGCTATTAGGTAGGGCCGAATCATCCGACGGCCCTGAGTATCAATACGTGCTTGAGCGCCGACCTGCGCTTGCAGTGACAGCTCACCCTCATGAAAGGGAGATTCGCTATGGGGCCAACCAGAATTCGACATTGACTTCTCTCCATGCCTTTAACAAGTTATAAATCTTAAACACCGAAATTACGAGTGCGCAACCAGTTCTAGGCGAATACCGCCCGGAATATACACCATTAAATGCTGAATTTCCGGAACGGTGAGCCCAATATGATGAGCGCATTGTGTCATAGCCATCGCAATTAGATCTCAAAAGGAAAATTAGACCGAACGTTCGATACATATCCGAATAACCATAATGTATCAATCGTTCGGTATACTGTCAATCATTCAGATAGCTCAAAGCTTCAAACCGCAGTTATGTCTCGAGAAAAACATCTCAAAACCCTGTTTGAACTCTTTAGAACGCAAGGGTATGAGGGGGTTAGCCTGTCGAACATTTCAACGGCAACGGGATTGGGCCGGGCCAGCTTGTACCATCACTTTCCAGGTGGGAAGGCCGAAATGGTGACGGCAACCCTTGACTATAGCAATCGATGGATTGAGGAGAGCATTTTACCCATCCTTCAATCAGAAGAACCTCCGCTCGTTCGGTTTCAGCAGATGTGCGATCGCCTCAGCGACCTCTATGCCAGTGGTCACAAACCTTGCCTGTTAGCAGCCCTTACAGCAGGCACATCCCAAGCAGCCTTCCAAGACAACATCCAAACAAACATGAGGATGCTCACAGAGGCGATCGCATCAGTCCTGACAGCAGCCGATGTCGATCCAACAACGTCGCAGCAAAGAGGAGAAGATGCGTTAGTCAGTATTCAGGGCGCGTTGATTGTCGCCAAAGGGCTAAAAGATACCCGAGTTTTTCAGCGTGCGATCGCCCGGATTCCAGAAGACCTCTGCCAAGACCTACCAGCGACAGACCCATAAACGACAGACCCATAAACTAAAACCCATACAACAAAAAAAGGCCCTCCTACTGGTTACAGAAAAGAGACCCTTCTTTGAGAAATTAAATTTTACAGTCAATGGATAGTCTTACATAATAAGGCTTTCCACCGGCCAGAATCTGATGCGATTCATTTAGCGTTCTAGTGAGCAACAAACACTGAAACTTAAGCTACTTTTACCAGCACCAAATCGCCATCAACTTTTGCTTCGAATGGCGTGAGGGGGGCTGTGGCAGGACCATTTGCCAAGCTACCATCTGCACCAAACTTAGAGCCATGACAAGGACATACAAATTCTGTTTCTTTCCAATCGACGTTACAGCCTTGGTGGTTGCACGTTGAGTTGAGCGCAACGACCGCAGTCGCATCCTCAGGATCGCGAATCACAATCACCGGGCCGGCAGCAAAGTTTTTGTCAACCAGGAAGCCTTCAGAATCTAGGGCAGCTACGGTACCCAAGGCAGCAAAGCCATCTTCGCGAACACTCGTATCAATCTCTTCGACAGGCGGTGCAACCGGCGCATCAGCACTGGCATCTGCGGTATCTGTTTCGTCAGTAGCTGCGGGAGAACACGCTGCGATCGCAACTGGCAAAGAGCTGGCCAATACGCCTAAACCCACGCAATTCACAAATTCTCGACGTTTCATAATTATCTCTCTCCTAAAAAAGGAGATCTCTCAAGGGACACAGAAAATTGTAGATGATTACAGTAGGTGATTGCAGAGAAACCCTTACGAATTTGCACTCGCTTCGGCACCGGTAGGCTCTGTCACCAGCGAAGCTACCGTATCACTCGGGGTCAGCCAACCCTTGTAGCGAGCACTCGCCGCGAGTACAAAAAGGAGATCGGCGCCAACAACGCCCGCAATCATCCACTCAGAGCCACCCGTGCCAAACCCGTAGCTATGCAGGCCCGTACCCAGCACAAAGTTCACACCGTACCAGGCCATTAGCACCGCGTTAAATGCGACAACGCTCGCTACGCTGATACCAAAGTTGCCAATCCAACCGACTAGCCGACCGTGCAGCGGGATCAAATAGCACAACAGCGCAATCAGAGCCCAGGTTTCTTTAGGGTCCCAGCCCCAGAAGCGTCCCCAGGAAAAGTGAGCCCAAATGCCACCCAAAATAATGCCAGCAGTCAGCAACAGCACGCCCACTTGCAGCACGTTGTAGTTCAGCTTAGAGAGCAGCTGAATGCGAGACTTCGCCTGCGGAGAGAACAGGTAGCTCCCTAAGGCAACGTGGCCAATGCCCAGTGCCAACGCAAAGCTGGCATAGCTCAGGGCAATCGTAGGCACGTGAATGCTCAGCCAAAAGTTATCTCGTAAAACCGGGACCAGGGGTGAAATGCTGGGGTCTAAGACAGCAGGTAAGCTGTCGGCCAAAATCAAGCACATCACAGAGAGTGGCGCAGCGGCGAGCAAATAATACTTGGCGCGGTAGATGAGTTCGAAAGTAAGGGCGATCGCAGAAATACCAAACCCAACCCACACCACAGACTCATACATATTGGTCACTGGCGGACGCCCAGCGATCTGCATTCTGAGCCAAAAGCCAACACTCTGAACCGTAACGCCAGCCACAAACAGGCCAATAGAACTCCAATACAGCGACTCCCAGGGCTTTACCCACAGCGCGATGAGCATGACAATAAAGGCCACCCCGTACAGCTGCCACGCTTTTGCAAACGGATGGAAGTGATTAAAAAAGACTTCTTGATCCATCGCGCCAACCGCCGGGTACACGCTCGGGCTTAGCTCACGTAAGCCATCCTGGAGGGAAACGGCCAGTGGAGACAGGGCCAAAAGATGCTCGGTAAGATGGCTGGTGTCAGAGAAGGTCGAAGAAAATACCGATTGCTTAATTAAGGTGAAACTAGCCAACAACGGTGCAACAGCTTCTACATCGTATAGAGACTGCGCTGCGGTAATGCCGGCCCACTTGCCTTTAATATCGTCAGGATGAGGAACAATGGCGATCGCATCATCATTCACCATACTCACCATCAGGGTCAGTCGGTCTTCAAGCGCTAAGGCCTCACGCTCATCTCGGCTCAGCTCATCGCCATTGCTCTCTTTACGATGGGCTTCTCTGACTACATCGCCGAGCGCCTGGTTGCTCATCAGCGTTTGAAAAGAGAAATGCTTTTGATCCGCATCTAGGCCAATGGCCTCTTTCAGCGGACGATAGCTAAACAGAACAAACGGCTCCTCATTCCAGTTGCGGTTGTTCAACCATAATGACAAGAAAGTCTCCATCGGGCCTTCTTTAATTCCGTCGTGCGCATAGGTCGAGCGCCCGTAGATTTTCGCGACGGTCTCTTTGGCGACCGTATCTAGCGGTTTTTTCCGACCACTCTCTTGCACCACCATGGTTTCTAATGGAGATAGCGACGATAGCTGAAACTGGCTAAGCGGCAGTGCAATCAGCAGCAGGCCCAGGCACAGTCCAATTGCAAATTTGAGAATTTTCATGAGTGTAATGCGGTTATTTAGCTCAGTTGTTGAGTGCAGTTGTTGAGTGCAGTTGTTGAGTGCAGCAATTGTCGAATGGCCGTTGACGCTGCCAGGCCAAGTCAGCCAAATTAAAACAGAAATAAAGACGAAACGCTTAGCGTCCTGAAAAAACATTCAGTAAAGGAATCGAGGGTGCACTTGTCTCCTCTTGAGAACGCTCTTCGGCCAGGATGTCTTCTAAAGACTCTGCCGAGACGCCTGCTGGGAAGTCTGCTGGCAGGTCTGGCGTTGTGCCAAACAATGAGGACACTTTTTTGAACTTCTTCGCAACAGAACGTCCGTAGAACATTGTCGTAACGCCCAGGGTCACCATGGCTGAGCCCAGCCAGGTAAGGCCCGTCACCCACCAGGGCTCGCGCTTCACCTGGAGAGTAGACTGGTTCAAGTCGCCCGGGTTCCAAGAGGCCTGAGCGATTTTCCATCCCTTAAACCAAGTGGGATGATTCATCCACACCCGACGGTCTACCCGCTCGCCTACGCGCGTATCCAACCGCTCGCCCACGTGCGTATCAAACAGAGACACCGCACTGGTCCACATCGCCACCGATTCACTCCCTTCGTTGCGCTCCACAATAAAGTCGTTCAGCTTGAGGCTAAAAGGCAACGGTAAAAGCTTAGGGCTAAACGCAACAAACGCATCGCCTGCTGGGCTCTCTATGGCCGTGGGCTCACCCCAAGGCACCCAAACCGGATCAAAGCCTTCGGCAGCAACAAGTAAAGCGGGCTCACCTTGCTCAGGCGCATCGGCGGGTAGAGGCAATACCTCGCGCTTAACCTCCGCATTAGGAACATACTCAGCCAGCGTAATTTCAAAATCTGCCCACCCTGGCGTTACCGAAGTCCCAACCGCAAATTGGCCAGACTTGAACCCTTTAGAAGACTTAGCAGCATAGTGCAAACGAGACTGTCCGGCTGAGTTAGCCACCTGGTCACGAGCATCAACAACAACCCGAAAGAACGCATCAGGATCTGTCTGCACTGCAATGTTGTAAGTCGCGCTCATGTCCAGCGGATCGCCAGCCAGCTGGTTGCGAATTGGTTCAAAGCTAGGGTTACTAAAAACAAACCAAGCTTCCGAATCAACCGCGCTGTCTAGCTCGCTGTCTAACTCTTCAGAGGCCGCCTTTTCAGAAACCACCTTTTCAGAGACCACCTTTTCAGAGACCAGCAGCTTCACCGCCGGATTTCGCAGCTGGCTGGAGGCACTCATGGGCAGGCGATCGCTATCCAGCCTAAAATCAGGCCAAAAATCACTCACCTCTAGCACCAGTGTCCGACCTTTATCCGTCAGCTCAATCGGCTGGTTTAAGCTGGCTTCTACATCAACAATCCGAGACTTGCCGAGCCAGTTAACGGTTAGCTCGCCCCACTTTGCAGACTGCCCAGCAGTCTCGGGCGCCTTCAAAGCCTGGGCAAAAGACTCATCGGTTGTCGCCGTCACAATCTGCAACTCAGCCGGACCAATGTCCATCCGGTCGTAAGCCACCGGGGCCACCGCCAGCCAGCGCTCTAGGGTTTGCCCCATGCGATCGCTGTTGAGCACTAAGCGCACCGCAGGATTAGCAACCTGCCCGCCGTCTTCAAAATGCACTGTTTTAATCGTGTTGCTGCTGTAATTCAGTAGCGACAGTCCGCCTACCTGCCTCGGCACCACTGTGCCATCACCTTTAATAAAGAGAGACGCCTGCTGGGGCGCAGCCCCTGGCATCGCAACTTCAACTAAGTCGCCCTCTACTCTAATGGTGCTCACCGAGCCTGAATCTGTTCTGGCTAGCAACATGCCTTCCACACTCAGGTGAATCACTGCCGCTGAGCCAGCAATAATCACGACCAGACCCCAGTGCGTGATTGCAAAGCCCAGCTTACGCGCCCCCTTCCACGGATAGCGTGACAGGGTTGAAATTCCTAAGTTCACCGCCAGCAAAAACATCAGAGCGCCGAACCACCAGCTCTTATATATCTGTTGCTGCACCACGGCAGAACCCACTTCGGACTCGTAAAAAGTAGCGCCGATTAGGATAAGCGCGATCGCAACCAACAAAGGCACGGCCAGCTTGATAGATCCCAGAAATTGGAAAGACTTAGTCGTCATACAAAGCGCAATAGAAATGTCATCAAACAGCAACAGTCAAATCGCGACTTGCCGAATTATACGGTTGAGAAACAGCACAAATATGCAAATCTCTCCCCTATGGTGAAGGCAAGTTCACTTTATTTTTTGTATCCAAAGTTGCAAAAATGCAAGAAATCATTCCAATCTTGCATCGACAATCTCGCTTTTTGAATTTACTCAGCCCGAAAGAAGTCAGCAAAAATCTTTCTATGCCTTTCTCGCATAGATCAGATGCAACAAGCAATTTCGATGTTGTTTTTGGTAACTTCAGGCACAAAAGCGGTTTTAAGTTCAGCATAGTGTCGTTACCAAGATATCCGTCTGAATACGGATTGACTTAACGGAACGAAAGGCAAATTTTGCGAATTGCTGCTTTCACGCTTTGTTCACTTTTTTCCCTTCATCATTAGTTAGAGCGCACCCAGACATGCCCTTAAATGTAGATCTTTTAGAACAGAGCTTTGAGCTGGTCAAGCCCAAGGCCGATGAGTTCACAGCGAGCTTTTACAACAACTTATTCACGGACTATCCGGAATCTAAGCCCTTGTTTGAACACTCAGATATGGGTAAGCAGCAGCAAATGCTGAAAGGCGCGCTGGTCATGGTGGTTGAAAACTTGCGCAAGCCAGAGGTCTTGAGCAAGTCGCTCAAAGGGCTCGGCGCTCGCCACGTCAAGTACGGCGCGCTCCCTGCACACTACCCCTTGGTCGGTAACAGCTTACTCAAAACCCTTGGAGAGTATGCCGGCAATGCCTGGACCCCCGAGCTGAAGAGCGCTTGGACAGATGCCTACGGCGCGATTACATCGCTCATGCTCGAAGGCGCAGACTACGCAGCAGAGGAAGTTTCTCTAGAAAATACCCCCGCGTCTGTGAGCACAGCACCAGAAGAGGGTGGACTCAAGGTTGAATTGCTAGAACAGAGCTTTGAGCTAGTAAAGCCAAAGGCAGACGAATTCACAGCGAGCTTTTACAACAACTTATTCACGGACTACCCTGCTGCCAAACCTTTGTTTGAACACTCAGACATGGGTAAGCAACAACAAATGCTGAAAGGCGCGCTGGTCATGGTGGTTGAAAACTTACGCAAGCCAGAGGTCTTGAGCAAGTCGCTCAAAGGGCTGGGGGCCAGGCACGTCAAATATGGGGCTCTGCCAGAGCACTATCCACTGGTCGGTAATAGCCTCCTCAAAACCCTGAGTCAATACGCGGGCTCCGCTTGGACACCCGAACTCAAAGGCGCTTGGGTTGCGGCTTACGATGCCATCACAGAACTCATGCTAGAGGGCGCAGACTATACCAAGCAATCTGTTCAACTAACGGGCGCTGAGCCAACGGCTCCGGCAGCGACAGCTGTAGCTAGCGTTGTAGAAACGCCAGAAGGCCTCAGTGGCAAAGCCGCTGCTGGCATTATCGGTGGCAGTTCAGTGGCCTTCCTCCTTCTGCTCTTGGTTCTTCTTTAACTGCTTAGGCACCGATGACGACTCGCATGCAAAATGTATTTTGGAGAGAAAAGTTTGGCCTAAGAAGCCTGATCATTCTCGCAGTGGTCACACTGTTTGTTGGGCTAGTAGCGGCTTTTCCACTCGAAAGACAAAACATCTTCCTACCTGGAGAAACCTCAGAAGGGCATCATCTGTTTGAAACCTCTTGTGCCTCTTGCCATGAGAACTTTAAACCGGTCAGCAACGAAACCTGTAATCGTTGCCATGAGGCTGAACTGGCCGAAGATGTCCACGGCGCGAAAAAGTTTAGAGATCCCAGATGGGCCGGGTTCCGAGAGAATATCGACGTACTCACCTGCACCGCTTGTCACAACGAACATGTGAAAATGTTTGGGCGTGGGGTGCACTTACAGCCCGACCTTTGCATGGTGTGCCATGAAGAACTCACCGTCACCCAGCTGAAAAGTCACAAAGGGTTTGAGGCCGACGGTTGCTGGACCGCAGGCTGTCACAACTATCATGACCATCGCACCATTTCTACGGGTTTCCTGCGTCAAAACATGGGCCAGCCTGAAATGTTACCGGTGCAAGCACTGCCGGATCGCGTCGTCACCACCGAGCTAGAGGTTGCCCCTGAGCCTGACCTCCGAAAAGAGTTTTTGGCAGGGGGAACGTGATGAAAAAGGTATTCACGCTTTTCCTCGTAGTTTTGTTCATGGGATTGTCTTCGATGGTGGCACCCGTGCCCTCAGCCCTGGCCACTACCGAGCAAGAACTTCAGGAAATCAACCAGCAGTGGGAAAGTAGCGTCCACGCACTTAACGATGTCAACTGCGCTAGCTGCCATCAAAGCGAGGAGACCAAAGCCTTCGTCGCCAAACCCGACCACGAAAGCTGTCAGTCTTGCCATGAAAACTCAGTAGATACTTTTTTGCTGGGGAAACACGGCATTCGCACATTAGAGGAGCGCTCTCCGCTTACCCCTGCCATGGCCAGGTTACCCATGAAGCAAGAGGCTTTGGATAAGCAAATGAACTGCAACGCTTGCCATGACGTACACACCGTAAACACCCTACAAGCCTCAGTAGATGCCTGCCTAACCTGTCATAACGACAGTCACTCGCTGAACTACAAAAACTCCAAACATGCCAAAGCCGTGTTTGCCAACAGCGAGGGCTTGCCCAGACCAGGGGCTGAGTCTGTCACTTGCGCCACCTGCCACCTGCCACGCACCGCCCAGAAGAAGGGCGACGGCACGCTTTTGGTAAAAGTGAATCACAACAACACCTACAACCTAAAGCCAGCCGATCGGATGGTGGGCGATGTGTGCATGAGCTGTCACGGTGTGGAGTACAGCTACAACAGTATTTTCGACGATGACCTCGTCGAAGCCAATTTTGACCGACCTCCCACACTTTCTCATCAGAGCTTTGATCTGATGAGGGATGCTGAAAAGCGGAGGGCGGGCAATGAGTCTGCTCCAGAAGAGGGTGAGTAATCCTTTTTGGGGCAGGAATTTCGTTCCGCCGAGATGACTTTTCCATCGTTTGGGCGGGACTTGCCTTAATCCATAAACGTATCGAAAATCTTGGGAGATTGACGACAGATGATGACCAGTATATTTAAGCGTTTACGCGCTAAAACGATGGCTTTATTCGCCCTCGCTGCGGCCATTTGCTTCACGGCAGTTGCTTGTAGCGGTGGTGGTGGGACGGCGACGGCGACCGGACCTTCGATTGCCCCTGAAATGGTTGCCGACTACATTCACACCGTAATGGCAGCCGATAGAACCGCGTACGTGAAACATGTGGTAAACCGAGTGAAAACCCTAGAAGGCAAACCCAAAGAAGAGGGCGTTTTAGAGGTTGAATCGACGGAAGGATGGCTGCAAACCGATGGTATTCCGCTGCCTGCCCAGATGTTCCGACTCGGCTCAGAGATTGCCAATGAAGAGGGGGGCGGTGCCTTCACCTACAACCTAATTTCATCTTGGAATCTCAACGATAGCCAAGGCCCCAAGAGTGACTTTGAGAAAAGTTCCATCGAGCAAATGAATGAAACAGCTGAGCCGGTCAAAGGCTATCAAGAAGTGGGCGGTCAGGCTTACTTCTCTGCGCTGTATCCCGACTTGGCTGTGGCTGAAGCCTGCGTAACCTGCCACAACACTCACCCGCTTCACCTAGAGCGCTATCCTGACAAAGTGTTCGAGATGGGTGATGTGATGGGCGGCGTTATCATCAACATTCCTGTTGAGAGTATGCCTGGATAAGCCTTATCTCTTTTAAGCTTTTCTCTTTTGAGATAAGGGAGACGCGTCCAAATAACACACCGTCGCCCTCATTCCCTAACCCCTTGCTCCCGAAGGGAGAAGGGGGATCGGACGCAAAGTCCTTCTCCATCGGGAGAAGGATTTAGGATGAGGGCGAGCAGGTACTTTATTATTTTGCAGTTCCCTAAGTGTTCTTTTGAGTAAGTGTTCTTTTTGAAGTCAAAGTTGTGGTCCTCCTCAGTTGGGTTTCTTCAGCTTGGGGAGAGCCACATTTTAGCTATAAAGCCTAACCATCTGATGAAAAAGAGAGTTTAAGTCAAGGATTGGTCGCCGTTGCTACAGGCACTGTCCTCATTTCAGTCTTTACTAAGATTAGCCAATCACTACACAGCATTCACAGCAAGTACGTTGCCTTTGCACAAACACTGGCAAACGCGTCAAAAAGCCTCCTAATGAAACCTCAATTTTCTACACTTATTATTCTCACACTGGTGTGCGCAGCACTGCTGACGCCGTTTGCCTTCAGTCCCATTTATTTGGAGATAATGCAGGCTAATTCTCTGGATCTTCACCAGTTTTTACGCGGTGAAGTGTATAAGCAGGGAACCGGCTACACGGCGTTAGTCCTTGTTGGCGTTGAGATGATGCTGACAGCGAGGAAACGCAGCCGCAAGTGGCCGCTCAAAATTAAGGTGCCAGGTGCCGTCATGTTGTGGCGCACGGTGCACATTTTTACCGGCGTTGCTTTGCTAGGCGTGGTGCTGATTCACACCATGGGCGCAAACGGCCTAAACTTTAACGCCATCTTTTTGTGGGTATTTTTTGGGGTTACCCTTACAGCCCTCGTCGGCGTCGTTGCAGAAACCGGCATTTTAGAATCCCCCCGAAAGGTGTTCAGCTTTCGCACTGCAAAACTCGTGCCACAAACGGCAACAGCTCCAAGCGCTATTAAGGCAGGCATTGCCGCTGGCCCCGAAAATATCGGCAAGGGGAGCATTGGGAAGGGGGCTTTGGTACGTGGCCTAAGAGAAATATGGCTCAAGAGTCATATATTGCTGGTGAGCGTCTTTGGCCTGATGTTGGCTTTTCACATTTTTTTGGTATACCTCTATCGATAACGCTTTAGTCGCAAGCTTTACGAAAAAAAGAAAGAGACAGTAGCAGTAAGTACAACAGCAGTTAGCATTGGGGAAAAAGCTATGATTTCTACAGTGGGCAAGCGCAGCAGCCTTTGGACAAAATGGGCCGTCTTAGTGGCTGTACTGCTGGCAGTATGGGTTACCCTTGCGCTGACTCGGCCAACGGCAAAAACGGTGAGTATGACGCCCTTATCGGGACTGATGACGCTTAAAACAATGGCCGCAGATTCTGTACCGTTTGACAGTGCGATCGCGTCATCAAAACCCACACTCATTGAGTTTTATGCCGACTGGTGCACCACCTGCCAAAGCATGTCTTCGACCATGAACACACTCCACCAGCAATATGGAGAGCACATCAACTTTGTCATGCTCAACATTGACGACCCGGCAGCAGCGCCACAGGTCAACCAGTACCGTGCCTCTGGAGTCCCACAATTTACCTTACTAAGTGAGACCCAAGCCCCTGTTGATACCTGGGTTGGCAAGGTACCGGCCCCCATTTTTACAGACGCATTCGCTCAGCTATTGCCATCCGTCAGCTAGTGCAGTGCGCTGCCAATCAGTTTTATCCGTCAACACATCTTAAAGAAACTCGCCATGACACTCCTCAGCCAGTTTTTAGGATTTTTAGAATGGATCGAAAAGGCTCAGGCATTCTTTCACTTCCTGAGTCAGCCTGTAGGGTTTTGTAGTGCGATCGCCGTTTGTCTCTACTTTCCCATCCAACTTCTCGGCTGCGACCAGCTCTCAGCCACCACTTTGTCGTGCACCGTTGGGCTTACTTTGTTTTGCCTGCTAGAGCAGCAGCCCACTTTTTAAACCTTCCCAACACCCTTCCCCCAAGCTGATAATCGGTATAGCCTCTAGGCAATTACTGAAAATCGCATTTTGAAAAGCTGCAAAAGCGCTTTTCAAGGGAAGGGAACCATGAACCATCGTTTTTTATTGAGGCTGGTCACCAATACAGCCGTTTTTATCCTGATACTCTCCTGCATTGGTATCGTCCTTTGGGTGATAGATACTATTTTAGGATGGGACATTTTGCCCGAAGCCCTGAGCCTGATTGTGCAGGCGATGCTAATCGCCGGGGGCATTATTGCCGCAGTACTGGTGGTAATGAATGTACTGCTGAGCCTGTCTCTGATTGCTGAGGCGAACGCACACAGCGCAGACCTGCCAAACTACGGGGTGTCTGCACGGCTAAAGCGCCGGGTTCGTCGGAGCATTGTCGCCTGCATTGTAGCGATCGCACTTCTCATTGGCGGACTCCAGGTCACCAACCACGTCCGCGCCAGAATCGCCACCCAAGCCGCCGAAGCTCAGTTTATTGAAACCCAAGCCGACATGGACGAGTCTATGCAAGCGGTCTTGGGCTTATTTACGCCGCCCTTACTAGACGCGCTAGAAACCAACACCCTCGCTGAAAAAGGACAGCTCGGAAATACCGTCAAGCTCTTCAACGCCATCAGCACCTCGTTTCCCCATTCGCCTGCCGTAGCACTGCTCCTGCCAGCGAACCAACCCCCCTATCAATACGCCAGAATAAACAGAAACAGCATTAAGTCAGACGGCGCCGGGAACACAATTCTCACACCCGATCTGTATACAAGTTTTCCTATTAGGCAAGAAACCGAAGCCATTGAACAGCTTTTTGCTAGCACCTTGCCTACGGTTACGGAGCCTCTAAAGGGCCAAGTCATCAACAACACGGTTCCTAGCTCTTGGGGAATTCTCCAACGCAACAACAAAGTAATTGCTGTCGTATATCTCAGTGAAGGTCAAGGGAGAAATCAAGACTTCCCCCCATACAGTGCTCCGTATGCGAAAAAACCAGCTTTCCACCACAATGGCCCAGAGAGCCTAATCACCAACTAAACATACAACAAACGACCTAATGTATTAGGTCGTTTGTTGGTTAAATGGCCTGTTGTCATATAATAGCTTCAACTAATAAGGGCAGACCAACTCCCAACCCTGACGTTGTTCAGCATGTCCCATTAGGAGATATAGCTATCTTTGACCCCCGAGAGAATTATAATCTCTTCAAAGCCATAGCAATCTTACTTTGAGATTCTGTCATCATATTTTTGCCGATGCTATGGGGCTATTAATAGAAGCATTGACAGATGGTTTGCTTCTTTGGCGTGTATGTATTGAAAAGATGGTCAGAATCATAAGTAGCATCAAGACCGTACCTACCTGCCAAGAGGGCTCATCTTTCCTTTTCCCTTTTCTGAATTTCCTTTGCGCTTCATCTTCAGAAAATTGATACCCGCAATTTAAGCAGGAATAGTGCATGACATCCTCAAAATCTTCCTTGTCATTAGTGCAAAGCTTATGCTTGTTGCAACAAGGACACGCTTCCTTACTAAGGATTTCATTCAATAATTTAGATTCCATAATAAGTTTGACTCTATTAGAACTACGAACAGTATTTATGGTGTTGCCTTAGCGAAAAGTAGTTATATCTTAGAATCAGCAGTATAGTAGTTAGAATCAGCAGTATAGTAGAAAGCTCAGCCCCCTTTTTTAGCCGCATTTCACTGCCAAACCAGTAGCTATATTCAAGAGACAGTTAAAGCAACGGTGACATGAAAAAAATTCTGAAGCACCCTAGGCTCTTCAGACTCAAAGGTCATTGTCATTCCATTGACCTCAAGTTCCAAGACCTTAACGTAGAGATTTACCCCCAAGCCACAGCGTTTTTCACGAAACAATTACCTTTAGTGTCAGCTGCGTTTTAGCTGAGTCTATGACCAGAAAGCTCTAACCATAATAACAAAGTTAAAAATCTAGTTTTCTAGACAGTATTTTCAGGAGAACTAACCAGTCTGAGAATTAGATTTTTATTGTTAAAAACCATTCTTTTTATGATGGAGAAATAGTTCATTCCTGCAACGGCTGTTCTAATCTCATGAGTAGTTCTTCATCGCTCAGATATGTAGACGATATGAACCATCGCTACCTACCCAAGCTGCAAGACTGAAGGATTCTTTATTAAATGAACTTGAAATCCTCCGCCCTGCAGCCATAAGGTGGTCCCCTTTGGTGTAGCTAGTACGAGAATCCCAACAAAAACAAACGTTAAAAGCAAAATTTTCCAGAGCTCGCCTGCGCGATAATTTTTCATCATTTTCTCCTTTTTGTGTAGATAAGATCTTCCTTACTGCTATATTTTTTCTTCCAGCAATGTCTCAAGCCGTTCTAGCATAACTACTCACGTCTTTCTCAAACAACTATGCATAGGAACAGTGTCAATCTTATAGAATTAGAAGTCGTGACTTCTCCAGATGGATGTTAAAAAGTGACTAGAGCTCTGAACAGGGCATTGCTGGATAACAGAATGAATTTGAAATACACACCCAGAGATATCAGAGGCCGTAGAAGTCAGCTCATACTCCGATTCAGCAATGCCCCGTCTTTCAAGAGTAAGTCTCTTTTGTTTTAGTCCTCCATATAATCCTTTATCTTATCGGCTAACTCTTCACAAGCTTTCTGTAACCGTCTGAGGTTATGAGGTTCGATTTTGTACAGATGATTGCTGATTAAAACCTTGAGCCCTTCAATGAAAATGATCAAATCGGTAGGCTTATGATCAAGTAAGTGGCTTACAAAGTTGAGTGGGGTTTTTGGATCATCATAGACAGCGATCATTTTCTTACTGTTGGAGAGCACCATTTTCTGTTTCTTAGAATTACGTGGACTTAGGGGGCTTAGCTCAGATTCTGAGAAATGTGGCATGAGAGATTTCTGGTAAGACAAAGTTACTGAAAACACAAAAGAAAAACTTGCGCCTTCATTCCTTCTACTCTTGAATTTCTAGCCGGCCGTAATGGCCGGTATTATCCTGAATAACCACATTTCCACCGCTTTCGAGAATATTGCGGATGTGGCTATTAACTTCTACTGCTCGACGAAGAGCTTCACTGAAAGTGATTCCTTGTGCTGCGGCAGCCTCTTCTAGTTCTTGGACTAAGTCTGCCGGTAAATTGATAGTCTTTCGGATAGATTGGGCGCTACCGACTGATATTGGATATGCGGGTAAATCTTGAAACTTATTATCAGACATGACATCCTTGTCGACGAGACATTACTGCGTACGTAATCTCACGGAAGAATGGCCATATGATTGCAACCAGCTTTTTTGTCTTCCGTAAATATATCATACCTCAAATTGCAAAATTGTGATGATTCCAACTTTAAAAGTTGAGATCATACATTTCAGCATGCTTTTTAGGGGCATGCTAACTGCATCCAAACAACAGTTAAGAGCCATGCTGTGTTCACAAAGCAAAGATATCTAAGCGAAAGAAGGCGGTAGGATAGACACGACTATCAGTATCCGCTCAGACGTATAAACCGATTGGTTTATCTCAGTTCATGCGCTCACGATTGATTATGTTGGTGTCTACCGTGCTCACTCAACTCCCAAATGAAAAGCATCTGCTAGCCAGCACAGCATCACAGTTTGATTGCATCCGTCATGACACTGACATATATGACCCCGTCAGAGATTTTGTAATTGAATCACATTAACTTTGCGCCCAGGCAAATCTTCCAGGCCAGTCCCAAAAACTAGCCAGTCAATCAATTTTTGATCTTCTTCTAAAGAGATAAGACAATTCAGATCACTTGTTACAGTAGCATCGCTTCTAGCAATAGAAGAAAACACCTAGACGTGTTTCACACTATGCTTTTCAGCTAGCAATAAAATCTCGCTACGCTGCTCGATGCAAAGAATTTCAAGGGTTATTGTTAGAAAACACCAGTTCGGATTAATCAATTATGTCAAAAGTCACTTTAAGGTGGTCGGAATGAGTGTTTTGGAGCTGCTGCCCATAGCATCAGCATCCCCTTCTATTTCAGTAGCGATCGCACAACTCCAAAACACTCTCCTTCTCCTACGCACCAACCTACAGCAACCACCTTACTCGAAGCGCTCTTCTCCTGTTGGCTCCTGATACTTAAGCCCCTGCTTGCGTAGCCGATACTCACCGACCTGCCTGTAAACGCCCGCCCTTAAACGGTTTAGCGCACCGATGGGGCGGTGCACCGCTAGCCCATTCCAAGGTGAAAACCGCAGATTCTCGCAGAACGTGCACTGCGCTTCAAAATCAATCACCTGATGGGCGACCGTTAGCCGCCCCACCGTGAAAAAGGGTGCCTTATCCTCAGGCCATATCACCGTGACATCATCAATTGACTGCTTAGGCGCGGTTTGAATCTGAAGGTCAAAATTCCAACAGTATTTTGCCTCTGGCTGAGCCAGCGATTGAATCAGCTCCTCGCGGTAGTAGTGGTCAGGCGTATTGGATGCCCGACGGCGGCGCTTAGCTTGGGCGCGGCTAGTCCATTCCCGACTCTCTTCTGGCAAGGGCTGGTGCGGCGCATCGCACGCCACCGGAGTAAAGCCATATTTCACCGCCACCGGATACTGCACCGGAGCTTGTCCTGGCTCTAGCGATTCAAAATTATCTGGCAGGCCCAGGGCAGATGCCGAGCCACTCCAACAGCGCTGAGTGAGCAGGCTTTTCGGATATCGCTTAGTCACAGACTGCAAGGCCAACAGCTGAAACGGATGAAAAATCAGCCACAACAGCGGCCACAGCCCACCTTTTACAACAAACTTGAAAAAGCCGTAGTAGTTTTTAATTGTTTTGATAAAAAAGATTTCTGCATTCTGGGTGATCAGGTCCTGGGTATGGGCCTCGTGGCTATCCGGCAGGCGATCGCCTTCTACCTCCATCACCTTTACAGACATTGAGCGCGCATCACCAATGTAATCGTCTTCTACTTCGGTGCGGCCATTGGCAAAGCGTATCCATACTGGGTAACGCTGCGGGGTTGAGAATAAGCCTTGTTTGAGTACGATCGCATCAATCTCATCATCACTCAGTCGGTCACTCAAAACCGTCTGCTTCAAACGCGCCTTAATCGCAGACTCGTCAAAGTCAAAAATCTCCAATGTCCCGCGCACGCACGCGTGGGTTTTGGCATGGGTATCTCGCAGAGCCCGAGGCTTATCGCCATACAGCTTCTCCAAATTCAGAGTGACCTGTTCTGTCACCCGCTGAAAATGTGTTCTTTCTTCTCTTTCTGGATATTCTGTAAAGAGTTTCATGCGGCATCCCTGTTATAAAAACTGATATTAAAAGGCTCTCCCCCTTCAGAGAGCACATTTCGATTCACCAAGTCAGAGAGTGTCTTGGTCTCGTGAATAATCTCCCACCCCACAGAAGAAAAGGTTTCTTTGTTGTACACATGCTCAGAAATCAGCGGATTTGTCAGCACATGAGACAGTGCATCTACGGCAATCAGCCGAGTCGCCAGCGGTCCGAGCAAGGCATTCGGCGGCACTTCTTCTGCAAATAGGCCCACGTACAGTTCCACATTTTCCACATCGCCATACAGCTGCTCCAGCAAGGCTTGGGCCTGAGGATCGCCAGTAATTTGATTGAATTGTGTAACCCGAGGAAACTGATACGCCTCGCGATAGTCGTTATAGCTGGCCATTTGAGTTTTACGGCTCAGCTGAATGGTCCGGATTTCAGCCGGTCCGATTAAAAACTCAGGCGTATTAAACAGCCCAATTTTAGAGGCCCGCTGCGCGGAAGTCTCTTCAAAGAGGTCGCCTAAGTTCCTATCCAAAATCAGCTGATTGTTCCACAGTGAGCTAACAATCGGGACCTGTTTTCCGGCGTAATTAAAGATTTCTGGCAGGGCGCTGTGCCACCGGTACACAAAGTTAAACTCTGCCGACATCCAGTTTTGCCGGTACCATTTCTCGTTAGGAAACGAGAGCGGATCAAGAATGACGTTGAAGTGATAGGGCGTAATGTGGTTTACATAGTCCTCAATCACAATTTTCATAATGGTCACGATTAAAATATTGCGCGCCGTTTGAAACAGTCGTTCGTCATCCCAGTGTGGGTGTGCGCCTGCTAGCAGGTCACAAATGCGGTTGTGCTCTCGCAGGCATATTACGTTGAGCATCACGTAGCCAATCTGCACGTTAGCGCGCTCTACCCCCATTGCAAACATTGTTGCCTTACGCTCAGGCGGCTGTCTAATTTCATCATTCAGCGGCTTATAGAGATCCTTAAACTCTTTTTTAACCGCCCCTGTTTCAGGATCTTCATAAATAAACAAAGGATACTCTTCATTGTTTATCCACTGGCTTTTGAGCTTGCCACCCTCAAAAGATCTGAGTAAATGGGTTGTTTTACGGTTAAGGCCGTACACAGGGGCCAGGTCAATTTGATGGTTGGAGGTGTTTTTAAGCCGGTTGTCGCGATCGGTTCGTAAAAAGCCATCGGTAAACCACTGCACCCAGTACGGAAACAACAGGGTTGATTTTTCTGAATAAATTGTCTCGCCGTCTCTTTTTTTGAATAGGCTCGCGAGATCTTCTGGGGTGGGCAGCGCGGGATTTTGGTTGAACTCTGGAGACGGGGGGAGATGACGGTTGGTGTAGGTGCGATCGCCGAGCGAATCCCAAGAGGTGTAGGTATCCGTCTGCTTCGGCCTATTGGTATCTGGAATCTTGTCATCCAGCGTCATCATGCTAAACGGGTAAGGGCGCGTCGCCACCTTATACACCGTATTATTCGTCAAAAATCGATTCACCCACCGCGTCAGCTGCGGCTGGCTTTGCACCCAGCGCCACAGCCACGCAAAATTAGTCAGCACCCACAGCTCTAGCCGATTCCTAAAGCCATCTCTAGACGTATCTCTCACCTTAATTACCTATACCTAAATATTCATATATGTATAGGTAATAGCGTAGGAACGGACCAGCGCAGCGTAAGTGGCTGCATCTGTAAGATTTCGTCGTAATTTCGACCACTATAACCAGACCGTTCAGTGACTCAACTCGGTTACTTAATTGAGCTATTATGCATCCATGCACATCATTTCGAGAAAGGCGCTTCGCCTTTTTTGGGGGCGTTATCCAGATAGTGAAGCACCACTTTGTAGATGGTTTCAAATTGTTGAGCGGACTCGATTTAAGAATTTCGCAGATTTACGGGCAACCTTTCCATCAGCAGATCAGGTAGGCAACCTCATTGTTTTCAACATCGGTGGTAATAAATATCGCTTGATCGCTTCAGTTCATTTCAATCGCGAAAAGATTTTTGTTCGCCATGTTTTGACTCATCAGGAATACGACAAAGGAAAGTGGAAGATATGACAGCTATTGCGCCGGATATTCAAAAGCAATGGAGTGCGATCGCACCCATCCTTACTATTCGTACCGACAAAGAATATGAGCAGGGGATTGCGCGGTTAAATGAATTACTCGACGAAGTGGGTACCAACGAAACTCATCCGCTCTATACGTTGCTAGATACCTTAGGCATCGTTATTCAATCCTATGAAGAAGCGCACTATCCTATTCCAAACTGTGACGGCATAGCAGTGTTAGCCTATCTCATGGAAGAACACAGTCTCTCCCCATCAGATCTCTCAGAGATTGAAGAGCCTGCTACTATCACGGCAATCTTAGAGGGCAAGCAAGCCCTTGAGATTCGTCATATTCGAGATTTAGCCAATCGCTTCGGCGTTTCTCCGTCCGTGTTTATCTAAAACTTTTACTGCTCAGGCAGCTTATACTGACCGACGATTCTCTTAGCAAACTCGGGCACATGAGCCTCTAGCTTCTCAGGGTGATTGCGCCGGGTGTACAGGTAGTTGCGCGTGAAGTGCGAGTCGATAGAGAAGCGGGCGTACTCTAGCCCTTTGGGGCCAATCTTTTCAATGACGACGCCCATGAGCTTTGCGGCCCACATTGGGAGGGTAACGCCTTTGTCATAGGCGGGGATGCTGTTTTGTACGGCCTGGGTGCGATCGCCCTTACTCATCACCGGCTGCGTCTCAATAATCCCTTCCAACAGGTCAAACATTTCTGCGCCCGTTTCATTGCGGACCACTATCCACTGCCAGCCAAAAGGTGCGCCCATGTAGCCCACGACAATATCCGCCAAGGAATTGGTGTAGTCAAAGCAGCTCATACAGGAAGGGGCAAACACATCCTTGAGCTTGTTGGTTTTCAAGCCAAAAAACGGCACCTTCTCTTCCCAACCATTTTCATGCTTAAAGTGCACCTGAAAGTCCTGCATAAACTCATAGGCAATCACGGTCTCAGGCGATTTGCTGGTGGTATCTAAAAACTTCTGCAAGCCTGCCCGGCTGACATTATCGACACAGGGCATGCCTAATACGTACAGCTTCTCTAAGCCCAGGTGATCCTGCACCTCACGCAGGGCCTGAATCTGACAGCCCACACCAATCACCAGCACGCGCTTCATGCCCGAGCGCTCAATTTGGTCTAGCACGGATAGGTTCGGCGATAGCGTCGGCTTGTTCACCCGCGCAGCCAAAATAGCCTCCGGCGTTTTTGCAATCACGGGCATCGGCTGAAACCGATCGTCCTCGGTATTTTGCACGCACACCACGCCTTCCACCAGCCCTTTATTGAGCATTTCAATGGCCAGGGTACTCACAATCCCCGTCCACTGCGCGCCATCAATAGGCGCGAGCTTGCGGGCCGCAACCATTTTTTGATGCACGCCAAAGTACAGCTCATCTTCGTTATCTAGGTCACGGCTACGCCCATGGTTTGCCGATTCTAGCTCGCTCACCTGCTGATTCAAAAACGCGCAGGCGTCTTTAACATAGTGAATGTAGGAAGTGTCGCACAGGCCACACTCGCTACAGCGCTCTTTGGCAGGCTTAGCTGCACCGGGCTTTAGCGGGCGAGATTTGGCGTGGGCCTTAACGGAAGGATTCACCGGGGCATTAGCTGAGGTCATAAATCTGGCGCGTTTCCTTTTTAAGCCCAAGGGCTGATGTAACCGTAAATTAATCTATGATCACAATAACGCAATGACCCATCAGAGTCACCGCAAACTAACCCTTTCGTAATCTTTATCAAGCCTAAGGCGAAGTAGCCCCCAACCGTTTTTCCAGTCATCATTCATCGTTCCTCATTCCTCATTCTCTTCCATGCCCGAAGGCCCCGAAATCCGTCTTGCCGCTGACAAAATCGAAAAAGCCCTCCGCCCCCACCTCGTCACCGAAGTATTTTTCGCCTTCGACCATCTCAAGCCTTTTGAAGCAGACCTCACCGGCTGCCGAGTGACCCGCATAGAAACGCGGGGAAAAGCGATGCTGACCCATTTTGACAATGGCTTGAGCGTATACAGCCACAATCAGCTGTACGGAAAATGGATGGTCCGCAAAGCCCAGAATTTTCCTGATACAAACCGGCAGCTACGCTTTGCGGTGCACAATGCCAAAAAATCGGCACTGCTGTATAGCGCTTCAGATATTCAGATCCTCAGCAGCCCTGAAGAGATTGAAACTCATCCTTTTTTGAGCAAGCTTGGCCCAGATGTACTTAGCTCTGGCGTTAAGCCTCAGCAGCTCTACGAACGGCTCAAGAGTAAAAAGCACCATCGCCGCAGGCTCTCCACGCTCTATTTAGACCAACACTATCTGGCCGGCATTGGCAATTACTTACGCAGTGAGATTTTGTTTGTGGCTAAGCTTCATCCTTACCTGCGGCCCATGGATTGCAGCGATGAACAACTCATGGCTTTGGCCGAAGCCTCAATTGAAATCTCATATCAGTCTTACAAGTACAAAGGGGTAACGAATGATTTGGATTTGGCCAATCAGCTAAAAGCCGAAGGGGCACGCTATCGGGACTATCGCTATTGGGTGTTTGGCCGCAAGGATAAGCCCTGCTACGAGTGTGGGACACCTATTATCAAAGAGATGGTGAGCAACCGGCGAATTTATTACTGCCCAACGTGCCAGCCCGCAAAAGAGTAATGTACTTGCATGACTAACTGGCCTGCTGCTCTAGCCGTTCAAGACGCCTGCCATTATTGATAAGACCTGCCAGTTGAGTGCGTGCGAGTTCTTTAAGTGCCTCAGTCTCCTGGCGGCTGGCTTCGATAGCTTCAGCATTTTGAGCCGTGAGTTCTTTAAGCGCTTCGGTCTCCTGGTAGCCAGCTTTGATAGCTTCAGCATTTTGAGCCGTGAGTTCTTTAAGCGCTTCGGTCTCCTGGTAGCCAGCTTTGATAGCTTCAGCATTTTGAGCAGTGAGTTCCTTAAGCGCTTCGGTCTCCTGGCGACTTACGCTCAGCGATTCAGCATTCTGAGCCGTGAGCGTTTTAAGCGCCTCGGTCTCCTGAAGGCTCACGGTCATCGCTTCAGCGTTTTGATCTTGCAGTACCTTAAGCTGCGCTAGCTGTGAAGCATTCTCGGCAACTAGGGCACGCGTTTCTTCAAACCGCTCATTAAATGCATCAAACCGTTCATCCTGTGCTTGACGTGCTCTGACGTTGGCGTCCACCAAGTCCACAGTCTGATCTAACTTTTTTCCCATCTCGTCGATTGCAGTGGCTGTAGCCAATACAATGCCTTCAGCCTGATCTATCCGCTCGTGGTTTGCGAGTGCTTGCTGAGCATTGGGACGAATAAACTGACTGACCAACAAGTCTACAGCAGACGTCAGCCGATCGATAGCTGATGCGTTATTCTCAATCGCCTGCTGTAGTTCGTCTGGTGTCATTGTCTTTGTAAATAAGGATGCCGGATTGGAGTCAACACAAGGAGTAATGTCCCAATTGTAACTCACACTCGTTGATACGAATTAGGTGCAACGCATTGACCGTAAAACTGACGGCTCAGAGCTTGGGAGAGTCTCATTTCACCTTATTTTTGTGTTTATTCATTTCACGTTGGCAGTGCTTTGCTCTAGCAGTTTGCGTTGATGCATCATCCACTGTTTGCTGAGCTGTTGAAGCTGTTGCCGTTCTAGTTCGCTTAAGCCCGCTGGGTCAAAGCGGTAGCGGTAGTGTAGGGTCAGGATTGTTTTGAAAGTGTCGTACTGGGAGGCAGATAGAGCGGGTTGAAGGCGATCGCACCACTGTAAAAACGACTCTTCTGGTAATCGTCCCAAGCCTTGCTCGCCTAATAAGGCTTCAATCTCATACAGCTCCGAATCCAAGCCGCTGGGTACAAACGTAATCCCTGCTGCCGTGTTCTCTGTGTCTGTATTTTTTTGCTGGCCTTGAAACACTTGAATAGAGCGCCAAAGCAAGTAACAAAAGAGCGGAATCACAATCATCAATACTTCGCGCAGGCCCAGTTCTCCCAGCTGGCGAATCCGGTAGGACGCCTGAAAACCCAAAAAGGAGAAAAAGTCTGGCACGGCCTGAAGCTTAGAGGTCATCTCTCGCTCTTGAGCGGCCCAGTCCGGGGGAGTCGTATCCAAAATCTGCCAACGATTGTCCAAATACGCCAGCGTCCAGGCATGGGCATCGCGGCTACGGACAATGTATTGTCCTTCCATAGCGCTAAACTCATGAGCTGAGTAGCCCACGGCATAGCGAGCAGGAATGCCTGCCCCCCGTAACAACAGCGCCGTCGCCGAGGCAAAGTACTCACAGTGCCCCGCTTGCGTATTCAACAAAAAGTCTGAAACAGCAGCGGTGTTTGGCGCTGGCTTCAGTAGATCTAAAGAGTACTGAAAGTCTTGAAAGTACGCCGCAATTTGGCTAGCAATTTCGCGCTCAGAAATCTGTTGTCCAAGCTTTTCTTTTACAGACCGCTGCTGTTCAGCAAGACCCAGCTGAGTCAGTACCGTCTCAATCGCGGCTTTGTCAACGTTAGGAATTTTCAGGTCAGCGGCGGTGGGGCGTGCGTCAGCGGTGCGTATACCCGATTGAAACTGTACCTGGTAGGCTGTGCTCCCTTCCGCATCCACCTGCACCGCACCATACTGGTTGCGCTGCATTTCTTCAACAGGGAGCTGTGTAATCGCCGCCGTGCCGCGTGGCAGGGTTAAAACGCCGTCGCCGCGCTCCAAATCAGTTGAAATGGTGAGGGTGGTGTCTTGCTCGCTAGCCGGACCGAGTATCCACTCACCGTCTTCAGCACCGGGGGGCACGTCATTGAAAAGAGAATTGGTGGCTCTCCAGGTAGAAAGCTGATATTCGTTGTAGGTGGCTTCCTGCAATAGCAGCGGAAAAGTTGTTGCAGCCTCAATATCTCCAGCAGATTGATCATCGGGCAAATTAGGAGAAACTCTAAAAGCAATTTTGTTGGAGAGCTTTAGCCGACCGACTGAGCCCATAAACGTTGCACTACCGTCAGGATTCACAGCACCACCGCTGGCAATATCGCCAATCATGGCAATCATCTGCGCTTCTAACTGTCGTTGCGCTTGTGCGAGCTGACGGTGTCCGGCAAAGCCCAACCCCATAGAAAGGCCAAAAAGCAATAGCCACAAAATAGGGGTAGATCGCTTCGGGCGTAAGGGCCACAGCGCTAGCCCTGCCAGGAGGGTGGCGCCTACATAAAAGATAGAATGGTCACTATCGGTGGCGCTAGCGGCGGCGAGGCAGGTTCCAAAATAAATATAGTGGAGATTAATCGGGTTACGTTTTCTAAGGCGATCGCTAAGGCTTTTGTGGTCAATACCGCGCAGAGCAGTGCCAGAAAAATGCTTATGTAGCAGATCTGAAACCCCGAGGCCATAGGTTTGGGCCACCAGCAGGGGCAGTCCGGCGACGGGTAGCCATTGCAGCAGGGTATAGATAAAAACAGATTTTTTGACGGTAACAATAACGACAAAAAGAATCGCCAAAAGAGCCGCAGACAGCTTGGAGGCTTCCTTAAGATCAGAAAAAGAGAGTGTCCAACGCTGCGAGATGACGCGGCGCGCTTCGAGAATGCCAATGATTGGGAGCGCGATAAAGAGCAGGCCAGTTTGGTAGCCCCATAGCGCGATCGCTAAGCTACACAGGCTCGCACCTTCTATAGCCCCAAACTGCACATCGCCTAACTTCTGGGCTGAAACAGATCTCATAGTGCTAATAGCCCCGCTTGAATAGTGTCCACCGTCAATACGTGTAGGCTGCTTTGTTTATCTGTTAGGCAGCTAGTGTCGGGAGTTGCAGCCAGCCCAGCGTCTGGGGCAATGATTAAAACAAGAACAGGAACACCTGCGGACTGAAGCTGCTCAATGAGGGCTTTGCGATCGTCATCCCAGGCAAGAAACACGCAGATGCAGCCACTGAGGAGAGAGAGACGCGATCGCACTACCGGCAGCAACGACTCAAATCCCTGATCCTGACAGGGCACCACAGAAGCCAACAGTTCCAACAGCTGTTCCGTTTGGCCTAAGCCTCGCCCGACGGTAAAGCTGTGGGCCTCGCCGCTGACAAAAACTAGGTCTAGTAGAGACTCTTGAGTTTGAACCGTGCACGCCAGGGAAGCTGCGATCGCAACGGCTTCTTCCATCACCTCGCTATAGTCTTCCGCCTGAAACGTATCCAAAATCAGAGCATGACGCACCGAATATTCAGTTTGTTCTTCTCGAATTACCGGCTTGCCCAGCTTGGCCCAGCTTTTCCAGTGAATTTTACGGGGAGAATCACCCGGGCGATACTCACGCAAGGCTCGAAACTCTTCCGAATCTCCGACCGAAGAGGCCAAAGCCAACCCCTCCGACTGCTGCCGCCGAGCGCCGGGTAGCGTAATCGTCGGCAGCTCGTAGCGTCGAGGTAAAATGAGTACCGACTGTGGCCGCGTAAAAGAAACGCAGCGGTTCACCAGGCCCAGGGGCTCAGGGCACGCCAGCGTCAGCTTTTTGAACCTCAGCACGCCTCGACGCAAAGGCACAATCTCACCCGGTACGGTGGTTTCGCCTTGAGCGCTTAAAGGCGGCAACTCTATTGCAGGTGCAAACGCCCAACGTCGCTGCGCCATTCGTCCAATCCAATCTTGCCTTGTTTTACTTTTTCGAACCAGTCGTCGAAACGCCTGAAAAGTTGGGAAAGTATCTGCAAAAGACTCAATTAGGCTCAGCCCCTGCCGTTGGTTACGACTTTTATTGTTGATAACAACTTGATACTTGAGCGGGGAACCCACCGTGCCAAAGCGGGGTAGCTTGCGAACCACGCTAAAGCGATATCGCCCAAACCGACTCAAAAGAAAACTCACCAACAGTGTGGCCAGTAAAAAAACAAAAATCTGATAGGAGATACTGCGCTTAATATCCAGGCCAATTAAGCCAAACACGAACAGCGCGCCCAACAAGCCAAAACCAGCGGGCGTCATCTGTTTTCTTAACCACTGCCGTAGCATATGGTTAAGCCATAGCAATCGATAAATAAGGCGGTTCATAAGGCTAAGCAGGCACCGGAAGCGTCTTCAAAATCTCCGTCACCACTTGCTCAGCCGTGTCACCAGAAAATCGAGACTGTGCTTCCATCACCAGCCGATGAGCCAACACAGGCACCGCAATTTCTTGAATATGATCGGGTGTCACAAAGTCATAGCCATCAAACAAAGCCAGCGCCTGAGCCACTTTCATCAGGGCAATCGATCCTCTCGGGCTCGCCCCAAGCTGTACGCCGTCTGCCGTGCGGGTCGCATTGACGATATCCACCACATAACGCTTTAGCTCCGGGCTCACGCGCACGTCTTTAACCTGTTGCTTGAGCCTGAAAATATCTTCAATCGCAATGCAGGGCCGCACCTGTTCAATCGGATGGGCCTCAATTTGATTCGATAAAATCTCAACTTCATTGTCTGGTGAAATGTAGCCCAGTCGAAACTGTAGGGCAAAGCGATCCATCTGCGCTTCTGGCAGTGGATACGTGCCGCGAGCATCGATGGGATTTTGCGTAGCTATCACAAAAAACGGATCGCGCAGCTGGTTGAGCTTACCGTCAACGCTAACTTGCGCTTCGGCCATCGCTTCTAGCAATGCCGATTGGGTCCGAGGAGAGGCGCGATTGATTTCGTCAGCCAGAACGATGTTGGCGAAAATAGGCCCTTCGTGAAAGTGAAAGGTGCGTTTTTCTGGATCGAGGATGGAAACGCCGAGGATATCAGACGGCAGGAGGTCGGGCGTGAACTGGATGCGCTTAAAAGCAACATCAACGGAAAAAGCGAGCGCTTTGGCGAGGGTTGTTTTCCCGGTGCCCGGATGATCTTCTAGCAGCACATGGCCACCGCTGGCAAAGGCAGCGAGTAATTTTCGCACGGCAGTTGGCTGGCCTTTAACCACCTGCTGAATGTTGTCGGACAGGCGCTGATAGATAGCTTGACCTGAAAGGTTGGAGGAATCGACAGCAGTAGAGGCTGAAACAGGTGGCGAAGCCGAAGCCGAGGAGATAGAGGGTAGAGCCATGATAGGTGAGGTAAGACCAAGCTCAGCATTCCCCTCTAGCCCATGAGGATGACGTTGTCGATCACGTGGATAATACCGTTATCGGCCTCAATATCGGCAGCGAGCACGGTGGCATTTTTTACTTCAAAGGTGGGATTGACTCGAATGGGAATGGGTGAACTTTCCAGCGAAGTCAGGGTGCCTGCATCGGCTAAGTCTGCTGACTTGTGAACGCCGGAAACCACATGATATTTCAGGATACGGGCGAGCTGGGGTGGGTTTTCTACGAGGGTTTGCACGGTGCCGGGCGGTAGCTTCGCAAAGGCGTCGTCGTTGGGGGCGAAGACGGTAAAGGGGCCAGGGCTGGAGAGCGCTTCGACAAGGCCCGCGGCCTGAACAGCCGCAACGAGGGTGGAGAAGCCTTCTGTGTTGACGGCAATTTCGACGATAGTTGGCATGGGAAACTTACTTTGCGGCGAAGGAACAGTGTGGTCAGACGGTGCGATTAGACGGTGTGAGCAGACGGTGTGATTAGTTCGAGCGTGAGGACACTAGGCTAGATAACCACTTTGATAAATTCAGGCTCAATCCATAGCAATAAGTCTATGGTTATCTAAAATTCAAAGAGGTTTATCAATACCTAGGATATATCATCGTTGGCTCCGTAGTCATAGCCATGCCGCCTTGACCATTCTAAATTCAGAGGAAGAAAGCGCCTCTTATCACTGCGCATCATCAATACTCACGAAGCGCTGCATTAGAAAATCACTTTAAAGGCAGATAGCTTTGCGATCGCAGTGCAGTGTAGTGGACTACACATTAGGGGAAAGCAGAAAATCCTTAAAACCGTTGACCTCACGTCAATAACAAAAGATATAAAGCCACCCAGAAATATTTTGATTTAAGCGCTAGAATTCTATGCGTTAGTAGGGCTAAAGGTCCCCTTAAAAGCTCAATAGGAATGCGTCAAGGAATGCGTCAGTGCTCGAAAACTTACTTCCGCCTCTAAACGATCACAATCTCCCCTATCCCGACACTATTCACCCAATTGTGGTGCACTTTGTCATTGCCATGGTGTTGTTTGCAGTCGTCTGCGATGCGATCGCCTACTTCACCAAGAACACGCGCCTATACGAAGTGGGCTGGTGGAACATGGTCTTTGCAACAGTCTCTATTTTTATCGCCATTATGTTTGGCCAGGTAGAAGCCGGGCTCGCCACGCCCTATGCGGCCGCCGCTGGCGATCTCAATTTGCACACACTCATCGGCTGGTCGCTTTCGGCAATTTTGGCGGTGATTACCGGCTGGCGATACATCATTCGGATAACGTCACCGGGCTCACTGCCTGCGGCTTACTTGGGCATGAATGTAGCCCTGACCGCGCTGGTGATTTTTCAAACCTATCTAGGTGACAAACTGGTGTGGGTGTACGGACTCCATACCGAGGCTGTGGTTGAGGCGGCCCGAGGAGGGTTGTTGCAATGATGTTCTTCGCCCCAGAGGGCAATGGATTGCTTTTTGCCATAGAGGGCAATGGGTTGCTTTTTGCCATAGAGGGCAATGGGTTGCCCTATGCTATTCCGATTCATCCTAATTTGGTGCATTTAACCTTAGGGCTGTTTATTGTGGCGATCGCATTTGATATTGTCGCCGCCCTCTACCCGCTAGAAAAACCCATCTTCAAATTCCTCGCCATCCCCGCCACCAGCGCTGGCCTCTACGACGTCGGCTGGTTCAATATGGTCGCCGCCTCGGTCATCACCTTTTTTACCGTCGCCGCCGGCTTCTACGAAATCATCTTGGCGAGGCCCCCCGAAGACATGATCAGCCCCTGGGGCCTCAATGCAACAGACACGATGGTGTGGCATGGCGTGGGCGGCGTACTCCTCCTCGCGCTCATCGTAGGCATGACCGTATGGCGAGGCTTTCAGCGCTATGTTTGGCGGGAAGATAGAGCCCGCCAGGTGCAGTGGAGCTATTTGGGTGCTGGACTTTTGATTTTTGTACTGATGTTCGCCCAAGGCACCTTAGGCGCGCATTTAGGTGGCGACTTCGGCGTACATGTCACCGCCGACAGGCTGATTAGAGCCGGGATCAATCCCAATGAGAAAGCCTCCAGCACGCCTGTAACAGAAGCCCTAGAAACGCCACGTGTCGTTGGACCCCGAGATTTTGGACCGGAGAGCTAGTGTGATCCCAAATAAGTCAAAAAACAACACAAACAACACCCCTGAAAATACCCCAGACAACAACGGACAGCCCACCGAAGACCGTACCAGAAACCTCAGTAAGGTGTTGACCCCACGGCGCATTTTAAATCTTGCCGCACTCGCCGCAGGAAACGTCGCCATTAGCCTATGGATGGGCCAGCAAGCCTACAGTTGGATGCCACCGCAGGCATCCTCAGAAGCGGTGCTCGTCGATAAGCTCTTTAGCTTTATGACCACCATTGGCACTTTTATTTTCATCGGTGTTGTTGGCACACTGTTGTATTCCATGCTGTTCCAGCGAGCCGTCAAATACGACGACTCCGACGGCCCACCCATTGAGGGCAACACCACCCTAGAGATTGTTTGGACCGCTATCCCCATTATGCTGATTATTTGGATTGGCACTATTAGCTTCCAAACCTACGACCAAATGAGCCTACTGGATGCCTTCGCACCCCAGGTCATGGAAACAGTCCCCACCGTCGCTGTAGACGGTAACGAGAAAGTCCCCGGCGACCTGCCACCGATGAAACAAGAGCCGCCGATAGAAGTGCATTCCCGCCAGTGGTCTTGGGAATTTCGCTACCCCAGCGAAAACGTCAGCAGCACTGAGCTTCACTTGCCCGTCAACAAAAGAGCCCGCTTCAAACTCACCTCTGATGATGTGATTCACGGCTTTTATGTGCCGGCTTTTCGGGTAAAGCAAGACATTATTCCCGGCAGAGAAATCAACTTTTCCTTTACCCCCATCCGCGAGGGCCGCTACCGCCTGAGAGATTCTGAATACAGCGGCACCTACTTTGCTGACAATCAAACCAACGTCGTCGTCGAGTCAGAAAAAGACTATCAATACTGGCTAGCGACCGCCGCAAGAACAACCCCAGAAACCGCAGAAAACTTTGCCTACGACAACTTTAGTCGCGTTGAGCAAGGCACGATTAGCCTGGGTTGGGCAACCGTCAAGCCGGCCCCCGCACCGGTAGTTAACTACAGTCCACCCAATAACGATCCGCCACCCTCTACTCGCCGCGCCGACAGCCTAAACGCTACCGAAAACGAGAACCGGTAATTCCCACGGTAATGCCCAATGGAGCAAAATGAGCAACGTATCTTTAGACATCAAACCTTCTGCCTCACCGGAGAGCCCACCCGAGCCCGGCGCACCTGAGAACTGGCGTCGTTTTTTCTCCTTTAGCACCGATCACAAAGTGATTGGGATTCAGTACATTGTCACTGCCTTCGTCTTCTTTTTGCTGGGCGGGCTGCTGGCGATGGTAATGAGAGGAGAGCTCATTACCCCCGAAGCAGACCTGGTCGATCGCACGGTATACAACGGCCTGTTCACAATGCACGGCACTATCATGCTGTTTTTGTGGACCTTTCCCATGCTCAATGGCCTGGCCAATTATCTGGTGCCCTTACAAATTGGCGCGAGAGACATGGCCTTCCCCAGGCTAAATGCCGCCGCCTTTTGGCTGGTTCCGGTCTTCGGCGTTATCCTCATTGCCAGCTTTTTCGTCCCTGGTGGACCGTCCCAGTCAGGCTGGTGGGCCTACCCGCCGGTTAGCTTACAAAACCCAACCGGTAACCTCATCAACGGTCAGGCGCTCTGGCTGCTGGCAGTGGCCCTCTCTGGCGTCTCTTCTATTATGGGGGCCGTCAACATTGTCACTACCATTATCAGAATGCGCGCACCCGGTATGGGTTGGTTCAAAATGCCAGCCTTCTGCTGGACGGTGTTCTCTGCGCAGCTAATTCAGCTCATTGGCCTGCCTGCACTCACCGCAGGGGCCGTTATGCTGCTGCTAGATCTCACCGTGGGCACCAGCTTCTTTAACCCGACAAGCGGTGGCGATCCGGTCTTGTACCAGCATTTCTTCTGGTTCTACTCTCACCCGGCTGTGTACGTGATTATCCTGCCGATTTTTGGGGTGTTCTCAGAAGTGTTTCCGGTGTACGCGCGCAAGCCGCTGTTTGGCTACAAAGTGGTGGTGATTTCGTCTGCGCTGATTACGTGCTTAAGCCTGGTGGTGTGGGTTCACCATATGTTTGCCAGCGGTACGCCAGGATGGATGCGGATGCTGTTTATGTTCAGCACGATGGCGATTTCTATCCCCACGGGGATTAAGGTGTTCGCCTGGGTCGCTACGGTATGGGGCGGAAAAATCAAGCTCACCTCAGGGATGTTGTTTGGCCTGGGTGGATTGTTTATGTTTTTGTTTGCAGGCATTACTGGCATTATGTTGGCCTCTACGCCCTTTGATATTCATGTCAACAACACTTACTTTGTGGTGGGTCACTTTCACTATGTGATTAATGGCGCGGTGGTGATGGGCTTTTACGCAGCCATTTATCACTGGTTTCCCAAAATGACGGGCCGCATGTACTACGAAGGCTTAGGCAAGCTCCACTTTTTTCTCACCTTTGTTGGCGTTAACCTGATCTTTTTACCCATGCATCCTTTAGGCTTAATGGGCATGCCCAGAAGAGTGGCTTCCTACGATCCTGAATTTGCCTTTTGGAATGTGTTGGCCAGTCTTGGCGGGTTTTTACTGGGCGTCTCGACGCTGCCGTTCATTTTGAATATGCTCAGCTCTTGGACTCAGGGGAAGAAAGCTGGCGATAATCCATGGAAAGCGATTGGTCTAGAGTGGCTGGTGGCGTCTCCGCCTCCCCACGAAAACTTTGAAGAGATTCCGGTTGTGGTGTCACCGCCCTATGGCTATGGCAGTGATGAACCGCTGGTGTCTAATAATCCTGCGGCTGTAGTCGCAGAGGAGGTAGCCGCATGAGTACCACAAATATAGAGCCGACTGGTGTAGATCCGACCGGTATAGAACCGACAGGAGCGATCGCATCCTCCGCCCTGGAGCATGAGCATGAAGAAGACCATCGCTTATTTGGCTTCATCGTGTTTTTACTCTCAGAGAGCGTTATTTTCTTTAGCTTCTTTGTGGGCTACATCGTTTATAAAACGAACGCAACTGACTGGCTACCCGCTGGCTTTGAAGGGTTAGACGTTCGTGAACCGTTTATTAACACCATCGTACTGGTGTCCAGCAGCTTTGTGATTTACTTCGCCGAGCGCTTTTTAAGAAAAGAGAACCTTTGGGGCTTTCGGATCTTTTGGCTGCTCACCATGGCGATGGGCACCTTCTTCCTTTACGGTCAGGCGGTGGAATGGATGGGCCTACCGTTTGGCTTTACCTCGGGCGTGTTTGGTGGCACGTTTTACCTGCTCACCGGATTTCACGGGCTGCACGTCCTCACAGGCGTACTGCTGCAAGGCATTATGCTGGGGCGCTCGTTCATTCCTGGCAACTACGAAGAAGGAGAGTTTGGCGTAGAAGCCACGTCATTGTTTTGGCACTTTGTCGATGTTATTTGGATTCTGTTGTTCGTTCTCATCTATGTATGGAAATAAAGGATGCGGGAGTAGAGCGCGTGTGGAAATAGCGCGCAGAAGTAAGACGTGTAAGAACAAGGTGTGTGGCAGTAGTTCTAACGGATATTAGACGTGATTATTGACGATCAGCATTACGATGTCATCATTGTGGGTACAGGCGCAGGCGGCGGGACCCTAGCCCAAAAGCTAGCCCCCACTGGCAAAAAGATTTTGATTTTAGAGCGCGGCTCACGAATGGCGCTAGAAGATCAAAACCGAGCCGATGTAGATGTATTTAAAAAAGATCGCTATCACGCACCGGAGCAGTGGTACGACCAGGATGGCGAGCCCTTTTCGCCGCAGACAAACTATGCAGTGGGGGGCAACACGAAGATATACAGTGCCTCTTTGATGCGGATGCGCGATCGCGATTTTGAAGCGGTCACCTACCAAGACGGCATCACCCCAGAGTGGCCCATAAAATACACAGACTTAGAACCTTACTACACCGAAGCTGAACAGCTCTATCACGTTCACGGCAATGCTCAAGCCGACCCTACCGAACCGTTCCACTCTCAGAGCTACCCCCACCCAGCAGTTGACCATGCCCCGGTCATGGAGCCCATCATTCAGGCCATTAAGGAAAAAGGGCTGAGCCCAACCACACTGCCAATGAGCCTCACCCAAAGAGAGGACGACCCCACAGGTGATGCAGAAGTCTTTGGCATTGACCTAGCGGTGAAGCACGAGAATGTCTCGCTTAAAACCAATGCAAGAGTTGTGGAGCTGCATACCAACCGCAGCGGCACAGAAATTAAAGGTGTTCAGGCTCAAGTGGGCGATCGCACCGTCATCTTTTCGGCGGATGTTGTTGTCCTTGCCTGTGGCGCGGTGAATACAGCGGCCCTGATGCTGGACTCTGCCAATGAACAACATCCTAACGGCCTCGCCAACCGCTCAGACCAGCTGGGCCGCAACCTCATGAGGCCCCTGATGACGGTCATCGTCAAACGCGGTGAAACTGAAAACGACGGCACCTTCCCGCCCAGCGTCAGCATTAATGACTTTTACTGGGGAGACAATGGCTACAGCGACTATAGCTACCCCATGGGCCACATCGAAAACAGCGGCGGCCTCTACCAAGACATTATCTTTGCCGAATCCCCACCACTCCTCTCCGTCCTCGCTCGCCTCACCCCCACCGCAGGCTTAAAGCGCCTCGCCACCCGCTCCATCGGCTGGTGGGTCCAAACCGGCACCCTGCCCGATCCAAGCAACCGCATTTACTGGCAAACCCTCTCTCGCTACGGTCGCCCAGAGAAAAAGCTCCGCTACGAATTCACCCCCAACAACCTAGAAGCCCACGACCGCCTCGTCTACCGCTGGATGGGCATTCTCAAAGAACTCGAAAATTCAACCATTGGCCTACGCAGCAGTAACGTCTACCCCCGAGGAGAATCGCCCACTCAAGTAGTTGGCTATCAGTGCGGTACTGCCCGCATGGGAACAGATCCGGCAACCTCAGTATTAGATACCAACTGCCGCACCCATGAAATTCACAACCTTTATGTCGTAGACAGCAGTTTTTTCCCATCCTGCGCCAGTGTTAGCCCAGCCTTAACTGTCATGGCTAACGCACTGCGAATAGGAGCCTATTTAAAGGCACAATTGAATCTATAGGGTGTTACATGCCATTTTAGAAACCATTCTTTAGTTTTGAATTGAAGTCACACAATCTAAAAATAACTACTTTTAAGAATGTGCTCGCAGCGTTACACCGCATACTTATTCATACGAACCCGCTTCTTACAATTCAAAGTATCGATTAAAGACGGAATCCAGTTGATATAATGTTGCGTATTCAGCATTCTAGGTTGAGTTTATGACTGCTGTCGCGATCAAGCCGTACGTAGAATTCAAGAACCAAGATTACTGGATCATCGGGACCAGAGTATCCCTAGATTCTGTAGTGTACGCCTTTCGCAAAGGGGCAACGCCCGAAAGTATTGTGCAGTCGTATTCATTACTCACTCTCGAAAAGGTATATGGCGCGATTACGTTCTATCTCGCCAATCGTTCAGATATCGATGCCTATTTAATAGCTGAAGAAGAGGCCTTTGAAAACATGCCCCAACCGCTCAAAGCGGACGCACCGGAGTTGTACCAAAAGCTAATGGTGGCGAAAGCAGCAACGAAACAGGCATAATGGCAAGCGTCCAATTTCAAGCTGATGCCGATCTTAATCAGGCCATTGTGACAGGCGTACTCCGCCGATGCCCGGATATTAGCTTTCGAACAGCTTTCGAACAGCTACAGAATCAAATTTAGAAGGCCTCAAAGATGCGGCAGTCCTTGCTCTCTCTGCTAAGCAACAGCGCATTTTAGTGACCCATGATCGTAGAACAATGCCAACTGAGTTTGCCGATTTTATTGTGAGTAATCCAAGTTCAGGTGTGCTGATTGTTTCTAAAAGAACAGCCTTAGAAACTGTTATTGCTGAACTCATCTTGATTGGAACAGCCACCACTGCAGAAGAGTGGATTAATCGCATTGCCAAAATCCCCTTGTAGGCTAGGCTATCGCCGTCTCGCGTTACTCATCATTTTTTGTGACAGGCTGAGCTGAAAATTCTCTTGTGCGGCCCAGTCTTGCAAAATGCGATCGCAGACTTGGCGATTCTTTTGAGGAAAGGCCAACGAGATTAGCAGCAGCCTTAGCGATCGCGCTTCATCTCAGCCGCTTCAGGGTCAAAACCCGAGGGAAAATGCGTTTCCTCTGGGTCATAGTCTGCCGACTGGAGCAAGGCCTTATCCAACACAGATTCACGAAGGTCTGTACCCAAGAGCATTGCCCCCCGCAAATCCGCCCCGGTTAGGTTTGCCTCACACAGTGTCGCGTAGCTAAGGTCCGAACCGCGAAGATTTGCCTGACTGAGGTCGGCACCGCTAAAGTCGGCATAGCTTAAGTCAGCCCCCTTTAAATCAACGCCGCTAAGGCCTGATTGAGGCAGCATTACATTCACAAAATTCCGCTCACCTGATTGGTACGCAGTTAGCAGCGCATCAACCGTTTTGACAGTAGCAACAACATCAGACATGGCAAGAACAATCCCGGTGGACAATCTTCTTTAAAGGTAAAGCAGTCTTGGAAGTATGACCCTAATTAGGTGCCGAAACTTAACGCTTTCGATGCTTCAACCCAGCGAAGGCTAAATAAATTCGCGCGCAGAATCAATCGTTCGGCAGCTACTTTGAAAGGATAGATTTGAAAGGATAGATCAATCGCAGTGGCAAGCCTCCCTACATAGCGCAGCTACCGTCGCCTTAACCTTTCTTCATTTTTTTTTGCGAGAGGCTGAGCTGAAGGCGGCCCAGTCTTTCAAAATGCGATAGAAGACTGGGCGATTGAAACCCGCACTTATCTATCATCACTGGGCTAACAGAGGCATCAGAGACTAAGATGAGGGTAGATTGCCAGCAGTGTTACCGTATCAGCATGAGCACCCAAATCACGATCACGTTGACAGACGAAGCCTATCAACATGCCGAACGCTTTGCAAAGCTGGCAAATCGTGATGTTGCAAGCGTTCTAGCAGACACCATTCAGCTTTCTATTCCACCGGTTAGAGACGACGCGCTGGAAATAGAAGCTCTATCAAATTTATCGAATGACCAGATATTAGCGCTAACAGAGCTTCAGATGGAGCCGGAAGAAGATGCTGCGCTAAGCAAATTACTAGATCGCCAGCAAGCTGGACTTTTGACCAGTCAGGAGCGTTTAGAACTACAAAAACTCATGCAAATTTATCAGGAAGGGTTACTCCGAAAAGCCAGTGCATTGAGTGAAGCCGTCAAGCGCGGACTCATTGATACGTTGAGTTCATGAGTTCTATCTCAGAAAAAGTCAGAGCCAGCGTCAGACTTCAGGCAAAAGACCGGTGCGGTTATTGTCAGAGCCTACAAAAGTATGTGCTAGGAATCTTAGAAATAGAACACATTCTGCCAAAAGCATCAGGAGGCTCAGATGCTGAGGAAAACTTATGGCTGGCTTGCCGCTTGTGCAACTCATATAAAGGCATACAAACCCATGCCAAAGATCCTGTAACAAACCAAAGCGTTCAGTTGTTTAATCCGCGAAAACAGGTGTGGTCGCGACATTTTGAATGGTTAGGCAACGGCGATCGCATTAGCGGATTAACGGATGTTGGTCGCGCTACTGTCTTAGCCCTACAGCTGAATAACCCTTATGCGGTAACCGTAAGGCACGCCTGGATTTCTGCGGGTTGGCATCCACCAACCGAGCCCAGCGAAAAGTCATAAACAAAACACAGCCAGTCAGCGCCTACCGTCGTCTTGCTTTGCTCATCATTTTTTGTGAGAGGCTGAGCTGAAGGTTTTCTTGCGCGGCCCAGTCTTGCAGTATGCGATAGAAGACTTGGCGATCGCGGCTCTGTAATACAGCGGTCTGATCGGCTGTCTCAATCGAATAGGGATACCCATTGCCTACCACGACCTCAGCGCGGACCTGATTGATCACCTCCTCTGCACGGCCCGCCTCCCAAATCCAGCGAGGTAACTCTAAGCGGGCAGGGTAGTTGGCATTGGTTTTAAGGTAGGTGAATGTAATGCGATCGCGCATTTCCGCATAATAATTCAGAATATCGCCGCGATCACAGACCATCAGCGGTGTGCGATCGCCCCACTGCATCAGCCGATCCAACAGCTTCGCATCATGGATGGCCCGCGTCGTATCTAGCTTGTCGAGCATCCGCAACAACGTCGTAATGTCATTAGACTGCGCGGTATCGACATAGCTCACTAATGGCACCTGATGCTTTTCGCTGGCTCGCAGCAAGGCCAAAACACGTTCGATATATGGGGCGCGAATGGGCTCATCGAGCATGGCCGCAAACGAGACCACCAGCGAACCATCGAAAAATACTAGGCACTTTTCAGGATCACGGCCCGCCTTAACCGCTTTCTCCTTGGCATGTTCAATGTAATCAATCAGACGATCCACTTCCATAGAAAAGCGGCGCATATTAATCCACCGATCCATCGGCTGTGATCTGTCCGCCACCAAATCTTTTGGTGTCATCACATCCAGCAGAATGTCCTTTTCATAGGTACCCGCCGCGCAGTGATGGTTCTCAAACCAGCCAATCTGCACCAGCGCAATCGGAATCGAAAAGTCTTTTTGCGGAAACACCTGAGAGCCATCCACCGCAAAGGTCGTGACACCCTCAAGTTGAGGCTTGGCCCAGGCTAAGCTTTGCTCTCGGTTATCCCAGGCAAGGTTACTGCGCAAAATGCCCTGGGTTGTGGCTTTGATGGGCTCCAGTGGCTTTGCGCCGAGCGGGCCTTCTTGGGCCTTTATCCATTTAGATCGCGTGCCTTTTTTTAGCCCTACCCACTCATCCCAAGCCCCGCGATACTGCTCCAAGTAGCCGGATGTACTCTCATCAAAGCTGGCAAAATCAGCCCGCTTGCGAGAGAGCACTGCCTGAATTTGAGAGGATTTTATAGCCATAGGAAGATGAGGCAAAAAGGATGAGGCAAAAAGACAGATCAGACGACTGTTGTCACTGCCACAGAATAAGCAGCAAAGAACAAGCGTACTAAACTTTATGCCTTTAGTATACCGAGGCACGCATATCTATGCAGTCCTACCGATTCTCCCAACCCGTTATTTCCGCCTGAATTGCGCGAGTGCGCTGATTGGCCCATATCGTAGCGCGTCCGCGCGCATCTCTTGTGGTTTCAAGGTGTGTGGCGAGTTCTCGCTCTAACTCCTCAATTTGTCTTTGGCGTGTCATTTCCTGCTGCTCAGCAGTTAGCGTCTGCCAAATATCATTGCCGGAGGGACCCTCAGTTTGCTTATCCACTCTCGAGCCTTCAACAATACTGCCTCCCTGTTCAACCACATAGTTCTCAATGCCATCAATCTGTGCGTTCCAGAAGCGATACTCGCCCTCCTTCGCACCGTCTATCCAAAGCACCCCTTCTGCCGCTTTAATATCTTCGACGGATATGCCACGTGTGTAAAAATTCACCGTGCCGTTGGGCATGTGCTCGTAACCCCATTCACGCGTACCGTGCAACAGGTGCTCTGCATTGTTGTACTTAATCGTTTGTACCGTGAAGTTGTTATCTTCTATCTCTGTAATGATGACAGGTGCATTGAAGGGGGATTCAGTAAACCAAGGTTTCCAACCAAATATACGCATCCCATCTTTAACATCGATATCAATCACTTGCCCCGCAACAGGCGCTTCTCCTTGATTTTTAAAGTCACCGAGGTCAGCAAATTCTCCGCCTAAGAACCCATCCATATCAATGGCTAAGTTTAGCAAAATATCATCAGGGGACACATTCTCAGGGAGTTCTACCTGAACAGAATACTCATCGATAGTGGTTGGTTTATCAGCAACTACCGGATCAAAAATCGATTGAATCATGACATGGTTATCGTTGTCGTTATAGTCGTTAGCGGCTTGCTCAGCGGCAACCAAATCTAAATCAAACCCGCTGAGGAAATTATCTGCGTAGTTGTTAGTCCCTAGCAGTTCAGCAGCTTCGGGATACGTGCCCATAAACCGATGCTCAAGGCCTTGGCCTCCGACTTGGTTGAGAGCCGTGATTTCCTGTCGCCTCTCTTCTGCAAACCACTCATCAACTTCTGCCTGCATGGCCTTAGCGGCAGCAGGACTCGCCGTTGCCAGCAGCGCAGCATCGTCTTGTAGCTGCTCTATTTTCTGTCTTTCTGTCTCTTTAATCAGCACTTCTGCTTCGGCCTGCATAGCTCTGTCGGCAGCAGGGCTAGCCGTTGCCAATAACTCTGCATCATTCTGAAGCTGTTCTATTGCGGGAAGTTTGTCTTCAGCAATGAGTGCTTCTGCTTCTGCTTGCATCACCCGAGCGGCCGCAGGACTCGCTGTTGCCAGTAATTCTGCATCATTCTGAAGCCTTTGAATGGTCTGTCTTTTCTCTGCTGCGATGAGTACCTCAGCTTCGACCTGCATAGCCTTAGCCGCAGCAGGGCTGGCCGTCGCCAAAAGTTCTGCATCGTTTTGAAGTTGTTCTATTTCCGAGAGATCCTCTTCAGAAACCCTCTCTTCGGAAACCCTTTCTACGGCTTCCGCTTGCATGACCTCCGAAGCATAGGGACTCGCTGTTGCTAGCAGCGCTGCATCATCCTGAAGCTGCACGATTTCTTGTTGAATAGCGGCTGGGCTAGCAGGCACAACAGCAGACGGCGGTGTTACGGGGGCGGATGTTGGCTGATTCGGTAAAACGACATCTGCCCCGATTTGTAGACTTCTTGCCTCGGTCTCGGTGAAGGCTGTGCCGTCTGGCTTTCGGAGGTCGGTCCACTGGACGCCGTGCTGAGCTGCGATCACAGATAACGTATCGCCCGCCTGCACTTCGACCGTTCCATTGCCACTCGCAGGCTGCACTGGCTGGACCGGCTGAGCCACGGGCGTCGGTGCAGACTGTTGACGCTGCTTCGCCATAGCCTCATCAAAGCGATCCACCGTACCCGCTTGCAAATACAGCCTGCGGTCAGAGCCAATGACCGGAGTCGGCTGAATCAGCTTATCCACGGGCGTCACGGGCGTCATGACGGGCTTAGTCACGGGCTTGGGCGGAGCGGTAAAGGCATGGTTCGCACTGCCGCCTAAAAATCTCCGATTCTCAACGCTAATGGTGGTGCCATTGAACGTCAGCGTTGAGTGATCGTTTTCACTTTTTAAGGTCTGCATTTCAGCGGTAGAAATGTCTTCCCCTTGAACCAACCGAGCAAAAATCTCACCTTCATCTCCTGCCGAATCAACCGTGTTCAGCGCCTGATCAAAATAATGACCGACCTCTTCTAACAACACGTCATCGAGCGCCTCAGCATTCTCTGCGGCCTCAGCCACCACCTCGTCAGCAATAAAGATCGTATTATTGCCAAACGCACCGTCACCCAGGAGCCGTTGAGCATCCACAATTTTAATAGCTGGGCCGTTAGCGCCTGCAATCAAGTCATCCACCAAAGCCTCAGCCTCGGGAGTTTGCCCGTGATCGCCAAAGGCCGTTTTCAGCGTTGGCGCAAACTCTGAGCTGTTGCGAAAATCCAGTAAGGTCTGCTCAAGGCGTTGCATGGCCTGCACAACAGCCGTCTCGTCTTTACCGATAGCCGCGTCGCCCACGTAGCCCAGCGAAGAAAATATCCCATCTGTTGCATTTTCCACCCGCGCTCTGGCCTTCGCGAGCCTACGCTTGACGGTGCCCATCCAGGTGCTGTCATCCATCTCAGCAGCAATCGACGTTAGGTCACTCACGAGCGCCTGAGCTTGCTGGTTTAATCCAGTCCGCACGGAATTGTTCTCAGCTTGCCACTGCGACAACGCGCCATCTACCCACTCGCGCACAGAGTTGCCAACATCACCGGCCCTATTGATGACCGCGCCCCTACCAGAGTCTATTGTGCTTTCTATGAGCTGTGACCCTCGCGAAAATAGCCCAACGCCCGACTGTAAGGCACTATCCAAAGTCGGCGCGATCAGAGCCTTTGCGACTTGAGGGTAAATCGGTGCCAGCTCATCGGCTAACGCCTGCAAAACAGCTTGTGAATCGCCAGAAAAACTTGGAGCCGAAAGTTCGCTACCCTGGGCCTGAGATCGCCGATCGCCCAACGCAGAACCGGCCCCGGACAGTTCAGGGATAACGGGCATCATCTGAGGTACAGAAGCTGGCAAACCAACTATATTTTGGCCTGACTCCAAGGGGTTTCCCAAGAGGAATGGGTTTGAAAGGGCAGGCACAAAAGCGCTATCGGCAGTATTGTTGGGGGCCAGATTAGTCATAGATATAGTTAAAGAGGATTTGTGATCGCTTCGGTAGGGGCAACCGGCAGCACCTGAAATCAAGCCCTTTCAATTCAGTGGTTGCCGGATTCAGTGGTGATGCTTATTTCTTAAAGAAAGTATTTTCACTTATGAATGCACGTACAGCAGCCAGGTTCCGGACAAATCACATTTCCGGACTAGCGTTACAACCCTCCAAAAGAAATGACTATTTCAGCCCAAGAGACTACACAAACGGCTCATAAACGAGAGTGATCGACATCGCTGAGACTTTGTTATTACGGGACTGTTAGCCACCAAAACGTTGAGAAATGTTGCGATCATATCCAAACCCCAAGATAAGGCGTTACTGCGCTGAGATAGCTAAAACTAATGGCTATAATCTATTTTTCTTTCAGAATGTAAACCAGTGTTTCAATGTTCGTAACATTCAAGGGGTTTGGATGATTCCACCTAAGAACCAGTGATACGATTCTTTCCATAGGATTATTTATTTTGTGGAGCATAAGCCCTTGGCACTTCGAGTAGCAGTTGTAGGCGGTGGACCAGCAGGGTCTTCCGCAGCTGAAGTACTTGTAAAAGCAGGCATCGATACATACCTGTTCGAACGCAAGCTGGACAATGCGAAACCTTGCGGCGGCGCAATTCCACTCTGCATGGTTGACGAATTTGACTTGCCCCCCGAGATCATCGATCGTCGAGTTCGCAAAATGAAGATGATTTCACCCTCTAACATTGAGGTGAACATTGGCTCCACGCTCAAAGATGGTGAGTACATCGGTATGTGCCGCCGTGAAGTGCTCGATGGCTTCTTGCGTGACAGAGCCGAAAAGCTCGGCACTAAGGTCATCAACGGCACTGTGCACAAGCTTCAGCTACCTGACAATGACAAAGACCCCTATGTCATTCACTATGCAGACCACTCCAAAGAAGGTCTTCAGGGCGAAGCGAAAACGCTCAAAGTAGACATGGTCATTGGTGCTGATGGCGCTAACTCCCGCGTGGCTCGTGCGATTGATGCGGGTGACTATAACTATGCGATCGCCTTCCAAGAGCGCATCCGCATCCCCGACGACAAAATGGCCTACTACGAAGAGCTGGCCGAAATGTACGTCGGTGACGATGTCTCCCCTGACTTCTACGCTTGGGTATTTCCTAAGTACGACCACGTTGCCGTCGGGACTGGCACAATGCGTCCTAACCAGGCCCGCATTAAGGAACTGCAAAAAGGCATTCGCACCCGCGCTGCCAAGCGCATCGAAGGCGGCGAAATTATTAAGGTAGAAGCTCACCCAATCCCTGAGCACCCAAGACCTCGCCGGGTCGTTGGTCGGGTTGCCCTGGTGGGTGATGCTGCCGGTACAGTCACTAAGTCTTCTGGTGAAGGCATTTACTTCGCCGCGAAGTCAGCTCGCATGTGTGCAGAAACCATCGTTGAGCTGTCTAACAGCGGTGAGCGCGCCCTTACAGAGGCTGAGCTTAAAACCTACATCAAGAAGTGGGATAAGGAATACGGCCTCACGTACAAGGTGCTCGACATCTTACAAACCGTCTTCTACCGCAGCGATGCGTCTCGCGAAGCCTTTGTTGAAATGTGCTCCGACATCGATGTACAAAAGCTGACCTTTGACAGCTATCTGTATAAAACTGTTGTACCCGCGAACCCCATCACGCAGATGAAAATCACTGCAAAGACTGTGGGTAGCTTGCTCCGTGGCTATGCGCTTGCCCCTTAAGCTAGCGACATACCTTCCTTAGTTGCCTAGTTGCTGCTGGGCACTGATAGGAACAACTAACACTGCGTTATTCTCTTTGTCTTAAGCGTCTCCTAAGTTTTAGGAGACGCTTTTTTTATAAACCACACCCTACAATAGTCAAAGAAATAGTCAAAGAATAACAGCCGAAATTAGGCAACTATCATTTAAGTAACTATGGCGGATCAGTTAATTAGAGCAACAGCAGCAGATGGCGGCATTAGAGTCGTTGGGGTAACGACCACACGCGCAGTAGACGTTGCCCGCCAACGCCATGGGCTATCTTATGTGGCGACCGCAGCGCTGGGCCGCGCCATGACTGCCGGACTGCTGCTGGTTTCCAGTATGAAAAAGCCCGAGTCTCGGGTGAATATTCGGATAAAAGGTGACGGGCCACTGGGCGGGCTGCTAGTAGATGCCGGATTAGACGGCACGGTTCGCGGCTATGTAGAGCGCCCGCATGTGGAGCTACCGCCGAACGCACAAGGCAAGCTAGATGTCGGGGGCGCGATTGGGACCGACGGTTATTTGTACGTTGTGCGAGATATTGGTCGCGGCTACCCCTACTCCAGCACGGTTGGTCTGGTCTCTGGTGAGATTGGAGACGATATCACGCACTATTTGGCGAACTCTGAGCAAACACCTTCGGCGCTCGTGTTGGGTGTGTTTGTTGGAGATAGCGGTGTGGAGGTCGCAGGCGGACTGCTGCTGCAAGTATTGCCAAAAGCAGCGCGTGATGAATTACTGGTCACCATTTTAGAAGAGCGACTCAAAGAACTCACTGGATTTACGCCCTTGCTCCAAGCAGGCAAATCTTTGCCGCAAATTATCGATGAGCTAGTGGGGGACATGGGGCTCGAAATGCTGCCTGGGACTCAGCTGGTGCAGTTTAGCTGTAAGTGCGATCGCAATCGCATGCTCAACTCACTCAAGCTCTTGGGTGTAGAAGAACTCGAAGACATGATCAAGGTAGACGATGGCGCTGAGGCGGTCTGCCACTTTTGCAATGAGAAGTATCAGGCAAGTAGTGAGCAGCTACGCAGCTTAATCGATGACTTAAAAGTGGAGCAGGCCAGTCGAGGCTGATCTGCTTCGAGTTAAGAGTGAAAAATGCCTGCTATCTTCTAACCCGCCAGCGTTTCTAGCTTTCCGAGGACCTCATCTAACAATGCCACAGTAGATTTTTCGATAAAACGAGCTTTTCGCGCAACCGGATCTATAGCGCGTACCTGATCAACTAAAACCACACCGTGTGTTTTCAACGCCTCAGGGAGCCGAGCTTCAAAGGGCCATCCTTTCTGCTTGCTGGTAATCGGACAAATAATAATGAGTCTGGCAATCTTGTTGTATGCGATAGGTGAAATGACAATAGCTGGCCTAAAACCAGACTGTTCACTACCTGTTCTAGGATTAAGTTCTAGCTGGATAATATCACCACGGTTGGGAATGCGACCCTGTATCTTTACCAAGTTTCTTCTCCAATGGGCTCGCCCCAATCGATTTCATCGTGCTGCCTATCAGGCGTGGCCTCCTTCAGCAGCTCGTCAAGATTGTATTTGGGCCTAGCTGGCGAAAGTACAACCTTGTCGCCTTCGACGGATATAGAAATTGAGACGCCTTCCGTGAATCCCACTTGCTGTGCGATCGCCTGAGGAAGCCTAATCCCTAGCGAATTGCCCCACGTACTGACTCTCTGCTGCATTGCCATAACCTGAATGGCCTCGTACTGACTACGTTTAGTATATACATTGGATAAACCAAGCCGCCATGCATATTCTCCTAGATTTAGACGGAACCTTAACAGATCCCAAAGAAGGCATTACCAAAAGTATCGCGTTTGCTTTGAGTAGATTTGAGATCGCCGTGCCGGATGAGCATCGGCTCATAGAGTGTATTGGCCCGCCGTTGAGTGCAAGCTTTGAGCAGCTGTTGCCAGAGCCGACAACAGAACGGATTAATGAGGCGATCGCACATTACAGAACAAGGTTCACCACCCAAGGGATTTTCGAAAATACCGTTTATCCAGGCATTCCAGATGCCCTAGAAAATCTCGTTTCCCAAGGGGCGACACTGCACCTAGCGACCTCTAAGCCCAAAGTCTTTGCTCAACAGATTTTGGAATACTTTGAATTAGACAAGCCGTTTACATCTATCAACGGCAGTGAACTAGATGGCACCAGATCTCACAAAGCTGAGCTCATTTCCTACATTCTTGCGCAACAATCTATCGAACCTAGCCAAGCCATCATGATTGGCGATAGGTCCTACGATATCATTGGGGCGATCGCCAACGACGTGAAAACCGCAGGGGTGCTGTGGGGCTATGGCTCTAGAGCAGAACTGGAAAAAGCCAAGGCTGCACAACTCCTCGAAACACCCGACTACTTAGCCAATGTTGTATAGCTTTGGTTGTACAGCTTTTGACGAGACGGAGTGTGAGTGTGCAAACCGCTGTGGCCAAAGCCGACGAGCCAGCAGATCGAGGGTTGCGATTGCTGGAAATCAGCACTCATAGCCTTTAAACTAAAAAAGCGAGCCGGTCAACGCAATGGTGAAAAAGCAGTTATGGCCAAACTCAGCTATGGTCCTCAATCGCTGAAACGGACTCGGCGACTATTGCACACGTTACTTGCCTACGCCAATGACGAATTTGAAGGATGCGATCGCATTCCCATCAAGGTAAAGTGGCAAACCCAAACTCAGCTGGTTGTCAAAACAAAGGTTCGTTTCTTAGTTGCGCTAATGGCACAAGATTATGAAGCGACTAAAACAACGCCTGCACAGATCAAAGCATCACTGAACCATTTAAAAGATTTTGTACAAGTTTTAGACGATCACCGTCCGGCAACCCGTGGGTCTGATGACTGGCACTTTACCCTTCACCTTTGGCATCAGCGCTGGGATATTGACAAAAACCTAGAGCGCCTAGAACAGGAGTGGGCAGCGCAACGGGCGCGTAAGCCTAAACGCGTTGAGCCTAAGACCTACTCAACAAAGAGAGAATTAATAACACCGCATGAGTCCTCAAGTGAGGTGCGATCGCCCGAAGCACTTGGCGATAATCCTCTGGTCACAACTGTTGAAGATCCTTTGGTCGCAACAATTGATTCCAACACAGCCTTAGCCCCCCTCCCCACGCCTGAGCGTTGCCACGATTGGGGGGACGCACCAGAAATATTAGCCTTCTATGGTCGCCATGATGAGATTGAGGGATTAACGCAATGGATTACCGGCAGTGCCGTCGGGGAAAAGTCGTCCAGGAAAGGCTGCCGCCTAATTCTCCTTTTGGGCATGGGTGGCATGGGAAAAACCGCACTGTCGCTCAAGCTCGCCGAGCATGTTCAAAATGACTTTGAAGTCGTCATTTGGCGATCGCTTCGAAATTCGCCCCTTCCAGAAGATTTACTCACGGGTTTAGTTCAGTTCATCGCGCAGGAACCTCATCTTCAAATACCTGACACCCTTGATGGCCAGCTGTCGCAATTACTCAAACACTTGCAGACCAAACGCTGTTTAATCGTTTTAGATAACGTTGAATCAATCTTAGTAGATCAGGCTTCAGGCGCTTCAAAAGCTGCCCACCGAGTAGGCAGCTACAGACCAGGCTATGAAGGCTATGGACAGCTGTTGCGATGCGTTGGGGAAACGGCGCATCAAAGCTGCCTTATCCTGACCAGTCGAGAAAAACCACGAGGACTGAGTTTTAGAGAAGGTACAAAAAGTCCGATTCGCTCCTGGCAATTATCGGGTCTGATGGGAACAGCGGGAGAGAGCGTTTTAGCCGAAAAAGGCATACAGGCCTCAGCCGCCGATCTTCAGACATTGATTCATCACTATGCTGGAAACCCACTGGCCCTAAAAATTATTGCCTCTAGCATTCAAGAACTATTTGCAGGAGATTTAGATCAATTTTGGCAACAAGGGTCGGCTATTTTTGGTGATATTTCTGATTTGCTGGGGCAACATTTTAAGCGCCTATCACGCCTTGAAGAGCAGGTCATGTACTGGCTAGCGATTAATCGAGAAGGCATCTCATTTAGCGAACTCAGTGTTGATTTTACGCCTAAGCCCTCACCCAAAAAGCTACTAGAGGCTATAGATTCCCTAAAGCAGCGATGCCTTATTGAAGTGATTTCACCGGTCGCCGCTGGGAGCGAGCTAGTGAGTCAGTCACGCGGTAGTCACTTTACCCAGCAGCCTGTGGTGATGGAATATGTTACAGAACACTTAATTGAACAAATCTGCGAAGAGAGTCTTCAAACCAGGGTAAACACACTCAATACACATGCACTGATTAAAACCCAAACAAAAGATTACTGTCGCAACACTCAGGTTCGACTCATTCTACAGCCGATTGCTGAGCAGCTTATCGGTGAGCTAGGCAGCCCGGTTGCGGTGGGCCAATGCTTAGAAAAATTGCTTGAAATACTCAGAGCCCTGCCGCCCGGCCAGCCAGGGTATGCCGGAGGAAATATTTTTAATTTGCTGTGGCAGCTAAAGCTAGACATTAGCCACTATGATTTTTCTCATTTGGCCGTTTGGCAGGCCTATTTGCCAGGACCTAATTTACAACGTGCCAACTTTGCACACAGCGATCTCACACGATCTATCTTTTCACAAACCTTGGGGAGTTTTTTATGTGCAGCGTTTAGTCCAGACAGCGTAATGCTGGCCACAGGGATTGATAACGGCGTTTGGCTATGGCAAGCCGATGAAGGGAAAACACTCTCGGCCTGCTTAGGGCATACCGACTGGGTTGTGACGCTGGCCTTTTCGCCCGGCACGGATGGATCAATGGCGGCGAGCCCAGCCAGTCAGCAGCGATCGCAACAACAACAACTTACCCAACCTGCACTAATGGCAAGCGGTAGCCATGATCAAACGGTGCGGCTGTGGAATACCGCCACTGGGCAATGCCTAAAAACACTCCGAGGCCACACAAACTGGGTGCAGGTCGTAGCCTTTAGCCCTTGTGGTCGCTACCTGGCCAGTGGTAGCTATGACCAAACGATTCGACTCTGGAGGGTTCAGTCGGGGCAGTGTTTGCAAATATTTTCAGGGCATGAGAGCCGCGTTTTATGGGTGGCCTTTACGCCGGATGGTGATGCATTGTTGAGTGCTGGAGAAGATAACACGGTACGGGTGTGGTGCTTAAAGACAGGAGAGTGCGAGCGAATATTAGAGATTGGGGTGAATTGGAAACTGGCGATCGCACTCAGCCCCGATGGCCAAACCTTAGCAACCGGCAGCAACAACAACACCGTCAAACTATGGCAGCTATCCACTGGAGAATGCTTACAGACCTTGTCAAACTACAACAGCTTAGCCTGGGCTGTTGACTTTAGTCCCAATGGCAAAGTCTTAGCGACCAGCAGTGAAGATCAAACAATCAAATTGTGGGATACCGAAACGGGCCACTGTCTCCACACCATTCCTGACCATACCCAACGTGTATGGTCCGTACAATTTAGCCCTGATGGCCAAACCCTAGCAAGTCTCAGCGATGATCAAAGCCTAAAGCTATGGGATACCAGCACCTACCAGCCACTCAGAACACTGACCGCCTACAGCAACGCGATCGTATCGGTTGCCATGAGTCCTCAGGGGCAACAGCTCGCCAGCAGCAGCAAAGATCAGTTTGTGCGGTTATGGTCGCTCTCAGCTGAGAAGTGCGAACTTCGTAAAACACTGCCGAAGCAGCCTAACTTAGCGATCTGTGTGGCCTTTGATTCGACCGGGGAATGGCTGGCCACGGGCGGCATTGATCAGAGCATTATGCTGTGGGAGGTCTCTTCAGGAGAGTGTTTACGGACCCTTTGGGGACATACGGGATGGATTAATACCGTGGCTTTTAGCCCCGACCGGCAACGCTTAGCCAGCGGCAGTCACGACCACACGATTAAGCTGTGGGATACGTTGAGCGGCGAGTGCCTAAAGACATTAGAAGAACATACGCATCGGGTGAAGGCGATCGCATTTCATCCTCAAGGTCACTGGCTCGCGAGTGCCAGTAGCGATGCCACTGTAAAGCTGTGGAATATCGAGACTGGCCAGTGCCAACAGACCCTACAAGGCCATACGGGCTCGGTTCTGTCGGTCGCGTTTAGCCCAGACGGAACCCAACTAGCGAGCAGTAGCAGTGACCAAACCATTAAGCTATGGGATTGGAAAACAGGCGCCTGTTTACACGCCCTTGAAGGACATCGTAAACAAGTCAACACCATTGCCTTCACGCCATCAGGCGATGCTATCGTGAGTGCCAGCGACGATCACAGCCTTAACGTTTGGCAGGTGCAAACCAAAGAATGTATAAAGACACTTTTGGGTCATACAAAAGCGGTTAGGTCTTTAGTGATTGGGGTTAAGGGCGATATTGTTGTGAGCAGCAGTGACGATGAAACCATTAGACTTTGGGATATGCAGACAGGAAACTGCCTGCACATACTTCGGCCCGATCGCCCTTACGAAGGGATGAACATTACGGGCGTGACGGGCCTAACCTCAGCCCAACGCAGTATGCTGAAATCCCTAGGAGCTGTGGAGACTTAAAAAATGAGTGCATCAGATATCAAGTTGACTGAATCGGATGAGGTCACTAGAAAGCCGGTCGTTCCAGTGACTGAGCCTCCTCAGGACGACACCGATCAGGATCGCTCTCCGATAGACGAAGAAACCAAGCGAGATGCGCCGGTAGAACCGTTGCCTGACGATAAGGATGATACCGAAAAAGTGCGGCAGCCAATTTTGCCTGGTAAGTCATAAAAACTCTCTTGCAAAAACTGTCTTTAGCAGGCACTATCCAGTCAATTCCTTACTGTGGGAAACTCTCAATAAGTAGGAGATTGGCTTGATACAGATATGGACGTAGACAGCAGTTCAACCGGCTAAAGTGACCTGTTGTGCTACTTCTGTCTGTTCTGCTTCATAGAGCATCTCAGCCCAAGCGGGAATATCTACCGAAGGCGGAACCGTGCTTTCTAGCGTTCTATGGTGAGCTGCATTATAAAAATCGCCAACGTAGATTTGTGGGTCTAATTCAACGGCTTTCTCTATAACAGTGGTGTAATTGGTTAGGGAATGACGCTCACCATAATGTGGAAAGCTATGACGAGGGAACCAAGCACCCTTTACATAAAAACTGACCAAAAACTGTTGACCGATGTGGCGATAGGTCAAAATTTTGGGTGGCAAGGATGGAATAAGATCCCAATAGTTGGCAATTCTGTAGGTGGTGGGTTCAAGATTGTATGTTTTGTTGTAGGTCTCTTTCCATGATTGCAGCCCTACACGCGGACTCGCAAACGTTATGCTTGTGAGCCGAATGTTATGGTCGCAGCTATGGGCAAGATCCAACGTAAACAAGCTGGCCAAAGGCGCCCCCAAGCTATGTCCTGTCGTGATGATTTCTTGGGGCGCAGGGGTTAGCTTGCTAATCTTTTTAAAGAGCTGTTCTTGCATGCTCAGTCGCATTCTTCTACCTTTCAGGGTGTAGATACTGTTGAATCCGTCTGCAACAGAAACATTGCTTGGAAACGCGATTTGACGAGCATAGGGCACGAAGGGAACCGTCTCTATCCAGAGGTCTTCATAGGCATCTTCAAAAGAATCTGTACCGCGAAAGGCAATAAGATACGTGCTTGGCTTTAAGATGGACTGTAGTATCAGACCAAAACGTTCTCTGCGGCCAGTGCTATTGAAGACTTCATCCCAACCTGTAAAGCGATCGATACATCTATATCCGGAGGGCAGCTGAAGCTGGCGTTGCCGCTCATAATCGCGGTAAGCGGCCAAGGAGGCACGGGCACAGTCAATGGTTAAAGTCGGCGCAAGGCGAACTTGCACAACAGGAGGGTTGGGTTGAGTCAGTGCTGAAAATTCAAACTGATAGCCTGCCTCCACAGTCCCCTTCAACGTGACAGACAGCTCTGTTCTTCCTTGCAAATCAACTTCTTGGCAATCAACTTCGTCTAGGTCAATAGTGTCACCAACTGCTACGCTAGCAGGGACCACAGCCCAGCACAATTTAGGTGGCAACACAAACTCTACCCGCTGCCCTTTAGCCACATGAGATTGCTTCATAATCGGTTTGCCGGCCTTAAAGACATTGATCGCAATCCCGGAAGAAATTTCTACTTTATTAACGACCGAAAACTGGTTAGGGGTCGCACCAGGTTGTTCGCTAGCCAGAGTAAATCCAGAGTCTGTTTCTACTAAAGCAACGGATGACGTTTCAATTTCTTGCCTGGCTGTACCGCTTCGCCCGCCATCCCAGGTTGCTTGCACCGAGGTGCGAGAAGGATACTCAAAGTCGTATGAATCATTTCTGCCAATGTTTTTAATGACTTGCCAAGCGATGGCAGACGGTCCGTTGGCAGGTGGTGTGAACACAACCACGCAATTGTCTTCTGCTTTAATGTCAGCCTGATTGGCATAGGTGATTTTGATGTCGGCAAGCATTGATAAATCCTCAAACATTGTTTTTCTGATCACGAGCATCCTGCGATCGCATAGCGTTATAAAGCGTTAGAAATTTCACTCAAAAGCCGTCCCTGGAGCTCTGCCTAGACGCAAGGATTTCCATCAGCCAAGAGATCGCTTCCGAGCCTATTTGCGTGCAGCTTAGAACTGTTCGACTAAAGGCTGAAGCGTTCCCTCTTTAGAACCGGTAATTCTAAAGAGGGAACACCATCAACCTGTTGTTTTTACGCCTTCTTCCCTAAAACCTTAGCCAGGGCTAAGCTCTCCTTGTGACTGCCAACGTTGACTCTCATGACCATTGACAGACCATAGATTGATAACGCCGCCATTTGCAGCATTATTGCCATGTAGGTTTAAGCAAAAGTTGGGGTGGGCCTGATGCCGAATGGTGCCATCGCCTCGCATCTCCCAGCGTTGACTCTCATGACCATTGACAGACCATAGATTAATAACGCCGCCATTTGCAGCATTATTGTCATGTAGGTTCAAGCAAAAGTTGGGATGGGCCTGATGTCGGATGGTGCCATCGTCCCGCAGCTCCCAGCGTTGACTCTCATGACCATTGACAGACCATAGATTAATAACGCCGCCATCTCTCACATCATTGCCATCTAAATTCAGACAGAAATTAGGATGGGCCTGATGCAGAATTTTTACAGACTGAGAGGTCGAGAGTGGAGGGGTTTTCTCAGACTCAAAGGGCAATACTGATTCAATAAAGTCGGAAGGATCTCTTCGCACAGTCGCGGTTATTCGGATAGTCCCTTTCTCGGCATGAGTGGTAAAAGCTCTGCAGTCAAATTCTATTTTTTGCTGCTCGCCTATGCCTAGAGTGTTGAGTGTAAGCGGGTTTGAGTGTCCTCGGTGATGTTCAGAGCCCCCTAAATGATCTTTTTCAGCAATATCCCCTAGTATAGACAACTGCAATGGCTCAAAAGAACCGGCTTTTGAAGGCAGCTGTACTAAGTCTCGTTTTACATTAGGGGTTACAAAATTTCCTTTTCTATACTGGAAGTCTGGGCTGGCTAACGGTTGATTCCAAAGTGAATAGTTAAATCCCGCTTGCACCGGATTGACAGATGCATGCACATGTCCACTTGTTCGTCTCTCAAGGTCATCTACGGCCTGAGTGACTTGTAGTCGATCTAAGGTCACAGAATAGAGTCTGGGCGCAGGAAGTGGCTCACCTAACGTTTTCATTTGAGCAAGATGCTCATCAATGGCTTGCCTAATAAACTCTTTTTTCTGAGCCAGTAGCTCACGGCTAGTGCCGTCTTTAAAGATGCTGGGCTCAATGAGATCATATAAGGGCCCTAAAACCACCGCAACAGCAACAGCGTTATCTTCTGAAACAGACCAGTCATCAAAACTTCCTACACCACCCATGGATTGATATCCACTTTTTGTATTTTTGAAGAGTTCTCTCTCCTCTTGACTTTCAGAATATCCAAACCCAAGAGAGCCAGAGGCCACCTCTGAAGACTTGCCTTTTGGCTTACCACCTTTCAAGGCTTTTTGGCTGGCGCTTAGCTTACCCTTGATGTTTACCCCAAATCCTTTGGCCTTAGCGTATGTGCTGCTACTCATACTCACATAGGCTGAACGCTCTCCGCCGTAATACACCTTTGTTGGATAGTGCGTTCCATAGGCTGGAATAATGTTCATGAGAGCATCTTGAACACTGTTGATTTGTTTGACGGCAATGATGAACGCAGTATCTAAGTAGCCCACCTTAGGGTTCATACCCACTTCATACACAGATTTTTGCTCTCGAGTATAGGCATACACATTGGTCGACGAGCGTTCTTCCGTTTCAAATTGGTTGTAGCCAAAATCGAGACTCCCTTTTAAAGTACCACCAGTTTTATTGATGGGAACAGTTTTAGACCCGCCGAGGTTAATATTCCAATCTTTAGAAAAAGAGGAATAGCTATAGGCCATTTTGGCGTCACTGCTGCCCTGGCTCAGATTGGTCGCGGAATAGGTCATTCCGGTTTTGACCAGTTTTCCGCCTTGGTACTCATAATCAATTGAGTCAGGATTCAACCCTTCAAAGATTGGCCTAGGAGAAAATGCGTTTACCACACGGCGTGGATTAAACTCGGTTAGATCAATGCCGTATAGACTAGATTCAAAATCGATGTTTCTAATATCAGTGAAGCTCAGCTTTTGATCCCGAAAAGGTGTATTCCCTCTAATCTGCACATCTGTTGTGGTTTCATCAACAATAAATATCGGACGATAGAGGATGTCAGGGTTTGTAACATTCTCTACGTCGAATATATCTCCGGGACTGATATCCTCAAGGGGTGTACTGATGCCTTCTCCTCGGTTAATACGATACTCACTTTTGTCGCTTCTTCTTCTCAAAACCAGCTCGTAGCTACCGTGATTGTAAAAGTTAACAACAGCCATTTTCTTATTCCTTATGAATTACTTCAGCGAGGAGAGGAGTCTTTTTCGTTTTTCTCTTCACTATTAGGACGTTTCTGACGAATGATTTGTGATTTTTTAAGTCACATTGTTGTAGAACAGCTTGAAATAGATAGGTCTTTAACGAACAGGCCTTCAACAGATAGGGCTTTTGGTGATTCTGCCTAGAGCCACAAAATCTATCCAATGAGGCGATGGTTCGCGCCTAAAGAGTGATCGATTACGCCGATTTCTGTGTTGAGCTGGGTCAATGAGCCGCTGACGGTTTGCGTGGGTTGCAGTGTGGAAGGTGTATTATGAATGGGCGTTGCTGGCTCGATTAAAAGTGATAGATCTTTTAAGGCATCAGGCGCTGTTGCGATCGCAGATTGAGAAAGACCGGCTAAATACAATCGAAGTGGCTTGCGTAGTTGCTGGCGGGCTTGTTGAATGCGCTTACGCACCGTAGCCTCTGAAAGGCTGAGCTGAAAAGCAATTTCTTTGTAGGATTTTTCCTGATGGAATCGCAAGATGACTGGCGTACGCAGTCTTGAGGGGAGTTCGGCAATAAGCTGGTGAATATAGGCCTTGAGCTCATCGCCCAGCAGGTTGGATTCTGGAGAGCTGTGAGAGGCGATCGCGCCCATAGCCTCTTGTTGCAATCCAAAATGAACCTTATCTTTGCGTTCCTTCGCCCGGTATATGTCTATATATAGGTACTTGGTTAAGCTACTTAGCCAGCTTTTAGGATTGGTGACTTTGTGAGCATGCTTGGCCCACTTGGATTGAGCTTTGTCCCTGGCCTGAGCCAATAGCTCATTGGCTTCAATTTGATTAGAATTGGTGCATTTTAGGCATACCCGATGCACATAGTCACGATGCTGTAGCCAGATTTCCCAGAAGTCATCGGATTTTTCGGCTGGCTGTACAGGCAAACTTACAGGCAGCGGATGAGCAGCGTGTAATGAGTCAGAAACGACATGTAGCTGGGGCGCTGTTGAGAGAGATTGTGCCTTCATTGCGGGGCTCCTTGAGGGGTTGTGTGTGTTTCAACACCTTCAAGGTAGGCAAGCAAGCTGTGCCTATTCTAATGGGGCTTCCTATGACTCAAATGCCCTATAAAAAGAGGGTTCTGGCAGATTAGCAATCCCTAGAGTTGGGGGTTACCCCCAACTTAATGAACGGTTGCCCCCAACTTGATGGTCACGCTTAAATTTTGAGCTGGGGTGGACTAAGCACCGAGATTCATGTCACCTGTGATGCGTTGAGCAATCCGACTAGATTCTTTCTGACAGCTGGCTAGGTCCATGACCTGACAGGTGCAGACGTCACTTCGCGAGTAGTCTCAACGGCCTGCTCCATTGTTCACAGCGGAACTGTTCACAGTGGGACCTCAGTGGCCAGACACCTGTAGAATTTGAAAAATTGGCTCTAGGATGCGCCGCTATACCTATGATTGTGGCGCGAATATTTGGTTTTTCCAAAATTGGAAAACCGATCTTTCACAGATTTCTGTTTTAGGAACTCATCTGTTCAATCGTTCGCAGATACTGTTGTCAGAAATAAGCACAAAGGTTTTTGAAATCACATGATGCTCCTGAGTATGCCAGATTGCAGCACAATACCGAGGCGACTGAACCCGACTAGAGGTGACATTCCCGCTCAACCTAACGGGTGAGAAACACCCCGTGGTCATCGATAGCACTGGCCTTAAAGTCCACGAAGAAGGGGCATGGAAACGGGTCATTCTCGAAGTTTGAGTTGGGGAATATCGGCACCTTGCAAGCTCTCAACATCAATCGAGATTAGGCCCATTTCAAAGGCATCTTCGTAGGAGCGGCCTGCGCCGAGAGCGTCGTAAAAGCCGACGGCGAACTTAATCGCGGTGCGATCGCCCACCGCTGCATTCATCCCCACCACACAGTTAATATGCTCGTGAATAGCCGCTGCCTGCGCTTCGGAGTAACATGCATTAAAAATCACACATTCAATTGACTCTCTAAAAAACTTAAACAATCTTGTTAACGAGTCCGTTTGAACAAACTTCATTTTGCCATCGTTGCCTTCTAGAACAAGGCCGTGAGAGCCGCCGCCGTGCCCAGAAAAATGAACAATTTCGGGCTCAATGTCGAGCATGGCTCTGCGCATATCATCTGGGCGCTGGGCAAAACGAGTGATTAGCTCAAAGCGATCGCGCTGCTTAGAACGCTCTAGCCCGGCCAAAATCTCTCTGGATTCTTCACCCAATCGCAGCTGATCAGTGTCCTTAGGATTAGCCGTTAGCATTAAGATTTTCTTCTGAGTCATCGTGAGTCACCGTTTTCCCCGCCGTTCTTCAACAGGGGTTGCCTATGATTACGTATTGTACCGAGGAGATTTCATTTCATTGAATTCATTTACTGTTAAATGAAAGAATACTTCTACCTTCCGTAGCCATGTTTTTCACAAGTTAGATGTTTAAAGCGTCTAACTATAGAGGTATCTCAATAGGGGAGTATATGTCTGGTTCACAACGTTGGCAGATACAGTCTTGTAAGAAAAAGCCTATTGCGCCCGTCTTAAAATCGTCACCCGTCTTAAAACTGGCATTCGTGCACAGTTATATTTTGGGCTTAAGCATACTCTCTCTGCTAGGATTTACGCTGACGGGGCGAGTTCAGGCACAAACGCCTCCCTTTCCGCTGCCGTCTGAAGAGACTTTACCGTCGCAACAACGCCCCCAACCAGAACCAGACATCAACCCGGCGTTGCCACCGGCTAGTGATCTTTTAGAGTCTGTCCCAGATGCGCCAAATTTAGATGAGTCGGACCCGCCACCTGTACTCCAGGGAGGCGCTGTGTTTGACATTCGCGAATTTGTAGTGAAGGGCAGTACCGTATTCTCTGATGAGGCGTTGAGGCAGGTTACCGCTCGCTTTCAAGGGGCTGACAAAACGTTTTTAGACGTGGCTGCGGCGCGGGCTGCGGTGACTCAACTTTATATAGACGAAGGCTATGCGACGTCTGGTGCTATTGTGCCACCGCAGCAAATTGAGAACGGTGTCATCACCCTTCAAATCGTGGAAGGAAGCGCACCAGAGATTGAGGTGACCGGCCTTCAGCGGTTGAATTCAAGCTATATTAGCAGTCGCTTAGCCGTCGGTGCAAAGGCACCACTCAATGTAAATCAGTTAGAAGAACAGCTAGAGCTTTTACAGAGCGATCCCTTGGTAGAGAGTATTACAGCTGATTTGCAGGCGGGAACAACACCCAACACCAATGCACTGGCGGTCTCTGTTGAGGAAGCCGATAGCTTTGAGGTCACTTACACACTAGACAACAATAGATCGCCCAGTGTGGGGACGGTGCGCAATCAGCTACGTCTCTCTGAAGGAAATTTGTTGGGGGCGGGCGATCGCCTGAGTGTAGGGTATGCCCTTACCCGTGGTAGCGATGGCGTAGATGCTGAATACACACTGCCCGTGAGTCCTTATGGCACCACGCTGGCGGCCACCATCAACATTTCGGACAGTGACGTGATTGAAAATCCCTTTGATGTCTTAGATATTGAGTCAGTGTCAGATTTTTATCAACTAACGCTTCGCCATCCGGTATGGCGAACGCCCAAACAAGAGTTTGCCTTGGGCCTCGCCGCCTCTCACCAAGTCGCTCAAACGTCTTTAGGCATTGATGATATTGGGCCGTTCCCGCTGGCGGCTGGGGCCGATGACCAAGGGCGCACGCGAGTCTCGGCGTTGCGATTTTTTCAGGAATGGACCCGTCGAGATACCAAACAGGTCTTGGCCTTGCGATCGCAGTTCAATCTTGGCCTCGATGTGTTGGATGCGACCGTCAATGAAGAGGGGCCTGATGGTCGTTTTTTCTCTTGGCAAGGGCAAAGTCAATGGGTCAGGGTGGTCGCGCCAGATACCTTGTTGTTGCTAAAGGGAAGTGTTCAACTTTCTGCTGATTCTTTGCTGAGCTTGGAGCAGCTGAATTTTGGGGGACAATCTACAGTACGAGGCTACCGACAAAATTTACGCTCTACGGATAATGGCGTCCTGGCTTCTGCCGAAGCGAGGTGGCCTTTGTTGCGCGACCTTGAACAAAACATGAGCTTGCATATTGCCCCATTTGTTGATGTGGGTTACGGCTGGAATATCGATGAGGAAACCCCGGAGCCCTTAGCCAGCGTGGGAGCGGGCCTATTGTTTGAATGGGAAGAACTCTCCACGCGTATAGATTGGGGCATTCCTTTAGTTGCTTCCGACAGTGAAAATCGGAACTCATTCCAGGAAAACGGTTTGTACTTTACGCTACAGTATTCATTTTTTTAAGACCTTTCTTGAAGACGCCTTGCGCTCAAGGATTATAGATAAAGATTACGGAAATGTGCCCGAATCTTTATTCTGTCGATAGCATTAGCCAACATTACCGTCATTAGCCCCATGACTTACGCCAAATTCCCCCGATGGGTTCAGTTCGGCCTGATTTTTTTTCTGAGCCAACTCGCGATCGCAACGGGTGTTTCTCCTCTGAGAGCACAAATATCACCAGATGACACATTGGGCAGTGAAAATTCCACCCTCATTAATAATGATGCGATTGATCGTATTGGCGGGGGTGCAGCGCGTGGGGCTAATTTATTCCATAGTTTTCAAGAGTTTAATATCAATACGGGGCAACAGGTTTATTTTAATAATCCTGAAGGTATTGACAATATTCTGAGTCGGGTTACAGGCAATTCTCTCTCAGATATTGATGGATTGTTGGGTGTAGATGGCGGCGCAAGTTTGTTTTTACTCAATCCTAATGGCATCACGTTTGGCCCAAATGCTGAACTAGATATTAGTGGGTCGTTTACGGCGAGTACATCAGGCACAATTAATTTCTCCGATGGTGAAAGGTTCAGTGCTATCCCCCCCCAAGATCAACAACTGCTAACAATGAGTACGCCCAAGGGCGTACAGCTCAACGATCAACCCCAAGGAAACATCATCAATGATGGCCTTCTATCGATAGGGAACAGTAGAACTCTCACGCTATTCGGCAACTTGGTTTTGCATAGTGGTGGGCTAACAACGCCAGGTGGCACTATACATATTTTAGGCAACCAAGTTGGATTACTCGACCAAGCGAAAGTTGATGTTTCAAGCAATGTAGGGAATGGAAGAATTTTTATTGGAGGAGACTACCAAGGTGCACGCACGCTACCGACTGCTCAGCAAACTTATGTAGGCCCTAATACCTTAGTCACAGCAGAGGCTACTCAGGCTGGCGACGGGGGACTTATTGTAGTTTGGGCAGATGGCTCTACTCAAGCCTATGGGACATTTTTAGCCCATGGGGGAAGTCAATCAGGTAACGGTGGTTTAGTCGAAACATCAGGTCGAGAGTTTCTGGATGTTACCGATATTAATGTAGACGCTAGTGCTGCTAATGGAATGTCAGGAGACTGGATACTAGATCCATTCAATGTCACGATTCAAAGCAACAACAATAATGGCGGCACGACATTAGCTCCACCCTTTATCGTTAACGCAGAAGATTCTATCGTTGATATCGCTGATATTAATGCTGCGTTGAGTTCGGGGACGGATGTCACTGTAACAACAGGCAATAGTGGTAGCCAAGAAGGTAATATTCTCGTAGATTCAGGTGAGTTGATCTTTTTAAATATGGGTGGGTCTAGCAATGGACGCCCTCCGACAGCCTTTCAGAATAATATTTCCAAATCGGGGGGTGGGCCAACGACTTTAACCTTAGAAGCCGCTAATGATATCTCTTTAGAGGGAATCATTGATGCCACGCTTTCCGATAGCCCCTTAAATATTGTGATCATTGCGGATAGTGATAACTCTGGCCGCGGCAATGTTTATAGCCTGCCTTTTACGCTTGTAAGACTTCAATCAAATGGCGGAGATATTAACATCACCGGACAAAATATTAATCTTGAGGGCTCTGAAATTACAGCTGCTGTGGCCGGAGAATTTGACTTTAGTGACAGCCTTTTCCCTGTTTATGCAGGGTCCGGCACTCATGGGAATATTAAAATTATTGCTGAAGAGAATGTAATTATTGGCGCTATTGAGAACCCCACCGTGAACGATGATGGTGGAGATATTGCAATTGAGGCTAGATTCGGAGATGTAATAGGCACTTCAGAGATTGGGACTACGACTAATGGTACCGGGGATGCAGGCGATATCAAAATTATGGCTGGTCAGGCTGTCAATCTTCCCTTTCTTATTGACACCTTCACCGCAGCCGATGGCACGGGAGGAAATGTTGTTGTCAGAGGCACCGAAGTTTCGGTTCCTACCATCAGAGCTGGCAGTGATTCTGGCAATAGTGGCAACATTTCTTTGACTTCAACAGCAGGCAACCTCAACATAAATGGGTTTCTAAGCACCACTAATACAGGGGCTGGCAGTTCTGGAAATATTTCTCTTAGTGCCGCAGCCCCTCTGATACTCTCAGGTTCACCCGGCAGACAAGATGGCTTCATCAGTAGCATCAACAGTGCTCAATTGGAGGAGGAGCTAGGTGTCGCTGGTGTCATATCAGTGTCAGCACCTGCGATAACATTGGATAATTATTCAATCACTAATCCAGAACCAGGTAATAATCTAGCTAACTCTGGCGATATTCGTCTCAACACTAATTCTCTCTCTCTCATTAATGGAGCCTCAATTGATAGCGAATCTTCTAGTCGTCGAAACGCAGGCAATATTAATATCCAACCCTTTGCAAACGGACAACTATTGCAACTGTTGGTAGATAGGAGCTCAGCTATCTCCGCCACAACAGTGGGTGAGGGTACAGGAGGGACTCTTATTATTGAAGCGCCTAATAGCCCACTAGAAATCGAAGGTAATGGCGAAATAACGGTTAGCAGTAGTGGCGCTGGAGCAGCTGGCAACATAAACATCAATACCCCAAGTGTAGAAATAAACCAGACACAACTACTAGCCTCTACAACAGGCTTAGGGAATGGCGGTGATGTTCAATTGAATACTGCCCGAATTCTTTTGGATAACAATGCCCGACTCTCAGCTTCTACATCAGGCGTGGGTGACGGGGGCAGTGTCGTGGTGACCACCTCAGAGGCTCTTTCAATCCAAGGCAATGGGCAATTAACGGTAGAAGCCAGAGGTGAGACGAGTGGATTAGCCGGTGATCTCAACATTTCCGCTTCAACCCTCACCCTGCGCAATCTTTCGGAGCTGGTTGCAACCAGTGAATCTCAACAAGGTGGAGGTAACATCAACATTAGTGCTAATGATGCTATTCTCACGAACCAGGGCAGTTTTATCAATGCTGAGGCCACGAATCTTACGGGTGGCAATGGTGGCAATGTTGTCATTAATACTGGTTTTTTCATTACACTTCCAAATGAAAATAATGACATCATCGCCAATGCAGTCGGTGGCAATGGTGGCAGGATCACTCTCACGGCTAATCGTATTTTTGGTCTGACATCTCAAAGTGGGTTCAGTACCGCACAACTGCGAGACAATATCAGCAGTGATATCAGTGCCAGCTCTGAATTTGGACTAGAAGGAGAGGTCAGCCTTAATAACTTGGTTATCGATCCTAATCAGGGCCTCACCGAACTCCCGGAGGATCCCAGCGACCCTGCCAATCAAATTGCCCGAGGTTGTGGGGCCGATGCGATCGCGTCTATCACATCTGGTAATGGCACCATTGATAATGGCGTTGCTAGCGATCAAAGACCGGGCGAATTTATCATTACCGGACGTGGGGGCCAGCCCTTAAGCCCAACCGATATTGCCGATAATAATGTCCTATTAGATGACCTTGGCCCATCTGTCATTCGCTCAGAGCCATCCTCAATACCTACATCCCTAGCCCCACCCCTGAATGAGCCAGTCACTCCAGAGACTGGTGCTTTCGCGGACTCCCAACATGCCGTGAGGACCCCATCGGGAGAGGTCTTGTTAGTCGCTTCAGGAGGCGGGCAACCCTTGTTATCTTGTTCAGCCCTACGTTAACTCCTCAGCTTTTTCACTCACCCGTTAGTATTCAACACCACCTTCTCTCCGTCGCCAATCATGAGATTTAGCCCCTCTCTGCCTTTATCCCGATGTATCCGTTCGCTGGGGCTCGCATTGGCCACGGCCCTGCTAAGCATACTCTTAGGCTTTAAGGGATGGAACATTGGGCTTAACAGCCCAGCAATTGTCAGCCTATCACCGGCGATCGCCCAACCAAACGATCAGCCAATCCCCTACCTTGATCCAAACAACACCCAACAACAGCTTCAACAAGGCCGAGACCTCTACCAAGAACAGCAATTTGCCCAAGCTGTGGACCTATGGACACGCGCAGAACAGACCTTCGCTAGCCAAGGCAATGTTCTTACGCAGGCCACCACATTGAGTAACCTTGCCTTGGCCTATCGTCAGCAAGGAAACCTATCAGAAGCCAAAACAGCCATTAACAAAAGCCTTAGCCTATTAGGAAACCCAGAAACCCTAACAGACTCAGGCTTAAGAATCTATGCTCAAGCTCTGAACACGCAAGGTAGCTTACAGCTCATGCAAGGCCAAACCCAAACAGCGCTAGCCACTTGGGAAAAAGCGACTGATAGTTACAGGCAAGCCAATTATCCTGAAGGCATTGTTAAAAGCCTGATCAACCAAACCCATGCCCTGCGCAATCTAGGATTTTTTCGACAATCGAATGAACGCCTCTTGCAAATCCAAACACTATTGGAGGGTAACGCCCAAGATCCACTATCGATTAAGCTGCATCGCAGTTTAGGCGATACCTACCGCTTACTTGGAGAATTAGAACAATCTAAGGCAGCACTCACCAAAAGTGCCTCTCTTGCCCAATCGTTGCAAATGCCCGCTGAGGCAGCAGCTACTTTGTTGAGCTTGGGAAATACCCAACAAGTGGAGGCTAAAAGACTAAAAACATTTGCCGAGAGAACAGGCAAAGACAACGATTATGGCCGGGCCATTGAACAATATGAAAGAGCCTATCAGACCTACGCTGGTATTGACTCACAATCTGAAGCTACTCCGCTTAAACTGAAAGTCCAAGCACGGCTTAATCAGCTCGATATCCTTTCACATCAGCCCAGTTTAGGCAATTTTCAGTCAATATACACATCATTGCAAACACGCGTCGAGACCTTGCCACCAGGACGCGCATCATTGTTTGCGCACATTAAGCTAGCTGACCTGTTGAGCCAAAGCCTTCAAAGCCAAACTTCTCAAAGTCAATCCCCTCCATCAACAGAGGCAGAATGGGCAAGCGATCGCACCCAACAAACCTACCGTTTGCTAAGTGCCGCAAAAGCCCAAGCACAGACATTAAGCGATCCAATTGCAGAATCCTATGCACTGGGCTATCTGGGGCGGCTTTATGAATCAGAAGGTAGCCATGACGAAGCTCAAAAACTCACCGCAGCCGCTTTGCAGCTGACCCAGCAGCCCAGCGTTGCCTATCAATGGCAATGGCAGCTCGGGAAAATAGAGCAACAAAAAGGGCACCAACGCCTAGCGCTAGAATACTACGATGCGGCGTTTCGCAATGCTCAGCTTGTGCGAAATGACTTGCTATACATTGGAGCTGATATACGGTTTGACTTTCGCGATCGCATTGACAATCTCTATCGGGAGTACATCGGGCTACTACTCCCCTCAGAAAAGACAGCCATTATCGGCAATCCCAAACAGGTTGCCCGTCGCGCGCAAACGGTCATTGATAGTCTGCGAGTGGCCGAGCTAGAAAGTTTTCTGGCTTGCGGACTGCTAGAAGCCAATAACGATGTAAAACTAGCCTCTATTCAAGAGGTCGCCAAAACGGATCAAAAAACAGCGATTATCTACCCGATTATTCTTAAAGATCGCCTGGAAGTCCTCTTTCAAAAACCCGACAAAACCATAGAGCGCTATCCTTCATGGTCTATTCCGACTGGCGTCGTGAGTTCAACCAACAAACAACAGCGCTCGATTGAAAATAGTTTAGAGGATAAGCTTGAGCGCTTTCGTCAAGAACTAGAACGACCTTATTTTTCTGATCAGCGGGGTCAACCACTCGCTGAAGAATTTTACGAGCGGCTGATTCAGCCTGCTGAAGACTGGCTCAAGTCATCTGATATTGAGACCTTAGTGTTTGTGCTAGACGGCGCCTTTCGCAATGTGCCAATGGCTGCCTTATACGATCGCCAAACGAATCAATTTCTCATTGAAAAATATGCGATCGCCGTCACCTTTGGAGATCTCAAAATACCTGAAGCTCCCCCGCAAAAATCGTTCCAACTCCTAGCCGCAGGCTTATCTAAAAACCCACAGCCAAAGCCTTCTGAAGCAGAACCTACGCCAGTAGATATCTTTGGGCCACTGTTTGAAGTCATCAATGAAACTCAAGCGATCGCAAGTAATATTCGCCAAAATAAGGTGCTGCTCAATCACAATTTTACAAAAGAACGGATAGCGACAAACATGCGTTCATCGGACTATAACATTGTCCACTTTGCCACCCATGGAGAGTTTGGGTTCACTCGCAATGACACCTACTTATTAGCCGCCGATTCACCTGATCCTGCACGTCCAATAGAAGGGGACAAAATAAGTCTTAATGACCTAGACACCCTACTGAAAAACAGAAACGCAACCCCCATTGAGCTGCTGGTACTCAGTGCATGTGAGACCGCCACAGGTGACGATCGAGAAGTGCTCGGTATCGCAGGTCTAGCGATTCAGTCAGGCGCTAAAAGCACACTTGCAACCCTCTGGAGCATTCACGATGCCTCTACGGCGGTTCTCATGGAAGACTTCTACAATCAACTCATTACCCCAGGCATCTCTAAAGCGAAAGCCCTTCAAGCAGCCCAAATAACGCTGTTGAAGAGGGGCTACAAGCCATCTAGATGGGCGCCTTATTTACTGCTAGGTGACTGGCGATAATAAACACGCTATTCAAGTCCTAAGCAAGACAGGGCAAGATGATGTCTCAACAGCTTCAAGAATATTTTGCTTGATGCTTTGCTCTGCGACCTCATCTAAACGAAGCTCAATCAATAACGTGTTCAACTGCTCTAGATAATAGCTGTTGTCAGGGTCCTGACACCGTAGCTGCATTAACGTCCCAAAAGCCTCAGACCAAAGCTCTTTTTCAATATAAAATTCGGCCTTTGATTGTCCCTCTACTAGGCGAGAGAGTTCCTCTACAGTCTTAATTCGTTCATCTGCATCCATCACCTTCACCCAAGCATCAACGCTGGGATTCCTTGTCGGTCGTTTTTCATCGCAGATAATTGAAAAGTACCAGTGATAAAACTCCCCAGCATCAAGCATCAGTCCTAGATTTTCGAAGCTGATTTCAGCCAATCCACCCTGCCGAGGCACTGGGATCGAGATGTCCTTGTTGAGATGAAAATCAAGTTCCTTGTCACCTTTTAAGTGCTGAATCATGACTTCAGTATGAATAACGTCTTCTGCCTCAGAAGCCGCCAAATCACCTGACAAGTCAGGTAAATACACGAAAACTGAGGGCTGAAGCGCAGCCGTCTGGGCAATGGCTCTTCCAGAAACAATGGTCTGATTCCCGTTATTTGTAACAGGCTGACGTGGCATAACTGCCGCAAATGACTGATTGAGTGCATTGCACTTCCCACGACGCCCCGCCGTGCTAGATCCACTGAGAGAATCAGACCCACCATCACCACCCAGCAGCCACTTAAAGAACCCAGCAACCACCCACGATGGCGGCTCACCCAAAAACAGAGGGTTCACACCGACCAGTTGAGGCTGCCTAAGCTGAGGCTGGGCAAGCAACGTAGGGGCGAAAGGAACACTCACAACACGCTTTGCAGACGGTAACTGCTGCGCGATCGCTGAGGGAGGGCAGCAGCCTAACCCCAACAAACCGCACAAAATAATAATAAAAATTCGTTTACCAAAAGAGAATACTCTGTGATTCAAAACAACCTCATTCTTCTTTCTTAGATTGATATATATCAATAGCGACAGTGCTACCAGCTACTGTCAAAAGTCCTATTGTTGAGGGCACTAAGGGTAACCACCAACCCACTAAAGCGAAGGCCAAAAAGCAGCCCACAAAGAGAACGCTCACCGCTGCGGATATGGCAATAATTAGAGTTCTAGAGTATTTAATACCTCCTACGGCAGCGCCTCCAACATAGCACCAAAAAATAATTAAAAGTAAGTCTATTATCGGGATAAAAGCTTTTATGCTGGGCTGTTGAGCTAGCGCAGGGCCTACAATATTTTGAATCATGTGCGCCTGTAGCTCGGCGCCCGGCATTCTGCCAATAGGCGTATCATGAATATCTGGATTACTATCTATATTGTTGCTAGTGTATCCAACTAAAACAATTTTTCCCTCTATTTTGTCTTTGAGCTGACTAGGTGTGTCAGCCGATTTCAGTAGCTCGCTGGCTGATAGTGATGTTTCAAATGAATTAGCGCGAAAATTGATTAAAACCTGGAAGCCGCCATCATTAATCGTTGAGTACCCAGCTCTATTGCTAAATATACTATGAAATACATTCTTACCCAGCGTGATTTTTTTGTTGTTTACCACTTCTGAGCTTCCTTCTTGGATATCGTACTGTGATGATAGATACCGCATTGCGATGCGATAGCTGAGAGACTGGTTAACAGTACACTCTGACAACGCAAGATTTTCCTCATAAAAAAGTTGCCTCCGGACACGTCCTCCAACAGTCGTCTCTTGGGTATCTCCAACGATATCGCTGAACCCAACCAGTGCTTGATTATCTTCCGTAAGCTTAAAGGGAGGTTGACTGTTGGCCACTTTTTTAACACCAACCTTCCAGCAGGTCGAAATCACTCTGTTGGTTTCATCTTCAAGATATTGCCTCAATTTCATAAAATCCGTAGAGGGCTTTTGAGGGGAGGGCTTTTGAGGAGAGGGCTTTTGAGAGTTTTCTGGAGGCAGAACATTTCCTGGAGGCGTGTCACTTGGCTCTGCCATCTCACGAAAAATATCTAAACCGACCACCGCAGGGTTAGCATTATTTATAGTTTCTAGAATCTGTAATAACCGAAGATCAGAGACTGACGGCGGTGCCCCTGAAACATTCCAATCAACAAAATCATCATCATCAATGCCCACAATAACAACATGGTTATCAACCGGCTCAAATTCTAGCCAGGCGATCTTCATCAAAAAATCGTAGGCAATCAATTCCAGTGGAGAGAACAGCGCTATAAACCGAGCCACAATCATGAGGATTGAAATTACTGTACTGGTAGCTATGGCAATTCGAAACTTACGCTTAACCGCTGAGAGTGAGGGCTGCGACATATCCACTGCGATTCGCCCCATCTCAGCGGCATCCGCATAGGATCTGCCAGCACCCAGCGCATCATAAAATCCAGTCGAGAACCGAATAGCCTCTTGATTGGTAATATCACCCTCCATACCAACAACATAATCAATGTGTTCTCGAATGGCTTCAGCCTGCTCCTCTGAATAGCAAGCATTGAGAACAACACACTCTACGTCATCTTTGAAGAATTTGAATAGCCGAGCCAGCGCCTGAGTACTGACCAGTTTGGCTTTCCCATTTTTGTCTTCGACAATCAGCCCATTCGCCGCTGCGCCGTGCCCTGAGAAATGAACGATTGCAGGTTCTTCATCTAGCAGTGCCCGCTGAATATCGCCTGTGCGAAGGGCAAACTTAGTCACCACTTCAAACTGCTCTCGAAACAGTGCCCGCTGCACGCCTGAGTCAATATCCCGGACTTCTTCATCTAACCGACGGCGGCTAGTATTCTTCGGATTCGCAGCCAGTATTAGAATCTTTTTCTTAGCCACAGTGCGCTAACCCTAAAAGAACGAGCAATTACCATTCATCATAGAACGGAATGATTTCCAGCTCTAAAGTCAAATGGCGTTTCATTGGCTAAACGTCATTTTTGCGCAATGAGAGAAAACGTTAAGCATCGAGTGTGAACGGCTCGCAAAAATATCAGAGCAAACAAAAAGCGATCGCACCTTAGCCAAAAGTGCGATCGCTTCTAAAAATAGGCCTACAAAAATGTATCCACACAAGTAGAGTGCTATGGCCTCCAGCTATTAGCTCTAAAGGAGTCCTCCACCGCGACGTCCGAGTGCACTCAAACGTCGTGATTGGTTAGCTTAAGCAAGCATCGTAACCAAGGCATCTTGAAGAAAGAAGAGCCAATCTGCTATTGAATCTCCATAGTCTGGTCACTACCTTCCCAATCCTTGTATTGCAAAATAATATCTTCATGCGAGTCACCCGTCTCTCGACTGGTATGAACAAATACCTTGGTCTCTGGATCAACGGTCGCCGTCCATTCAGAGCCGTCCCAGGTAATGTAATTAATAATCGTATCCAGGTGACTCAAACTGTTTGCCTGAGACTGGTGGAAAAACAGTCCATTCCCATAAATGCGTCCGGACCAGTTGCTCCCACCCCAAGTTTGGTATTTAACGAAGTTGTTAGACTGGCGCGCGCTAGAGCCTCGTGCCGTGTTATACACCGGGACCAAGGGGATAGCCGCAGCCACTAGGGTTGGCTCAGCCATCGGAGCAGTATTGACAACAGCTTTATTAAGGAGACTATTCTGAGATTGCTGTAGGGTTGCCGAAGGGAGCATAGTACTCGCATTGGCAACTGGCATAAGAGCAGTTGCGGATAGCAAAACAGTCAAAGCAGAAAAGAAATAGCGTTTCATAATGATTGGGTCCAAAATGGCTCCGAATGGAGCGAACAATTGTTTGAGCATCTCGCTCAAGAAGGAAACAGTTCAACGTTGGCTTGTGAACCATGCCCTTCACTCCTAAGACGACGCCAGCGGTCGATTTGTGATTTTTTTAGATTGAATAGATTTTGTAACGTGGCGAAACTAAGGCATGGATGAGGTTCAGTGTCGCGTTAGCGCCAACAAAACTGGGCACTCAAACCTGACCTATCAAACCCGAGCTAACTGCTGATAGTTCCGAATAACACGCTACCAATTCAAGCAGCCAAACCGTTGGTGAGTCGCTGATAGGCGATCGCAAGTCCGTCATTATCTCCCACATTCCCAGGGAACAGTACCACCGGCAGATTCGGAAACTGCGGGTGAGCCGCATCGGTGATCACGACAGAAACGCCGGGTATCACTTGACCCAGCAGCCTCACGGAGGTTAGTGCAAGCCCTTTACTCAGGGTATCGTTGGAGGTAATACCCCCTTTACTAATCAAAAATCCGAGGTCATCGGGAAGCCCTTTTACGATATCTACCAGCAGCGCTGAAACAGAGTCTCCAAAAGCTAGCCGAGCTTGCGTGTCGGCAAACATCAGCTCCTGACGACTGGTGAAAACAACGGGCGTTTTCCCTGCGGCATGAAGGATTCTGACTTGCTCAAGACTCTCTTGTAATAGCTGCCGACTGGCGTCAGGAGTCTCTCTTAGCAAGCTTACGTCAATCTCAATGCCCACCACATTTGGCACTTGCAACAGTTTTTGTAATTGCCGTGTGGTTTTTTTCACATGAGAGCCCACAATCACCGCACCCAGTGAACTGCGTACAATACGGTTCATTTCAGCCGCCGCTGTAGGCTGCGGCGGCAGGTTTGCTAAAGCCGTCAGCAGGCTAGCCGCACTGCGAAATAAGAACTTCTTACCGTTCGCCGCCGCCCTTGTTAGGTCCTTAGCAAAGGCATCCAAATCACTTTGTTGTTCTCCATCAACTGCGACACACTGATTGTTCTTTAGTATCATCAGCCGGTCAAAACAGCCTTCTCGAACATCGGAGAGGAGAAAGCGCTGTACCTGACGAGCGGAAATCTTGCCCTGCGTTTTTTCAGCCACGTAGTCGGGTAGGTAGCTGGTGCTATAGCCAAAGACAGAATCTTTGGCGAATTCAGTCTCGTGAGTGGGCGTGCGGTTACCGCCTGATTCAATGTAGTGCGTACTGCCAACTGTGATGCGGCCCGCTTCAAAAAAATGGGGCGTGAGAAAGTGGGCGTCAAAGGGGCCAAGCTGTTGTTCGATAACGTCGGTTTCTACCGGGTAGTGACCGCGGAGGGTGGAGTCTGAGCGGCTGACAAGGAGAAAATTGTCTGTGCGGGTTTCGGCGAGGGCGACTTTTAGATTTTCACACACCTCAGCAGTGACAGCGGCGGCGGCTTGCGGCGTGAGCGATCGCGTATTCGTCAGCACAAAAAAGATTGGCGAGGCATCCAGCAATCCCAACCTCAGCGTCTCCACATCCCACTTCAACAACAGTAGGCAGCTGTGTACCGTTTGCGACCCGGTTGGATCGTCATCGAGCACAATAATTTTTGGCGGCTTACGGTCCTCGCGCTGTGAAGCCGTCATTTCACTCGCCATTCCAAGGTCAGGCCAATCACCACAAAATAACTCGTGAGAGTACAGATGAGGATAGAGGCGGCGTTAAATAAGCGCGCGACGTTTTTACGGAGCTTGGGGTTGTACTCTAGCGAGTCACCGACAATTTCCAACGTGGGCCTAGAGTTTTTAATGTCTTCAGCTTCAGCGTCGGTTTGCAGCGCTTGGGTGTGGCGCGCCAAATCATTCAGCAAGCGCCTGCACCAGAACGTCAGCCCGACGACATAGGCAAACGCCAGTGTGGACACAACCAGCGGATGAATAATGATATTGACTAGCGCGAGCGCATCTTTAGGCAGCTCGTAGCGAGAGAGCCTGAGCACAGCCCACACCAGGCCAGAAATGCCTGTTTTTTGCAGCAAAGAAAGGTAAGCGCGACGATCTTCTTCAAAAAAGCGACGGGCCACCGCCGCTTCAGCCGCTTCTAGCTCAGCTTGGGCAGCTTCTGCTTCCTTAGCCTTTTTGCTTTTACGGGTGCTTCTCCCCCCAGACTTGCCGCCGGACTTGCGCTTACTTGATTTCGTCGTAGTGGCGGTTGAAGGGCTACTTGATGAAGCCGCCTTGCTATTGCTTGCCGAGCTAGCCGCCGAGCGTGTCGTCGGAATCGAAGGAAACTTACTGGCAAGCCCTGAGGGAGCTTTACTATCCAGCTGATCTGGCCCACGGTCTAGGCCATCATCCACCAGCGGCTTGGGGACGGGCTTTGTCGTTTGAGCCTCTGACTTAATCGGTTTCCCAAACGGGCTCTGGCCATAGGTTTTTGAGTCGTATGCCATAGGTTTTCCGGTTGGGCTTTTGCGGTTGGGCACCTGTAGGGTCACCCTACCAGAAAACCCCGAACAGGGAACCGTTAATTCACCGACGCACTGCTGTGCTGGACATGACAGCGTTATAGATGACAGAGCTGACAGCCTTGGACATAACAGCCTCGGCGTTACGAGCGAAAACTACAGCGGTTCGCCCGCTTTTAGCCTACGCGCAGCTTCCTTAAAAAAGTCTAGCGGCGCACCGCCGGGAATCAGCAGGTCATTCATGATGAACGTCGGCGTTCCACCAATCTCTAGCTTTTTAGCCAGGGCGACATCTTTATCAATCGCGGCTTGCGCTTCTGGGCTGTTGCGATCGCGCTCAAACTGCGCCATGTCTAGCCCAATTTGCTCAGCCAACTCTACGTAGTAATCCTCACTGAGCTTGTCCTGAAAGGCAAACAGGCCATCGTGATAAATCCAAAACTGATCCTGCTGCCCAGCTGCCCAGGCCGCTTTAGCCGCAGGCATCGCCTCATCGTGAATGCTCACCAAAGGAAACTGCTTGTACACGTACAGCACATCGGGCTTTTCGGCGATAAAGTCCTTCATTTTCGCGGACTCCAGCGCACAGAAAGGACACTCAAAATCAGAAAACTTGAGCAAAATCACGTCTGAGTCTAGCGGGCCTTTCGTGGCCGAATCGCCAATAATCTCAGCGCGGTCCATACTGTCCAGCACGCCTTTGATTTTGGCCCGTTGGGCTTCCCATTCTGCGATCGCAGCCTGCTGTGCCTCAGCTTCACTCACCTCAGCATCTTTGGCGACCTGCGCGCCCGGTTCAACCTGCCCAGCCCCATCCGCACTATCACTGGCACCTTCTTTGGCAGCATTGCCACTGCATCCCACCAGGGTCACCGTCAGCACAAGCGCCATGCTAAGGCGTCCTGCGCGTCGCACGCGTGCCCGTAAAGGCATCGCAAACAGGGGAGCGGCTAACGGCTTTAAAGTCATAGGAATCTCTATCGAAAGGCTCCTTCGATTCTAGGCGATAAATCAATTTAAGCTGCTTTAGACAGCTGCCTTAAACTAGGCCGCTAAGCCAATCAAGCTATCCAGCCGGCAATCATAACCTAATCAACCCAGCCGATATCATCATCATCCATCATGCTGTTGCTTTGCCCACCTAGAGGCGTACCGCGCTGAATCGCATACTCCGGAATAGACTTGTAGCTAGAGTAGGGTCTGCGTTGAACACTCAGCGAACGAGCGGCGGGTGTCTTAGCGGGCGTCGCCGTTTTTTGCTTCGTAGTCGCAAGCCCCGCCTTGGCCGCAGCCTTGTTTTTGGCAGCCGCCTCCGACAGATCCAAAATCACCTGCTTCGCGTCTGCTAGCTCAGCAGTGAGCTTCTTGAGCTGGCTGTCTTTTTTCTTGCTTTCGCGCTCAGTCGCCTCTAGCGAATCTTTCAGTTCAAATACTCGGTTTTGATGGGTCTCTACATCTTCTTGCAAGGCGCTGACCTGCGCGGCGGACTCATTCAGGGCGGCTTCTAGCTGGGCAACCTTCTTGGCGAGCGCGGCAGACTCATTTTTTGTCGCAGAGGCTTTTGCAGCAGACGCCTTTGTCGCGGCTGGTTTTGCGGTTGTTTTTGAAGTCGCTTTAGACGCTGTTCGACTAGCAGCGGTCGATTTAGTCGATTTGGCAGCGGTGGATTTGGCAGCGGTGGATTTGGCAGCGGTGGATTTGGACTTGGCAGATTTTGCAGCCGCAGACTTAGCAGCGGTAGACGTACTCGCAGCTTTTGCCGAAGGGCGCTTACGGCCACGCCCCTTGGCACTGGAGGCAGCTTGCGCGGGTTTTTCTACTTCTTCTTTGAGCAAATCAGCAATTCGCTTTTTAGTCATGAATCTGTCCAGTCCGTTTGAATTTCGTCAGCAACTCTGATGTAGTCGGCTTGGGCTTCGGCGGCGTTTCGGCCCTTCCACTGAGTGATCGAGACACCTTCTAAAGCCGCTCTTTCATGGGCTTTATAGGATTTTACGAAGGCGTAGCAGGCAGGAATCTCTAGCTCCATCAGCATATTTTGAGCTTCGAGGGCCTCATTTAGGCTGCGAGAATCTACCTTGGTGAGCAGCACGCGATGAGGAATATCGTAGGGGGCGATTACCTTTTTAACCGTCTGCACGAGGGCGGCGATATCCATCGGCGCGGGGGGTGTTGGCAGCAAGAGGTAATCGACAATAGGGAGCACCGCTTCTAGCGATTGAGAACTAATAGCAGGGGGCGTATCCACCACGATTAGGTCATACCCTTCGATACTCTTTAGTTTACCAAGTAATGCTGGATTCTCTTCTTTGCTCACATCAAAGCCCAGGTCGCTATCGGCTCTGTCGGCCCACCAGCTAGCGGAGGCTTGCGCATCGGCATCTACGAGTAAAACGTCGTGTGTTTCAGCAAAAATAGCGGCGAGATTGACGGCGGTGGTGGTTTTGCCGACGCCACCTTTACCGTTGAAAACTGCGAGAATTTTGGGGGACATGGGTAGAGGCTTGTAGGCCGGGGCGGGCACACAATACAGGAAAAGGGCAGGAGGAGAAAGGGCAGGACGGGAAAGGGCAATAAATCAAAGCTGGCTGACGAGATTAAGAATAAGGGGTATTGGTGCCGTATTGGCCTTACTTAAGTAAATTTTGTATCGTTCCAACTACGCCAGCTGCCTAGCGCCTGCCTCAGAAGCCTTCTTTTAAGAACATCGTGGCTTCTTTAGCCAGTGAAATCGCCCAGGCCGCAATCAGGCTTATTTCAATAGCAAGCTCTAACCGAGACCGGGTAACCACTGCCTGAAGCTGCTCAGGCCAGGACCGCTGCTTAATCACTGCCCACCAGGTCAAAACATGGCTCCGCCAAAACCTGGGGCTGTCTTTAAAGCGAAACGAGCGGGTCCACATGGAGCGGAGTAGGGGCACACCGCCCACCCGCGCATTTATCAATAGGTGAAGTGCGATCGCCAACACCATCACGACCCAGCCAATCAGGTGAGCCGAATACCAAAAATGATGTAGCTCCCCTTTGTGCAGCCAGGTGGAGTCCATCATTTTGCCGCTAAAGAGGGCAAAGGTGAGGGCCACAAGCGCCAGCGTGTTCGTCAAACGATTCAGCGTGTACCACCAAATGGGCTCGCTAACTTGCCCCTTAGCGGCCAAAGTCGCCACAGAATCAGGCTGCATAAGCCGCCGCCGCCCTCGACTAAAGGCGTACCACACAAACACCGGAAAAATTAACAGGGTATACAGGCCAAACGTGCCGTGGATACCTTCAATCGCTTTGTATTCAGGGAGCGGAAGCGTTCCCCAGCGGCCATCGAAAACGTTGTAGGTCCAAAAGGCCGTTGCCAGTGCCAACATCAAGCAAATGCCCGTTAACCCATGCAAAATGCGAAGAAAAAGAGGCTGATAGGGCTGCCTAGACATAGGATGCTTATGAACGTCGCTGTAGTTGAGTCGCCCATCTGCCGAGATGGCTGAAATAGGTGCTCAATACTAGCTACTAGGTACCCACTAACCTTTCAGTATCAAAACTCCAGATTATCCGGCGTACGCGGAAAGGGAATTACATCGCGGATATTAGTCATCCCGGTCATAAACTGGACCAGCCTTTCAAACCCAAGCCCGAAGCCTGCATGGGGCACCGTCCCGTAACGACGCAGGTCTAGGTACCACCAGTAGTCTTCTTTGGGCAAGCCCGCTTCTTCCAGGCGGCGCTCTAAAACGTCTAGGCGCTCTTCACGCTGCGCGCCCCCAATAATTTCGCCAATGCCGGGTGCCAGGACATCCATCGCTGCGACGGTTTCGCCGCCCTCATTCAGGCGCATGTAAAAGGCTTTAATACCCGTGGGATAGTCGGTGACAATCACAGGCCTTTTAAAGTGCTCTTCAGCGAGGTAGCGCTCATGCTCGGACTGCATGTCAATCCCCCAGGAGACGGGGTATTCAAAGGTTTTATCGCCTTTTTCAATGGCCGCTTCAAGCAGTGCGATCGCCTCGGTGTAGGTCACCCGAGCAAACTCGCTATTGATAATGGTGTTGGCATTCTCTAGCACCGTGTTATCAATCCGCTGATTGAAAAACGCCATATCGTCAGCGCAGTGCTCCAGCACGTAGGCAAACACATACTTCAAAAAAGCCTCCGCCAAATCCATGTTGCCTTCCAAATTACAAAAGGCCATTTCGGGCTCTACCATCCAAAATTCAGCCAGGTGGCGTGAGGTATTCGAGTTTTCAGCGCGGAAGGTGGGGCCAAAGGTGTACACATTGCTAAAGGCCATCGCCATAATCTCGGCTTCTAGCTGACCGCTGACGGTGAGGTAGGCTGGCTTGCCAAAAAAGTCCTGGCTGTAGTCAGCTTTGCCGCTTTTATCGGTAGGGATATTGTCCAGGTTAAATCGGGTGACCGTGAACATTTCACCGGCCCCTTCACAGTCACTCGCCGTCAAAATTGGCGTGTGCATCCATAAAAAGCCCTGCTCTTGGAAAAACTGGTGAATGGCTGTGGCGCAGGCATTGCGCACGCGAAAGACAGCCCCCAGAGTGTTGGTACGGCTACGCAGGTGGCCAATGCCCCGCAAAAATTCAAAGGAGTGTCGCTTTTTCTGCAGCGGGTACGTTTCCCCGTCAGAAGCGCCAAACACCTCAACGCTTGTGGCCTGAAGTTCTACCCGCTGCCCTTTCCCCGGCGATTCGGCCAGGGTACCGCTGATGGCCACTGAGGCCCCAGTGCTAATGCGGGCCATGCTCTCAGCGTAGCCGTCAATCTCTTCACCGGCGATCACCTGAAGGCCACTCATCGCAGAGCCATCGTTGACTTCAATAAACGTGAACTTTTTAGAGGCGCGTTTTGTTCTAACCCAGCCTTGAATGGTCAGCGTCTCGCCGGGTTGGCCTGAGTTGAGGATGTCTTTGATGCGCTGGGAAGAGGTCATTGGAGAAAAGAAAGAAAGTAAATGTTAGCCGAGCCAGCCGCGTAGGAACCAGCCGATGACTAGGCCCAAGCCTACGAAGCGAAAAATTTGCCAAAAGGGCTCTTGAACTTCGCGCCAGGACAGCAGCTGGCTTTCGAGCGTGACCTTAAGCGCCTCGATGCGATCTTGCATTTCGTTAAGCTCAACTGCGGGCAGGTTGCCTAAGTCAGCGCTGGTGGCCTGCTCGTATTTGGCCTTAGCCCGGCGAATGGCAAAAAAGCGATCGCGCAATTTCAAAAAATCATCAGCGGTTTCTTTAAGCGCACTCTCAAACGTACTGAGTTCTTCCTCAGTGGGAAGATGAGGAGCGCGTTTAGAAGGGCGTCGAGATAATTTCATAGGAAGTTAGAGTAGTAGATAGCCGTCGTTATTTCCAACGTTGCAATTTATCCAATCTAAGGAGATTACAAATCTTGGCAACCCCCACATCTGCACCTGAGTCTGCCCCTGAGACGGAAGCCTCGGCCAGCGCTCCAGATACCAGCAGCCAAAAAGCTGACACCCAACAAACCGCGCTCCCAAAACCAGACCGAGCACTCTTGAGCACCGTCAGCGCCAAAGACCTTGCTGAGGCCCTGGCACAACAGCTTGCGATCGCGCCTAACGACTGGCACAGACTCAGCGCCAACCGGGCCGTTCGCGCCCGTGAGCAGGCCGCTGCCGCATTAGTATACATGCTCAAAGATAAACCTGAAGAAGCGCTCCCCAGGTTATCTCAAGCCATCGGCTGGCTCGACAAAACCCTCAGCGCACCCCCTTGCCCTGACCATGGCCGCAAAAGCACCCCTAAAGCCCAAAAATAAAAAGGCTAGAAGCCTAGTAATAAAGAGGGTTTAGCTACCTCAGAATTGCCGACACACCAAAGTGTCTGAAACAATTTCTTGAACCTCAACAATTTCTTGGCCATCTGATGTCTTGGCCATCTCTTTTTCAACGACTAAAACAGCACCCTATCAGCGCCTTCGTTATGACAAGCGGCCTTGATGACAAGCGACCTTGATGACAAGCGGCTTTTTCACATCCCAAAATACCTACCCACGACCCTCTAGCGGGCAACCCAGAGCAGGCTAAATTAATCAAAACGTTCTAGGCCAATTCTGCCCTCTACTCGCTGAACGATTTGCTGAGCGCCCTCTACTGGCAAAAAACGCTACCGGCAAAACGCGTGACTCACAGCATCTGATTACGAAACGCTCTGGGCTGACTTCGGCGACCATCTTTGCCACCAAGCTTCGATCAGCTTAAAGAAGACAGCAGGACTCATCAGACCGACCGGAAAAGAAGGCCGTAGCTGCTTTGCCAAATAAACTTCCTTGCCGTTTTCGCTCCAGCGGACCTGGTCGAAAACCTGATGCAAAATGTACAGACCACGGCCACAATCGCTCACAACCGCGCTTTCCGGCGAGGGACAGTTACACACAACAGGCCGCTCAAACCCTTCACCCTGGTCAGTCACAACCCACCAGTAGTAGCCCTTTGCCCTAGCATGGCGCACAGACACCACTTTCCCAGGGTCAAGATGATTACCGTGTTTTGCAGCATTCACCAAAGCTTCCTGCAAACCTAGCCTCAGCTCATCGTGCAGCGGATCGGGCGTGGGCTCTAGCAAGGCATCTAATATGGGCCGCAAATACAGCGTAGAGGTAAAGCTCAGACTCTCCCAGTGCTTAAGAACAGGCGCTTTTGGTGCTAACGAATTGTTCGACGATTCTTCTTCAGGTGCAGCGTAAACCACTCAAGCTACTCTCCCAACAAATTCATACGTAACGCTCGGCTTTATTTAGGTGAGCCGACTCTTTTTTGTAGATCAAAATGTATTGAGGGACACAACCATTTGTTGATCATTAAAGTGAAGTTGAAATTAATTTGTTTTGATATGTCCTTAGTTTATCAGAACATATAAGTAGATAGCACTAGCGTAAAAATTATTGACCCTCCGTGATGTCCGTAAGACCGACAAGACAAGACGCACCTTACGTCATTGATTTCCCTCACAGAGACAGACCTACATTCTTAATTTTTCTTTTAGAGATTTTATTTACAAGCGGCAACGGTCCTAGCGAAAAACCCAATACCCCAGTGCCTTACAGCCTTAATTTCACGAGTTAAACTAACAGGCTCATCGGCAATTTCATAAGGCCTAAACCCGCATTAAACGGCTCATTACCACACCCGAAACGGAAGGTTTTCGTCCGAAAAAAGGGCGCTTTTCTTGCCATAAATAGTGATAACTAACCAGCCCAAATAAGACTTTTCTTATAAGTACAAAATGTCTGTATTTAAAGCATAAAAATATGTACGTAAGTAGCCGCGTGTTCTATTAAATACATGACGATTAAATGAATCTCTGTGGCAAATAATTAAAATATCCGGAGTAGCTAACTTTAATTAAGTAAAACTACAGTTGCTAGAATGACCTAACCTCCGCTACAAAATCTTGCTGGAGGTAACGGGAAGCCCTCATGCGACACGAAGTTAAGAATTATTACAAAACATAAGACAAGCCCCTTTTCTCCTCCGTTTTAGGAAGAACGGGTTTTGGGAGACAAGGGGCCGCAAGCATGAGCGCAAACGCTTACTGATAGCTCTGCGCCATTTCGGCTACTAGCGGAGAATCATCCTTCGCGAGCGTTTGCAGCGCCTGGGTGACCTCAGCATTGGCCGTGGTTGAGAACTGACCCAGGGCCTGCGCAATTCGGTGGCGCACTTGCCAATCATCGTCCTTGGCGAACGGCAACAACAGAGGAATCGCTCGCTCGTCTTTGAGCTCACCTAAGGCACCAATGGCCGCCACCGATATCAGTGAATTGTCGTCAGCCAGGGCCGCTTCCAGCAGGTCGAAGGCTCGTACATCACCCATTTCACCGAGGCAGGCAACCACACTCATTTTAACGAGCCATTCTGACGTCATGCTGTACAGCTCTCGCAAATCATCGAGTGAGTCTGTCAGCTTTAGGGCCCCTAAGGCATCAGCGGCGGCGGCCTGTACATCAGGTTCTGGGTCGCCGAGGGAGGCAGTGAGGACAGTGAATGCGGTGGGCTTGTCCTGCTCGCCGAGGGTGGCAATTTGGCTAACAGCGGCATAACGCACACGCGTGTTGCGATCGTCACAGAGGGGCTGGATGAGGGTGAAGGCTTCTTTAGGATCAATAGTGCGCAGCTGATTGATGGCTTTGATGCGATCGCCAAAATTTTCGGCCTTGAGCATTTGCCGAATCTGATCGAGGCTAGGCTGAGTGGCCGAATCGGCGTTTGGCTCAGAATTTAGCCCAGAATTCAGCTCAGAGTTGGAAGCTGCATTAGAGGTCATGGTCTATCTTGTGATGTGACTACTGTATTCAGCATAGAGAGTCGCCCTTGCTTTCGTCATATTGCTTTCGTCACGGCCACCCCCCTGCGTTCATAGAACAATCGATTAAGCCCATGCTCCACCCATCAATAGGTGCTATATGGGCGTATTGATATCGGCAGTGTTGCCTATTGCCCTGGTGGCGCTCTGTGGTGCCTGGGTAGGCCGTGCTTTTCCGCTAGATCTTAAGACCCTCGCCAGAACTAACATTTACGTTTTACTTCCAGCGCTGGTGCTGACTGGGGTATACGGCAGCAGCGTAGCCGCGAGCAGTGCAGCAGGTATTGTCGTGGGGTTCTTGCTCAACTGTGTGGTGCTGTATGCGATCGCCACCGTTCTAGGGCGCACCCTCAAGCTCCCGTCAGACACCCGAAAAAGCCTGGTCGCCACAACCTTGCTGGCCAACTCCGGCAACATTGGTTTGCCCTTTGTTCTGTTTGCCCTGGGTGAAGCTGCCTTAGAAAGAGCCGTCATCTACCTGATTGCCTCGGCCATCTTTATGGCCAGCATTGGACCGGTTTTCCTCAAGGGTGAAGGGCTACGGGCCGGGGTCAAAGTCACCCTCAATCTGCCTGTTTTTTGGGCCACCCTGGCCGGGCTGCTGCTGCAATCTTTTGCCTGGTCAGTCCCAACCGCACTGGACAAAGCCCTCTCACTGTTAAGCGGTGCGGCTATCCCTATCGCCCTGCTCACCTTGGGCATTCAGCTATCGCGAACCCGACTGGACTTTGGCCCATACGAAATATTTGCCGCCTGCTTGCGGCTCTTCGTCTCGCCCCTTACTGCCTATGGGATGGGTCGGCTCATCGGCCTGAGCGGACTGGAGTTGGATGTCCTGGTGATGCAATCAGCCATGCCCGTCGCTGTTAATACTCTTATTTGGGTCACTGAGCTAGGCGGCGATACCGTGCGCGTAGCCCGCACAATCGTGCTCTCAACGGTGATGAGCTTGGGCAGCCTGCCGGTGGTGCTATGGCTCATAACACGCTAAACCGCGCCTTGGGCACTTTTCCAGCCTTACACAGTTCCAGCCTTACAAAGTCAAAAAACGCCCAAGGGATAAAAGCTGACCTCATAAAGACTGAAACTAAGGTGTTAAGGCCGGTGTTAGGGCGGCGCGACTGTCTTCTACAGCGGCACTGCTGACGGGTGAGCAGGGCGCTGCGACCACTTGCTCGCCTGTTTGATACACGTATAGCCCTACACTACCGCCGTAGTTAGCGATCGCATACTCGTAATACTCGCCATCGCGCTCCTGCTCAAAGCTATAGCGAACACCCTCTTGAGGGTCCTGAATAATCATCGGTTGGTTCAGGTTCGGGTCAATATCGTCATACACAATCGTGCTAGAGAGCGTCAGCCCATCAGAGACATACTCCAGCGTGCCTTCACTCGGGCGACGCAGGATCACATCGTACAAACCATCACCACACTGGTACTGTGCCGTCCAGCCAACCGCTGGCAGCTGAGCATAAAAGCCTTCAGAGGTCGGTGTGTAGGTTTGCTGAAAAGGAGGCTCGGGAATATCTTCAGGGCCGACAACGCATTCATCACCGGTACCATCCCCATCAAAATCAATCCGCGCTTCGTTACTCAAGCCATCGCCATCACAGTCGATCGCCGGCCCAATAAACTCACCAGGATTGCCTTCCGTTTTCAGCTGGCTCAAGGGTGACTCACTCGCTGAGCGCTGGTCAGCGTCAAGTTTTTCAGAACCTGGCTTTTCAGCAACGTGCTGACTCACCGAAAGCCCCAAAGAAGGCCGGCTGCGAGCCAACATCGCATCAGCAGAAGGACTGCCCGCGTGAGGAGGCATAGGCTCACAAGCCACTAAAAGCGCCGTCAACGCGACTACGGGAGAACATACCTGTTGTAGACTGCGAGCAAATCTGTTGGCTGGTTGCATTGTTTTTCGGGGGGATGCTAGAGAGAATCTTAACATCGACTTTTTTTGATGATGTCAGGAGTGGTCACCTTGTCTAACTGTACCTTCTAACCCTTGAGGAAGGATGTTAGCTACAGTTTTCCTTTAGAAGGCTCTAGGACGGGTAGAAGAGGGCGGGTAGAAGAAGAAGGGCGAGTCTCTAATCGCTTTCTCTAATTGCTTGATATATGGAGGGCCATAGAGGAGGGCCATAGAGAAACAGGATAGCGCTATTGCTTGGGCTCTGAAGCAGCTAGCCCTCGCTCACGAGCCGTCCTCTTCTGATCATCTCTGATGGGCGCCACAGCCGTCTGCACAGTCCCTTTTTCAGCACCCACCTTTTCAGGAGTCACCTTTTCAGCACCCACTTTTTCAGCAGTCACTTTTTGCGGCTGGCCACCCTCGAGCTGTTGTCCTCTCGGCTGCGCCAGGTTTAAGCGCACCACCATCACCGAACAAGGCGCGTGGTGCATCACATGGTTACTCACGCTACCCAACAAAAGCGCACTCAACCCTCGGCGGCCATGGCTGCCAACAACAATGGCATCGGCCATCCAGTTTTGGGCCACCTGACAAATCAACCGGCCCGGATCGTGAGCACTCTGCAAAAACTCGCCCTTCACACCCGACTGCCCTGCCCGCTGAACATAATGTCGCAGGGTCTCTAAACCTCGCTGCTCATACGCTAGCCAATCAGACTGGTACAAACGCCACGCACTGTCATTGGCCCCTGTGTAGTAGTCCCAACCCGGCGAGGTCGATAGGGCAGGGCTGGCATTATCCAAACCACTCAATGCATGAACAAGCATTAATTCTGCCCCCGTCGCAACTGCGAGATCTAGGGCTTGAGCAAACACAATCTCATTGTCATCTAACAGGTCAAGCGCCACCAATATTTTCTGGAGCATAGGTCAGTGTTCTCCTAAATCTCTTAAAAAATAGTTCTCTTCAATAGCAACACTCTTTCAATCCATCAAGTTCAACCCATCAAGTTCAACCTATGCAAGTTCAACCCATCAAGACAAACAACAAGTTCCTATCAAAAAAGAGAATTAATATCTACCATAAATCAACATTGTGAGGAATTCGTGAGTATACACAATTCGCATAGTTCCCATAAGACAATTAAGCACGTATATTTTTGTCACGAATGATGTCGCACTTAGCGCTGGCTCTTGTGCTATAAGAGAATTAATGGCAAATAAAAAGCAACAGCTCACAGTTCACACTAATGGTCAAACCATACTAAATAATGGTTTTTAAAGTCTGGCCAAACCAGCGGTGAGGAAAAAGATATCAGACGCTTACGAGCAGTTGCTTTAATCAGCGAAAGTTACATGCGCAAACGCTTGAAGCGATCGCGAAAAGGAGACACCGTGATGACAAGCACCGTGACGAATCTAATCAATTAAGGGCACAGGCATTAACGGCAAGCGCTCAACAACGCTCAACAATAGGGGCAACAACAACAGAGTCATCAACAACCGGGCACAGAGCCGTAGGCCCTACGCCCACCCTAAAAAGCCTGAAATTTGACTGGCTAACGTCGTCGGGTCAAACGGCTTATTAATCACGCCTTGCGCGCCAGCTTCGTAGAGCTTTTTTCGATCGGCTGCTTTAGATTTGGCCGTTAAAAAAATAACCGGAATCGCCTGGGTCTGTGCGTCGGCTTTTAGGGCCTTCAAGGTTGCAACACCGTCCATATCCGGCATCATCACATCCAGCAAAATAGCATCGGGCTGACGGCGCAACGCCTGCGCAATGCCTTCGGCTCCAGAGCTTGCCGTGAGCACGTCCCAACCACTGAGCGTCGTTAAGCCGATGCGAGCGACCGTCTGAATGTCCACTTCATCATCAATCATCAAAATCTGTTTACTGCTCATCTTAAGTAGGTATCGCCACCGGTAGCGTGAAGTAAAAGCTGCTTCCCTGTCCGTGAACGCTTTTCACCCAAATACGCCCCTGATGCTGTTGGATAATCTCTCGACAGATAGCCAGCCCTAGCCCAGTCCCGCCACGCTCGCGGGCATCCGAGGTATCGACCTGCTGAAAACGCTCGAAGATAGTCTCTAGCTTATCGCTTGGAATACCCCGTCCAGCATCTTTAACTAAAAACTCAACGGTACTGCCCACAGGCCGCAGCTTGAGGCTCACCGTCTCTTTGGCAGGCGAAAATTTAATCGCATTACTCAATAAATTGGTCAGCGCCTGCATGATGTAGTCAGCATCAGCCCACACCATCAAAGCGCCACCACTCTGGGATAGTGCCCTATCAGAGTGAACACTCAGCTGAATGCCATAATCGTCAGCCATAGGCTGCATTGCCCTCACCGCATTGCGCACCAGGGTCAGCGCATCACAGCTAGCAGGTGTCATACTCACCCGCCCAGATCCCATGCGCTCTAAATCTAAGACATCGTTAATCAGGCGCGTGAGCCGCTCGGTGTTGTTGAGCGCAATTTCAATCAGCTCTTTTCCCTGGGCATTCAGCGCACCTAGCTGACCGGTCGAGAGCAGCTTAAGCGATCCATGCACAGAGGTCAGCGGCGTCCGCAGCTCGTGACTGACCACCGAAACAAATTCGTCTTTCATGCGCTCAGCGGCTTTGAGGTCGCTAATATCACTCACCAAACTGAACACGCCTTTTACGCGCTGAAGCGATCGCGCCTGGGAAAAATCACTCCGAAAGTCAGGAATGTATTGAATACTCACCCACCGCCGCTGACCATCATGCAATATCAGCTCTGTTTCATAGCTCACCTTTTCACCCAGTAGCGCCCGCTCCAAATAAGGCAGCATTTGCTGATACACCTGCGGATCGACAATCTCATTCACCTGCCGTCCCGTAATTTGCTGATGCGGAATGCCGTACCAGCTTTCGTAGGCATAGTTGTTAAACCGATAGCGATGGTAGGTGTCGATGTAGGCCACCAGCGCAGGCAGTGCATTCGTGACTAGCTGCAGCTGATGTTCGCGGCGCTTCAGGGCTCTTTGGGCCTGAGAGCTCAGGCGCATTTCTCGGCGTAGCTGATCGTTTATTTCACGCAGCTGCACTGTGCGGGCGGCCACCAACGCCTCCAGAGAGTCCTGCGCTTCATCGTCCAAATGGGCATGGTCCAGCGACGCAGGATCTAGCGACGTATAATCCGGCGGTTCACGAACTTCCAGCCCTGAAGCAATCACGACATTTACAGTGCCCTGAGCATCCATCAGCACAGCATAGGACCAAGCAATCCTATGCTGACCGCCTGATTTATCGATCCAGGTATTTTGAGAATACAGATTCGCGGGATCCGCTTGTGGGCCCTCCACCAAGCGCTGCAAAAGGCTCTGCACTGCCAGCCGCTCTTCGGGCACCAGCAAAAACGCCCAAGCCGACTGCCCTTTAACCTCAGATTCCGCATAGCCCAAAACGGTTTCGCACACCTGATTAAACCGCTGAATTTCGCCCTGACGATTGAAAACAACAATCAGGGTCCTTGCGGTCTTTGGGATAGCTCTTGTTTTCAATATATTCACGCTAAACGAGGAGGAATATATAGCGCAAAAAGAAACGCTTAAACGGGGAATTGAGCAGAGGACAGCATGAAAAAGAGATACATCATACCTACACCCTATCGCAGTAAAGCCTGTCTGGAACAATTCATCTGCCGGCAATCAAGGCAGCCACGACAGGTGCATCTAGTAAGCGCTATCAAGGCACTCAGGCAGGGCACTCAGGCAAGGCACTCAGGGCACAATTGCCCTTATGCTGAGATTTCATTTTTACTAGCGCACTTTTCGACAAACAGAGCAGATCTTCATACTTTACTCAGATTTGGTCTGTAGGATAGAAGCTGTAGCCGCTGGTATCCTCTATGCAATACCTCTATTATTTTGCCAACACCCGCTTAGTGGCTCGCATTTTAGATTATCTATCGAAGCAAGTGGTGCTGAGCCTAGATGCCGTCACGGTTATCTACTTAGTCGATCGATGGGTGGTTAGAATCAAGCTGCGGGACTCGTTAGGGCGATCGCAAGATCTCGACTTCAGGGCGTTTCTCAACGAAAACGGCTATCCATACCGGCTCTCATCTCCCGTCGAAGACGCTCTTAAAGGCCTGGACAATGGCCTCTCCATCACTGCCGTGATGAAGCGCTATCACACCGTTGTGATTTCTCATGGTGGGCTACAGCCGGCTGACCTAGAAGACTTTCGAACGACGTTTGTAGAAGGCTTAGGATACTGCCCGCCCAGCTTGGTCTGACCTGTTGGGCAGCCCCCTTTCACGACAGCCCCTTTTCACGACAGCTGATTACGCAGCCGAACCGCTAGCTCACGAGGCGCGACGGCCTTATCGATAAAATCATTGGCACCTGCCTGAAAAGCCTCAAGACGCAGGGCGTCTTCCTGATGCGCCGTCAAAAACAAAACAGGCATCGACTGAAACCGAGCATCGGCCCGAATCACCTGGCATAGCTCAATCCCCCCCATCTCGGGCATCTCTACATCCAGCACCAAAATATCCACCTTGACCGTAGCCGCGGGCATGGTCAAATCAGCCGGCGTCAAATTTGAAGCCAAACTGACCGAGGAGGCCTCGCCACTGGTTAACCCGCTATTGGTCAGCCACTGCCATAGCTCCAGCGCACTTTCAAACGTTCTGATGACAAACCCCCAAGGCTGCAAGCTGGCCTTTAGCAGGTCCAACATTTGCGGATCGTCATCGACAATAGCCACTTTGACATCACCGGCAGAGGCCTGCAAAACCGTTAGCACTGACTCTAAAATTTGCAGCGGCGGCGCGGTGCGATCGCCCACCCGATGGACCCCCTGCTTTACCAGCGCCAATCGACTCTCCAAAGACAGCTTTTCTTGTAGCACAACCACGGGCAGCGCGTAGTCCTGCTGCGCCTGCGCAATCAGTGCTGTAAACGGCGACGCATCATCGGCAACATCTAAAATCAGCAAGTCAGGCGATCGCGCCGAAGCCCCAGCAACCTGCTCAGCAAACAGCGACGCGATCGCCTCTGCACTTATCGCCTCTGCACTTATCGCCTCTGCACTGCCCACGCCTGAAGGCGGAATAGCCCACATCACCTGAATATTTAAGATATCTGCGGCCTGTTCTAGCGCCTGTCCTAGCACCGCGTCTTCACTGATCAATAACAGTCGCGGCATGCCTTGCTTGAGCGACGCCGACAGGGATGTCCTCGCCGCTTGCAGGGTTGCTTGATTGAGCTGTTCACGCAGCTGACTCACGAGCTGCGTTATGGCCTTCAGCGGAAAAGACGTCGGTAAACCACCGTTGGCATTGGCCGAAGCTTCGGAAACAGGCACAGAAGCAGAAGCCGGAGAAGCAGGCGCGGAAGAAGAAGGCGCGGAAACCGCCGTAAAAGACGAAGAAAGCGCCCCCCAATGCGTTTCCAACTGACGGGCTAGTTTGGAGCCTTCATGCAAACCAAAGCTCCCCAAAGATCCGGCCAGCTGATGAACATGAACCTGGCTAGCACGATAAAGCTCTGCGTCCATCGCGCCTTCACGTAACGCTGCCACAGCAGATTCTAAATAGGCAATTTGTTCGCTGGCATGCCCCAGGTAACGCTCGCAGGCTTGAGCCAGCTTATCAGCCATCTCCTCCGAGGCCTCTGGCAATCCCTCTGGCAATCTCTCTGGCAATCTCTCTGGCAATCTCTCTGGTGCTGTCTCTGGCAATCTCTCTGGTGCTGTCTCTGGTGCCGTCTCTGGTGCTGCCTTTGGTGCTGTCTCTGGCAGAGCATCCTCCGAGGCCACAGGTAAAGATGACGGCGGCCAGGTAATTTGTTCGTTGAGCCGGTAGCCCAATCCGTACACCGTTTTAATCACGTCTTTAGGCACACCTACGGCCTGAAGCTTACGCCGCAGGCCTTTGATATGGGTTCTAACAGCATCTTCCCCCGGCGGATCTTCTAACGACCATAAATCGTCAATAATGCTGCCTAAGCTGTACACCCGATGAGGATTGCGCAAAAACAACTCCATCATAGAGAATTCTTTTGGCGTCAAATGGATCGGGTGCGTCTCAAATGTGGTTTCACAAGCGATGGGATCTAAGCGCAACGGTCCCCACTGCAAAACCGGCGGCAGGCCCTGAGGGTCTCGGCGCAGCAGCGCTCGAATGCGCGCGCACAGTTCATCAAAATCAAACGGCTTAATCACATAGTCGTCTGCTCCGGCATCTAGGGCTTTCACCTTTTGCGCGGTGCTTTCTTTAGCCGTCAAGATCATCAGCGGATTCAAGTACCCCGCCGCCCTAAACTGTTGGCAAAATTCAATGCCATCCCCATCCGGCAGCATGAGGTCCAGCACGACCAAATCATAGTCAAACACGTCTAAATACGACTCTGCACTGCTACCATCGACGGCAATATCAACGGCATAGCGCTGGTGTATTAAGCGCTCCGCTAAGGAGCCCATTAAAGCTTCGTCATCATCTACCAGCAATATACGCATCGATAATCAGTTAAAGTGACCGCTGCGTCTCCAAAATTTCCAAGCCTTCCAATAAAGTTTCGATAGGTTAGAGACCTCTATGATACGAACCGCGCTTCATCTCAGGGGAGTTGTCATCGTTTAATGCCCAACATGTTTACAAAAATATTCTTTTGGAAAGCGTCATACTCACACCGTTTCCGCCAATTGTCGTATATAAAAACATACATTTTCTAATCAGACCTATCTACTTTTTGACCCTAATCATAGGAGGGTTAAAACAGGTCTTGACCGTCAAGGTTTGACGAACATCAGCCTTAAATAGTGAGTTCCTCACGAGAATCCTGTCGTTTGGTGCGCGCATAGAATACTCACACAATCGACCTAGGCCCTTTAGGAACAGGGTTTAGCAAGATACCTTAGCGACACCCATCGGCCTCAAGAGTGCACACCCTCACAAGGGCGATCGCAACCAAACAACTCACACCCAAATTGTAACCACTGAGCGCCTCGGTAAAAACGGACACCCACCCACTCACAATTTGAGCCAAAGCCCATGACATCAGAGGATTTAGCCTCGGCTATCACAGAGAAAAAGTATGTAGCAGTTAATGCCCGTAGATACTGACTCACTACCCTTGCACACCCCTCTACACCTCGATAGATTGATCACAATAAGAGTAATAGACGGCTCATCATACAAGACGTTGACGACTCTTCCCTCGACCTATTCGCACAAGATTTAAGTGATCTGACTTTTCACATGACGCTAGGTCATGAGTCATCGTCACGGCCTTAGGCAAATAGGTCGGTCCACTGTGACACCCAACATGTTCCTGAATAAGCGTCAACACTACTCTTCCTGGATAAAGCAGCACTATCATCAATGGTTTCAACAACGTAGAAAAGGCGAGCAAGAGGCCACGGCTAATCGTATTGGCCTGTGGTCTGGCCTTGTAGTAGCAGGTCTTTCCGTAGGCTTCTCAGCCATTGGAGCCTGGAATATCCTCGAACAGCAAAGCTACAATCTCTTGCATCACGCCCAACGAGAACTCGTCGGCACCCCCAGTTGGAACGACGATATCGTTGTAGTCGCCATTGACGAAGCAAGCGTTCAACACTTTGGTCGATTCCCCTGGTCTCGCGATCGGTACGCCAGCCTGTTAGACCAACTTTGGGTGGCGCAGCCTGCGGCGATCGCATTCAATATTTTCTTTCCAGAAGCCACTGACCAAGACTCCCGACTAGCGGAGGCCATCAACCGCAGCTCAAACGTCGTCCTAGCCGTCGGCACCGATAGCCAAGGCCATAAGCTGGGCATCACAAACACGATTGCAGCCCCTGCAGAAGGCGCGTTTCTTCCTGGCGATACAAGCAATCCCCTAGATATTGATGGCGTTAGCCGTCGGGCAAAGCTTTACAGCAACCAAGGGACACCGTCACTCGGCCTTGCGACCTTACAAGTATATATAGAGAACATTTCTAGAACGGCTCAAGCCAGCGCAACCGCTTCCCATTCCCAGAGCGCACTTCCCTCCGCGATTCCCCCCGCGACGTTTGCCAACACGGCTGTTCCCGAAATCGCTGTGCCTGAGATTACGTTTTCCAATACGGCTGTTCCCGAAATTGCTGTGCCTAAACTAGAGAGTCCACGCGCCGCATTTCTGCGCACCGCATTTTCTAGCACCGCATTTTCTAACACCACATTTTCTAACACCGCACAGCAAAACATCACACGTCCAAACGTCACAAGCGCTGAAGCACTGCTTGAGCGGCTGATTCCAAAACATGACAGACCACTCTGGCTCAACTGGCCAGGAGAGATCTCTTCGCTGACTCCGACGCTGGCCATTAGCCCAACCTCAGCCTTCAGCCACACTGACCCGCCGGGCGCACTCAAAGTGTATTCCTACCTGGATGTTGTTGAGGGCCGGGTAGACGCCACCCTGTTCCAAAACAAAATTGTCTTAGTGGGCTCTACGCTCACAGGGGTCGATCCGCTGCGCACACCGTTTCATCAAGATCCACCCGTGAGCGGCGTGTTTCTCTATGCCGCCAAGATCAACAATCTACTCGATCAGTCTTTTTTACAGCGCCCCCCACAGTGGTACGGCACGCTGCTATTAGTCATCTTGGCCCTCGTGAGCAGCCGGCTGTTTAAAAAACAAGGTGTCTACCGGCGACTAGCCGTTGTTGTTGGTTTTCCAGTTTGCTGGAGCGCGCTGGCCTTGGGTAGCTTTTTTCTCGGCTGGTGGCTCCCTGTCGCGGCGCCTATTGGCACCATTTTGCTCAGTGCGATCGCCGTTCAGCTCCATGAACAGCAAGAAAAACAACAGCTCATGGCCCTCTTTTCGATGAATGTCTCACCGGGCACTGCCGAACTCATTTGGCGACACAAAGGAGAGATTTTAGACCAGGGCGAACTCGCCGCCCAAACGCTCACAGCCACCGTGCTGTTCATGGACATTCGCGGCTTTACCAGCATTGCCGAATCGCTGCCCACGCAGCAGCTGTTGCCCTGGCTCAATCAGTACTTTGAAACTATGACCGACTGCATCATGAACCACGGCGGCATGGTCGATAAGTACATTGGCGATGCGATTATGGCGGTCTTCGGCGCGCCGGTACCGCGCACCACGCCCGAAGAAGTTAAAGCCGATGCGATCGCCGCACTCAACGCCAGCCTCGAAATGCACGAGCGCTTAAAATCACTCAACCGCCATCTCGAGCAACAGGGCCTGCCCACCATTAAGTTTGGCGTGGGCATTCACACCGGCCCCCTCATCGGCGGCACCGTCGGCAACCGTCATCGCCTCAACTACTCACTCTTTGGCGACACGGTCAACATTGCTGCCCGCCTAGAAACCATGACCAAGGCACTGCCCGATAACGCACCCTTTAGGGTGCTTATCAGCGCCGATACCTACGACTACGCCAACGCCGACTTCCCCGTTCAGCTCTTTCGCTCTACTCGATTGCGGGGTCGCACCGCCCAAACTGACATTTATACCCTTATGGGCAAAATGGAACAGCCCAGTAGACGAAAAACAGATCGCGTAGAGCCCGTCACGCAGCTGCAAAGCGTGCCGCAGACGGTGGATGTAACGGCAAAAGCCTCTTAGCTCTTAGCTCTCAGCTCTTAGCTCTTAGCCAACATCCCTTTCTACGGCACATCTTCTGCTGCACGTCTTCTACTGCACGACCTGTCCCATATAACTCCCCCACAGCTGCGCTGCCTGAGCGCTGCCGCCATAGGTCGCTGAGTTGTCGTCATTCCCTAGCCACACTCCAGTCACCACCGCGTTGCGGGGGACAAAGCCAATAAACCACGAGTCTACATTGTCGTTAGTGGTCCCGGTTTTTCCGCCTTCGCCTAGGCCCAGCAAGGCATTGCGGCCAGTGCCGCCCTGCACAACGCCCTGCATCATGCCTACCAGAGTATTGGCCACGCCAGCCTCTAAAGCGGGCACGCTGGCATCCGCGCTCTGGGCAAAGTCGTAAATCACTCGGCAGGTCGATAGGGTGTTGGCATCTTCGCAGTCGCTGCTGTCGAGCACGCGCTGAATACCGTGGGGCCGGTTCCAAACCCCTTCGTTAGCGATCGCACCAAACGCGCCCGTAATCTCCAGTGGCGTCACCTCACTTTGCCCCAGCACCAGCCCCGGCACCGGATTCAGCTCAGACTCAATGCCTAGGCGCTTAGCCATATCGACCACGGCACTTAGCCCTACAGTCTGAGCGATTCTCATCGCAATCACGTTTTCTGAGCGTGCCATCCCAGCGTACATATCCAGCGCGCCCCCGCCGGAGCGGCACCCGGCCACATAGGAACCATCCCAGTTGATGTCATTGCAGGAAAAGGTTTCCCCCGGAGACACACCTTGCTCTAAGGCGGCGGCATAGGCGAACACCTTAAAGGTAGAGCCGGGCTGCCGGTAGGCTTGGCTGGCTCGGTTAAACTGGCTTTCCTGATAGTCAACGCCACCGACGAGCGCTTCAATTTCACCGTTGCTTGTATTCAGGGTCACCACCGCGCCCTGGGAGTAACCGTACTGCGAGCCCTGATTGGCCACCGTATCGCGCAGCGTGGTTTCAGCCGCTTTCTGGGCGCTCAGGTTCAGGCTGGTCTCCACGATAAAGTTGCCCTCGCGGGCTAAGCCCTTTCCCAGGACATCCTCTAGCTCATCAAAGACATAGCTATAAAAGTAAGGCGCTTTGGAGCTTTGCAGCTGTTCGCGCGCGTTCGGACTAATTTCAATGCGCGATCGCCGCGCCCGTCGCCCCTCGTCCGCGCTGATCATGTTCAGCGATACCATGCGCTCAATCACGCGATCGCGATACTCCACCGCAGCCTGATAGTTCCGCACCGGATTAAACGCATTCGGCGCAGGCAAAATCCCCACCAGCGTGGCCGACTCAGCAATCGATAGCTCACTGGCCGACTTGCCAAAGTAAAACTGCGCCGCATCCTCAAACCCGTGCAGGTTATTGCCCAGGTACACCCGGTTGAGATACAGCAGCATCAAATCATCTTTGCTGTAAAAGGTCTCTAGCTTCAGCGCCACCACCGCCTCTCGAATTTTTCGCTGGGCGCTATCTTCAGTGCCTACATAGTCTCGATAGGTATTGCGGGCCATCTGCTGTGTGAGCGTGCTGGCCCCCTCACGAATCGCCCCATCGGCAATATTCGTTTTTAGGGCGCGGGCAATCCCCCAGGGGTCCACCCCAATGTGCCAATAAAAGCGCGAGTCTTCTGAGGCGACAACCGCCTTGGGCAAGTAAGGCGAATACTCTTGCAGTCGCTTCTTCTCTCGGTGGGCAATGTTGGGCAGCTCATTGAGCGCTTCTCGCCCCTGTGCGCCTTCTGCGGTCACCAGTACGGGCCCTTGTACAGACTCTGGCAGCGGCTTAATCGTAATTTTGGGCCACTGTAAGCCCACAATCCAAAACGCCAGCAGGCCCGTTAGGCCCGTCGCCCCGTATAGGCCGTAGCGTATGACGTTCATGTACAACGGCGGCGGATCGATGTAGCGCACCGTCACCGCATCGGCCAGCTCTACCGGCCCCAGGGTCAGCACATCGCCGTGACGCAGCGGCAGCGACTTAATCCGCTTTTTGCTGCGGTAAATGCCGTTGGTGGAGCCCTTATCGCGAATCACAAAAGGATTGCCGGGGCGCGATCTATCACGGGTGAGGGCCAAATGGGTTTGGCTAACGATGGGCGATCGCACCACAATGTCACAGGCTTTGGACGAGCGCCCTAACAAGTAATGCTCACCGACCAAGGGATACTCGCTGGGCGAGCCGCCCGCTGCCTCAATTTGGAGCTTGGGCACCCGCGCGTTGGGCTTCAGTGGAATCTTAGAAAAATCCACATTGGCCTGAACCGTCTGAAACGCCTGCGTAATCGAACCTAAAAATGTTTTGGGGGCCGGCTGCGCGCCTTTACGAGGCTGCTTGCCCTTATTGTTAGATTGATTAGGCGGCGGTGAAGTCATAGAAGATTAGCTTAAAGACAGCCTGTGAAAAACAGCACGGTGTCAGTAGAACGGGTGTCAGTAGAACGATCCACATCAAAGCGATCAACAATCTCTGACGCCCTCTTTTCGGACAGTATTCGACCGGTGGCCGCGTCAAAAATAAGTCAACAAGCGTTGATACAACTGGAATCATAGTCCAAACATCGCCCAGCTGGCCATCGAGAAACTAACGCCTACAAACGAGGGCGTTTTCCCTTCGCTTTTCGGCCTGTTTTGGAGGTCCTGGCAATGACCGAGCCTTGTGCTGGCGCTTCTGGAATAAACAGCGCAGTACCCAGTAGCAAAATGATGCCCACGTTAATCCAAATATCAGCCAGATTAAAGACAGGGAACCCAGTGACCGGAAACACCTGCAAAAAGTCGACCACTTCACCAAACAGCAGGCGATCGATGCCGTTACCAAACGCCCCGCTCAAAATAAAGCCATAGCCCGCAGCCTCCCAACGATGGGGAAAGCGCGCCACCCAACCGTAAATGGCCAACGCTAAGCTCACAATCAGCGATAGCCACTTTAGCCAGTCCCCATTTTCACTAAATAAGCTCCAGGCAGCCCCTGGATTGGTGACGTAGGTAAAGTTCAGCACACCCGGCAAAATTGTAATGCTCTGGCCCAGATCAAACGTCTGCATCACCCACTGCTTAGTGAGCTGATCGAGAATAACGCCAGCGATCGCCACCAGCCAAAAAAGAGCCTTCCGAGAGTTCATCATAAAAACGTCAGCATATGAATCAATAAAACAGAGCCCGACGGAGCCCATAGGCAATCAACGCCGCCGCGCAGGTCACCATTATCTGCCCAGGAATTTGCACCAGTGAGTAATCCATTATGGCGGCAAATAAAGAAGGCGTGAGCGTCATCCAGCGAAACAGCCATCCCAGCACCAAATAGCTGATGCCAAACACATGCACCATCACCAACCCGCTAAGCGCCGCAAACGCCAGCCGCTCTAAGGTTGCCTTCGCGCGAAACGCGAGCAAGCCGCACAGCCAACCTGCCGGGATAAACCCCAACAAATACCCAAAACTGGGCTCACGCAAGTAGCCGACGCCCGCGCCCTGTGCAAATACTTCAAAGCCAAACCGCTCGAACAGCACAATCCCCAGCATGACGTAGGCAATCTGTGAAAGCGCGGCCGCATTTTTGCCACCCATACAGCCGGTGAATAACGCAGCGGCCACCTGAAACGTCACCCCCAATGACTGAGGCTCAAGGCTGCCCCCGTCAAAAGGACCGATAGAAGTTGGCACCTTAAACACAAACGCCTCTAGCCAAGTGCTGCCAATGGTTAACAGCAGACCGATAAACGCCCACACCAGCTCAGAGAGAGCAAACACATTAATACCTAATCTAATAACTGTCGGGTCTAATACCTAGTCGGGTCTAATACCTATCTAATACCTATTGGAGTTCGCCATTAAGAGTTTAAGGCACTCAGCCTTTTTTACAGAACGTAACTTTTGCGGCCATCTATACCAGTGCATCCAGCGTAAGCTTTACACTTGTTTGCATCGCGTGAACCGCCTGATCGCCCCTTAAAAATTTTTCCACCTAACAGCCGCCGCCCTATGTTTCCGACCCATCGCCCCCGCCGTTTGAGATCCCACGAAAATCTCCGCCGCATGGTGCGAGAAAACATCGTTACCACCAACGACCTGATCTATCCGCTATTTGCCGTTCCGGGTGACACCTTTTCTAAAGAAGTCAGCTCCATGCCCGGCGTCTATCAGCTCTCGGTCGATAAAATTGTGGAAGAGGCCAAAGAGGTCTACGACTTGGGCATTCCTGCGGTGATTCTCTTCGGCATTCCCAACGAAAAAGATGTGGAAGCGACAGGCGCATGGCACGACCATGGGATTGTGCAAAAAGCGACCGAGGCCGTCAAAAAAGCAGTGCCAGATCTAACTGTGATTGTCGACACCTGTTTGTGTGAGTACACCACCCACGGCCACTGCGGCTACCTAGAAGTCGGCGATTTATCCGGGCGCGTCCTCAACGACCCCACCCTCGAACTCCTCAAAAAAACCGCCGTTTCTCAGGCCAATGCAGGCGCAGATATTATCGCCCCCTCTGGCATGATGGACGGCTTTGTACAAGCCATTCGCAGCGGTCTCGATGGCGCTGGCTTTGAAGACTTACCGATTTTGTCTTACGCGGCCAAGTACTCATCGGCCTACTATGGCCCTTTTCGCGATGCGGCAGAATCCGCACCTCAGTTTGGCGATCGCAGAACCTACCAAATGGACCCGGCGAACGGCACCGAAGCCATTAAAGAAATTGAGCTAGACATCAGCGAAGGTGCAGACATGCTGATGGTAAAACCAGCCCTCGCTTACATGGACATTATCTGGCGCGTGAAAGAAGCCACTAACTTGCCCGTGGCCGCCTACAACGTCTCTGGAGAATACTCCATGGTCAAAGCTGCTGCCCTCAACGGCTGGGTAGACGAAGAGAAAGTCGTCATGGAAACGATGATGAGCTTTAAGCGCTCAGGCGCAGATTTGATTTTGACCTACCACGCGAAAGACGTGGCCCGCTGGCTGGGGAATTAATAGGCGCCCGAGCGCTTCGAGAGCAGCGTCGTCACGGTCTTCACGATCAGCTTCACGTCGTACATGGGTGTCCAGTGACGCTGGTATTGCAAGTCCAGGTTTACAATCTCCTCAAAGTCTTTAATCTCGGAGCGGCCGCTGACCTGCCACTGGCCGGTCAGTCCAGGACGGACATCCAACCGTCGCCAGTGACGCTCGCTGTATTGTGCAACCTCATCAGCTGTCGGCGGGCGGGTACCCACTAGGCTCATGTCGCCTCTGAGCACATTCCAGAACTGAGGAAATTCATCTAGGCTCGTCTTGCGCAAAAACCGGCCCACGCGAGTCACCCGTGGGTCGCAGGTATTTTTGAATATCAGCCCCTGCGCTTCATTGGCAATGGTGTTTTTGAGGGCATCGGCATTGCTCACCATGGAGCGAAACTTCCAAATGCGAAAGGGCTTCCCTTGCAGACCAAACCGCTGCTGAGAATATAAAACCTGGCCCTTTGAGTCAAGCCTAATGGCGATCGCAACCGGCACAAACAGCAGGCCAAGAATCAGCAGACCCACGCAAGCGCCCGCGATATCCATCGTCCGCTTAACAGCCGAGCGGGTAGACACATGGGGCAACCGAGGAAAGGGCGGCGCGTAAACATTGACCTGGGGTGCGCGAGTGATCGCAGAAGAAGATAAAGCGCTACGTTGCATCAGTTTTTCTCAAGCATCTATCTAAGCCTTAGGACTTAGGCAACCGGTGATAAGTGCCCTGATTTTGTACGCACATTCGCTCAAATGCATCCGTTTTGTCTGTTGTATGGATGAAGCTCACGGCTTTTATATGAAGCAGTCATAAAGTTCTTCATAAAGCCCACATGCGAACACATCAAAAAAGAAATATCGCTCTATCCCCTCAAAGAGGGCGCGGCAAGGCTTCTTCAATGGGTTAGAGTAAGCAGTAATTCTAAGGGCCCTACAGCGCTAACGACACAGTTGAGAACTCTCGTTAATCTGTAGGGATATCGATGTAGGGATATCGATAGAGATCTAAATAGTAATCAGTGGCTAGACCCTCAGCAGCTAGCCAAAGCGGAGAACACAGGTGACATCATCGGAGACACAATCGCAAAAGCCCTCTCATGAGCCATTCAATGAGACGTTCAATGAATTGACATTGTTATGGCGTCAGCATATTAAAGCCGACCTGCCCGAGCAGTCGGCTGAGACCCACACGGCCATTGCCTCATGGCTCGTGGGTGAGGCTGAACGATTTGAAACCATGGATGCCGCTCAAATCAAGCTGGCCAAAAAAGCAATAGACTATCGCTACCGAATTTTTATCTCTCGCTACTGGGGGCTCTCCCCCGAGCGCGCCTACAAAAGACTGCTCGACAAGCTCGGCGGGCTATTTTTGATCCGCAGCAAAATTCGTACCTGGATTGCCCTGAGCCGCGATCGCAAACGCAATGTCAAAGACGTCATTCAAGAAGTCATTCAGGACATGCTCCAAAGCGATCGCTACATGAAGCAGCAAACCCAGTGGATTGGCCAGTGCACCACCCGTGCCAGCCTCCGCAACCTGCTCACACTCGCCACCATCGAAGAATATTGCCTACGGCCCATCTACAACAAGCCACTCCTCGTACACCGCTTTATCAACCACCTGCGGCGCGCCAACCGTGGCGGCATGACCCAGGTCCCCAGCGCCGAACTCATTCAGCTCATCTCCGAAGAAATCGGCACTGACGAGGCCGACGGCACCCTTAGCCTGCTCGACTTTGAAGCCCTAGACCGCTACGAAGTCCAAAGAGGGCTCGAAGAGCAGCAAGCGGCTCGCCAGCTAGTCAAGCAGCAGTTTGCCGACTACCTCAACGAAAAACTTGGCGAAACCGCCGTCCAATGGTTAGATCTCCATCTCAAAGGCTACGCCCAAGACCATATCTCGCAGCAGCTCGGCCTCAACGTCCGCCAGGCTTACCGCCTCCGCGAAAAGGTCAGCTACCATGCCATCCGCATCTTTACTATCAAAGAGCAGCCCGATCTGGTGTTTTCCTGGCTCAAAACCTCTCTCAAACAAAACAATCTCGGCCTCACCCCCACCGAATGGGACGCGTACTGGAAAACCCTATCCGATGAGCAGCAGCAGCTTCTCGACGCCTTTAGAGCTGGCAAAACCGTCAAAGAAATCGCTCAAGCCTTTAGCCTCACCGAAAAGCAAACCACCGGCAAATGGGCAGACCTCTACCTCCTCGCACAAGACATGCGCTCCGCCAAAGCCACCCCATCGTAGATGGGTCCCACAATACAAAAAAGAGCGCCACCATTCCATTGGCACGCTCCTTTCAAGATGTTTTATTAAACGATAACAGCAAGAGCCATCATCAGGTCTTAGAGGCCCTGCGAGCTTCCATCACCCGACCAAAATTCAGCTTAAACTCACTCAGGCCGACCAAGCTCCCCGGTTCGTCATCCCAAGAAGCAGACAATACGCCGTAGGTAAGGCCGAGTACGCCCAACCCAAAACACCCCATCGTCACCAGCAAAATCACCGTCGGTGAAAACGTGATAATTTCATTCGACTGCAAATAATAGGCCAGAAAAAAGACGCCCACACCCAAGGCCACAGGGCTGCCAGAGAGCACCGCCATTCGACGCAGCATCCGGCGGCTCACCACCTCAGGAATAGAACCATCGCTATCAGGGTCGTCAGCCCTATTTTTTTCAGCAGCCTTCGCCTTTTCGTCCTTCTCAGCCCGTCTGCGATTCATGGCCCGGATTTCATCCACCCTAGCCTGTGCCTTCGCCGACACCGCAGACTTATCAGAACTATCGCGAGCCTGCTTCACGGAAGCCTTTTTCTTCCCCTGACGATTTTTCGAGGTGACATCGTCAGCATCCTTAGCAGCAGAGCCTTTCCGAGCTTTCTTGGGCTCGAACGGAAGTCCAGTCCGCTCAGCGCTAGCTGCTTTAGACTTAGCCTTCTTAGACCTAGCTTTTTTAGAGCTAGCATCGTTATTGGAGTCAGGCGAGGAAGCCATGATAAATCCTCAGCTTACAGAACCTACGAAGTGTTACTAGCAGCGTTACGGCCAACCGAAAACTAGCGGCGAATACCCAACTTCTTAATAAGAGCCTTGTAGCGCTCAGGATCAGTCTTAATGAGGTAAGCGAGCAAACGCTTACGCTGACCGATCATCTTCAGCAGGCCACGGCGAGAAGAATAATCCTTTTTATTTTTCTGCATGTGCTGACTGAGGGTATTGATGCGATCAGTCAACATCGCAACCTGTACATCAACAGATCCGGTGTCGGTTTCATGAACCTGATGCTCACCGATGATCTCCTGTTTACGTTCTTGTAGCAGAGCCATACGCTTAGAAAATTAATAGACAAAAGTTGTAATCACAAGTCCCTAATAGTATCACAACTGGCTCTTTACCCATAAACCATCAAACAGAGATTAAACAAATAGACCCTGAGGATCCTGCTTAAAAAGTAAGACCTATTGGTGTATCGGTTTTGCCATCAACCCTGAGCAGTTGTACGGGAAAAATCAGCCTCAAAGCCTATGTCCGTAAGGTATAACAGCTTTGATTGATAGCTGAGAGGCAGCAAAGGGAATTAAAGAGGAGTAGGCATCGCTGCCAGGCGATCGCCAGTGTACAACCCTCCTTTTCCTCGTTGCGTCCTCCACAAATGAACCAGGTTATTCGCGCTACTCAAAACCCCTGTAAAAAATATTTCACGGGCGATCGCAATCGGAGCGATCGCCCTCGCACTATATATAGAGGGCTCGTCGGTGGATTGATGAGCGCGGTGTTGAGCGGCGGCTCCCTGGGACTGCCTGCGATCGCAAACGCCCTGCCCAGTAGTGACGCCTTAAGGCGTGAGGGGGAATCGACAGCGACAGCGATCGCGCCCACACCCGAAACCCACCTTGCCACGCCACATCTGCCTACTACCCATCTCGCCACTAGGGACATCACCTACAACGAAGTTCGCTCTATCTGGCTAGATCGGGAAACCATCGTCTCGGCAGGATCGCAACAGGGCCTTGCCAAAGTATTCGAGCGATTCCAAGCCGCCGGCATCAATACGGTCTTTGTAGAAACTGTCAACGCAGGCTATCCCATCTATGACAGCAACGTCGCCCCAGAGCAAAATCCGCTGATCCGTGGGTGGGATCCACTTCAGGCCGCTGTTGACCTCGGCAAAGCCTACAACATGGAAGTCCACGCTTGGGTCTGGCTTTTCGCCGCAGGCAATCAAGCCCACAATCGCATTGTCGGTAAGCCCGCCAGCTATCCCGGCCCGCTTATCAGTGCCAATCCTGACTGGGCCGGTTACGACAACCACGGCAACCTCATCATCCCTGGCCAAACCAAAACCTTCCTAGATCCGGCCAACCTTGAAGTCCGCCAGTACCTGCTCGATCTGCTCAGCGAAATCGCGAGCCGCTACGACGTGGACGGCATCCAGTTCGACTACGTTCGCTATCCCTTCCAAGATCCAGATGCCAACCGCCTTTTTGGTTATGGCACCGCCGGTCGCCAGCAGTTCCAAGCCCTCACCGGTGTAGACCCGATTGACTTATCGCCCAAAAACGGCGGAGACAAGCGCAGCGCTTACTACTGGAACCAGTGGCTTCAGTTCCGCACTCAAAAAATCACCTCATTCGTCGCGGAGGCATCCGAACGTCTCCGCCGCCAAAAGCCCGGCATCACGCTCTCCGCCGCTGTTTTTGCCGATGGAACTTACAAACGCCAACACACCCTCCAGCAAGACTGGGAAGACTGGGCCGATCAAGGACTTGTGGACTGGATCGTGCTGATGAGCTACGCCAGCAGCACCGAGCGTTTTGAAGAGCTGATTCGGCCTTGGGTGGTGGAGTCTAGCTATCGGGCGACTCGGGTGATTCCGGGGATTCGACTGTTGAATCTGCCGACTGCGATCGCGGAGGGCCAGCTACAGCTTTTGCGCCGCTTCACCACTAACGGCTACGCTCTTTTTGCAGCTGATAATTTGAACGGTGATGTTCAACAGATGTTGGCTGGGGTGAATGAAGAGGATTGGGCGATCGCAGCCAAAAAAGAAAAATAATTTCTCATATCAAGAAAAGTCGATAGAACTTCATCCATTGGGGAAATCTAGCTCTATAGGACATAGAAAATCTACCGAGCCCCTATGGCGCAATCCCAACACTATTTACGGATCGAGGCTGGACGAACAGAGGCGCAATACTGGCAAGATATCTGGCGCTATCGAGAGTTGTTCTACTTTCTAGCATGGCGAGATATCCTAGTGCGCTACAAGCAAACTTTCATCGGTGTTGCTTGGGCTTTAATTCGTCCCTTTCTAACAATGATCGTTTTTACCATCGTCTTTGGACAGTTAGCAAATCTGCCTTCAGAGGGAGATACGCCCTATCCTATTTTAGTTTTCTCAGCAATGCTCCCATGGCAATTCTTTGCGAGCGCATTATCGGAATGTAGCAATAGCCTCATCTCCAATGCAAACCTTATCTCTAAAGTCTACTTCCCACGATTGGTTGTCCCAACAAGTGCAGTCATTGTTAGCTTTGTAGACTTTCTAATATCAGGATTTATTTTATTAGGCTTAATGACTTGGTACGCCTTCATTCCTAGCTGGCGAATTCTGACACTTCCACTTTTCATTATAGTTGCTTTTGCTGCTGCTATGGGGGGCGGGCTCTGGTTAGCAGCCCTGAATGTGCAATATCGGGACTTTCGTTATGTTGTTCCTTTTGTTGTGCAATTGGGACTTTATATTTCACCGGTAGGGTTCAGTAGCAGTGTCGTCCCAAATCAATGGCGCTTACTTTATTCTCTAAATCCTATGGTTGGAGTAATTGATGGTTTTCGGTGGGCTATCTTAGGGAACAATGCAGCGCTGTACTGGCCAGGTTTTATCATCTCTATGTTGCTGGTAAGTAATCTTTTAGTGAGTGGGGTTCTCTACTTCCGTCGAATGGAACGCACTTTCGCAGACGTGATTTGAGCTATGTCAAACACTATTATTCGAGTAGAAGGCTTAGGGAAAAAGTATTCCATTTGCCATGAAAAACGTGAGAGATACGTTGCCTTACGTGATGTTGTTGCAAATACAGCAAATCGCCTGAAGCAACGATTGACATCTCCCAGTCAATTCGGCTCTCAGTCACAAGAAGATTTTTGGGCACTTCAAGATGTTTCATTTGAGGTTAAGCAAGGTGATCGCATTGGAATTATTGGCCGCAATGGCGCGGGTAAATCAACACTGCTAAAAATTCTGAGTCGGGTTACAGGGCCTACAGAAGGGGAGATTAGTATAAAAGGTCGAGTAGCTAGCCTGCTAGAAGTCGGCACAGGATTTCATCCAGAATTAACGGGGAGAGAGAATATTTTTCTTAACGGCGCCATCCTGGGCATGTGTAGGAAAGAAATTCAAAAAAAGTTTGATGGGATTGTAGCATTTTCCGAAGTAGAGAATTTTCTAGATACACCAGTAAAGCGCTACAGCAGCGGAATGTATGTTCGCCTAGCATTTGCAGTAGCAGCGCATTTGGAACCAGAGATTCTAATTGTAGATGAAGTATTAGCCGTCGGGGATGCACAGTTTCAAAAGAAGTGCTTAGGAAAAATGGAAGATACTGGCCGCGAAGGAGGCACAGTATTGCTGGTTAGTCATAGTATGGCAAGCATTCAGAAGCTTTGTTCAAAAGGAATTTATCTCAAGACAGGACAGATAGCGAAAAGCGGAGAGGTAAACCAAGTTGTTAAGGCCTATTTAGATGAAGGATTCAGCTCAGGAGCATCATCATTGAGGGATAGAAAAGATAGGCAAGGTAGTGGTCGAGTGAGAATAATTGACTTCTATGTCACCGATATCCAGGGCAATAAGCAAGGTTTTCTAAGCTCTGGTGAAGACTATGTATTCACTATGGAATACGAAAATCTTGGCAATAAAAGATCATTTAAAGATGTAGTGGGAAGTATCGGAATAACTGACGAAAGGGATGAAATCATTCTGTTAGTCAGATCAAGTTTTTCGGATCAAAATTTTGACATTCACCATAACAGCGGCGTTATAAGATGTCTAATAAAAGATTTCAATCTAGCATCGGGAAGATACAACACAATCTTATTTCTTTCTTACAGAGAAACCGAAATATTAGACTGCATATCTTCAGCAGCCAAAATAGACGTTGAAGGAGGCGATTTTTTTAGAACCGGAAGCACTGGATTACCCTCGCACTGTAAAGTCCTAACTCGCTCCTCATGGGAGATTTCCGAGTGATAAAAATTCTCAAGAGTACTAGACACCGATTATTAAAGCTAATCGGACAACAGAAATCAGAAAAGATAATCACGTTTTCGGCAAAGTGGCTAGGTGTTGACCTTTTATCTGCTGCTTACCATCAAAGAGGAATTCTAAAGTACGGGAATCACGATGTTTCAGGTGAATCTCATGTAATCAACACTATTCTAAACAGCTATTTTTCAGATCAAGAGATAGTCATCTTCGACGTAGGCGCTAATATTGGCAACTACACCAAAGAACTTAAACAGGCTTTCCCTAAATCAAAGATCTATGCATTTGAACCTAATCACAACGCATTTCAAACTTTAGAACAAGAACTTAATGATACTGATATTGAAAGATTTTGCGTTGGGTTAAGCTCACATGTATCCAGCAAGAAAGGATATACCTATGCTTCTGACGATAAAAGCGAACATGCTAGTGTCTACAAAGAGGTTCTGACAGACTTACACCAAGCTAAGGAAATTATAGAAATCGTTTTTGAGACAATTTCTTTGGACTGCTTTTGCGAGCAACATGAAATTAAGGAGATTGACTTTCTAAAAATTGATACCGAGGGACATGAGCTAGAGGTTCTTTCGGGTGGGAAGGAGATGATAACACAAGGAAATATAAAAATAATTCAGTTTGAGTTCAATGAAATGAATATTGTTTCAAGAGTATTTCTGAAAGATTTCTATCAAATACTAAGTGACTACGATATATACAGGCTGGACTCTAACAGATTAATTCCACTCGCTGATTACAATTCTGAAAATGAAATTTTTAAGTTTCAGAATTTTTTAGCCATTAGAAAGTCCGTTCAGAAATATTTAGAAACTTCATCGATAAGTAATTGAAGGATGCCTCTCACAACACCTGTCGCTTTCATAATTTTCAATCGTCCAGATCTGACAAGACAAGTCTTCAAAGCTATTCGCCAAGCTCAGCCTGAGAAACTCTTAGTGATAGCCGACGGTCCTCGTCAGCAGTCTGATGTTGAGTTGTGTCGTCAGGCGCGTACTATTACAGAATCCGTAGACTGGGATTGTGAAGTAAAAAGAAACTACTCCAAGAAAAACCTAGGCTGTAGGGAACGAGTCTCCAGCGGTCTAGATTGGGTTTTTTCGCAAGTTAAAGAGGCAATTATTCTTGAAGATGATTGTCTTCCTTCACACAGTTTTTTCCCTTATTGCAAGGAATTGCTAGAAAAATATCGAGATGACACCCGAATTATGCATATAGGTGGAAACAACTGTCTTTGCGCCAATTTGGCAAGTTCTGATTCCTATTATTTTTCAGGGTTAACACAAATCTGGGGATGGGCTACTTGGAGACGAGCATGGCAGTTTTACGATGTTAAAATGATTCAGTGGCCATCGGTAAAAGCCCTCTATCCATCTATTTTCGAGAGATTTGACTTACCAGGAGCTATCGAAGCTCGAACGAGGATCTGGGAGAACACCTATCGTGGTGATATAGATTCGTGGGATCATCAATGGCTATTCACTGTTTGCAGTCAAAATGGGCTTTGCATTCTGCCAAAGGAGAATTTAATTTCCAATATTGGCTTTGGGAAAGATGCAACACATACGATTAGTCATGATTCCTCTCGAGAAAATCTACCAAGAGAGGAGATTTCCTTTCCACTGAAACATCCCGAGTTAGTTTTGCGTGATAGAGATGCAGATCGTCGGTATTTACAAGGGTCTTCTTCACAGGGAGCCCATAGCGACACACAGTCGCCTCGACTTTTTATTAACTTCAAGCACCACTTTTACAGATGCGGCCGAAATTAAATAGCCCAAAGACACAATTTTTCTATTCGTTCCGCTGAAAAAATAGAATATGTGTCTATTTAGCCACTAAACACTAGCGTCACTGTCATCCTCCGTAACATTGATGAAAAATCACTTAAAAAACATAGCTAAAACTTATTTAACAGAGGAACAGCTATCTAAGGTCAAGACAATAGAAAAGATTCTATATCTCCCCATTGGGTTATGGACAGATTTTCGGATTCAACGCTTATCTCAAGCCTTTCCAATGAAGCCTCAGACCTTAAACCTCTTGGTAAATGATGTTTGTAATTCTCGCTGCCAAATGTGCCTAATTTGGAACAACAAAAAAAGTCGCGAGCTATCTGTCAATGAGCTAAATGAAATCCTCAAAGATGATTTGTTCAGCGAAATAGAATATGTCGGAGTGAGCGGTGGAGAACCGACGCTTCGCTCTGATTTGCCTGAAATTTTCAGAACTATTTGTTCTAAAAAACCTAAAGTGAAGGGTGTGGGCGTAATCACAAACGGAATTATAGAAGACATCGTTAAATCAAGGATACTTGAGTCGGCAGCTATTTGCGAATCTTTAGACATTCCTTTTAATGTTATGTTCTCCCTTGATGGATTGGACGATGTACACGATACAGTAAGAGGCCGTAAAAACAACTTTCGTTCCATACAGTCGCTCATTAATTTTTTCCACCATGAGACGAATATACCGACTTCTTTCGGATGTACGATTACGGCATCTAACGCATTGTACGTAGATGAGTTGTTAGATTATGCAGAAACTGAAGGACTATATGGACGCTTTCGCATCGCTGAATTTATACAGCGGTTGTATAACGACGATCAATCTGAATACATCAGAGCTTTTGATGAGAAAACTTTATATCACTTAGGCTTGTTCTTCTTTAGGCTGGAACACAAATTTGAAACCATTCCAATGTTTCAAAAAACATACCATAACATTCGAAAAATGCTTTCAGAAAGCAAGAAAAGACAAATAGCCTGTCCTTATCAAAGCAGAGCCGTCGTACTAACTTCAAAAGGAGAATTGCTGTACTGCTCGCCAAAGTCTCCTAACTTAGGAAATGCGTTACTTACTTCCGCTAAAGAAATATATTTTTCTAATCTTGAAAAGCGACAAAAAATCGTACGAAACGATTGTCAAGATTGCATCCATGATTATCACTCACCAGTTACAACTTATGAGAAGATAGCCGCCTTCTCTGAGCGGCAGAGACGGAAGAAGTACGATTGCAAAAAACTGGTTGCACGCTCAAAATTTCATTCTAAATCCAAGAGAAAAGTTTCCGATTGCTCTCAATTAAAGTCTTCTTCTGTTCTTATTATTGGCTGGTATGGAACAGAGACAGCTGGTGACAAAGCTATTCTCTGGTCAGTTGTTAATAAACTGAGATCACGAACAGCACCACCACAAAAAATATATTTATCGAGTCTCTACCCTTTTGTTACCAACTGGACAGTAAAAGAGCTCAATCTAAATGATGTTAAAGTAGTTGAAACTTATACAAAAGAATTTGAGCGAGTCTCTGACAGTGTAGATGAAGTTGTTGTCGGCGGTGGGCCTTTGATGGATATTGAGCCTCTCAATCATATACTTTATGCTTTTATAAAAGCGGCTAAAAAGGGGAGAATTGCAAGGATTGAAGGATGTGGAGTTGGACCACTGACTAACCAGTTATACACAACTGTAGTCTCTGAAATATTCCGGTTATCCAACCATATTACTTTGAGGGATGCCGTGTCAGCATCTCGTGGAGCTAATGAATTTAATGTTTCAAACGTACGGATAGGCTCAGATCCTGCCGTGCAATACGTTGAATATATTAAGGCTACGGATATAACTTTCGACAAGTCAAACCGCCTTGAGAAGAGAGGTAATGTTTCTTGTTTTTTGCGAGAATGGACTACAGAGTACAGAGGAGACCTATCTGCGGATGAATTCATTTACTTAAAGCAGAAATTCGAGACTCAGCTGGTCGAAATGATACTTGCCCTGTCGAGCAAAGCTAACAATATTAACTTATTGCCAATGCATACATTTTCTGTAGGCGGTGACGACCGATACTTCAATCGAAAATTGGCTAAAAGGCTACGATCTACAGCCAGAGAGAAAAATCTTACTCAACCTGTTAGTTTTGTGAGAGGACCAGCATCTCCTCTAGAAATTCTAAAGAGTATGAGCAGCTCTCGGTTGAATATTTGTATGAGATTTCATTCTGTTTTGTTCGCGGAAACTCTTGGGGTTCCGTATATCGCTATTGATTATACGAATGGTGGTAAGATCAAAGCCTTTTTAGAAAGTAAGGCAAAAACTCACAAACTGATTACGCTAAAGGAAGTCGCTAACAATCAATGGCGCGAGAAACTGAAAATACTTTCAGCAGCTTAACTGCTCAAAGTAAGCTGGAGTGACTTCACGGAGATTTGGTGCTTGCACTGAGACTCTTTGCGTTTAGGTCAATCAACGAGGTTATCTTTTAGTCTCTTCTGAGGGTGACTGACTCAACTGAGGGCTACTGTCTGAGCTAAGCCCCAAGGAAGGCGTGATCTCAACTTATGAAAGTATTACACATCAACTCTTCTGACATTTCTGGTGGTGCTGGGATCGCAGGGCACCGCCTCCACGAAGCTCTCCCAACTCAAGGTATTAAATCCATGCTTCTAGTGGATAAAATGCAATCAGACAGCAACTTGTCCGCAGCAATTCCTAGAAGGCGCTATCTAAGCAGCTTAGGTTCTCGCTTGGCTTATCATACAGGATTGAACTACGTCAATCATATAAGCAGTTTCAATATTCCTAGTCATCCATTCTACAAAGAGGCCGATATTCTCAACTTTCACGACTTGCATGGCGATTACTTCAACTATCTAGCATTACCCAAACTTACGGAACAAAAGCCAGCGGTCTTCACTTTACATGATATGTGGGGCTTTACAGGACATTGCGCCTATAGCTTTGAGTGTGATCGCTGGAAAATAGGATGCGGAAATTGTCCACATCTAGAGACTTGCCCGTCTACCGGAAGAGACAATACCCGAATCGAATGGCAACTAAAACGCTGGAGCTACAATCACTCAAATTTAGCGATTATTTCGCCAAGCCAATGGTTAGCTAATTTAGCATCAGAAAGTATACTCAAGAAATTTCCTATCTACCATATTCCTAACGGGATAGATACTGAGATATATAAGCCAATTGATCCTGAGATGTGTCGTGCGGCGTTGGGAATTTCGAATAACAAGAAAGTTATATTATTTGTAGCTCACAGCTTACAAGATTCACGAAAAGGAAGCGATTTACTGATTTCAGCTCTCCAAAAGCTACCTGATGTGCTCAAATCTGAAATAGTTTTAATTGCGATGGGGGAAGGTGGGGGCGCTTTAGCCGATTCGTCTGACATCCAAATAATACCCTTGGGTTATATAGGAGGAGATCGTCTTAAAGTAATCGCATATGCGGCTGCTGATATTTCTATATGCCCCACAAGAGCCGATAACTTGCCTCTGGTGCTTCAAGAAAGTATGGCTTGTGGTACTCCAATGATCTCTTTTGATGTAGGCGGCGTTCCCGAAGTAGTCAGACCAGGACTTACCGGTCTTTTAGCTAAAGCAGAAAATTCAACCGACTTCTCTGAAAAAATGATTCAACTACTCACCGATAAAAAAATTCAGCAGAAAATGGCAATTAGCTGCCGTGAAATAGCAATAAAAGAATACTCTACAGAATTGCAAGCGAGTCGATATATAAACGTGTATCAAAAAATGCTGAATTAAGTGAGTTCTAAGTTGAGTAGCATAGCCTAGTCAAACTACAGCCGTATCCTCTCTTGAGAAAAAATGAACATCATTCAAAATGTTTGCGAAGCATCCCGAGCCGTTGAACCATACATTCATTATTGTTCCTGTCCATAATCGAAAATCGACTACGCTTAAGTGCTTAGCACATTTAGAGAATCAAAACGATCTGAATGCGTATCATGTTGTAATCGTAGACGATGGCTCAATAGACGGTACAGCAGAGGCAATCTTAAAAAAGTACTCAACGGTTAGTTTACTTAAGGGTACTGGACACTTGTGGTGGACTGGAGCTATTAAATTAGGTATGGAATATGCCTTATCCAAAGGTGCTGACTATTGTGTTTGGTTAAATGACGATACTCTGCCAGAACCAGGAGCAATACAATTTTTGATTGACTACTGCAATCAGCATCCAAAAACAATCGCAGCTGCAAACATACTCGACCCTCATACACACACACCTAGCTATGGAGGCGTTGTATGCCAGAGGTTAAAAGTTGTTCCTGTATTTTCACAACAAAAAGAGCCAACTTTATGTGACGGGCTCAGTGGCAATCTAGTTTGTATCCCTAGCAATCTTATTCATGTAATTGGGTACCCAAATAGCGCTCTGTACCCTCACTACTATGGCGACGTAATTTATACTCATAACGCTCAGCTTTCAGGATACCAGCTTGTCCTCATACATGAGGCCATCGCCTATTGTATTGACGACAACAAACCTATTCGTTGGTTCCACACAAACAATTCGGTTATAGAGATCCTTCAAGATCGTCTGAGCATCAAATCAACTCATTACTGGAAAGCTCACTTAGCTTTTTACAAAAGCTTCTTGGGAATAAAAGGCATTGCACTCTACATCTTCAATGTTTGGTTAAAGATGTTGTTTCTAGTTTTTTTGAGAAAATTTTCACTGATTGCTAAACAATGAAATTGCATACTGGAGACATTATCTATGAATGCCAAAATTAGAGTTGCCTATGATACATCTCTATTTGGAGCTTGTTATATTAACTATAGGTCGCGCACTGGAATTTTTCGAGTTGTAGAAGAAGTCCTCCTAGAACTAAATCGACGAGATAATCTCTCAGTCCATTCCGTTGCTCTAAACCAAGAGGCGACTATTTGGGATGAGATAAGTAGTCAGCTCTATTTTGAGAAAGAGAGGCCAGAGCTATTATCTGGTTTTTGCAAGACCCACCACAGTCGATTAGGGTTAAATGCACTGTATGCTAGATTGATTGAACTTCAAAAGAAATTAGTTTGTGCAACAGGATCAAAAAAAGATTTACGGTATAAAGCTGGGCGTGCATTAGAGATTGTGGGTGGTCACCTGGCAGAAAAAGAGGCTTTGATATCTTGTAATCCGAGCAAGTATGATATCTACCATATTTCATATTTTCCACTTCCCGATATCAATGCATTACCTAATGTCCCTCGCATCTTGACCGTATATGATCTTATTCCACTGCTGTTTCCAGAGTTTTTCGTTCCAAGAGTCAATCAGCGCGCAATTGATATCATTAAAAGCCTCGATATTCAACGAGACTGGGTTATTTGCATTTCTGAACACACCAAACGAGATTTTTGCAAATATTCAGGGATGAATTCTGAAAGAGTTTTTGTCACGCCCCTAGCCGCAGCTAATTATTTTTATCCCGTTGAAAGTTCTCAACATATCAAAAATATTCTTGTAAAGTACAAAGCTCCGACCAGTCCATATCTTCTAAGTCTCTGCACTTTAGAGCCCAGAAAGAATCTTGATTTGCTTATTCGTGCCTTCTCTAACTTTATTCAAGCCCATCCTAACTTTGAATTAAATTTAATACTCGTAGGCACTAATGGATGGAAAAACGATAAAATCTTCCAAGCCATACAAGATAATAGTCAAATCAAAGATCGTATTTTTTTTACTGGGTACGTACCTGACAAGGATTTAGCACCTATTTACAGCGGTGCTTTGGCCTTTGTATATCCTTCCCTTTATGAGGGGTTCGGGTTGCCGCCATTAGAAGCTATGCAGTGTGGAACGCCCGTTATCACTTCAAACTCAAGTTCGTTGCCAGAAGTAGTTGGAGATGCGGGGTTATTGATCAATCCGACACAACAGGATGAACTCAGCAATGCTATCTGGAAACTGGTGAGCGATAAGCAGTTACGATTTGAACTTTCTCAGAGGTCCATAGCTCGTGCATCTCAATTTAGCTGGAAAAAGTCAGTCGATCAAACAATTGAGGTATACAAGACTGTCTTAAGCGAAAAAAACGAGATTCAGAATTGAAGATAGTCACTCACAAAAAACCTCTTTTGTTTTTCTAACTTATCGTACGGCTGACCGATAACTTGTTCAATATTATTGGCACTACTTTAAAAACTAACACTATGAACATTCTATACACTAGCACCGCATATCCACCGTCTACGGGTGGTGCTCAAATGCTACACCATATGATGGCTCAGTCTTTAAAAGAGCAGCACAGGATACAGGTATTTAGTCATTGGGAAGAGAATCGAACGGATTGGTTGCTAGGAACGACAATAAACGCTCCAAAGTTAAAGCATGATTATGTTATTGATGATATAAACGTGCATCGGCTAGGCTTAACCTTAAGAGAAAAAGCAAATCTGCTGCCTTGGCTACCGCTCTATTATCCACTAATGTCAGTGGCGCTACCTCGCGTTTCGAGCTGTATCCACAATCACATTCTACCCTACGCTGAAAAAGCTGACCTGATTCACAACATGCGAATAGGGCGCGAAGGAATTAGCTATGCGTCACTGAAGACAGCACGCGATCACAATATTCCCTTTGTGCTTACGCCCGTCCATCATCCCCGTTGGATAGGATGGCGTTACAAAGAATATCACAAGCTTTACAGGCAAGCAAATGCTGTGATTGCGCTGACACCTACAGAGAAAGAGACATTAATAAAATTGGGTGTTTCGGCTAAGCGAATCCATGTGACTGGTACTGGCCCAGTTATTTCATCTACTGCTTTCCCCAATTCTTTTTTAACCAAAAATAATATCTCTAATCCTTTTATTCTGTTTTTGGGGCAGCACTACAAATACAAAGGATACCGTCAAGTTTTAGAAGCTACAAAGCTAGTTTGGAAGAAGTTTCCTGATATCAACTTCGTTTTTATAGGCCCTGCCGTCAAAGAATCAGAAGATGCGTTTAAGCTGTTTAAGGATCCTCGTATTAAGCGGCTGGGTAAGGTTACTCTTCAGGAAAAAACTAATGCCTTAGCGGCTTGTAGGCTCCTATGCGTTCCTTCTATGCAAGAAAGCTTCGGTGGCGTATATACAGAAGCTTGGGAGTTTGAAAAACCTGTTATTGGAGGACGTATCCCAGCAATTTCAGATGTGATCACAGAAGGGATAGATGGGTTTCTAGTTGAGCAAGAATCCAGCGAAATCGCAGATCGAATTATCCATTTGTTAAAACATCCTATAGAGGCTCATGCTATGGGAAAAGCCGGAAAACAAAAGGTCGAAAGCAAGTACAGCTGGAAAAAATTGGCCAGCACTATCGAACAGGTATATTTCTCTCTGATTTAGGCTAGCGCAGCAGTTGACAGAAAAATCTGTTGTGTAGTTTCTACTGTCACTCAGGGAAGTATTGCATGAGGCCCGTTTTTACAATGAGCCACGCAATGAAGTTCAGCGTAGAAACAAATACGCCATGTGGTGTCTTCTCTTAGGACTATGTCCAAGCCTATTTTAGGAACATACGTTAGTGAAACCAACTATGCCAGTGCTTGCGATCACATCCAAACCCTGGCTCAGTCCAAACAATTTAGCTACATCGTTGCAGCCAACGTTCATGTGATCATGACCGCCTACTGGTATCAAAAATATCGCCAAATACTAGAGAACGCAGCCTTAGTCACCCCAGACGGTATGCCCTTAGTCATAGGCATGCGATGGCTGGGCGCCCAAAAGCAAACCCGCGTCTATGGCCCCGATTTAATGTTTGCCTGGTGTGATCGCGCTAGCAAAACTCATCAATCCATTTACCTATACGGCAGCACTCCTCAAACTCTTCAAAAACTCTCTAAAAATCTTAAAACAGCATTCCCAACACTTCAGATTGCAGGCACCTATTCCCCACCCTTTAGGCCACTCAGCCAGAAAGAAGAAGCCGCTGATAGAGAACGCATCCATCAATCCGGCGCGTCAGTCGTCTTTGTTGGCCTGGGTTGCCCAAAACAAGAAGAATGGATGTATCGGCAGTTGGGTAAGCTAAATGTAGTCATGATTGGCGTCGGCGCTGCATTTAAGTTCCATAGTCAAGAAGTGCCACAGGCGCCTCAATGGATGATGAAATATAGCCTTGAGTGGCTGTTTCGTTTATTCCAAGAACCAAGGCGGCTTTGGTCCAGGTATCTACTCACAAATACAGCTTTTATCGTTTTGTTCTCCCATCAACTGCTCAAGCACGCCTTCAGCAGTTTCACCCAACGAGCAAACCCTATCGATACCCTGACTGACCAGTAAAATCTTCTACATCATCTGTTATTGACGTAAACAGCCTCTAACCACAGCATCACGCGTTACACGCGATCGCTCGAACATCGGTTATGCCCCAGCTATGAAAATACCTGCTGAGACAAAACTATCAAAACCCCAAACCGACATTCGCGCATCCCGTAGGTTAGCTCGGGCATTCCCGCCCGGGCGAGCACAGTTAAGAGTGCTATGTCTAGCCATCAGCGATGTACTCGCACTGGCATCCGCCTGGAAATTCGCCCAATTTCTCAACCAATTTTATTCGCCACTGCCTAGCCCCTTCATTTGGTGGACTTGGCTAGGATTTCCCAGTGTCTTTTGGTTGTTTGTATTGTGCACGCTTGCCACCTTTACTCACTGCCGGCTCTATAGCTATCTCAGCGCAGCAAAAGATTACGCCAAAGCAGCACAGCTCATCAGCTACGTGTACCTAGCCTCTCTAGTGGCCAGCTACTTTTACGATCCACATTTAGACCTACCGCGATCACTCTTTTTTTCCTCTTGGTTCAGCAGCATCGCCACAGTCGTCTCAGCCAGGCTTCTCACCCACCTCCTACTCTACAAATTTGAAACCCACAGACAGCCAACCACTGTATTTCTCATTGCCCCAGCCAGCCGTTTGCAAGCCCTTTCTCAAGTGGTTAATAGGCAACCCCATTACCGTGTTGTTGGCGCAGCGATCGCATCCGCCGCCAATTCTACTGCAATTTTTCAATCCATCATCCGGCAGCAGCCCGCAGAAGTCCTCGCTGAAGATATTCCCAATGCAGAACTCGCATCCAGCCTTTTTTGGAGGCTGCGTAGCGTCGGCATTGTACTCAGGCTCATTCCCTCTAGCCGAGAAATGATTTATCGCCGGGGCATTCCAGAGATTTTTGCAAGCTTGCCAACCCTTAGGGTAGAAGCCTCCTTCTTTCGTGGATTTGACTATCGCTTAAAACGCTGGTCAGATCTTTGTCTAGCTGCGATTGCCACAATTCTCCTTCTTCCTGTATTCATTGCCATCGCGACCAGCATCAAACTCTCTTCCCCAGGACCTGCTTTTTTTCGTCAAGCGCGAACAGGATTGCATGGAAAAACCTTTCAGGTCTGGAAATTTCGCACCATGGTTGTCAATGCACCCAGCCTTCAGCACAGCCTTGAACGAAAAAATGAAACTACTGACGGGGTAATGTTCAAGCTCAGCGCTGACCCTCGAATCACACGCATCGGCAAATGGCTAAGGCGCACTAGCCTAGATGAGCTTCCCCAACTTTTTAATGTGCTGCTCGGCCAAATGAGCCTCGTCGGCCCCCGACCTTTGCCGCTCAGAGACACCGCCCAGTTTGAGCCTTGGCATCACGTGCGCCATCAGGTACTCCCCGGCATTACCGGACTCTGGCAAATCTCAGGCCGCTCAGCAATCAAAAGCTTCGACGACGCGGTCCGTCTAGATCTTCATTACATCGATAACTGGTCACTTAATCTCGACATCGATATTTTATTGGAAACCATCAAAATAGTTTGTTTAGGAAAAGGGGCATACTAGCCTCGCCAACTCTTCTTTAAAACCGCCATGGAACTGACAGATGGTGCACCATCTTTACCCAAGCAAGAAACTTTGTCCATTGTCTGGCAAGGGCAGTGGATAGGTGTCGTTGGCTTAGCCTGCATCTTAGCCTTTAGCTGGATTCCTGGGAGCTACTATTCGATGGTCGGCTGGCCCTGGGTTATCCTTTGGCAAGTGGCCTTTTTGCTACTAGGTGCTTGGCATATATGGGCTATCCGTCAGTTCTCGGTGCCCTTTCGCCGCTTAGGGTATGGATTCGACTGGATTGTTGGAATGGCACTGCTCGTCAATATTCTCTCAGCACTAAACGCTGATTTTAAGGTAGTGGCGCTGTGGAATGTCCTACTACTAGGCCATTACACTCTTACTTTTTATCTCCTAGTCAACTGGCTACGCCAAGGACTTACCAAAATGTTCCTCTGGTTTGCCCTATCGCTCGCGGGTATAGTCACCAGCATTATTGGCCTATCATTTTGGCGACCGACCTCTGACATGTGGCTTTCTAATAATTTTTATGCGGCGCTACGCAACCCTTGGCCACTAGGACACCACAATTTTGTCGGTGGATACGAGCTACTGTTGCTGCCGATTACCGTGAGTTTTGGCCTATCACAGCAAGGGTGGAAAAAATGGGTAAGCCTTGGGGCATCAGTGATTGTCGCCATAGCCCTTTACGTAAGCGGTTCACGTGGTGCCGTAGTAGGTGTTTTGGCTATTTTTTTCGTAGGTGCACCAACCCTCATTTGGATACATCGCGCTCAAGCGAGTCGTCGCTGGCTAATCTGCAGCGCGATGGGGTTAGCCATTGTTCTCACGATAGCTGCAAGCAATCCCCGCATGAGATCGCTTTTCAGCACCACAACTTTTTCACAAGTAGGGCAAATATCCCCGGCCGCAGTTACAGATGGACCAGCCCAGGATCGCCTGTTTATGCTGCAAGCTGCCCGAAATATTTTGGCGACTCACCCGCTAACTGGCGTTGGGCCAGGGAACCTATCTCGCGTCTACAATCTCTATCGCCCCATCGAAGTAGGCACTGGCTTAGAATTAGTTCAACAACTACACAACACGCCTGCTCAAATCTTGGCAGAATTAGGGCTCTTTGGACTAGCAGTATATGGCAGCTGGTTAATTGGGTTACTAGGGCTTAGTATCAAGATCTGTAATAAAGTGTCTAAGCCATCCGATCGTTATCTTTTGTACGGCATTTGTGCCTGCTATTTAGGCTACGGTGTTTCCAGCCTAACGGATTACCAGTTAGAAAATATTGGCATCAGTAGTACTTTACTCATTATCACCGCCCTCTTAATAAATCTGGGCGATACCTATGTACAAACGCCATCTATAGCAGCCTTACGACCTGCCAAGCTTTCTCGCCAAAGCCGTCGATGGCTAAGCATGGTATTTCTGGCCTTTTTATGTATGAGCTTGCAGCTATGGGCACGCGTTAATGCAGGGCTATATCTCAGCAACGCTGCCTTTAAGGATATTGATATTCGAAGTAGCTTGGTTGATGCTGATAGGAAATGGTCTAAAGCTAATGATTTAGCTCCGTGGGATCCGACCTATCCAGCGCTAGCAGCAGCACAGTTGACCGGTCTAAAATCGATCGTAGAGTCTGAAGCAGACCAAGCAGCGTTGAACGCCTCAGCTATCGAGCATTTAGAGGCCGCTTTAAATGCCGCACCTAATGATGCACTGTTTAACCAAAATATGTCGGTGCTACTAATGGATATTCCCCGACCGAAAAAAGCACAGGTTTATGCTGAACGCGCTGCCATGCTATCTCCGCGCAATCCCCACTACACCTACTACACCCTTGGAATCAGCTACCTGCAGCAAAATAAAACGGAGCAAGCTATTACCGCCTTCTCGATAGAAGGTATGGCCAAACCTGATTTTTTAACGGCGGATATATGGGCAGATGAAACTTTTTCCTTGCTGCTACCATCCGTATTAGACCAAACACTAAAGTACTATCGCAACATTCTTTCTCAAACCAATCCTACTTCTCCCGGCTACGCTTGGATGAACGAACAGCTAGTCATGCTTAGCTGGTGGCATCAAAGATCGATAGAGGGAATCGATACAAGCAAATTACAACCGCTGGTGCAGGCTATCTTAAAAGCAGAAAGCGAGCCAGAAATGGCCTTGAAGATTGTCGAGAAACAAATACAAATAAAACCACATCATGCAGGTTTACAGCTTTTACGAGCATGGCTATCACCCGACAAGTACTTATCAAGCTACCTGAAAGATTTTGAGGGCACCCAACAGGAACAAGATCTACTTGAGAAACACATCACTCTAAGACGCGATCTTCACACCTGGATGAGTTCTGTTCTCCAAGTAAATCCTGCGCAATTTCGAAATGGGGTAAGCTTTGCCTATCGGAACTTTTCAGCGGATAACATACAACAGATTTTGCATCCTGGAGAGTTAAGGACAAGCCTTTTCTCACAGATGCTGGGCCTTTGGCGTTCAGCACCTCGCACCTTTCCACAGTTAGATCAAGAGATATCAGAAATTAAAGCCACGAACCTTTCTTTACAACCGCTTAAAGAGACCCGATTCCGTCTGCCTGAGTAGGGTCAGCACAGCGAAACTCAAGATAGAACGAATTTCCGGGAAGGTCTGGCCCTCAATATTGGAGACCTAATCGCATGGCTATAAAACCTTATATCAGCAGATCCAGCGTCGGGTTGTACCAACCAAGTTTACCGCGCCCGTTATAGCCGACATTGGTACTAAAACCACGAATATTCGATTAAGTGACTCACTATCAAAGATCTCTAGGCAAGACCCTAGCGTACCATTCGAACTCAAAAAACGGGCTCAAATGAACAAATTTGGGCGAGTTGAGGTAAAAGGCAAGTCCAGTTAAACCAAAAGCATTTTTTCCATTCCCGTATAATACTGAACAGAGCAATGCCAAAATGGGTGCAGACAGCTCAGTGTGTGAGCAACATCACCTTCTAGTTCTTTCCTTGAAGCATTGGCTCGGCCAAAAATGCCCCCTGTTGTTTACCGGTAGAAACATACTGCAGGGTTTGATAGACCTCTACAAAACCAATAAAACAACCGTAGACATCCATCACCTCGTCTAAGAATGAGGCTATTCTCCACCGAACAGCATAGAAAACTAGCAATCATGGATCGACAAACTCAGACCTAGCTTTTTCCACCAAGACCCATTTAAGCGCACACTTTCAAGCTCTGATCAGTGCAAATCCTTAGGAGAAAACTCAACCTTGAATTCTCCTCCCTCAGAAATAGTCACTCTCCCACCTAGTTTTCTAATCCGTTCAATTGCCTGCTTCTGAGTTCTCTCATTGAATGCAGTTGCCAAAATGCTACTCCATGCTTGAACTTGCGCAAACTCACTCTGTGGATTCAGCGCTAGATACCGAGCAGTCTGCTTAGAGAGCTGGCCAATCACCTCACTGTCAGGATGATCAGATTGCTCTGCCCACAGTACTGATGTTTCAAAAGACTGTTGAGCAGCTTCACCATCACCTAAAAACAAAAGCTCATCAACGCCCTTATATCTCCAAATGTAGTAACTATCATCCGGCTGATTAGGAGATAGTTCTTGCAATCCTTTTTCTATAAGCATAATAGACTCTTGAGGCTGCGCAGCGTAGAGAGAACCGCTTCCCGACAAAAAGAAATAAAACTGCCTGTAATGAGGTGTATGAGCAAGTATACCTTCAAAAAAACTGATTACAAGGTTGTAATCCAGCTCTTTTCTAGTTTCGATATCTCCAAAGTACTGAAGGAAGTCTAGAAATATATAATTCGCCAAAACGTTATCCAACCCAAAAGTAGGAGTTTTAGCCAACAAAGCCAACTTAGAACCCTTTGCTTGCAATTTTACAGTCTTCTGCTTAATCGATAAGTTTTCGTCGCCTGAAGTTAACTCTTGAAGTGAAGACTTTTGAAATAGAAGGCAAAGAAAAATAGCTAAAACAACCCAAAAACACTTCAGAATGCTGTGCGCTACTTTGTGCCGTGCCTGTGAATTTTGAGCGATCATTGTGACCATCAAAGTACTCCTTAACATCAAAAAAACTGCAAGCTGGCAACTAAGTTGTCAGCTTGCAGTTTTAAAGTCCTTAATAGCTACTGCCAACTAATTGCTTTACAGCAATGGCGCAACAGCCCTTAATTGATTCCCTTAAAGGTGCCTGCAGCATCGCTAGTACAATCAAGGCCACGATCAGAGGCTTGTAGTGCAGCAGCATTGATGAGCACTGTAGCGTCGTCCGCACCACTATTAACGGGCGCACCAGCTGCTTCACATAGAACAGCCAAGGTGGTTGCCTCATTAGAACCAGGAACAGAACCAATCTTTACACCACCAACATAAGCTTTCACAGAAGCTGCATTAGTGCCATCAGGGTCTGCGATATTCGAAACACCCGCTTCAACACCTGCAGTAGAATCAACTCTGTAATCATAGGTTTCAGTATCATTAGAAATTCCTAATCCCAGAATGTCAATTCTGTCAGCAAATTCGTTGTTCTCCAAATAGTAGGCTTGCTGTGCACGGTTCATAGAACCTACGTAAGTTCTAGCTTCAGACTGGCGAGCTTTGTTTGCCTGGTTCAAGAAGGAAGGCAGCGCGATCGCAGATAGAATACCGATAATGATGATTACAACGAGAAGCTCAATGAGAGTAAAACCGCCGTTGGCTTTCTTGCCTGCGAAGTGCTGAAGCAGTTTTGCTTTAAGTTGAGATGTCATGGAAGGTGTCTCCGAAATAGTTGAGATAGGTTGTTGAGTATGCTCTTGAAAACCAAGTGTCCCGCTTCAGTCAAAAAGATATCAAACGACTTGAAACCCTCTGAGCAACTGACGTTTACTTGCTTTCCGCTCCGAACTTAAGTTGCCCCTCAACTTTTCTTGAACAGTCAGCCTATTTACACAAGCCCAACCACTTGTGCCCTCCATTAATCCGTAGTTTATCGGTACCGACTCTCTTTTTTCTGCATCAAACAACCTCAAAAAGAGCAAAAAAGGTGCGCAATATTATATTGCCCACCCACTAATCAAAATATCTTGCTATCAACAATATTTCCTCAAATGCTGGAGTTACTTTCAAGGTAGCCGTCTAAGTCAGACCCTTTTCTTTCAAGTTCTCTCCTCATCGGAGTTATCTCACGATTAAAATTGATCTAATCCAGAAAACTTGCCAGTGGCTGCATACGCCGCTTCCCCACAAGTCTTCGGAGTCGGGAAAATTTTTGTCGGATTCGCCAGCCCTTTCGTATTAATCGAGCCTCTTACCCATTGCATAGTTTCCAAGTCTATCTCACTAAACATGGTCGGCATGTAGCAACGTTTATCCGCCCCAATGCCATGTTCACCCGAAATACTTCCACCTGCCCGTACACATGCCTTTAGGATGTCTCCACCCAGTGCCTCAACAGCCTCCAGCTCACCCGGCACACTGTTGTTGTACAAAATCAAAGGATGCAAGTTCCCATCTCCAGCATGAAACACATTGGCCACTCGGTATCCATGCTTCTCACCCAGTTCGGCAATCTCCTGCAGCACCTCAGGCAATTTGGTTCTAGGGATAACGCCATCTTGAACGTAGTAATCAGGACTGATTTTTCCCATCGCTGCAAACGCCGCCTTTCGCCCTTTCCATAGGCGCAGTCGCTCTAGCTCATCTGTCGCGTGGGTCAGCTGCCGCGCTCCATTCTTTCGGCACAGTGCCTCTATCGCTTTCGCACTCGCAGCGACCTCCGCCGGAGCCCCGTCTATTTCTATCAGCAGTATCGCCACCGCATCACGCGGATAGCAGTTCGTCGCCACCACGTCCTCCACCGCATTTAGGCTAAAGTTATCCATCATCTCCATGCCCGCCGGGATAATTCCCGCACTAATGATATCCGAGACCGTCTCACCTGCAGCCTCCACACTGGTAAAGTCAGCCAGCATCACTTGAATCGTCTCAGGCGACTTCAAGATACGCAGCGTCACCTCAGTCACAATCCCCAGCGTCCCTTCAGACCCTACCAAAATACCCGTCAGATCATACCCTGGCATCTCGGGCACTACGCCTCCCACAGTGACCACGTCGCCATTCGGTAATACAACAGTGAGGCCCAATACATGGTTGGTCGTCACGCCATATTTCAAGCAATGCACACCTCCCGAATTCTCGGCAACATTGCCTCCAATAGAACATGCCAGCTGACTAGACGGGTCCGGCGCATAATAAAACCCAGCACCGCTCACGGCCTGGGTAATCCAATTATTGATAACCCCTGGCTCTACCACCACTCGCTGGTTGTCGTAGTCGATATTCAAAATCTTTTGCATGCAGGTCGTCACAATCAGCACGCACGCTTCAATGGGCAAGGCACCGCCTGATAAGCCTGTACCAGCCCCCCTTGTTACAAAAGGAATAGATTGCTCGTGGCACAGCTTTACAACTGCCGCAACTTCTTCGGTCGTTTTCGGCAGCGTCACGACTGCTGGTCGCTGACGGTAGCTAGTCAGGCCATCACATTCATACACCAGCAACTCTTCTTTGCGCCGCATTACCCTATCTGCATCCAGCAGCTTTTCTAGCGCGCGCACAACAGGCTTCCAATCACGAGAAGCGGAAGGGGTAGCGACAGCAGCAACCATGACAAATCAAAAGGAAAACACCCTTCGATCCTAACGTAGAAAAGTCACAGATAGTGTCTTAACCGCCTCGTCCCTTTGCCAAAGTCTCACCGTTCAGCATCCGTTGCGCCGCATCTAGCAGCGCTTCTTCCAAGTAGGGCTTTGTAAAGTATCCGCTAGCACCCAGGTCTACTGCCATCTGACGGTGGCGATCTGCGCCTCGCGACGTCAGCATCGCAATCGGAATACGGTTGAGGTGATTGTCTTTCTGCATTCGAGACAGCAATTCCAAACCGTCCATTCGCGGCATTTCAATATCGCAGAACACCAAGTCGCACGGCAGGCCAGAGCGCAGCTTATCCCAAGCTTCTTGACCATCACGGGCCTGCTCTACCCGGTAGCCAACTTTGTTAAAGCTCATAGAGAGTAGCTCACGCACTGTAATGGAGTCATCGACGATCAGCACTGTCGGATCATTTTTGACAGGGGCTTCATCAGTAGCGGCAACCTCCGTCCACAGCATTGAGGTAGGCTCCCGGCGCACGCGGCCCATCGCAATGTCGATAAGTTCAAGCACGTCAGCAATTGGCATCACGCGGCCATCACCTAGTACGGTAGCACCTGCAATGCCTAAGGGCTTCGGCACCGGTCCTTCAAGCTGCTTAATTACAATTTCTTGCTCACCAATGACCTGATCCACTTGTAAGGCGACAAAGGTGTTCGCACTTCTGAGCACAATCACAGAAAGGACATCATCGTCTTGGCTACCGCCATACACACGACCGCGGCCTAGCGTCCGGTTAAACTTCAGCAGCTCGGTGACTGGTTGGAAAGGTAAAATTTTGTCACGCCAGCGCACACAGTCTTGACCTTGCTCGTTTTGCACCACGCGATCGCGCGGCACATCCAACATGTCTTCAACCCCATCCATGGGGAAGGCAATCCGGGCCTGATTGCTCACACAGCTCAGTGCCTTAGAAATACTCAACGTCAGCGGCAGGCGAATCGTAAAACTCGTCCCCTTACCCAACTCAGAATCAATTGTGACGCTACCGCGAATCTCCGCTAAAGAGGTACGCACCACATCCATGCCCACGCCTCGTCCGGCAAAATCATCCGCCTGATCGCGGGTACTAAACCCAGGATGAAACAGCAAATCATACACTTCTATATCCGAAAGTGCATCGGCCTCAGCCTGAGTAACCAACCCTTTTTCAATCGCCTTACGCTTTACAAACTCTGTATTAATGCCACCGCCATCATCTGCAACATAAATGACAGTCTGATTACCCTGATAAAAAGCACGTACCGTAATCGAACCTTCCGGCAGCTTGCCCGCAGCCTTGCGCGCGTCAGGGGTTTCGATACCGTGCGTAATCGCATTGTTTACCAGGTGCGTCAGCGGATCGTACAAATGCTCCACGATCATTTTGTCAATGAGGGTGTCTTGCCCTTCAACAATCAATCGGGCTTCCTTGCCACACTTCAGCGAAATATCACGCACCGCACGAGGTAAGCGATCAGCCGCCTGAGAAAAGGCAACCATTCGAGCCGTGTTTAGCCCTTCTTGCAGCTGAGTTGTAATCTGTCTAAACTGACGCGTTACCTGGTCAGAAGACTCAACCGTATAGCCAATATCAGAAGAAGATTCTCTCACCCGTACAATCAGCTCAATCATCTCTTGAGAGAGCGTATGAAATCCCGTAAAGCGATCCATTTCTAACGCATCAAAGGTCTCTCCAGTCGCATGGCTGTCTGTCGCTTCTGCCGATGGGGCCAAAGCGTTTCCGAGAGGATCCTTATTATTCGTCGCCGCATGGGCACGCCGATTGGACATCAGAGAGCTTTCAAGTAGCGATCGCTCATACAAGTCCCGCATTCGCTGACCAACATCATTCAGCTGCTGAACTTGGAAAAGCAAATTATCTAAAAACTGTCGTAGCCTTTCCTGATCGCGCTCCAGCGTATTACGGCTAACGACCAGCTCCCCCACCAGGTTGCTCAAGTTATCCAGGTGCTTTACCGAAACACGCATGTTTTGATCACGAACACCGCCACCTCGGCGCGGCTGAGATCTACGCGGAGGAGTAGCCGTTGGTGCCGTGACAGCAACATCCCCCTCTTCCAATAATCGCTCTAAATCATCAAAGTCTTCATCTGCTTCAGAAGAGTCAGTCTCTGTCTTCGGCTGAGTTTCAACAGCAGACGGCGTGGTTTCAGGCTCATCACCTACAAATGTAGGCTCATCACCTATACCAGAATCGAGCGTATCCTCATCTTCGGACAACAGCAAATCAAGATCATCAAAGTCATCATCAAAGGCGGCGGCTAGGTTTTCGGCATCAGGAACCTCAGAATCCTGATCAAAGGAAAAGAGATCGGTTTCCTCGCCGGAAGAGGCCGTGACGTCTACTTCATCGTCGACAGTGACAGTGCTACCTTCTTCAAAATCGCTCAGTTCTAAGGACGATTCAGTCGTTGCAGTTAAGGGTTGTTCAGCATCTATTGCATCAGTGCTAAACAGATCGTCACCATCAGACAAGTCACTGAAAATATCGCTATCCGAGGTCTCCTTTACGACACCAGAGTCAGGATCAATATCGTTCAACAACTCGTCATCGTTTGTTGAGATGAGATCAGCTTCTACCTCTGATTTATTTGCATTGTCAGCGATCGCACCTTCTGCAACATCAGTGCCAAAGGCCGTTTCAAATTCCGCTAAAACATCCTCAGGGATCTCTTCTATAACAGCTGTATCCTCGGAGGATACAGCTGCCTCTAAAGCATCTACATCTTCTAAAGCATCCATATCAGGCTTTGACACCGTTTCCATGTCTAGCGGGGAAACGTCTAATACGCTCTTATTCTCGTCAACTGCCTGCTCAGACTGAGTCTCTTCTAAGAGTTCGCCCTCTGTTGAATCTAAAATTTCATTATCATCAATTTCTTTTACTAAAGACGTAGTATCTTTTGTAGACACTGCTGGTGTAGACGCTGTCATCTCTTCCCATATGTCATCCACCAATGCTTCAGAATTTGAGACGGAAAGACTGATTCCATCTTGCTTATGCGTGCCAGAACTTTCCAGCAGCTCATCTAACTCAGAGCCTGCTTGTTTGATTTCTGCATCCATCGACAATGAAGCGTCAGGGCTTAAGAAAGCAGCTTCCAAATCAACGTCGGAGAAAGAACTCTCTAAATCTGGGTTGTCTAAATTTGGACTTCCTTGCTCAGGGGATAAAGATCCCTGTACTTCAACAAGCTGTTCTTCATCACTCTGGCCTTCAACAAGCTGTTCTTCATCACTCTGGCTGTCATCGAGCTGACCTTCATCAAGCTGGCTGTCGTCGGGTTCTCCATTAATGTCCAATGCTTTCCCAGCATCGTCTGCGACTGGCCTGTTTATCTGATCTTCAAAAAGGTCTTCAGCAAGATCTGTTTCCGGTGATACGTCTACAGCACTCTCAGAAGATCGTTTTCCGGTTCCATCTGTGTACGTATCTAAGAAAAAGCTATCGATGTCTTCTTCCGCCTCTTGCAGCTTTTCACCCGTTAAAGTGGGGAATTCAATATCTAACTCACGTGGGCGATCGCGCTCCGGCGACGCTGCATCTGTATGAGCCACTCTGGGTAGTGAATCTAAATCGGATATTTCACTAGCGGCATCAACAATTGCATCCGAATTCTCATCAAAATCCAGGTTCTCTACTTCAGCGACGCCCTCTAACAGCGCACCACTATCTAGCTCTATTCCCCCTAACTCCTCTAATGCTTCTAAAGAAGGGTCTAAGTTTGAGGATGTCTCAAACTCAAGTGCCTCTGACACATCACGACCGAGGTCCAAGCTACTTAAAGACGCATCAAAACTCACATCATCGGCAAACCCTACCGGGCCAGACGCTGTGACGTCTTTAGACAAGCTCTCTCCATCAATAAATTCATCTTCAGAACCAGCTGGCGACTGCGCAGCGCTACCTTCTGTAGCCCACACATCTTCAGAGAGAACGGTCATTTCGGCCGCGACATTGGATTCAAGGGGCTCAACCGATGGATGTAGGACCACCTCACCGAAAAGATCATCACCGGCTGAAAAGATCTCATCAGAATCAGCGGTCGTAGCAAGACCGATGTCATCATCAGTCGTCAAAACATCGTCAAGCTGGTCAAAGCCTAAGGCATCACCAGGTGTTGCAAAAGCACCTTCCGACAAGGTTCCACCAAACAGATCATCTTCTATATCTTCACCAAAGCCATCCTCAACTGAAGTAACCTCTGGAGAGTCATTAGAGAGCAAATCGGTCAAATCATCTTCTACATTAAGCTTAATCTTTTCAGGATGAAGCTGCATTTCTTCAGTAGCAAAAGCATGTCCACCTAGGGTATTATCCAGCTCATCAAGGTCGCCATCAAAAAGATCGGCTAGGCTGTTGAGTTCTTCTGTACCCACATCCGGGCCAGTCACATTTACAGTGGCCAGCAAAGCATCCATCGATTCATCAGCTTTTTCAGAGCTATCCACATTACGGTTAAGCGTAGATAACTCTGAAGGAATTTCATCAAAATCCAAATCTACATCTAGTCGCCCAATTTCATCTGAAGAACCATCATCATGTAATTCGTCGCTACTGCCAAAACTATCAGTCGCCCCGTCATCACCGAATTCAAATAAGCCCTCTAGGCCATCCTCCAAGTTGAGCGCCGCCTCTGCAGAAACCTCAAAACCGCTTTCGTTCTTGTCAGCATCGTTAGCCGGCTCTTGAGAAAGCTCGCTAGCCACATCATCTGCTTCACTGGCGAACAAATCCTCCAAACCATCCTCGGAAGCGTTAGACGCCAAACCAGAGGCCAAATCTAAATCTGATTCATCTAAAGGAAAACCGTCTAGCTCACCACCTAAAGCAGAACTTAGATCATCATTTAGGTCACCATTCAAACCATCCAAGTTCAAAGCATCTGAATTAGGCTCTAAAATGTCTTCGGGCAATAGTGCTTGCAAATCGTCACAAACAGACACTTCAGAAGATCGCCCAGAAAGGACCAAGTCTTGTGCTTTTTTAATCTCCTTAATGAGCACAGGTGCCAGAGCGCGAAAATCATTGTCTAAGTTTGCTGAAGCAATCCGAGCTGTTTCTATAAGATCACACCACTCAGGTAAGTCGAACTGTTCACCTACGGCTATCAGCTGGGCACACATCTCCTGAATTTTTTTTCTGGCATCAGGCGTGTCGGCCTGCTTGAACGTTGTTAGCATTTGGCGCAATAACGATGCCACATCTCGCTTAAAGCTCACCTTCAAGTCTTCAGAAGATCCGCCACCAACAGAAGCGGCCAGCATCGAACTACGGCCCGTAGCCTCAACCAGCGAATTTAGATGCGATTCTAACTGAGTGAAAACAGGTTCCACATCAGCCATAATTTCTTGAGCTTTTTCCGGCGTCAAGCCAAAAGGCCCTTCTAGCTGTTCCAATAGATCTTTAAGACCATCAGACACTCGCAGGAACATAGTTTCAAGCGTGCGGTCCACCTGCACCGGAGCTTCTTTAAGAACTTTAAAGTAGTCCTCCATGCGATGGGCCGTTTTCTGAATGCTTTCTATCCCTAGCATCGCCGCACCACCCTTTACAGAGTGCGCCGCCCGAAAGACCTCATTGGCCTTATCAGCATCTTCGATGGTGGATTGAAGATTGAGCAACCCCTGTTCAATCGTGTTGAGGTGGTCCTTGGCCTCCTCAATAAAATATCCCATGATGCGCTGTTGTTGCTCGGGCAGCATAGCTGCGATCTCCCTATTAATGCGTTCCGAAGTTGGGTGCTCAGTCAATGTCGTCGCAAGAATTACCGCTTGGCAACCTGCGCTGGTCAGTAGCGTGTCATCCGCTCGTCAGGCAATCTACGCTTAAAGCCGCCTATCCAAAAAAGGTCCATCTGCCTTGTGTGCAGCTTTACGGCGTTTATTGCCGCAAGTATACATATCAACGAACACTATGGAACCTACCACTCATTTAGTCCTCTTTGGCATTTACCTTGAACTTATCTACTGAAGTCAGCAGGTCTTTAGCAACCCCTACTAGGTTTTGCAAAGAACCTGAGACCCGCTGAGATTCTTGAGAAGTCTCCTGCGCAGTCAGTTCGACAGATTGCATCACCTGAGCAACCGCTCTAGAGGTTTCAGTTTGCTCTACCGTATCAGCGGTAATAGAACGTACCAAGACATCAATCCGGTTAGAAACCTGAATAATGTCATCGAGCGACTGCTTAGCCTGCTCAGCTAAACGAGTCCCTTCGATCACCTGCTGAGTGCCTTCTTCCATCGCCGTCATCACACCGCCAGTTTCACCCTGAATTTGCAGTACGATTTGCTCGATTTCTTTAGAGGCTTTAGCGGCTCGATCTGCCAGCTGTCGGACCTCATCTGCCACAATTGCGAATCCACGCCCGGCCTCCCCTGCCCTAGCGGCCTCAATGCTGGCGTTCAGGGCCAGCAGGTTGGTCCGTGAGGCAATCTGAGAAATCAAGGCCACAATCTTAGAGATTTCTTGCGACGATTCTGCTAAGCGCTTAACTTTGCGAGTAGTGTCAGCCACGGTCTCTCGAATGTCCAAAATACCGGCAACCGTGCGTTCTACAGCTTCACCACCACGCAACGCGGTCTCAGAAGCTGAACGGGCCACCTCTTCAGCTTCACGAGCACTTTCGGCCACTCGCTGAATAGAATCGGTCATCACCTGCACAGAATTTAAGGTCACAGCAAGCTCTTCGGCCTGACGAAGGGCATCAGCAGAAAGCGACCTAGCAAACGACTCATTCTCTGTAGATCCCTGGCTCACCTGCCTTGCAGCTACGCTCACCTGCTTAACAATTTCACGCAAATTTTCAATGGTTAGGTTGAAGGAGTCAGCAACCGCGCCGAGGACATCAGCAGTCACCTCTGCCTTTACCGTCAAGTCACCTCTTGCGGCGCCTTCTACATCATCCAGCAAGCGAATCACCTGACGCTGCAAATCTTCCTTTGCCTGCTCTTGTTCTTGTGCTTTACGCTGCGCATCACTCGTCGTGGTAAAAATAGCCCCGGCCATTTGATTGAAGCCTTCCGAGAGCTGTCCAAACTCATCTTGTGTCAAAACAACCGCTCTGGCGTTGAGGTCGCCCCTCGAAATTTGATTGAATCGAACTTGTAAGTCGTTGATTGTTTCACGGGTGCGTCGCTCCAGAAAATAGCCTAAGCCAAACACGCCACCTAAGCTCACCAAACCCGCTGAACCCGCAGTTGCCACCGGAACCATTTTTGACTGATTAGGAGAGGAGGACATCACTAGGCTCACTGCGCCCACGGTAATCGCTGAGAGCACGCCCACCGAACCGGCCAACATCAACCGTTTGGTCGACATAGATGCATTCTCAATCGGGGCTACCAGCGCGCCTTGCTTACGAGGCTTCGGGTTACCGACCGGTCTTTTGTTGAAAACAGGAATTGGATCAGATTGTGACAGCCCAACACCGTTGGCCCCTGAGGAAAAAGCATCTGCCTCTCCATCCGTAGAATTTCCAAACTGACTGTCAAACTGGCTGCCAAACTGGCTAGGTATCGCACCAAGAGAAGGACTGGTAAATCCAGCAGAACTATCAGAGAGATCGAAGTCCGGGATACTTTCAAAATCATCAAAGTCGTCAAAATCATCCGCAAACGCTGTTGGCTCAGGCCCCGACGAATCCTCTGTAAAAGCCTCACTCTCACCCATAGTAGAAGCCCCGGCAGGTAAAGCATCTTCCACCAACGTTGCAGACGTAACGCCCTCACCGGTCATTGAGGCTGACGCCTCGCCAAAAGCCGACGAAGCCTCCATGCTGCCAGCAGAGACAGCCTCAGGTTCCATCATGAAAAGCGTCTTATCTTCTGTGTCAGCTTCAGCAACAGGCTCAAATGAAAAATCATCGAATGTCTCATCTTCACTGGCAGAGAACTCATTCTCTCCACCGGCTAAGTCAACATCAACCTCCTCGCTAGCTCCTGAAAACGAGCTATCAGTTGCCGATACAGAGCCTAAGTGACCACCCGTTGGACCGAACGCCTCATCAAATTCAGCCATATCAAAATCATCGCCGGCATCACTGAAGGTCGTTTCATCCCCTGCTACAGAGACATCACTAGCGCTATTGATGCTGAAGGGATCGTTCTCATCTAGCGTGGCCGCAAAAGGATCTTCCGAGTCAATATCCTCTGTCACTAAATTGCCAATATCAAAAGGATTATCGCGAGCCACTTCACCGCCAGCCACTTCACCTTGCGCTACATCCGACGAAAACTCAAAAGGATTATCACTTAGTCCCGCATCGGTCATGACAGCCTGACCGGAACTTGCATCCAGAGCATCTGAGGCAACAGCAACCTCTGAGAGGCCCATCTGGGGAGGGTTCTGTGCAACCAAGTCATCTGAAGCAAAGTTACTAAACGCATCTAAGGCATCATCGGCCGGCTCAAACGTCTCTACAGAGTCAGAAAGCCCATCATCAAATTCATCTGGCATCGGCGAGTCTGCATCTATGCTCGCCAGGTCAGCGTCCTCATCTCTGCTTGTATCAGAGGCTTCAGAGCCTTGGCCAGCAGCTTGATCCGCATAGGCCAAACCATTTTTCGCGTAGTCTACAAACTCCGAATCAGAAGACAGCTGCAAAACAGATCTATACTGCTGTTGGGCGATGTCGTACTGATTTAGGCCGTAGCAATATATGTGACCTTTAAGCAGCAACACGCTCGGATCCGTTGGATACGCCTCGGCCAATGCATCAATAGCTTGAGCGGCTACATCATAGCTGCCCTGCATATAGGCTTTTTCTGCGGCCTGATAGGATTGTGTATAGTCAGTGCCCGATGCCATGGTTTCTTTCCTCTTGCCGATCTCAAGTCTTTTATAGTTGGCCTAATGCTTGCTTGGGTGGGGGTGATTTTTTGAATGAGTTGCTGATTTTGATTGGGTGGAATTAAGCTTTAAGCAACCCAGCGTGCTGAGCGCAATATAGCAACGTGATCTAAGAGCCTCAACATCTTTTCAGCCGGTAATACCCACCCTCCTTTGAGAAAAGGTGCCATTGCATCGGAAGAATCTACACTGACCTTGAGCGCCTCAAGGTCTAACCAGTCGGTTCCAACAATTTGGTCAACAGCAAGTCCTAACATCGTGCCTTGATCTTCGACAGCAATGACGGGGATTTCAGCTCTGTCCGTATTCATAGGCTTGGGATATCCCAGGAATTGACCCAAATCAGCCACCCAAATTACTCTGCCTTGCTCATTGAGCGTGCCCAATAACAGCGGAGATACGTTAGGCACAGGCGTAATATGATCTGGCGGATATTCAATAATGCGACGAATGCCGGTTGCGGGCAAAGCAAATTCCTCGCCTTCAGTTAAGAAAAACCTCAGATGCAATTCACCTTCTGGTGTTTCGATTTCCTGTAACTCAGGCGCTTGGTCCTGTCCCGATATTGTTTGAAAGTCAGGGTTTCCTACCATGGCACTCTTTAAGTTTTTTTATACAAGGGGCTACCCCTGCAATAGTTGTTTGACAGTTCCTACAAGCTCTGTTGGCTGAAACGGCTTGGCAATATAAGCATCCGCACCTTGCTTCATACCCCAGTAGCGGTCAAATTCCTCTCCCTTTGCTGAGCACATCACCACTGGCAGATTCTGCGTAGTAGCACTGGACTTAATCTCACGACAGACTTCATAGCCATTCATCTCTGGCATCACAATGTCTAGCAGAACTAGATCAGGTGGATGACCTTGGATGAACTTTAGTGCATCGATACCATTCCCTACGACAGTGACCGTCAACCCACTACCTTCTAGCAGGTCTTTAATCATCTCTCGCTGAGCGAGGCTATCTTCAACAACTAAAACTGTGCTCATAATCTAAACCTGCAGCCATGAGACCTGCCCTTAGGAAGTTTGGCCAAGTTAAAGCTCATGTTTAATAAGCTTTGACTTAAAGCACCTCAATTGCGATCTACTGTTATGTGCAAAACCGTCAACTGGGTTCAAGCATTCCCTTAAGAGACAGAGAATAGCGCACTCTAGCAACGACGGCCTTTGTGACTAAAAATTCTAGTCACGGTTCGGTTTACCAGTGAGTCCAGTGAGTATTGATATCAAGAGCCGCCCAAGAGCCACCGTGTAATAAAAGTACCCTCACTTGTTTTATTTGTTAAACATTAATTGATAAATGCTCAAAAACCGCTTGTTTTCGAGGCTTTTTTCGGTGCCGTCAGCAAACTCATCTCCGAAGCGTTACACCCACGTCCTTTAATACATACATATGGACAGATAGATCGTATGAAAAGATACGCAGAAAAACATGACTTAACCTATTCCAGCAGATTGGGAAAAACCTGTTAATACATATCCACTGAACGGGAACTTATATATCAACGCCCTTGAAAGCTCACAGACATCAAGTTGACATCGAAAGATGATTTGGTAAATGCTGTGTAGCTCGACAAGCGTGCGTTATGGGCATACTGAAGAGCCCCATTAAGCCTGCATAAATAGAGGGAATGCCAGCGTGCTGTATCTAGCTGAGACGCAAAAAAAGAGTGGATTTATTGGTAGCGGGAAGGCCGAGTTCAAACTTCTTGCATGTCAGCGAGCTGAGCATGATTGGAGCGCGGTCCCTGGAGATGAAGTGATTGCGGCACCGGACGACGCAACTTATGGTGCAGATACGCTAGTGCTGATTGAACTGAACAGTAACCGGCAGGTACAAAGGCATCAGGAAGCTGGGCGGACACTGGTGAGTATCCTGCAAAATTTTTCTAGCTTGAGTAAAAAGTTTAAGTCCCAAGGCGAAGAGATTGAGCAGTGGAAAGAATCCTTAACATATCAGAGTCAAGCGCTCAATCGTCGGGAGATGGAAATTGAGTCTCGCCAGGACCAGATTGAACAGGCTGAAGTAGATCTTGAAAGCGTTGAGGCTCAGCGGCAGGAAGTAGAGACGCAAAAGGCTGAGGTAGAGCAACTACAAGAAGAATTAACACGCCGTAACTCAGAACTAGAAGGCGCTTGGGCTCATCTCAATGGAGAGCTTCAGCGTTTTGAAGAGCGTCAAGCAGAGGCAAAAGGCGGTTTAAGTGATGAGCAAACTCATGAGCTCAGGAGTGCGGTCGAAAGGCTATCTCAAGCAACGCTATCGTCAGAAGGTGCCCATAGAGCGTTGACAGAAGCCTTCGAGCTAGTTGTACAGTATCAGGGCGAAACTACTGAGAATCAACAGGTGCTGGAACAGCGCCGTACTGAGGTAATAGAAGGGCAAGCAGCGCTCAGTGAACAAACGCAGTCTCTGGAAAACGCAAAGAGCACACTTTCAGAAGCTGAAAGCCTACTATGTGGAACACAAACTCACTTACAGCAACAGCAGGCGTTGCTAAGTGCTAAGCAAGAGCAAAACCAACTGCTCACAGATCAGTTAAAAAATCAGACTGACCTCCACCAGAAAGTTTATGAGCTGCTTAACTCAGCCGATCAAGTAAAGCTTAGTAAAAAGGTAGATGTCGCTGCATTGGAGGCGATGTCTGAAGGTGACTTACAGGTATTGGTGTCAGGATTAGAGCAGGACCTTGATAAGATGTCTCGCTTTGTCAACGACCAGGAAGAAGAACTGAGATTACAGCAGGAAGATATCGATGCTATTCAAGCCAAGATAAAAACCGCCAATGAGTACGACCGGCTACAGTTGGAAACAGAGATTGCAGAAGAGCGCGATCGCCATGTCATGCTGAACCGCACATTGATTGGCCAACGACGAAATCTCTTGGAGCGAGAGGAGGTTCTCAGTCAGCACAGAGCCATTTTGCTACGTAAGCAAGGATTAGCAACCGAGGGAACTGGAGCAGCCGCAGATTTAGAACCTGTACTCGATGAAATCGATAGGCTGCGTGCAACACTGGGCGAACAGATTCAGACAGTAGAAGCGCAGAGCGCAGAAATTCAGACTGACATTGATGCCCTTAAAGCCACGAGAGAACGACAAAAAGAAAGCATCGAAACGAATAAACAGGCCCGCGACGATGCAGCAGAGGCTTGCGAACGACACAAGCAAACAATTGCAAAAGCACAGGGCCAAATTACGCTATACGAATCGTTGCTACCTTCTATCTCAGAGCGGTTGGGTGAGTTTCAACTGAAGCTAGAAGCAATTTCCGTAATGACTGGAAAAATTCAGGCAATGGAGGGCGAACAGCAACAGGCGATCGCACAGGCACAGCAAATCGTCCAATCCCTTAGCGCAGCTGAGCCAGCCTTAGTATAGCCATCAAAAAATACAGGCCCCTAATCAGGCATCGCGACATCCCCCTAACTAAAGATATGCCCCTAAAGAGCATCTTTTTCTTGCAAAAGAAAGGTTGCTCTTTTTAATTTTAACGATGTAGTGTTTAGATGATTCACATGCAAGCAACCATACAGACATGGCGACAGACTTCATTAAGCTCGATCAGTTTTTAAAGGTCACTGATGTTGTTAGCTCTGGCGGAGAAGCAAAACTGCTTATTCGCAGTGGAGAAGTTATCGTCAATGGTGAAATGGAGCTAAGAAGAGGCCGCAAACTGTACGATCAGGATGTCGTCACAGTAGACGACATCTCGTTTACAGTAGAGATGCCGACTGATGATACATCGCCCTCTGTATAAACAGGCAAAAGTAAGTATAGGAGAGACAATGCAGCCCAAAGTCGAAATTTACACGTGGAGCCGTTGCCCGTTTTGCATTCGAGCCAAATCGTTGCTAGATCAAAAAAGCGTAGAGTACACAGAATATTGTATTGATGGCGATGAAGCCGCTCGTGACAAAATGGCCGAACGAGCAGGAAAGCGCTCTCTGCCACAAATTTTCATTGGCGAACAGCACATCGGCGGCTGCGATGACATTCATGCGCTAGAGCGAGAAGGGAGCTTAGATAGTCTGCTGAATATATAGTCTGCTGAATATTGGATAAAGACTATCGAGCATGACTGACAGGCGATGCATTATCGCCACAAACATAGCGGCAACCCATAGCGGCAACCCAATGAAATCTAAAGCCTCACTGTGCATGACCTTTCCTTTAGAAGGCAATCACAGTGAGGCTTTAGATTTGCGCGCCTACACCAACCGAAAAATTGGGATATGAGATAGGGAAAGCGGTTGATATAGGCAACCCCGGCTACGAAGCTTTTGAAATAGGCGTCACGTTAGAAACCGCCGTCTCCTTATATCCATTTTGAGCCGATTTTTCGTGATTTTCACGGGGTTGCAAAAGGCCATAGCCCTTGTGATTACGTTCGTAAATCACATTGATCTCACCCGTATCGATATTACGGAACATGTAAAAATCATGGCCTACCAGCTCAAGATTTTCCAATGCCTCTTGAACAGACATCGGTGGCATTGCGAAGTACTTAGTTCGAACAACAGCCGCAGGCAGCGTAGGCTGATGGCTGATGACTTCGCTAATGTCGGGACGTCCCTCGGGAGTAATATCAGGAGGGTTTATAGCCATCTCCATATCCGTCGGGCGAACGGAGACATGTTCTTGATGACGACGCTTCTCCTTGTACTTGCGAAGCTGACGGGTAACCTTGTCAGTCACCATATCAATACTGGCGTACAGGTTTTCACTACTTTCCTCAGCACGAACCACTGCATTATTAAGAAAGATTGTGACTTCTGTTGATTGATTGGGGGCGATCCGAGGGTTGTTCTCAACAGACAAACAAACGTCTACTTTATTGATTAGCGTTCGGAAATGAGCGGTGGCCTTCTCAATTTTCTGATGAACGTGAGTACGGATAGCATCTGTGATCTCAATGTTTTTACCCTGGACTACTAGCTTCATAAAAGCAGCCTCCCGTATTACGGTTGGTTTATACTCATTAACCCTAACACCGCTGCCTTTGACCAGATAAGAACTGTCAAAAATGTAAGCATCCGTTGATAATTCTTGACCTGTTTTTAAACACTAATGAGTAATGTCACCCTTAACGAAAAGTCTTTTAAACTCAATATTGAGGGCAAAGACCATCTGCGCCAAGGAAATTTGTACAGACCCAGTAAACCGGTTCCCTATCAGGAAGCCTGGCAATGGCAGCGATGCTTAGTAGCGAAGTATAAAGCAGCTATCCCTTTGAAAACTGAGTCTGCTTATACCGTTGAGCCCGCAGCGACCAAAGACCCAGGGTCTATTAATAATAGGCACGCAAACAATGACCCCAAAGAACCAGGGCTGCCCTCTAAGGATTCACTGATTCTTTTACAACACCCGCCGGTATACACCCTGGGACAGGGCGCGGACTTACGGTTTTTACGATTTGATCCCAATAAGCACGAACATGAAATTCACCGCATAGAGCGGGGTGGGGAGGTGACCTATCATTGCCCAGGGCAGCTAGTGGGCTATCCCATCTTGGATCTTCATCATTACCAGAAGGATTTGCACTGGTATTTAAGACAGCTAGAAGAGGTCTTAATTCAGACGCTGGCACACTATACGATTGAGGGCGTGCGCGTTGAAGGAATGACGGGCGTATGGGTAGAAGGTGCTAAGGTTGCAGCCATCGGCATTAAGGTTAGTCGGTGGATTACGATGCACGGGTTTGCACTGAATGTTTGTCCGGAGCTATCAGGATTTGACAGAATCGTACCCTGCGGATTGGCAGGAAAAGCAGTCGGCTCGATGGCACAATTTTTACCTGACATTAGTGTTGAAGCTGTGCAAGATGTTGTCATTGCAAAGTTCGAGCAAGTATTTGATTTGGGGCTCGAAACTGCACCGATTGCAGACTTACAGCGCCCCTCTGCATAACGTTCTCAAAAAAGATGGTCTGGAAATGCAGCCAGCCGGGGTTATCCCTACTGGAAGTGAATTTCGAGTAGGGATAAATCATCTTCGAATCGATCCCCGCCAAAAATGCTCACTTGTTTAATCAAATTATCAAGGCTCAATTCCTGTCGGTGTTCTAGTGTATTGAGTAATTGAACAAAGCCATCTAAACCTAGCTGTCGTGGCGATGAAGCGCCCTCAAAATATTGAGATTGTTCCGAATTTATTGAAGGTGGGCTAGCTGATTGAATTTCGTAAATGCCGTCGCTAAAAATATACAACCGACTATTGGGCGAAATACGGCATCGGTCCCAGCTGTAAACAGTATCAGGCATCATACCGACTGGCATCCCTGGCGTTCGCAGACGCTCTACAGCAACTGATTTCTGGGTAGTTTCGTGCGTGTTTTTATTTTTAGAGGCGATTAACATAGCAGGCGGATGACCCGCGCTAGCGTAGGAAAGCTCTCGGGTTGAGCGGTTGTAGACGCCATACCAAATTGTAAAGTACTTATCGTTTTGTTCGCCCATTTGGAAGGCTTCGTTAAGACCTTTTAAAACAGTTTCAGGACGATAGAAATTGACGCCGGGGAGGGATTGAGATCGCAATACATTCAGCACAGAGGTCGATAACAACGCGGCGCCCAAACCGTGTCCAGAAACATCGAGCAGGTACATCACTAGATAGTCAGGGTCAAGCCAGTAATGATCAAAACAGTCGCCGCCTAGCTCTTGAGATGAGATAAAGCGAGACGCAATAGAAACGGAACGGCCTTCGTCCTGAGACACATCTTCAGGCAGAAGAGACATGACATAGGCTGCGGCTTCGGCGAGATCTGCTTCTAACCGATGGGTTTGTGATCGCAAGTCCTGGGTGAGCTGATGGAGCCGGAGCCCTGACTTTACGCGAGCAATCAAAGCGGCAGTGTCAACCGGCTTGATGAGCAAATCATCCGCACCTGCCTCTAGCGCTTCTACACGATTAGCAATGTCGGTATGACTCGTCATCATTAACACAGCCGTCGTCGAAAGCTGCGGGTCTTGCTTGATGTGATGACAAATATCTAGACCACTTAAATCACCCGGAAGGAGCCAGTCACAAATAATGACAGAAGGCTCTAAACGAATCGCCGTTTGTAACCCTGCCGAAGCGTCACTGGCGGTGGCCACTCGATAGCCTCTTTTACGCAGCAGTCGCTGCAAGCTCGTCAAAATAATTGGATCATCATCAATAATTAAAATATCTATGACGCTAGATCCAAAAGCAGCAGACGCCTGCGCAGTAGCAGACGCTGAGTCCTGAAGCGCGACGTCAGCCCCTCCGTCATTTACATCAGCAACGAAGGCGGTGGGTTGCAGACCAGGCTGGCCATTAAGCTGCTCATCAGACGCTGGGCCTTCGTCCTTAGGACGTTTAAAAGCAGCAAAGAAGGGAGACTTAAAAATCATAAGTGGCCTTAACAGGAACCTCTGCTTCCGGCGGTGTCGGCGTATCTACAATGAGCCGACTGGAGATGGAATGGTTCCAAAGATCGATAAAATCTGCCAGGTAGTAAGGCAAATCGTCTTTAGTGTCCATCGCCCCCTCTAGATGAGTAGACTCCGGCAGCATGAAATCTTCTAGATCAAACAAATGTAAGCGCTCCATCGTTTGAATTTCAGAGGGTTCTAGGATATTTGCACGATAAGCCCCCGAGTTATCAATGGCGCTAAAGCAGCATACCTGATAGTAATTGTTACCAGAGAGTTCGCGATACTGAACCAGCGTGTAGACATCCACAGGCTGCACAGGAAAGGGCAGTGACAGCACTATTTTTTGCTGAGTAGGCAACAGCGATAGCCGAACCGCATTGCGAACACCGTAATAACCCACCTTATCTGACTGTAACGGATATTTTCGATGACGCGACTGGACATGAGTACGCAAAAACGTTGCAATGCCCATGCTTTCTTCGGTGTAGGCGCCAATTAGGCTAACGTGAACGTCGTAAGCAGGCACATTGCTGATGTTGAAAACCTCTAAGGCCAAGCTATTAGACCCGCCGGAAGCCGGCTCACCATTACGGTTAGGCAAAAGGCCGCGGCCGCTGTCTATCTCAGGTGTCCCGTCTACAGGTCGCAAATCCCAGTACAGATGTGGTAGCGCTGTAAATCGTAGCTGTTTTTCAACAATGCCACGGTAGTACTCACCTTCTTTCTGAAGCTGTTTGACGCTCTTATTGGTCAACCAGGCGTAGGTTCCGGTTAATCCGATCAACACTAGGTTGCTAATAATTAGAATGGGTTCCATCCATTCACCCCCTTTGCCCTATCTCTGTTACCGAAAAGTACCAATCCTAAAATACCAGTCTTAAGATGTTTCCTATCTTGCCTTGTAAAACCCATTCTATGCGGACAAGGGACGGGGTTCGGCTAGATGCGGACGTGTATTGTCCGGTCGGGGAAGGACCTTTCCCAGTGTTATTGATGCGTCAGCCCTATGGCCGAGCGATCGCATCGACTATCGTCTATGCACATCCCCGCTGGTACGCAAAACACGGTTACATCGTCGTCATTCAAGACGTACGAGGACGCGGCACTTCTGAAGGTGAGTTTGATTTGTTTACTCACGAGGTTGAGGATGCTGAAGATACATTGCAATGGGCAGCTCAGTTGCCCCACAGCGATGGCCAAATCGGGATGTATGGCTTTTCTTACCAGGGAATGACCCAACTATACGCGGCGCAAACAAAGCGAGCCTCTTTAAAGACAATTGTCCCTGCAATGACAGGATACCGGTTGTACGAGGATTGGGCCTACGAGAATGGAGCGCTATGCCTACAACTGGGCCTCACTTGGGCTATCCAACTCGCCGCAGAAACTGCTCGCAGGAAACAACAAAAACCAGCCTATCAAGCGCTGCTAGCTGCTGCAAAAAGTTTGCCGCTATCGGATGGAATAGCGGCTCAGCCAACGGTCCTAGAAGAAACGGACTCCTTTTTTCATAGCTGGATCAGCCAGCCTCAATTCAGCCACTACTGGAAAGACCTCACACCACAGCTAGAGGGGATAGATATCCCAACCCTTCACATCGGCGGATGGTTCGATCCCTATTTGCGAGGTGACATTCGGCTCCATCGAGAACTCTCTCACAGGCAGCCGCAGCAACATCACCTCTGGATAGGCCCCTGGGGTCACATTCCATGGGGCCAAAAGGTCGGGGAAGTAGATTTTGGTCCAGCGGCTATGAGCCCTGTTGATACGCTACAAATTCAATGGTTCGACCATGTCTTGAAAGGGAAACCGCTGAGTAGAAAAATTGGTGAAAGTGAAAACATCGCCGGCCGCGCAAACACATCAGACGATGTCGCATCGAAATCATTACAGCTATCACCAGAGCGGCCCATATGTCTATTCGAAATGGGCCGTAATCAGTGGCGATCGCTCTCAAGCTGGCCACAGGAAAACATCGCTACGTATTTTCTGCACGGTCAGGGGCTAGAAAACATTCGAACGGATAGCGGCCTGCTCACTCGCGAGCACCCCGTAACGGTGTCTCACAGCAGCGTTGTGCACGATCCATGGAATCCAGCACCCGCCAGAGGGGGACATAGTGCACTCCCAGCCGGGATGTTCGAGCGAACAGACATTGACCTTAGGGGCGACATCCTCACATTCACTAGCTCACCGTTAGAGCAGGCGTTACGAGTCGTCGGCGTTGTGGAATTTATGGGTGCGATCGCCTCATCTACGATCAGCTACGATCTATGCGTCGTTCTCTCACGGGTCACAGAGGGGAAGGTATATAACCTCACACAGGGATACCGACGAATCAGCCTGTTAGCATTTCACGATGAAGCGCAGCTAGCAACAGTCCCATTACACCCTACCTGCTTTAGTCTTTCACCAGGTGAATGCCTGCGATTAAGCCTTAGTTTGGCTTGTTTTCCGGCCTATGCAGTTAACCCAGGAACAGGAACACAACCTGAGCTAGCTGAATCTATTGAGGCTCAAATCATTACGGTCAGCATTGCTACAGGCGGCGAGCGAGGGGCCTCTGTTCGATTACCGCTCGCGCCCATTAATAAAGCTGAATTGAGCTAAGGCGGATTGAAATAAGCGGCCCTATCCAAGAGGGGCAATCAGATAGCTCACGTTGAGTAGCTCACGTTAAGTATTAACAGCAGGGTTGAACACTTCAAACACCCGACGACAGCAGTTACGCAAAGATTCTCGTGAAGTAGGCTCAGGCGGTGTTACCCCTTCAAAACGCCAGTTGTCTATCGTGGAAAGCCGCCACTGCTGACCGCGATGATCAAACCCAGCGACTTCTAGACCAATCGCTCTGAGCTGTTCGGTTTCGATATCAGGATGCAACCGGATTTGAATGAGCAAACTACGGCATTGAAACAAGCGGCTAACACCTGGAAAATGAAAGCCAATATCAACTGAGTGAGGATCGATTAAATCTCGTGTCTCAGGATCGTTCGCCCAAGGCTTAAGATCGACGCGAAGATCGGGCAATTCTGATTTGAAGAGTCCAACGGTTGCCGCAATCTTGCTTGCAAATTCAATGGTTGATGCCTGTTCTGCTGCGTTCACGCCACCTCGCCATACACAACTATCACCCTAATTGTAGCGGCCAAAATTTACCGAACGTAGGCAAATCATCGTTATTTTTGTGCTGAGGCTTTAATATCTGGCTTGACAGGTTGCAAGCAAAGCGCGATCGCTCTCACTGACTGGCAACTGATAAAACCCACTGATAGCAGAGGGCGTAGCAACATAACCATCACGACTAGCCACTTCAACTGCGGGTTGACTGAGACCAAGCGCATACTGAGAAACGTCTTGAGAATAGCTATCGGTCACAGTCAGCGCCATTTGATCAGCGCCAATCCGGCCCTGGACACAGTCATAGGAAGACGAGGGCATGTAAAAAGCACCTGTCACCTGGTCATTTTGAGTTTCGAAAACAAAGTAAGCCGTCGCAAGCTGATTGGCCCTAGGTTGCTGACCATACAAATAAACACCATCAGCCAAGCGATTGACCTCAGCGGGTGCTGGCATCTGACGCTGCGGCTGCGCAATTTGGGACTGCGGAAGGCGGCGCTCTGGGCTAATACCAGCTCGTAAGCGATGAAGCTTTTCGAGACGGGCTTGTTCCGCAACAGAGCGCTGCAAGCGGACAGTATGAGCTTGCTCAAACGCAGACGGTGCCGCCTCTACCTGGGACTGTTCAGTCTGGCGTGGCGCGTATGAGGCCGCCTCGTGAGCATACGGGACGAGGCCAGTATCAGCTTGTGCGGGAGCCGCTACACCAACAGCAAGACCTAACGTACAGATCGCCGTCCCTACAGGGATAGTCAGCTGAGACTTTGAACGTCCTATCTCTTGAGATTGGAATAACACCATCAAACAGACCCCACTTCCTTTAAATTCGAAACCCCGACAAAATTACCGTCTGTCGTCATGCTGCTTGAACGCTTTTATACGGGCAAGCACAGACTCTCTCAGTAAAATCTGTCACGGTTACTTAAGCACTACTCTAAGCGGAGAGATTCAGCAAAGAAATAGCTCAGTAAAAAGCCTTAAGGTCTCTTGTTGTAAATAGAGCCGTCTTTAAGAATCTGCAAACCTTGTGACAGCAACAGCAGACAAAACGACGCATTCACGTTAAGCGCTCAGCGGGTCTAAATTATTCAAATTCGCTTGTAGAACGAATTTATCAAAGGGTATGGTGGATATCTAGGACTTAATAGAATGTAATAGGAGGCTAAATGGCAGCTGATGCTCCCGTTTTGCCAAAAGCTAACGCGCCCTTCAAGCTTTTGTTGTTCATTGATAAGCGACCCAATTCAACTGAGCAGGTGCGCCAGGTGCGCCACACCCTGAAGCAGTTGACGAATAATGAGCGCACCAGCTTAGAAATTGTCGATATGACCGAACAGCCGTATCTGGCTGAGCGATTTAAGCTAGTGGCGACCCCAGCACTCATTAGGGTATCTGCGGATAAGCATCAGATTTTGACCGGCAGTGATATTGCAATGCAATTGGAACACTGGTGGCCGCGCTGGCAAAGAGAAGTACAAGAAGACGCCCAAGCGAAAGCTCAGAAAAATAGCGAAACCCCATCGCCGAATGGCACGCTGAAGGGGAATGGCACGCAGCCACTCAGCCAGGAAGTGGCGCTAGATGAGGTAGTGCAATCGACCGAAATACTTCGCTTGGGCGATGAAATTTTTCGACTCCAGCAAGAAAAAGAAGGCTTAGCCTCTCAAATCGCCTTCAAGGACCGCATCATCGCGATGATGGCCCATGACTTACGTAATCCTCTGACAGCGGCTTCTATCGCACTAGAAACACTCGAGTTGGCCTACGGACCCAACAATTCAAAAGCAGAAAAGTTCACACCCGAGCTGATCGCCCACTTACTGAAAAGTACGAAGGTTCAAATTCGAACCATCAACAGTATGATTACAGAAATTTTGCAGGCGGCACGAGGGCCTAGCGCTAACTTAGAAATTTCGCCTGAGAAGCTGAATTTACAAGCGCTATGCACCGATGTGATGGAGGCGTTTCAGCCTAAGCTTGATATTAAAAAGCAGCATATCAATACAGACATTCCGCAGGATTTGCCGCATGTGTATGCCGATTCTGATCAAGTACAGCGAGTACTCACTAACTTGATTGACAACGCCATCAAGTACACGCCTGCGAATGGTCAAATTGGCATTACTGCGCTCCATCGCACGACGGAAAAAGTACAGATTAGTATCCGTGATACAGGGCCTGGCATTCCGAAAGATAACCAGAAAGTTATTTTCAAGGAAAATTTTCGGCTCAAGCGCGATCAAACTGAAGATGGCTATGGCTTGGGTTTGGCGCTATGCCAGCGCATCGTACAAGCCCATTATGGCCAGATATGGGTGGATTCTAAAAAAGGGGAGGGTAGTTGCTTCCACTTCACGCTACCGGTCTTTAAAGGTTGAGCTGCCAGCAGCCTTTAAGCTGTCAACTTTGAGTGAGCCGTTGTTGAGCTACCGGCCTTTAATCTCAGCTTTCATTTGCGCTAGCTGATTCTCGACACTGCTTTGACGCTCTAGCTGAGAAAATTGCTTTTCCACAGGATCAAAGCCTGTTGTAGCAGTAACTTCGGCCTGTGCTTCTAGATCTAAGACACGGGATTCCATTTTTTCAAAAGCATTCAGGGCACTGTTTGTATTGACACTGCCCATCATTTCGTTGATGCGGGCGCTTGATTGAGCCGCGCGAGCACGGGCAATGTACATATCCTTTTTAGTCCGCGCATCGGCAAGTTTGCTCTCCAAAACCACCATATTACTTTTGAGCTGTTTTACAACGGCTTGCTGCTGAGCAATTTGAGACACAAGCGTTTGATGATTTTGCACAAATGTTTGACGGCGGGTAAGCGCGTCACGGGCGATATCATCCTCGCCTTTTTGCAGAGCCATTTGCGCACGGTTGTACCATTCTTGAGCATTGCGAGAAGATTGTTCGGCCTGCCGCTCGGTACGTTTTTGAGTTGCGATCGCTTGCGCCACGGCCTGCCGCATAGACACCAAATGACTCTGCATATCGGCGACAGCCTGCTTGAGTAGCTTTTCGGGATCTTCTGCCCCATTGATTAAGCTGTTGACATTGGCTCGAACGAGGCGTGAGAACCGATCTAGCAATCCCATCCTAAAAATCCCTAAACGCGCTCTTTTAAGCATAGAGGAAATGACTTTGACTGAAGCTGCACACGTCCAAAAACACAGCCTACTCAGCCGTTGGACCATATATCTGTCCTGTCACACCTTGGACTTTAAGCTCTTCAATGAATTGCTGTGCAGAAGAAAGATTGTCAAAGGCGGCCAGCTGTATACGATTGCTACCGTCAGCGAACCGTCGCACAAAGGCTTCATCTACCGTTTGACGCACATCAATTAGGCCCTGTTCTGTAGAAAAAGGTGCTGTGATGTAATAGTTAGAGCCCGCTGGAATCACCACCGCCTGAGTTTCAACTGGCAGCTGACTCGCCGAGGGTGTAGTGGCCGTTTGATCTCCAGGCTGGCTACTCGGTTGACTAGAAATAGGCGGCAGACTGGAGGAAGCGTCTGCAAGGGGTGCTGCAACATCGGGCTTGTTCGATGGGTCGAGCGGCGACTGAGGCATTTCTAAAGAACTAAGATTATCCATCTTAATATCGATAAATTCTCTCGATGAAAGATCAGGACCTGGTGGATCGAACGTGCTTTTTGCGGCGGTAGCAACAGTAGCGTCCTTCCCGTTGAACCGATTAGCCAGTTGCTTTGCTACCAAAGGATTCGACATCAAATAGCTGGCGCCCAAACCAGCGACTAAGCCAAATAATCCTAAGCAGGCACCCGCTAATAGCGATACCGTTTTACGCTTGGGTCTCAATGTCGTATCCACGGGAGCAGGCATTGAGGGAACGTCTTGCAAGCTTTCGATGAGCTTTTCAGATGAGGCCAAATACCCCTGCGGAGCAGTTTTTTCTGGATTTAGCAAATCATTTGAAGTAGTATCGGTCGTCTTGAGCGGCGATAAAGCAGCCTCTATGTCAGACTCAATTAGCTCATTTTCGCTTGCGCCCGTCGAGGCAAATCCAGAAGAGGGCAAACTAGGCGCTGCATTCGCAGCCTTATCACGGACAGAAAGCGCGTTTGAAGCAACCGTTTGGCCTCGGCCACGTTCATCTGTAGGAGCATCACCAGGCTCATGCCCTTGCGAGAACTTAGGAGAAGAGGACTGAGAAGCCGCAACAATTTTCTTGTTGGGTGGCACAGGTGGAGGAAAGACAGACAGCCTCTGAACAGGCTTCACAGCAGCTGATTCAACAGAAGGCAGGTCAAACTCATCCTGTTCAAGATCTGCGAAGGTATCATCAATATCGGCAGCATCTTGAATGAAGCGATTGCGTCGATAGCGATTCAGCTCGGATTCCAGATCGACATTAAGACTGGTGAGGACAGCGCGCAGCTGAGGCGATAGGTCGGGAGAAGGGCGCTGAGCTGCCATGACAAACTCCTAAAGAAGTAAGCTGTTTAGTCCATTAAACTATATTAATTAGAAGTAAAAATCAAGCGTACAAGTGCCGACAAATGCCGATTAAGACCGTGCAGGGACTGTGCGCTGTTTTCATACTCAAGATCGTCCTAAATCAACGGTTTCTCTAGGGAGCAATTTTGGTGAACATCCATACGCTTTTTAGAGATACTTAAGTCAGCGCTTACAACCTAATTTGAATACTTAAGTCAGCGCTTACAACCTGTTTAAACTGCCCCCTCACACAATAAGTCGTTAATAGTTCAGCCTCCACAAAATCGATAGATAGCATTGGATAAACGCTGAATTGAGACAACCAAATTTAAAGATAATTAATGCAGCCAAATTTCAACTCAATTAGCGACTATCCCAAAAACCATCGGCAATGTACAAACGGACCTGAAAACGAATGACATTAGAGGGCTTAAATGGCTTAATCAAAGGCTTAGAAAGTCAGGAGAGCTGGCAGGCGCAAAAACAATTTCGGCTGGTATTGCAACACTGGCCAAAATCGGTTGGCTTTGCTGTTGCCCGCAAAACTCGGCCAATCGCGATCCAACGCGGCACACTGTACGTAGCTACAGCCACCGCAGCTTGGGCTAATACGCTGGCGTACGAGCGGCTCAACATTCTAAAAAAACTCAACCGACATCAGCACAAGCCACTCAAAAACATTCGATTTTCAACTGCGCAGTGGGCTGAGTCCACCGATACGGCCAGACCAACACAAGCCAAAGTTCAGCATCCTAGCTATGTCGGGGAAGTCCCACACTTACCCAAGATCGCCCCCCAAACACCTAGCGAAGCTTTTCAATGGTGGGCTAAAACAGTTCAACAGATACAGCTGTCCCAAGCCCTATGCCCTCAGTGTCAGTGCAGATGCCCACAAGGCGAAATAGATCGATGGGGTGCCTGTGCGCTATGCACGACAAAGCACTGGAAATAGGCCCGACAGCTATGGCAAAGATCAAATATGACAAAGATCAAAGCTTCCAGGCCGCCTAATCATTCCGGTGTCGACCGCAGCTACACACTCAATTATTGAAGACATATTGGGTTAATTTTTATTGGGTTTCACTGTCTTAAAAGCCAGAAATGATCCGTTAAGAAACATGTCAAAGCTGGTAGTCATTTAGAGTGTCAACCCAATGTAACTATGTGATCCCCACAGGCTGATCCCCGGATTATTTCTGATGTTTTAAATTCTTCAAACCCTTACCCACAGACGTGTGTCGCTTTTTTAACAGAACCTAAAGAAATACTAAAGCAGCCGAGACCACAATACGGCTTATTCCGCTTGTTCTGGCAATAGGTTCAGGTTTTACATCCTCAAAAAAGGCTTTTTCAGTTAAGTCATTATGAAGAAGCAAGCTGCAAACTAAAAAATCTTTATTATGCCTGTGTCGAAGTGTGGAACATCTCGCTGTGGATTTTGTCGGTACTACGTGCATGAAGGCAGACGTGGTGGCCAATGTTCTCAGTTAGATGTCCCTGTCAGTTCTGATTGGAAAGCCTGCTCTTTAGCAGTTTCTCCCTTTGAAGAAAAGCATGATCCCAAAGCAGAAGCGATGAATTCATCCATAGGGATCAGGGAGTTAGCCGCGTCTAAGCTTGCAGCCAACAATGAACCTAAACCTGTCAGCGCGTTCACTGTCTTTAGTTAGCTAGACCCGTTTTAATATCTAAGCAGCTGTCAGTTGGTTAATTTCAAATAATTAGAGTCAAAGGAGATCAAGAAAGCTAAAGATCTGTCTTCACTTAAAACTCTACTTAAAACTCTGGAAATGAGTATATAAAGTAAGTTTTGAACAGGGTAGTTTCACTGAGAATCTGTAGATTTAATTGGCTCTATCAGTGGGTTGTGGGATGGGTTATTAGGCGCTCACTGCTCAACTACTTATGAATTTCGATTTAAGAAGTTGCGACCAGTAGTGTTCTTTAAAAGAAAGCCTCTTTGCATAAATCGCAAAGAGGCTTTCTAAAGTATTTGAAGCCCTTTGCCAAAAGTTTCTGTAATATTGTTTTTGAAATTAACGATGCTTAAGAGAGTTTAGGGTAGCCATGGGTACTGACCGAAATCAGGCTCTCGCTTTTCAAGAAAAGCTTGCTTTCCTTCAGCCCCTTCCTCACTGAGGTAGTACAGCAGTGTGGCGTTACCTGCGAGTTCCTGCAACCCAGCCTGTCCATCGCAATCGGCATTGAATGCTGATTTAAGGCATCGAATAGCCATTGGGCTTTTCTTCAAAATCTCTTGTGCCCACTCAATGCCTTCAGCCTCTAGCTGAGCAACCGGTACGACCGCATTGACCAGGCCCATATCTAATGCCTCCTGGGCATCGTATTGGCGGCACAAAAACCAAATTTCTCGTGCTTTTTTTTGCCCAACCACGCGGGCTAGATAGCTTGCCCCAAAGCCACCATCAAAGCTGCCGACCTTGGGCCCGGTTTGGCCGAAGATAGCATTATCAGCAGCAAGACTCAGATCACACACCAAATGCAGAACATGCCCGCCACCGATGGCATACCCGGCAACCAGTGCAATCACAACCTTGGGCATGGAGCGAATGAGCCGCTGGAGATCTAGGACGTTGAGTCTGGGGACACCATCGTCACCGACGTAGCCAGCTTTTCCTCTAACGCTTTGATCGCCCCCCGAGCAAAAGGCATATTTGCCATCGGTGTGAGGGCCCATCCCAGTGAGTAAGACAACGCCAATGGTGGTATCTTCGCGAGCATCACAAAAAGCGTCATACATCTCAAAGACCGTTTTGGGCCTAAAAGCGTTGCGCTTGTGGGGGCGGTTAATAGTGATTTTGGCAATGCCGCTGGCTTTGTGATAGAGGATGTCTGCGTAAGACTTGCAAGGCTGCCAAGTCACTGGTGAAGCAGGTGGTGTTGAAGAGGGCATTAGAACGTTAAGAACCTATGAGCTGAGCGATCAAAATATAAGCTGTTAACGGAAAATAGAGAACATCGATACAAACCTGACTTTACTTTCTAACTTTTTCCATGGCTTACTACTGGTTCAAAGCGTTTCACATTATCGGCGTTGTTGTTTGGTTTGCGGGCCTGTTTTACCTAGTGCGTTTGTATATCTACCACGTAGAGGCGGAAGCAGAAGCAGAACCCGCTAGAAGCATTTTGAAAAAGCAGTACGCGATTATGGAAACGCGACTGCTCAAAATTATTACGACTCCTGGAATGCTGGTGACGTTAGCCATGGCGGGTGGGCTGCTGTGGCAGCGGCCTGATGTGCTGCAAGAAGGTTGGATGCAGGCAAAGCTAGGGTTCGTCGCTATTTTGGTGGCTTACCATATGTACTGCGCCAAGCTTCGAAAGCAGCTTGCAGCCGGAGAGTGTAAGTGGGGGCCCAAGCAGCTTAGAGCTTTGAATGAAGGGCCTACACTGTTGCTGGTAACCATCGTGATGCTGGTGATTTTCCAACGTAATTTTCCGACCAGCGCGACGACTTGGCTCATGGCGGGACTGGTTCTATCGTTTTTAGTCACGATTCAACTGTATGCGCGAAAACGCCGCTTGGACAAAGAGCGTGAAACGGCTGAGCTCCAGGCTGGTGAGCAGGTATTACAAAACTCTTGAGGCGATCGCAGATAATCCAGTCCGAAAAAGCAGCGAGTTTGTATCAAAAGATAGAGTTGTTTCTCTGGCAATGCATTAACATTTGTTCACATGGCTGATAATGGAGCGACCATCGCACCGACCTCAGCAAGATAACCAACAAGATAACCAACGCTAAGGAAAGAGAAAACAAATGACTAACTCATCACCCACAACAGAGACAACTGCAAAAGTAGGCTTTACTGAGTTTGCTGAAACTTGGAACGGTCGACTTGCGATGCTCGGCTTTGTTGGCGCTATCATCACTGAATTTGTGTCTGGCAAGGGCCTTTTGGCACAGCTGGGCCTTATGTAGTCCTATATCGACTCTAGAGGCACTCTCTGGAGTCAATGACGTTGTTAAAAAGGGCTAGGCTCCGTGAGAGTCTGGCCCTTTTTGGGTCGAGGAATAGGCCAGCTGAGTGCCTATCTACAGGCTGCTGTGCATATACCTAAAGGCAACAGAGAGCATCACGACTAATGCGGCTCGCCATCCGTATCCTCTGCCTAGTCATTATCTGGTGCATAGTCATCTGGGTCGTACCATGTGCCCATCGGTCTCAAGTCATCGGGAATAGGATCATCATGAACAAACTCTAGCTGAGTTTCTTTTAAGCCTAAATAGCCCGATTCAGAGAAAGAAATAAGCATCCGCGAAAGGGCAATCCAAACTCGCTCTTCAAACTCCCATTCTTTTTCAAAAGGCGCCCGATCAGCGATGGACTTGAGCGCCCAAAAGTAACTGTTACGGACCATGGAGCCCTTTTTTTTATAGGGAGGGACGTCTTCATTGCGAATAAAAAGTACCTGATTGTCGATTCTGACGCGCATAGGAGAAAAAGGGTATTGATGCTTTGAGCAAAGGGGAGCGATTGCTATAGGCTGGAAGGGTGCCAGCAGAATGGTGCCGGTGTGATTTTGGATAAAAGCTGATGGTTGCAGCCGTTTCTCTGCAAAATGTTCACAAAGTTTATAACAACACCTGTGTGGTCAATGATTTTTCATTGTCGATTCAGCCAGGGGAAATTTTTGGGCTGCTGGGTCCCAATGGTGCAGGAAAATCGACGACGATTAGGATGCTAACCACGCTAGCCCGGCAAACCCAGGGCGATATTGTCGTCGCAGGCTTTGATGTCAGTCGTCAGGCAGCTCAGGTCCGCAGACAAATTGGGGTTGTCCTGCAACAGGTAAGCGTAGATGCCGACCTAACTGTGTGGGAGAACATGGAGTTCCATGGACGCATGCACCATATCCCATCTAAGCAGCGGCAGGCAGATATCGCGAAGTGGCTGGCGTACGTTGGGCTGAGCGATCGCACCCAAGACAAGGCCAAAACCCTTTCTGGAGGAATGAAAAGGCGCTTGCAAATTGCGAGGGCCTTACTGCACAATCCCAGCATATTATTTTTGGATGAACCCACTGTAGGGCTAGATCCACAAACGCGAAGACGCCTGTGGGAGATTATTCGTGAGCTCAATCAGCAGCAAGGAATGACGATGCTGCTCACAACGCACTACATGGAAGAAGTGGAGTATTTGTGCGATCGCATTGGCATTATGGACCAAGGGAAACTCATCGAAAGTGGCACCCTTGCTGAGCTACGAGCCAAACACGGCGAAGGCATTGTGATGAAGCAAAAGGGCGTTGGCGGAGCCAATCCGCAGGATTTTCGCTGGGACTACCTATTCTTTCCAACACTGCTCGAAGCAAATGAGTATCTTGACCAACAACCGGATAAAACAGGTATGATGACCCGGCCTGCTAACTTAGAAGACATTTTTGTTGAGCTAACAGGTCGTAATTTGGATTAAGACATTTTTTGGTGTCTCGTTTCACCTGGGTAGCAGTAGATATGTCTCGGCTGGCAAACACGATTGAAGCAATTTTATATCTCAAGGCACAGCCCTTAAAAATCGCGCAGATTGCAGAATTTGCAAAGTGCGATAAGGACAGCGCCGAAGAAGGGCTCATTGAGCTGATGGGAGAATACTCGCATCGCGAAGGCGCACTCGAAATCGCAGAAACCGAAGAGGGATATGCCCTTCAGCTGCGGGAGTTATACAAGCCCTTAGTCGATAGCATTGTACCCTTGGACATTGGCTTAGGTGCATTGCGAACACTCGCAGCCATTGCCCTTCGCAGCCCTATCGCGCAAAGCGAGCTGGTCGAACTGAGAGGCTCCGGAGTTTACCAGCATGTCCCCGACTTGGTGGAACAAGGCTTTGTTAAAAAGCGCCGGCAATCAGACGGTCGCTCATCCTGGCTACAGATCACGGAAAAGTTTTATCAGCATTTTGAGATCGATAAGCTACCGCAAATTAGCAATCTCAGACTGCCCAAGCCTATTGAAAGTGGCCAAGCAGAAAGCGAACAAGCAGAAGGACAAGCAGCCTCAGCAGAAGGCTCACAAGCCAGCAACGAAACAACAGCGCCCGCTACAGCGGAAGCACCTGAAACAGAAACAGTTGAGACTGAAACATCTAGCGCTCACCAGCCACCGGGCGACCAAGGTAAAACCCCTGCCGCAGCCACCGAAGAAACCGAAGAAACCACAATAGGGAGCACTGATACATCCAGCGAAAAAGAGGCGATCGCCCCATCCCCCACGTCTAATCGCGCTGAGGAAGACATTACGGAGAAGGACATCACGGAAGAGATTGCGGTCTTATCCGGACTCAAAGCACCCTCTTCGGCCAACGCTGTCCTCTCCGACGCCGCGATAGAGGCCGCCGCCGACAGGGTGTTAGAAGAGCCCGATTCTACTGAAGCGTCATGACTACTCATCGACAGCAAAAATTAAGTCCCTGTCTAAAGCACCCGTAATTCGTTAAGCTGTCACTAGCAACGCTCGAAAATCTAAAGTTTTCTTCATAAGGAAGGTCAGGTTCCATTTATCCGATCAAGATACGTGGAAATTCGCTATTCTCATCCGGGTTCTCAGCGGGTACGCTAAACATTAGTTATGCAATATCTCTATGGTTTTCAATCCTGAAAGTGCAGACTTCATTAGCCTGAATCCAGAGGACGGTAAATCGAATGAGCTACTGAACTACCTTCAACATCAACCCCCTGAGGTGCTTACACGTGTAGCTCAGTCGGCAAGCGGTGAAATCAAGCAAATTATCTCTCACAACGTTCAGGGTTTAGTAGGGGTATTGCCTTCAGAGGGTTTTAATGTCCAAATTCATACCGACCGAGAAAATCTGGCAGGACTACTGGCCTCTGCCATGATGACAGGGTACTTTCTACGTCAGATGGAACAGCGGATGGAGCTTGAGACCAATTTGTCCGGCTCTCTGGACTTAGAGTTGGATGATGCCAACGATGATGAAGACTAAGTTACCGATTGCGCGCTAACACGTCACGAAAAAGCTCTTATCACAAGCAAGCTACACAAGAGCCCCCCTGCGAGAACTGTCGCAGGGGGGCTCTTGTTATGAGGTCACCTGTTATAAGGTCAACTCCCTAGCCAGCAGCTGAATCTTTGCAGCGGCTGAACGGGTTAAAAGGTCACTGAAGTTCAGGAGGTAGTTCTGTAGGCTTCACTTGAATAATTTGAGGCTTACCGGCACGAATAACATCGACCTGCAGGTCTTCATCAATGCCGCTGTTCTCAACTTGAGCCTGAACATCGGCAACATTGACAATGACGGTGTTATTGACTTTTTTAATCACATCACCGCGCTGTAGGCCTGCCGCTTCAGCTGGCGTTCCAGGCATCACACGAACAATGACAACGCCTGAGTCTTCATTGACCTTCACACCGATTTCGTCATCTTGATTGATGCGATCGCGCATTTCCTTATTCAGGTTCACCATCTGAATCCCCAAATAAGGATGCTGCACTTTACCGGTTTCAAACAATTCGTCGGAAATTCGCTTAGCCGTCTCAATCGGAATCGCAAAGCCCAAGCCCTGAGCATTTGCGCGAATAGCCGTATTCATACCAATCACTTCACCATTGGCATTCAGCAATGGACCACCAGAATTACCCGGATTAATCGCTGCATCGGTTTGAATAAACTGCACACGCTTGTCCGAAATGCCCACCTGCGTGCTGGTGCGATCAAGCGCGCTGATGATACCTGCGGTCACGGTATTGTCTAACCCAAGCGGATTGCCAATTGCGATCGCCCACTGCCCAGGAGACAGCGCATCGGTCGCCCCTAAGGGTGCCACTGGCAAATCACTCGCCTCAATTTTAATCACCGCAACATCGGTCACTGGGTCAGTCCCCTTCACTTCACCCACAAAGCTGCGGCCATCTTTGAGCGTGACATTCACCGTATCGGCCCCTTCAATCACATGGGCATTGGTGAGCAATTTACCGTCCGCACTCAAAATAAACCCAGAACCTGTCCCCTGCTCGAACCGCTCTGGCAGCTGAGGCGACTGAGGCAGCTGCGGTGTATCAGGTGCTTCATCGCCGAAAAAGCGCTTGAACAATCGCCGATCAAACGGATCGCCCAGACCACCCACTGAGCGAGAAGCATCAATACGCACCACGCTAGGTCCGACACGGTTAACCGCTGTAGCAATAAAGTTAGAATCAACTGGCAAGCTAGGCGGAGCAGCCTGTGCAACGGTTTCTTGAGCCGCTGCAATCACCGTAGGCGCAGGGGCTGTTACCGAGGGTTGAGGGGAACGCGCCTGACTATCAAAATAGGTATGACCTGCCCAGCCAGCACCGGCGCCTGACAATACCAAAATCCCACTGAGTCCTAGGTGTTTTGGAGAAACCCCCATCTTGATCGTCCTTACGTGTAAAGTTGCTTTGAATTTTGGCAGACCCATAAGCCGCCAGCGATTTCGCGTTGATCCGGCTCAACAGCACCCACTACTTAGCAATATCTTATTTCAAAGACATCGCAAAGTGTGGACATTAAGGTGTGGATATCTGGTGCGGTTATCTGGCACGGTCGTAAATTCAAGGCTATTTCATATAATTCTAGCGATTTTCACCCGGTTAAAAGCTGTAAATTTCGTTGGGTTTTCATCCGCTTCCTGAAAGCTGGCATCAACGCTGAAAAATTAGCTGGTAAAGCGATGAAACAGTGAGACCGGTATAAAATGTCAGCAGCGAATAACTCCGGCACTAGCTGACATCACGCCTCCTTGCCATCCCGCTCCTCAGCATAGAATCACGATGATTAAAATACACCCCACAGCAGCCATCGTCTCAGGGTTATTATTACAGCTTGGCCTAGGGGGGTTATATAGCCAGAGCGCTAAGGCTCAAAGCAGCTGTCCATCAGCTCTAGAGCGGTTCTCAACGCATACAGTCGTAGCGGATGAAACCCTCTCAGGACTGGCCGCTGAGTACGGACTACGACCGGCCACCCTCACTCTCTTCAACCCTGGTATCACCGAGACACTTACCGAGGGAAGCCGCCTACGGGTCCCACCGTTTAATGGCACCTTAGTCAGCGCGACCTCAGGCGATAGCTGGCAAACCTTAGCAAAACGCCACAGCAGCCGGGCCGATGTCTTGTTTGAGATTAACGGCTGCCAAACCACCGTGCCTAGTCAGGTGTTCATTCCCAGTGCAAATCCGGCACCCACCGTGGCTCGTCGCAGCCAACCAATACAGCTCTCAGGCTATCCTCTAACGCAACCATCAGACATTTTCCTAAGCTATGGTTGGCAGCCGCACGCCTCACGGGATGAGCTGGTCTTTAACAATGGCATTGCCTTTAGCGTGCCGGAGACCACTGGCGTGCGCAGCGTAGCACAGGGCACAGTGGCTTACGTAGGCGAAAGAGAAGGCTACGGCAAACTGCTGGTGATTAACCATGACCAGGGCGTGCAAACTCGATACGGCAACTTGAGTGATATTTCGGTAGCGGTAGGGCAGTCTGTAACTACGAATGCTGAGGTGGGCAGCATCAGTGGTGATGGGTATCTTTATTTTGAGGTTCGCACCAATTCAAGTAATGGCTGGATTGCGCAAGATCCGGGCCAATACTTACCAGCTTTAGAACTGCGGTAATCAGTGCATGTAGCGTGATTCTCTAAGGGTTTTCACTCAAACCGTGAAGAAAAACTAGCCTAAAGCTAGCCAATCGTCTAATATGCCTCTACAATTCCGGTATCTTTTGGAACCCGAGAGGCTCTCTAGAGGACTCCCCCAGGCAAATAATAACCAGCCAACATAGCTGGGCCGTTAGAGAGATTTGAAATTATGAAGCTTTCCATCGACGCTGCAAAGGGAGTCACCTCCAAAAACCTAGATCTTCAGAAAATCGGGAAACAAGCAGTCAAAAGGCGCGGAAAGCAAAGCGTGGCACCGTTCAAAAAGTTGGCCCAGCAGATGGTAAGTAAAATGACAGCGCAGACGGCTAGTACAAAACCAACCGATCCCCCTGCTGTGAGCAGCGCTGAGCCAACACCTACCGATCCAACACCTACCGATAGCGTTAGCAGTGTTCACAGTACCAGCCACGAAAAACCCAAACGTCTCCCTTTTATTAAAGATTCAAAAGGCTCCCGGCTTGCGTTTAATCTGCTGTTGGTCAGACCTTGGATTTTGGTCGTTGGACTGTGGATAGTCTCAGCCATGGGTGCCAGCTTGGCTTGGAAGGGCATGATCAGTCCAAGAAAGCTCATGATGGAGCTACCTCAGCCAGTCAGTACAGAAACAGATACGGCTGCAAATACCAATACCTTTCTTAAGGTTGAGCAGGATACGCCACAGGGGCAAACGACCGCATCCGGCACTGAAGCAGAGCAGACATCCGAACCAACGATTAATGTCGCTGATAATAGTGGTCTGCCGATGTGGCCAATTGGTGCGCTAGTAGGCACATGCGCAGCGGGCTGTTTGGCGATATCGCGGCGACGAGCCATGGTGAGAATGACAGCTGGCAGGGTCCGGAGTAAGCGAAAGGTACGGGCCAGTATGGAGATCGCCACGGGAAAGCCTAAGCAGGCGAAATCTATGCAACGGACCAGCGTTCGGAAAACAGTTAAAGCCACACCACGCCAGGCAGAAAAGCTACAGACTGCCAAAATGCAAAAGACCAGCCGGTTCAAAAGAGTGATCGGCACCTCTCAAAAACCACCTCACAAAAGTGTGAAATCCAAAGCGTCCCAATCAGTCAGAGCAAAAGCGGGCCAGCCTAGAGAAAGAAATCAGCCTAGAGAAAGAAAACTGAGCGTACTGCCCTCATCTTCGCAAGCTGCCGTTCGGGGAGCTATTCGCCCTAAAAAGCGTCGCCAGCGGAGAAAATCGGGGGCTGCACCCTTAAGACCTGTGGCAGCGGGTGGTCGAGTGCTCGCATCACGCTCTAATACACAGACCAAAGAACAGCCTCAGCGAAAAACGGCTCGAAAAACCGCCAATAGAAACACAGCCTCGCAGGGTCGTCAGCCACAAAGACGGCCCATTCGCGGCCAGCGTCAAGCTGGTGGCGGTCAATCGATTGTCAGTGTCGTGCCAGCTAATGCCTCTCATGCACTCGACTGGACCCATGGTAGTTTGGCCCATCAGATGGATGTACGACCGCCCAGAACCGCTTCAATGTAGCAGGTAGTAAGGGCCCCCAATCTGATTTGTCGAGTCTCAATGCAAAGTGGCGGCTTCTGACGCGCACGGTAGAGATTGCAATAAAGCGCTAGGTGCTAAACCGTTAGGCTTTGGGCAAAAGCGATCGCATCTGACTGCGTTTTGATAGTCCCTGCTGCCTGAGCCTGTTCAATAGCGCTCAATAGCTTTCCCATCCTGGGTCCTGGCTTAAGCTTAAGCTGCTTCATCAGCATAGTGCCTGTGACCAGAGGCTGGGCGTGAGCCACCCGATCGTCAGCATCGAGATATTGCGCTACTAGCTGTTTTACCAAAACAACCTCAGCACCCTGGGCAAGGGCAAGGAACGCAACAGCAGGGAAAGCACGGCCTGCATCCTTAAACAAAAAGAACTGCTGAGAGCGGGTGAGTTTTCCTATGCAAAGACGCTCAATATGCGGTTGAGTTTTAAGCAGCGTTAGCACAACCTGCGACTCTTGACGGCTGTATTTGAGTGCGTTGAGTTGATCGCTTGCGGCGGCACTATCGCACCCCAGTAAGCAACTTAGCTTAGCGGCCTTGTACCAGCTACGATAAAACCCGGCAGGCACAGGCTTCACCCAACACTTTAGGCGTTGGGCGTACTCAGGCCAACTATTTTCGAGCTGAGCAAACGTAGCCTCCATAGCGCTAAGTTGACCAAGACTCGCAGCGGTAAATTGAGGCAGGTAGCTGCGTAAGAGCTGCTGCTGTAACACAGCCGTCAGCTGCGGTGTACTGGCATTCCCCACACTCAACAAGGCATCGAGCTCACTACGAATACGCTCAGCAGAGACCGTTTGCAGGGAAGGCGCTAAAGAGGCAATCACCGACTGAGTAATAGGCTCAAGGGTAAAATTGAGCTGAGCCGCTTGGCGATAGGCCCGCAGAAGTCGCAATGGGTCATCGGCTAGGTTTTCAGCACTGACCATGCGAATCGTCCGGGCGCTCAGGTCGGATTTACCCCCGAGCGGATCGATCAGGGTTTGACGGTGAGGGCTATAGGCGATCGCATTCACCGTAAAGTCTCGTCGGTGCAAATCGGCCTCTATGCTCTCACCCTGCTGCTGGGCAAAATCGACCGTCATATGATCAAAGACCACCCGCGCAATTTGTCGAGCATCGTCAAGCACCACAAATCCAGCACCACAAGCACGCGCAATGGCCGAAGCCGATGCGACAGCTGCTGAAGGTAGGACAAAGTCTAAATCCAAATAGCTGGCCTGTCGCTGAAGCAGCTGATCTCGCACGCTGCCGCCGACCAAACAAGCCTCAGCGGGCAGTAAGTCGAGCGAAAACGGCCAGGTTTCAGGCGAAAAAGGAGACATGTGCGATGAGGCCAGGACGACGATAGGCTAATACGACAACAGGCCATGCTAAAAAGAGGCCATGCCCAAAAAACGATCGTTGTGGGTCAGCGTTTTCACTCCAGCAACGTCTGCCCGCACTGCTGGCTACGTCGGTAGGCCCGTAGCAGGAGGCAAATTATATCTGTGTGCGCTGAGCAGATCATCTTTAAGTCGCTTGCGCTAGAGTAAAAGCAAAGCCATTCTAACGAGTGAGGGCACTAGGGCCATGTGTATTTGTGTCAATTGCCATTACGTTGATAAGTGCACTACCTACCATGCGGTAGAGCAACAACACCAACAGCCTCATCTCACCGATACGCCCACTTTTGATCCCAACAATCCTACTATCAACGTCAACATTACCCCACCCAAGGTGGTTATAGAAGGCGAAAAAATCACCACGGGCAACGACTTCGGCTCTGAGTACGATGTCGTTGGCTGCGATAGTTACACCGAAGAAATGGGCAAGTGGGCCAAGCTCCGCCCTGGCGAAGCGATTCCGACCTAAGCTGTGCCTACCGGCTCCCTTTCAGCGCCCTTTCAAGGGTGGAAAAAGCGACTGATGCAAGCACAGGCAACAGCAAGGCCAGATAACAAGGCCAGATAGCAAGGCCAGACAGACACCATGGGTGTAAACTCACTAATACCGCAACTTGTTGCTCAACTCATTTACGTCACACACCCTAATCGGCTTTCCTCTGACTTTCAACAGGTAGCAACTGCTTGACTTACTTAACTGCTTTGTATTGAATGCTTCGATTTAAGCGCCTGGGCAAAACACTGGTCTCTATTAGGTCTGGCCTGTAGCATTTAACGAGCGATTTTTTAATAGAAAACAGGCAGTTTGAGCGGGCCTTTTCTGGTGAACCTGAGGTCATGGCCTATTGTCTAAATCCTAATTGCCCCACGCCGCAGACGCCTCTCGCGGCTAATTTTTGTCAGAGTTGTGGCACGCCGCTGGTACTACAAGCATCAAACGCTTGCAACGTCGAGGCAAAAGAAGGCGGGCAAACGAATCGCTATCAGCTGGTATCCCTGCTAGGGCAGGGCGGATTTGGTCGGACTTTTTTGGCAGAACGGCTCTCTACGAATGACGACAGAGCTGCCGCTCCCTGTGTTATCAAGCAAATTTATAACAATTCCTTAGCTGGTGACTCTGGATTTTGTGCAGAAGCAGAGCGTCTGCGAAAGCTTGGCGAGCATCCCCAAATTCCAGCTTTGCTGGCGGCTATAGAAAATGAGCTGGGACAGTTCCTTGTACAGGCATTCGTTCCGGGCAACAATCTCGAAGAGCAGATAGAGCGTGAAGGACCTTGGACAGAGACCAAGGTGCGATCGCTCCTAAAAGCCTTAGTCCCTGTCCTACAGTACGTCCATAGCTTTAACATTATCCACCGCGATATTAAACCAGCCAATATCGTTCTGGCCCAAAACAAAAACTTTCTGCCCATGCTCGTGGACTTTGGCGCAGCCAAATGGGTGCGCCAAGCACCGGCCAAAACGGTCATTGGCAGTGCTGGTTACGCTGCCCCTGAGCAATCTATGGGCCAAGCCACCTTCGCTAGCGATATTTACAGCCTGGGACTCACCTGCCTGCACGCACTCACGGGCATTCACCCTTTTGCCCTACAGTCTGCCGCTGAGAACCGCTGGGTATGGCGAGACTATCTGCCCAATCCAATAGAACCTCGGTTTGCCCAACTGCTCGATCAGATGGTGGCGATGGCCCTCCCAAACCGTTACGAGACCATGGATCAGGTGGCGCTCGATCTCCAGTTTTCGCGAAACCCGCTGCTCCACGCCCCTAAGCAGCTGCTCACCCGTGCCAAAAAATCGATTGAGCCGCTCACTAATACATTACAGCCTAAAAGACGTGCGCTTCCGGCCCGGCCCGTCATCGCAGCCCAGAGTCACACTTGGCAACGGCAGCAACGTCTCACGCAACCGATTGGGCTCACGCAGGCCATCGCTATTAGCCCCGTCCAGCACCCTTCGGGCGCTATGTTTGCCACAGCAGGCACCGATGGGGCACTCCGACTGTGGCACCAACCTAGCGGACAGCTGATTCATACCTTTCCTCGCCGTCGAATTATGGGAGAAGGGCACACCGCTGGGATTACAGCACTTAAGTTTCATCCAGACGGCAGGGCGTTGTACAGTGCTAGCGCTGATGGCACGATTAAAGAGTGGGACTGCGCTGAACATTGCTTGCTCAATACCTTGGCCAGCAAAGGCTGGAATCCGACAGCGCTCGATATTAGCCCGGACGGCGCGCGGCTCGTGAGTGCCTATGACGATGGTCAAATCGCGCTCTGGGATATTACAACGCTAAAGACAGTAGCACAGCTGGCGCAGCACCAAAAAAGAATAAGGGCGATCGCAATTTCACCCAGTGGCACTGTCCTCGCCAGTGCCAGCGACGATAGCACCCTTAAGCTATGGCGCTGGCCGCACGGGCAATCACCTCAGCTCAGCAAAACCATTAACCTGGGCAAGCAGGTATACAAACATCGCAGCCGTCAGGAGGTCTTTGGAACGCCACAGTGGAGCCCGGAACAACGTGCGATCGCCCTCGCCTTCCATGCCGCACATCAACCGGCCGCTCAATCTACCGCTCAAACCAACACTCAACCCAACACTCAGTCCGCCGCCTCTCTTCAGCTCATCACTGCGATCAGCACTGGCTTGGTGAGTTGCTACCCCCTAGATGAGCAAATGAATCCGGGTAATCCTGTGACCTTTTACCAATCGCCCTCACCCATTACGGCCTTTGCACTCAGCCGTGACGGCATCCTGGCGCTCGGCAGCGAAGACACGGTCCTCACGCTGTGGAATGTCAGCACTGGAGAGTGTGTTGCTAAGCTGGCACACGATTGGGGCTTGGTGGCCGCTGCCTTTTCCACAAACGGCCAAACCCTCATTACAGCCAGCGCTGATGAGGTCATTTCTATTTGGCAAAGGGACCCTACTCAAGAATCAATCAACTCAACTTAGAACCCGCAACAAAATAAGCCAAACTTTCGCACCATAGGCCTTCGTTAGTCGCCGGCTGTTCTTTTAGCCATTGACTGTAGTCTGCGGTGATTGCCCGCAGCTGTTGTTCGGAAAGTTGGGCAAGGGGATTCAACTGAGGATGAAACCAAGTCCCATTCCAGCCGATCAACTGTTCTAATGAGCGATATTGGCCGAGCTGCTGCTTGCGAATGGTAATCTCCTTAAACCCGGCGAATTCCATCAGTCTCCGGCACTTTTCGGGTGTGCCGGTTGGTGCATTGATATTTTCTAGCGCTACGCCGTGGCGATCGCACGCCTGAATAATCCAAGGTGCCGGATAGGATTGGTCAGACCAACCTGAAAATAAAGCTTTACCCTTTGGCTTAAGCCAGCGATACCAATCTTGAAGAGCCTTAGGAATATCGCCCAGGTAGACCAGCGCAGAAGAGCACAGCACGTAGTCAAAAGACGCGTCTTCAAAAGTCAAATAATCCGCATCGGCCTCAAGCCAGGTGATGTTTCTCAGCTTCAATTCGTCGCTTTTTTGCCTCGCCTGCTGGAGCATTCCAGCTGAAAAGTCCACACCCGTTACCCGCCCTGTTGAACCGACGGCTTGGGCCGCTGCGATCGCAATAATGCCTGTCCCCGTTGCGATATCTAAAACTCGCTGGCCGGGTTCGAGCGCAATCATCTCCAATAAAGGCAACGCACGTCGTATCGTCACGTCATTGTCGTAGCTCGTGCGTCCATCGAAAAAGCTAACGACCGTTTGCTTGTAGCGTTGCTCGTAAGTTGAGTCAGCGGTCATACGTCTACAGCCTAAAAAGGTCTAGAGCAAGGCAGATAAGAAAAGTCTTAGCGGCCCAGCTTCTGACGAATACGATCTGCCAACATCCCGGCCTCGGGAATGCCCAAAACGACCGTTAGTAAGGCAAAGGTGACAGCGCCAATCGCACCCGCGACACTCATCAAAATCAAGTTCACGAGGAAGCCATCAGCACCAATCAAACTGGTAAGCCCGCCCAGCGTCAGCCAGCAGGAAACGCCGCTCACCACACTGGCCGCTGTTAGGGTGACAATCGTGCGAGCCCAGTCCGCCACGGGTAGGCCACCAATTTTGCGATCTAGCAGCACCGTCATCGCCACGAGCGACACAATATTGACGCCAATGGTAGCCACCACCAAACCAGCTGGCCCCATCCAGTTGAAAAAGATATAGTCCAAAACCGCATTCACCGCGATATTGACCAGACTGATTCTAAACGGCGTTTGGCCATCTCCTAGCGCGTAAAATACGCGGACCATTACATCCCGCGCCAGGTACACAAACATCCCCGCACCATAGGCAATCAGAATGAGCGTCACTAGGCGTACCGCGTCTTCATCAAAGTTTCCGCGTTTGTACACTACCGTGACAATCGGGTTCGCAAGCGTGATAATCAGGGCGCTCATGGGCAGCATGGTGAGCGCCACTAGGACTAAGCTCTGACGAATGCGCTGCTTGAGTTCAGTCCAATTTGAAGGGTCGGCCAAGCGAGCAAAGATAGGGAAAAACGGGACCAAAATAATGTTAGAAACAATGCCTAAAGGCGTTTGTACCAGCAGGTTGGCAAAGCCTAACGCGGCTAGCGTCCCTGGGACAAAGGCAGCGAAGAACAAATCGGTATAGACGTTAATCTGCATCGTGCCGGACGAAAAGGTCGCAGGACCAAGCACTTTCAAAACATCGCGAACACCCGGATCGTTAACGTTGAACCGTAGTTTTAATCGGCCCAGTCCCGACTTCCACAGGGCAGGGACCTGAACCAGCCACTGCAAAATCGCCCCAAACAAGGACCCACAAGCCAGCACCATCCCCCCAAGCATGACGTTGCTGGGGTTACTAATATCGCCGCCCGTCAATAGCCAAAAGATGCCAAGGCCAACAATCACCGCACTGCTAGAAAGCAGCGGACTAATAGAGGGCAGCCAGTACTGATCGTCCGCGTTAAGGGTGCCGAAGCCAATGCCAATAAAGCAGGCGAAGACTGTAATAGGAGCCATAATACGGAGCTGGGTGATGGCAATTTGCCGACTCACCTCGCCCACATCAGTGGCTAAAAAGCCGCGCCCCAGCAAGTCGATAATCGGTTCGGCAAAAATGAACATGCCGATACTCACCATCACCAGTCCAATGCCGACGACGGTGGTTACCGTTTCAACGATGGGGGCAATGTCTTCTTTTTTGCGTTTGGAAACGGCGCTAACAATGGCGCTGTGAAACGGACCATTGATGCCGCCGAGCAAAATCAGCAAAAAGCCAGGGATGACGTAGGAAATGCCGTAGGCGTCTGTCACTGGGCCAGTGCCAAAGGCCGCTGCGATCGCAGTTTCCCGCAGCAGGCCAAACACCTTACTGAGCAGCGTTGCCGCCGCCACAATTCCCGCAATTCCCGCTAGCGATCGCTTACCCAACAGTGCGTCCTCTTTTCAACCAATCCCCATTTAATCACTCCCTGATACCGTTATCCCTGACGAATCGTCCTGCCAGAGTGCTGCCAGATTAGCTACCGAACCGCCGATCGCAGCCAACTACTGATCATATCCACAACAATCGTGAGGACAATAAACACACTCAGCGTCGCCGCTAAGCCACTGTAGTCAAAGCTGCTGAGCTGCTCAGTCATCAGCCGTCCCAATCCACCGGCCCCCACCAGGCCGACGATCACCGTTTCTCGCAGGCATACCTCCCATCGATACAAAATGTAGGCCAAAAACCGAGACAGGTTCGCGGGGAGAATGCCGTAAAAAACAAGGCTGCTGCCGGAGGCACCGAGCGATCGCAACGCCCGAACCGGCCCATCCGGTAAGTTCTCATTCACCTCCGCCATCAGCCGCCCAAGGATGCCAAAGTTGTGAATCGCCAACGCTAAGGCCCCTGGCAAAATGCTGGGAAACATTCCATACAAAATCACCAAGGCTAAAATCGGCGCGGGGATCGCCCTTGCCCCCAACAGCACAACCCTCGCGGTCAGCATCATGACGCGACCAGCAAGGTTGCCAACGATATCTCCAGACTGGCTGCAGCCAGCCTCACCTGCGGGCCGCAGCAAACCGCCGGGAAGAAAAAAGTTTTGCGCCGCTGGAAAGGAAAAAAGCACGCCGCCGAGTCCAGCTAGGGTAATTGCAAGGACAGACATCGCAACGGTGTGTAATGCCATCGGCACCAGCGAAAAAGAGAACTCGGGTAGGACTTGCACGGGGGTGACCTGCGCGGCAATGTCGGCAAAAAGAGATCGCGCCCTACCCCACCGACTCCAGTCAATATTCAAGTAGGCAAAACAAATCGGAATTGCGAGGGCGATCGCCCCCCAAGAAAATCCAATAAACAAAGGCGAGCGCTGCGAACTCCCTTTGCCAGCGGTCGAGCGCTGGCGACGCTTTGCCAAATCCATTCGACTGACAAATCCCATCTGCCGCCTCAGCGTTGCACTCCAAAAGTCCACAGCTCCGTTGAGCAAAATGAGCGCGTAAAAGCCAGTCCACAGCTGCTCATACTGCAACGACTTTAGGCTAAGAAAGATTTGATAGCCCAAACCACCCGCACCGATGACGCCCAGTACTGCCGCAGCTCGCAAAGCACATTCAAACCGATAGAACCCATAGGAAATTAAATTTGGCAGCGCCTGCGGCAATAAGCCATAGACAAACGCAACGCTGGGCCTAATACCACTATTGACCAGCGACGCCAGCGGCGCAGTCGGCGTCTCGTCCAAAACTTCAGAAAATACTTTTGCAGTAATCGCACCAAAAGGAATTGCGATCGCCAGCACCCCTACGATCGGATCTAAGCCCAACACGCTGAGCAGCAGCAGTCCCCAAATCAGCTCATGAATCGCCCGAGGAATCGCCAGCAGACCTCGCAGACAAAGCCAAATTAACCGACCTGTAGCCCCCGGCCAGCAAACCTGCCACCACACCCGTGAGCAAGCGATCCCACCCACAAAACCAATCACCAAACTCAACGCCGTAGAGCACACAGCAAACGCCAGCGTCGTAACAGCCGCCTGCCCAATCACCCCCACAAACTCGCCATCGAGAGCGGGAGAAAACATCGCTGCCCAAAACTGACCCACAAGCCCAAACCCAGCCCAGTTAATCACCGGGTTTCGACCCAGGCCAGACATCCACAGCGACCACAGCACTAACAACAGCCAGGTGAGGAAAGCCCCTCGCGCTGAGAGCACAGGCCACAGGGGAGAAGCAGATCGATCAGACGATAATGACGGACGAGCAGAAAAGCTCGGGAGTGCTTTCAAGAGAACTACACAGGCTACAGATAACGATCATAAAGGTAGTGGTGGCGCAGCCTTCAAGCAGGGCTCGTCTCCAAATCACTCATTTCTAGATCATCTAAATCATACAGAGCCGCTAGCTGGCTATCGCTGACCTGTGAGCTAGGGACATCGAACACAAGCCGCCCTTGCCTAAGGCCGATGATGCGATCGCAATACATCTTCGCCAGCGCCACATCGTGCAAACTAACCAGCAATGTTCTGTTGTTTGCCAAGTCGCTGAGCAACCCCATCATGTTGTGCGATCGCGCCGGGTCCACACTGGCCACAGGCTCGTCGGCCAACACAATCGCCGGGTCTTGCACAAGCACACGCGCCATGGCAACCCGCTGCTGCTGCCCGCCCGACAATCTATCGGTGCGGGCATACAGCTTATCGGCTAACCCCAGCTGGGCCAGCGATTGAGTCGCAGTCTCTACCTGCTGCGGCCACACCAAGGACCAAAGCGCTTTCCATAATGGCCATCGCCCAAGGTGTCCGGCATTGACATTGTGAATAACCGGTAAATTCGAGACGAGATTATGCTGCTGGTATACGGTCCCGACCTGACGCTGAAGTCGCCGGCGTTGAGCGCCGCTCAGCGATCGCATCAGCTTCCCCAACACCCTCACTTCACCACTGGTTGGAGCCAGCGAGCCATTGAGTAAGCTCAGCAGCGTACTTTTGCCTGCACCACTCGGGCCGACCAAGGCGACTTTCTCACCGGGTTCGACCCTTAAGCTCACTTGGCACAACGCCATCACCGAGCCGAATTGAGCACTCACCGCTCTGAGCTCTAGGGCCTGATGGTTCATACAGTATTGCGGATGCGATTTGGAACAATAAAGACCGAAACAGTACGGTTCAATGCCTACTTAATTTTACCGATCTCGCGCCCAACCGCCTCAATCTGAGCGTAGTTCTCATTCTCAGTTTCAATAAATTTCTCGGCCCCGAACAAATCCAAAATTTCAGCCTGCGCAGGATCGCTAGCCTCTAAATTGAGCAACGCCGCCTGAATTTTGTCAGTGAAGCCTTCGCCATAGCGTTCGTTCAGCTCAGCGGCATTCACCACCCAGTGATAGTCGTAGTACGCAGGGGTCTGCCAAATCGCCTGCACCTTCGTCTCATCGACTTCACCGCTCTCAACCCGGTCTAGCCAGACCTGCTCATTGAGCGCACCGACTTCGTAGCTACCCGATTCGACCAGCTTGAGGGTGGCATCGTGAGAGTCTGAAAATCCGGGTTCACCTTTAAAGTCCGCAGGCGTTACCCCCGCTTCAGCTAAAAAGTATTGGGGCATCAGTCGGCCAGAGGTAGAAGACTCTGAGCCAAAGGTAAACGACTTGCCTTTCAGCGCCATTAAACCCGAAGCATCTTCGAGGGGATCAATCCCTGCTGATGCATTGGCAATAAAAACGCTGTGGAAAACTTCATCGATATCACGCTGTGCGATCGCTTCTGCACCTGGCACCTGTAGCCGAGACTGGACACCTGTGAGCCCGCCAAACCAAACCAGGTCTAAATCACCGACCTTAAAGGCCGTGACTGCCGCCGCATAGTCAGTCACAGGTTGATACACAACCGGCACGCCGAGGGCCTCGCTCAAATAAGTCGCCAGCTTATCGTACAGCCGCTGAATCTTTTCAGGGTCTTGATCGGGGATCGCCCCAACAGCTAGCGGTTCGTCAGATAATAGCTCAGACGAGGGAGGAGCACTTTCCGACGTTGACGCGCCCCCCTCACTGGACGTATTTTTTGCAGTGCAGCTGCCCAACGTTGCCACCATGAGGAGACAGCACATACCAGTTATTACAGAAGCACGTCGAGAAAAGGTCGTCCTTATCATCCAAGAATCCACGCAAAAATTATCGGGAGTCTGACGATATCAAGTTTTGCGAGGGATATCAATTAGCCCAATTGCCTGACCTCATTGACTGCCCCAATTGCCTGACCTGACAGCCTGACCCGATTGCCCACCTGATTAACGAGCAGATTGACGCTTCCCTTAGCCAGCAATGCTTTATTGATCCTTAAAAAAGCGACTTATACGCCATGAAAAACACCGCGATCGCCCACTGGTCTTATCCCTACCCAACCCTAGTTCCTGGCAAGCTATTGAAGCGCTACAAGCGATTCTTCGCCGATATTGAGCTGGACTCTGGCGAAGTGGTCACGGCCCATTGTCCCAACACTGGCCCCATGACAGGGGTTTGCCACATCGGCAACCGGGTCATGCTCTCTCGTAGCGACAACCCCAAGCGTAAGCTCGCCTACACCTGGGAACTTATAGAAATCGAGTCCGCAACAGCCGCTACCGACACCGTATGGACCGGCGTCAACACAGCCTTGCCCAACCGCGTGATGAAATCCGTACTAGAAAATCACCTACTCGATAAGCAACTAGGAGCCTACGACACCATTCGATCAGAAGTCCCTTACGGCACAGGTGACTATGGCACCACCAAAAGCGGCAAACCTAAGAAAAGTCGCATCGACTTTTTACTCACAGGTACATCGGACAATCGGCCCATTTACCTAGAGGTCAAAAACACCACGTGGACACAGGGCAACAGAGCCCTCTTTCCAGACACCGTCACCACCCGAGGACAAAAGCATCTGCGTGAACTAACCGAGCTTGTTCCTGACGCCAGAGCTGTAATGGTGTATTTCATCAACCGCAGTGACTGCGATGAGTTTTCCCCAGGCGATACGACAGACCCGACCTATGGAAAATTGCTGCGCGCAGCTGCAAAAAAGGGCGTCGAGATTCTCCCTTGTCGCTTCCAAATCACCCCTAAAGACATTCGCTTTTTAGGCTTGGCAACGTTGGTGACAGAGTAGCGGCCAGTAAGGAACCCTTTGAGGACGAGTTTTCCAGGGGATCGCCTAATAAACCGAAAAGAACACAAATGCAACTGCCAACTTTAAGGATCGTTAGCTTTTGCGAGTCGCTATTTTTTTATTTTCTGATCAGCCGTCTTTGAAAGTTTTCCACCAATCACCCAAAAGTTTTCCACAGCTCAGGGATAGTTTTCCACAGGTTTACACGGTAAATCAGTAGCTCCACGGATCTCGTGGAAAGGCCTAATTCCACCGCCTCAATTATGAGAGACCATAGCCATTACGCTAAGAGATGTAACGTGAACGGCGCATTAAGCCTATTCTCTCGTTGAAGTAACTCACGGATAAAAGCTTTGCCAAGTTTCTTTATCATTGACAAACCCCACCCCTCACACCGCAGAATGATTCGACTACCTGCCGAATAAGCAGGACACTTGTACGAGGTCCTCACATGCAACTTAGCGTCAGCATCTTGGCAGAGATTCCTGAAGAACTTCACGACTCTCTCAAAAGCTTTTTGGAGACTCATCCCACCTGGGACCAAGACCGACTGTATGCCGCAGCACTCTCACTGTTCTTGCTGCAAAACGGACATACCAAAGGCGATCGAACCCCATCACGGGTCTACCTCGATACTTTATTTGACCAGCCTATTCAGGCCGCCTAAGCGAAAGTAGCCTGTTCAGAAGCATCAAATCGCTCAGCAGGCTACTTTTTTAACACTCATTTAAGATTTTTTCGTACGGGATCTGGTGTTCCCTTTTAAGCTAGAACCTGCCGTGCTTTTACGGACCAAACCCAGGTTACACAAGCCTTTTAGCACAAAACGGCCCCAGCCTCAGCCGCTGTAACCTGCCCACATTCGTCAAGGTTTACAGGCATACCCTTCCACATAGCTCCCCTATCTGTAGGGAGTTTGGGTATAGTAGGTTTAGTCAATAAGTGCTATAAAGCCATGTCTGCCAATCCTGCTGATCGGGCATCGACTTCCCAGGTGACCCCTCGGACGGCAACGCAGGATTCTTTGCTACTTAAAGAAGTATTACAGAATATACACGCGCGCAGCTGCCCGAGAACTTACAACTTCCATATGCATACCAACTGCTCTGACGGGAAACTCACCCCGGCTGAGCTGATGACCCAGGCTGTAGAAATTGGCCTGTTTGGTATGGCCATTACCGATCATCACAACGTTGAAGGCTACCGGAAAGCCTGCGCATGGATGGAAGACTGGCGCTGGCACAACCCTTCTAGCTGGAGTCGAAAGCGCAAACCAGGGGTAAAGGCACTCCCTAAGCTTTGGACAGGCGTGGAAATTACGTCCTATCTTGCCAATACAGATGTTCATATATTGGGATACGCCTTCAACCCTGAGGATGAAGGCATCAAGCCCTACCTTCAGGGAAGCGCACCCAAAGGTGACGACCGACAAGCCGACCGTGTGATCAATACGATTCAGGCAGCGGGCGGTATTGCAATTTTGGCTCATCCTGTACGATATCGCACCGATGAAACGACCTTGATTCGAGAGGCCGTTAGGTTGGGGATTGATGGTGTAGAGACCTACTATGCCTACGACAATCCCAAAGAGTGGCGGCCTAGCCCAGGCAAAACAGAGCGGGTACATGCCCTCGCTCAAAAACACAGCCTTTTGAGCAGCTGTGGCACAGATACTCATGGCAAGATTCTGACCAAGCGGCTGTAGGCCAACAAAGACGACTAACGCACCATAGAACGTACTACAGAACAGAACGCACCATAAAACGAACCTAAGGTGACAACAGTAAAGGACCTTCAGAACTTCTCTGAAGGTCCTTTATGCTTAGGGAAACGCCCTTAAATAGAGCGACTCATCAATAGAGCGACTCACAGAGGTAAACACCCAAACAGAAGAGACCCTATAGTGAGCGATCGCTCACGCATCAAGGGTGAGCTTAAAGTGCTACGTAAGACATCAGACCGATGATCCCGGCACATCCAACGACCAGTAATAAACCCAACCCAATAGATTGACCCAAACCTTTACGAACAACTTTCATAGGACGAGCAGGCCATTGAGCCTGGAGCTATCGTGTCTATAAAGCTTAAATGAGCGATCCCGACAAGCACTCAGTTAAGTAATATTCAGCAAATAAAGTACACGGTACTTAAAATTGACGAGTGCGTTTAAACCGCACACCCATCATGTCGGGTCTGCTGATAGTCTTTGGAGTGACCACGACGTGCCTTACTCAGCGACATCGTCAGCGATTTCCGCTTCTGTTAAACCTTCTTCGCAGTCTTCGGGTGCGTACTGTACTTTCACATCTACGGTGTATTGCTTGGGAATATCTACTGGCTCAAATTCTTCGTATTCAAGCGTACGCAGCGCTAAGCGGTTGAGGACATCGTAGCCAATGCTCTTGAGGACTGTGGCGTCTGATTGTGAGCCATCTGGATTGACCACTACGCCAATTCGACCATCAACTGGGGGCACTTCCCGACAGGCTTTAAAGCCAGAGTCGATTGAAATTTCAGCGCTATCGGTCGCAACCTCAGTTTTACCTTCAGCGGTTGCAATCAGCCAGTCTCGCTCTCTGTCTTGAGACTCTTCATCGGATACAGCGGTGTCGTCATAATCATTATTACCCTCTAGCAGCAGGGTACTATCGCCCTGTGCTGGGACCGTCGCGATCGCAGGGGGCTCCACAGGAATAGTTGTGGTGTCTTCACCGCCCTCTTCTGGCAATGGCAAAGCCTCCGGCGAAGGCTCATCAGGCCCTGCACCTCTGGCAATATCAGGCGCGTTTTGACGAGCATTCGCCTCTGCTTGCGCAAGCGCATCAGCCACCGAGAAGCCGCCACCATCAGGCGTTGCAGGCTCCAACCGTGGTAATACGTCTGCGGCTGTCCCCGGAGAGGAATTGGGGTTGGTTTCAGCAGGACTAGAAGAGGGCGCAGCGGGTGCTGGCGAGGGCGTACTTGGGACCACAGGCACTCCGGACGAACGACGGCCCAACCCGAGAGAAGGCAGTGTGGGCAACTGACGAATGGGAATAGAGTTTGGCAGCGTTCGACTCAGCGCCGGGGCGGGCGTCCGTCGAACGGGTGTTCTCCGCGGCTGCGTCCGTGGCGTAACCGCCGCAGGGAAAGGCTTGGCAGCAACCTGTTGGCGGCGAGGAATGCTGGTGTTAGGAACAGAGGGCAGTCCTGACGGCAGCGCGAGGTTACCGAGCCCAGTAGAAGGCAACGGTGGCTTTCGCGGCTGGGCAAAGCTAGGGAGTCGATTGCGCTCAGCTGGCGTCAGCTGTACCAAGGGCACAATGGTTTCTTCCGACTCAGCCTGCTGAGCTGCCTGACTGAGCGCGGCAAATGATAGATCGGTACGCGGACCAAATAACAGCAGTGCCGCATGCGCACCCACTGAGAGCAAAACACCGACACCGGTTGGCGTAATCACTTTGGCGACCTTTCCAATCGGACGCAGTATGGGAGTTAAGCGAGCAGGGAGGGCCATAGAATCTTACTGAGTGCTGGTCCGCTAAAAATACGTATTCGTTTAAGAATATGATATTTCAGCTAAAACGTTGAGGGTAGTTTATGCCAGTTTTAACGGGGCTGTTCTGCTAGGACTTTCACAGGAGGACAGGCCTAGGATAACGCCCGATGATGCTGAGACTTCAGTGATTACAGTTTTGGTAACCAACCCCTTGGCTAAGTCTCAGAATGTCTCTTAAAACACTGGACTTGGGCCAGCGGCAAGCAACCTTAGGCAGTCACGACAATGCGCTGTCCACACTGCACAACTAATAAAGAGAAATAAGGCAGCTTCAAATCAGGATAGTCTTGCAATCCTGAATAGGTTTTCTGATCGGGTCTGGTGGCATTTTTGACCACGTAGCTACGCTCTAATAGTTGACGCTCCGCCAACATCTGCCAAACCTGAGAATACACACTGCTGACCTTCATCAGGACAATGACATCTGCCCAGGCTAAGGCGCTTTTTAGCTCATCTACGGCGTATAGCGCAGGCAGTACTGCAAGCCGCTGCGACTGACAGGCCAGTGGAATACCCAGTGCTGCGGCAGCTGCCATAGGGGAAGACACGCCGGCGATCGCCTCTACCACCACCTCAGGATGCTGCAACCGTAAGCTCTGCGCCAGATAAGTAAACGTGCCGTAAAAACTCACATCGCCCTCGCAGGCAAACACGACATCGCCCGAGCACAAGTAGGGCCAAACCGTCTGCGCGGCTTGCTGCCAAGCGGCTGAAAGCTGTTCGGCCTCTAACACGTAAGGAAACGACAGTGGCAACCGCTGCTGGTGGTCAGCGAGCCAGGGGGTAATAATTCGTTCGGCAACGCCGACCTGCCCGTTGAGACCTGCGGGAAAGGCCACAACGGGTGAACTTTGTAGTCTTCGCAAAGCCTTGAGGGTCAGCAGTTCTGGATCACCGGGACCCACGCCAATGCCATAGAGCGTGCCTAAGTATTTGTCAGAGTTTGTCGGCGGTGTGGTCGGCTGGGTCATATGAAAGGGCGCCTTGGAGAGGATATCGATAGAGGTTGCGGTATTTCCATCGACTAAGGTATAAGCTAATACTATTGCCTATGGTGTGCTCCCGACCTTTTTGACCTTTTTATGCCCCTACCCACGGTAATTTTGCCGGGATATCTGGCTAGCGCGCAGCCTTACCAAGAAATGGAAAGCGCGCTAGCGGCACAAGGCTATCCGGCTGTGACGGTGCCGCTGCGACGACGCGACTGGCTGCCGACGGTAGGTGGACGCTCGGTTATTAATATTGTCCAAATCCTGGATGCCACCGCGCAGCGCGTCATGATGGATATGGGCTCTAAGAGCATCAACCTTGTAGGGCATTCGGCAGGCGGGTGGATTTCACGCATTTATCTGGGAGAACAACCCTACAATATCCACGGTAGCGATCGCGATCGAACAACGCCTCGGCCAGCCCGATCCCACGTGGAAACCCTGATTACGCTGGGCACGCCGCACACCAGCCAGGAACGCTGGACTCGCAAAAATTTAGACTTTGTAAACCAAACTTATCCGGGTGCTTTTTACGACGACGTGAACTACGTATGTGTCGCAGGCAAAGCCGTGGAAGGCCAGCAGGCTGACTGGTTTACGTTTAATAGCTACAAGCTCACCGGCGGTGATGGCTTTGCCTGGGGAGACGGTATTGTACCGACCTCGGCAGCACATTTAGACGGCGCTGAAAACATGACTTTTGAGCAGGTTTTTCATTCGCCGAGGCCCAAACGCCTTTGGTACGGCTCACCTGAAATTGTTCAAAAGTGGTGTCAGTGGCTGATCTAGCCTATAGAGCACGCTGGCTTCAGCCAATCTTTCTCAATCACTGATCTGTTCAATCGCTTTTCGTGTCAATCGCTTTTTGTAAAGGCTTTTTCAATCATGAGTGACGCGCCGTCATCTTCGTTTTTAACCACTACTCTTCAAAAAGCAGCGCGCTTTTTTGAGTTTCAAAGGCTGGGAACCAACTGGCGAACCGAACGGCTTGCAGGGGTCACCACATTCGTCACCATGGCCTACATTTTGGTGGTGAATCCGCTGATTTTGTCGAATGCAATTTATTTAGAAGAGCAAGGCGACTTGTTCAATGAGCTGGTGATCGCAACGGCGATATCAGCTGCGATCGCAACGGCCATCATGGGCCTTTACGCCAAGCTTCCGTTTGGCTTAGCCCCAGGCATGGGCATTAACGCCTACTTCACCTTTACCGTGGTGCTGGGCATCGGCGTAGATTGGCGCGCAGCGCTGGGCGCAGTCTTTGTAGAAGGACTTGTCTTTATTGCACTCACGGTCACCGGGGTGCGATCGCGGATTATTGCGCTGATCCCCAACGGCATCAAACACGCAACCACCGCAGGCATTGGCCTCTTTATTACCTACATCGCTCTTCGGAACGCAGGCTTGGTGGTAGATAACGAAGCGACCCTTACGGGCCTCGGTAATTTTCAAGCCGGCAGCAGCATTGTTGCACTCATTGGCCTTGCCCTGACCGCCGCCTTGGTCGTCCGCCGCATTCCTGGTGCACTGCTGTGGGGCATTTTGAGCACGGCGCTTTTGGCTTGGATCACCCGGATCACCGATTGGCCCCTCGGCATCGTTGCCCTGCCGACGGTTCCTACCCACCTATTGGGACAGGCATTCACCGGGCTTGGTGCCTTGTGGCGCGTTAACTTTGTCGACGCCGCCAGCATCATTTTTGTACTGCTCTTTGTAGATTTGTTCGATACGGTCGGCACATTAGCGGGACTCGGTGTTAAAGCAGGCTATGTCAATGAGGACGGGCGTTTTCCTGGGGTTGAAAAAGCGATGATGGCCGATGCCGTAGGCACCACATCAGGAGCCATCCTGGGCACCTCAACCGTCACCACCTACATTGAATCTGCCGCTGGCATTTCAGAAGGCGGGCGCAGCGGATTCACAGCGATCATCGTTTCGGCGTTATTTGCAGCCTCGATTTTCTTTATCCCGCTGTTGGCAGGCATTCCTAGCTTTGCCTCAGCCCCTGCGCTAATCATCGTCGGGAGCCTAATGATGACAGGCGTCAAACACATTCAGTGGGAAGATCCGGCAGAGGCGATCGCCTGCTTTCTGACCATCGTGATGATGCCACTGAGTTTTTCTATCGCAGAAGGGATCGCAATGGGTCTCATTGCATACCCGCTGCTAAAGCTTTGCCAAGGAAAAGCCAAGAGTGTTCCCTGGGGACTTTGGATCCTTGCCGCACTCTTCGTGGGTCGTTACGCCCTGAGTTGAGTTTGCGATTTAAGGGTTCCAGGTCAATGCCCAGTTGAGCATGCAGCAAGCTAACCGTCTTCTAACTGGCCCTTTTCAGGCGGTGCCATTTTGGAGTCACCAGGGGGCACAGAGGGTTCGGACATAGCAGAGGGTTCGGGCATAGCAGAGGGCTTAGGCATAGAAAGTCCGGGAACAGAGGTCCCCAAAGCAGAGCCACTAGACACATCAGACTTTTGAGCCGTTGAGGTTGTCATCTCCTCTTTTTCGGGCGGTGGTTTTACTAGCTGCCGCGAAGGTTTGCGAGCCCCCGACAGTCGCTTAATTAACTGGGGCGTTGGGTCATGTAAAAAATACACGAGCTTACTGTCGGCTGGCCACTTATCTTCACCCAAAGCGACTTCGAGCTTGTCATTTTGCTCAATCACCAACGGCACCATATCACCCGACCGAATCAACTTATTCACCTGCTCGCGCTGAGCCTCTAGCGAGTCAGCCGTGAACTCATAGCGCCCCTTTTCTACAGCATCATCGGCAATAAACGTGTTCCAGCGCTTGACAGACATGCGAGGCGTTCGAACATCCCCTCGGTTTTGGTCGGCTTTGGCAACGCCCTCAGTCGGCAAGCCTTCTTTTGCCTGAACTTTACGGGGCAGCACAGCTACCACACGCGGCGGCTGAAACTCTTCCTGGGCACGCTCAGCAATCACAGAATTTACTTCGCCATTGTTTGTTACTGCCAAAAAGGTCCCAATCGAACTAAGGCCCGCTTCCTCTAAAATTTCGCCGTCAAGCGCCGAGCCGACATACACCTCAAAGCCCTCAGCCTTTGCCTTCTCGCAAGCCGCCTGATCGGTATCGATAATCACCACTGACTCACCACGATCTTTAAACAATCGGCCGATTGTTAGCCCCAAGGCATTACAGCCCACAATCACAACGCCAGTAGCGCTGCTAGAGGTCACGCCCAGTAGCCGCGCAAAACTCCTCGCCGTTAGCCCTTGAGCAAACACCGTCATCATGATGGTCAAAAACACTAGCGCTTTAATAGAGTCGCCACCATTAATACCGCGCTCAGTAAGCAAAATGGCAAACAGAGACGCCACAGAAGCCGACACAATACCTCTGGGCGAAATCCAACTCATAAAGAGCTTTTGCCGCCAGTTTAAATCGCTGTTCCAGGTGCACACCGCAATATTCAACGGGCGGACTACCAGCATCAGCACCAGCACGGTCAGTACCGATCCCGGTCCTAGCTCGAAGACACTGGCAATCGAGAGATCAGCTGCAAGCAAAATAAATAGGACTGAAACGGAAAAGATAGTGAGCTGGCCTTTGAACCGACGCAGCAACCGCTCTTCCGGGATAGAAATTGCTCTAACCACAATCCCTGCGGCCACAGCAGCCATCAGGCCCGACTCACTTCTCACCGTTTGAGCAAAGCCGTAAAGGCCCCAAATACCGGCCAACACCACCAGATTTCGCAATTCCTCTGACAGGAAATCAGCCATCCGCAAAAATAGGGCCATCAGCGCACCGCCACCGCCACCAATCACTGCGCCAATACTCAATCGGGCCAACAGTCCGCCAATTACAAAGGTGGGATCGGTATCACCGTTGAGAATGATATCGAGCACCACAACAGCCAAAATGGCACCGACCGGGTCAATCAAAACCCCTTCACCTTCTAATAAGGTGGACACTTTCCGTTCTACGCCGACTTGCTTGAGCAGAGGAGTCACGACCGTTGGCCCAGTAACCACCACTAACGAAGCGTACAAAAAGGCAATAGACCAGGGAAATTCACCCAGCCAGTGAGCGGCGATCCCCCCTCCGACCAACGTAATGAAGGTGCCAATAGTGATGAGATTACGGAGGCTACCGGAAACCTTGCCGATTTCTTTAAGTTCTAAGTTAAGCCCGCCTTCAAAAAGGATGAGCGCCACACACAGTGAGACAATCACCTCTAGGCCCACGCCTAGGGTTTGGGGTGAAAGCCAGTCCAAACCGTCTGAGCCTAGGGCGATTCCAAAAATCAGCAGCAAGATGATGCTGGGCAACTTTAAGTAGGCCGCTACAACTTGAGCTGTAATCCCCGCAAGTACGGTGATAACTATTTGCAGCGTAATTTCAAAGGACGCTTCCATAAGTTGAGGTGAGCGGCTGTGGCAGCTAACAGAGTTATTTTTGAGTTTGTGATGACGGTTTTATAGGTTTTTGGCGCTATTCACTTAGAGGATTAAGCATAGCGCTTCAGGCGGACAACCCTATCAAAGGCACTCTAAAAAGTACATAAAAAAGCTATACAAAAACACCCTATCTGGATCGCACACCCGAAAGATGTGAGTTCAAGCAGCTAAAGCGGAATTTCTTCGACCATATCGGCCGTTAGCTGGCTAGCAACGCTGAGCAACCGCTGCGGGTCAACAGGTGGTGAGGCAAGGGCTTCTGACACCTGATCGCCGCGAGACTCCAAAGTCGTGGTGACGCGATCGCATCTCACATTGAATAAGCAGCGATCGCACAATCCCTTTTCAACTGGCACCTTCGGAAACTCAACTCGGCGGATCATCTCGCTGAGCCGATCGGTCAATCGCTGCAAATCTTGCTGGGTGCGCCGATGTAACACCTCACTGTAGTCAAACCGGTAGGCGCGAGGCGCTTCTTGCCGGTCGGCGCTACCTCGCACGAACCAATAGGTCATTGAGAGCTGCTGGGGTGACAGGTCTGTGGTCTCACACAGCACATACAAATACAGCCTGGTTTGCCAATCATTGCGGAGCTGGTCTTCAGGGAGAAGACGCTGATGGGTTTTCCAATCAAAAATTTGACCTTGCATCGGCGATCGCACCAGCAAATCGTAGACCACCGTCAGTAGATAACCGTTAAATTCGAGGGTCCGACGATGCTCACTCTGAGAAAAGGGTGTCGTGGCAGACGCATCATCTGACAAAGGGTCCCTCTCAGCAGGCGGATCAGATGCCGCTGACAAATACGTAAAGACATCAGGAGCGGCCTTGGCGAGCGCCGCCATACTGGCTGCCATCTCAGTATCCGCCTCAGCCAGTACCTCTACCGGTAAATTCAACGCTCGCTGCTGCATCAACCGGTGAAACTGACTGCCCCACTGCGTCGTGAGCTGCTGATCGTAAGTCGCAGGGCCAGACAGCGCGTCAAAAAAAATGTACTGATATTTTCGCGCGCAGGCATCTAGCAGCGTGAGATGTCCTTGAGAAATCGGAATCATAGGGAAAAATCCAATAGCCTCTGATTACCCGGGATCCTTCGTCAGCACAAACAAGCTACCTTGATTACCCCGACCAATACGAAAATCCTCATCCAGATAGGTAATTTCTAACCAGCCTTGCTGACGATCCGATTCAATCGCAAAATCAATGCCTTGCAACAAATTAAACTTTTCAGTGGCTTCCATCTGCTCAATGTACTGCCCAGGTGAGCGGTAGCCTAGCGCCCGCTGCAAGCCAAACACAGCTCGATTAAACCGGACATTGACCCGGCGTTGACGCACATCGGCCTCACTCTGTGCCGGTTCAAAGCCTGCCACGACTGAAACCAAACCTTCGCAGTACGGCACGCCAGCCACCTCAGCAATATTGTAAATACGAGCGGCGGCGGGCCTTACACACTGATAGATATTGCCGAGCGTCAGCAAAGGCACCTTATCAATCCCCAGCAGCTCCTGACTGGTGGTATAAAGCAGCCGCCAATTGCCCTCTAGCAGATCGGGCCTAGACAGCGGGTCGGGCGTAGGATTGGTATCTTCTACCCGCGCAATCATCATCGCGATCGCCTCTTTATCAACCGTCGTTGCCGAGATGCCACGGTTTTTAGAAGCGATCGCCGCCTTTAAGTCACGCTTAGACAACATCTAAATCACCCTTAGACAACATCAGCACAAACTCCAACAAGATTGACACAACTTACGATTCGATGTAACTAATGCGGTGGTAATGTAGACAATATCCATTAACCTCATGTTTGGTTATTCTCTTTTTGGTTATTGAAGCTTAATGAGCACATACTCCAATCCATCCGTTCGCCAAATTCCTCGCAAAGAGCATGCTGGCGTCATTCCCCTTCAAACAGACTCCTCTATCCTCAACTGGCTAGAAGGCACCGGTAGACTCATCCCTCGCGAACCGATTGACAGCGTCGGTGACGAGCCCGAGCCCGAAGAACTCGCAGACCTTATGGGCAGCGATGACAAAGACGACGATGATGACGATGAGATGTCACTTGATGACGACTAGCGTGACATACCACTGGACTAACCTACCACTGGCCTGACTACTAAAAGGCTATTGATCATGATCAGCCGATAGAGAACCAGCCGATAGAGACTCCCCCCTGAAGACTGAACTCACAGGGATTGGTTGTTAGTCTCAATAGCCTTAGTCTAACGAACATCACCCTGGTAAGGGATTCCTGGTAAGGGACTCATAGTCAACTAGGCTATCTAGAGCAAACGTTCTAGATAGTTTTTTGGTGTCATTTTATACAGGCTTGTCCAGACATCGTTGAGGATATCTCCTGTCCAACAGAGGCACTCGTTAAATCGTGTAGAGCACGATATGAAACATTTAAATTAGATTTTCCAGAGAAATTAGGGTACAAAGTTAACCAGTCTCTGGTATGCTCGCTCAAAATAGCGGCAAATAAAGGTTTACTAGCAGAATAATTCGGCGCTTCACACGCCGGTGTTATCTGTAACGGTTGTGTTTTAACCTGATCTGGGTCAATTTTTGCTCAGGCGCTGCGGGTGACGGGTGTCCTAACCATCATCTCCGTAGTTGTAAGGAACAAATATAACGTCCTGACAAACCGACAAAGGCGATGAACAGGTGATTTATGGACGATATCTCTACAAATATTTAGAAATATTGCGAGACAACGTCGTACAATCAACATCACGACTGGTTAGGTATAAATACCGAACGTGCTCGTGAACATTTGAGAGTCTGAGTCAGAGGTATAAACCGGAATGAATCAGATTTTATTTGAAGGTAGGTAGGTATCCGTCAGCAGGCTTGTTGTGGATGGAGGCGCTTACATCACTGGACTACAGTCTTTTTTGGCTGTGGGTGTAACGTATCCAGTGAAAATGGGAAAGGTGTGTGATAAGTGAAGGAATAGATATCGTGGATGCCAGGTTTTCATCAAAGTCGTCAGGTCTTTCAGGGACGACACTCTCAACTATTTTGGCGGCTTGCCTTTTGGCAACAGCCATTGGACTCGACAAATCAGCTGGCAGACTCTTCGGACTCGATGACGCAAGCTTGACGCTCCCGCTAGTGGTCGGTACAGCGCTCTCTGCGATCGCAGGCTACGTTGCACTACCGATTTTGCGTCAGCTCAAAGCCGGACAGTTCATCCGGGAAGACGGCCCGCAGGCTCACCTCAAAAAAGCAGGGACACCCACAATGGGTGGCATCTTTTTTGTCCCGGCTGCCGTTGTGGTCGCGCTGATTTTGACGGGATTTTCAACCGCGACCGTCGCAGTTAGTTTGCTGACATTATCTTACGCAGCGATCGGCTGGTTAGACGACTGGCAGGTGATGCGGCGTCGCTCCAACAAAGGCATTTCTCCGAAGATGAAGCTGGTCCTTCAAATCGGATTTGCCGCGGCGTTTTGTGTTTGGGCAACCACCTCACAATCAACTGAGATCACCACGGTCGCTTTGCCCTTTGGGCTCGCGCTACCCCTCGGAGTCCTCTTTTGGCCGTTAGCGGGCTTTGTACTGGTTGCCGAGAGTAACGCAACGAACTTAACGGACGGCGTAGATGGACTGATGGGCGGTGCGGGTGCGATCGCCCTACTCGGGCTCGGCATCCTCATTGCCCCCACCCATCCAGACCTTATGGTTTTCTGCGCAGCTCTCAGCGGCGCGTGCCTCGGCTTTTTGGTTCATAACCGCAACCCTGCCAAAATCTTCATGGGCGACACCGGATCTTTGGCTCTAGGCGGCGCGTTGGCAGCCGTTGGCATTCTGAGCGGCAATCTCTTCGGCCTGCTGGTGGTCACCCTTCTATTCTTTGCTGAAACCCTCTCTGTCATCCTTCAGGTGGGCTACTACAAGGCCACTAAAGGCCCAGATGGCAAAGGTAAACGACTCTTCAAAATGGCCCCGCTTCACCACCACTTCGAACTCTCTGGCTGGAGCGAGCTACAGGTCGTCAGCGTGTTTTACGTTGTTAGCGCCATGCTCATTACGGTTGCAGTCAGCGCCCTAGGTTAACCACAAACACTTAGCACTACACCCCTAGCTAACAAGCAAAAACCAACAGCAAAAAGGCTCCACCTTTCTCGGTGGAGCCTTTTTTAATGGAGCTGACGGGAGTCGAACCCGTGTCCGCCCTAAGTAATCACGTATCGCTCATTCACAGGTATAGCCTTTCTAACCCTCAAGGCGGGAGTTTTCCATTGTCCCGGAAACAGGATGCTTCGGTGAAAGTCTTAGCCGGCGCACCCATCGAAGGAAGTTTGCCAGAGCATCCGTTGGGGGTTTAGTCTCAGCTGATTAACGGAGTCACAGCCAAAACGCTCGAACCTATAAGAGGTTGTTAGGCAGCAGCTACAAGAGCGCGCTTACGAGCAAAAGGTACGATGTCGTTTGCATGTATCTTTAAGTTTGAGCCTTTATTTACAAGAGTGGGCTCACTCTTGACCTGAATCACAACACGACTTTCGTTAAAACGTCGAAACCGTTTCAGCCCCGTGTGAACCCCCATTATAGCGTTCGCTTTGTATTTCTGTGTGCCTTTGCACAAAGCTTGTTTATAGCTCTCATTACCTTTCATAAACTGAATGGGTCAGGTTTTAACCTATAATATTTTCTTAAGCTTAGTTAATAAATTCCTTTATTATTTAGCACCTTGCAGCGTTTGTTAGGACGCCGCGTGAGCGAGCTAGGGGTAAGGGTTACGCGCCCAAAGAGGACAGACAAGAGCACGGTCAAGAGACGACAAAAAAACACAACGGCCAACCAACCGTCTTATGCACACAGGCGTTTTATGCACACAGACGTTGGGGAAGGCACTGGTTCCGCCAATAGAAAAGAAGGTTAATGCAATGAGCACCACGAACGACAACGGCACGAGCAAGAGCACGGCCGCTTCCCGCACTCGCAAGAAGGCAACTGCCTCCTCAGCATCTGGCGAGAGCAAAAAAGCAGAGCCAGCCAACAAAGGGGGCTTAGTCAAAGCCCCCAAAAATGAAATCATTGAACTGCAAGGCCATGTTCGTGCGGTTGAGTCGGACTCCCTGCCGAACCATCGCCCCATCGAACTTAGTGATCTTGCCGTGGTCGATTCGCTGTCCTCAGCAGGCGTTCGCCCAGTGATGTCCGATAGTTTTGAGATTGCCACAACCGAATCGCTACCCGGTCATCGCCCAGTTGCCGTCAGCACATTAGACGTTTCTGACCTGGACGTACTGCCTGGTCACCGTCCTATCGCCAGCAATGACATTGACGAAGATCCTGGCACACTGATGGGCTACTTGGACTAATTAATTATTCAAACTAATCGGTTACTCACAACTAGCGCTATCAGTACCGATGGCAGAACCTTGAAAAGAAGTTTTGCGTAATATTTTGGATATACGGGGGCATTGCCCCCTTTTTTTATGGCATGAGATAACCTCAGCAAAGACCGAGAAAATGTACCTACAGCATAGGGCCAGGTTCTCGGGAAAAATAAGAATCGGTGAGGCTTATCAGGAAACAAAGGCAGCGGGCAATGTTATCTCTATTTTTTAGTTCTTTCGGCCTGCTGGGGTTGCTAGGCACGGCTTTTTGGATATGGATGCTGTATGAGTGTATTCAGTCTGGAAAGGCGGGTCAGCAGTGGCTATGGCTACTAATTTTCTTAAATGTGCTGGGGGCAGCGCTGTATTTTGCGACGCAGTGGCTGCCAGCACATCCTAATTTTTTGGCGCAGTTTGGGGTTTTTAATCGGCGAAAAATGCGCGATCGCCTTTGGCAGGCTGAAGCTGATGCCAAAAATATTGGCAAGCCCACTCAATTTGTCACGCTCGGTAATCTGCTCTTTGATATGAACCAGCCTCAGAAAGCTGCCGAAGCCTTTCAGCAGGCCCTTAAGCAAGAACCTGACAATACCAAAGCCCTGTGGGGGGCCGCCCAAGCTAGCAGCAATTTGAAACAGTACGCGGCGGCCAAAACGCACTTGGAGAAGCTGCTTAAGGTGTCTCCCGAATTTTCCTATGGAGAAGCTTCACTCGCCTATGGCGAAATGCTGTATCGCACAGAGGACTACGATACCGCTGCGGAGCACTTGAAGAGGCATCTTAAAGACTGGAGCAATCCGGAGGGCTACCTCATGCTGGCCGCGATTCAGCAGGAAAACCTCAAAGAAACTGAGGCAGCTCGCGATACGCTCGAAACGATGATCCTTAAAATTAAAGGCTTTGTGCCTTTTCAGTACCGTAAAAACGAGCATTTCATTCGGCAGGCACAGCGCAAGCTAAGAGCATTGCCTAAGGCCAAGGCGTAGGTCAGCCAAAAGGCGTTTGGGTTGCTAGATTGCAAGAGGAAGAGGTTAGGCTTCCACGGCAGGTTTGTCCGGTAGGGTGATCGCAGCATCATTGCGCTGGCGTCTCACGCTTTGAGACAGGCCATACTCAATACCTGCGGCGACTGCCTGATACGAGGCTTCTAAGATATTCATGGATACGCCAATGGTGGACCATCTGCGATCGCCATTACTAGACTCCACCAGCACTCGAATTTTCGCCGCTGTCCCAGCTTCGCTATTGAGTATGCGCACCTTATAATCGGTCAGATAAAACGTCTCAATTACCGGATAAAACTGCCTAAGTGCCTTACGCAGGGCTTTATCTAAAGCGGACACAGGTCCCATACATTCAGCCACTTCCAACACATCTCGGCCACCCACGCTTACCTTAATCGTGGCCCGCGCGCCAATATTGCACTGCACGTCGGATTGCAGCACGTCGTAGCTCACCTCAAAGCCTTTGAGATTGAACGTTGGCGTATGGTGGCCCAGCTCTTTGCGCATCAGCATTTCAAAGCTAGCTTCAGCGGCTTCAAACTGATAACCTCGGCTCTCTAGCTCCTTTACGCGATTGGCAATCCGCCGCACCGCAGGATTATCCTTTTTCAAGTCGATGCTGTAGCTTTTCGCCTTAGACAGAATTGTACTGCCACCGGAAGAGCTAGAAATTACAATCCGGCGATCGTTGCCCACCGCTTCAGGGCGAATGTGCTCGTATGTCTTTGGATTTCGGTTCACCGCGCTGATGTGAATGCCCCCCTTGTGTGCAAAGGCAGAACGCCCGACATAGGGCGCATGATCGTCGGGTGCAAGATTCACCGTTTCACTAAGGAAACGGCTAGTTTGGGTCAGGGAGACCAGCTGCTCGGGCGCAATACACCTGTAGCCCATTTTCAGCTGCAAGTCAGGGATAACGCTACACAAGTCGGCATTGCCACAGCGCTCACCGTAGCCATTAATGGTGCCGTGAACCATCGCTGCGCCCGCATCCACCGCAGCCAAGGAAGCGGCCACTGCTGTACCGCTGTCGTTATGGGTGTGAATGCCCAGCTGCGGCAGCGGCCAGTCACGTTTCAAGGCTGAGTGACGATGGTGCAACCAGGTCTGCACTTCGGCAACAATCTTTTCAATGTCCTTGGGTAGGGTCCCGCCGTTGGTGTCGCAGAGTACTAGCCATTCTGCACCGGCCACTACCGCAGCATTAAGCGTTTCTAGTGCGTAGTCAGGGTTAGCCTTATAGCCATCGAACCAATGCTCCGCATCGTAAATGACTCGCCGCTGGTTGGCGCGTAAATACGCCACCGAGTCCTGAATCATCGCAAGATTCTCACCCAGACTCACCTTCAGCGCATCGGTCACATGCAAGTCCCAGGACTTACCAAAAATGGTAAGCCACAGAGTTTTTGCATCAAGCAGCGCTTTCAACATCGCGTTTTCTGCCGCCTTTTGGTAAGGGCGGCGGGTGGAGCCAAAGGCGACGACTTGGGTGTTTAGCAAGGGCTCTTTTTGCAGGTATTCAAAGAGCTGGGTGTCTACGGTATTCGCGCCGGGCCAGCCGCCTTCGATGAAGGGTATGCCGATGTCGGCTAGCTTTTTAATGATTTTTATTTTGTCTTCTAGGGTGCAGGAAATGCCGTGGCGTTGGACGCCGTCTCTAAGGGTGGTGTCGTAGATGAGAACGCTGGGAGAAGGGTTTGATTGCAACGGTTACAGCCCCAATGGTATTTCGACAGGGTATTTGGACTAAGAGCTGTAGGATAAGCTGTGATGTTGTCAATTGGGATGAGTTTTCACAAGATTTAAGGCGGGAAGAGGTAGCGGCGCAAGAGGCAAGGCGACAAGATCGGGGATTTCCTCCCCGCGCCCCTCCTCTGCTGAGAGACTTTAAACACTGCGTGGGGACCCAAGCTTCCCCACACCCCTCGAATAAGAGGCTACTGGATGTGCAAATTGAAGGGCTGAAGGAGTGCTCGGTGGGTGAGACCGTCACGCGTGACGCTCAACAGAGGGGGCCGAAGGGAAGCGGGCTGGAGTCAGCGTTGATGGGTTGATTCGCTACGCGCAACAGGCTTTCACAGGTGTTGACTCTGATGGTTTCGTGGCAATTTCTAATTCAGGGGCGGTATCGTCAGTATGTACGACGAAGATTTCCCAGCGATTGCCATCGGGATCAATCACCCAAATCTTGTCTTGTAGGGCGTAGCAGCAATCAGTGTTGAACTCTTCAATGGTATTAAGGCCAGCTGCTTTGAAGCGTTCATTCGCCGCTCTTACAGCGTCAGCAGTCTCGACCTGAATACCTAGATGAGAAAGGACACCTTGAACAGGAGCCGTTTCACTGGCATTCAGGGTTAAGTTCAGCCCTGGTGCTTCCACATCAAACTTGGCATAGCCGATTTTGTGCTTGACCGGCTGGCGCTCAAATAGGGTCTGATAGAAGGCAACGGAACGATTTACGTCAGCAACTTTGAGGGCGACATGAGTTTTGATGAGTGACATGGGAGGTCTCCTTCAGTATTTCTGCAAGTATCGAAATAAAAGTCAAAAATATAGGGCGTTTAAAGTGGCTGCTTAGGTGCAGCATGTTGAATCATCTTCAGCTATCGGTGCAACAACATCCATGCCATCTATGACGACGACTTGGTTGCGGGTGCAGCACTCTGCAAACAGGAAATCGATTAGATGCTTTAGTGACTCTGAGCGAACGCTGTACCAAATCCACTGGCGATCTTTTTCGGAGGTGACGATGCCCACTTGCCGCAGTTTATCGAGATGGTGAGACAAGGTTGCGCCTGCAATGCCAAGCTCTTTTTGAATTTCTCCGACGGGTAATCCTTTGGGGTAGGCGGAGAGGAGTAACCGAACGATTTTCAGTCGGGACGGCTGCCCCAATGCAGCAAAGGCATCGGCAATGTCATCAATAGACTGCTGTGTGGCATCATTTATTTCCATATTTCGATAATCATCGAAATTAATAAGAATGTCAAGCAATGAAATCGAATAATATGCTTATTATGAATCTACAGTTGGTGGAGTTACGATAGAGCCTCAAGTCAGGGCGAAAGTTGCAATTTATGCATTTTCAAAAAGGTTCAGAGCACGTTCATAATGGGAGGTGACCGTTTAGAAATTCCATTAGCTAAGGCTGAGTATCTGTTCAGTTCTGAGTGGAGAAACGATTGCCCGATTGGTGACCGCAGTTCCGAAAAGCATTAGGAGGTAAGTCAATATGAGCCAATTTCAGCTTTTTGATTCGGTCAAGCTAAAAGAGGAAATTCCTGTGGACGATGGCAAAATTGCGGCTGTTGGATGTCCTGGTGCCATCGTTGAAATATTCAACGATGGAGAAGCCTACATGGTGGAGCTGTTTGGTCGGTGGGTGACGATTGCCGACAATGGCGAGTTTATTCAGAGCACACCTGATGCAGTGGAATCTTTTATGGAAACCGTCGGTGTTGAAACGGTGTCACCGCATCAACTTCGATTAGTGACGCCTGCTAGAGAAACGGTCGGTGTACGTGCTCAGTTATTAGCACTCATGGACGAGCTGCCCGAGAACACTTTGGAAGAAGTCAGAAATTTTGCTGAGTTTCTTAAGACAAAGCAGATTGATACTTTGAGAGCTTCATGATCGCGCTATTTGTTGCTTATGAGTTTGGTCAGTTGTGAAACAGATGGTTAGGGCAGGTCGCTGGCTAAATTTTAACGCCTGTACGGCTATTGCCACGTTCACTTCTTTAGTAAAAAGTAGGCTTTGGTGTACTCAGGGAGCTGCTGTACGGCCTGCTGATAGGTAGGGCGATCGGGGAAAACGCCTGCAAAGAAATCTAGCTGGTGAAGGTTGGGTAAGAAGGCTCCGCCTGTATCGGCAATAACGCCGATTCTGATGTTTTGGTTGCGATCTTCGATGGCGACGATTTTCCCAAGGCCAATGTTGAGCACGTCTCCGGCAAAGGTGACGCCGGGTTCGATGGGAATTTTGACATCGCTATTGAGGCCATATCCATTGAGTTTGTTGACTTCTTTAAAATACCAGAAGCGCTCTTGCCGCCGCTGGGCTAGGCCCGGAACGTAGGCAATACTGTTGTTTTTATCGACGTTGAAGTACGTAGTGGTGCCATCGGTCAGCTCGATGAAGGCGGTGCCTTGCAGCAGCGCGTCTTCAAAGCCTTCGCGGGTGAGATACGCAAGGGTTTCTACATTGCCATACTCAGCACCACCCGGTTCAAAGATACCGCTGAGGGCTTCTTGCTTGGTATAGCGGGTGATGAAAGCTTCGTTTTCTAGGCCGTCTTTTATTTTATAAACGGGTGTGTTGTAGATTTCGGTGCGATCGCGCGACCCAGGATGAGTGAAGACGGCGTACTTAGTAATGCGGGTGCGGGTGTCGTCTAAATAGGTCGGATCGTAGGCTAACCAGCGGATGACCTGGAAGTGCTGGTTGATGAAGTCTGCGTTTTTGAGGCGGGTGGGAACGCCAGCGCTGAGGTCTTCGGAGAGTGTTTTGATGAGGAAGTCTATGGTGGCGATCGCATCCACTACACTAATTTTCTGCGTACCCATCACCCCCGCCTGCAAAATTTTCGGGTCCTGGCAGCCCTGCTCAGCGAAGTAGCGCCGCGTGGCCTGCAGCACGTTCAGTAGCGCCTGTTCATCAAAATCAATAGATTGGTTAGGCATTGACGCCGAGCGAAACAGATCATCGCCCGTCACTGAGTACTGAGCCGATTCTTGCTCATCTATAACGCTGTAGGTGTTAGGTGTAGCAGCTTGAGTCGTTGTTGTACTAGCCGGCGGCTCAGCCAATTTCGAGGATACGTCGCAAACGTCGGCTGTCGGCTGCGCAGGTTCAAAACTGTTGTCGTGTACGCCCTCTGGCGTCAGTAGCACCTGGTTGTCAAGGGTTCCAGTCGCGGGTGCCTCGGGTTGCACATCAGCATCTGCGGCCAACGTAACCTCAGCATTTGGCGCGCGACAGCCTGAATATACGCCAACCCCCATCAGCGCGACTAAGAGCAAACGGGACAGCAAGGACATCGACATATGAGTTTCTAAAAGTCTTAATCAAGAAAGCTTGTTCGGTGGAATTACCATTATTCCCTAAGATCCTTCTCAATTATTGAACGTGCCTTTTATGTGCCATGGAAATTTAAGGGTGTACGCTAGATGGGCCGCACAACCTATCATTCCTGTTTTGTTTCTCTTACTTCTGCTTCTATGCGCTTCTCATCTTCTAATCCAAGATGCTGTCTGATAACTGCTCGGGCGCTTGTGCAATCTTGTAGAGCCTCATCAGCAAGCTCTATTGTTGCTGTAGCGCCAGGATAGCGATAATCCACAGCGTAAGCACTTAAAGACTTGAGTTGAGGCTGTAAGTCTTCCCAACCGGGTGCGGTGGGAAGCAGCAAATCCATTAAGGCTGGTAATAAGTGCGTTTTAGGAAAGAAAATATCTGCTTCTTGAAGGCAGGCTTTCAAGTACTTTTCTACACATTGCTGGGAGAGAAAACAAATATGGTCGCAGCTAGGCTTTTTCTGTGCTGCTAGCAGCTGCGCAACCGAAAAGTCGCCTTCTGCTTTATCAACCCACTCTTGCGTAGTCGGCTTCATACAGAATGCGTCCTTTCTCCACAATCTCTCGAATAAAAAAATCACCCATTTCTAAGCGCTGCTGGACGGTTTGAGAGGTCCTAGCAATGAGATCTAACGGAAAATGGTAATCGATGGCTATAAGAATTTCGGCAGCTTTTTTGGCTGGGTGTCCCTCAAAAGGCAAAACTATTAGCAAATCAATATCAGAATCTGGGGTCGGTTCTCCATAGGCATATGAACCGAATAAAATTATTTTTTCAGGATGAAACTTGTCTACGACTTCCTGACAGAATTCTTGAATTTGATTGTGATTAATCATCTCACCTATCTTCTATGATGCAGGGCAGGAGATGTATATAAAAATCGCCGGTTTTCCATACATCTCCTATCTTATCGTCCTTCTTAAAACAGGTCTTTATCCGTCACTGCGCCTTTGCTACTCGAAGACACCAACTTGGCGTACTTTGCGAGCATTCCTCTGGTGTAGCGAGGTGTAGGTGGGCTCCACTGAGTCTTGCGTTGAGCAAGCTCATCATCAGAGACGTTCACTTGCAGTAGTAGCTTGTCGGCATCGATAGTGATGGAATCGCCTTCTTTGACAAGGCCGATAGTACCGCCGACAGCAGCTTCTGGCGCAACGTGACCGACGACCATGCCGTAGGTACCGCCGGAGAAGCGGCCATCAGTAATGAGCCCAACTGAATCACCAAGACCTGCGCCGATGATGGCAGAGGTTGGCGCGAGCATTTCACGCATGCCAGGGCCACCTTTCGGACCTTCGTAGCGAACGACGATGACGTCGCCGGCTTTGATCTTGTTGGCCAGGATGGCATCTAGGCAGTCTTCTTCAGATTCAAAGACGCGGGCAGGGCCAGTGATGCTGCGGTTCTTAATGCCAGTGAGCTTGGAGACCGAACCCTCGGGCGCGAGGTTGCCTTTGAGGATGCCGAGGTGGCCCTGGGGATACATCGGCTGATCAAAGGGGCGGATAACGTCCTGGTCAGCGGCGGGTGCGTCGGGAATGTCGGCGAGGTTTTCGGCGACGGTTTTACCGGTGATGGTGATGGCATCGCCGTGAAGGAGGCCGGCTTTGAGCAGCATTTTCATCACTTGGGGAATGCCGCCTACTTTGTGCAGATCAGTGGCCACATAGCGGCCAGAGGGCTTGAGATCGCAGAAGACGGGGACTTTGAGACGGATTTTCTCGAAGTCGTCGATGGTAAGGTCTACGCCGATGGTGTGTGCGATCGCCAACAAGTGCAGCACCGAATTCGTCGATCCGCCCACGGCCATAATTACCGCCATCGCATTCTCGAATGCCTCGCGAGTGAGAATAGCTTTGGGCAGAATCTGAGCCCGAATCGCTTCGACTAAAGCAAATGCAGACTTCTCTGTGCTCTCTGCTTTCTCTTCGTCCTCAGCAGCCATAGTGGATGAACCCGGCAGGCTCAGGCCCATCGCTTCAATGGCCGAAGACATGGTATTCGCGGTAAACATGCCGCCGCAAGATCCTGCACCGGGGCAAGAATGACGCTCTACCGCATCTAGTCGTTCTTTAGAAATTTTGCCTGCGCTGTATTGACCCACCGCTTCAAAGGCACTGACAACAGTGAGGTCTTCGCCGTCTAGGTGACCGGGCTTAATAGTACCGCCGTAGACGAAGATAGCGGGAATATTCATGCGGGCGATCGCAATCACCGCCCCCGGCATATTCTTATCGCAGCCACCAATGGCCAGCACCGCGTCCATGCTTTGTCCCATGCAGGCCGTCTCGATAGAATCGGCAATCACCTCACGAGAAACCAAGGAATACTTCATCCCTTCGGTCCCCATCGAAATGCCGTCGCTGATGGTGATAGTGCCAAACATCGCAGGCATAGCACCCGCTTCGCGTAGGGCTTTTTCGCCCCGGAGGGCTAGGGTATTGATGCCCATATTGCAGGGTGTAATGGTGCTGTAGCCGTTGGCTAGACCCACAATAGGCTTTTTAAAATCGTCATCGCCAAACCCCACAGCCCTCAGCATCGCTCGGTTAGGAGCCCGCTGTACGCCTTGGGTGACTACCTGACTTTTGCGATTATCCGGCATTCTGTTCTTCTCCAGTGGAAAACTTATAGCGTGTATGCATATCAGAACATCTCAAAACTTTGCAATTAATTCTAAAGTTCTGAAGCATTTTGTAGTCTTCTATTTTGGCAGAACAATCACCGCTCAAAGCCAAAGAGTTCTAATGAAATCCAAACTTTCTTGAGGAATGCTCATCCAGTTAGTCAACAGAAACTGGAGCATTGATTCAAAACTTTGGAAATTGATTCAAAGTGCTGAAACAGTTTGTGTCTTCCATTCTGACCAAACGATAAACGCTCAGATTTCAGAGAATTCTAACAAAATCCAAACTTTCTTAAGGAAGGCGTATGCAAGTTAGTCAAAACGGTTCGCGACTGGCGAGGGGAGAGAGGGGCGATCGCAACATCGTCACCACTTGAGAGGCATGAAAATGCGCTGCTAAGGTAGCGTGCCACTGATGCTGGCTTTTCAAAACTGTCAAGTAACCCACCGACACCAAGCGGTTAGTGAGCGTCGGCTGCGCTGACTCTGAGAGCCCCGAATTCACACTGAGCCAGCTGTTTACACTGCTGGGCAGCGCTTCTGTAAAGCGCAAGGGCAGCAGCGGCGTAGAAAAAGACTGGGCATAGGCGGCACTCAAAAACGGACGATACTGTTTAGCAGCGGGCGTACTCTGCTGCACAAAGCTAAGGGAAACGCCCTTTAGCAACTCGCGCAAATTAGCCGTATCTTCGCCTCTGAGCTCAGCCATAAACGGCAGCTCTGAAAGCGCAGGATTGACATTAGTCGGATCGCCCACGCTCAGGTGAGTGCCTCCAATAACGGCCAGCAGGTACTTAGGCCCCGATAGCTGGCTGAAGGGAGTCAGCTGCTGATCCAAGGTAGGCGTTACGCTGTCTTTTGTCCCGGTAAGCAATAGCGTAGGCGCCGTAATATTGGTCAACCCCGCCTCGCCGAACAGCTCACCGACGAGCGGATTCATGGCCATTACCTGGCGAATGCGCCCATCTTGCAGGTCGGCTTGCTGCTCATTGAGGTCCATGGCGGCACATTGCAGCCAGTCTGCGGGGGAAACGCCTAGCGGCTGAATGTCTTTGCAAAAGTTTTGAAGCGATCGCAGGTCCAGCTTTGCGCCTGCTAGCGCCAGTCCGGTATAGCCTCCTAAGGAATGACCGATAATCGTCACGTTTTCAGTGTTAAAAGCACCGAGGTAGTCGTCATTCACCCGGTTTAGCCGTTCTAGCCGATCCAACACAAACGACACATCCCGAGGACGATCTAAAAATTCTGTCGCGGGCAGCAGACGGCTGGGCGTTTCGACAATTTCGGGATCTACCGGCAAGTTCAGCAGTGCCTGCACATTGCTGCCAGGATGCTCGACAGACACCACGGTGAAACCATGGGAGGCGAGATGAGTGGCTTGATAGTTTAGGAAATAGCGATCTGCACCGAAGCCGTGAGAAAGCACCACCAAAGGACCGTCAGCAGACTGGGATTCGGCGCTCCAGTACACTTCTACCGGAATAATGCGATCGCGCTCAATATCTCGAAACGAAATCGTCCGCTGCCGGATCCCGACCGGACCCGCCTCGGCAGGCTTCAGCCCCCTGGGCAATGACTCAGCAGACTCCACCGCTAGTGATTGCTCTAACACGCCACTGAGCGAGCGACTCTCTAAATTAGAAAGATTGAGCTGGGAAATCAGGCCAATCGCAGCGCTTAAGTCTAGCTCTAGCGTCTCTTGGGGCACCGCGCGTAAAATGCCGAGAATGCTGAGGCCATTGGCCTGGCTAGCTGCCAACCGAATCGCCGACTGAAGCTGAGGCATGGTCAAGTTTGGGGCAATGCGCGAGAGGGTCGCCAGCAGTAGCTCACCATTTGAGGAGCTCAAAACATCATCAATGACGCGATCGCTCATCCGTGGATCCAGCGCTAATCTTTGTTGCAAGCTCAGCTGTATCTGAGGTGACAGCAGCCCTTGATATAGCCGCAGACTCGGGGGCACATCGCCCGTGCGCGCAAAAGACTCCAAATCGCTCAGCTCAATTGACTGCTGCAGAGGGCCCACTTTTAGCACCAGGCGCTCTGCGGCTGCGCCTGGCCTTATCGCCAACGCAGCGAGCCCAACGGCAAGACAACCCACCTTTACAGACGTCACAGAAGAAAACAGAGCGCGGCGAACACCGCAAAACACACCGGACACTTTGCTTGGGCGCATGGATATCAGTATCACTGAAAGAAACGAGAAAAAAAGAAAAGAAGCGAGTCAAAAAAAATTGATACAACTATCTTACCCACTTCCTTTCGTCCATCTAGAAAAGGCAAACCAGTTACTAAGTTGGTCTTGACGTTTCTTATCTTTTGTTACGCAACTATTGCGCACAAGCACTGCTTCGTTACGGAAAGCCTCCCTTTAGCAAAATCGTAATATCTGCGCGAGCTATCGAGACTCTGAGCATACGTTAAAATCAAAACCTACCAGTGACCGCCTGAAGAGGGAAAGACACTATTCGCCATTATTTCAGCAGATTCGGCTAAATATCTTCTCCAAGACTGACACAATATCAATATCTAGTGATGTACAAGCGGACAAACCCTGTAGAACAGCCTAAAATTTAGTTAAGAAAGGTTGATTTAATCAATGCTCTGTCTTGTCAGAATTTGCCCTTGGCTTCGTTGGCCATTTATCATCGCTCCTTAAAGGAGCTTGCTTTAATGTCTGATAACAATAAAAAAGAATTAGAAGACTTTATAACCCCCCGCAGCAGATACCAGGGCGAATTTACACCGCAAAATTTGGCCTTTAACGCCAATCTGCAGGAGTTTGCTCAGCGAGTATCCCTCATTTGTGGGCTAGAAACCGGCGGCAAGGTCAGCAGCAGCGAAGCCTATGACGACATTAAAAAGCTGTGGAAAGAACTCAAAGCCTCTAAGAAGAGCTTGCTCAAGAAAAAAGACAAGTCGTAACCGCGCTGGGCACAAGATCTCTTATCAGCTCAAAGCATTTGAATGTTCGTAACGTCATAGGCCACACGCCGTATAGCCTTTTGTAGTGAGTCAATACATGAGCTGGCCGATACATAAGCCAGCTCCATAAAAGGCCGAAAGCAGGAAAGGCCGAGAGTAGACTAGGCCGAAAGCAAGAAAGGCCGGAAGTAGACTAGGCAAAATACTCAGTGACAATTTTCGCAATCCGCTCGGCGGCATGACCATCTCCAAAGGGGTTTACGGCCTTAGCCATGGCGGCATAAGTTGCCTCATCACTCAGCAGCAGTGAGGCTGATTCCAGCACCGTCGCTGGGTCAGTGCCCACTAATTTGGCGGTACCCGCTGCGATCGCCTCCGGCCTTTCCGTCGTCTCCCGCAGCACCAATACAGGCTTGCCCAACCCTGGCGCCTCTTCTTGCAACCCACCCGAATCTGTCAGCAGCAGGGTGCATCGCTTCATCGCACCCACCAGCTGAGCGTAGTCCAAAGGCTCCACCAGAAAGGCGCGGGGATGGCCCTCAAGCGCAGCCTTCAACGGTTCGCGAACGGTGGGGTTACGGTGCAGCGGCAGCAGCAACGCCGTATCGGGAAAGCGCTCTAAAATATCCAAAAAGCTACGAGCAATGTCCGAGAGCGGGGTGCCCCAGTTTTCACGGCGGTGCACCGTCGAAAGAATGACACGATGCTTAATCCAGTCAAGACCGGGAATGTCACACTCTGGCGCGTTTTCAGCCACTCTCAGCAGCGCATCAATCACAGTATTGCCAGTTTGATGAATGCCGTGGGTGACCCCTGATGTTTTAAGATTTTCGACCGAGGTGGCCGTGGGGGCAAAGTGCAGCGTCGCAATTTGCGAGACCAGCCTGCGATTGGCTTCTTCAGGGAAAGGATTCAAAATATTGTCCGTTCTGAGGCCGGCTTCTACGTGCCCAACGGGGATTTGTTGATAAAAGGCCGCGAGGGCTGCGGCAAAGGCAGTGGTGGTATCGCCCTGTGAAATCACAATATCTGGCTGCATTTGCACAAACAGCGTTTCTAACCCCTTGAGGCTACGACAGGTAATATCGCTCAGGGTTTGCTGCGGCTGCATAATGTCTAAATTATGGTCAGCTTTTAGGGCAAACAGCTCCATCACCTGAGCGACCATTTCACGGTGCTGGCCGGTAAGCACGACCTGCGTGTCAAACTGCGGCAGCTGCTGAAACGTTTGGATAACCGGAGCGAGCTTGATGGCTTCTGGCCGAGTGCCTAGGGTAATGCACACCTTGATAGGGCTACGGTCGGAAGAGTTAACCATGGGCAAAAAGCCTACCTCGAGAAAGATACAGGCCGCTGTAAACAATTACGAACAGACAACTGCTAGCAGACTGGCAAAATAAGGATACAGTCTGTTTCCGAAAATATCGAAAAATACAAAATACTTGAGATGACCCACGCGATCGCACTTCAACTCGCTCACTTCCAATCGTTGGATCTCACCCCAGCTCAGCAGGTCATAGATCCCCTGACTAACAACGCAGACGACCTTAAAAATCCGGATCTCACCTTCAGCTTTGAAATAGACTTTCCCCGCGAGGCCAGTGACCCCAGAGAACTCTCTGAGATTCCAGAAGTCCGCCTGTGGTTTATTCGGCTAAACAGCCAATACCCTTGGCTACCACTGTATTTAGACTGGGAATCTGGCGAACTCAGCCGCTACACCGCCATGCTAGTCCCCCATCAATTCAGCCCGATAGATGGCATTCGCTACAACCCCGAAGCGCTTGAAATATTTGTGATGAGCAAGGTTTTCAGCTTAGATACTTGGCTAAAGCAACAGGGCATCGACGGGCGCAAACGCCTCAAATTTATGACTCAAATGCTGGGCTACGAGCTGGATGACGCGCTGTTTAACTTACTTTAAGTTTGGGCTTTGAATGGCCTTTGGGTTTGCACTTATTTTGCGCGATCGCTCACCCTACAGCCCCACAATCCCCTACAATCCGGTTCTAAGTATCTGGATACTGAAGGTATGCAAGTCAAAGCATCTTGAGTATCCAGATACTTAGAACGTTTTAATAAGGAGCACCGTTTAGGCATGTCGTTTTTAGGATCGTTACTGGGATTGCTGATTCTCATCGGCATTGCAGCCTACCTATTTATTGAGTGGCAATATCGCCAGCGCCCCGGCAACGATCTAGAGCTTTCGGCCAGCGACTGGAAACTCGACACCTACGAAGAGAACCACTACGCCATCTCGCTCGATACGGTCTTTACCAATCGCACCCGTACCCTCGAAATTTTTATTCCTGAAGTTAGCGTTGACTACGAGCTGCTCGGCAGCGCCAACCTAGAAGGGATTCACGTCAAAACCGAATTCATCCCACAGCACGAAGATTTTCCGTCCCGCCCAGATAACTACTGGTTCGCCTACATCGTCAAAGTGGGCAAAGCGACCAAGGCAAAACTGAAAGTAGACATTACCGGCGACAACCTCAGCCGCCTTAAATCGCTCTGGGTGAAGGTGAACTACTTCACCTACGGCCCCGAAGGCCGCATCCAAAAAACCGGCCACTTTATTGTGCCGCTCCGTTTTCCCAAGCCAGAAGACGCCACCAACTGGCGTGAAAACAGCGTGGCCCATGTGCTACCGGTGCCCACTCACCTGCTGACCAATCTCGATAGCACCGTCGAAATTGTGAAGCACTACGTCACACCCTGCGCGCAGCCCGGCGATATCGTCACCATTGGCGAAACGCCCGTTGCCATTATGCAGAGTCGCCTGCGCCATCCCAATACGGTTAAGCCCGGCTGGCTAGCCAAACGCCTGTGCTACTACTTCATGCCTACCTCCAGCTTGGCAACGGCCTGCGGCATGCAAACGCTGGTGGATGTGTCAGGGCCATGGCAGGTGGCTAGCGCCTTTGCGATTGGGGCGATCGCGAAAATCTTCGGCAAGCCAGGCATGTTTTACCAGCTAGCTGGCGAGCAAGCACGCCTAATTGACGATGTGACCGGCACTCTGCCACCGTTCGACCAGTTCATCGTGCTCGGCCCAGAGCACTCCCAGCGCCTCGTAGACCAAATCCACAGCGAAACCGGTTTAAAAGCAGCCATTGTGGATGTCAACGATTTAAAAGCAGTTAAGATATTGGCATCCACTACTGGGACCGATGAAGCTCTCCTAACCCAGGCCCTCATCGACAATCCAGCAGGTAACGCTGATGAACAAACACCGGTGGTCCTCATTCGCCCCAAGCGGTAAGCCACCGCTTAAGACGGCAATTCCCCTCAGCGAGCACACTTGTCCAACGGAGCCTCTAATGACTCACTCTCCCTCACCCGATGAGTCCCTCTTCATCCGATCCATTCACCTGCGTGACTTGGACAACTTGAAGACGGTAGAGGCAACCGAAATCGCCTTCCACGCCACAGAAGCACCAGACATTGACGACTATATTCAGCAAATGCGCCGCTGGTATGGCCCCATGAAGGCGCTGACGCTCTTTCCCAATCCGCTACAGCATGCATTTTCTGCTTTTGTAGCGGAGGCGAATAGCCATCTACAAGGCATGATTCAGGTGTCCCCGTTCAATCGAACCCTCAGCACCTGGAAAATTGACCGAATGCTAGTGAACCTAGCTAAAGGCGCTGCTAAAAGCACAAAAGCTAAAAGCGCTGCCGCCAAAAGTACCGCCAAAAGCGCTGGCAGCAACGCAAAAGGAACAGAATCAGCCAGCGAAGCTACAGACGAACCCAAAGCCCATATGCACCTTGGCATGGACGTAGGTTCTCAGCTGTTGCGTCACTGCTTTGAAAATATTCGCGAAGCCCAGTACTGGATTAGCGAAACCGACGTTAACGACAGCTTTGGCCTAGCGCTCTATCGACACAACGGCTTTCAACCGCTAGCCCGCGCGACGTACTGGTCTATTCAGCCAGAACAGCTCAAAACCCTGGCAGATCACGACCCAGATTTGCCTAATTTGCTGCCAGTGAGTAATGCCGACGCTCAGCTGATTTATCAGCTAGAAACCGTCTCAATTCCACCGCTGGTCAGGCAGGTCCTGGACTATCAAATTCAGGACTTTAAAACCACCGTTACCGACAACCTCAAGACTAAAATGACCCGCTGGGTCAACCGCGAAGACACCCTTTCGGCCTACGTGTTTGAGCCCCAGCGCAAAACAGCCATTGGCTACTTTGAAATTAAGCTGTGCCGTGATGGCAGCAGTTGCCACACGGCCAAGCTCACCGTGCATCCGGCCTACACCTGGCTATATCCAGAGCTGATGGCGCAAATGGCCGGAATGGTCCAAAAGTTTCCTGAGCAGCCGCTGCAAATTATGTCGCTCGACTATCAAACTGAACGAGAAGAGTATTTGCGGCAAATGGGCGCGCTTGAAATTGAGCATACGCTGATGATGTCTCGCTCGGTTTGGCACAAGGTTCGTGAGTCTAAGGCCGGTGCCTTAGAAGGGCTAAAGCTTCCCAGCGGTTTGCCAGGAGGGCTTCCCGGATTACAGCCTACTGGCACGCCATTACCAGGACGTTTTTCCTGGGATGGCCCCGCGTTAGATACCCCTGCTGGCGATGGCTTGTCTTGGGATGGGATGGCCTGGGACAGGTTTTCCTTAGAAAAAAAGATGACAAAAAACACGACAAAGCCTTTACGAGAGAGTCGATTGACCGCGAGGAAAACCTCTGGACAAAAGAAAAAAACTGAGGGCGATGCTTCCAAAAACTCCACAGAGAATTTCTCCTAGGGTTCACAGGCGTACTCTACAGGTGTCATGGTTTCTGCACTGGGTCTAGATTTAGGTGCTAAGCGAATTGGCGTGGCGGGTTGCGACCAAATGGGCCTTTTTGCAACGGGGCTAATGACCATTCATCGCACTAATTTTGAGAGCGTACTAGCGCCCTTACGTGAGCTAATTGAAATCCGATCGGTCGAAATATTGGTCATCGGACTGCCGTACACTATGGACGGACAAATGGGCTCTCAGGCCAAAAAAATCCAAAAGATGGCCCGTCGGCTGTCGCGCGAGCTAGCGCTTCCAGTTGAATTTGTCGATGAGCGATTGACCTCATTTGCTGCCGATGAGCTGATTATGTCGCAGCGCCGTTCAATCTCTGCAAAAGACAAACGGGACAAGGGCCTGATTGATCGCAAGGCAGCAGCCATCATTTTGCAACAGTGGTTAGATAGCCGTGGTTAGATAGCCGTGGTTAGATGGCGGCAGTTAGGTGGCGGCAGTTAGATAGCCGCTGCGCCCAGTAATGCTCTACGCTAATTAACGCCTACCTCAGGAGATGCCCCGATGGAGACTGATCCCGCTTTAATGGGTGACCCCGCTGGTGACCCAATTGTGACCCTGACCGATGAAGCGGGACGCAAGCTGCCCTGCTACGTCGAAAAAAGCCTGGAGATAGACGGCGTAGAGTTTTTGCTGTTGCTCACCGTTAACCTGCCGATTGAAATTTTTGTGTGGCAAAGCGATGACGATGACGAAGAAGTCTTAGTCGATGTAGAAGAGGAAGATATCGATGCAATTTTTCCTTCGGCCAGAGCTGTACTCGCTGAGCTAGATTTGATTTTAGAGCGGTCGGCCCATACGCTCACCGCAGAAGGGGACTTGCCCGAAGCTGATGAGGAAGATTGTTTTTCGTTAGAAATCAGTGAAGGGGAGGAGCAGACAATCACCGAAGACTTTCAGATGCTGGCGAACTTTTTTCACGAGGACACTCAGTACACAGCCTGCACACCGCTGGAGCCGCTGCTGTTTTTTGCTAGCCGGCAGGCAGATGGCAGCACAGAGCTGGTAGATCCTGACGATTTTCAAAAAATGCGATCGCAGCTCGAAGACAAGTTATTTGACGTCTTGGACTAAAATTTGCAACAGTAGCCTTTGTTAGAAGACCGTATTCAAAGGCCGTATTAACCCCGGTATTAGATGATGGTGCCCCTCGATTTGCTATGCGTGTAAAACGTCTTTTTTCGATTGTGCTGCTGGCCCTAGCAGCCGGTGCGGCGACCCAGAGCTGGTCTTGGTGGAGCTGGGCCAAATCACCTGTGATGGCCAGCGAAGATCCCAGCGCCCAAGATAGCTTTGTGCAGGTGCAAATCCCTGAAGGCACCGCCTCCAATCAAATTGGCCAGGACTTAGAAGCAGCGGGCCTTATTCGCTCAACCACAGCCTGGAAACTGCACAGCCGATGGAAAGCGCGCAAATCAGCGGGCGGGTTCCAGGCAGGCAGCTATCTGATTTCACCCACCCAAAGCCTGGAAGAAATTGCCAAAACCATCTGGGATGGCGACGTCGTACAGCTCAGCTTTACCATTCCCGAGGGTTGGAAGCGCGAGCAAATGGCCGAGCGGTTTGAAGCGCAAGGGCTCACCACTGCCGATGAGTTTTTAGCGGCGACCGAAAATATTCCGTACGAGCGCTTTCCCTGGATCCCGGACGGCATTCCCCATGTAGAAGGCTTCCTGTATCCCGACACCTATCAAATTGACAGTGGTGCGATCGCCGCTGAAGATCTTGTCGGCATCATGCTCCAGCGATTTGAAGACATTGCCCTACCGGTGTTCGATAGTCAGCCCAGCGACTACAGCCTTTTGGAATGGACGACCCTGGCGAGCATCGTGGAAAAAGAAGCCGTCGTCGCCGAAGAGCGCGATCAAATCGCCAGCGTCTTTGCCCGCAGACTAGAAGAAGGGATTACGCTAGGCTCGGACCCAACGGTGGAATACGGACTGGGCATTGAGCAAACGCCGGAAAACCCACTGACCTACGCCCAGGTTGAAACCCCCAACCCCTACAACACCTATATGAATGCAGGGCTTACGCCCACACCGATTGCGAGTCCAGGCGTAGCTAGCCTAGAAGCCTCTTTAGACCCTGCACCCACGGAATATTTGTATTTTGTAGCACGTTACGACGGCACCCATGTCTTTAGCCGTACCCTCGGAGACCACGAGTCAGCCCAAGGGCAAATTCGCGATCGCGTCGATGCAGAATCCGCACAGTCAGACGACTCCTAGGCTGTCTGCTCCTGGGCTGTCTGCTCCTAGGCTGTCTGCTCCTAGGCTGTCTGATAGAGGCCGTCTGATAGAGGCAACAGACAGCAGGGACTGCTAAATGCTCATTTTTTCGATGTCATAAACACCGCAAGCACAAAAAGCATTACCAACCAAAGCACTTATGAGCTGGGTCAACTTATTACAGCCCGATCTGGTCCTCGGCGACTCAGTTTTGGGAATTACGCCAGAGATTATTCGCGATCGCAACCTCAAGGGACTCATTTTAGATGTCGATGAAACCATCGTCCCGGTGGGCAGAAAGCAGCTAGACCCTGAAGTAGCCGACTGGGCAAACGCGATTCAGAAAATTGTGCCACTCTCGCTCGTGAGCAATAACATTGGCTACGAGCGCATTCGCGTGATTGCAGAAGGCATGGGCGTCCCTTTTATCGCCAGTGCTGGCAAGCCTTCCCGCAAAAAGCTACGCACCGCTGCAGAAGACCTCAATTTGCCCTACGAAAATATTGCTATGGTGGGCGATCGCCTATTTACAGATGTCTTAGCGGGCAACCGGCTGGGCCTGTTTAGCGTTTTGGTTCAGCCCATGCTCACGCCCAACTCCAAAGATCCCAAAAACCTACTGCGCAATGCAGAGTTTTGGATCTCGAAGCAGCTCGGTGTTGCCCTAACCACACACCCCTAGGGGCGCGGCCCCGGCATGGCTGGTTATGCTTCCCATAGAGGCTGTAACGAAATACTGAGCATTGTCAGAAAATATAAAGACAATCTAACGAATATTTCAATACGTAAATTTATTCGGCAATATATATACAAGGTCAAACTTATAAATGACCTTACTTCTGTATCAAATTCCGTTTTAATTTTTCCGATTTAACTTTACTCATTTAATAAGCAGGGGCAGGGGATTTCCTCTGCCCCTTTTTAATGGTTTTGAATTTAATGATCTTGAATTTAAGGGTCTTGAAACCAGAATGTCTCGAAACGGAACTGGCGCCTTCCTTTTTAGTGTCTACTAGAGGGTGGCGCTTTTCTATTTAGCCAATGTCCTCACCACCGTCTGCCAAAACGCCCACTACCAAGCCGCCTGCCGAAACGCCCTCTGCCAAGACGCCCTCTGCCAAAACGTTAGTTGTCAAAATTGGAACATCTAGCTTAACTAGAGCCCAAACCGGACACCTCGCCCTAGCGACCATTGCGCGCTTAGTTGAAACACTCTGCCAGCTTCAGGAACTCGGGCACCGTATTATTTTGGTCTCCTCCGGCGCGGTGGGTGTAGGCTGCTCGCGGCTCGGCATCACTCAGCGGCCCAAAACCATTGCCCTCAAGCAGGCGGTTGCAGCCGTTGGCCAAGGCCGCTTAATGCGGGTATACGATGATTTTTTTAGTGAGCTAGCCCAACCGATTGCCCAGGTGCTGCTCACCCGTAGTGACCTGGCACAGCGATCGCGCTACGTTAACAGCTACCGAACCTTCCGTCAGCTACTTCAGCTAGGCGTCATTCCCATCGTCAATGAAAACGACACCGTCGCGGTAGATGAGCTTAAGTTTGGAGATAACGACACGCTTTCAGCGATGGTCGCCAGCCTCGTAAGTGCGGAGTATCTGTTTTTACTCACCGATGTCGATCAGCTCTATTCTGCGGATCCTCGGCAAGATCCCAATGCTCAACCCATCAGCAGAGTGCGCAATATCGATCAGCTGGATGCCAACATTGGCACGGCAGGGTCGAGTTGGGGAACCGGCGGCATGACGACCAAAATAGAAGCCGCACGGATTGCCACCGCTGCCGGCGCCCATACCGTCATCACCAATGGACAAACGCCTGAGAACATTCTAAACATCGTCCAAGGCGAAGCCATCGGCACGCTGTTTGAGGCACAGCCCAAGCGGTCTACAGCGCGGAAGCGGTGGATCGCAGGCAACCTGATTCCGGCAGGTCGCCTGTATTTAGACGAGGGCGCAGCCACAGCGATTCGTGAGGCGGGAAAATCGTTACTGCCCGCAGGCATTACTGAAGTAGAAGGAGAGTTTGGAGAGCAAGATGCGGTGCTGTTGTGCGATCGCACTGGGCAAGAAATTGCTCGCGGCCTGGTCAACTATAGCGATCGCGAGCTGCGAAAAATCTATGGTCACCGCACCAGCGATATTAAAAAGCTGCTGGGCCACTCAGGTGCTGAAACCGTTATTCATCGGGACAATTTGGTCCTGAGCAAGCCCGGTTCAGAATAAAACGGCAGGGCCGATAACGACGTCATCACTTAAGTCACAAACCATTCGTGAAGCATTAATTTTTTTTGGCTATAGACACCCAAATCACAGCGTAGTGGGCCGCATTGCCCACTACGCTATTGAAATAAGACGCTATTGAAATAAGCCAAAATAAGACACACCTGAAATCAGGCCAACAACGGCCAGTATGAACCCGGCTCACACAAAACCGGCTACTATTCAGACACTCAAATCAGACACTAAATGCGACCTTTTACGATGGCAATCGCCTTTTCACAGTCATGACTCAACCCTCTGGAAAACCCACCGTACTGGTCACGGGCGGTGCTGGCTACATCGGAGCCCATGCCGTTTTAGCCCTGGAAACCGCAGGCTACCAAACGGTGATTCTAGACAATCTGGAATACGGCCACAAAGAACTCGCCGAGGCACACCTCAAAGCAGATATTATCGTGGGCGATACGACCGATCGCCCCCTGCTAGACAAGCTATTTACCACCTACAACATTGCAGCAGTCCTGCACTTTGCGGCCTACATCGCCGTTGGAGAATCGGTGAGTGAGCCCGCTAAGTACTATCGCAACAACGTATATGGCACCCTAAATCTGCTAGAAGCGATGGTGGCCCATGACGTTAAAAGGCTCGTCTTCTCGTCTACCTGCGCCATTTACGGTCCCCCCAAAACCGTTCCGATCCCGGAAGATCATCCGCAAAATCCCATCAGCCCCTATGCCACGAGCAAGCTGATGGTCGAAAAAATGCTGCTCGACTTTCAATCGGCCTACGGATTGCAGTCAGTCTGCTTTCGCTATTTCAATGCGGCGGGCGCAGATCCACAGGGCCGCTTAGGCGAAGACCACAACCCTGAAACCCATCTGATTCCGCTGGTGCTCTTTACCGCACTGGGCAAACGTGAATCGGTCTCTATTTTTGGCAGCGATTACGAAACCCGCGACGGCACCTGCATTCGTGACTATATCCACGTTTCTGATTTAGCCGATGCCCATGTCAAAGGGCTTGAGTACTTGCTCAACGGCGGTGAAACCTCGTTCTTTAACCTGGGCAATGGCAGCGGCTTCACGGTGAAGGAAGTGATTGAAACCGCTCGGAAAATTACGGGGAAAGCCATTGTGGCCGTACCCTGCGATCGCCGTCCTGGCGATCCGCCAAGTCTCGTCGGCACCAGCGATCGCGCCCAGCAAGTCTTAGGCTGGACCCCCAACTATCCAGACCTTGAAAATATCATCACCCACGCCTGGCACTGGCACCAAAAACGCCACGGCCAAGGGTAGCATCAGCCGTAAGGCACCCAAAAAAAAGGACGTACCTACTAATGCAGGTACGTCCTTTTCGTATAGAGCAATTCGTGTAGATCAATTCGGATAGATCAAACTGTCAGGCCCACAGCCTATCCGCTAAAAGTCATCGGTCAAAGGCCACTAAGAAGCCGTTGCAACACCGATAGGGCAAGACACATCAGTGCCACCCAAACCGCAGTAGCCGCCAGGGTTCTTAGCCAAATACTGCTGGTGATACTCCTCGGCGTAGTAAAACTCAGGCGCAGGCAAAATCTCAGTGGTAATGTCGCCATAGCCGGCTTCTTTCAGCTTGCCCTGGTACATGGCCTTTGAGTCCTTGGCCGCAGCCAGCTGCGCATCCGAATAGGTGTAAATGCCAGACCGGTACTGAGTGCCCTTATCGTTACCTTGCTGCATGCCCTGAGTTGGGTTGTGGCTCTCCCAAAACACCTTTAACAAAGCCTCATAGCTGACTTTTTCAGGGTCAAAAACCACCAGCACGACCTCATTGTGACCCGTCATCCCAGAGCACACTTCGCGGTAGGTAGGATTGGGTGTGTGCCCAGCAGCATAGCCAACCGCAGTACTGTATACACCATCCACCTGCCAAAATTTACGCTCAGCGCCCCAAAAGCAGCCAAGGCCAAACATCGCAAGTTCCATCCCGTCAGGAAAGTCGCCCTTAATCAAATTGCCATTGACGTAGTGCTTTTCAGGAACAGGCATCTCCTTATCACGACCGGGCAGTGCATCCTTAGCACTAGGGATTACATTTTTTTTGCCCATTCCCATTCCAAAAAATGCCATAGCTTATGCCTGTGAAATATTTATACGTTTACTTATTAAGTAGTCTAGCGTGGTGACTTTAGCGATGAAGTGCAGCAAACCGTAATTATTAAATCCTCTGGGACGAACTCAATAAACCACGTCAAGATCAGAGAAGATATTGGTTTCATGCCCATTTTTTCCAAGTTGCTATGGATCGTTTTAGAGTCGAGGTCATTTCGAAAACACCCAACCCACAGCAAACCATCTATGCAGGCATGCACCAGGACTACGCCGAGGGATTTGTGTGGGACCAGCGCAATGAGTGGCCCACGGAGGAAAAAGCGGGCGAAATGGTCATCCGCAATCTGCTGAAGGGCGGACGCGGTCACTTTGGCCCCTTAGAACACCCGCAAATTGTTCTGAACTGTGGCTTTTTCCCGCATTCCACCATGCAGCAGATCCGTACACATCGGGTAGGCCTAAGTTTCGATGTGCAGTCTTTCAGGTACACAGGCTCTCGCATTCTGGATGTGGCCAAAGGCAAAACCGATGTGGAAGATGTCTTTTATCTGCGACCTGTTGGCAAATACAGCGATCGCCAAGGGAAAAAATACGAGTACACCGAAGCACTGCGGCAGCAGGATTTGGACTGGTGCCGGCAGGGATGCGATCGCTACAAAACCCGCATCGATCAAGGATTTTCCGAAGAACACGCCAGGGGGCTGATTCCTTTCGATGTCCGCCAGCACTGGGTGCTTTCGGCCAATGCGCGATCGCTCATGCACCTGCTTGATTTACGCTGGAAAGCCGACGCTCAGCTAGAGGCCCAAAAGCTATGCGAAGCCATCTGGCCCCACTTCCAAGAATGGGTCCCATCAATTGCTCAGTGGTACGAGGATAATCGACTCAAGAAAGCCCGCCTGTCACCCTAACAACGCTCTATTGATTGACTAAGGTTGATTAACTAAAAGACTGACTGAACTAAGGTCCTCATGGCCTCAAGCAAAGCAGCCTCAAGCAAAGCCAGCGTCATAGGTTGAGAAAGATTGACTTGTTTAAAACATCAAACGTCAAACTACTTACTTTTGATAACACTCAATAAGAAGGCTTTCTTTCGCACACCGAAAGGGAGTAGCAGCGCCATAGTTAAAGTCGGTCCAGTTAAAGTCGGTCCAGTTAAGATCAAGTCGCAATAGTCAGCGATTATTTGCGGCAACTCATCCCTATTGTTTAACTAAGAGCTTCTCTGATGCCCCTTTTGATGCCATGAAACAATCACCTGGATACATTCTCGTCATTGGGAAACCGTTGACAGCGCAGACGACCGGGCAAACGTCGGGGCATAATATCGGCCCACCAAACGCTCAGACGTCGCCTGCGGTGCCTGCGGCCATCGTTACCGCATCTCCCGAACAAGCCGTTGCACAAGCCAAAGAAGCCCACCCCTATCTGGTGATTCTCTCAGGAGATGCACGACAAAGTTGGTCACCCCAAATCGCTCGTCAAATTCGCCGAAGCCTTGCACCAGAAGGCGTTGTGATCGTGGCCTTGAATGAGTCCAGCGAGCTGAGTTGGAAAGAAGCAGAAGACAATACAGCTATTGATGGGTTTTTCGTACAGCCCCTGGGCGCAGACATTTTGAGTGCACTACACACCTCCGCCGTGGCCAAGCAACGATATTTGGCCACGGCATTATAGTTGGCGTCACACTGACTCGGCAGGCACCACCGAACCACTATCGTTTTTCTTAGAATGCGTGATTCCTATTTTCGATTTTTACGCAAGGGAATAGAAAGACGAATCGGATACATAAGTTTATTTAATAACGTTAGGCAAATAAAGTAAAAAATGCCGCCGAGTTATCTTTTGGGGTTACACAAAAGCCCGCAAAAATGTCTACTGGCAGAAAACATTTTATACATCACGTATAGCCATTAGCCTTAGCTATCTATAGAGTTAAGACGGGGTTAAGGCCTGATAAATCAAAGATTCAGCGGTTTAAAGCAATAGTATGAAGCCAAGAAAATAAACGCTCTATGAAGGACAACTTAGCTTGCAACTACCCGATCGGACCTGTGCTTTTTTGAGAAGTCCGTGTTACCACTGTAAGAATACAGAGTCCTCATAAAGACTCTGACTCACAGAGTGTCCTCGGAACTAAGAGTGGTGAATTCTTGTCTGAAAAGTTACAATCTGTGGGGATCTGGAAAGATTGGTTAAACTTTACTTGATTAGTGGGTAACCTCTTCCCAGCCTGTTCGCATCAGCGTACCTACATAACATACTCGTCCTAATAGGCTGCTCATTGGGTTAATCCTCTAAGCGCAACCATGATTAGGCTCAGTACGTTCCCCGAGTCCGTTCTACCTTTATTTTTTGGTCACATATGTCTCTGCATCAAAGCTGCTCAAAACAGCCTGAGCAAACCAGTTTGATCGAACCAGCCATTTGGCCCATGTACCTTTGGAAGTAAATCCATTGGACAAACATATTTAGTTGCGATCGCTAGACCTGTAGACATGTTTTTCCCATAGAAGATATCGGTAAAGCAGCGCTGCCAAAAGTATCTGTAAGACCTGTACAGATTACGGGCCGTCATTTCACGAGGTTAGCCCAGCGCAGTACTCACCAGTTTTTTCTCAACAGGCTTCGGTTGCTCACAACCGGCCTTCCTCTCTGATGAGGGGACCTTTTCAAAGCTGACAACTCCGTTAGCAAATACCCAACAGTTAAACCTGACTTATCACACATAAGAAGGAGCAAGAACGCGGCATGACCCAGGCGAAAGACACAGTTGAGACTCTAGAGCCCAGCGCTGTAGCCACTGCAACGACTGCCACTGCAACAGTAGAACCGGCAAGCACAGCGACAGAACCAGCAACGATAGATCTGACCGGGAAGAGTACGAAAAAAACTGACACTAAAGCCAAAAAAGGGACGGCTAAAAAAGCAACCGCGAAGAAAGCAACGACAAAGAAAACGACGAAGAAAAAGACAACAGCTAAAAAGTCAACGGCTAAAAAAGCTGACGGAAAAGCTGAAACTAAGGGCACAGCAAAGAAAGCAACTCGTCGTCGGACAGCTCAAACCAAGAAAAAGCACTACACCGAAGATTCCATTCGCCTTTATTTGCAGGAGATTGGCCGCATTCGCCTGCTCCGCGCCGAAGAAGAAATTGAGCTAGCCCGCAAAATTGCAGACTTGCTAGAGCTCGAAAGAATCTACGACGAAATTGACGACCAGCTAGAGAATGAGCCTACCGATGCCGATTGGGCAAACGCAGTGGACATGCCGCTACCCGCGTTTCAGCGTCGCCTGCATCTAGGTCGTCGTGCCAAGGACAAGATGGTTCAGTCCAACCTTCGCTTGGTTGTCTCGATTGCGAAAAAGTACATGAACCGGGGACTATCCTTCCAGGATCTTATTCAAGAAGGCAGCTTGGGCCTCATCCGTGCCGCTGAAAAGTTTGACCACGAGAAGGGTTATAAGTTCTCTACCTATGCAACCTGGTGGATTCGTCAGGCCATTACTCGGGCGATTGCCGATCAGTCTCGTACGATTCGCCTTCCAGTACACCTTTATGAGACCATTTCCCGCATTAAGAAAACCACTAAGCTACTCTCTCAAGAACTCGGTCGTAAGCCTACCGAGGAAGAAATTGCCACTCGTATGGAAATGACCATCGAGAAGCTTCGCTTTATTGCCAAGTCAGCTCAGCTGCCGATTTCTTTGGAAACGCCTATTGGTAAAGAGGAAGATTCCCGCCTAGGTGACTTTATTGAATCAGATGGTGAAACCCCTGAAGATGAAGTCTCCAAGAGCTTGCTCCGTGAAGACTTAGAGAGCGTATTGAGCACCCTAAGCCCTCGCGAGCGCGATGTGTTACGTCTGCGCTATGGCCTTGACGATGGCCGCATGAAAACCCTTGAAGAAATCGGTCAAATTTTCAACGTGACCCGCGAGCGCATTCGCCAAATTGAGGCAAAAGCGTTAAGAAAGCTGCGTCATCCTAATCGCAATAGCGTTCTCAAAGAGTACATCCGTTAATTGCGCTTAGAGTAAGGTCATTAGTAAAAAAGGAGGTATCTGCGTTGCAGATACCTCCTTTTTTATAAGCAACTTTCTTTATTATTGAAATAAGTTCTGACTGCGCAACAGCCTAAAAATCGTGTCCGGCCCGTGTCCGGATAAGGTTATGTGAAGCTATGGACAAACACAAAAATAATTGGTACAGTTGTTCTTATTGGTATGTAGCTGGTTGCCCAGCAAATTGCGATGGAATCTTTAACGACGGCCCAACAGGAGCTGTACGATTGGTTAGTACAGTACATTCGAGAAAATCGTCATTCTCCCTCCATCAGGCAGATGATGCGGGCAATGAAGCTCAAATCACCCGCCCCTATTCAAAGCCGCTTAGAGCACTTGCGCAACAAAGGCTATATCGATTGGACTGAGGGTAAGGCCCGTACTATTCGCATTTTGAACGAGTCCCAAGGACTGCCTATTTTAGGGGCGATCGCAGCAGGCTCCATGCTAGAAGTGTTTCCCAATACTGACGAACACTTTGACCCCGGCACGTTGGCCTTCAAGGGCGGTGACTTTGCCCTTAAGGTTCGTGGCGACTCCATGATAGAAGCCCTCATTGACGACGGTGATATTGTCATCATGCGACAGGTCCCTGATCCGTCTCGGATTCGGAACGGCACCATTGTGGCCGCGCGTGTAGAGTCAACCACCACGCTAAAGTACTACCACATGGAAAAAGGGACCGTCGTGCTTAAGCCTGCCAATCCACGCTACGAGCCCATGAAGTACCCAGCCGAGGAAGTACATATTGATGGCAAGTTAGTCGCGGTATGGCGCGATCAGGCTCTAGAGTAGTGCTTCAGCGGACATAGACCTATCAGCGGCCCCGGAGAGAACACAAGTACAGCGGGCCAGTACAACAGACAGGTACAGAGGACAATTGAATAGCCGCCGAAATAGACAAGCTGCGGTATAAACTGGTGTCAGTAGATGGCTCACCTCCAACGTCCTTGCAGAGACTGTGACGACATAGCAGGTGACGACCCAAGGGCTCCCAAAATGACTGCTGGCGCACAGAAAGATCCCGACTCAGAGACCGCTTCAACAACGGCCTCTTCAGCAACTAATGGCTTAGACCGTTCCTTTAAAAGCGGCCCTTCTCAGGGCGGCTTTTTTTTAGGTCTGCTGAGCGTTATGGCCGCACTTGTGGTGGTTGGGGTTGGGGGCTTTTGGACACTCACCGCAAACAGTCCGCTCACCTTACTTTCAGGGGGCGATCGCCCGATTGCAGCCGCTACCGCCTTCATCCCCAATAGCTCACCGTTCACCCTCTCTCTACTCACCAAGCCGGATAAACTCGTGGGCCTCCAGCAAGCGCTGATTGCCCCCGACGAGCGCCAACAGGCTGAGGCTGAAATCGCGCAACTCAAACAAGCCTTCTTCAGCAGTACCGGACTCGACTACGACCAAGACGTTCAATCATGGATAGGAAACGAAGTCACGTTTGCCTTGACCGACCGCGATTTGGATATAGACAGTGCAAACGGCAGGCAGCCTGGCTATTTACTGGCCATTGATATTGCGAGCGATCGCAGCCAAGCCGCACAAGCATTTCTCCAGCGCTTTTGGCTACAGCAAAGCCTTGCGGGCAACGAGCCGATGAGTGAGCGCATCAGTGGCGTACGTATCCTGTACAGCCCACCAACCTCTCTTCAGACGAGCCCACACAAGCTCACCGCAGCGAGTGCACTGGTGGGAGATCAGTTCGTTATTTTTTCAAATGATGTGCGGGCTATCAAACACAGCATCCGCGCCGCGCAAACAGCAACGAACCTGGCACAAAACCCAACGTATCGACAGGCCGTTAGCCAGCTAGATGAGCAGCGTTTAGGGTTAATGTATCTAGATACGACAGCGCTGATGGCCCCAAAGACCTCTTCGCAAGACTCGGAGACGTCAGACCAAAAGACGTCAGACAAACCCCTTTCACCTCACTTCATTGCAATTGGGTTAAACCTTTCACAAGACACCGCCGCAGCAGGGCTCATTGCCGATATCCAGTTGCCGCCGGATAATAATTCATTACGAAAGTCGTCTCCAGCATCCCAGGGGAAAGCGCGTGCAGCCGAGCGCACTCTATCTGAAGCGCCTCGGACAAAAGCACTCCTTACAGAAGAAACACTCCTTACAGAAGCACTTAGCTTTTTACCGGCGACAAGCGCTCTAGTGCTTGAGGGTCAAAATATCAACACATTGGCGCCGTCACTGAAGGCCACAGGGATGACCCAAAGCGCACTGCCTGACTTTTTGAAACTCGGCCTCGACCTCGGCCTCATAGAGAACAGCGATGATAAAACAAGGGCAAATAAAAGCAGATGGCAGAGAATGCTTAGCCTACAGCTCAGTCAGTCGCCATCCCAGTCGTCATCCAATGCAGAATCACTAGATGGTCCACTATGGCCAATCGGCTCGTATGTCCTTGGACAGCTAGGCTCAGGAGATGATGATTGGATTTTGGCTATCGAGCCGGACGTTAGCAGCCTAGAGCAGTTGGACAAAGCTGCGATCGCGCAAGGATACAGCGTTGTCCCCGTCTCTATCGGCGAGGTTGAAGCCACTGCCTGGACAAGGTTTGAGGCTAAAAAAAGAGGGCGTCGCTCTTCAGGCGGTTTAGAAACAGAGGTATTAGCGTTGCACCTACAACAAACCACCCCTTCACAGCAACGCTACGAGATCTTTGCCAGTTCTTTGGCCGCGATGGAAAGTGCCCTAGAAAGTCATCAGTCTCAGTCGTCCTTACTGAGCAGTGAACCATTTGAAGCGGCGATCGCACCCGTTGTAGGGCCAAACGCCAACTATTTCTATGCAGACTGGAGAGCGATCGCACCTGCTATTCGCCGCACGCTAACGATTGTCAGCAAAATCGAAACCCAAGCTCGCCCGCTCGTAGCTCATCTCAACACCCTTAGTGCCACCCGTGAGGGTAACCACGCCGAGGCATTTATTCAGCTCACAGACCTTACCTCAAAGTGGCCGAGCAAAAAGTGACCGAGCAACAGGCTAAGTCAGATATTTGGCCGGTGATTGTGGCCTGGGGAAAGGGCCAACAGCCATCCTTAGATGACCATCATAAGATCGCTACGCAAGCATTCGAGCACCAGCGACAAGACAAAGCCTGGGAATTTGAGACGGTTGAAGCTGCCGCTGTTGCGCTTCAAACGCGCGCGACCCTACTCCAAACCATTGCTCACGCTGAAGATGAGCTGCCCCTACCAGGCAGCTGGTGTGATTGGATAGAACCGCTGTGGCGCTTTTGGATCCCATTTGCCCAACAGCTAAACCAGCAGCAGCGCGCACAAAACGCACCCTTTATCCAGGGGATTTTAGGCGGTCAGGGCACGGGGAAAACCACCCTCGCTCGAATGCTTTGCCTAATTCTCGGCCATCTAGGTCAGCGCGCAGCTAGCCTATCTATCGACGATCTTTATCTCACCTATGCCGAGCGACTCAAACGACAGCAGCAGGACCCACGACTCATTTGGCGAGGGCCTCCAGGCACCCACGACACGGCGCTGGGGGTGCAAATTTTGCAACAGGTCAAAACGTCATTACCAGAGCATGAACTCTCACTGCCACAGTTCGATAAGCTGCCTCACCATGGTCAGGGCGATCGCACCCACCCGCTCATCATTCCAGCACCGACTATTCTGCTTTTTGAGGGCTGGTTCGTAGGCGCTCAGCCGATTGAAACCGCCCTCTTCACCGATCTGTCCAATCCCCTGCCACCGCCGCTTATCACTGAGCAAGACCGCCAATTTGCAGCAGATTGCAACGACCGGTTAAGGGATTATTTACCACTGTGGCATCAGCTAGACAGCTTAATTGTGCTGCATCCCGAAAACTACCAATTCTCAAAACAATGGCGACAGCAAGCAGAGCAAGCACTCAAGCAAAAAGCGTCACTGCAAACCGGGAAAAGCGTCACGGGTGGACTCTCCAACCTTGAGATTGACGCCTTCGTGACGTACTTTTGGAAGGCACTGCATCCTGACCTATTTATTGAGCCACTCACAAAGGCCGTAACGACACATCTTGTGGTCCAGATCGCAGGCGATCACAGCATAAATGAGGTGTATTCACCCATAACAGGGCATCCTGATCCTTTGTAAGCCCCCTGTAAAACTTTGGTAGCCACGTAAACCCTTTATGAGTAAGCCATGCAGCCAGTTGCATGGTCAGTGGGAATACGCAGTAAACTTGTCGTTATTGATTACAGTCTTAAAAATCAGGTGGATATGGTGAGTGTAGAATCGACCGTTCAGGTATTATCGCCGTCTGGCATTTTAGATAGCACCAAAGCAGAAGCAATCCGAACTCAGGTTGATAGCGCCTTAGCTGACGGAACCAAAACGCTGCTCATGGATCTTAAAGACACTACATTTGTAGACAGCTCGGGCCTTGGCATTCTGGTATCGGTACTCAAACGAGTGCGCACAAACCGCTGCGAAATGTACGTTTGCGCGATTAATCCCCAGGTCAAGATGCTCTTTGAGCTAACCAGCATGGATCGGGTTTTTACCATTTTTGAAAATCGTGAAGCCTTCGAAGCCTCACGGTAATCGAGCAACCAGTCATCGGGCCATAATCCGGCCATAATTCGGGTAGATCGCACAAGCGATCTATAAACTACTCAAAGCAATAAGCTCTTAAAAAAAAGCAGGCTAACTGAAATTTTCTCAGCTAGCCTGCTTTTTAAAGGAGCGTATGATTTTCTAACCGTGCTTGAAAGCAATGATTGCTTAAAACGGAATGTCGTCATAATCTGGCGCATCTGCAGCAGGGGTTGCTGTCGCAGCCGCAGCAGGGGCCGCAGGCGCAGCGGCTGAGGGGGTAGAGGCAGGGGTTGCATTAGCCCCCACAAACTTACCCGGTGCAATCGGGGTCGGATCTGCGATCGCAACTGCCTGCAAGTCACCCAGCGGATTCACCCGCTGCACTGTCATTTCAGCGCGTTTCTCCTTGAAGCCTTCAGGACGCTCTACCGTACTCATGCCCAAGCGACCTTCGAGTAAAACGCGATCGCCCTCCCTGTATCGCTCCTGAATTTCGGTGGCGAGGTTCCCCCAACCCAACACCTTCAGCTGGCCCGGCGCATCCCCTTCGCGCAGCGGTGCAAACTTCACCACAAACTCAGCAATCGGCGTTTGGTTATCTGCGGTGTAGCGCAGCTGAGGAGCCTGCACGATTTCGGCCATCAAAATGCAGTTATTCATACGATCTGTTCCTTATTTCCCTGCTCTGATTCGATAAAATTTTGCACGTTTTTTCGGTATTCGCGAAGCTGCCGGTCAACCCAGGCTCGATCTTCACTATTGGCAAAAATATGGACCAGCGGCTCACGCGCATCTGGCAATATCAGCACCCAGTTTTGCCCACCGGAACGTCCAGCCGGATCCATTATTTTAACACCGTCAACCAGCCTCATGCTTCCAGGCGGATGAGTTTCTACAAGATAGCGCATGAGCGCCCCCTTTATTGTCCAAGGGCAGCGTATCGTTTGCGACCGATGGAAGATGCGAGGCAATTCCTCCCATATCTGACCAAGCGATCGCTCTTGAATCAGCAGCATCTCAATCAGCTTGGCAATACAAAACATGGCATCAAAGCCAGGGTGCAGTTCCGGAAAAATAAAGCCCATATCACCACTACCGCCTAACACCACATTGGCATCCGCATTGCAGCAAGCCTCCATCAGCGCCGTGGGGTTCGCCTTCGTGCGAATCACCCGACCATCGTGACGACGGGCAATTTCTTCCACCGCGCCCGAGGCATGCACAGGCACCACAATCGTCCCCCGAGGATGCGCCGTCAACACCATATGGGTCATCAACGCGGTCAGAGCTTCACCCCGAATCGGCATACCCACTTCATCGACCAATATCAGCTGCTCGCCATTGGCCGACACCTGCACGCCAAAAGTGGCCTGTAATGCCTGCACCACCTGCCCTAGCTGGCCTAGCAGCAACTCGCGCTCAGCCACAGACGGCGCCGTTGGCCGCAAGCTCGCATTCAAAACCACCGCATCGCAGCCAAAGCGCCCCAACAGCTGCGGCAACACCGCGCCTGACACCGCATAGGAATAGTCAATCACCACTTTGGACTTGCTATTACGAATAGAGGCCACATTCAAATGGTGCTCAAACGCCGTGGAATAGATATCGACTAAGCGGCTGGGATAGGTCACCGAGCCAATTTCATGGATTTGGGCCCGCCGGAGATCCTCTTTGAAGTAAGCACCTTCTATTTTCTTTTCTTTGCTTTTGGCAATATCGATGCCCTTCTCATCAAAAAATTCAATCAGCACGTGGTCTGGCCGCTGAGGGTTCAGCCGCACATGAATACCGCCCGCAACCTTGAGCGTGGGCATAACCGTACGTGAAAGCGGAATCGCAGTCGCATCTAAGCTCTGCACGTGAATACCCACAGACATCAGTCCTGCGATCAGCGATCTGGACACCATGCGAGAAATACTGCGCTGATCGCGAGAGACGCTCACCTGATCCCCAGGCTTCAGAGTGGACCCATAGGCCGCCCCTAGCTTCACAGCAAATTCGGGGGTGATCTCAATATTGGCAAGCCCTGAAACGCCGCGCTGACCAAACAGGTTGCGCAGCGCCGTACTGCCCCAAATCAGGTTGATATTTAGCGTTGCACCCGACTCAATTACCTTGCTGGGCCAAACTCTCACGCCAGGGCTGACCTGGGCCTCTTCACCGACTGTCGATAGCGTTCCAACAACGGCCCCTTCCAACACGTGCGCGCGGCGATCCGCGCGTGCACCTCTAGCAATCACACAGGCCCTTAGGTGGGTATCGTCCCCAAGCACTGCCCCATTCCAAATAATCGGACGCTTGAGATCGGCATCACTGCCTACCGTCACGTTGTCACCGAGGACGGTACCAGGGTCTAACACTACCCGAGGACCAATCCGACAGTTATCACCAATTAACACTGGCGGATGCAGCTTCGCACTCGGGTCGATAACTGTATTCACACCAACCCTAATTCCGGTCATCGTTTCAGGGTAGGCATAGTCCAGCTGGACCTTGCCTTCGAGCGCTTCATACTGAGCTTCTCGATAAGCATCTAAGTGGCCCACATCACACCAGTAGCCTTCGGCAACATAGCCGTACAAAGGCTCACCTTTTTCCAGTAGCAACGGAAATAAATCCTTCGAGAAGTCTTGCTCGCGGCCTGAGGGCAGGTAGTCCAGCACCTCTGGCTCCAAAATATAGATACCGGTGTTGACCGTATCTGAAAAAACTTCGCTGGTGGAGGGCTTCTCTAAAAACCGTACGATTTCATCGTCGTCGTCAGTAATGACAACACCAAAATCGATAGGGTTGGGCACGCGCTTGAGCACGATAGTGGCCTTCGATCCTTTTGAGCGATGGAATGAGATCGCCGCTTGCAGATCAAAATCCGTCACGCTATCGCCGCTAATCACAATAAAGGTATCTTCTAGTAGCTCAGCCACATTTTTAACGCAGCCTGCTGTGCCCAGGGGATGTTCTTCCTCGACCGCATAGGTCATCTGCACGCCAAACTCTTGGCCATCTTGAAAGTAATCCCGCATGACATCGGGCAGATAAAACAGCGTGGCAATAATCTCTGTGATGTTGTGGCGCTTCAAAAGATTGACAATATGCTCAGCAATCGGTCGATTGAGCACAGGCACCATCGGCTTAGGTAAATCACAGGTGAGGGGTCTAAGCCTTGTACCGGAACCACCTGCCATAAGGACTGCACGCATCGTGGTTCTCCTAAATAGTTTTTAAAAAAGTCGTTTCTCTTATCAACGGATGAGCTATTCACAAGTGATCACCATTGACATTCTAGTAAGCGTCTATATAAAGACAAGAATTTCTTAGGATTAATTGCTGAACTGATTCACGCGGGGGACGGCCACAAGAGTTGTCAGCGCTCCTTTGTCAGCGCTCCTTTGTTACCTTTCTTTAGGTCAGCCTGCGTTTGTGCTTGTTACATTTCCAAACAAAATAAGCACAAACGCAAGCTGAGAAGTCAATAGTATAGTGAGAACCAATAAATTCTGAAGGAGGCCCGCTAAGGGAACACCCATGAGCACACTTGTTATGCTGATCTTGCTAGGTATTTATGGCGCAGGGGCCTGGAAGTTTTGGACAGGGTTCAACCGAACTGATTTCAGCTCTAGCAAGGTCTACCTCACCCTAATGTGGCCGGTTTTGCTAATCGGCAATAAGTCTTACAGACGTAATTTTAATAAGGCCCTCAAAGGGTCTTAAAGGGCCCTAAAGGAAAAAACCGCATGAGCTTCAAACCCAACAACACCGCCCAGCAAAATCCGTTAGGCGACGTGCTGAAAGCTAAGTCTGTACCTTGGCTCCCCATTATCAGCACCGTCGGTGAAAGATTTGATCACGAATATGCCGGGAAGTCCTTCGAGTTACCCGAGGAAGTCGAAGCCATGCCGGTGTTTCGAGACTGGGCGGCAGGGTCGTTGAATTCGCGTATTGCGTCGCCCTTTTGGGAAATTGCCAAGCCCAAAAAAAATCAGCACTGCTTAGATATTGGCTGTGGCTTTAGCTTTTTGATTTATGAATGGAAAAGCTGGCAGGCGCTTTTCCATGGTCAAGATATTAGTGATTTTGCGGTCAAAACGCTTCGCCAAAGAGGCCCTCAGTTAGACTCCAAACTCTTCAAAGAAGTCAAAAAAGGGCCGGCTCATCTGCTGGACTATCCGCCACAGAGCTTCGATTTGATTTTTGCCACGGGCTTTAGCTGCTATTATCCACTGGACTATTGGCAGGCCGTGATGGAACAGGCCAAACCGCTGCTCAAGCCCGGCGGGTTCTTTGTCTTTGACGTGATCGATCCTGAGCAGGACTTAGCAGAGAACTGGGCTATTTTGGAAACGTATTTGGGCGCAGACGTTTTCTTAGAAGAACTCAGCGCCTGGAGAGCCTTGATTAAACGCGTTGGTGCCAAAGTCGTCAAACAGCAAGACGGTGAACTCTTTCATCTTTATAAGGTCCGGTGGCAGTAGCGTGGGCAGCAATGTCAAGGTGGTAGCGCTCCAGCAGTAACAGCGCACTGAACCCTTGTCATCGTCATGATAAAACCTCAGGTCTGGCTGATTGGTGGGACCAGCGAAAGCCGTGAACTGGCGCAGGCCCTGTCAGCCCGAAAGATTCCTTACATCGTCACGGTCACGACCCCGGAAGCGCAAGCACTGTACCTGGAGCTGGAGGCTCATCGGGTACGGGTCGGCGCGATGACGCCAGCAGCGATGTCAGACTTCGCCCTAAGCCACAATGTGCGCTGCATTTTAGATGCGTCGCACCCATTTGCGAGTACGGTTTCTCAGCAGGCGATCGCACTCAGCACCGCTGCCGACCTCGGTCACCCCATCTCGTACATGCGATACGAACGCTCGGCCCACCACAGTATCGATCAAGACAGTGCCGATCAAGACAGTGCCGATCAAGACAGTGCCGATCAAGACAGTGCCGATCAGGACAGAACGCACAGCCAGCGAGCAACACAGACGAACGTCACGGTCGTTGAAAATCTGAAGACCTTGATAGAGAGCGACCTGCTGCGCCATCAGCGGGTGCTGTTCACACTGGGCTACCGCTCACTTCCACAAGTAGCACGGTTGCATGAAACCTCAACGCTTTTCGCACGGGTTCTGCCCTCTGAAAAGGCGATCGCAGGTGCGATCGCCGCGGGCTTTTCATCGGCAAATATCATTGCACTCCGCCCGCCCGTTGCACTCGCCTTAGAGAAAGCTCTATGGCAGCAGTGGGATATTTCCTATGTGGTGGCCAAAGCTGCCGGGCGTGCCAGTGGCGAAACGGTAAAACGTCAGGCAGCTACTGCCCTAGGCATCCATTTGGTCTTACTCAAAAGACCAACCCTCCTCTACCCAAAGCAAACGAATTGTGTCTTAGAGGCCATCAATTGGTGTGCTGAATCGCTCAGTCTGTACTAACCTAACCCAATGGAAGCCCCCATAAAAAGTAAGTACATCAAGCCCAGTAACAAGAACTCAAACTATCTTCAAACAATTGAGAGTGTGCCTTAATCCGCTAACAAAAAAAGATAGCTTTTTTACCCCCAGCACCTTGACTATGCTCAAAGAAGTGCTATCGTGATGGCTACTTTTAGCGCTTGTAGGCAGCCAAGTGGGCTTACTTAAAATCAACGATCTTGAGATTGCGCCTCTGATGCAACCCGCAGATAACCGATAACCCGCAAATAGCCAATTTGCAATAGATTAAATTTTCAAGCGTTCAAGTGCTCTTAACGCTATAAAATGCCTCTCAAAGGCTCTCAAATAAATGCTCCTTTCTCAGACCCTCTCCCATGCAGTCTAGGCCGACATCACCATTGAATTCGCCAGCAGAAGGTAACAGTGGTCGTACAGTGTCGACTGGAGCTGACGTCTCTGGGACGGCTTCTAGCACAGTGATATCGGGCACAACGCTATCAGGGACAACCGTCACCAACCCCACCTTGCCCAACGCCGCAACTGTCTCTAGCAGCATCGCGAGTGGTGGATCTGTCTATGCACTTAGAGAGCTTGTTGAGCGGCTTCAGCGAGAGCAATACAAAATTCAGGATTTGCTGAGTTCACTAGGCTTTGCCCTACGTAGCCTCAATAACCTCAGCCAGTTTCTAGAACTCATCCCGATGATCGCCAGCCGCGTCACTGACGCCTCAGGGGGCGCACTGGTGATGTTTCAGCCCGACGGTCAGCTCCGGCTCGAAAAACTCCATTGCACAGGCGACGAAGACTGCCAAAACGTCCGTCTGGCCCTGGAAATGGCCACTCGGCAGGTGACAGCGACCCTCGCGGCCTCAGCCAACACCGAAACTGCGGTCACTAACGCTACGTTGCTCTCGCTGGATCGTTACGCAGGGCGATACCTGGGCGCAGATTTTCAGATTTTTGGCACTGCCATTATTGTGCAAAACGTAGAGCGCGGGCGGCTGTACGTTTTTAGCCAAGAAGGTGACTACACCTGGAGCGAAACCCGCCAAAAGCTGGTGCGATTAGTCGCCGACCAAACCGCCGTAGCGATTGAGAACAACGAACTCACCCACGAGCTACGCAATAAAGAACGCCTGGATAGAGAGCTAGAGCTGGGCGCTGAAATCCAAGCTCAGCTGCTGCCCCGGCAGTGCCCCACTATTGAAGGGGTTGACCTTGCGGCCCGATGCAACACCGCCAATAAGGTCGGTGGCGACTATTACGACTTTATCCCCACAACCTACGAACAGCTCAGAGAGCCGGACTTACAGGACTCCCGCGAGAAACCCTGGAATTTTGCCATCGGCGACGTTATGGGCAAAGGCGTCCCTGCCGGACTGATGATGACGATGCTGCGCGGCATGCTGAGGGCCGAAGTGCTCAACAGCCACTCGCCAGGGCACCTGTTACAGCACCTCAACTGGGTGATGCGAACCGATCTCGAAAGCTCTAATCGTTTTGTAACACTCTTCTGCGCGCAGTACGATCCCCGGACACAGGTGCTTTCCTATGGCAACGCAGCCCACAATCCCCCCTTGCTCTGGCAGGCTGAAACCGGTCAAGTGATTCGCTTAGATGCCGATGGCATGCTGTTGGGATTGGATATGGATACGCACTATCAAGAGAACCAAGTCCAGCTTCAACCAGGAGACACCGTTATTTACTACACAGATGGCTTTACTGAAGCCTCTGATCGAACCGGACGACGGTTTGACGAAGACAACCTGATTGAGGCCTTTTGCTGGGCCTGCCGAAATCTGCCAAATGCCGATGAGGTTTTGAACTATTTGTTCAATATGCTGGAGCGCTTTGTGGGGAGCGATCGCGAAGCGGAAGATGACACGACACTCGTCGTCATGCGCGTGACCCAGCCAGCTGAGTTCCGGCAGCTTTCAACCTGTCCGATACCTTAACCTGTCCGATACCTTAAGGTCTCAGCACTCAATTCAGCATTTGACGATTAGCCACCAGGCTCAGTTGTTCTTGTGAGGAGACTGGCCTCGTAATACAAAATCCAAAGACTCGCTGAAGTGTTAACCGCGCGTGGGCTGGTGGGAACGTTGTGACTGCACGTGAGACTAACACGTCTCTTGCAAACACTCTTGCATACAGATGTTACGCAGCCGTCATAACCGCTGAAAGCTTATGAAATCCGTTGAATTCTACACCACTCAGTTTGGGATGTCTGCGACAACGGGTACGCCTGTTGTCGGACAGTACTTTGATCAGGACCTTGGCGAAACCACCAGCGAAATTCTGACAGGATTTTATGAGTCTGGCCAGCTTTGGGCGCTATTGATTGGGCTCGCAATGGGTTACATCATCAGAGGCGCTTTTTCTTACGGGTCGTAAGGGCCTTACCCTCTGAAACCTTTGCCATCGCAGCAAACGAAAGCATCTACCTAAAGCAGATGGGCCAACGATAACACCAGGGACTAACGAACTTCAGGGTCAAACTGCTACTGTATGGTGGGCTTCACTTTACTTTGTGCCAAGCCCGCAGATACCCCCACAGACATCAGCCCCTAAAGGACATCGAGTATCCCGTGGTTAACCCATCTAGCCAGCCTGCGACTAGCCAAGGCAGCCAACAGACTTGGAGCGATCGCTTCGAATCAGCGCTGCATCCTGCGATCGCCCAGTTCAATGCCAGCATCGGCTTCGACATTGCGCTACTAGAGTGCGACCTAACAGGCTCTGTAGCCCACGCCAAAATGCTCACCAAAGTCGGCATTCTCACCAGCGATGAGTGCAAACAAATCGTCACTGGCCTAGAAACCATTCGCCAAGAATATCAGCAAGGCAGCTTTAATCCGGGCGTAGACGATGAAGATGTCCACTTTGCCGTTGAGCACCGGCTGATTGAGCTCATTGGAGCCGTCGGGAAAAAGCTACACACCGCACGCTCTAGAAACGATCAGGTCGGGACTGACCTACGGCTATACCTCCGCGGCCAAATCGAGCAGATTCGCGAGCAAATTAAAGCGTTTCAGCAGGCGATTGTTGACATTGCACAAAGCAATATAGAAACCCTGATCCCCGGCTACACGCACCTGCAAAGGGCACAGCCGCTGAGCTTGGCCCATCACTTGCTCGCTTATTTTGAAATGAGTCAGCGAGACTGGGAGCGCCTCGGCGATGTGCTCAAGCGCACTAATATTTCACCACTCGGCAGCGGCGCACTAGCTGGCACGACTTTTCCCATCGACCGCCAATATTCCGCTGAATTGTTAGGATTCTCCGACATTTACCACAACAGCTTGGATGGGGTGAGCGACAGAGACTTTGCCATCGAATTTTCGGCGGCGGCCAGCCTAATTATGGTCCACCTGTCACGCCTGTCTGAAGAAATTATTTTCTGGGCCTCTGAAGAGTTTCGCTTTGTGACTTTAGGCGATACCTGCTCGACAGGATCGAGCATTATGCCTCAGAAAAAAAATCCTGACATTCCTGAGCTGGTACGTGGAAAAACGGGCCGCGTGTTTGGTCACTTGCAAGGCTTGCTGGTCATGATGAAGGGCCTACCCCTGGCCTACAACAAAGACCTTCAGGAAGACAAAGAATCCATTTTTGATACCGTCGCCACAGTCTCTGGCTGCTTGGAAGCCATGACTATTTTGTTGCAAGAAGGCATCACCTTCCGCAAGGAACGTCTCAACCAAGCCGTCGCAGAAGACTTCTCAAATGCAACAGATGTAGCAGATTACCTGGTAACGAAAGACGTGCCGTTCCGTGAGGCTTATAACCTTGTGGGCAAGGTGGTGAAAACGTCTTTGGCCGCTGGCAAGCTGCTCAAAGATTTGAGCATGGATGAGTGGAAGGCGTTGCATCCTGCCTTTGAAGAGGATATTTATGAGGCGATCGCACCCGCCCAAGTCGTTTCAGCACGCAACAGCGCAGGCGGCACCGGCTTCGAGCAAGTTCGAATTGCATTAAAGCGGGCTCAGTCATTGCTCTGAAAGTTGATAACACCACAGACACTCGAGGTTGTACGCGCCTATTGTGGGCCTTAGCTTCTACTATAAAGTGATTGAATTTATCTACAGTTAACTAAAAATCAGGCTAAAAACAATCATGGTAGGATCAACACATTATTAGAAGGTCGTAAAGACATACGTTTGAGCTAAGTCGCATGAAGACGGCATCTGCAATTGCTTAGCGGTGATTGCGACCCTTTCTGGAGATATAGTCATGGCTGCCCTGTCAAAGCAGATTTTGAAAACGGTGGAAGTGCTATCAGAAAACGAACAGCGTCAACTTCTTGATTACGCAGAATTTTTAAAATTCAAACGACAGCAGCGAGAAGTCGTTAATAACGCTGGTGCTGAACCAAAATCTTTTCTAGAAGTTGCGAGAGACGTAATAGGCATGGCAGAAGGTCCAGGCGATCTCATTTCTAGCTCGGACTATATGAACGGGTATGGACAATAATAATGCTGAGGCAGGTTATTGCAGATACAGGCGTCATTGTTGCCTTACTTGACCAGCGAGAACCTATGCATACTCAGGTCGTTCAAAAGCTGGTAGACATAGCACCCCCGATGCTGACCTGCGAAGCGGTTATATCTGAGGCTTGGTTTCTGTTACAGCGCGCTAGCCGTGGACAGGAAGGATTACTGCTATTACTGCGACGAGGGCAGTTGGAAGTTCGATTTGATCTATCTATTGAGCTGCTGCCAGTACTAGATTTGCTCGAGCGTTATCAATCTGTTCCAGCCTCGTTAGCAGATGCAGAACTTGTCCGGATGGCTGAGCTGTATCCGAGTAGCTCGGTTTTTACGCTGGATAGCGATTTTCAGATCTATCGAAAAAATCGGGATGTTCCGATTCCGTTAATCGCTCCTTAAGAACTAGGCTTCTAGATCATCCAAACTCTGTGCAGTTCTTGATCTGCCTGTAAAATGGATGCCCATATGGTGATCACACCGGCTCAGATACTCGCCAGATTCTGAAACAAAGTACGCGTATACCCTCTGGTGCCATCTCAACAATTTCTCCTTTGATAAGTTCTACTCGCCGATTGGCTGGTAGACCTGTTTGAATCATGCGATGGTATTCTTCGTCCATTTTGCTATCGCAACTGTCATGACATGCCTTCTACCTGAGATCGCTGAACCGCTATTATAGCAACGCCCCCACAGGACGCTTTACAGCAGGAGACTCTCCAACTTATGGCCACGCTCAGCATTTGCATGATTGTTAAAAACGAAGCGACAAATTTGCCCCGCTCTCTGGCCAGTGTGAAAAGCGTATCGGATGAGATCATCGTCGTTGATACCGGATCTACGGATAAGACGGTGGCGATCGCACAAAAAGCAGGTGCAAATGTTTCTAAGCATCCTTGGAAGGATGACTTCGCGGCTGCTCGCAACGTCTCGCTACAGCAGGCTACTCAAGACTGGATCCTAATCCTGGATGCCGATGAAACGCTCACCCCTGCCGGTCAGCAGCTCATTCAATCGATTAAGCAAGACAAGCCACTGGGGCAAATAAAACCAGAAGACCTGTTGCTGGTCACCCTGCTACGCCGCGAAATCGGCGCGAACCAGTCTCCTTACACGCAGGTTTCCAGACTGTTTCGCAACCTACCAAAAATAGAATTCATTCGCCCCTACCACGAAAGCATTGATGAAAGTGTTGAGGTGCTGATGGCTGCTGAAGAGCAGTGGCAAATCGCCCAGTTTGGCGATGTAGCAATTGATCATACCGGCTATGGCATTGATGAAATTGCCGCGAAAGATAAGCTCAACCGAGCACGCAAAATTATGGCCGCTCACTTAGCCGAGCATCCGCAAGATGCCTACATGGCCAATAAGCTTGGCGCGCTGTACACCCAAAGCAATGAGTGGGACAGGGCACTTAGCACACTGCAAACAGCCTTGAGTTCAGGCAATTTTGATCCGATGACGCAGTACGAGCTGCACTATCACCTGGGCATTGCGCACCGGAACCTGATTCCAGTAGCAGGGCAAATGGCAGCGGCTGAGGAAAACTATCGAAAGGCGATCGCACTACCGATCAACGAAAAGCTCAAGCTCGGTGCACATTTGAACCTAGGCGCACTGCTCAAGCTCAAAAAAGACCTAGCAGGCGCGCTAGAACAGTACGAAATCGCAGCACGCATCGATCCAAGCCAGCCCATGACCTACCTAAATATAGGCTTGGTCCATCGCGCCCGAGGCTATTTAGAACCGGCGCTACGGGCATATGAATATGTCATTACTCTTGCGCCTGGGTACGGCGCGGCCTATCAGAACTTAGCCGTTGTCCTGTTTAAGCTGGGGCGACTGCCGGAGAGTAAACAAGCCTTTGAAAAGGCCATTAGGCTCATTGCCAAAACAAACCCTGCCGAGAGCGATCGCATCCGACAGGGAATGAAAGCGTTGGGATTAGACAAAATCAGCTAAGCAAGGTCGGCATATAGACCTACTGCTGATAGCGAGGGTCAGACCAAGACTGACCTTGTTCAGCATCTGGTTGTGTCGGCAAAGCGCTGCTTCTTTGAGACGTTTTGGCTAAACGCTGGGCTTTTTTCGCCCACTCTTCACTGCCGCCGTAGGCGCCTGGTTGCCAGTATGCTTTGTGCTGAGAGTCCTCCCGTAGGGGCGGCCTATCAGGATGATTACGCGGCAACAGGATTCGCTTGCACTTGTATAAAATGTCGTCCCACGTTAGCTCAGGCTGATTGAGCATTTTGCGAAAACTCGTCAGAATCGCCTCGGATTCATCATTTTGACGAACAGATAATGGCTGGGAAGCCCGCAGTGGATCAACCTGTACGGCTGCAACCCCTTGACGCACGGCTTTAGAAACGGCCTCGCCGTGAGTTTTACCCGCTTTTTCGTACTGCATTTGCCAGCCTTTTTCGCTAGAAGCGTACAGCGCTGGCAGTCGGTTGAGTGCAAAGGTCTCGACTTCAACCGTTTTAATATACTCACGTAGCTTGGGAGGGAGCTTAGCCTTCTGGCGCTCGACCTCTTCGGCCACTAGCCTCTCCATAACGTTGGTGTAGGCTCTATTATCAGCCATTGGGGAGGAACTCATGGGCGTGAAAACCTGGTGACGACGAAATGCGGATGCAGCTGATGGCAGGGCCTTTTTACAAGAGCCTCTAAAAAACTTAAAACTCTTGATTTAGACTACCCATCGAGTTTGGTTTACGTAACAAGGCAAACGGCCTGGTCAATAAAATGACACATCAAAAGCGTCAAGCCGACTGACCAAAATGGCCTGACTAGCTTTGCTCTAGTCAGGCCATCAAAGCAGCCCGTAAAGTGCCAACTCGTCCGGGCTATCGTCCGGGCTATCGTCCATCAGGGGCTACACAGTCGTCGCCAGTTCAGCAGGCAGGCGCTTAAAGGCCAAGCGCTCATTTTCCACATCGACAAAGATGGTGTCACCTGCGGTGAACTCGCTGCGGAGGATGGACTTTGCTACCTGAGTTTCGATTTCGCGCTGAATGGCTCGCTTGAGAGGCCGCGCACCGTAAGTAGGGTCGTAACCTACATCGGCAAGGAAATCCAGGGCGGCATCGGAGAGCTTAAGCGTCATTTTGCGATCGGCTAGGCGGCGCTCCAAACGCTTGATTTGGATTTTGACGATTTCCCGAAGCTGCGCTTTGATCAGCGCGTGGAAGATGATGATTTCATCAATGCGGTTGAGAAACTCAGGGCGGAACTGAGATCGCAAAGCATCCGTCACTCGCGCATTCATTTCGTCATACCGGCTGTCGTCACCGGCAATATCCAGAATGAACTGAGAGCCGATGTTGCTGGTCATGATGATGATGGTGTTGGTAAAATCTACCGTCCGACCTTGGGAGTCGGTAATGCGGCCATCGTCTAACACTTGCAACAGGATGTTGAACACATCAGGATGGGCTTTTTCAATCTCATCGAAGAGCACGACGGAGTAAGGACGACGACGAATTGCTTCGGTGAGCTGGCCGCCTTCGTCGTAGCCGACATAGCCAGGAGGCGCGCCCACTAAGCGAGAAACGGAGTGCTTCTCCATGTATTCGGACATATCGATACGGACAATCGCATCTTCGGTGTCGAATAGATAACTGGCCAGGGCTTTACCCAGCTCAGTTTTACCGACGCCCGTGGGGCCAAGGAAAATGAAGCTGGCCATGGGCCTGTCAGGATCGGCCAGGCCTGCGCGCGATCGCTGAATAGCATCGGCCACCGCTGTCACCGCTTCATCTTGACCAATCACCCGCTGGTGCAGCTCATCTTCTAAGTTCAGCAGCTTCTCCATTTCAGAGGCCACTAGCTTACTGAGCGGAATGCCCGTCCACTTAGAAATAATCTCAGCAATATCAGCCTCGGTGACTTCCTCGCGCAGCAAGGTTTTGCCAGAGACCTGCGTATCGCTCAGAGCCTTTTCCGCCTCTGCTAGCTGGCTTTGAAGCTCGGTGAGCTTGCCGTACTTCAGCTCGGCGGCTTTGCTCAAGTCGTAGTCGCGCTCAGCCTGCTGAATTTCAACATTCACCCGGTCAATATCTTCTTTAATCGTTTGGATATCGCCAATGGTGCCTCTTTCAGATTCCCACTGGGCACTGAGTTCGGCCTGCTCCTCTTTCATATTGGCCAGATCTTTTTCCAGCTTATCTAGCCGCTCTACAGACGCCGGATCGCTTTCCTTTTGTAAGGAGAGCCGCTCCATCTCCATCTGCAAAATCTTGCGATCGATTTCATCTAGCTCCTCAGGCTTGGAGGTAATCTCCATTTTGAGCTTGGCAGCCGCTTCGTCCATCAAATCGATGGCCTTATCTGGCAAAAATCTATCGCTGATGTAGCGAGTAGAGAGCGTCGCGGCAGCCACCAAAGCACTATCGGCAATCTGCACACCGTGGTGGACTTCGTAGCGCTCTTTTAAACCCCGCAAAATCGAGATCGCATCTTCTACCGAGGGCTGATCGATATAGACCTGCTGGAAACGACGCTCCAACGCCGCGTCCTTTTCAATGTGCTGCCGATATTCATCCAGCGTGGTGGCCCCAATACAGCGCAGCTCACCGCGAGCCAGCATTGGCTTGAGCAGGTTACCCGCATCCATCGCCCCCTGGCTCGCGCCCGCGCCAACCACGGTATGAATTTCATCAATAAACAGGACAATTTGACCCGCAGAATCAGTCACTTCTTTGAGGACGGCTTTGAGACGCTCTTCAAATTCTCCGCGATACTTCGCGCCCGCGATCAGCGCGCCCATATCCAACGAAATTAGGGTGCGATCTTGCAGGGACTGGGGCACGTCGCCCCGGACAATGCGCTGGGCGAGGCCTTCTGCGATCGCAGTTTTGCCCACCCCAGGCTCACCAATGAGCACCGGATTGTTTTTAGTTCGCCGAGAAAGGATTTGAATCGTACGGCGAATTTCATCGTCGCGGCCAATCACCGGGTCTAGCCGGCCTTCACGGGCGTAAGCAGTGAGGTCACGACCGTATTTCTCTAAGGATTCGTATTTGCCTTCAGGGTTTTGATCGGTCACTTTTTGATTGCCTCTAATCTGCTCAATTGCCTTGTGTAAGTCTTGCTCGCTAACGCCAAAGCCCTTCAGCAACTCCTGACCAAATCGCTTGTCTTTGGCATAACCCAGCACGATGTGCTCAATAGAAATGTAGTCATCATCGAACTTTTTACGATGGTCATCGGCTCTATCGAACAGAGCGCTGAGGTTGCTGCCCCAGTAGACCGATTCACCGCTGCCGCTGACCTTGGGTTGGCGGTTGATGAATGCTTGAGTGCGATCGCGCAAATCACCCAACGGCACGCCGACCTTTTTGAAAATACTGGCCGCTAAGCCCTCTTGCTCTAGCAGGGCCTGCATCAAATGCTCAGGCTCTAGCTGCTGCTGTGAGGCTTGCTTCACGATATCGGGAGTGCGGGCGATCGCGCTCCATGCTTTCTCTGTAAACTTGCTGGGATCGTTCGGTTGCATACAGGTTCCTCCCGCGCTCCTTATTACTGTGATGTTATTCGCCTATGTATGCATTGTAAAAAAGCCCTGGCATTTCGCCATTCGGTGTTCACGGCCTAAATAGGTAGGTATTGCCGCCCTATTTAGGCCGTTCTAGCTGGGCCGTTCTAACTGGGCCATTCTAACTGGGCCGTTCTATGAGATGACATCAGGAGACGCTATCTGCTTCACGCCATCCGCTTTACATTGGCACGGCTCTGTTTAAAGCGTGGGGCATTAGCGCGATCGCTGCCGGAACCGAGGTTTGTTCCTCTGCGTCTTAATCAACAGCAGACTAAAGTTATCAACTATTTAAGAAGGCATCCTTCAACGGCCCCTGCGCCCATCGGAATTTCGTGTATCTATTTGTGTTAGGAAAATTGTGTTAGGAAACGTACTACATTCACCCAGCCACTCAGGAGGACGTCCAGACGGACGCCCATTCAAACGCAGCCGAAAACGGAGCAGCGTACTGACCAAATACGCCCAACAAAGCCTTGCGGGGTTTCTGGCCTTTGTCGTTGCCGCCGCTGTGCTGGCGCAAATCATTCCCAGCCCGACAATCCCTTCAAATATCGTCTTTGTCGGCCCGAAAAACGACTACTACCAGGCCCATAAGGACGAATACAGCGCCCTCTTTTTTGGCTCTAGCCGGGTCTACAACCAAATTTTGCCGGACGCCTTCGACGACGCAACGCGGCAGATAATTGGCCAAACCCCTGCCTCATCTGGCAGCATCACATCTGGCAGCATCAATAGCTATAACTTTGGCGTGCCTGCTATGCGCGCAATAGACAGTGCCGTCCTACTAGAAGATGTCCTCGCTAATCCACCCAAAAATCTGAAGTGGGTCTTTTTCGAGTCCATTTTAGACAAGGGCTATGAGCCGATTCCAAACGCACGGACCTATCGAGCGATTTATTGGCACAACTGGGAGAATACTGCGATCGCCGCCCAATACATTTTCAACTCCGACGAGTCCCTACCCAAAAAGCTCGTGCTCTTTGGCAGTCATCTTTTGCCCTTTCTTTACCACCACATCAACGTAGGCCGCCTCTTCAATCAGGTGCTGCCCAGCGAATTTTCAGAAGAAGAGCGCACTGTCGCCGCAGAATTCACCGCCCAAGAAGGGTTCTACCCGCTCAGAGAGCAGAGCGATCCGAAACGGCAGGCCTTCTTGCAAGATCCAGCAGGCTATGAGGATGCGGTTGCCACCCTCACCGCAGCACAAGCTCAGTTTGAAACAGCCGTTGAAACCGAAGACGCTTACCTAAGCACGAACAAGCAACTGCTTTTAGAACGCATCACTCAAACGATCAGAGCCGCCGGGGCCGAACCCATTTTTATTGAGCCGCCTTCCCTCCACCCCGAAAACGACTTTCAGGCCGCGCAAAAGCTTGGCATCATCGACAACCTGCTGTCCTACAAAGATCCCCAGCGGTTTCCCCAGCTATATGCCCCTCAAAATCGCCACGATGCCGACCATCTAAACGAAACCGGCTCGCGTGAGTTTACCGCCCTGCTCGCCCGAGACTTTGCCCAGGGCTTTGCATCTAACACTGATCTAGAAACTGCACCCAGCGATAGTGAGGCGAACCGATGATTTTTACTGAGTTTCGTTTCTTCATCTTTTTCGCCGTTGTCTTTGGCGTTTACTGGGCGCTGCGCAGCAACGGCTGGCGAAAAGCCTGGATTTTGGCCTGTAGCTACGCCTTTTATGGCGCGTGGGACTGGCGGTTCCTCTCGCTGATTATTGGCTCTACCCTCGTGGACTACGTCGTTGGGTTAAACCTGGTTAAATGCGACGACAGCTCTAAAGCAAACAGCTCTAAAGCAAAACGCAGCTGGCTGGCGCTAAGTCTATGCGTAAATTTAGGCGCGCTGGCCTTCTTCAAATACGCAAACTTCTTTGCCGACTCAGCCGTCGGATTTTTTAGCTGGATGGGTCTGCCGGTTAATTCAGTCACCCTGGGCATTGTGCTCCCTGTTGGCATCAGCTTTTACACCTTTCAAACCCTCAGCTATTCTCTAGATATTTACGCAGGCCAGCTGCAACCAAAAAAGAATCTGCTGGATTTAGCCACGTTTGTGGCCTTTTTCCCGCAGCTGGTTGCCGGCCCTATTGTCCGCGCCGCTGACTTCCTGCCGCAGCTGGAGATTGCTCGCAGCTTTGATCAGGTGAATGTGCGAGCGTGCCTCACGCTATTTATGGTGGGCTTTTTCAAAAAAGCCTGCGTCTCGGATAACCTGGCCCCGATTGTCGATAAGTACTTTGCCGCACCAGACACCTTTGATGCCATCAGCAGCTGGATTGGCGTGCTGAGCTACACCGTCCAGATTTACTGCGATTTTTCAGGCTATTCAGATATGGCGATCGCCTGCGCCGGACTCTTAGGCTACGAGCTGTGCGTCAATTTCAACTTCCCCTACTTTGCCAGCAGCATTACCGACTTTTGGCGGCGCTGGCACATCAGCCTGTCCACCTGGCTGAAGGACTACCTCTACATACCGTTGGGCGGCAATCGCGGCGGCCAGTGGTTCACCTATCGCAACCTTATGCTCACGATGGTGCTAGGCGGACTGTGGCACGGCGCGGCCTGGACCTTTGTCGTGTGGGGCGCACTTCATGGCGGGGCGCTAATTGCCCATAAGGAATGGAGCAAGCTCGGCAAGCAAGTCCCTATGCTTGTGAAAACGTCGGCCTTTTGGGGCGTTTTGCTCACTTTCTACTGGGTGTGCATTACCTGGGTATTTTTCAGGGCTGACAGCTTTAGTTCGGCCCTGACCGTTTTGCAATCTTTTGTGCTGTTGCGATCGCCCGGAGGCGAACAGCTCAGCCTCGGGCTCATCGGCTTTTTAGCCGTGCTGCTGCTACTCCACTGGCTCACCGCGCGCCAAATTTGGACCAGGGCCGTTGAGCGCCTGCCGAGCAAGCTGTTTGCAGTGGGTTATGGCTTTGCAGCCGCGATTATTTTGACCTTAGTCCCGGTTGGATACACCGCGTTTATTTACTTCCAGTTTTAGAACTCGCAGCCATTCCATTTTGAGGCTCGCATGACCGCAAAAAAGCAGAGCGGGAAAAACCGGTCGTGCTTGGCAAGACTCACATCTCAAAATAGGCTATACCAATAGAGTTAAAATTGCAGCGTTCAAGTCTGCCGGGGATCCCTTTTGCCGCCTCGTCATCGTGCTATTTCTAAAAAAATATATACGACCTACCGCGAGCAGCAGCCACTGAGAAGCATCTGGCGCACACTTTCGCCTATCCAATTTGTGCGATTTCTAGGCTACATCAACTTGCGGACGGTGCGACGAGTGGTGCGCTCCACGTTTCGGCAACGGCTGCCTAGTTTGGCTTCTGAAATGGCTTACAACTCAATGTTGGGACTATTTCCAGCGATCCTGGCTTTTCTGACTGCAATTGGGCTTTTTGCGCCGCTTAAGCTGACGTTTGCAACGATTGCAGAACAGCTGAGTGAAGTTGCACCCGTAGGTGTGCCAGAGCTGATTTATGGCTTTGAGCGGGTCGTGACCGACTCGCAAAACCGAGGACTCTTTTCCGTGAGTTTTGCCTTTGCCCTGTGGGCCTCCGCCGGGGCGATGAGCGCGGCTATGCGCGCCCTCGATCAAATGCATCAAATTCCAATCCGGCGCAGACGGCCCTTTTGGAAAGCGCGGGTGGTCTCTATCACGCTAACGTTGGGGACCATTGCCCTACTCATTACGGCCTCTAGCCTGGTGTTTATTAGCGAGTGGGTGGTCGATCAAATCGTCACCCTGAGCACAGGCGATGTGAAGCTTTGGGTTTCTACTGTGTGGGGACTCCTGCGCTGGCCCCTAGCGCTGAGCGTGATGTCCTCGGCATTTGCCTTTATCTATCGCTTTGGGCCCAGCCGGTGGAACTCGGGCAAGCCAATTTTGCCAGGGGCCGTGCTGGCAGCGATCGCATGGGCGATTATTTCAGGGCTCTTCCGGCTCTACGTCGCGCACTTTGGCAACTTCGTCTACAGCGCTGTGGCCACGATTATTGTGCTGTTGCTATGGTTATGGATCACGTCTTTAGTCATGCTCATTGGCGACCTGCTAAATTTAACAGTTGGCAAAGCAATGGTCGAAAAAGCTGCCGCGAGAGAAAAAGAAAGACAGCTTCAACAACAGCAAGAACGTAGCTGAAAAAAGTTGGCTAAAAAGGACGATCGCCTAGCGCATAGACTGAACGCTATTGACGACAAAAACGCCAAGGCATGCCAACACCAACAGGTAAATTACGATCCCCGGCAAAAAGGAAAGCAGCGTTAAACCACGCAAAATCCAGACACAGAGCGTGAAGCAAATCAAAAAAAGCAGAAGCTGCCCGCCGGGCTTAAGTCGGAAGCGCTTGGTCATAGCACACCAAAAAATTGGACAAGTGAAAAATTGGGCAACACTCAAAAATTAGGCGAATAACGATACCGGACCGTTACTCACTATATTGCTACAGGTTTGGTGCCTTTGAATACGCTTTATATCCTAAGAGATTGATAGTGTCTTCACAGGTCATATATTTTCTTTTTAGAGAAAATAAACAACAGATTGATTTCACACAAAAGAGATTGATTTCCGTAGGAACACTGACAAATTACAGAACGTCTTAAGAGGGGAGTCGGGCATTCTGAAAGTGCTGTAAATCAAAGCGTCCGTAACTTCACCAGAAGTTCACCTTACCCTTTTGTAGTCTTAACCTTGCATCCGTGAGAGTAGGCAATAATTCAGGTGGTTATATCGTTTATTTGCGGCTTCTGGGCACTGGAAAGGTTTGCCTTAGAGAAGTTTTCCCTAGAGAAATCCGCATTAAAGAATTTCCAACACGAATCCACATTAGGAGATTCGCTTTTACAAGAAAGCAACACCGTTGCTAGTCGCGTGCAGCCACTACAGGCTTCTGCCTAGCAGTATCCGCTACTGTGCGGCTATCTAGACTGTCCCTCTTAAGGTCAACGCTCCTCAAGACTCTCGTAATCTGAGCACATATACTCACCTTCTATTTTTGAATTTATGACAGTTTCTCAGCGTCCCGCTACGCCTTCTTCAGCCGTTAACCAACAGCAAGAAGCCTCTTTGTTGAGAGGTGATGTATTAATTTCAACCAAAACGATGGGGACAGGGGCCGCCGTCACTGCAACGATGTATGTGCCCATGGTGCGATCGCAAACCTGGCAAAAACTCACCGACTACAGCAAATGGGTTCACTACTTCCCAGATATTGTGCAGTCTCAGGTCCTCGAAGTTAAAAAGCAGTCTAAATCTCATCCGATGACGCGCCGCCTGTACCAGGTTGCTCGCAAGGCTTTTTTACTCTTTTCTGCTCAGGTCGAGATATATCTTCAGGTGATTGAAACGGTTCACCAAAAGATTCAGTTTCGTCTTGAGCGCGGGAACTTTTCAGACTTTGCCGCTGATCTGACCTTAGAGGACTACGGCCAGGGCACACTCATCACGTACTCGGTAAAAGCAACGCCCCTGGTACCGGTACCCAGCTTTTTAATTGAGCAGGCCATGCGACACGATCTCCCTGGCAACATGAGAACCATGAGACAAGTCATGTGTGCGGCATAGGCCTATCGTAAGACGACTTGGCCGATATTATCGTTGTGCCGTTTTTTGAGCGACCAGTTCCTTTTGCAAGGCCTTAAGCGCGACAATATCTTGCGGATAGAGTCTCTCATACGACAACAAATCACTGTTCATCTGAGCCACTTGCGCTTCTACATTTTGCGTGGTTAGCACGTGACCAAAATCTTCGGGGGCATCAGCCACGGACGCTGAAGAGTCGAGCATGAGACTCAGCATGACATCCCCAAGAACGGGGCGAAAGTGGGAAGATTCCACGTACCATTTCATTTGTACCTCGCTATTTTCGGGCGGTACACGCTCGGTGGTAACACTGCTAACACTGCTAAAGTCCCACAGCTTAATGGGGGGCTTGGTCGAATAGGTTTGATTGTGCGCATCTACAGCCGCCACCAAATCTCGCTTCCACTGATAGTAGTCTGGCAGGAGGTTGGTGAGCTTGAGGCTCTCGACTAAATGGACGTGCAGCGGCGGGATAAACAAGTGCATTTCAATATTTTGTTCACGGGCCGCCCTCAGCATTTGCTGGAGGCGCTCAATGCGATCGCGGCTATCAAAGTCTAAATTTGAATGTGTTTTTAGGTATTGCTGATTGGTCCAGGTAAACAGCTTGTGATGATCCACAATATCGCTACCCACGCTGGCGCGATCGCGCACTTCACCATAAAGACGCTTACGACGAAATCCCTGCGGTGTATAGCGGGCCTGTTTCCCTTGCAAATTAAACTGTAGCGTCGTGAAAGAGTCTTGTATTTGATAGGCCGAGAGCAGGCTATCTAGGCTAGAGAGCTTCACGTTTTTACCCGCAAAGCGAGAGTCTTTAAAGTCAGCATCTACGGTCTGAGCATCTGAAAAGGTTGTAAAGTCTAGCTCCATTACGACCTGCTTTAAAGGCAGATGTTGAAGGGCAAAGTCAAAAACCTTTTGAGTCTCGTATAGGTTTGTTCTGGGGAGGGCCGCATTGTAAGTGCGGCCAGCAGGGAAAACCTTATGCTCTGGGTTTAGCCCACCAAATGTACGAGAGGTTCCCAGCAACAGTGTTGTAAAGTCACCTTGTTCAAGATCGAGAGATTTTGTCTTACGGACGCCTTCTTTTTCAAGCAGTGGTTTCTCTTTATTAATACCCTCTATCGCCATCAGCCTAAAAATCCCCTGCGGATCCATAAAGCCGTTGAATCCGGCTACGGCTAAAAGAGAACTAAAAAAGACCAGTAAGTACAGTCGAGTATAGCGACGAGTAGCCATGATAATGATATTAAAAAGAAAAAATAGAAATAAGAGAAAATGTAAGATGCAAATAAACCAGGGCTTAAATTGCCCTGTCGGCTTCAGGCTCTCGCCCCAAACAAGCTAAAACTGAAAATAAATAAACTCACTTTCCTTAGCTAAGGACAGCACCGTCCAATAGCTCAAGCTACTGTAAATCAAAGCCCATTGAATAGAGGGCTTCCACCGAAGCGTCGAAAGCTTTCTGACCCCATAAACCACGAGGTCAGAAAGCTTTTGGCGATAGCTACGAGGAGACGAAAGCGCACGAGCGTTACCAACAGGCTCAGCTTCAGCCTGCACTTCGGGTTGAAAATGTAGCGCAGGCTCGTAGTTTGCCATCCACTGCTGACTATTGGGCATACACCACACAATCGCCAACAGCACCACAATCCATCCCAGCGCCGAAACAGTCACAAAACTGCCACTCGAAAGCCCTTCAAACCGAATCCCGGCTGAAGATAAAACGCCGAGCTTTCCACCCAGAGAAGCAGGCAAAGACAACCCGTTCAACCCGGCCATACTTTTTAAGATAGAAAATGCTGCCGTCAGCGTGGCCGCCCGGAAAAACACCCATGACACCATCACGGCAACAAAAGTGATCAGAACGCTGATTGGACGGGCTAACAAGCGAGGTTGCCCCAGTGACTTGCACCACTGCGTCCAGACCCTGTGCAGAACTAAGTACACACCATGCAACAGCCCCCATACCACGTAGGTCCAGCCAGCGCCATGCCACAGCCCGCCAAGGGTCATCGTAATAATAAGATTTCGATAGCGAATCAAGGATCCTCGGCGGCTACCACCTAAGGGAATGTAAAGGTAATCGCGCAGGAAGTGAGAGAGCGTAATATGCCAGCGCCGCCAAAAGTCACTAATGCTATCGGCCTTGTAAGGAGAGTTGAAGTTCAGCGGGAGCTTAATACCAAAGGTACGGGCAATGCCAATGGCCATATCTGAATAGCCAGAAAAGTCGAAATAGAGCTGGAGCGTGTAGGCCAGCGCGCCAATCCAACCATCCCAGAATGTGAGCACCGTACCACTGGCCGCGGCATTAAAAACGGGGGTTGCAAAGGTTGCAATCGTATCGGCAAGCATCACCTTTTTGAACAGACCCATCGAAAAAATGCTGAGGCCAACCGCAATGTTCTCATCGTTTAGCCGGTAGGTAGAAGACCTCGAGAACTGGCCCATCATGTCATTGTGATGAACAATCGGCCCGGCGATGAGCTGCGGAAAAAAGCTGACGAACAAGCAGTAGTCTAAAAAGCGATATTCCTTGGTTTTGCCGGCGTAGGCATCAATCAGATAGGCCACCTGCTGAAAGGTAAAAAAGGAAATACCCAACGGCAATAGAATGGTGCCAACGTTGAAATCTGCTTTCAAGACTGCGTTGATGTTGTCAGCAAAAAAGCTGGCATATTTGAAATAGCCGAGTGCCGCTAAGTTAAGCGCAATCCCTGCAACCAAAACACCTTTGCGAACAGCCTGAGAAAACCTCGCACTCGAAAGCGCCATGCCCAGGCAATAGTTCACCAAAATAGAGGCTATCAGCAGCAGCAAGTAGGCTGGATTCCACCAGCCATAGAAAAAGAAAGAGGCAACGACTAACCATAGTGTTGCTAAGCGAATCTGCTTAAGCCGACCTATCTGAAAAAACAAGATAAGGGTCAGCGGCCAAAACAGAAGAATAAATTCGTAGGCGTTGAAGAGCATTGGATGTCCACAGGGTTGTGCGGAAGGTGTTGAATGCAGCGGTATGGTTAGTGCGAGGGCATTAGGTGCGATGGTAGAAAGTGCAGCTAATACTTTTCTCTCACTGATGACAAAGGCATCAAGACGGAAACATCCCTGATGTCTTTGATAGTATTGTTCACAGACCTAATAAAAAAGCACCAAGGCCCTGCTTTCGCTGAAAAAACATCAACAAAGATTGTTCAACACAGTCCCTTAATTATTCCCGTCGCCCGTTAGGTAGACCTTCAGGTAAACCTTTAGCTAGACCACTCCGGTAGCAGTAGCGTTGATATGTCGAACAAAACAATTGGCTTAGAAGATCGGCTTTATGATTACTTGCTCTCGGCAACGCTCAGAGAAGCCCCGGCGCTGGCTCAGCTCAGGCAAGCCACCGCAGAACATGCTCAAGCAAGAATGCAGATTTCGCCGGAGCAAGGGCAGTTTATGGCGCTGCTGGTAAAGCTGATAGGCGCTAAGCGAACGTTGGAAATTGGGGTATTTACGGGATACAGCGCGCTGGCAGTCGCGTTGGCGCTACCAGAAGAGGGGCAGATTATTGCTTGCGATGTAAATAAAACAGATACCGCGATCGCACTTTCCCACTGGCAAAAAGCCAACGTCGCCCACAAAATAGACCTGCGCATTGCGCCCGCCCTAGAGACCCTAGAGAGCCTCATTGCCACAGGCCAAAGCGACCAGTTTGACTTTGCCTTTATCGACGCGGACAAAAGCAACTACGACAACTATTATGAAAAGTCTCTTCAGCTCATCCGCCCCGGCGGCCTCATTGCAGTAGACAATACCCTTTGGTACGGACGGGTCGCCGATCCGGACGTTCAGGACAACCGGACTCAGCGCATACGAGCGCTCAATGAAAAAGTCCGGGATGATAATCGCGTGACAATGAGCCTCGTGCCGATTGGGGATGGACTGCTTTTAGCGAGGAAAAACCTCTGAGCTTACGGCCTATCGCTGCGATCAGTTGGATAGATTATTGGGTGTATATATCACCGGTATACATATTCACAGAAACAAAGTTGTCTGTTTCTTCGGGCCGCTCCAAACATTGCAGCAAGGCCTGAAACAAATTTTGAATTGCGCGCAGGCTGTGGCTGGTAATCACCCGCCGATGGCCAGGATGTAGGTGCACTAGCAAGCCATATTCGCCGACCTTTTGATGGAGCAGCCGCCAGTAAAACAGGGACAAATAAAGAATGCTAAGTCCGGCCATACCGCTCCCGATGAGGCTTAGGGGCGCAGGCGCAGCGTACAACAAAATCAAACCAGTGGTGATGGCAATCGTTCCAAGCAGGTTGACGAACTTTTTATGGATGGCTGATTTGCGACAGCTGAGCTTAACCACCTGAAACGAAGCAATGTCTTTAAGAAAGTAGTTTTGATCGGCGTAGAGCAAATTGTTGGGGGTCACCAGCACGTTATCGGTAAAGGGCTCTACAACACAGCCCTTTTGCCGCGTAAAAGGAGAGGGCTCTAGAAACGACAGCGCCCCACCCGCCATAAAGCCGGCAGAGGAGGAGGAATCATTCAAGGGGCGATCGCGCCGATCTCTCACGCTAGTTTTCACAGCCCGACGGGGTGCGCGTTGGGTTAGGTTTTGCACCTGCATGGCTACGACCTCTGCTGCGAACGACTTTCAGTAGACGGCTTGGCACGGCTATCAGCGAGAAGAGCCGCATTATTCGCGATCTGGCGCTGGCGTTTGCGATCGCGCAGTTTCTCACGCCGTTCAGACGTCAGTGCATCGATACAGTGAGGGCAGGATACTTCACTTTCATACTCAGGCGCGGCCTGCTCTTCCGGAGAGATTGGGTGACCGCAGGCGTAGCACAAGGCATAAGAGCCGGTTTCTAAACCATGCTTAATCGCAACGCGCTCATCAAACACAAAGCATTCGCCCTGCCAAAGGCTTTCATCCTCGGGGACATCTTCCAAATACTTCAAGATGCCGCCTTTGAGGTGATACACCGATTCGAACCCTTGCGCCAGCAGGTAGGAAGAGGCTTTTTCGCAGCGAATACCCCCGGTGCAAAACATGGCAATTTTTTTGTGCTGGCTAGGATCCAAGTGCTCTTCGGCGTAGTTGGGAAACTCGTTAAAGGAGGCCGTTTTAGGGTTTTGAGCGCGATGAAAAGAGCCCATGCCCACTTCGTAGTCGTTGCGCGTGTCAATCACTACCACGTCCGGATCGCTAATGACTTGATTCCAGTCCTTGGGCGGAACGTAGGTGCCAACTTGCTCGGTCGGGCTCACCTCGGGCAGTCCCAGGGTGACAATCTCTTTTTTTAGTCGAACTTTAAGCTTTTCAAACGGTGGGGCGATCGCACTAGATTCTTTGACGTCGATATCTGCCAGCCGCTCGTCAGCTTGCAGAAAGGCCAGCACGCCGTCAATGCCTGCGCGATCGCCTGCAAGGGTACCATTGATGCCCTCTTGAGCCAGGAGAATGGTGCCTTTTACCGCATGCTGCTCGCAGGCGTCTTTCAACGGCTGCTGGCGAGCCTCATAGTCAGGCAGCGCGACAAATTTATAAAAAGTTGCGACGGTTAAAGGCATACCAGCAATGTAAATCGGAAGCTGAGGACTCTCAGTGTATTCCCACACATTTTGCCACTAAGTGCGTGACCTTTTTAATAAGTTCTAAAGATTTCGCCAGGACGCTTTACCAGACCGGTTTTACCAGACCGCTTTACCAGACCGCTTTTGCCGCTCGGTGTAGTAGCGAATGGCGGTAAATTAAGGCGGACATGTCCTCACCATAGCCACCGCCAATCACGCAGGCCACAGGAATAGTAGAGGCTTTGCACGCTCGTAGCACGGTCAAATCACGCTCGTACACGCCCTCATTCGTTAGCGCCAGCTTGCCTAGCCGATCGGCTTTATGCACATCCACCCCTGCGTCGTACAGGACCAAATCAGGACAGAGGCGTGTCAGTAAAGGGGAGAGGTGAGATCGCAGCTCGGCTAGGTAAGCCTTGTCTCCCGTATTTTCGGCAAGGGGCACATCCAAATCGCTCTGCTGCTTACGCCCTGGGAAATTGATGCCGCAGTGCATGGAAAAGGTAAAAACGCTGGGATCATCTTTAAAAATAAAAGCGGTGCCATCCCCTTGGTGCACATCGAGATCCACAATCAGCGCGGTGCGGATGAGCCCTTGAGCCTGAAGGACCTTGAGGGCGATCGCCAGATCATTAAAAATGCAAAACCCCGATCCGTAACTGGGGAAGGCATGGTGCGTACCACCCGCCGTATTACAAGCAATGCCATGCTGCAAGGCCAGCTTAGCCGTGAGGATAGTGCCGCCTACTGCGGTACAAGTTCGCTGTACGAGCCCCTCACTCCAGGGCAAGCCAATCCGCCGCTGGGCTTTTTTCTCTAGGGTGCCTTCGCAGTAAGCCTGCACATAGGCTTGCTCATGCACTAGCTCTAGCCAGTCTCGCGGCGGCGCACCGGGCTGATAAAGTTGGGCCTCAGCAATGACGCGATCGCGCAGCAACAAATCGCGCAGCAGCTGAAACTTCGGCATCGGAAACCGATGCCCCTCGGGCAGCGGCGTCACATAAGCCGGATGATAAACAACAGGGAACATCTGCGCGCAACCAACCTTTCGCCAACAGCTCCCATTATTCAACAGTCCCAGTAGCTTGGCCATTAGCAGCCGGACTAAATACCGCGATCGCCGCTGGCGAACCGACATATCGCCAGTGCCACGGCTCAAAGCTAATGCCCTGTGGATTGCCTTCGGGAAAAGAGAGTTCAAAATTGAACTGTTCAGCATTGCCTAGCAACCACTGATAAGCCGGTGTCGCAGCAAACGCCACCGAAATATCGTCAGCTTGAGAAAGCGACCCATCGGTCAAATCTACCGCGTAGCCCGTATGATGCTCGCTATAGCCGGGCGGCGCACTGACTAAAGCCGCCGCTTCTGCCGAGCCCTGTTTAGCCATTTGCGCGTTAAACAACGTCCGCTGCTGAGCAATCGTACGAAAGCCCGAGGCGGGCACCAGCCAAATACCTTCGGCACGGGCCTGTGCAACCATTTCCAGCAGTGCCACCGCTGCCTCTGGATGCAGTGTCTCTTGGCGTTGCCCATCGCCCTCGGCATAGCTCGCAATCAAGGTCATTTGCGACAGCTCACTGACGGCATAAGGCAGATGTCCATGCTTAGGTATCTGGCCAAACTCACGAGGATTGACCGTCTCTGTGACCAACGGCGTCGTTGTTTTCGCCGTTGTTTTCGCCGTTGTAATCGGGCTTGTAGTTGGGGTTACAATCGGGTCAGCGTCAGGCGTAGCAGCAGCCTCTGAATCACGGGCCTTAGCGGTGTTTGCAGGTGTAGCATCGCCATCTGATTGGCGATATTGTTCAATCGCTTTATCCAGCGTGGCCTCAGGCGAGATCGCAGGCGTGATTTCTATTTTGGGAGAAGACGTTGCCGAGTCTAGGCGAGCCTCTGCCTTGGGGTTATCGATAGTGGCGTTATCGATAGTGGAAGCATTTTGCGTAGCAGAAGACTGGGCGGCCTCGGATACGCGCTTTGCCTGTAGGGACTGCCTGATTTCAGAAAAAGCGATCGCATTAATTGCAACACACAAGGCCACAAAAGCGGCGGGCAATAGTACTCGCAGCCAGCGAGGCAGTCGGTTAAAGCGATTCATATCACAATCCCACGAAAGAAACTGGCCTTACGGAAGCGCTAAATAGCGCCCAAAAGACCTGCCAAAAGCTCTGTTCCCAAGACCTGCCAAAAAGATTTGCCAAAAAGATTTGCCAAAGAAGATTTGTGAGACAGATCACACAAGCCCCTCCTAGCATAAATGGATGTGCACGCTGTGCGATTCTCCCTTACGAACGAACCCGCGCGCCCCGGTAGCGCAGCTGGCTCCTAGCGGCTGAGCGCTGAGCAAAATTGGGCATATCGCCCTGGTGCCCCATAATCATCACCGCGTCGCCTTCTGTCAAAATTTCTTGGTGCCCAGGATGGATCACCACATCACCCTCCTGACGCCTGAGCGCGACCACAATAAACGTGCCACGCCCACCCGTTTCTACATCGCTAATCGTCCGACCTAATAAAGGAGACTCTGCTGACACCAACAGCTCATTCACCTGAATATCAATTTCTGCCAGCAGCTCGTTCAAATTCTCACGCCCATCATCTTGCGCCACAAAGTTCACCGCATGGGGATGGCTAATGAGATAAGCCATACGCAACGCCCCAATCGTGGCCGGTAAAATGACCTGATCGGCCCCGGCTAACCGCAGTTTTTTTTCAGAAGAGGGTAGGGTGCCCCTCGCCACAATCATCAGTTTTGGATTGAGTTCACGGGCCGTGAGGCTAATAAACACATTGGCAGCATCATCGGGCAACACCGTCGAAAGGACACGTGCCCGTTCAATCCCAACCGCCTTGAGCTGCTCCTCATCGGTCGCATTCCCCAAATACACCAAATAACCCTGCGACTCAGCGGCTGAGATTCGATCTGGATCGCGGTCTAAAATAATAAAGTTCTGCTGATCTGCCTTGAGTTTTTGTGCCAGCATTTGCCCCATCCGACCGTAGCCACACACAATCACATGATTGGTCAGATTCTGAATATCTTGCGTCATTTGTCTGATGTGAAGAGCACGACGAATTTCACCCTGGGTCACCATTTGCACAAAGCCCGCCACGGTGTAAGCCACCGATAGCGCGCCAGCAATAATCACCAAAATGGTAAAGACCCTTAAGCTAGTAGTCTCTAGCGGCTTCACTTCACCATAGCCCACGCCAAAAATGGTAATCACCACCATATAAATGGCGTCTAGCGGCGTCCAGCCAGCCAAAATGTAACCCGCAACAGCGACCACAATCGTCACGGAGAAAAAAAGAATGCCCGCAGAGATACGCTGAAACGAGGTTTGGAGAGGGGAAGACAATTCGCGGCGCTGCCCGACGCTAGGCAGGGAGGGTAAAGTAGCTCAGCTTATGAGCATTCGCTATTTTACCGGGCGTTTAGCGCCTAAATTGTAGTAGACGTAACCCCGTTAGCAACTCAAATGGACAAACCGCCGCCAGCAGGTAGCTCATCGGGTGTGGATTGTTCATTTGGGCCAAAGCCCAGACCGCCGCTCGAATAGGTGGTGCCAAAGTTATCAGCAGCGGTGGCGACTTGTGAGAGGGCTGAGCGTAAATAGCCCTCTTCTAAGGAGGCTAACGGATGAACAAACACAGAAACAACGGTGTCATCTGAGAGCGCATATCGAGCATCCAGGGCGGTGTGAAAGTTCGCTAGCAGCATCGCCTGCACTTGCTCAGGAGAGAGTTCACTGGCCGCAACAATCGGCGCAACAATGCGCATTCGATTGTTTGAAACATCCGCCAAAACAACAACAGACCGATTGCCGATAGTGAGCTGCCACTGACCCTCCTCACCTTGAATATCACTTGCTTCGGACTGCAAAATCGCTTCTAGCCGTGTCAGGGTCATCTCTTTGGCCTCAGCTTGAGCCAGCTTCTGCGCCTGCGTCTGTTCCGTTTGAGCTTGGGCAGTAGCCACTTGGTTGGAGTCTGAACTGATGAGTGGGTAACCACAGCTAATGAGCAAGCTCAGCCCAGCCCCACCCAAAATACGCCAGATAGCCTTGCCCCGTATAGAGGCATCACCAGACTTACAATCAGATTGACAGCGCATAGCAATAGAGACCAATGTTTGAATATTTTGCCATTATCAACCCGAAGGATGAGAGTACTCTGAGCGTGCGTTTAGTTTTTCGGTTGAGCGTTTTTTAACGCCAATGGCGACTATCCCCATAGAGGCTTGTTCAATGCCTATTGTTCAATACCCTTTGTTCAGTGTTTTTTATAGAGCGCTGTCAGGGGCTTTATCAATGGGGAAAGCCGCGTCTCGCCACGCCTTCATATGGCCTGTTAACTGAATCACGTTACTGAATCCAGCCGCTATCAAAGCTTTTTCGGCTTTGGTTGCTCGCACCCCACGCTCGCAATAAATCACGATGGTATCGGCGTTTTCTGCTAGCTCACCAATGGCCTCTAGCCGATCGGGAATATCGCGAAAGTGGATGTTGCGCGCGCCGGGGATATGACCATCTGCGTACTCTTCGGGCGATCGCACATCCAATAACAAAAGCGCATGCCCCTGGTCGAGCTGAGTGGACAAAGCTTCCACAGTTACCGAGGCGGTGGCCTCACCAGCAGCACCCGCCGTCGTACAGGCCACTAGCTGAGTGCACAGCAGGGCCATGACGACCAAACGCACTATCCAATGAAAGCTTGCACGATACCATTGACGCATCCCCACACTCCTCTTTCGCCAGCTGACGACTTTTTTCTTCCCACAGGTTTGCACAAAAACGACGAGTTGCCCTGATAGCTCCTTAAAGAAGATCGATCCTATCGCCCCTTACTATCGACTGTCTTTACTATCGACTGTTTTTTCCATACCCGTCTTTTTCAATAAGTGTGTTGCCATGTCTATTGCTGTCTTCCCCGGTTATCAGGTGCTCAAACTAGGTTCCCACGGTTCTACCATTCGTGAACTTCAGCGCGATTTAAATGCGCGATTTCAACAGCTAGGTATTATCGACGCTGTAGCGGTTTTAGTCGATGGAAGCTTTGGACCTCAAACGCTGAACAGCATCAAGTACCTACAGTGCATTGGCGGCCTGCCGGTGAATGGAGCGGTAGAAGAGCGCACCTTAGACTTTATTGCCAAGGGCATTTTGGGCTTGGAAACGCTGACGGCGGGGAGCTTTGGGACTGGGGTGCTCGCGGTGCAGCAAGCTATTTTAAAGTCGCAGGTGCGGGTGTCTACCGATGGACATTTTGGCCCGCTGACCGAGCGGGGCGTGAGGATATATCAGCAAAAATCTGGGCTGGTGGTCGATGGTGTTGTAGGGCCGAAGACTTGGGAATGGATTGTGCGATCGCGCCTAAAAGATCTGCCCTGCATTGCGCTATTGCCCGATCCGTATCACTAAAGTTGAAGCACCCAAGCTTTAATTAAGCCCCAGAACTTCTGTGGCCTTATCCAAAATCTCATCCGGGTCAAACGGCTTTGTCATGTATCATATCTTCTGCGATCTGCTTAATAGAATGGGCCGTGTCCCCGAGCATTTTTCTTGGACCATGCGCCGTTCGACAGTCGACTTTTTAGCCGTACGCCCGTATGACGTTAGGAGAGGTTAGTCAGATTCAAAGGCGACTAACTAGCGGCGCTAGCGACATTACTTAAGTGAATAGGCGGCTGATAGCGAGCGCACTCAAGCACCTCATAACGGCTTTGTTAAACAGTTCGTAGAACTACAAAAAGGAGATATTGAATATGCTCTTCTGCCTATCTAAAAAAACAGCCTAAAACAACCAACTAAAACAGCCGGCTAAAGCAGCAAGAATCTACAGGAAATCCTATTTTTTCGAAAGAATATCCTATGCGGCCAGCAGCATTATCTGTCTAAATAAAAACAAACTGTCTTTCCCTTAGGAATGCTCCCCCATGTCATCCCCTTCAGCGCCTAAGCTAGTGCCACCCTTTACGTTTGAAACAGCCACCCAAAAAGTGCGCATGGCCGAAAATGCCTGGAACAGCCGAGATCCACAGCGCGTATCAATGGCCTATTCAGAAAATAGCCACTGGCGAAATCGGGCAGAGGTGTTTCAGGGTCGAGACACCATTCGCGAGTTTTTACAGCGCAAATGGGATAAGGAGTTAGACTACCGCCTGACTAAAGAGATGTGGGCCTTTGGCGATAACCGCATTGCGGTTCGGTTTCAGTACGAGTGGCACGACGATTCGGGCCAGTGGTATCGGGCCTATGGCAATGAAAACTGGGAATTTGATGCCGCAGGTCTCATGCAGCGCCGAGAAGCCAGCATTAACGACATGCCGATTAAAGAGGCCGATCGTCGCTTTCACTGGCCTGCGCCTGGGCCTCGCCCGGACGATCACCCTGGCTTAATTAACTCTCCTGTATAGACTCTTCTGGGTCATATTTTCGGCAAAAGAGACAGTCACTTAAACAGTCGAGAGCTTAAAAAGTGTAAAAAATAGTGAAGCGTCGGGCTTCACTACCTTACCAAACCCGAAAATATGGCTATATTAAGATCCTTAAAGGCAGTTGAGCCCTAAAGTCTCTTTTAACTTTTTGGAGGTGTTTCCTATGATTGCGCTGGTAATGACCATCACGACAACATTGCAGCCCGTAGAGAAGTCTTCCACGACAAGAACTGTTTCCACAGGGAACTAACCTGTAAAAGGGAAACGCTGAACGTTCTTTAAAAAATCCTCTACGGCACACTGCATCCAGACAGTGACCATAGAAAGCAATCTACAGAACAAACATTCTGTAGATTGCTTTCGCATGAACTTTGAGGATTCATTAAACCAATGTCTATCACGAGCTTAGGCTGGGATGATTCATTTGCGCGAAGCTTTGAAACCTATACTCACCCAGGGCCAGACAACAAACCCAATCAGAAACCCAAAAAGGGATATAGTGTAGGCCGCGTCGCAGTGGCCCATCGGAATCAATATCACCTTTATACCGACCAAGGAGACGCCAACAAAGGAGGCACCGATAAAGGAGACCTCGACGCGACGCTAACCGGTAAACTAAGACATCAACTGGAAACCACTCAATCCCACATAGCCGTGGGAGATTGGGTGGTCATACATCAGCCGCCACAGTCAGACAAAGCTCTGATTGATGCGGTGCTACCTCGCAAAAGCCAAGTGGCACGGCAAGCCGCTGGAACTAAAACAAACGCTCAAATAATTGCCGCTAATTTGGACACGCTCTTTTTGGTCAGCGGGCTAGACCACGACTTCAATCTGCGCCGAATTGAGCGCTATTTGCGCATGGCTTGGACCAGTGGGGCCAGCCCGGTGATTATTTTGAACAAAGCAGATGTGTGTGAAGACTTGGCCGCTAAGATTACAGCCGTTGAATCAGTGGCGATCGCAGTCCCCATCATTTCACTCAGCGCCCTCAGCAATGAGAACCTCACGGCCCTAGATCCGTACCTCACGCCTGGAAAAACAGTCGCACTCTTGGGCTCTTCAGGCGTGGGGAAATCCACCCTAACCAACCAACTCATGGGCCAGCAAGTACAAGCGACCCAATCGGTGAGAGCCGATGACAGTCGCGGGCGGCACACGACAACCCATCGGGAAATGTTGCGGCTGCCGAGTGGCGCGCTGCTGATTGATACGCCCGGTATGCGTGAGCTTCAAATTTGGAGCAGCGAGAAAGACGACGCTGGGGGCCTAGATGAAACGTTCTCTGATATCAAAGCGCTAGCGACGCGCTGTCGTTTCCGCAACTGCCGGCATCAGCAAGAACCCGACTGTGCCATTCAAGCGGCCCTAAGCAGTGGCGAACTCTCCCATCAGCGACTGAACAGCTATCACAAGCTGCAAAAAGAAGAAGCCTACCAGCACAGACGACAAAACCAGCAGGCCCAAAACAACGCGAAAGCTCGGTGGAAACATATCACCAAAACGATTCGGAACAGCCGAAAGGAGTAAACAACCGTCACGGAAACACACATCCAGCAAACCGCCGTTGTAGTTGTGTGCTGGAACTAAACCGGCAGTGCTGGAACTAATTTGCACTGGAACTAAACCGGCAGTGCTGCCTTCAGGGCTTTTAAAACGGCCTGAGTACTGCCGTTTTTGAAGGCCCACAGCGTTGTTTCCCAGGAGAAAAAGGCAACGCCGCCATAGCCTGCCGCCTGCACCGTCTCAATTTCTGACTGGAGGCGGTCAATCGACTTGCCTTGAAGAAAGGGACCGGTGTAGAGGCCAATGGCAACAGGGAGCTGCGATCGCAAATCGTAAAATCCACTGTTGTACAGATCGCTCTCCAACACAGCCAAATCGTTTCGATACACTTGAACAATCACTTCGTCCACCAGTCCTAACGCCACCCAGCGCCGCCAGTCTTGCAGGTACTTGTTGTAAGCAAAGCTGGGTGGATTAGGAGAGACCGAAACAATAGCGTCAGGATTAACCTGTTTTACAGCGACAGAAATCTTTTTTAGCAGCTGCGTAATCCCTTCAGCGCGCCACGCAATCCAGTCTGGATTGTTAGGATTTTGTGGGGGCAGTGCGCCGCCATGTTCCGCTTGATATAGCGAAACTGTGAGCGCATCATAGCCAAAGGCAATAGGCAAGCCAAAGTGATCGTCCAGCTGAATCCCGTCTACATCGTAGTTTTCAACAACCTCTACAATCAAATCGGTTAAGAACTGTTGAACCTCTGGATGGTACGGATTGAGCCAAGCTAAGTTGCCACCGGCCATCTCTAGCTGAAAGTTTTGCAAAGGCTTAGGAATTCCTGGCTGCGGCGTGAGCGGATTGGCCACGGTGGCACCCGCTTGGGTTGTTGTGAGCCAGTCGGGATGGGCCTGTGCGATCGCAGAGGTCTCTGGAATCATCAGCCCATATTCAAACCAAGGCAAAATCCGCAGCGTTTGGCGATGCGCCTGATGCACAAAGCCTTTGAGCACATCATCCTTTGACAGCAGCGGAATATCGGTCACAATATCTCGCGACACACCGCCCGCTGATTTCGCCACCTTGCTGGGATGCAGGGTATAGCCGCGATTCCACACGCAGGGGTACAGCGTATTGAGATGGTGCTTAGCCAAATTGGCCATCACTTCATCGGTGCGCAGGGTGTAGTAAGTGAGCGCCGCACCGACGTTGGTCATCCACACGCCGCGAATTTGAGTAGAGGCTGCCGTTGGCACGATGGGCGCTTGCCATAGGGCGATCGCACCCAAGGCCGCTAACAAAAATAAAATAAGGCGTTTCCAGACAGTGTTGCGCTTGGTTTTAGACACAGTTTTGGTTCAGTCCACGAGGGAAATTCAGACAGGCGTGCTTATAGAACACGCATCGTCGTATGAAATGGGGTATGGAGTGATTCAATCTGTAGCGCCTCGGTTTCGGATAATGCGAAATCGTTAGGGAACAAAGGGATTGCTATCATGCAGTTATCGTCTTCTTCCACCGTTTTCCCCGCCTATAATGCCTCTAGATTTACCTCGTTTTTACCGTGCTGCTAACCCGAGCCGACCGCTCAAGGTCGCCCAGCTGGAAGACCGGCAGTATTACATCGATTTTTCGTCGGTACGGGGTGGAGACGTGGTCAGTGAGATTGGCCGCACGATTGTTAGGCTCTCGCCTAATGAGCCCACTACGCAGCTGTTTACCGGGCACATTGGCTGCGGGAAATCAACAGAGCTATTTCGGCTAAAAGGAGGATTAGAACAACAGAATTTTCATGTGGTGTATTTTGAGTCGGACAGAGACTTAGAAATGGCCGACGTGGACATTAGCGATATTTTGCTGATGATTGCCCATCAGGTCACCGAAAGTATGGAGGCGGTCGGTATTCGCCTGCGGCCTACGTATCTAGAAAAAATGTTTCGCAATTTGCTAGAAACGCTGCGATCGCCCGTAGAAATTAGCGACGTTAGCTTCTCAGTTGGCATCGCAGCCATTACGGCTCGCGCAAAAGAAAGTCCGGAAATGCGCAGCCAACTGAGGCAGTATTTAGAACCCCGCACCAAAAGCATTATCGACGCCATTAATGAAGAGATTTTAGAAGCGGCAAACCAACAGCTGCAAAGCAACGGCAAAAAGGGCTTAGTCGTCATTGTTGATAATTTGGACCGCATTGACCCGATTCGCCGGGCCGATGGGCGCAGTCAGTCGGAGTATTTGTTCGTCGATAGGGGCGAGCAGCTCAAGCGGTTGAATTGTCATGTGGTGTACACCATTCCACTGGCGCTGATTTTTTCGGATGAGCTACCCAGGATGGCGAATCGATTTGGCACTGCGCCTAAGCTGTTGGCCATGGTGCCCGTGAGCACGCGCTCGGGGGAGCCGCTCCCCAAAGGACGGCAGCTACTGCAAAAAATGGTGATGGCCAGGGCGTTTCCAGGCTTATCACAGCGCGATCGCTGGCAAAAAATCAGCGAAGTCTTTGACTCGCCCGATACCCTGATGCGGCTCGTGAGCCTGAGCGGCGGACACATGCGCAACCTCATGCGGCTATTGTATGGCTGCCTGCAAAAGGTCGATCCGCCCATCACCCGTACCGTGCTAGATGCGGTCATTCGCGACGAGCGAGATGCGCTCATGGGTTTGATTGACGCGGAGGAATGGGCGCTGCTATTTGAGGCCATCAGCAAAGGCGATGAGCAGGGCAACGAAGCTTACAACCCGCTCCTGCGCAGCCTGTTTTTGTACGAGTATCGCGACGACGACGGGCGATGGTTTGGCCTCAACCCGGTGCTCACCGAAACCAAGCGCTACCGGCTTTGGCAAGCCAATAGTTAGGTCAGTATATTAGATCCGCACATTACGATGCCCCCGACACTGTAACAGGTGATTCGTAAACAATAGACTGAGCGATAGAATACAAAACGTAAGTGCCAAACTTCTAGGTACGCATGCTGCACAACCCAGATACCAGAGTCTATGGTAGATGAGCGATCGCTAGACATCATTACCTACAACCGGAATGCGTTGAACAACCTTCGCAGAGCGATTGTGCTTGGCCAAGGCCAGTTTTCACTGATTTTGGCACGGGTAAACTATCGAAAATTACAGCAGGTACTGTTAAAAGAGCTCAGTGGGCATTTACGGCTCAAAACCGTGCATCTAAAGCCCAGCGACCTTGGCTTGCGCGAAGCCCTCGTGGCAGGCACAGCCACGCTCCAAGCCCGTGATCAGATTCAAGCACTCACAGTCACGGGGCTAGATGAGGTCACACAGCTGGAAATACTGCTGAAGTCCGCCAATTTAGGTCGTGACGAGCTGCCCAAATCTTTCCGCAGTCCCCTTGTTCTATGGGTCAACGACACGGTGTTGCAGCATCTCAATCGGTATGCCGCCGACCTCAAAAGCTTTGCCGCAACGCCAATTCGCTTTGAGTATCCGGTGCGATCGCTTATCCATGTTCTCATTGCCCAAGCCAACGACACCTTCGCTCAAATTCTCAATACAGATCAGGGCATTGTATTAAGCAACCGCTTGCCACTCACCAATCGGATTACAGAGCCTTTAGCCAGCCAAGAGCTGTCCTTTGCAATTACGCAGCTCGAGCAACAAGAACAACAGGTCAACAACCAACAGCTTGCAGATTTACTTTTTCTACAAGGACGCAACCTTCACCAGCAGGGCGATTTGCCCCGTGCTCGCAGCTATTACGAAAACAGCCTCACCTATTGGCAACAACACATCGAAGCCGGACAAAGCATTTCTGCGGTAGAAGCCAGCGATGAAATGGCCATCAATAAGGCTTTAGAAGAGTCTTTAATTGAGTCGGCAGATAATGCAGAAATTCACGACAGAGAAGACGATAAAACAGACAACAACACACCAGCAGACGAGACGACTCAAGCTAGCTCAGTGGAGACTGTAGAGCTTGGAGCTGTAGATCTTGGCACTGTCGAAGTAAGGGCTGTAGATCTCAAAACTGACCAAGAACCTGCTGACCAAGAACCTGCTGATCAAGAACCTGTTGACCAAGAGACTCACAAACACGCCTCTTCACCGCTGAGTGCCTTCGACAAACAAGCTGTTTTGTTGTTTCACTTAGGCCTATGGTGGCGGAGCCATGCGGTCCTTAATGCAAAACGCGAAAACACTGAAAGCTACCAACAAGACTGCCAACAGGCCCAGCAGTATTTTGAACGCTCCCTGGCTATCTTTCGGCAGCAGCAGCGACCCGATCGGATTACTCGGTTTATCTTAGCTCTGGCAGAAGTCCTGCAAAAGCAGGAAAATTGGTCCGAGTTGAGTGCGATCGCCCAGGAGGGCATTAGCCTACACGCAAAAGATCCAGCCCGCTTGGCGCGTGACTACGGCTACCTGGCAGAAGTCGCGATCGCTCGCTACAAAACCGATCCTCAGCCCGACTATCTCACTGAAGCTCAAAGGTTTGCGCAGCAGGCCTTAAACATCACACCAACCCAGGCGATCGCACCGTCATCATTACAACGTTCATTATCACAAAAATCATCATCATCACAGAGCATAGCCAGCAAAATCGCCCTACGCTATCACCGCAGCTGCTATCTGTACCTGCTTGCCCTCACCCAACAGCTACAAGAACAGCCGCAGAATGCCATCGACTCGCTAACAGAAGCCCTCACCTACAGCAATCCACGCTACGATTTTTCACTGCATCGACGTATTTTAAGCAGGCTTTGGCATCTGTACTACGACCATCGCCACTACGCCAAAGCCTTTGATATCAAGCTGGCTCAACGACGCATCGAGAATTTCTTTGGCCTCCGCGCGTTCATTGGTGCGAGCCAAATAAAACAGTCTGCCACAGTTGACCAACAACAGCAGGAAACCGACCCTACGCCTGAGATCGCCGCTGAAATAGAAGCCTCTGGCCGCACCCAAGATATTGAAGCGATCGCGAACCGGCTCGCGCAGCCACGCTATCCAATTGTTGTGATTCACGGCCAGTCGGGCGTCGGCAAAAGCTCCATTATCCGCGCAGGGCTTATCCCCACCTTGAGTAAGTTAATTAGCGAAGGCCGTACCACCTTACCGCTATTTATCGATACGTACAGCGACTGGCTCAGCCAGCTACAGCAAACGCTCACCGCTTCAGCAGACGCTTCAGCACAAGATATCATCACCCAGCTCAAGCGCCACACTCAAAGCAAGTACCAACAGATTGTTCTTATTTTCGATCAGTTTGAAGACTTCTTCCATCAATACCCCACCATTGCCGAACGCCGCATCCTCTATAGCTTTTTGCGCGACTGCTTGAACTTGCCCTACATCAAAATTGTGCTCTCACTCCGAGAAGACTTTTTGCACTACCTTTTAGAATGGGACCGCAGCGCCGATTTGGCCATTATTGAAAACAACATCCTCAGCAAAGAGCTGCGCTACTACCTCGGCAATTTCAAGCCCGCCGCTGCGGAGAACCTGGTTCGCCAGCTCACGAATGCCGCTGGGTTTTCTATGGAAGATGGCTTGATTACCGCACTCGTAGATGATCTTGCCGCAGACACTGGAGAGGTTCGCCCGATAGAATTGCAGGTGGTTGGCGCGCAGCTACAAAGAGAAAACATTACTCAGCTCAAGCAGTATCAGGCGTTAGGGCGATCGCCTAAAAATCAGCTGCTCAAAAACTTTTTAGACACTGTCATCAGAGACTGCGGTCCAGAAAACCGAATCATCGCTCAATCTGTTCTTTATTTACTCAGTGAAGGAGGCAGCAGGCCGCTCAAAAGCCATTCTGAAATTGCAGAAGCCTTGGCGTTTGCAAGTTTGGGCAGTAGCTTCAATGAAGACAGCAAAGAAGACAGCCTACATACCGATCCTCAGCAGCTTCAGCTCGTGCTCGATATCTTAATCGGCTCAGGAGTAGTTTTTGAAGTGCCCGAGGTCTCCGGTATCCGATACCAGCTGGTCCACGAATACCTCAGTAGCCTGGTACAGCAACAGCCGCCCACAGGCTTAATAGAAGCCCTACAAACTGAGCGAAGCCGCAGAGAGCTGACCGAAGAGCAGCTCAAAAAAGCGCTAGAAGCACAGTCAGATTCACTGGTGCAAACCACCCTGGCACGGCAAAAGACCCAGGCCGCCGAGATTAAGGCGCTGATTTCAATTTCGCGATCGCTCCGACTTTCGGGTAACGGCATCGAGTCTCTCTCTAAGGCCATGCGCGCAGCCCAACAAATCCGCCAGGGCAACGGCGACGCTATATTGGGAATGCAAGCAGCCCTTTGCCTTGATGCAGCAGTCAGAGACATTCGAGAGAAAAATGAACTTACGGATCATCGAAATTGGGTCCTAGCGGTTCACTGCTCACCTGTCGGCCGTGCGCCCGTAATAAATGCGGGTGAACAAGAGAATGGAGAAAGAATTATCTCGGCCAGCGACGACGGCACCCTAAAGCTATGGAATGGCAAAGGCCAGCTTTTACGAACGCTCACAGGCCATCATGCAGGCGTATTAGACGTAAAATTCAGCCCCAATGGTCAATACATCGCCAGCGCCAGCTTGGATCACACCATTCGCCTGTGGACCGCAGCGGGCGACTTTATGTATGCCATCGACACTGTGTCTGCCAGCGTTACCGGCATTAGCTTTAGCCCGACCGAGCCAATCTTAGCCGCCGCCTACAGCGATACGTTTGTGCGCCTGTGGGCGATCAACACTGACCGGAGCCTTTCGGCGACAGGCGCACCCAACGCACAACCGCAAACGTCTCCTGTGATGATCCTAAAAGGTCACGAAGACTGGGCAAGAGCCGTCGCCTTTAGCCCAGATGGCAAAACAATTGTGACCGGTAGTGAAGATCAAACCGTGCGGCTATGGAACCGGCAGGGCAAGCTGTTACGGGTGATTACTGGCCACCAAGGCTGGGTCCGCGCAGTGGCCTTTAGCCCCGATGGTAAAACCATTCTCTCGGCAGGAGACGCCAACACGCTGCGCCTATGGTACGCAGACGGTCGTAAAAAGAAGACGCTGTACGGTCACGAAGACTGGGTGCGCACTATCGCCTTTAGCCCAGATGGGCAGCGTATTGCGTCTGGTAGCGATGACCAAACGGTGAAAATTTGGGGCGTAGAAGGCACCATTCAACAAACCTTTAATCAGCGCAGCAGCGTTCACAGCGTTGCCTGGAGTGCGGATGGGCGCTCGGTTGTTTCTGGCGGCGATGATGACAGCGTTCATGTGTGGCAGCTAAAAGGCCCGCCCGAACCTATTTGCAAGGGTCACACTGGCATTGTGTGGAGCGCGCGCTGGCAGAGAAGCCAAACGGAAAAAGGATCGGAGAATAGAACAAAGAACAGAACAGAAAAAACACTGCTCTCTGCGGGCAGCGACAACACCATAAAAATTTGGACAGGTCAGCGCTCGGCAAACAAACTTTGGACCGGGGAAGCCCAGCTAGTGAAGTCTGTCGTGAGCCATCAACGCGGCGTTCACAGTGTAGATTGGAGCCCAACGGGCGAGTTTTTCGCATCGGCTAGCGCAGACCATTCTGTACGCATTTGGACTGCCAAGGGGGAAGCGGTGCGATCGCTCACCGGTCACACAGACGCCGTCTGGCAGGTCAGCTACAGTCCCGATGGCAACCAGTTAGCCTCTGTCAGTAGCGATCGCACCCTGCGCCTATGGACTCCCCAAGGCACCCTTCTCAAAACCTGGACCGGCCACACAGATACCATTTGGCACGTCAGCTACAGCCCCGACGGCCAACACCTCATCACCGCCAGTGAAGACAATACCCTGCGCCTGTGGCATCACCAAAAAGGGCTCACGCAAACCATCACCGACCCCAGCGGCGGCATTTGGTGCGCGCGCTTTAGCCCCGATGGCCACTTCATTGCCTCTGGCGGTGCAGATGGCGTCATTCGTCTGTGGTCTGTAAACCGGCAAAGCGCTTCTTCTCCTATCAGCAGCCGTCACGCAGTGAGTATTGAGCCCAATCCGCTCATGCTACAAGGCCATCGGGACTGGATACGAAGCCTGAGCTTTAGCAATCAGGGAGACTTTTTAGCCTCCGGCAGCGACGACGGTACAGTGAGGCTGTGGTCTCTTTTACCCGAAACGCTCGCAGCCCTCAGCGCAGACAACAGCGATACCGTCAGCCAACTGTTGCCCCCGTTAACCGGTCACGAAGGCGTTGTTTGGGATGTAGATTTTGATGAAGACGGTCAGCGACTCGTCACCGCTAGCGCAGACGGCAGCGTCAGGATTTGGGATCTCCAGCTAGAAACACTATTAGAAAAAGGGTGTCAGTGGCTAGAAGACTGGCTGCTAGCAAGGCCAGAGCTAGCACAACACCTCTGCAAACCAAGAGACTACTAAAGAGAGAGCGCAATCACAAGCGGGCAATAACAAAAGAAGCAACGTGAGTAAAGAAACAAGTCTTTGCTGACACCAACCTTAACTCGCGATCGCTCACAGCAGGTAATCGATCGCTATGGGCAAATGGTCTGAACCCACATCAGGCCCTACGCGCACACCCGCAACGTTCAAATCATCACTCGATAAGCAATGGTCGATGGGAATCTGAATGAGGTGAGCTAACCAGCCCAGCCTCGGTGTGAAATAGTACTCCGCATTAGCAGGCCAAGACGGCAAAATACCGAATCCTTTCCGCACGTTTTTAAGTCCGGTATCGCGCACAAGCTTTCGATGGTAGGGAGACCACATTGTCACGTTAAAGTCCCCAATTAAAACAACCGGATCGGTTTGCGATCTAACATAGTCTCCCACAGCATCGAAAACAACATTTCTGCTATCAAAAAGAGATTTGCTGATGGGTGGAAGCGGATGAATGGCCACCACAGAAAGCGTTTGTTTTTCGGTGGTGACTTTGGCCGTTAGGTTCACCGCATTGTTAGTGTTAAATTTTTGAATCACCAAATCGCTCAGCGGATCTTTACTGTAGATCACAGCCTCTGGTTGATAAGGCGTCAGCTGATTAGAGCTGTAGGGCAGAAATGTTTTTAGCGCCTCTAGCTTCTTGGCCATGACGTCATTGACTTCTATAAAAATAGCCAAGTCAGGCTGTTCTTTTTCTGTGAAGGCTAATACCTGAGCAGCATCAGTGTTGCCAACGTTGAGATTCACGCTCATCACTCTATAGGAAACGAGAGAAGAGTTAGGACCAGGAGAATAATTGACCAAGCTTTGGCGACTAATAGGCGGAACATACCACGGTGCAATTTGAGAAAATAGCAGCGCCCCACAGAACAAACAGAGCAAAATCAAACGAGAGCGCCGCGTGAAAAAGGCGATCGCACCCAGCAAAAGCACCGCCACAAAATACTGCACCTGAAAGTGACACAGCACCTCAAACAGCCACGGCCCCCCAATCCGATTAGTGAGCACAGCTAGCACCGTAATTCCAATCGTTAGCCACTGACACATCGCTGGCAGCAAAACAGAAATTACACCCAACCCTCGTTTCATTCCACGCTTCCCCAGCACTCCACTTCCCCCGGTACTCTACAGAGCGCCGCTCCAAAAATACCGGCACAACCCTACTGAGTGACTACAGCCTTTGCCTGAGTCATTTCAGGCAAGTTAAATCTTCATTCAGAAGCTTCATATAATTCCAGCGGCAGGCCATCGGGGTCCTTAAAAAAGGTAAACCGTTGCCCCGTAAGCTCATCGACACGAACGGCTTCTGTCTCAACACCACGTTCAGTCAACGCGGCAATCTGTGCTGCGAGATCGGTCACAGCAAACGCCAAATGACGGAGACCTTTGGCCTCTGGGTAGCTTGGACGCTCAGGCCGATTGGGAAACGAAAATAGCTCAATTTGGTCGTGCTGGCCCACCCGCAAGTCCAGCTTGTAGGAGTCGCGCTCGGCCCGGTAGGTTTCTGCAATCACCTCAAATCCCAAAATCTCTGTATAAAAGTGCTTGGAACGGCGGTAGTTGGAGCAGATAATAGCAACGTGATGAATAGACGCAACGTGTAGGGACATAAGGTATGAAAGTTGCCATTATTGGCTGTGGCTATGTGGGCACGGCAGTTGCAAAGCATTGGATGGCACAGGGCTTAGAGGTACTGGTCACCACCACCCGCCAAGAACGGGTCGAAGAACTAAAGAAAATTTCTACTCGCGTGGAGGTCGTGACGACAGCAGAGCGCGATCGCCTCAAAGCCATCCTTTCAGACCGCCAGGTCGTGCTGCTTTGCGTCGCTTCAAAACGAGGGGCGAGCTATCGCGATACTTACCTTAGCACTGCCAAAACCATGGCCGAAATTCTACCGCACACCCCGGTAGAGCAGCTGATTTATACCAGCAGCTGCTCAGTGTATGGTGAGCACCATGGCGCTTGGGTCACGGAGCTAATGCCACCGGTGCCCATTACCGACAATGGCAAAATTATTGAACAAACCGAAGAGACGCTGCTGTCGGCAACCGCGCCCCAGCGAAAAATCTGCGTGCTGCGCTTAGGCGGCATTTACGGTCCGGGCAGAACGCTCGCAAAAATCTACAGCCGTGCCGCTGGGACTACCCGTCCGGGCAACGGGGAAGAAGCCACCAACTGGGTGCACCTGAGCGATATTGTCGGTGGCATTGACTGGGCAAGGCAAAAGCAGCTGGCGGGCCTGTACAACTTGGTGCAAGAGGAGGTGCCGACGGTGCGGGACTTGATTGCAGGGGTGTGCGATCGCAACCATCTCGCCCCAGCCATGTGGGACCCCAGCCAACCTAGCACCCGCAAAAACGTCCGCATCTCCAATGCCAAAATCAAAAGCACCGGATACTCATTCCAGCATCCTACGTTTTGGCCCTAGGACAGCTCAGTCGGCTACGATTTACCCTTCTTTTTAGAAAAGCCCTTAGACTTGCCACTGGTCTTGCCACTGGTCTTGCCACTGGTCTTGCCGCCACCAAATCCTTTGCTTTTTTTAGACGCTTTTTGCTTACCAAACGGGAGCTTTCCGTCGCCCCACACCACGGAAATATCATCGGCGGGTGCTTTCGTCGGCAGACCTAAGTCAAAGGCGCTGGGCTTACTATCTTCAGGAAACTTTACCCACTCAGGCCTTGGAAGCTCTAGTTCTTCCGGCGTAAAGTCCGCTTCACTCGCCAAACCCAAGTCGATTTGCACATTGGCCCAAGTGCCACAAATTGTTTCATCAACCCGATTTGCAAGGTGGGCTGCACCAATCAGCTCAGCTTCATCTGTCACTTCAAACTCAATCAGGCTACTCACCAAAAAGCTATTGAGGAGCTTAGGGTTACGCTTGTAGTCTCTTAGCTGAGCCACAAACTTTTCGACACAGCGCTCCTTCAACTCAGGCTGTGCCAGGGCAATACGCTCAAGACTCTCACTCGCAGAAACCCGAGACCAGTCTTTGTATCGTCGATTAGCCAAGTGCGCTGCCACCGGCTCAATCGCGCTTTCACCAATCATCCCCAGCACCCAAGGAATCTCTTCGCAGGCCCACTCAGCGTCTCTGTCTTTGAAGCGACTTAGCAAGGGCTCCACCGCAGCTTCGGCCTTGAGCTGCCCTAAGCTACGCCACGCATGAACAGGAGCCCACACTTCTGGAGTGTCTCCTGACGCCCACTCTAAATCTTCATCGGTCGCCATCCGAATCAGCTCGGGAACATGCTCTAAGGTCAGCCCTAACGCCTCAACGTAGTTAGGCCATTTTTCTGTTCTCGGCACGGTTTTGATCTGTGCGAGCTTCTGGCGATCAATCTTTTGCTCGCCGCCGTCAATCACTTCCTGAATCAGGCGATCGCGCTCCGGCTCCTCAATTTTTTTATCCAGCTCCAAACAACTGCCATAGGTCAGTAACGCCGATACAGGGGGCTGGTAGGGTGCTTTGGCCATGGCCATCTGTTAAAAAATGCGACACTCAAACAGTAATGTAAGTACAAGCCGCTGGCCTTGCGACAACATAATCATTCAAGATTTTATCGCCATCACACTCAAAACTTGAGCCTGAAGCGATAGTTCGCCACCGACTCCACCAGGCCAATCGCAATAAAATTCGTCAGCAGCGCCGATCGCCCATAGCTCATCCACGGCAGCGGAATGCCTGTAATTGGCGCTAAGCCCACCGTCATGCAGATATTGACAATCGCCTGAAAAACAATCATCGACAGTACGCCAACGGCGAGCAATGAGCCAAAGTTATCCTTGGCATTTTGCGCAATCATCACCAAGCGCAGACACAACAGCCAAAAGGCAAACAGCAGCGCCATCCCGCCAATAAAGCCCAGCTCTTCACCCACCGCCGAAAAAATAAAGTCCGTGTGCTGCTCAGGAATAAAGCTCAGCTGCGTTTGTGTGCCTTGAAACAGCCCTCGGCCCCACAGTTCTCCCGCGCCAATCGCAATCCGCGACTGAATCAGGTGATAGCCACCGCCCAGCGGGTCTTTGTCCGGATCTAAAAAGAGAATCAGACGATCTTTTTGATAGTCCTTTAAAAAGCCCCACATCACGGCCCCAAGCTTACCCGAGAGCAAATTGAGCACAATGGCCATAATGCCGCTATACCAAGACCACCAAGGCAGGGACCGAAACGCCACTATCCCCATCAGCACAATCCAAACTATCCAAACCGGAATAGACACATGAAACACAATCGCCGAGACCAGCGGCGAGATCATCAAAATGAGCCAGCCAGGATTCGTACCGCTCCAGTAGAGCATCCCCATCGTGATGGCACCAAACACCAGCGAGGTACCCAAATCCGGCTGCAAAAAAACCAAAGCCCAAGGCACCGCGGTAATGGCAATCGCCTTAACCATGCCAAATAGCGTAGAGGCATCCCGGTCTTTAAGCGTTGCAGCCAAGGTAATAATGGCCCCTAGCTTGGCGAACTCGGAAGGCTGTACGTTGAAGCCCAAAATAGTAATCCAACGCTGCGCTCCCAGCCCTTCTGTACCAATGGCCATCACCGCAATCAGTGAGGCAATCGTCGAGGCATAAATAATCCACCGCCATTGCAGCAGCACCTCATAACGGCTTCTGGCAATCCACAGCGCTAGGACCGCACCGACCGCACCCAAAATCGCGTGGTTAACCGCGTACCCGTTTTCTCCGGTGTACTTTTGCGTACTCCCAATCAAAATGCTAGAGAAAACGGTAATGCCGACCGGCAGCAAAAACAGCAGCCAGTCAACGCCCTGCCACCCCTGAAACAATCGCTTCCAACGTTTTCGCACTTGCGAATAGGGCGAGTAAGTGGTCATGGCTAAAGGATCGTATGAGAACAGTAAATCTAAGAAAAGAATTTCAGAAGAGAATCTAAGAAAAGACTCCAAGAAGAATAGAGGAGACGTATTAATAGCCCATAAATACAGGCGTTTACGTTAGCGCAGCCACTGAAACCTTAGCCGCTGATTTTTTGGCAATGTCCATGAGTGCGATCGCCGAAGCAGATTCCGGATCAGCCAACACGATCGGCAAGCCATTGTCGCCGCCTTCTCGCACCGGCATTTCTAAAGGCACTTTGCCCAGCAAGGCCACGCCTAACTCTTCCGCCGCCTTCTCGCCACCATCCGTACCAAAAATGGCATACCTCTTATCCGGCATATCTGGCGGAATAAAATAGCTCATATTTTCAACCAGGCCCAAAATCGGCACGTTGAGCTGTTCAAACATTTTGAGGCCGCGCCGCGCATCAGAAAGGGCCACCGTTTGAGGGGTCGTCACAATTACCGCACCCGCCATGGGCACGGCTTGTGCCAAGGTAAGCTGCGCGTCACCGGTCCCCGGCGGCATGTCTACCACTAAGTAGTCCAGCTCGCCCCACTGCACCTGATACAAAAATTGACGAATCACCCCGTTCAGCATCGGACCGCGCCACACTACAGGCTGATCTTTATCGATTAAGAATCCCATGGAGACCATTTTGACGCCGTGATTAAAAGCAGGCTCTAGCACCTGCTCGCCGCTATCGTCCTGCACGGTCACGTTAGCCTCGCTCAGGCCCATCATCGTCGGCGCATTCGGACCGTAAATATCGGCATCTAGCAAGCCAACGGCGGCGCCTGTTTTTGCTAGGGCAACAGCCAGATTAATCGCGACGGTGCTTTTGCCCACGCCGCCCTTACCACTGGTCACCGCCAAAATATTTTTCACGCCATCAATCCCAGTGCGGTCGGGCAGTGACTTTTGCGCAGGCGTTTCAGCCGTGACCTCCACATCCACCTTTTCTACACCAGGTAGGGTGCGAACGGCTTTTTCACAGTCTTCAATAATGAATTCTTTTAAGGGGCAAGCAGGTGTGGTGAGCACTAGGGTAAAGCTGACATTGCCGTTTTCCACCACGACATTGCGAATCATATTCAGCTCGACCAGGCTTTTTTGTAGCTCCGGGTCTTGTACTGGCTTGAGTACTTCTAAAACGGAAGCGGTGTCGAGTGTTTTAATCATTGCGTCTTAAAGGCGTCGGGATGAAGGCGAGTAAAGGCTGAGCAGGACTTACTGGCAGGATAGGTCTACTGCTATTTTATCTGCTGACATTTAAGAATACTAACGCTCAACGCCTCTGCTTAAGAAAATATCTGTTCGCAAAAGAGTTTTTGGAGCACGCTGCATATCTCAAGTGAACTGTCTAAGCGCGCCGTCTCTTTAAGCAATATTCAAGCGCACTGTTCCAAGTGGCGATTGCTAAAGGGCGACTGCTAAGTGGCGATTGCTAAATGGCCACCGCTAAAGGGGCGATCGCGATAGGCGTCGGCGACTAAGCAAAGCTGGTGACTAAGCAAAGCTGGTGACTAAGCAAAAATGTCTGATTTTGCGTGATAAAGCGCGGCATTGGCGTGGAACTCGGCGTCTTCAGCCGCCTGCACCAGGGCCACGGCAACTTTGGTTGCCTGCGGCTTCAGCATGGGCCACACCAGCGGAGAAAGCCAGCCGCTCAGAGTCATGGAATACAGCACGCAGGTGCCAAATAGCGTAGAGACAATGCGGTAGGTGACGCGCTCCTGCAGCCCTGGGAAAGGAAATAGTCGAACGCTCAACAGCTCCCCAGGGAGCACCCGCTCTACAAAAATGGGCGTAGAGCCTGGAAAGTAGCGGTTAAAAGCTCGGTAAATGAGTCCTGGCGTGGCCCGCTGGCCCCGAGGCGCGTTGGTCGAGGTGATCAGAGGATGCCAAACGGCGATATCGGTGAGGTCGCTGACCATTTGCCATAAGGTATCAGCGGTCGCGGTGCTTTTGGCCCAGTAGTTGCGCTCTCGGGTTCGCGATTTAGTCCCGGCAGTGGTACCGGGCGGACTCCACAAATCCTCCCACAGCCCTTGCGATCGCACTTCGCCCTCTTTAGTCAGCTCCACATCAGTGAGGCTTATCCCTTTATCTATACGACTGCCTTTTGCACCCCATCGCCGTTGAAAAACCGCTTGCCAAAAGGATTTCCATCTTCGACGAAGCCGCATCATTAGCTTTCGACTGCCTAGCTTTCGACTGCCGACTTGCAACCGACCGATTCGATTATTAAAAGGCCACATCATAGGCGACGCCACAGGCGAGGAACAAAGGTAGGTTTCCGTGTTTTTGCGGATAGCTATCTGGCTTCTTATTTTAGGCGATCGCACCAGTACTCAACACTCGAAAAAAATAGGGCCAGAGGTAGGGTTTTAGGCCGCTTGCACCCAAATCCCTCGAAGATAGTGTCATCGCCGCTTTTGGCCACAGCCGTACAAATGTCACAGATTGTCACGCTCTGTTTCCAACTTGCAACAAAGGCTTCCAAATCATGTTTGACTAAATGAAGGATTATTTTTCGATGCTATGACTCTTTCTTCCCCTGCCAAGGCCGCTGCGCCAGACGCAACTCAAAAATCTCCCACCGGATTGCCCCCCGAAGACTCGCGAGAACGCGTCAGCGCTGCCTTTAAGGGCTTGCAAGATCGGATTTGTCAGAAGCTAGAATCCGTTGACGGGACCGGCAAGTTTGTAGAAGATGCTTGGCAGCGCCCCGAGGGCGGCGGCGGTCGCTCACGGGTGATGAAAGAGGGAGACGTGTTTGAACAAGGTGGCGTCGGCTTCTCCGAAGTGTGGGGCGATAAGCTGCCACCGTCTATTTTGAGCAAGCGCCCTGAGGCAGAAGGCCATCAGTTCTACGCCACGGGCACCTCTATGGTGCTGCATCCCCGCAATCCTTACGTGCCTACGGTGCACCTCAACTATCGCTACTTTGAGGCGGGCCCAGTTTGGTGGTTTGGCGGTGGCATCGATCTAACGCCTTACTACACCACCGAGGCGGACGTTGTTCACTTTCACAAAACGCTAAAAGAGACGTGCGATCGCCACAATAGCCAGTACTATCCCAGCTTCAAACGCTGGTGCGACGAGTACTTTTTCCTCAAGCATCGCGCAGAACCTAGAGGCGTTGGTGGTATTTTCTTCGACTACCAAAACGGTCAGCGCGGAGAACTCTATCGCGGCCACAATCAAGACGGTCCTGCGGCCCTCTTCAGCCAGAAAGCAGGCCCTGCGCCCAAACGCACCTGGGAAGAGATTTTCAACTTTGCCGTAGACTGTGGCGATGCCTTCCTCCCCGCCTACGTCCCCATCGTAGAAAGGAACGACAGCAAACAGTACGGCGACAGAGAGCGCGACTTCCAGCTCTACCGCCGGGGCCGCTACGTCGAGTTCAATCTGGTCTTTGACCGGGGCACCCTATTTGGCTTACAAACCAACGGTCGCACCGAATCTATTTTGATGTCCTTGCCGCCGATGGTTCGCTGGGAATACAACTACCACCCCGAGCCTGGCACCCCCGAAGCTAAGCTATACGACGTCTTTCTCAAATCCCAAAACTGGGCAGAGATGAGTGTTTAGATGTCTTTTGTGACGTACCCCCAGGCTGTGGGCACTCTAAAGGTCACATACGCTTGCGAGCGTGCGACCTTATCTAAACGAGTGGCAACAACGGTATGGAGCAGCAAGATTTCACCACACCCCAAGGCAATCACGTCATTATTCTGGCCCCCACTGGCCGACTAGATATCACGACAGCGTGGCAGTTCAGGCTCAAGCTACAAGAAGCTATTTCTAAAGACACCCCTCACATTTTGGTGAACCTGAGCGAAGTCAATTTTATTGACAGTTCCGGCCTGACGTCTTTAGTCGCCGGCATGCGTGACGCCGATAAAATCAGCGGCAGCTTCCGCATTTGCAACGTACATCCTGAAGCCAAGCTCGTTTTTGAAGTCACTATGATGGACTCTGTGTTTGACATTTACGACACCGAAGCCGAAGCCCTAGAAGCGCCCTACCAGACGCCCGTCGCTAGCTAGTACGACTAGCGGCAACGAGTGCTGTTCAGCAACAGGAGGCTAGAAGCTTTTTTGTTTCATCATCTCAAACGGCCCCATCAAGGCACCCCATAGACCTCGGCCCGTGCCGGGGTCTATTCCTTTGTCGTAGGTGAGCAGCTCAATGCCGCCATTTTTGGGCGCAATGTCAAACCCCAAATACACGTATCGCGGCTGACCTGCATAGTCAAACGAGCACAGCTTACCGTCCGGTAACGCCGCTTGGAATCGGTAGTCGCTTAGTCCCTCTGTCGTTGCGCCGTCTGTCGTTGCGCCGATTGGCATCGCCTGATAGCGAATCTGAGCCTTGCTATTGGGCAAGCTGACCAGCTCAGAGGCTGAAAAGCCTTCGAGTAGGGCAGCCTCTGTACCCGCGCCGCGAAACTTGAGCGGATCTTGCAGGGCGAAGTACTCACCTTGAAGAGTCTGAGCTGAAGTATCGCTGTTGGACTGAGTGTCGCTATTATGTAGAGCCAGCTGAAAAATCCGCTGCCGATAGGGGGGCTTACCGGCACCGACGGTGGCTTGCTCTAGGAAGAAGGTGTAGGTTTGCTCATTGGACAAGCTGGGAATGAGCCGTTGCCACAGCCGTAAATGTACGTACCAAGTAGGATTGGCAGCCGCTTGCTTTGGATTTTCAAACTCTCCGGCAAGGTAGGCGGCGAGCGTCTTTAGGGGTGAATTAACCATAAATTCCATCATAGGCAGCTTGGCAAAGCGCCTGAGAAGCGTAACAATATATTTACAAAGAGTATTTAATATAAAGAGCGTTTACTTGTGAACAACGTCCGCACGGTTTCAGATACGAAGCGAGCCTTTTACGGCGCGCACACTCGCCCCATCAATGCGATCTATCGTCGTGTCGTCGAAGAGCTGATGGTGGAAATGCACCTGCTCTTGGTAAACGCTAACTTTAGCTACGATTCTATTTACGCACTTGGCGTTGTCAGCGTTTACGACCGTTTCATGGCAGGCTACGAGCCTGAAAGCGACAAGCACTCCATTTATGATGCCGTCATCAAAGCGATTCAGGGCGACCCAGCACAGTACCGCCAAGATGCGGAAGAAGTGCTAGCAGCAGCCAAGAGCATCCCTTCGGTAGAGGCGTTTAAGTCCTTACTAGAAGAAGCTAAAACCGGCGGCGGCGATGCACTCAAGGGCAACTTGAATAAAGTCATCACCAATTCTAAGTTCAAATACAGCCGTCTATTCGCAACGGGGCTGTACAACGTTATTGAAGCGATCGACGCGGACGTTTTAGCAGACAAAGAAAAGCGAGAGGCATTGCTCAAAGAACTTTCGGCGACCCTTGGATTTAATGAAGAGCTGCTGCTAAAAGACATTGAGCTATATCGCGGAAATCTGGAGAAAATGGCTCAGGCGCAAGAAGTCATGAAAGACATGATTGAAGCCGAGAAGAAAAAGCAGGCCAAGCGAGAACAGGACAAAAAGGATAGAGACGCCGCTAAAGCAAAAGCGGCTGAAGCCAAAGAAGCTGAAGCTGCTGCTGAAACCGATACACCTGAGTCTTCCAACACGCCTGCCGAATAGGTCAACTGCTGAGTAGAAAGAAAGCAACGAATGCTGAAGAGGCGTTCAGCAGTAATAGCGTTGGACAAACAGCGCGATCTATCATCACCGACTTTTACGATTGAGTAGAGGTCGGTGATTTTTATGGGTTTACGCGAAGAAACTCTATGCCGTTTTATGAGTCGAGTGTTGGCTGCGTAACGGCTTAAGCCAATCGCACTTTCCTAAACCACTCAACCCTACGCAGCTCAACAGAGGTTATCTGCAGCCTACTCGTACTGTTTCATATGGGGTAGTTTCATATGGGGTAGTTTGTGCACCCAAGGTAAATAGGGAGACGCTTTCAAAAAGCTCAGACACACCATCAGCCACAGAACGCCCAAACAGTAGCCACCCAGGATATCGGTAGGCCAGTGGGCACCCACACGCAGGCTACCAAAGCCCATAACAATGAGCCACAGAACGGTGATAACATGCGACCTAACGCCCCATTCGGGCCGCTGACAGGTCAGCAAATAGGCAATAAAGAAGTACAGGATGCTGTTGCCAGTGGTATGACCGCTTGGAAACGCCGCACCATGAATAGACGGATCGTCAAAAAAGGGAGGCCGCGCTTTGTCGAACAGGGGCTTAAACACTTCTCCTACCCAAATCAGCGCGCCGGCAGTGGCCACCGCAAACCACAGCCCTTCTTGCCACCAGCGCTTAATAAACAAATAAATCAGCACGATTGCCGTGACCACCCCTGCGGACTCCGTATCGCCCGCGTAGTAAGCCAACGACAGCAGACGGCCCCACCCTCCAGTGACAGCGGCCTGTAGCCACAAAATCAGATCAGTTTCAAAGGCAAAGCTAAGATCTGCTTTGGTAATGATAGAGAGAGTGATAAAACCGACTAGGGCGATCGCGCTGGCGACCAGCCGCGTTTTACCAAGTGTTGCGATCGCACGTGCTATCTTTTCAGACCTATTGTTTGTCCCATTTGCTGCCATCTACTCGAGCCCCAAATCCGAACCAAAAGTATAGCGGACGACATTACGGACTGAGTAGACAATCGCATCAGTTTTTGCACTGGAATAATGTGCTACTAAAGAACCTATCCAAGCTTACAAACAGCCTCACCACCTGACTCTATCCAGCCATGGATAAGACCAGAGGTAGACTGAGCAGCTGCGCACTTGCCGGCCTTATCAATCACAATAACGCCGCCTTCGCCATTCACCTTTTCAACGAGGTAACCAATCCCCGCTTCGGCAGCGGCAGCAGCATCCATTTGCTTGAAATACGCAAAGTCTGACACTGTTTTTGCAAGCACAGTCCGCAAAAACTGTTCTCCATACCCCGTAGCCGAAACACCACACGTTTCATTGTCTGCAAAAACGCCTGCACCAATAACAGGGGTATCGCCAACGCGGCCCCAGCGCTTGTTAACCAAACCACCAGTGGAGGTTGCTGCGGCCAAGTTGCCGTGAATATCTCTGGCAACCGCGCCGACAGTACCCAGCTTTTGTGGGTTCACCTGCTGGTTAGAGGGTTGTTTGTTACCGGCAGTATCCGGTTTTACTTTTTCATGGTCTAACATCATCCGGCCCACGCTTTTGGCTTCTTCAAGCTGTTTAATGCGAGCTGGGGTAATAAAGTAATCGTTAGGGCAAATTTCAGCCTTGCTAAACTTGGCAAACTCCAGTGCGCCATCAGCTGCGAGCATGACATGGTCGCCTTGCTCTAATACTTTGCGAGCAAGTGAGATGGGGTTTTTGATATTTTTTACGCAGGTCACAGCCCCGGCGTTAAGATCGCTGCCGTTCATGAGGGCGGCGTCCATTTCCACCTGGCCATTTTCATTGAGAACAGAGCCTTTGCCCGCATTGTAAAGCGGGTTGTTTTCCAGCAAATTCACACAGTGCTCTACCACGTCCAAAGCAGCATCGCCCTTTTCCAAACGCTTTCGGCCCGCCTCCAAAATCTCTATGACGCTCTCTCTAAATTCTGACTCACTCGCTTCGTATTTAAGATCTTCTAAAGCGCCTGCGCCACCGTGAATAATCAGGGAGTAAGACTGAGACATAATGAGAGATTGCCTGGGTTAAAGATGGATAAAGTCTGTTATTACTGATCTGTTGTTTGTTGGCATCTTTCATGATGTTGTTTTCAAGCATCAATAAATCACCCACAAACATGACGATAGGCCATTGACCAAAGCTATCGGACAAAGCCACCGGAGTAAAGCTATCGGACAAAGCCACCGGAGCTAAGCCTACCAGACTTAAAGCCGTCAAGATTCTACACTGAATGCTCAGGGTTTAATTCATCCAAAATGGTAAACCGAATGTGATTAACAGCCAGATTTCCTAAAGAGAATTTTTCGGGTCTGTTGTCTGCGTTGAGCTTCGCAAAAGGAATGCCTTTGCCTAGCTCAGTATGATACCAAGCAAGACCCATAAAAAACCGATTGGGATAGGGGCCACCGTCAGTCGTATCGTCCACATTGGACTCCATCGGCAGCCAGCCAATATCAGGGATGTAAAACTCTAGCCACACATGGTTAAAGTCTGGCGAGAGGGGAACGTTGCGTAGCTCAGGCGTTTTAGGGCACTTGTAGCGGCCAATGGTCCGGCAGGCGATACCGTTTAGCCGAAACAGGGCCAGCAAAATACCCACGTATTCGCCGCAAGAGGCAATGCCGCGCTCTAGCGCAATATCAGGGGTGTCGATTTTGGGTTGAATGCCGTAGGACAAGCGGTCGTAAACGTAGTTGCGAATCTTCAGAGCTTTGCGCAACAGATTGGTTTCTGTGCCCACGGCTTCTTTGGCGGCCAATTGAATGGTCTCGGTATCCATCGATAGCTCGTCGTCGTCGATGAGGTATTTGACTTGGAAAGCTTCAGGCAATGGGGGCGCAGATTCTACGGTTTGAGGCGTGAGCGTGTATTTGATGCTGTACATTTCAACGGTGGCCTTCCAGCCGACCAGACCCGCCTGAAAAGGCTTTAGCGTATCAAACCGGTAAACGGCGACGCGCTGACCCGCTTGAATTTCTTCGGTGAAGGGGTGGCCGATAGGCTCTACATGACGGACCTTCTGGCGAGGGGTATTGGCAGGGAGGGCGATGCGCCATTCTACGTTATCTAGCGAAACCGCATCTAAGGGAAGCAGCTCTTCAACGTAGGAAATTTCGGCGAGGTAGCCGTTAGAAAGGGTGTAGTGGGCCTCGGTATTGTGATGGATATAGAGTGGATGAATGAACGTGCGATCGCGAAACGTCAGCTGAAACGGATCGGCCGCATTGGGATCGTCACGAATGTAGGCTTCTTCATCGGCATAGGAAAGGTAGCAGGTAGGCTCTTCATCAGCGCCTCCGGCAGGCCCTCTCTCTGACGTTGACGCGCAAAAGGCGATACCGGTAGGTGAGCCAAAGGGCGTCAGCGCGCTCAAACGAACATCCCCCGTCTCTGGGTCTAGGCAGTAGACAGTTTGTTCTGCTTGGTCGCACACCCAAAGTCCTTTTTCGGTGAGGGTAATATGCTCACTACCTATACCGGGCTGAGGAATTTTGTTGAGCTGCTGCCCGCTATTTTTATCAAAAATATGGATGTATCCAGACTTTTTACACGTGACATATACCCGCGTATCATCTACGGCAACGCCAGTGGCCTCGTAGGGCATCTCCACAAATTCTGACGGAATCAGCTGACTCCTCACACATTCAAAAACAGACTTTCCTCGGATAAACCAAAGCGTCTCGGCCTCAACAGCTAAGCCAGTGGCACCGATCCAATCTTTTACATGGTGCGGATTAAGGATGGTTGTGTTGTCGTTGGTCAAATCGATGTTGACCAAATAGCCTCGCAGCGTATCGATCGCCATTAGATGAGGATGCGTGCTGTCGCTCGTTGGGATGGCGACAGTCGGGTCGGAGGCTAACCCCGATAAAACATAAACCCCAATTGGACGTATCGACGAGGTCGTCAAGGAGGTGGTAGTCAAGGCGGCGTGCGAGCCTTGGCTAGGGTCTGCGACTGCTGATTTAGGCATAGGGGCATAAGGGGCTTAACAATGGGCGCTTTTCCTCACCAAAACTGTACCGCCGAGAGGAGCAACACACCCACCCATCATTATCGCTTTAGGGGGAGATTTTTGTGCCTAATGATGCAGTAAGCTTTTGCCACTTAAGTGGCTTAGCCTAGTTTACAATTGGGTTTAATCAAATTTTTCCCGCCCCCTATGAATGTGACTTACGATCCTGAAAAAGACATTTTGCAAATTTCCTTCAGCAGCCGCTTGATTGAAGAAACCACGCAAATTACGCCGGGAATGGTTTTAGATTACGACGAAGATGGTCGAGTGGTTGGGCTAGAGCTCAGAAAAGCCTCCGAAAGAGTCGATGATCCGCATGCCATCAATTATAAAATTGGTGAGGCTGATGAGGCCAAGCCCTCGGCCAAAGTGAGTAATGGGTAAGGACCTGCTGCAACTGTTAAGCCCCAGTGCCGCACTCGCATGGCAACGCTGGGACTTTGTCATGTTTGGAAAAATCGTATGGGCTATCCAAACATTAGTTAAGCAGTCATTAGTTGAGCGGTGAGCTGAGCCTAGTCATTAGCCCAAGACTCATGGCCAATTAAGTCACACACGTAGTCTCGTAAAAGATATTCGTTGGACTCTAGGGTGTGCTTCATTTCGGCCCATTCAAAATCGCTGAAGTAGCGTGCGATCGCATAAATCTGATGCTGACGTCCTACCGAGCCTCGCGCCACCAGTGCGCGAACTTCATCCTGAATGGCTTTGAGGGAATACTGGCGCGCTTCTTTCAACATGAGGAGATGTCCTTGAATTTACTAGGCTATAACGAGCAATCAACTATCCAAAAAAATGACCGTAACGTTTCAGGCGAAAAGAAATAAGCAGGAAAGAAGGTCATGCTTAGCAAATATCAAACGTAAACACCGGGGCTGTAGACCTAACGCTTCCTTCTTTAAGTTAAAGATCCCTAGCGAGCACTGAAAGGTACCTTGATTCAACACCTCTTAGCAGACGCTTAGTCTTCTAATGTACTTATCTTTACAGCACACCTTCTATTAAAGAACCATTAAGATTAAGAGACGCCTAAGGATTCGGACATTAAAAGGGCTTGAACCCCACGCTTTTCTATAGACGGCTCGACCCTTTGAAGGGTCACTATGCCAGAGATTGAAGAATCTTTATTGTGGCCATAGATTTTGCACTCTCAAGAGTCTTGCAGTCGCCAGAACAAGCCGTAATCACAATCTTGCGAGCACGAATCTTGTGAGCACAAAAAAAGACCAAGGTAGAGCAAAGAACAGAATCACAGGCTTTGCATATTAAATTTGGGCATCTAGTTAAGAGACCTACGCCAGTGAACTGTTGCCAACAACACATGACAACAACAAAACATTTAAAGACGTCATCTATCGCCCGAAAAACCTAACTAGCGCCGAAAAAATAGCGCCGAAAAATTTGATTAAAAAAGACTCTCTGTAATAAGCGAGACTAATCAGTCAGTTTTTAGCAGAAAAAGGAGATGTAAAAAACCTATCAGTGATAATAACGGTATTGTACAACACCGTTTTGAAAGGGAGCGCGGCCATCAGATGAGAATAACGCCTGTTAGTTATGATTTCATAACATTCTTCCATGGCACAAAATCCATCCAAAACTCTATAGAAAAGCGTGATTCATAGGTGCTATTCAGATCTACTGTACTCAGAGTCAGCACATTACTTTGGCGTGTAAACAGATGCTACAGAATATTTCTGTTTTCAATGGAAACCATTTGTTCTGTTGTGAGATGATTTTCTCAATAGAACAAGACGCCTGGAATCAGACCATTCATCAAAAGCAAAACATCAAAAGTGAAACATCAAAGCGAACCGTTAAAAGCGAACCGTTAAAAGTGAACATAGTCAAAACAAAATAACAGCCCGCTTCATTTGAGTTTTTTCAGCAGCATCTACTCGCGAGAAACCGTTCCTGCGCTCTGCCTTTTGCGCCCCAGCGCACGACCAGTAAACCCTTTTCTTTAAGACCTGTTTAAGGGGGGAACTGTATCTAACGGTCTATGCCCAAACGCATAGACTTATATATGCTGTTAACCTTAATTTCTGAACCGTAGAGAACAATATGACCGACGCCGTGCAAATTTTGATGTGTCCACCTGAGCATTACGACGTGGACTATGTAATTAATCCATGGATGGAAGGCAACATTCACCGATCATCGCAAGATTTGGCTAAGCAGCAGTGGAACAAGCTGCACGACGTACTCAAGCGCCATGCCACGGTAGAGCTGGTCACACCGCAAAAAGGCTGGCCTGATATGGTATTTGCCGCCAATGCTGGCTTAGTACTGGGCGATCGCGTCGTCCTTAGCCGTTTTTTGCACCCCGAGCGCCAGGGCGAAGAGCCCTACTTCGAAAAGTGGTTTGAAGACAACGGCTACAAAGTGTACAAGCTACCTGAGAGCCTTCCTTTTGAAGGGGCTGGCGACGCGCTTTTAGATAGAGGGACCGGCAGCCTGTGGGCAGGCTATGGCTTTCGCTCTGAGCTAGATGCTCACTCGTATTTAGCCGACTGGTTAGAAGTAGACGTGCTTTCACTACGGTTAGTAGACAGCCGGTTTTACCATTTGGATACCTGCTTTTGTCCCCTGACAGGCGGGTACGTGATGTACTATCCTCCCGCTTTTGATGCCTACTCTAACCGGCTCATTGAACTGCGGGTCCCTGAAGATAAGCGCATTATTGTCGATGAACTCGATGCGATTAACTTTGCTTGCAACACGGTGAACGTAGGCCAGGTGGTCGTGATGAACCAAGCCAGTGAGGCCCTGACGAAAACACTCAACGATCGTGGATTTAGCGTGGAAGAAACCCCGCTGACCGAATTTCTAAAGGCAGGAGGTGCCGCTAAGTGTCTTACCCTCAAAATGACTGAGCCCCGGCAGCAAGTGCCCAGTGCATCTAGCATTCAAAGCCGGGTGATTCATATGGAGGGGCATCTCCTAGATTCTGGCTTAGTCAATCGCGCACTCGATACGATTGTGAGCGGCGGGGGCAGCTTTCAGGTACTGAGCTTTGAGCTGGGCAAGCAGCGCAACGACAGCTCAGCTGCCGAGGTAAAAGTGAGCGCGCCGGATGTCAGCGTGATGGAAGACATCATGGGCCAGCTGATTGACTTAGGCGCAGTGAGCTTACCCAAAGAAACCACCCCAGCGCAGCTAGAGGCGGTTGTGCAAGACGGTGTTGCACCAGATGACTTTTATGTCACTACGATTTATCCCAGTGAGGTGCTCATTGGCGACCACTGGTATCGGGTGCAGAAGCAACGGATGGATGGCGCGATCGCAATTACGCGAAGTGGTGAGAGTCCGGTAGCGACCTGCAAGCTACTCAGAGATCTTAAAGTGGGTGAAGAGGTTGTTGTTGGCAGCAAAGGGATTCATACCCTTCGCACCGCGCCCTCGCTGAAAAAGAACAAAGACGATTTTAGCTTTATGGGCGCGGGGGTATCGAGCGAGCGCCGAGTGGAGCTTGTGGTCGATCAAATTGCTTGGGACCTGAGGCGAATTCGCGATCGCGGCGGAAAAGTGATCGTCACTGCGGGCCCTGTCGTGATCCATACCGGCGGTAGCGAGCATTTGAAAACTTTGATTAAAGGGGGATACGTGCATGCCCTGCTAGGGGGAAATGCGATCGCAGTGCACGACATTGAACAATCGATGATGGGCACCTCCTTAGGCATGGACATGAAGCGCGGGGTTTCTGTTCAAGGTGGGCACCGCCATCACCTCAAAGCGATTAATACCATTCGTCGCTATGGCAGCATTGCCAACGCGGTAGAAAAAGGCGCGCTCACCAGCGGCGTCATGTACGAGTGCGTTAAAAACAACGTGCCCTTCTCGCTAGCAGGCTCCATTCGTGATGATGGCCCCTTGCCCGATACCCACATGAACCTGATTGAAGCCCAGGCAGACTACGCCCGCCTGATTGAAGGGGCAGATTTGATTCTGATGCTGTCTACCATGCTGCACTCGATTGGAGTCGGCAACATGACACCTGCCGGGGTGAAAATGGTCTGTGTAGATATCAACCCGGCAGTGGTCACCAAGCTCAGTGACAGAGGCTCTGTAGAATCTACTGGGGTTGTCACCGACGTGGGTTTGTTCTTGAGCTTACTGGTACAACAACTCGCTAAGCTCACTGGGCAGTATGCCCATGTTTAAAATCGGCAGTATGCCCATGTTTAGAATCGGCAGTATGCCCACGCTTAGAATCGGCAGTATGCCCATGCTTAGAATCGGCAGCACGCCCACACTTAGTCTGTAGATTCTCTGCTCTTTTTATAGATTCTCTGTTCTGGTCGTATGAAGCGCTCCGTATAGCTACCGAAGCTGTGATCTGGGTCGTAAAGTTTGGGCATTCTCAAACAAGACGAAATTCACAGCGCTTTCCTTAAGGCGATGAGCATTAGCGGTGAGGACAGAGTATCTATTGTGGATTATCAAACACTTTTTAGTAAAAGCCGAGAGGAACTTGACGACATTGGCGCAACTGTTGCCAAAGTGGATAAGTTTTTGGACGTACTGGCTGAATATCACGAAGACGAAGACTCGTTTGACATGATGGTGGCCGGAATTTCGGTGAACCTGTACGCCGTGTGTAGAGGCGCAGAGCAATTATTTACCCACATTGCCAACAATATAGATAACTACATGCCAACCGGAGCCCAATGGCAAAAAAAGCTATTTGAACAAATGGGCGTGGCCATTGTTGGCAAGCGCCCTCGCGTCATTCGACCCGATACGCTCTCATTTTTGCTAGAGCTAAGGGGTTACAAAGTGACCGTGAGCGGAGGCTTCAGCCAAACCCTAGATGAGCAAAAAATTATCGCCATGGCACTGCGCTTACCGGAAGGGTTCACTGCGTTTAAAACAGACTGCTTGGCCTTTCATCAGACGCTGAGCCAAACAGAGCACCCCATATCGCCAGAATCGAAGCCGTTACAGTTACTGACATAACTGAAGCTCGCTATTCACTCAACAAATGAGTAGGCAGGCCATCGATACTGACCAGATTTTTCTCCTTCCAGTAGGCTTCAATCCCGCCTTCACCCTTTTTGTGGGCCCATTGATTGAGCGCGTCTCTATCGCCTTCGTATTGGTACAACGGCACCGCCATCCCACAGGAGGTTTGCACCAGATCTATGGATAAGTCGAACAGCTGCCGAGTGCCTGGCAGTTCGTTGAAATTGCCAATGAGGCTCGCCCACTCGCCGTCGCGAGGATAGATGCATTTCGCCTTACCGTAGAGCCGCAAAATAGTCGGCGCGCCCTCAAAGGAACAAAACATAATGGTCATGCGGCCATTTTCGGCGACATGGGCTGCACTCTCGTTACCGCTCCCCGTAACGCTGAGCCACGCAACTCGAGTTGGCCCCAGTACGCGTAAGCTATCCATGCCCTTTGGGGAGACGTTTACGCGGCCTTGCGCGCCCGCCGTTCCCACAAAGAAGATCTTCTGCTGTTCAATCAAAGCTTGATGCTGAGCGGTAATCTCGGGATATTGTTTAGCCATTAAAACTCATCTGGGACAAAGTTCTGTGTATTAAGCGGTGGCCGTTCGTAGTCAATGTTCTTTTGTCGCTTGGGCAGCTTGAGCGGCGGCGGCGTCAGGTCTTCGTAGTCTATTTGGCTGAGCAAATGGCTAATGCAGTTTAGGCGAGCTCGCTTTTTATCATCGGCTTCGACGACGTTCCAGGGCGATCGCGTCGTATCGGTAGCCGCAAACATGTCATCTTTTGCTCTGGAGTACTCCACCCATCGGGCCCGCGCTTCCAGGTCCATCGGACTTAGCTTCCAGCGTTTAGACGGATCTTCTAAGCGGTCTTGAAAACGCTTTTCTTGTTCATCATCACTGACGGAAAACCAATACTTAATGAGGATAATGCCAGCGCGCTGCAACATGTGCTCAAACTCCGGGCAGGAACGTAAGAACTCGACGTATTCCTTGTGGGTACAAAAACCCATCACCCGCTCTACACCCGCGCGGTTGTACCAGCTGCGATCAAACAGGGCAATTTCACCGGCAGACGGCAGCTGCGCAACATACCGCTGAAAGTACCACTGCCCTTTCTCTTTTTCGGTGGGGGCTGCGAGTGCAACCACCTTGCAAATTCGAGGATTTAGGCATTCAGAAATTCGCTTAATAGCACCACCTTTTCCGGCGGCATCGCGGCCTTCAAAAATAACAACAACTTTTAGATCCTTCCCTTTCACCCAATACTGAAGCTTCACCAGCTCCCGTTGCAGGCGCTCCAGCTCTTTTTCGTAGACCTTTTTACTGAGTTTCTTATTGGAATCACCGTTTTTTTTGCCCTTTGATTTCTCTCGCTTTGGCTTTTCCTTGGAAGTGTTCTTGACTTTAGCGCCGCTTTTTTTGGCTTTAGCCTGTTTTTTCTTAGGGTCAGATTTCTGATCGGGGACAACAGTCAACGTACCGTTGGACTCGGCAGTAGCAGTGCTGGGGTGAGCTTTCTTTTTCGCCATCGTTGTTACTTTTGGGCTATGTGTAGGAGGCTGTGTGTAGGAGGCTGTGTGTAAAAGAACGGTGTGAGCGGCAACTTATAGACAGTTCAGATAAACAGTTCAGAGGCTTTATGCTGTGACAAAGATGGGGTCTTAATTTATGTATATTTCTTATCTAGGGTAGGGGATGACACCTGGCATGGTTCAAACTTTTAAGGGCTCTTAACGATCCGGAGCTTCTATGATAGAAGAGACCACGAAAGTGCAGGACAGCATTGGATGAGCGCTACTGGTAAAATCAGCCTTCTTGGAACCGGGCTTATGGGCGCACCTATGGCCCGACAGCTGAAAAAAGCAGGCTATGAGGTCACCGTATGGAACCGCTCAGCCAAAAAGTCTGAACCCTTAACAGCAGACGGTATTCACGTTGCACCTACATCGGTAGCGGCGATCGCAGCGTCTAATATCACGATTACGATGCTGAGCGATGCGGCAGCCATTGAGTCGGCAGTATTCGCTCAGCCCGAGAGCTTGCGATCGCGCACAATCTTACAAATGGGCACCATTGCCCCTGAGGAAAGCCGTCAGCTTTGCGAAAAAGTTCAGGCAGCTGGAGGCAATTACCTGGAATCGCCTGTGCTAGGCAGCATTCCACAAGTAAAGTCAGGCTCATTGATTTTGATGGTGGGCGCAACGCCTGAGCAGTACGACCAATGGCTGACGGTACTCAAAGTATTTGGCCCCAACCCGGAGCATATGGGCCCCGTAGGCAGCGCCGCAGCCACAAAGCTAGCGATGAATCAGCTGATTGGCAGCCTCACCGCTGCCTTTTCAATGAGTTTGGGTCTAGCGCAGCAGGAGGGACTCAATATTGAGAAGTTCATGGCCATTGTGCGAGAGAGTGCGCTGTATGCACCCACCTTTGATAAAAAGCTAGAACGAATGTGCGATCGCAATTTTGCCAATCCTAATTTTCCTACCAAGCACTTGCTTAAGGATATGAACCTGTTTGTACAGGCCGCCGAAGCTAAAGGCATTAATGCAACCGTGGCCAAGGGCGTTAGCGAAGTAGCCCAAGATGCGATCGCCCGTGGACTTGCCAATGAAGACTACTCAGCGATTTATAATGCAGTGAATCCTGAAGGCGTGTAGGCTACTGACATGTCTGTTGTTATTTCGCTGTTGTTATAGTAGGTAAGGATTAAGTGGAATGAAGTTTCCTGGAAAGAACACTCTGGTGGTCAAACAGATTTTGGGATTCGGTGGTGTGATCGCCCTTTTGTTCATTGCGATGGCAGTAGGATCTCGGCCCGGGGCCTCTCTACCAGTGCCGTCACCAACTGGGCTTGTGATTAAGCAAAGCCCCCACAGCGTTGAAGACACACAACAGCGATTCGTCAGCATTTTAGAAGAGAGAGGACTCAACGTCTTTGCAACCATAGACCATGCGCAAAATGCAGAAGGTGCAGGGCTAAGCCTGCGGCCCACGCGAGTGGTGATTTTTGGTAATCCTAAGCTGGGCACGCCCCTGATGGAATGCGGCCCTAGCCTCGCGATTGATCTCCCACAAAAAATGCTGATTTGGGAAGGAGACGACGGGCAGGTCCAAATTGCCTACAACGACCCACGATACTTAGGCGGGCGGCATCAGCTAGGAGCCTGTGGCAATGAAGTGATTCAGACAATTGCTGGCGCACTAGATAATTTTTCGAATGGTGCGATCGCGCCTTGATGTCAGAAACAACTTTCACAGAATATTGCACGGGGTTCTATTTACGAAGCTCTATGCTTGGCTAATCGACTTCATTGATATGTACTGTGCCGGCCAACCGATTACCTACAGGCTGAATGTCCTTTTCTTAGCAGAGCACAAGCCAGACTAGCAGTCATGCTTGTGCTCGTTAAGGCTAATTAGTGCTACGCACTATAATAGAAATGCTGAAATAGATTCGACAGTTCGAATAATAAGAGGCACGAGACATCGACGAAATGAAAGTACGTATCAGGAATTCATGGTCAAATCAAACGAAGCAGGCAACCCGACATTTGAAAAAAAGTGTTTCATCGTTGCACCAATAGGACCTGTTGATTCTGTGACTCGTCGTCGGTCAGATGAGGTGTTTGAATTCCTACTAAAACCTGTTCTACAAGACCTAGGATACCAGGCTATTCGGGGAGACATGATCAACCATCCAGGAACAATTACGTCACAGATTATCGAGCATTTGGTTCAAGACGAGTTGGTCATTGCCGACCTTACAGGCACCAATGCCAATGTTTTGTACGAGCTAGCTGTCCGACATACAATTAGTAAGCCGTTTATTCAAATTGCGGCATCTGAAAAAGACTTACCCTTTGATATTGTACAAAATCGGACTATCTTCTTCGATTATCAAAACTTACCTAGTAGTGCAAAGTTCCAAGAAACTCTCCGTGAGCAAATCATATCCGTAGAGAACAACCCGGACCAAGTCTCTAACCCTGTTTCAAATTATTTAGCTGTTCAGAAGATCAGAACCGAAAAAATCGGAGAAAGTCAAAACCCCGAAAGCCAGTTGACAGCCGATATATACGAAAGACTTGAAAAATACTCTGACTACTTTAAAACGATAGAGGCTGGAATAAGTAAGATGTTAGCCGGTCTAACGGAAAATCCTGCTACCGGGGCAGGCCAATCGAAATATATTGTTGGAGAGGCGAAAGCTTTTGAAGCCTTAACTGAAGTCACAAAGAGAGCTAAAACGGTTGTCCGTTCAACCCGCTTTTTTCCAGATTCAGTGTTGACCCAACCTGCCTATGTCAATGCAATGGAGCAACGCGTTAATGGTGGCGATGGAAAACCAGCACTTAAGCACTATTACCGGATTATTGCACTCAACAATCCAGAAAAGCAAAAGGATATATTTCGCCATCTCAACTCTTTTCAAGAGAAACCGTTTAAGCTTTATTTGACATCAAATGAGAATGCCTTTGAGCTAGTCGTTATAGATGATACAGATGTGTTTATCCACTTTTATAAGCAAGAAAAAATTATCGATGCTACTCTCCATATTCAAGGCGTTACGGTCGTGAATCAATTCATTGAGATTTTCAACAAATTGAAAGAGCGTGATTTGATTGAGGAGTTTGACTGTGAAGAGATAACAAGGGAGAACTTCACAGAAACCATCAACCAAGTAGATGAAATTTTTAAGCGTATTTTCTACGAAGGGGAAAGTGAAAAATAGCTGCCCAAATCATGCTGATAAAATCATTGAAGCAATCAAGAACGAGTAGTAAAAATCGAATCAAATTCAGCTATTTTGCGATCAGACATGACTATGCTGTCAGTGCCGCTGCCTTCATCACTTGCTGCTCAGCATTGGCTGCTGTAATAACCGCATCTTTTGCGTTGCCGAAGCGGCGATCGCGCTTTTGAAACACCTGCAGGGCTCTGTGAAACTCACCTCGGTCAAAATCTGGCCAGAAGGCGTTAGTAAAGTACATTTCGGTGTAGGCCAGCTGCCAGAGCAAGAAATTACTAAGGCGCTGTTCGCCACTGGTACGAATAAGTAGGTCGGGGTCGCAGCCTGCCGTGTACAAATGCTCACTGATGACGGATTCGCTGACGTCAGCAGAAGAGAGTTCGCCGCGCTCTACCTTTTGTGCAACCTGCTGACAGGCGTGAACAATTTCGTTGCGGCTGCCGTAGTTAATCGCCACATTAAAATCAATAGCCGTATTGTTGGCGGTCTCTTCCATGGCACGGGTCATCTCTTTTTGCAAAGAAGGAGAGAGTTCCGACAAATCACCAATGAAGTGAATGCGTACGCCTTCTTTGTGCATCTCTTTGAGTTCTTTCCGCAACATTTTTTCAAAAAGGACCATGAGAAAGTCAACCTCAGCAGTCGGCCTGCGCCAGTTTTCGGTAGAAAAAGCATAGGCGGTGAGCGCACCAACGCCCCAGTCTTTACAGCAGCGAAGTAAGTCCTTGAGCACTTTGGCACCTTGCCGATGGCCCGCAATACGAGGTAAGCCGCGCTGATTAGCCCAGCGACCATTCCCATCCATAATGACGGCGACATGCTTAGGCAGGCACTGAGGGTTTAGATCCGTGGGTAAAACAGAATATAAGCTCATGGTAGTAGGCAGCTAGTGAATGAGTTTGGTCAGAGAAGGAAAGGACGTGGCAGAAAAAGGGCGCGGGAGAAAAAGGCTGTAAACAAGAAGGCAGTTGAAAGAAGAAGAACAACAAAAATGACAGTTGTTAAGTCTTCAAAGTATGGAAGCGTTGCAGGGAACGCTAGCAGGAGTCTCGCAAGTCGTCACGCTGGTTTACCCTCATCTATGTGTAATAATTCCCGCAAGTATTGAGGAGTAAGCGAGTGATTCCACTGCAATAGTTGATGCATGAGAACACCGAGGAGATAGGCCCAACCGTCAAAATGAGAGGCTATCCAAGGGTCTGTGGGGCTTTGAACCAGCAGAGCAGTGGCATGGTGAATGCTCGCTTGCACGTCAGGATGTTGCCACTTGTATTGGAGACCGATAAAGGCTGTTGAGTGAACTTTGAAGAAATCTTGGTCGGACCTGCGGTATTTGCCGATGGCCCAAAGCCTGCACAGCCGCTCAAGCTGATTTTTAGCGGTCTGAGCCTGAGAGGGCAGATGCGAGTAGAGAGGTGATCCGTGGGGTAATTTATGGTGGGATTGGTGATTAGACTGGTGGTTGGATTGGGCCAATTGCCAAAGACTGAGACAAGTTTTGGCATACTGCTCACTGAGAATGGCATCGGTAATGGGCTGCGTATTAGCCTTGGCCGTTTGATGAGATGCCTGCAAGAAAGGGGTAAAGCTATCGGGAGAAAGAAGGTCTTGAGCGATCGCATCTAACTGACGTCGAACTTGATGGTGAGTGGCCCTAGTAGCAGCCTTTAAAGAAGTCGATAGAACCGATTTAGCGGGCTTCAAAGCAGTAGATACAGGAGTAATAGAAAGCGGAACAACAGACGGTTCAGGAGTAGAGAGCGGCCTGACTTGTTGAGCCAGCCTAAGTTGAACGCTGAGTAGAGTCGTCATAAGCACGGGTCACAAAACGGTTAGCCCCCAAGGTTTGACGCACAAATTTGACGCGCAGAGTTGTCGCTGGGGTTGGCTTGAGTCGCTTGCTGCGGCCTCGTTTGTAGCCTAGGGGAAGAGAGCTGCGGGTGTCAGTCGGAAAAAGTCGGTGAAGGTCGGAAGGCGGCAATCAGTCATGATGAGACCGCATTGATGATTCCGCGCAAATCCTTCATCGTTTCTTTGCAGTAAAACGGTTCACCTTGTTCGGAACATAGAGCAGGTAGCTGGTAGTCTACTTCTGCAAGAGAGGCTCTTAACAAAGCACGACTTAAGATACGACGGTGACCGATGGCAATGGGAATAGAGGCCGCAACTGAATATGCCGACCAGCTGCTGTACGAGCGCACGGGCCGGCATTTAAGCGATTTGCAAAGCTGTATTATTCAGCAGAGCTGGCAGGGTAGAACCTACGGTCAAGTAGCGACAGCAGCGGGCTACAGCGAAGGCCATATTAAGGATGTGGCCTCTCAGCTGTGGAAAACGCTCTCGGAAGCTCTCGGTGAGCGCATTACGAAAGGCAACTTGCGATCGCGCCTAGTTAACCGGCTCAAGCGCACCGTTAAAAGTACGGTCAAAAGCGCCACGCCCACTAGCCTGCATCCTTTAATGGCCAGCTCAGCGGCGCGGGTGTCTGCGGCTATTTCCACACCGTCTTCCGCACCGCCTTCTCTACCGTTTTCCGCAGCGCTTTCGACACAGATTTCTACACCAATTTCGACACAGTCTCACCACAGTATTGACGCTCACCCAGCAAACTTTATTGGCCGAGAGCAGGCGTTGCAATCGCTACATCACCTGGGAGCGCAGCACCGTATCATCGTCATTCAAGGCGAAGGGGGTATTGGAAAAACCACCCTCGCGCAGCAGTACTGCCAACAGTTTGACCAGGTGCTAGAGCTGCTAATGGCCAAGGAAGCCGCAAATATTACGCCTGTAGAAAGCGTCGTAGAAGAGTGGTTGCGCCAGCATTTTAACGAAGAGCCAGGGCGGGAGTTTGGGGTCACCCTCTCTCGGCTCAAGCAGCACCTTCACAGCAGTAATCGCGAACAGTCTTCAGAGCAGCAGCCGGGTCAGCGCCTGCCCAGCCGATGCATCCTTATCGATAACCTAGAGCCTGCCCTAGACGGGAACGGCCAGTTTATTACCGGACATCGCCACTATGTAGAGCTGCTTCGCGTCCTGAGTGCGGCCAATGCTCATGTGGTTATCACCAGCCGCGATCGCCTTTGCGAACCCGGCATTACGGTCCACCACTACCGCCTACCAGGACTCACGGTAGAAAGCTGGCAGCAGTTTTTTGAAGCACGCCACATTGATACCCAAGCCCAAGCCCACAGCGATGTTTTGAGCAAAATGCACCGGGCCTACGGCGGCAATGCCAAAGCCATGGAAATTGTGTGTGCAGCAGCCATAGGCGACTTTGAAGGGGACCTAAGTGCCTACTGGCAGGAAAACGGCAAAGATTTGCTAGGCCCCGCGGATTTACGGAATTTGGTGAACTCGCAGGTGGATCGCTTACAGGCGCTAGATGCTGAAGCTTACCGAGTGTTTTGCAGGCTGGGGTGCTTTCGCTACCAAGATCAGCCGAGTTTACGAGCAGAGGCGATCGCAGCAGTCATGTGGGACATCCCTCCGTCCAAACACCGGCAAACCCTCAACTCCTTACGAGACCGATCGCTTTTAGAATTTTGCAAGGGTCACTATTGGCTACATCCAGTGAGTCGAGCAGAAGCCATTGATAGGCTGCGCCAGACTAGCGGCCAGCAGACTATCGACCAGCAAAATAACGACTGGCAGCAAGCCAATCGGGCGGCAGCTGAGTACTGGACCCGCTGCGTTAGCTCCATTGTCACCGTAGACGATGGGCTTCAGGCATTAGAAGCTTACTACCACCTGATTGCAGCTGGCGACTATGACGACGCAGCGGCGGTACTTCTACAGAGTCGGCACAATCAATGGCGACAGTTTTTACCGCTAGCCAGCAGTCTGTATCGAATGGGGTTGTTGCAACCGGTGATTAATGCCATCACTCAAGTGCTGCCTCACACCCAATGTGGTAGCAGTGAGCTGAGCAACATTTTGGGCGATGTGTATTGGATTACCGGAGAGATTCACAGTGCGATCGCCTGTCAGCAAAAAACGCTGGCTGAGACGGCTGAAAAAACAACAGCCTATCAAAAGGAGAGTTTATCTAATGGGCAAACCCTGATCCCAAAGACTTCTCCCACCGGCACTGGTGACCATAAAGATGCTTACTACTTGAGAATGCTAACGGTGGATGCCCACCTCAGCATCGGGCTCTATCACATAGATTTGTGGGAGCTATCGCAGGCAGCAGAACAGTTTGAGCAGGTCATTGCCCTAGCGGCTAATAGCCCGCATCAGGCTTGGGCAGATAAAGCCACCGTAGGACTGGCGTTAGTACGGGCCTACCTAAGAGAAACCAAAACGGCAGCTGAGCTGGCCAACAGCATTGCGCAAAAATTCACCGATGGCCCCAATGATGAACATGGGCGATATGCTTACTTTTTGCAGCTGCTGGGGCAAACCTACAGCACCCTGGCTGAACAAAAACAAGGAGATGAGCTGACAAAAGCACAGCGGCTTTACGAACGTGCGATCGCCTCTGCCGAAGCCGGTCACTACATTCAGGTGAAGGCAAAAGCGCTGACCGGCATGGCCGTATTGCAGCGGTTAAATGGAAACGATGCCGGGGCGATCGCACTGCATACCCAAGCTGTAGACCTGTGCAAAACCATTGGCGCAACCTGCGACCTAGCCGAAGCCTACTTCCAGCTGGGCCTCAGCCTGAAACAACAGGCATTACACACGCCCCCTATCAATAGCACCCGCAGCTCAACCGACATCAGCTCGACCACTATCAGCCAGCAAACGTGCTTCGACCAAGCCACCACCTTACTAAAAAGTATTCGCGCGCCGCACCAAATCAAACGCGTCGCTCAAGCCAGCGCACAGCCAGCGCACAGCAAACTTCGACAGTGAACAGATACCAAAATTAATATGGACAGTGCTAGCAATCATCCCTTTGCCAGCACTTTGTAAGTTTCCTGTAATTTCACCGGAATGCGATCGCTAATTAATGATTAACTAACTAATTACTTTCCCTAACCACTTCTCCCAACCAACTTCTCAAATGGTAAGCACTCAGCCAACGAAACAAGGCGTTTTCAGCATGAGGTCCATCATCGGTTACGCAACCGGCTCGGCAGCTAGCCTGCTGGTTGCTAGCAGCTGGCTGCCCGCACAGGCCGTACAAGCAGCAACCGGTACCATTGCAGCAGTCACCGCGCAGTCCTCAACCGAATCAGTCAGTGCCTACGAAAGCCTAATCAACCAAGGGCAAGAGCAGCTGGATAACCGTGACTTTGAGGCAGCACTTGCCACCTTCAGCGAGGCCACAGAAAATGCACCCAGCATACCCCGTGGCTGGGTGGGCAAAGGGGAAGCCCTATACGGACTCCGCCAGTTTGACGAAGCTGCGATCGCCCTGACCCAAGCCACCACCCTTGCCCCCGACTATCTATACGCCTGGGTTTGGCTTGGCAATGCTTATGACGACGCTGGTCAGCTAGAAGACTCTTTAGCCGCCTACGGCAAAGCCATCGCCCTAGATGAAACCAACCCCATGCCCTACTATCATCGGGGAATTGCGCTTTGGTATGCCGACCAGGGCGCGCGGGCCGAAGCCGACCTGATAACAGTCACTGAAATCATGGCAGACTTTCCCCGAGGGTGGATGTGGCTAGGGAGAACCCTACAACAGCAAGACAAATACAACGAGGCACTTGCAGCCTATAACCAGTCGGTATCGCTAGACCCTACACTTCCCGAAGCGCTCTTTGGACAAGGCACTGTCCTCCTAGAACTAGAGCGATACAGCGAAGCAACAGAACCCTTTGACGCCTTTCTAGAACAAAGACCTAACTCTGCGATTGGCTGGTTCTATCACGGCAACAGTCTGTTCGGCAAAGAACAGTACGAAGCCGCCCTCACCTCCTACGACCGCTCCCTCGAAATCACAGAAGAGAGTGAAGGCGCTTGGTACAACCGAGGCCTAGTACTAGCCAATATGGATCGCTACGAAGAAGCCATTGAATCGTTCAACCGGGTTTTGAGCATTAACCCTGACAACACAGGTGCCCAACAGCAAATTGAAGCGCTAGAAGCTGTCGATGAGTCAACCGTGCCCGGCGCAATCTCATAGGAGAAGCCACGCTCGAAAATGGTACGGTATCTATTAATTAATCCCCTGTAGAAATACGGAGGCAATGATTAGATACGTCACTGGGCAAACGGGTTATGCGCTGGAAAACAGGTCGTCGAAGTCAAAACGTACAAGATAGACGAGGCCAACGTGGCGGCTATCGCGGTGGCCTTGGAGGCAGTAGAGGCGGCGGTAGCCCTATGGTCATTGGCGGCGGCGGGCTCGGCATGGTCGTTTTTGCGATCATCATCACCCTATTGGGCGGTGACCCCACCATTTTGCTAGATGCCGCTGCACCGACAGGCCAAAGCCCCAACGGCGCGCCTTATCAGGCTAGCTCCGCCGAAGAGAACGAACAGGCCGACTTTGTCTCCTTTGTACTCGCCAGTACCGAAGACACTTGGAACAATATTTTTCCGCGTGAGTTTGGCGGCGGCTACCGCGAACCACAGTTAGTCCTCTTCACAGGCGTTGTCCAGTCCGCCTGCGGCACAGCCCAGTCTGCCGTCGGCCCTTTTTACTGCCCTGCCGATCAGCAGGTCTACATCGATCTGGGCTTCTATCAAGATCTCAAATACAAACTCGGGGCCCCTGGCGACTTCGCCCAAGCCTACGTGATCGCCCACGAAGTAGGCCATCACGTGCAGAACCTACTCGGTATCTCTACTCAGGTTCGCGCGGCCCAAAGCCGACTGCGCAAAGTAGAGGCCAACAAACTCTCGGTCGCGCAGGAGCTACAGGCCGACTGCTTCGCTGGGATCTGGGCCTACGATGCGAACCGCCAAGGCGACCTGCTAGAGCAAGGCGACATTGAAGAAGCCATGAACGCCGCCAGCAAAATCGGCGACGACAACCTCCAAAAGCAACAGCGTGGCTATGTAAATCCCGACTCTTTTACTCACGGCAGCGCGGCCCAGCGCATGGAATGGTTCCAGCGCGGCCTCACCACTGGAGACGTTGATAGCTGCGACACCTTTGGCAGCTAACAGTAATCGTGTTAACGACGAGACTTTTTCCGGTCCCAAGCGGCCTCATACTTACGCTGATTGGCCTCTACAGACTTTTGTAAGTCCACCACAGGATTTGGATAATCTACCCCAAGGCGAACGTTGAACCGCTTTTGTTCAACAGGCTGAAGCTTCCATGGGCTGTGCACCTTTTTAGACGGAAGTTGTTCTAAGGCTGGGAGCCAGTGCTTCACATATTTCCCGTCTGGGTCGTAGTCTTTTGACTGCTTAGGAATGTTGAAGTAGCGAAAGCCGCGAGCGTCGTTGCCGACCCCAGCGGTGTAGTTCCAGTTCCCCCAGTTGCTACACACGTCGTAGTCCAACAGCAGCGACTCAAACCATTGTGCTCCCATCTGCCAGTCAATGCCAAGATTTTTGGTTAAAAAGCTCGCCACATTTTGCCGTCCACGGTTAGACATAAATCCGGTAGCAGCAATCTCTTTCATATTCGCATCTATAAGGGGGTAGCCGGTTTCACCCTCGCGCCATTTATCAAATCGTTTCCAGTCTTGGGTCCACTCAATCGGCAAGCCGCGAATACCGCTTTTACGAAAGACTTTACGGCCATACTTTGCACACACAAACCGAAAATAGTCTCGCCAAATCAGCTCAAAGACCATCCAATAGGTAGAGTTGTTCTTTCTGCGCTGACGTTCGTATTTTTTCACCTCTTCGTAAATCTTTCGAGGAGATAGGCTACCATTGGCAAGCCAAGGAGAAAATTTAGACGAGTAGTCAGCACCTAGCATCCCATTGCGGGTTTCTTTGTACACTTGCAGCCGGTCGGCATCCCAAAAATAATGCTGCAATCGCGCGAGGGCTTCGGTTTCTCCTCCTTTAAAAGCAAGCACCCCTTTAGGATCAATAGGACATTCTTCTAGCCCAAAAGAAGCGAGGGTTGGTAGCGCTCCTGCCTCTGTCTCTTTTGGCAGTGCCGGTAGCTTATCAGGCGTGGGAAACGTCGGTGAAATTTGAGACTCTTTTTCTACCGCTTTCCGAAACTGAGTGAAAACTTCGGGCAGTTTTCTAATATCAAACGGTAAATCGTCAGGATGGTAAAGCGTTGCGCCCCAGTAAACTTCTGAATTTACCTTTAAGTCAGCCAGGGCCTTCTCAACGGCGCGCTCTACGTCTGTTTCTTCTTGGGTGACTTCTTCGTGCCAGTACACCGCGTCAATATTCAGGGCCTTTACCAACGTCGGGATTTCGTCTTCGGGCTTGCCTTGGCGAATAACCAAGTCACCGCCTCGTGCCTGCAAAGCCTTGCGCAAATCAGCGACGGTCTCGATTAAAAACTGAGCCCGATAAGCCCCTGTTTTGGGAAACCCAAAGGAAGTTTCACTGAAGTGGCGAGGGTCAAAACAGTAGAGTGAAATTATCTCTGCGTTATCTTCTAAGGCTCGGTGTAGCGGTTCATGATCGTGGAGGCGGAGATCGTTACGAAACCAAAGAAGAATGCGCATGAAAATGAAAAGCCAACGAAAGAGGAAATAGGTTTGATCCAAGCCATCATAAACGAGTCAGACCCTAATCACCATAATCCTTTGGGCTGATAGGTACTAGCGTTTCAAGCCGCAATATTTGGACAGTGGGATTATGCCAGCAGAAAAGATCATCTTTGTGTAGGAAAACACTCTTGACTTGATTGGGAAAGCAGTTTGAAAACAGACTAGAAAGATTCGGAGAGTATTTCATGCTTTGATTATCAAAATTTTTTCAATACTTCATCATCTCTACGAGAATTCGCTGCCGCGATAAATACACTGCCAAGGCCAGTATAAATTAATACGTTTATCGTGTACGCGGCCATTGCTATGGTTCAGTTCAATCTCACGTACGATCAGAACATCAGCCTTGAACAAAGAGTCGCTTATCAAGTTGCGGCCAACATTTTAAAGCGTTTTTTGACCGATGACACCGTTGTCGATATTCACTTCGTGGGCACCAGCGGTCTCAATGGAGGCAACGCAGTCGGCGGTGCAATCCCTATCTTTCATACCGTCAACTACGGCATCTTGAGCGAATATCTTGCACAAGATGCTTCTAGCTATATCGATGACCAGTCTGTCATGCATCTGCAAGATGGCAACACAATAGATCTGAGTGCCTATGGAGAAATCATTGATGGCAATACCGAAATAAACTTGACGACCGCGCAAGCCGAAGCCTTAGGTATGGACAAAGCCCTGTTCCTAAGTAATGGTGCTGTTTGGGATAGAGATGTCCTCGATACGACTGGTCTAGATGGCTATATCCTGGTCAATCAAGACTTTGAGTGGAACAACGATGTTTTGCGCACCGAGCCAGCAGCAGAAGGCACGTTAGACTCCCTGAGCATGGCGCTGCATGAAATGCTCCATATCATGGGTTTTGTCAGCGGCATTGATGGAACCATTGAATACAACCAACTCTTCTCTGGCGATACCCAGGTAGAAGGAGCCACCCTTTTGGACCTGTTTCGCCACAGCGCTGAGAGCACGACAATTGAGAACCCTGATGGTAGCGTCAGCACCATTACAGAAGGAGCAGCTGCGTATCTATCTGCCGATGGCGGCGTTACTAATCTGGGTGATTTCGCAACAGGGCAAAATACGAGGGTAGGTGGCGATGGCTACCAGGCGAGTCATTGGAAGCGGATGCAGGTAGCACTTGGCATCATGGATCCCACGCTGGCCTATCAAGAACGCCTGTCTATCGCTGAGCGCGATTTGCAAGCACTCGATCTGCTCGGCTGGGACATAGATTACAGCGCCTTAGACACTGGATTGGATATGACAGCACTGCTCCTGCAAGCAGAGCAGACTGTCGCTGAGGACCTCGGCCTGGATAGCACTATATTGACGGAGCACAGAGCATCAGGCAGTGCTTACACAATGGGCTTTAGCGAGTGGTGGTCGCTGTTTGAAGATCAAATTGTTGAGATGGGCTTCAGCGAATGGTGGCAGGTACTTGAGGTTGGCTACAACGAATGGATAACCCAGCAGGAAGATCCCGATGCGTTGTTACAAATGGGCTTCAGTGAATGGTGGCAGAGCTTTGAGGCAACCATTATCGAACTGGGCTTCAGTGAATGGTGGCAGACCTTTGAAGCTGACATGCTAAACATGGGTTTCAGCGAATGGTGGCAAGTATTGGAGATGGGCTTTAGCGAATGGTGGCAGCAGCTGGAAACCTATTTCTCTACGTTTGAGAAGGCTGAGCGCAAGGATATAAAAGATAACAAGAAAGCGGATGGTGGCATTGGTGGCAAAAATGCCAAAGTATACAAAGGTGGCAAAGAAGATGACATTATTACGGGCGATGCAAAGCAAGACCGGATCAACGCTGGAAAGGGCGATGACCTCATTGATGGTAAGGGCGGCCATGATGTAATTTGGGGCGATGCTGGAAAAGACATTATTTATGGTCAAAAGGGTAATGACCTGATTTATGGTGGCGATGATGATGACTTGTTGCTCGGAGAAGCCGATGATGATGAGCTACATGGCGAAGCGGGTCACGATATTGTCAGTGGCGGCAGCGGGGACGATGTTGTCACAGGTGGCGAGGGTAGAGATGATCTAAAAGGCGGCTGGGACAACGATGTACTTGATGGTGGCGAGGGTAATGACCGCTTAGAAGGAGAAGCGGATAGCGACATTTTGATTGGTGGTAAAGGCAAAGATCAACTCAGTGGTGGCGGTGGCGACGATGTCCTTTATGGCGATACCTATGAGGGGACAGAGACACTACGGCAACTGAGAGCACAATTACAAGCTCGGGTTGAAGAAAATGAGGAAAGCTCAGAAGGTACTGACACAGCGCCTCCTAATACCACTCACAATGGTCCGATTCGAATAGAAGCTGAAAGCATGACCCTGACAGGGGATGCCTACATCCATACCACCTGGAACAATGATTCTGGTGATAGTGTCAAGACCACTGGGTCATCAACTGCAACCACCACTTTCTCTGGTCAATCAGGGAGTTACTTGGTGGTGATGCGCTATTTTGATGAAATTGAGGGTAATGGCAGGCTGACTTTTAGTCTAAATGGAACTTCTCTAAACAGCTTTGATTTAAACCAGAACACAGATCGCTATTACACCCGTACAATTGCGCAGAATCTAACTTTAAATACCGGCGATGAGGTCACAATTACAGCCACAGGGGATGAGGCTGATGAAGCGGCCTTCGACTATTTAGAGTTCATTCCTCTCGACAACTTGATTGAGACATCGCTGGAGCAAAGCTCGAGTAACAGTACTTTAATTACAACAACCTCTTCTTCGGATAGTTTAGTTAGTCTCTTAACAGCGACAACAGAGTCGGTATTTCGTGTAGAAGCAGAATCAATGACGCTAGTCGGTGACTACTACACAGAAGCCAACAACAGTGCCTCTGGAGGAAACTTGATTGCGGTCAGCAATCAAGGAGAAGGTAAGGCACTGAGCACGTTTTCTGGCGAATCTGGTTACTACAACATTGTAGTTGGCTACTATGACGAAAGTGGTGATGGTATTGCAAAAATCTCTACATCGCTCAGTGGCACCGCATTAGATACCTGGTGGTTGGATCAATCTTTGGACGGTGGTACAACGGCTAGCGCTCAAAACTTTACCACTCGCACGGTTGCAAGCACCATTTTTCTTCAAAGTGGAGAGCTTTTCGAGCTGACAGGACTTAGAGGCGAAGGCAACGAAGATGAGCTGGCTCGCATTGACTATGTTGACTTTGTGAAAGTTAACTGGGCAAATGATGGCAACACCGACACTAACGAACCTATCGAGAGCGGACCTAGTACCCCTGTTATCGTGGGTGAAGCCATTCGCATTGAAGCCGAATCTATGAACTTGAATGGCTATTTTGTGGAGAGTAATAGTAATCCTTCTGGCGGACAATTGCTTCGCACCAATTCTAGCGGCATAGCCACAACTCAGTTTTCGGGAGAGGCTGGTTATTACAACATTGTGATTGCTTACTATGACGAAAATGATGGACTCGCCACAATTTCGGCGAGTTTAGGCGGGGTTGAACTAGATGAGTGGCAGTTAGACCAAGACCTGGGATCAAACTTTATTAGTAGTACAAACAGAGTAACTCGTACTATTGGAACTCAGATTAAAATTAATACAGGTGATGAATTAAGGCTAGAGGGCATTCGTGAGTACAACGAATATGCTCGGATTGACTACGTGGAGTTTGTTCCTGTTTCGGCACCAGTCACAGCCGTCATCGAAACTATTAATGATGATTTCCTGCAAGGGGGCGCTGGTAACGACACCGTTTATGGGGGCGAAGGCAATGACATTTTGTATGGTGAATCGCAAGGAGATAATACCAGCAGCCTACTGAAAGGCGCTAAAACCTACAATGGGCACACTTACTTACTTAGTGATCTAGGTAGTTGGGAAGAGACTCAGTTGCAGGCACAGCAATTGGGCGGGAATCTGGTTACCATCAATGACGCAGAAGAGGAGTCTTGGGTACGCAATACTTTTAGCGCGTCTGAGCGACTGTGGACTGGAATGAACGATATCACTGCAGAAGGCCAGTTTGAATGGGTCAGCGGAGAATCAATCACTTATACCAATTTTGTGTCGGGTGAGCCCAACGGCATCAATAGCACTGACGAAAATTATGTGACTATGAATTTCTGGGGAAATGGTTGGGCTGATGACTATGGTCATGGAGCCTGGGAATGGAACGGCTCCGATTGGGTTGGGCTCAATGGCCTGCGCGGCATCATCGAAATTGATACCACTGACAACGATACCCTTGTCGGCGGCAGCGATCATGACACACTTTATGGCAACGGCGGCGACGACGCTCTCTACGGCGATACCCTCAACAGTAGCCCCGGCAGCAATCCACTGAGCAATGGCCTTGTCGGACACTGGGAATTGGATGAGACCAGCGGACTACAGGCTGAGGATGTAACAGGTGGAAACACAGGCATACTCACTAACGTCAATACCCCTCGCTGGAATTCATCAGGAGCTGTGGGTGGCGCATTAGAATTTGGTGGCGTTGATGACCATATACTCGTAGCCGATTCAGCTGAACTAGATATCACCCAAACGCTGACCCTAGTGACTTGGGTTAACGCAGATGCTTTTGAGAACTGGACAGGTCTTATTATAAAAGGCACCTCTAATGTCTCCTACGCACTAGAGCTGGGAAGTGATGGTAAATTAATTTTCGACACTAATTATGGAAATCTCGCTGGAGCCAGTGGACAGGGCACGTTCTATTCCAGCTCAGGGTTAACCATTAACCAATGGCATCATGTTGCAGTCACTTATGATGGCAACAATGTTCAGTTCTACATTGATGGCCAATTAGACAGCAGCACAGCAGCATCTATTACATTGGGGACCAGCAACGAAGAGTTAGTGATTGGGGCGGATTTAGCTGGTGGCAGTCACTTTAATGGAGATCTCGACGATGTCAGAGTTTACAATCGCGCTTTGAGTGCAGAAGAACTGGCACAGCTATCAGCAGGAGAAGGTGGCGTTTCCGCCAGCAGTGAGGGTGGAAGCGACTTTCTGTATGGGGGTGTTGGTAGCGATACGCTTGAAGGAGGGGGTGGCAATGATGTTCTAGATGGGAGTGATGCGATCGCTGCGGGTCACTACGAGACGGACGTTTTAACCGGAGGACTGGGTGCCGACACTTTTGTTGTAGGGAATGGAGACCAGGCCTATTACTTAGGTGGCAACGATAAAGACTTCGCACTCATTAAAGACTTTAATGCGATTGAAGATATCGTTCAACTACACGGCTCAGCAGGTGACTATATGCAATACCAACAAGGCAATGACACTTATCTTTCTTATCAGGGAAATACCTCTGATTTAGTCGCTGTTTTCGAAAATGTTGACAGGATAGATCTCGACCAGGGATTTGCTTTTGTTTAAGGGCTCCTTGGCTTCTCTTATAAAAATTGAAAAGATGAGATATGACAAGAGTTGTAGCTATTCGCGGTGGCATAAACTCGATGCCAAAGGCATCTGTAGCCTTTGGCAGAATCATCGTAAAAGAACTTTCTTAAACTCTAAACACAAAAAATACTCTTCATCTTTCTTAGCGGCCTAATTGATTATGGCAGTGTCATCGCGCTTTACCTTGATAGCTTTACCTTGATAGCTTTACCTTGATAGCTTTACCTTGATAGCTCTACCTTGATAGCAGTGGCATCGTCAGTTCTGTAATCGGTTCACTGCAATACACCGACAGCTTGCAGGCAACATCTACCGCTTCTTTGGGCGTATGGCCAAGGTAAAGTGCGGCCTTAGCAAAGTCCTTGCCGATGCCAACGGTCTCAAACTCTCGCACTTCGTATACTTCAATACCGCCGCACACGCAAAACAACTTGCCCTCAAAGGCAATCAAAAAACCGTTGCTGGGCTTGTAGCCGCTTTCCTTTTGCCGCACCCATTCGCGAAACTCTACCAAAAAATCCATTACACCCAGGCGCGTAGGCGTTAGCGGCTTGTGGTTACGGCTAAACAGCTCCATCAGGGTGCCCTCGTGGCAGTAGCCTGTAGATCCAATGATCATGCCATTTTGCTCAAAAAGCTTGCTGTGCATAATGTCTGCATCTGTCGAGCGGACGTGGCCATCAGAAATAAGAGAGTCGGCAGCAAAGATGATAGCGGCGTCAGTTTTGCGGGCAGCAATAACGGTCATGTTAGTCAATCTATCTGTGGAGGGAAGAAGCGATAATTATTTCAGACTGCGAGATCATTTTCTACGGTGGATCTAGCGACTTTCTATAGCAGCCTGAATACCGTCAGGGACGTCTGAGAGCAGATCGTAGCCGGTGGCGACTTCAATGCGATCAACGGTGGTGCGATAGGCTTGCCAGTCGGACTCGATGCGATCGCTATTCGGCATATCCACCGCAATCACCTCTGTGGCTGTAGTTACTGGCGCATCGGCATCGTCCAGCACAACCATCACCTTCCAGACCCGTCCTGGAATGGTGACCTTGCCCGCAGCGCCCTTATCGCCATACACCCCACCGATGACATATAGCGACTTTCCCTGCTGGTACACCAAGTCTCGGCCATGTTCTTCTAGCTCACGCCAGGGGCCTCGATTATTTTCTCTAGCCTGCGGAAAAATATTGGTCATTAAAAAGGTGAGGGAATTATCTCGCGGATTTGAGGTGCGATCGCCCGAAGGCACCATATGGCCCCGGTCATACCCACTGCCCCGATACTCTCCAGGCGTCGCCTGATACACCCCTTTAGGCAGCACACCGTCTGTTCGAAAATCATCCTGCCGGCCCGTACGGCCCAGCCACTCAGCATCCACCCGCCAGCTCGCCCAGTTCAGCACATTGCGCGCCTTACTGTAGGAGAGCACATACGGGTCTCGCTCTATTAGTAAATTGTCGAGGTTGTCTTGGCCAGCATTACTGGGATTGCCTAAGCTCAAATGCTCACTGTTGGAAAAATACGTCGCCCAGTCCAACCCTATTTCCACCTGCGGCACGCGCTCACAGGCAACCCCGTTCTGATCGCGATCAAGCCCGTAATAATCTTCCTTAAAAGCGTCCAACACTAGCTGCGCCAGATCCTGGCTCACAAAATCGCTACAGTCGCAAAAGCTATCGACACACGGCGGCAGGCTTTCAACCGGCGTCCCCAACAGATCACAGCCGCTCAGGACCAGCGCGCCTACAGACAACCCTAAAGCCGCCAATACCCGCCGCATCCGTTTAGGTCTGCGCGCGTGACTTGTTTGAACGGGCTGTCTAGAAACTGCACCTCGATAAACTGTAGACCTGTCAACCTGCCCCATAAACCTTACGCACCAGCCCTTTTCGCTTAATACATCTGCGTTTAATACATCCGTTCTATAATTTACCTTAGCGACGTCAACTCTGACACAGTCTTTGACACATCTGCTTAACAGTTCCACCATCAAAAAGCCAGAGCGGTATACTAAGTCCGTACTGCTCTTGAAGAATTTGCAGCTTATGATTAGCACCGTTATTTCTACGCTCAAAGCGCGTTTCCCAGCCCCTGAAGTGCAGGCACACTGCGACGGCCCTTGCGGCGTGTACGATCCGTCTTCGGCTCGGATTGCTGCGGAAGCAGTCGTGTCCATGACCAAAAAGATCCTTGATTTGCAGCACCCTGAAGGGGGCGACACGCAGGCAATGGCGTCTTACCAAAACACCATGTCTCGCTTTATTGCTGTCAAAGAAGAACAGGCTCAAATTACGAAAGATGAGCTGTTGATTCTATGGACTGACTACTTTAAGCCTGTTCACTTAGAGAAGTATCCTGACCTGCATGATACTTTCTGGAAAGCAGCAAAGCTTTGCTCTTCTTGCAAGGTAGAAGTGAGCACACAGCACTGCCAGGAGCTGATGGACGCCGTCAAGAAAATTCATGAAATCTTCTGGGCAACCAAGAGCCGCGATGTTTCTTGGTACACCGCTAGCTAGTTAATAATCATCTTTTGTTTTGAGATGATAGGAGAGAAATTTCAGCTGGATTCAACACCAGCAATGTAAAGGTCTCCTCTTGTAAGGGCACAGCAATGCTGTGCCTTCTTTTATGCGTACGCTCTAATTTGCTTTGGAAGCTGATTAGGGACTCATTATCAGTCATGAAGCTAACACGCGATTGGAGAGAAATAGGGCTTTGGGTTTTGGGCAAGCGCTGGCGGTTTTGCGTTACGGGAAACTCTATGCGGCCAACCCTAGAACCCGGTGAAGATGTTCTAGTCGTCCCGATTAACCCAACGCTAGGGATCTCTCCTGGCGATATTGTTGTTTGCCTACATCCGCTCAAAACCCATCTTCGTATGGTTAAGCGAGTCAGTGAAACCTTTTACGATGGCAGCTGCTATGTACTCAGCGACAATGCCGCAGAAGGAAGCGACAGCCGCGTGTTCGGCGTTGTTGGCCGCGAGCTGATTATTGGGAAAGTCACCAGCCGCTTTTTTTAGATCTTTTTTTAAAGGAGAATTGTTTCTTATGTCCAGCGCAACTATTCGGTTGGCGACTCCCGCAGATGTTTCATCCATTTATTCACTGATTCAAGCGCTCAGTGAGTACGAAAAGCTAGCTCATGAGATGGTAGGAACTGAGGCCGATTTGCATAAAGGGCTCTTTGGAGAAAAGCCTTTTGCCGAGGCTCTCGTGGCAGAGGTTGAGGGTGAAGCTGTCGGCGTTGCGCTCTATTTTTATAACTTTTCTACGTTTCTGATGAAGCCAGGGATCTATTTAGAAGATCTCTTTGTGTTACCTGACTATCGCAAGCAGGGTATTGCGACCGCGCTACTGAAGGAGCTGGCTAGCCGCGCAGTGAATCAAGGCTGCGGACGGCTAGAGTGGAGCGTGTTGGATTGGAATGTGGATGCGATCGCGGTGTACAAAAAACGCGGTGCCGTCCTCATGGATGACTGGACCGTGTGCCGAGTAGATGGCGATGCGCTTGTCTCTTTGGCCAACTGACGCTGACCCATCCAGAATAAAACCGAGCTAAAGGGTGAGCTGACGCGCTAGAGCCCATTTCAACAGCTGTCCTTTTTGCTCAGATTTGCGGATGACTTCACCCCGCAAGTACTTATTAAACAACACTCTACCGAGTCCCTTAATTCGCCCGTACAGTCGCCCTTTCAGCCACTCGAGTTTATTAACTTGTCCGTGGGTGTAAGCGTACATAGGTGCAAATGCCAGTGGGCCGTACAGCACATCTGCCCGGTGCGCTTTGCTGAGCTTGTTTTGCTGATGTTCCAAGTTAGGCAAGCCGCCGTGCTCGCCGTAGTTACGAAACGGCACATAGTTGCGCAGACCGCGATCGCGCAAGTAATACTCAATGCCAGAATCCCAAGGTGAGTAAGCCCTAGGCCCCGGATCTTTTTCCACCTGTGCGGCCAGCTCTATCAGTAACCGCGCACTATTGGGCGTAATGACGTAGGCCACCATTGAGGTGGAATAGCCTTGACCATAGGCCGCATTGCTCTTTTCATTATCAATCACGTTGTAGATCTGAGCGGCGCAGGTGTAGAGCCATGCAATGCCAGTATCAGTGGCCGCTGGGTCGAAGGGCATGGGCAGCTCAGCGAAGTTTTTAACGGGTACGAAGTCTGCCTCTACGATTAGGGTCGGTTTTTGCGATCGCAATGCCAGCTCCCAAGCACTGCGATGATTCAGCAGGCACAAAAAGCTCGGCGAATAGGTTTCATACCCTGGCTGGTGCACCTGACGCAGTACCGTACAGTCACAGCCAGCCGCCCTCAACACCTCGCTCAGCTGTTCGGTAGGCTCCTTGTAAGCAATCACAAACGTTTGCGCAATGCCAGCCACTAAGCTGCCTTCTACCGGATGACTGCGGGTTCCCGAATCTCGCATAAAATATTCGCCCTTTATATTATTGCCCCATTGCCTATGTGTTCTGTGTCACTCGGTGATTACACGGGCGTACCATCAGAACCTAGATTATTTTAGGAGAGAGAGGCCCCCTCAATGTCTTGAAATTCATCTTGGCACCCTATGACGCGCTACACAGATCCTATTTCAACTGATTTCCCCTCTAAATTTCCCTCTGGGCCGATGACCGACCGCGCGGAGACACCGTTGTCGAAAACGCCTCAAATGAACCTTGTCGGAGCGCCCCACAAGCTTACTGCTACGCCACAGATGTCCTTTTCCGACTTTCGGGCGTACCGTACACCCCACGGATTAGAGGTTTACTTTCCTCAACAACGTATACAAGAACAGCTATCGTCATCCGTGCCTCTGCTAAAGCTGCACAATCTAAAAGAGATCAAAAAAAGTCGTGAAGATCTTTTAGGACTGCCGCTATCTACAATTGTGGCAACCATCTTTTTTGTGGGGGGCGCGGTTGCCGTGACGGGCTCTCCTATATTTGGAATTATTGTTGCAGCCGTGCTGCCAGGACTGCTGTGGATAATAGAGTCGCTCAAAGAAGATGAGCCGCAGGGAAAAACAGTGTTAAAAGTCACCGCTGGGCGAGATGGCCAGCCGCTATTAACCCTAAGAACAGTCTCGCCCACACAAAACAAATCATCTTCCTTACCTAAGCGAAAAAAGAATATATCCTTAAAGAGCACAGTTCATTGCGTTAGCTTACCAATAAGCACGATTAAAACAGCTTACGCATCCTTCTCCATAGGACACTCTTCGCAGGTCATTTTTACCTTTAAGGTAGGCCAGCAGCTACGCGGTTATGACCAGCTCACCATTACAGGCACTCGGAAAGAAATCCAATGGCTGCACAGACACCTTCGGCAACAACAGGATTCCTAACCGGCCAAGTTCCTAACTGGCCAATAGCACACCGCCCCGCACGGATGGGTAATTTTAGAAGGCGGGGAAAAGGTTACTAAAAGCGGATGCAAGGCAATAGAGAGCAGTTTGCAAAGATGAAAGAGGGTAGACCCATACCCACCTTGCCTAGTCGCTACCAGGTAAAGTCCACTCTGAGCGATCGCGCGAATCGAAAAACACTGTTAGCTGACGATCAGCAAACTCATCAGCTCGTGGTCGTTAAGCTGATGTTCTTTGGTCCAGAGGCGACCTGGGAAGACCTCAAGCTTTTTGAACGCGAAGCCGAAACGCTTAAATCCTTAGCTCACCCTGCCATTCCAAAGTACATTGACTACTTTGAGGTTAAAACACCTGTAGGGAAAGGCTTTGCGCTGGTTCAAACTTACATTGAAGCGCCCTCGCTAGCAGCATTAGTAGCGTCAGGCCATCGGTTTAGCGAACGGCAGTTGCAGCCCATGGCCCGCGCGCTGCTGTCTATTTTGCACTACTTGCACAGCTGCTCTCCGGCTGTGATTCATCGGGACATTAAGCCCAGCAACATTCTGCTGAGCCCAGGCAATAGTAAAATACCCGCCAAACTGTACCTGATTGATTTTGGATCGGTACAGGCGGCAAAGTCCGAAGGCACGCTGACCGTTGTAGGCACCTATGGCTACATGCCACCGGAGCAATTTGGCGGGCGGGCGCAGGCAGCTTCAGACCTTTATAGCTTGGGCGCAACGCTGATTTATTTGGCGACGGGCCAGCACCCTGCGGCGCTGACACAGGACGATATGCAAATAGCGTTTGAAAACGTTAACGGCTTCTCAAACGCTTTTTCGCCGTCGTTTACCCACTGGCTAAAACAGCTAACCTATGCGGACTTGCAGCGTCGTTTTCATCGGGCTGAGGAGGCGTTAGCTCAGTTAGCTCTTCTCTCTAAAAAGAAGCGCGATCGCACTCTCCCCACCCATTCTCCCAACCTCACCCGCGCAGACTTTCATCTACAGCCAACGCCGAACGAGCTGGTTATTCAATGCTTACAGTTTCGGATTCGAGAACCTTTTCGCCATAAGAAGTCTCTTGCTGAGCTGCTTTGGCCTCATGAGGTCTCTCTGCCTATTTTCTCTCTGCCTATTTTCTCTCTGCCTATTTTAGGAGCGGTAGTTTTAGGAGCGGCAGGAGCTGCCGTGGTCATAGCATTGTTGCTGTATGGCTGGGGAGTATTTGCGATCGCGATAGTCCTCCTCGGACTTCTCTTTACCCCTCTATTTTGGACGCATGCTCACTACAGCCAATCCGAAAAAATCACACTTACAATTCACCGAGAATTTGAGCAAGTATTTTCAATCACGCTAGCAACCGAGAACACTTTCGGCAACACTTCACAGACCTCTCTTCACAACTCAGCCGAAACACGCCCTCACATTAATCAGGCATTCCTCAAAGCGATCACGCCAACACTTCGCCCTAGGATGTTTGACAGTGACATTAGCTTCATGTCACCGCTGGAAGCCAATAGCAAAAGACCTCAGAAATTACCGCTAGTCAGCGGCTTTGGCAAGCGGGAATCCTATAGTCAGCGTTGCCGCTTAGTCGGCACGCATCAGGAAATGCAGTGGCTAATCCACCACATTAGGCAATGGCAGCTGGCCACGGAGCCAGAAAACTTGTAAGGCGACATGCATCAGCTCATCGACAAGCAAATTGGCCCGTTGCAGAGCGGGACCTTTCAGCCGCGCTACCAGCTAAACGCGGTGCTCGGAAAGCGCCCAGGCCGCCGCACTTTTTTAGCAACCGACCTTGCCAGCTGGCCACCAACCCAGCAGCAGGCTCAGCAGAAACCGGCCCAGCAAAAACAGGTCGTCATTAAGCTCGTATTACTAGGCCCCGCCTGTAGTTGGGATATGATCAGGCTCTTCGAGCGTGAAGCCACCACGCTTAAGCTGTTAGATCACCCTGCGATTCCTGACTATCTAGACTTTTTCGAAATTAAGACACGGCAAGGCGCGGGCTTCGCGCTGGTACAAACCTACCTTCCAGCGCAGTCTCTCCAAACGCTGATTGCCTCGGGTCGGCGTTTTAGCGAGCCGCAGCTGAAGGCAATAGCACAGGCCATGCTAGAGGTCTTGACCTATTTGCATCAGCAGTCTCCAGCCGTTATCCACCGCGATATTAAACCCAGCAATATTCTTCTTGGTGAGTCTTTTTTTGAATCCGAGGGCACGCCTGAGGTGTATCTGGTCGATTTTGGGGCGGTGCGAACAGCAAAGCCCGATGGCACGCTGACAGTGGTAGGCACCTATGGCTACATGCCGCCAGAACAGTTTGGCGGGCGAGCCCATCCGGCCTCGGACCTGTACAGCTTAGGCGCGACCTTAATTTATTTGGCGACGGGCCAGCACCCTGCTGACCTGATGCAGGATAACTTACAAATAGAGTTTGAGCCTCACGTACAGCTCTCTCATACCTTTACGCAGTGGTTACGGCACGTGACCTATGCCGATCTTTTAAGGCGGCTGCCAACGGCAAAGCAAGCCAAGCAAGTGCTGTTGCTTCCTGAATTTGAACAATCACCCAATGCGCCTTCAACCGATCAAACTTCAACAGAAAAGGAAGATAGTGAAGCGGTTGTTGAACCTGAAATTCACAATGATTTCTTTGTATATTCAACCCCTGACGAGATAGATATTCAGTGCTTTCAATATCGCTTTAAATCGCGATCGCACTACTTGGGCAAGCAATTTGCAAAAACAGTTTTGACCCAGCCGCGTCAAGCCAAAATCACGGTAGCTTTTGTGGCTTATACATTAGGTGTCATCAGTATTACAGCAATATTGGCACATCTGAAAGTACCGCTGTGGCAACATCCGGTCAGACTAGCACTTTTTTGGATGCCTGTTTTTCTCATCATGGCGTATCTCTATTTAATACAGGCCGGTGATGCACTCAGACGCGCCCATATGAGCCTCAGGCTATGTCGCTGTGAAGACGGTACTACCGAACTCATTTTCTCTCAATTGGGCTACGAAGAACGATTAACCTTGAGCGGGGCGCTCCGCATGGTGAAGGTCACTGGACGGTACAGACCGCTGCGTAGCCAAATCGACTTTATTTTGCTGCCACAAAAGTCTCGTGGCACGAGAAAGCTGTTTATCAGTGGCAGCTTATCTGAGATGCAATGGCTCGCTAACCGCTTAAGCAAGTGGGGCGATATTCCGATAGAAAGAGGGCAGCGATGAAACAGCCCATTTAAACAAAAACCTGAAAGAAACAACAAGAAATAACGCTGTCTTATAGTTGTCTTTTTATTCAAATTCAGTCTGGCTGTAACAACAGGCTAGGCAACACATTTTTGTGCAAGAGTCTCAAAACAGGCCATTCTGTCATTATTAAGCTGGCATCATTTGGCCCTGACGCACCTGTAATGACCTCAAACTCATGTCCTAAAACTTTGTGATCGCAAAGCCGAAATAATAAGACCGCTGGATCATCTTGCGATAGCATACTGTAGAAGATCGACAATGCGAAGTTTATCCATAATGCGAAGTTTCAAAGTCAGCGATACACTGTAACTGAGCGATTTTAGGACGGCGATTCCAGGACAGGATATGACAGTTGGCATTTGGGTATTGGGCGATCAGCTATGGCAAGGACAAAGCGCGATCGCAAGCTGCACTGAGGATAAAGCAAAGACTCCCATCATCCTTATAGCATCCCTGAAGCACGTTAAAGAACGTCGCTACCACAAGCAAAAGCTCATCCTCATTTGGTCCGCGATGCGTCACTTTGCCGCTGAGCTAGAGGCGGCCGGCTGGACGGTCACCTACGAAACGGCAGACACCTTTGAGAAACCGCTCAAAAAGTGGATTAAGCAAAACAAAATTGACGAGCTACGCGTTATGGAGCCTGCCGATCGTCCTTTTAAGGCGTATCTGGAACAGGTCAAACTGGCCTGCGACATTGTTCAAATACCCAACAATCATTTTCTATGGTCCACGCAAGCGTTTGAAGACTGGGCCTCACCTCGCAAAAGCCTGCTAATGGAATCGTTTTACCGAGAAGGGCGGAAGCGATTTGAGATTTTGATGAATGGGAAAAAGCCTGTGGGCGAGCAGTGGAACTTTGACAAGGAAAATCGTAAGCCGCCGAAAGGAAAAATCTCGCCGCCTGCACCATTAGAGTTTGAGTGGGATGAGATTACTCAGGCTGTTGTAGATGCCGTAGAAGCGGCAGACTACGAGACTTTTGGAGAAGCTGAGGGCTTTGGCTGGGCAGTAACGCGATCGCAGGCGTTACAGGTGTTGGATACTTTTGTGTGCGATCGCCTCACCACCTTTGGCCCCTATCAAGACGCCATGGTCACCGGGGAAGACACGATGTGGCATGCCCTGCTTTCGCCCTATCTCAACATTGGCCTGTTGCAGCCGATGGAAGTGATTGAAGCGGTGGCTAACGCCTACGAAAAAGACCCCGAAGCCACGCCCCTTAACAGCGTAGAAGGCTTTATTCGTCAGGTGTTGGGCTGGCGAGAATATATGCGCGGCATTTATAACCACGTCGATGAAGACTACCCTTCACGCAATCACTTCCAACACACCAAACCACTCCCTGACTTCTTTTGGACTGGCGAAACAGATCTCAACTGCCTGCACCAAACCATTGATACCATCAAGCGCACAGGCTACGCCCACCATATTCAACGCCTGATGATTTTAGCCAATTTCTCGCTGATTTCTGGGCTCTCTCCTCAGGCAGTAGAAGACTGGTTTCATGCCGCTTTTATTGATGCCTACGACTGGGTGATGCAAACCAATGTGATTGGCATGGGACTCTTTGCTGATGGGGGCGTGCTGGCCACTAAGCCCTATGCTTCTAGCGCAAACTACGTCAATAAAATGAGCGACTACTGCAAGGGCTGCCAATACGATAAAAAAGCCCGCACCGGAGAGAACGCCTGTCCCTTCAACTTCTTCTACTGGGACTTTTTGGACCGCCATAGAGAAGAGCTGAGTTCTCAAGGGCGAATGAGCTTTATCCTTAGAAACCTAGATAAAATGTCTGACGAGGAGCTCAACGACATCCGCCGGCAGGCAGAAGCTTGGCATACACAGCGCTAATATTTTGAGCCTCGGGAGCAAATAGGTCTTGGCTCACGTCTTATAGATTACACAGACACTTACGCAGGTTGTTATCGAAAACGCAACCCGCCGAATGGACTCGGCAGATTGTGCCAAACATCGTCTTTTAACTGCTCCCAATGATTCATACCGATGAACTTTGCCTCTATCGAGTTTTTTGCATTTCTTGCAATTGTCTATAGTCTCTATAGTGTGCTAAATCGGCACTGGCAAAATGGACTGCTGCTGGCAGCCAGTTACTACTTTTACGGATCGTGGGACTGGCGTTTTTTAAGCTTAATTGGGGTCTCCACCCTACTCGATTTTTTCCTGGGCAAGCGAATTTACGCCTGCGAGTCGCCTCGTCAAAGGCAAGGCTTACTGACCCTTTCTCTGATGGTGAATCTAGGCATTCTGGGATTTTTCAAGTACTTCGGATTTTTTACCGAGTCACTCGTTAGCCTTTTGGATACAGCTGGCCTCCAAACCGACTGGCGAACGCTCAATATTATTCTGCCAGTGGGTATTTCGTTCTATACCTTTCAAACGCTTAGCTACACCATTGATATTTACCGGCGAAAGCTCAAGCCAGTGAATAGTCTTTTAGAGTTTGCACTGTTTGTCGTGTTCTTTCCTCAGCTTGTGGCAGGCCCCATTGAAAGAGCCAGTCACTTTCTGCCTCAGGTGGTCTCGAAGCGGACTATCACCCTAGAGCAAACCGGCAGGGGCAGCTACCTCATCCTGTTTGGGCTGTTTAAAAAAGTAGCGATCGCAAACGGGCTAGCCAGCTCTATTGATGCCATTTACAACAGCACAGGCACCGTCGGCACCCTCGATATTATCTTGGCCACCTACCTATTCGCGATTCAAATCTACTGCGACTTTTCAGGCTACTCTGACATTGCACGAGGTGTTTCAAAACTGCTGGGTTTTGATCTTATGGTGAACTTTGACACGCCTTACTTTGCCGTCAATCCCAGCGATTTTTGGCGGCGGTGGCACATTTCGCTCTCCACCTGGCTGCGAGACTATCTCTACATTCCGCTGGGGGGCAATCGCAACGGTCCTGGCAAAACCTATCGAAACCTTATGTTAACGATGGTGCTGGGCGGCGTGTGGCATGGGGCCGCCTGGAATTTTGTGTACTGGGGCATTTATCAGGGAAGTATTTTGTGCCTGCATCGCCTAGTCGCCGGGGCAAAACCTGCGATAAAACCGGTGGTCACCCTCAGCGATGCGCTCCGAAGAGCCCTCATTGTCGGGGTCTTTTTCCAGATCGTTGCCTATGGTTGGCTCCTATTTCGAGCCTCGTCTTGGCAGCAAATCAGCACCTTTACCGATCGGCTTTTCTTCCACCCGGTCTGGATTTCTCCGGTCATGCCAACGCCGCCCTTAGCCGCCCTGTTGGGTGTTGTACTCATCTTTGGTATAGATTTGGCCCAATACTTGGCAGCAGATGCGACCTTTTACCGCTGCTGGCCGGTACAAATTAAAGCGGGCCTATACTCAGCCCTGTTGGTAGTGATGATCATGGGCTTTGCCAACACAGGAACTACGTTTATCTACTTTCAGTTTTAGACCCGCTCAAGAAAACCAAACGCCCTTTTATTTGCCCCAACCTCGCCCCTCAGTCGAGCACCTAAAGCCCTAATCATGGCCCAACTACTCAACCGCCCCCCCGCCACTCGGACCAACACCTCGTCACCACGGGCAATGCCTCAAGGACAGTCTGTTAAGGCCCTCGGCCTGTGGATGTTGTTTTGGCTGTGCCTTATAGATGTCGGCATTAATTATCTGTTTCCCTTCCCCACAAACACAAATACAAGTCCGAGCACTCTAACCCGCTATTTCGATTATGGGCGCTCCATTAAAGGCAAACTAAAGCGTATGGTTCAAGGCACGGTGGCCGACAGCGATGCGATCATTGACTCAGGCTGGATTGATCCAAAGGCGTGGCAAGATTTACCCAAAGTGCCACAGGGTGACGACGATTTACTACTGGCCGAATATGGCATGTCTTATTCGGATCATGCCACCCAAGCTTTGGCCGACCTCGATCAAAAAATTACGATGCGCAGCATTGGGGGGCCCTCGGCCCCACCGAACCATTCCTTTTCAGCATTCGAAGCAGATATCCAACAACACCAGGCCGATGTGGTGATGTTCAGCCTTTTGGCATCTAGCATTAACCGAATGAATTCTCTTTCGGGGATGCATTGGAGCTATGAGCATCCTTCGCCCTACACCTATCCCTATTACTATTTGAGTCCTCAAAATGAACTTAAGGCGATCGCACCGGCCATTACAACCGGCGATGATTTTGTTGCCGCGTTCAATCAGAAAGATGAAAAGTGGCAGCAGCTGCAAACGCAAATGGAACAGTACGATCAAGCGTTCGATCGGTTTGTGTTCCATCAAAATCTCACCGATCGCTCGTCAATTATGCGGCTCATCCGCCGGGGATGGGCCAGCCGAGCTAGAAGCCTCGAACAGGAAACTCTCTTCACCCCACAAAAGGGCTTTAATCCAGAGGCGCCTGAAATCAGAACGATCAAAGTCATGCTGAGTGAATTTGTCATGCAGGCCCAGAGTGCAGGCCAAACACCTGTGATTTTGCTGCTAAATAACCAAGGCTATGGCTCTAGTCTCTACGAGGTGCTGGCCGATCACGTCTATAGCCTAGACGCCCTAGTTGTGAGCACACACGACATTGTCCCTGCAGAAGATCCTCAAAATTTTCTGGGCGGTAGCCACTTTACCCCAGAAGCGAATTATAAAATTGCCCAGGTCTTACAAACCAAGATTCGCGCTAAGCACCCTTACAAACAAGCCCCAGAGAAATCAAATTAAGCAATCTCCTAAACCTAAACGCTCCATGAGCCCATAGTCAATGAACAGCCGCTCAAGACAGCCCTCTCAAGTTCACTTTAAACTCGCTAGCCTTGATGATCTCCCTATCTTAATGAACCACATGCAGGCATTTCACGAGTTTGACCATATCACGCCCTTTGACACTAACCATGCTCGCACAGCAATGGAAAAAGTAGTCACTGATAAAACAGTAGGAAGAGTTTGGCTCATTCAGCAGGCAACAGAACAGCAGGCAACAGCAACCATTGGCTACATCGTCCTTACATTGGGCTACCGCCTAGAGTACCGAGGTGACTATGGCTTTTTAGATGAGCTGTACATTCGAGAAGACAAAAGGGGGCAGGGCATTGGGACTCAAGCACTTTTGTTTTTACACAAGGCTTGTGTGCAGCTTAAGCTAAACAAGCTTCAGCTAGAAGTAAGGCAAGATAACCCTAGGGCAGCCGCACTATATGAGCGAGCTGGATTTGAGTTCCAATCTCGTGACATGCTGGTATTAGAATGCTAGCTTTGAGTTCATCGAGTGTCTTCTTTCCCATGAGTTGATTATCTGATATTGTGCAGTCGTCTTTGAGCTGATGGGGCGCTGACGATGAGTATGAGAATCGGTCTCTGTATGATGGTCAAAAATGAGGCGGCTCGCATTGAAGACTGTCTGAAAGATATTGTTGATCTGTTCGAGCAAGTTGTTGTTTTTGATACAGGCTCGGAGGATAATACGCAAGAAATTTTGCGCGATCGCTTAGACATTGAACCCATTCCAGCCAGGTTAAATGAAGCGCGCTGTCAGAGTTTTGGTGATTTACGCAACCAGGGCATTGCAAAGCTAGAAACACCTTGGGTTTTTTGCTTGGACGCAGATGAGCGGGTTGAGCGATCGCAGCTACAGGCACTCACTCAATCCAAAAACTTAGCAGAAAATGACGAGATCTCCGGTTACTTCTGTGCATGGCCGACCTATCACGGCGATCGCGTTGCCTATACAGACTACAAACTGCCTCTCTTCAAACGAGAGATCAAGCGAGTGGGATTAGTTCACGACAATGTTCAGCTCGATATCCGAGTGCAAAAGGGCAGAGCTGTTTGGCAGGATAATCTGATTTTGCGACACTACCCCGAACAACAAAGGAAGTCGCAAAAGTCCCAATTTTATCTTCAGCGTTTGTTTTGCGCCACGCAGCAAGAACCGCAGGGATACCGATACTATTGGTTTATCGGCTACACCTACTTTCATTTAGGCGAGTACGACAAAGCGGTTTACTATCTATCTATCACGGCAAATTCTCATGCACACCAGTTCCCGGTGGAGTGCCTCAACAGCAAAATGGTCCTAGCTGACATTCAGGCAAGGCAAGGTAAGCAAGCTGAAGTAAAACAAACCCTGTTAGGTGCGATCGCTTTTTATAAAACCGTCGCTGATGACTTTGAGGTAAAAATTAATTTTCGTCTCAAACCTTGGCTGAACGATGCGTTAGACAAATGTTCAAAAGGGCAGCTAGATCATATCAAAGCTTACCTATTTTCCTATTAGCGCATCGATTAACTGACATGAGCCAGAGAAGGCGCAGTAGACGAAAGAAAGGGGTGAATCAGCGATCGCCCATCGAAATAATTAGGAATAGGCACGCCCATAAGGGCCAACAGTGTGGCTGTGATATCGGGTGCTTCTCCGCTGTTTAGCCGGGTTCCCGGCTCAATGCCTGGCCCCTTTACCATCAAGAATCCATGCGATCGGTGACCACCAGTTCTAAAAAAGGGCACCGGGCCGATTCTTCCAAATTGTGGATGTTCAACAACATCGGTCGGTCGCGATTCGTCCCAATGCACTAGCAAATCCGCAGGCAAATCCGCAGGCAGCCCGTGGGGGCTATCAGCATAGGGCGCTTGGCGCGTCCGCACAATCTGCTTTACAACCGGCTTGCCGGTACGCGCGTCAACTAGCTGATAGAGCTGTTCACAAAGTTCATCACACAGGGCTTCGTACTCAGCAGGAGGCACAGTACCTTTTGCCTCTCGACCCCGCAAGTTCACTCGAATTTGACCTTCTGAGTAGCTAGGCAGCGCAAACGCTCTCATTTCTGGCCAGAGCGGTTTGTACCAGTTGGCAGGCATCCAGCTGAGCGGATCGCCTTGCACCTGTTGTTCGGTAGGGGAGGCCAGCCCGGTCGCAGTAGCAGCGCGTCTTTTCCACAGTTCATGTTTCCAATGTTGAGGATAGTTTGTTTGCGGCGGCGACAACGGTTGGGTCATGTCTCCAGGCGCGAGGGCAGGCGAGCGAAAGTGCCAGCGGTGCATAAATTCAGAGAGCAGCATCATACTAGGCACATCCAAAGCATTCGCCTGCATCCCATGCCCTGAAAAAATCACGGTGTAGGTATCGTCAGGGATATGTGTAAGAATGCGACCAATTTGAGTGTCCATTGCCTGAAAGACTTCGCGCATGGCATCGCCAGTTTGTTGCTGTTGCGCAAGGCTAAACAATGGATGCTCACGGCTCAAGTGCCAGAGAGAATGGCTGCTAGAGTGGGCCTCTGCAAACAGAGTCATGCATAAGTCCCACGGTTCTTGCACAAGCAAATCTTGAAAAATAGCAGAGCGCTTTTCAAGACCTTGCAGCAGGTTGTGTTTTAGCGCTGTAAGGGCGGCGGTGTCGTAGCAGTTAGCATGGTCGCTGGTGCCCCAAGAGGCTTCGTCGTAGGCAGGATGAGCGCCGTGTTTTTGGCGGATTTGTTGCAATCGCTCAGCAGGCACTGAGCAACTGGGTCCCTGTTGTGAGTGAGAGCCCCAGCCGAGAATCTGCACACCATTGACATTGGGCACTAGGCGTACTTGTGGCATGTCAAAAACAGCGACACGTTTCTCAGGACTCAGCGCGTAGAACGGCGGGTGATCTTCAAATCGATAGGCACCCGGTTCTTCGGCATCATAGCTGGAGGGCTGATAAACAATCGGCCCCCAATGGCCCACCTTTTTGGGCCAACAGCCAGTCAGAAACGTTGTCCAGGGTGTTTCGGCTCGATAGTGCTCAATATTGGTCACACTGCCATAGGCGCTGTTGTTCTTAAAGGTCCGCAAATTTTCCAGGCAACCTTCGGCCATCCACTGATCGAGCACCTCAGGATCTGCGGCGTCTAAGCCGATCGCGACGACACGATGCTTCATCGACTGTTTTCTCTCAACCATTCTTTTTCAGTACTGTTGTTAGGATATTTCTGACAAAAATTCTTCAAACTTACCGCCTTTGCTGCGCTCAATCTTTTCTGGATAGGTAAGAGAAACGGTGAAGGTATGTTTGAGGCGCTCTAGAATAATCTCTCTGAGTCGATCTTCTTCGTAAGCGGTGACAGGTCTTTCTACAACCAGACGAGCTTCGATGTGGTCGAGACTTTTTTGCACAAGCTGGTGTTGTTTAACGGGGGCAACGTCAGCGTAGAGAAGCTCTCCCAACGCGGGCCAGTGTTGTTCGCCGTTGGGTAGGCGCAGCATATTGCGCACGCGGCCTAATATTTTGGTAATGACGGGTAAGCCCCTGCCGCAGGGGCAAGGCGCACCAACTTCAGCATAGTCTCCAATGTCGTAGCGCAGCAGGGGCATGGCAAAGTTATGCAGCGGTGTGACAACGACTTTGCCAATCTCTCCAGGCTGGCACGGGTTTCCCGCTGAGTTCAAAATTTCGATATAGGCAATTTCGGACTGTAGGTGGTAATGCTCATGCTCTGGGCATTGCAGCGCGATGTAACCCACTTCCTGGCTGGAGTACATATCGGTAATTGGAACTGACCAGGCGGCTTTACAGGTTTCACGGATAGTGTCATCCACCACTTCTCCCACTAAGCGAACTTCGCGTAGCTTTGTTAGCTTAATGCCCTGTTGTTGGCATTGCTGCGCTAGGGCGGCGGCATTGGAAGGAAAGGTGATCAGATAGTCGGGATTTTGCCGCTGTAGCCACTCTGCCTGCTGGGTCACGGGGGTCAGAATATCGAGGCCGACCATGGGCCCCGTTTGGTGCAAGATATTGGTGGGTGTGCCCCAGTCAGAGGAGGCTTCACCGGTGGGATAGGGCGCAAAGTCTCCTTTAAATTTGCGAATGGCCGCTAGGGTGCCGCAAAGGTCTCTGTTATGCCAATAGTGGTCGCGTAGGGTGGCAGCCTGCCACAAAAAACGATTGATTTCAGTGCGGTAGACGGTGATGGGTTTACCCGTGGAGCCAGAGGTGCGAACGCTATCAATAGAACCATGGGCCGGTGGAGGCGCTTGGCTATGAAGGTCTAGGTTATGGGCTCGAATATGATCGCGCGATAGCAACGGCAATTGTTTCCAGCCCTCGGGCGTCAATGTATCGCCAGGCTCAAAGCCTACCTGCTGTAGCTGCGTCCGATAAAACGGGACTGTTTGGTAGGTGTGAACCACCAGCTGTTGAAGCTGTCGCCACTGCTGTTCTCTCAGCTGTTCAGCTGACCACCACTGACTCTGTTCGAGCTGAGACAACACAGCTAATAGCTGACTGGCAACGGGCGTGGGAATCGCTGGCCAGTCGATATGTGGAACTGTAGACTTGAGTGGGGGAAACGCAAAGGTCATAGAGTTACCTTACCCGCAGTTCTTGCGCCCTCTTGGCGTAAAACTACTCAACTTGATATGTATAAAGCCGCACCTCGCAAGGCGCAGCTTTATTTAGAAACAGACGCTATGACAGCGGTGTTTTGCTCAGGCTAACCTCAAGCTAGGTGACTTCAGGCTAGGTGACTTTAAGCTAGGTGACTTCAAATTTAACCACAACATCGTTATAGTCGCGATCGCCCAACCCATTCATATCCTCAAAGCCAAAGAGATTATTGCCGAGTGTTTTCACATGGTCAGCACTACCGTTATTAGCCGCTGCATGTGAAAAATACACATCGCTCACGGCAGCGTCAGTGCCATCAGCGATCAGGTACATTGCGACAAAAGTCCCCCCTGTTAGCATGCTAGAAAATCGACTTGTCTGACCATTCGTACCCGTTAGTTGAGCCTCTAACTTGCGAGACATTGCCGCGTCTTTGTAACCCGCATCACCTGGCATCAGCATGGCCCCCGTGACGCCATCAATCACAATACCGCCCTCTTGTGTGTCTGTCGTGTACATTCCGACCGTGTTGTCGTAATCGGCCTCGCGGAAGACAGTGAACTCAACGTTACGTGGGCCAGCAGCCTCACTGCTCAGGTCAATCAACGCCGCATCATCAGCGAGTAACTGAGCCTCACTGTTATTGGTGAGTGCAACCGTAAACGTCAGGCCATCGGCAAAGGTAACTTGGGTCTGCCCGTTAGTGAGAGAAGACAGAGTTGCGAGCGTCGTTTGCCCGTTTTGTTCTAGCTCAAACTGCAAGAATTTTCCTTCTGCAACCAGAGCGCTATCGAGCGAGAAGGTGGGCATATAGTCAGCACTGAGCTGACCAGACTCCAGGAGAGAAATCTTCGCAATCTGCTTGCGATTCTTACCCTCTGCATCAGTTTCAAAAATTAGAATATCGCTCAGCTTATCAACGATAGCGTCTTTGATCTGAAACTCTAGGGTGTCGGCAGTGACTAGCTTTTCAATCTCAAGGACTTTGTTATCAGCGTTAGGGGTGAGTTGGTCTTTAGGGGTAATTGGTTCAATGCTTTGAGCGTCTCTCTCAATGCTCTTACCAAACAAGTCTTCCGTATCGACCATTGTGTTCGACTGAATGGTAGCGGCGGTAGCGGTAGTGTCACTATTGCTAGTTGCGCTGTTACCCGAAAATGTCACGGTGTTGAGCGTAACGGTAGGGAGCGTACTGGGCATTCCTTGCGTACTGCCGTTATCTGGATCCGCATTGACTGACTGCACGGCAAATATAGCGCCGCCTAAACCCAGTCCGTCTGTTCCGAACGAGCTAGTGGCATTACCACCGGTTGCGCTGTTGCCTGTAAACGTTGTGTCGGAGATATCTAGGGCACCGCCACGGATGAAGATGGCACCCCCCATACCAGCGCCACCGCCGCCATGGTCTCCGCCACCAAACCCGCCACTGCCACCGTTGCCACTATTAGTGCCAAATCCACCACCAGCGCCACCGCCGCCGCCGAACCCGCCGTTACCACCGTTGCCGCCAGCGACATTACTGCCCCTGCCGTTGCCGCCGCCACCGCCGCCGCCGCCAAATCCACCGTTACCGCCGTCACCAGCGGCATTGCCAGCGCCGCCAAATCCGCCGCCGCCGCCAAATCCGCCATTACCGCCGTCGCCGCCGTCGCTACTGCTACTGCTACTGCGCCCCCCTTCGCCGCCATCACCACCAAATCCACCGTTGCTACCATTGCTGCCGTTGGTCCCATCAGTAGGTGTAATTGGAGCAACAAATCCTGCGCCACCGCCATCACCGAAGTCTACGCTGCCACTTTGTCCCTCGCCACCGTCACCGCCAATGACGCTGTTATTAGTAAAGGCACTATCTTCAACAGAGACGGTCCCATCGTAGACAAATAACGCACCCCCCATGCCAGCGCCGCCGCCCGCGGCTCCTTTTGCTTGACCGCTATCAAACGTGAGATTTTTAAAGTCAACGTCACCACCTTTGACAAAAAAGAGACGATACTGATCATCACCATCAATGGTGAAGTTGCCGCCGTTAATGGTGAGTTGTTGGTCTTCTTCAATGAGCGGTAACAAGCCGGTCAGGAGGATATCGCCAGTGATATTGATAGTATTAGCGATACCGTCGTTTTTAGACTGCGTAATAGCATTCTGCAGCTCATTAAAAGTATCGACATCGTTATAGACAGACTGCGGCTGGTTATTGAGAACCATTGACTAATTAACTCCTAACTCTAGAAAAGACTCAACAAAATTTCGTACTAAGACGGCGCTGTGGGCTAATATTCATGGGTTTTCACTCACAGGCTTCCATCAAGCGTGTAATGCTTGCGGAGTCTCAGTAACTTTAGAGTTGGCAAAACCGTTCTGCTTAAGACAAGCAATATCACCCAATTTTGATTTGAGAATGGCCAATTTTTTTTGATCTACGTCTGGAATCCCTCGAACTGCAATCATCTAAAGCACTCAGGTTGACGGGTGCCTTACGCAGATACACTGAGGCAAAAGGCAAACAACATGAGGCAAATGGCATGAGCAGACTGAAGTTAGTCGGTCTTAAAATTGTTTCAGCAGCTTGTGTGCTGATGCTAGTCAGCTGTAACAGCCAGAGTAATAGCCAGATTTCTTCAACGGCTGACTCCAGTGCGGCTGAGCCAGCATCGAATGAGAATGCTTCAGCGATCGCATCCATCACTGCCATCGAAACAACCGGCACGCCACAGGCTTACAACTTTTCAGTCACAGTAGAAAGTCCTGATACGGGGTGCGACGCCTACGCCAACTGGTGGGAGGTCATCACCCCAGAGGGAGACCTGCTCTATCGCCGAATTTTGGCGCACTCCCACGTAGACGAGCAACCGTTCACGCGTTCGGGCGGGCCGGTTGCGGTAGGGGCAGATGAGGAACTAATTGTGCGATCGCACATGTACCCTAGCGGCTACAGCCCTCAGGCAATGCAAGGCAACATCGCCCAAGGCTTCACACCCACAACACTCCCTGAAGACTTCGCCCAAAACCTGGCCGAAACAGAACCCCAACCCGGCAAATGCGCCTTTTAATCCTGGGTGAGTATCCATGCTTGCCTATCACTGGGCAGCGTCTTTTCTTGAGTGCTCAAGCTAACTTGATTTTGACCTAGCTCACGCTTTGTATTGGTTAAATACCGCCCGCTACTCTGTTGCTGAATAGTATAGGTCCCATTTCCCAAGCTATTCAGGATCCAGTCCTGCGTAGCATTGCCTTGCCGTTGCTCTAGAACATAAACACCATAATCTTTCTCCGAAGCATCCATATATCGACCACTGATCCCATCTTGAATCATAAATTCATTGTCTCCTGAACGGCGCAATATCCATTTTTCTGCACTATTATGTTGATTGTTTTTTTGGATAACAATACGTGGCGCTTTTTGGCTATGCAACTGAACATCACTAACGCTTAGAAAATTCAAAGTAGAATCACTGGCAGAACTAATGGTGTAATTGCCTGGAGACAATGTACTGTTAGCAGGCTCAGGCGCGGGCACAGGCGCAGGCTCAGGCTCAGGCTCAGGCTCAGAGATGGAAGCAGGTTCAGATGACGAGATCAACCCAGACTGAGCAACCGCAATATACAGTCCAGAAATCGCTGTTATCACGCCAGCGATGCCGCTCAGGATACCCGGCAATGTGGTGAAGAATGACTTTTTCTCTTTTTCTGACATTATCAAAAACCTCCTAAGGCTTAGAGCAGAAAAATTAGCCTGTGATTGCACACACTGTTGTCATGCGCACTGTTTAACTCACAGTTTAAAGGCTAATATTTTCCCAGCAAGTACCTACAAGGGTAATTAACCATCTACGGAAAGAACCATAAAAAGAACAGTTCAATCACAAGAAAATTCTCAAAAAATAAAATTAGAAAAATAAAACAGTTTTTTGGAGCTATTTTGCATAACCAGGTGCCATTTTGCATGAGTGATGGATGAAACGAACCCTAAATTCACCCAAAATCATGCACTCCTACACCCATGAATTTTAATCATCAGCTACAAGTCTGGCTTGCTGATACGTACGGCTTTACTACCCTTTTAGCGTTAGAGTTTCTTCAGCGCCCTACCGCTGTCCAAATAGTCCGCATCACCGTCAGCCATCGGGTTTACTGGCTTCGGCTCTATGCTAAAAGCGAAACCTCCCTAGAGCACATTGACACTGAAGCCAGCATCGTAGAACAGCTCTTTAGGCAGGGTATCAGCGTGGCTTGCCCTATTTATCGTAGAGATGGAAAGCTCGTAGGCAGTTTTAGAGACTATTTCGGTGTCACGTTTACCAATGCTGAGGGGACTAATGTTGAAGATCCTACGGTAGAACAGGCAGCTGCTTTAGGGACTCTGGTTGCAAGCATTCATGCTGGCGGGAGCACTTTACCCTTATCCAATCGCCCTGTGATTGACTATGCTTTGCTGGGGGAGCGGTCCCTCAGGGCTGTGGAGCCTTACTTAAGCAACCGAAGAACAGAATTCAAAGAGCTTCAGCATATTGCTCAACGAATGTGCGATCGCATTTGGACAGATGGAAAAGACACTAAATTACCCAGCGGATTTTGTCATGGAGATGTCCATTTGAAGAATGTCAAATTTTGCGGGACGTCGCCAACTATCTTTGATTTTGAAGCCTGTGGGACGGGTCCCTACGTATATGACATTGCCTGCTATTGGAGAAAACGACTGCTAGCCAATGAGGACAGGGCAATTTGCGAGCAAGAGTGGGCGGCCTTTTTGAAAGGGTATCAGGCTGTGCGATCACTCAAGCAGAAAGAGCTGCAAGCTATTCCTGCTCTAGCAACACTGCGTGCCCTCTGGACTATGGCACTACCCGCACTGCCCAATATCACCTGGGGAAAAGATTGGTTAACTGAGCCCTCATACTTTGATGCGCACTTCAAGATGATTCAAGATTTTTCCAGGACGTGCTGAACGCGTAATGAGTTGAGTAGGTGAGCCTGCTCAAACGATAGATACAAATACATTATCGCGTTCTCGTAAAACCTGACTTTTCCCTGTAAGTCTCATCTTAGGGATCTTCAATCTATGAACAACACCTGATTTTTCTCCCATAGCACCTTTGATGGGTCACAGACAACATGGGAGGTGTTCAGCAAACAGTAGCGAACACGCTATAAACCTATACGGAGAACCATAATGGCTTCCTCAGACTTTACATGGGTCAATTTCGATGCCCAATTCAGTGCGAACAATCCTGAAACTACGCGAACATTTGAAATTGAGGGTAATCCTCTCAACAATGGCAACGGATACTTGTTGATTCAAGCGCAGGATGTTGAACAAGGCAATCACAGGATTTTGATTAACAATCAAAACTTGCCCAGCTTTGATATTCCGGTACAAGGCGGTAACAATTTGCGGACAACCTGGATGGATCGTGTTCCGCAATCGTTTTTAAGGCAGGGCCAGAACCGCATCACTATACAACGAGAAGGTTCCGAATCGTTCTTTGTATTTAATGTGATGGTTCAGTGGCGAGAACAGGGGTAACCCTTGATTACCATTCTCTCTGACTGTTAAACATCTGATTACAACCAGCAGAGTCTTCACGCATTTTCATCTTTAAAGTGCGTGAAGACTATCCCTCTTAGCCCAAGTGCTCCTATGCGTTTTTTGACTCAGTACTCAAAAAAAAACCAACACTCTTAAGGAAATACGACCATGAAGACGAACATCAACAAAAATTTCATCCATCGTACGCGTAACCTTAATCTAGTTTCAGAAATTGAAAACGCCACTCCATTCAGGTTGGACGATGTCACCTCACAACCCTCGCCGGGTCGCTCAGGCCCCTTCAAAGTTTGCGTTCACGACTATGATTTTTCCCCTAATGAAAAACAATGGCTCTATGGCAGAATTTATGCACCTGTTCTGGATGAAGTAACTTGTGCTACTCGCCAGCAGCCGTTTAATTTAGTTTTAATCGCTCATGCAGATGGACAAGGTCCTAGTAGCCAAGCGCATACAAACTATGACAGTTTGGCCAGGCACCTTGCCAGCAATGCTCTCATGGTCGTGTGTTTTAATCGCTACGGTCTAGGTGAGGTCTTCGGAGCGATTAATATTTTTGATCGGCTCTTGGAGGTTCATCTAGATTATTTGTATGAGTCCTCTCCTATCAAAGATTTTATTACCAATGAAGTGGCTTTAATTGGTCATAGCGCAGGTGGTCGCTCAGTTCTTCGCTTTGCAGAAGTTATTCAACAAAAAAATAAAAGATTAAAGGCCTTGGTTGCGCTAGCCTCAACAGTCGAGCTGGACGAAGACTATACCTTGTCAGGGGAAACAACGGCCTTCTTAGGAATCAATGTTCTTAGAGATAGCGATCTCATTGCTTTTGGAACCAAAGGCAATGGTCAAGTCATGAAGTCAACTTTTAAGGCTTACGATAATGCAGGCATTAGTCCCAACAACTCTAGCCTTCTCAGTTTAGAAAAAGACATGCTTTTTGTGAACGCACAATCAAGTCTTGTAGGCAACCATTACTTTCAAGATCGATCTTTTTCATTAGCTTATATCAACGCCTTTCTTCAGCTTCACTTGAATGGCCACTCCATGTTTCGACGCTTTTTCAAGTTTCAACAGAAGCCACCCACTGTAGAGGTCAGTCTTTGGCAACAACATGCTGATAGAAATCAACTTGTTCTCGCTAATTTTGAAAATAATGACATTACAGTCAATACGTTAAATGGCCCTATCCAGCTATCGGAAGGTATCAAAAATCCAGTCATCGGGGAGGCTCACATCGTTGATGAATTTTCACCTCACGATACTAGGGTGCTCAAGTTTGATGTAGCTATGGAAAAGGGTAAGGCATCAAAACTGATTACATTTGGATTCAATCAGACAGCTGATTTGAGTGCCTTTGGGTATTTGAGTTTTCGGGCGACACAAGTTTATCATCCTGACAATAACCCTAATGGAAGCCCTAAGGATTTTACAATTCGCCTTCAGTCATCCAATGGAACCAGTGGAGTGAACATCAGCGAGTTTGGTGGCGCTTTGGATTTCCCAGTGATTGCAGCTCCCCCCCTTTTCGCGGTACTGACACCGCCCCGGACGCCAGCCAATGGTCAGACCAAAAATACGATGAGATCATACTTAATTCCGCTGAAAGAATTTACAGAAGTCGACATCAGTGAAGTAATAGCCTTAACGCTTGATTTCTCCAAGTGTGATGGGCACACCACTTTCATTTTTGATGACATAGGGTTCTCTCAATGATGGGTTCTCTCGATGATGGGTTCTCTCGATGATAAAAATTGATGCCTGCAACCTGTAAAAACATTACCCGCACAGGTCATGCAACCAGGTATTGCCTAGCACATAATAAAACCGAATAAGACGAGGCTGATTGCAGGTGAACACTACCCACTGTGCAATAAAACCCCATCATATGAGAGGGCATGACAATGCAAATTCCAAATCATCCTGAGAGCCATGCCATCGTGATGGGTGGCAGTATTACCGGGCTCCTTGCCGGACGAGTCTTAGCAAACCACTTCCGCCACGTCACCATTATCGAACGCGATACCTATCCCGCTAAACCGAACTCTCGTCCGGGTGTCCCACAGTCTCGTTTTCTGCATGTGCTGTTGCAGCGGGGACAGCTCATCCTCGAAGAGTTGTTCCCGGGACTGACACAGGAGCTTGTTTCTAAGGGAGTTCCGCTGCTCAAAGATTGTGAGGATATTGCTTTTTACAGCCAATACGGCGCGGCGAAAAAAGAGGCAAGCCGAATCGAGATGCTATCACCTACGCGAGGGTTACTGGATTGGACGATTCGCGATCGCCTACGCCAACGAAAAAATCTCTCTTTCTTGGAAGGAAGTCAGGTCACGGGTTTAATAGCGACACCGAATCGCACAGGTATTGCAGGTGTGGAGGTTCAGACTCAGCAGGGTGCTAACACCCTACTAGCAGAGTTGGTCGTTGATGCCAGCGGGAAAACATCAAAGACACCTCAATGGTTTCAGAGATTGGGGTACGAAGCACCTCCCGAGACTTTGATTGATGCCCATATTGGCTATGCACATCGGTTTTTTCAGCGTCCTAAAAATTGGGCCAACCGTTGGCAAGCCGTCGTTATATGGCCCAATCAACCTGAACATAATCGAGCTGGAATTTTGTACCCAGTTGAAGGAGACTTGTGGATTGTGGGCCTTGGCGGCGCAGCGCCGGAGCTTCCCCCGACCGATGAAGCAGGCTACCTGGACTATGCTCGAACGCTCGCAAGTCCTGAGATTTATGAGGCCATTAAAAGTGCCAAACCCGTCAGTGATATATACTTATACTGCGGCAATGAAAACCGCAGGCGGGCCTATGAGAAACTCTCTTCGTTTCCTGACAACTTTTTAGTAATGGGTCATGCGGCCTGTGCCTTTAATCCGGTGTATGCCCAGGGCATGACGATGGCAGCCATCGAAGCTCAACTTTTGGACCGGGCACTTCAGAAGCTTTCTGCGCCTCTGCGTCCCGGTTGGAACCACACCCTCCAACGACAGTTTTCTCAGGCAGAGGACATTCCCTGGGCCATGGCTACCGAAATGGATCAGCGATGCATTCAGCGAAACCAGCCTCAAAGCATACTCGCTCGTTTCCAAACTTGGTACCAAAACCAATTTTTGCAGCTAGCGACCCAAGACTCAGAAGTCTACCGCCGCATGATGTTGGTGACCCACATGCTGAAGACACCTAGCAGCTTGCTGGCCCCCTCATTGTTATGGAAGGTTTGGTTAAACAGCATGCGGACTCATACGGTTCCATACGGTAGATACGAGTAAGCCGCCATGTTGATGTTGCCCTGTTTTCAGTGCGATCTGACTTTTCCCCATAACTCTCGTTTTGTGGAGCTTCAACCGATGTCTGATACCTGATTTTTTCCTATGGCACCTTTGATAACACGTAGACAGCATGGAAGGTGTCCAGCGGTTGAGACAACAGTTAACCCTCTCAACCAAAGACATTGACAGATTAATTTAGGCCAAAGAGGATAATCTCATGCCAAGTAATTATCGTGTACTGCAAGACAAAAGCACAAATCTAGCATTTGGGGGACTCAGAGCTGATTTATAAAGATAGTCTAAAGGGAAAAGGGTAGGGTAGGAAACTTCCCTTTAAGCTAGAAGAGACAAGTACTACCGACTTTTCGATGAGCCGCCTACCTGAAATTGCCAATCCTAAACGTACCCCCTATATTAGCGACTTGAGTGATGCCGAATGGGCCGTCATAAAACCGCTGCTGCCAGCACATAAAGGCTTCGGCCATCCTAGAACCGTAGACTTGCGAGAAATCCTTAACGGGATATTTTATGTTCAGCGAACGGGGTGTCAGTGGGAGATGTTACCGCATGATTTGCCACCATATTCGACAGTATATAGTTACTTTCGCAAATGGCAGCGCAAAGGTATTTGGCAAGATATTCACGACAAGCTGCGGCGTCAACTGCGCATAGAACTAGGGCGCGATGAAGACTCAACGGTGGCGATCGCAGATTCACAATCTGTGAAGACCACTGAAAAAAGGGGGACGTGTACGGCTACGATGGTGGCAAAAAGGTTAAAGGCCGTAAGCGCCATATCGTAGTCGATTCACAAGGTTTCTTGATTGGTGTATTAGTCACTGAAGCAAATATGTCAGAGAGATTAGGAGCGGTTGTTGTGCTAGAGGAATCAATCGCAGCGCTCTCCAACCTAGAAATCGTTTGGGTCGATCAGGGCTACTCAGGAAAGAACTTTGCTCGTGCGGTGAAACAAGTCTGTGGTGAGTCAGTAAAAGTAGATGTGATTGAGAGAAAATCTAAAGGATTCGAGATTTTACCTAAACGATGGATAGTTGAGCGGACCTTTGGCTGGCTCAATCGGTTCCGGCGTTTGAGTAAAGACTACGAGAGATATTCAGATATGAGCGAGGGGATGATTTACGGCTCGCTCATTAGGTTGATGACACGCAGATTAGCAGCTTAATATTTCGTTTATAAATTAGCTCTCAAACTAATATGGAACCCTTCAAACAATATTTTACTCAACAACGCGGCTGTCAGCCCCGTCATTTCTTACCGCATTGATCCGACTGGCGATAATCCTAGAAACATAAGATTTACGCTTTCACTGGGTAATTCAACAGGCGCTACGCCAACGAAAGTGAACGAGTTCGTATTTTCTGGCGGGACTATGCGAACTGTTACTGAAGTTTTACCTCGCGACAAAATGAATACCGATAATATGAGTTTTCAGTTTAAACAGTCGGGAGGAAGTGGCGGTCTAGTGGTTAGTGATGTTGTCGTGTGGTACCACACCTGATGGTTAAACCCCTCTTTCAAGATTGAAAGAGGGGTTTGAGGTGAGGGCAGTGCAGGTACTTTATTATTTTGCAAGTCCCCTACTGGAGGCTTGCTTAGCGAAAAGCACTCACCGTTGAATGATGTTGAGTGCTTTTCGCTATTAGTCGTTGTGTGGAATGTAATAACGGGTGCATTGAGCAGGGGTCTCTTCTGGGTGGTTTTCTAGATATTGCTGGAGCCAGTGACAACCCAAGTTCGTTAAGGTTTCGAGATCTAAATCCAGCGGCCATTGTTTAATAGTGCCATCCCGGCTAGCGGAGGCTAATCGGTTGCCATCAGGGCCAAAGCTGACATCTTCAACCACATCTAAATGGCCCTCAAGCGTGCTGAGTAATTGTCCCGTTTGAACATTCCATAGCTTCACAGTATCGTCAGCGCTGGCAGAGGCTAGCTGAGTACTGTCAGCACTAAAGGCTAACCCTCGAATCCAAAGCCCGTGGCCTTCTAGGGTCTGCTGCAATTTGCCCGTTTCACCCTGCCAAATTCGAATAACAGTATCGGAGCCACCACTGGCAAGCCGCTGACCATCTGGACTAAACTGCACGCTGGCGATATAGCTGGTATGCCCTCGCAGGGTCTTGAGTCGTTGGCCAGTTGTCACATCCCACAGCATGATTTTAAGGTCGTCACCCGCCGAGGCCAAACGCTGGCCATCAGGGCTAAAGCTGATATCTCGAACGCGGTCAGTATGGCCACTTTCTTGCGAGCCTAAGGTCGCCATGGGTTGAAACTGTTGTTCAGTATCCACTCGCCACAGTTTAATAGTGCGATCGTTACTGGCTGATGCAAGCAGTTGGCCATCGGCACTGAAGTTAACGGCTCGAATCGCACCGCCATGCCCCCTCAAGGTTTGCAGCAGCTGCCCATTATCCACTCGCCATAGCTTGACGGTGCGGTTTAGCCCTGCGGCTGCTAGTATCGTGCCGTCGGGGCTAAACGCAATGCGCTGTTCACCGCTGTGATGCCCTGGTAGGGTATGCAGTAAGGCATTGTTTTGCGATCGCCAAATTTTCACCGACCCCTTGCCCCGATCATTCTTACCAACAGAAGCAAATAAAGTCCCATCAGGACTGAACTGTACACTCCTTACTGGTTCTCCACCATGGGCAGGCAGCGTATGAGGTTCTGTGCCTTCGGGCCGCCACAAGCGAACTGTTTTATCGCTCCCGGCAGAGGCGATGGTCTGACCATCAGGACTCACGGCAACTCGCCTAACCACCCCTTTGTGGCCAACGAAGGTTTGCGGTTTATCGTCGGGCTGAGTCAAATTCCAAAGTTTTACTGTTTCATCTTCACCCACAGAAACCAAGGTTGTTGAATTCAGCCCAGGGAAAAATTGAGCATCCCAAACAACCCCCCGGTGACCTCTAAAAGTATCTTTGCGATCGCCCGTTTCAACCGACCACAGCTGAATGTTGCTATCTTCTCCTACTGAGACAAGCTGTTGGCCATCGGGGCTAAAGTTAGCACTCCTGACCAGCGCGCCATGATCAAGGGTGTGGCGTAGCTCACCGTCCTCAACTTGCCATAGCTTAATGGTCTCATCTTGGCTGGTTGACGCCAGCAGGAGCCCATCGGGGCTAAAGGCAACAGAAGTCGCCCAGCGCCCAGGGTGAGCCGAAATCGTTCTCACTAGCGTCCCGTCACTGACTCGCCACAGCTTGACCAACCCTTCTGTCCCTGAAGAAGCCACTAGCTTGCCATCCGGGCTAAAGCTTACTCCCCGCACCATACTGTCATGGGCAGGAATTCTTCTGATGAGCAGGCCCGTGGCAACGTTCCAGAGCTTAAGCGTGCCATCCCGGCTCACAGAAGCGACTTGTTGGCCATTGGGGCTAAAGCGAGCACCCCAAACGTAGTCACTGTGACCCGGCAGGGCTTTCAACAATCTGCCGCTGGCCGACCATAGCTTAATCGTGCTGTCTTCACCGGTCGAAACAATCAGACGCCCGTCAGGACTAAACTGGACATCGGTAAGTCTGCCTGTATGTCCGATGCCTTCTCCGGCCAGCTGGTCATATTCTCGCACTTTAAAGACTGACTGCTGAAGGGCTGAAACAGTCTGATTGTGGGATTCTACGCTGGGTAAGTGGGTTAGTTTTTTGAGCTGGTTAGCAGCATCAAGGGCGGTTAAAAGCGCCTGAAGTGGCCCTTCTTCTAGCAAGGAACGCTCAGATGCCAGCCCTTGAACCACCACGTTGAGTTCACTGCGATCGCGCGTGACTTGTTCAAAGTCCTGAGTGGTTTGAGCCAGGGCCTGCCCAACTTGACCTAGCTGATGCTGCGCCTCGACCGTCTGTTGTTTGGCCGCCTGTGCGGCTTGCTGTGCGTGCTGTTGTTGTTGGGCGCTCAGGCTGAGTGTGGCTTGGGATTTTTCCAGCTGGGTGGCGGTCGTTTGTAAGGTGGTTTCGGTTTCCTGCAGGGCGTTCTCGGTCGCTGTAGCCAGCTGCTGTGTATCGTCTAGTTTTGTATTGGCGTGGGTGAGGTCGGTTTGTACCAAGGCGATCTCTTTTTCGGCAATTTGGCGGGCCGTATCAGCCGCTTTTCTATCTTCCTGTGCGATCGCCGCCCGGTAGCTTGCCCGACTCGCCATTACGCCAAATACTGCCGCTAACCCCAGGAAAATCGCCAGGGCCGCAGACCCTACACCGAGCCGCCAGTTCGCCACGCGAATTTTATGCTCTGCTTCCTGATTAGCCATTGCCAGCACAGCTGTAGCCTGTTGTTCGGCAGATAGCTCTTTTTGCACCAGTCGCTTGTCAAATTTCTGGCTGGCCGTCAAAAAATCATCATCTTCCGCACTCAGACGTTTGTCTTCTTTCCATACTAGAGCCGCCTGAAGGGCTTTCCCCTGCAACAGTCTTGAGTCGTCTTGCCGCTCAGAGGCCAGCCAAGCTGCGATCGCTTCTCGGTAGGGCCGCAAGTTTTGCAAAATGCTCGCCACCCAGTCCTGGTCAAAAACCCTTTCGTAAATATGATTGGCCACCTGCAGGCGACCCTCTCGCTTTACCACTAGGCCAGATAGCAAGAGTTCGGCTTGTTCTAAACTGTTATCAGCCTGGATGCCGTCCTGCAAAAGAATTTGCTGATAGAGCCCCAGCAGTAGACCAATACGACTTTCTTGAGCACAGAGACGATCTCGAATCGTTCGCAAATGCTCTGGCTCATCCTGACTCTCCCAATTATGAATAATGTGAGTGTGAATGAGGTTGGCAACAGAACTCTCTTCACCGGTTCTGCTTTGAACCATCAATCGACACACCTTTTGCGTTAAAAAAGGTTGCCCACCTGTCCATTGAAGGACTTCTTGGAGCGTGGCTTGAGAATGTTGAGGGCGGTTATTCAGGGCCTGGGTGAGGCCGTTGGCCAGAGGCTGAGTCTCGCTCAGAGTGAATCCCTGTAGAGCAATGGGGTGACCAATATTAAAGGGCGTCTGGGTTTTGTCGGCGATCAAATCTGAAGGAATCGCCACGCCTAAGAGCGCAATGGTGAGGCGACTGTAGTTAGCATCATCAACGCGGCGATTGTAGAACAATCGAATTAGGGCGAAGAAGTCATCCAGGCAAAAGTCTTGGCTGAGGACACGATCAATTTCATCAATAAAAATAACAACCTTGCCAGTGATTTCTGTTAAAAAGATTTCGTCGATGAAGGCTTGAAACCGCTGAGTGGGTGACAGAAAGTCTTGGTGCGATCGCCACCACTGCCGCCAGTTGACTTTATCGGCCAGTTGGCAGCTACTGACCAATGCACTCACGAGCCCGGCGTACCACTTTTCTGGCGTCACCCCCTGTTTGCCAATACCCGACAGGTCAACAAACGCGCAGGTACATCCAGCTGATTGCAACTGTTTCATTACCCGCACTCGCAAGCTCGACTTACCCATTTGCCTGGCATTTAGTACGTAGCAGTACTCACCAGATTGCAGCGCCGTATAAAAGTCGCTGTCAGCCTGCCGGGTGACATAGCTAGCGGCCTCCACCGGCAAACTGCCGCCCACTTGATAGTCGTAGTTGGAATCAAGTACCACCATAGTTTTCAATCACCTTCTTTTATGAACTCAGCATTTAATCAGAAGGCTTACTTTCCAGGGTACAAGCTATTGGTAGGCGGAAAGAGGACCCTTGAGGGTACTTTTTTGAAACACCTGATTTTATCTGGTTTTTTCAGGCAGTCTGAGCCAACAACAGGTTCTTTCATCATCAAAAACCCTGATTTTATTCCCCTAGCCGAACAAACTTTTCTGGGTAAAACTTGAACCCAGCAAGCGAACAGACACTGCTCTCAACGCAGCAGAAACAACCTTAAAGAACTTGCAATACAGAAGTCAGTGCGCTTTCGCAGATTCAGTCAATCCATGAACGCATTCAACCGATGAGGAATCAACAATCATGAAACGCCATTCATTCAAATCTCTCGTTCTTTCAACGCTAGCGGCAGCCACCACAATCGCGACGCCCTTAACCTTTGGGAACGCAGCTCTCGCTAACCCAATTGAAGATCCTGATCGGGTTGGCTGGGTATCTATTCGGGGCTACAGCTCCGACCAATTTCATCAGTATTTTAATCGTCAAAAGGCCGCAGGCTATCGGGTCATAGACCTTGAGGTCGATGAGACGGATCGGCAAACAACATATTCGGCGATCTTTCAAGTCAACAGCGATCAGCGAGGCTGGGCCAGCCTGAGAGATCTTTCCCACGGAGAATTCTCTCAGAAGTGGAATGAGTTTAAAGACAAAGGCTATCGCCTGATTGATCAAGAAGCGTATGAGCGTAACAACCAGCGCTACTACGCAGGGGTCTGGGTTGAGAATAAAGAAAATTTATCCTGGCTCTCCTATCGGGATGTTACGAGTGATCGATTTGGCGAGCGATTTGAGACTTACAACGAGCAAGGCTATCGCATGATAGATGTTGAAGCCTATCCCACCAATCAGGGATTGCGTTATGCAGCCGTTTGGGTAAAGGACACGGATAATCTAGGCTGGGTTGAGCACCGTGATATGTCTTCTACGGCCTTCGCAGACAAGTTTAAAGCCTATAATAACCAGGGATTTCGCCTGTTAGATATAGAATCTTACCAGCAGGATAACCAGCAAAAATTTGCCGGAATTTGGGCAAAAAACACCAACGGTAGAGGTTGGAAATCAAAACGTGGCATGACCGCTCAAAGCTACAGCAACCAGTGGAAAACCTACAAAGATGCAGGCTATCGTCTAGTCGATTTTGAGGTCTATCCCACTGAAAATGGGTCTCGCTATGCCGGAATCTGGCGACAGAATAGCGATCGCGTCAGTTGGGCGGCTAAAGATGAGGTCAATCAAACCATTAAAGCCTATCGCAAACAGTTCAAGATTCCAGGCGTCAGCGTGGCTATCAGGCACCAAGGTAAGCTGGTCTACGCCCGAGGCTTCGGCCATGCGGACATCGAGCAGGATAAGGTTGCCCATGCAGGTACCGTCTATCGTCTGGCCTCGATCAGTAAGTCTGTAACCAGGGCACTCACGCTGCGGCTGGTCGATTTAGGTGCACTTTCTCTAGACGAGGCCACTCGTGACTATGTCCCAGGACTGCCCGAGTTCCATCGGCATACGATCAGAGAGCTGATGACGCACCGTTCTGGGATTCGTCACTACAAAAATACTGATTATCAGAAGGCATGTAAGCTCACAGTCTCAAATAAAGCCAACTGGCAAGATGGCAGTTCAACGCAGTATCCCACTGCTGGGGCCGCGACAGCACTCTTCCTCGAAGACCCGTTGTTGTTTGAGCCTGGCGATCAAAAATGCTACAGCACGCACGCCTACACGGTATTGGGGGCTGCTTTAGAAGGGGCAACAAACCTCTCCTACTCACAGCTGGTAGAACGTGAACTCACCCAAGGGCTGGGTTTATCCACGCTACGGCCTGAAAACCGTAACCAGGCGAATGCTGATCGGGCTACCCTTTATAAGGGCAATGAAGCGGCCACACCTGATAATATTAGCTGGAAATATCCAGGCGGCGGATTAGAAGCTTCCAGCGTTGATCTGGCTCTATTTGGCCAGGCCATTATCGACGGGACTTTTCTCTCACCAGAATCACAAGCCGAAACGTCTTTTAGCCATTCGGGCAAGCAATTAGGCGCTGAGTCCCATTTGGAAATCAATGAAAATGCCGAGTTGTCGATCGCAGTGTTGTCCAATCAGCGGGCGGGCGCTAATCCTGAAAAATTAGCTAAAGCCCTCGCAAAGATTGTTCTTAACAGTCAGTAAACGCCAATCCTCAAGACTAGGGGAATGCTAAGAAACCTAGTCTTGAGGGCCTAACGGTCCCTTTTCCATCACATTTTCAAAGAGCGACAAAAGTACTGTCGGTAGAGGTCGCAGCGAGGGACAACACAATTTTCTACAAGCTGCACCAGTCCCATGCTATGTAGCTTATAGGTTGCGATTGAACCCAATGCCACCGGCGCTTTAGCCTCAACAACTTGCTGCAATGCAGGAATCAAATCTGGAGATTGTTGCAACACTTCGAGGTGTCGTCGGAGATGAGCGCTATAGATTCCTGATTCACAAGCGGCATGGGCTATCAGCTGTTCTAACGTTGCATTGCCAGTACACAGTTTGTACAATGCCAGCCGAATCAGGTAGGGATGACCACACACTACCTCCATTAATGCTGGAATCTGCTGGGGGCTGAGCACCAGTCCATGTAGCTGAGCCAGTGCCATCACCTGATCTGGGGAAAATTCTTTGAGCTCAATGGGCAAACCCGCATTAAATGGTGACTGATTGATATCTAAAGGAATATAAATTTCGGTTGAGTGGGCAATGACCAGCCTTAGCCGTTGCCACAGTAGCGAAACTTTGCCTTTTTCGTGCCAGCTACGCAGCATTCCGAGCACATCTTCAGCCACATCAGGATAGGCAAATAGGCGATCGCTCTCATCAAGGGCTAACACCAGAGGGCCATCGAGCTGGGGAAGTAAATACTCCTCAAAGTAGGCGGTGCAGTTATCATTACTGCCTAGAATGTCGGTATCCCAGTAGTCGTTCAGGCGGTTTTCTAGCCCTAACTGCTGAGTGCTCAAGGCGCACAGCCGCCGGAGGAATTTATCTAAGTTTGTGAGAATGCTGCGATCGCAACTCCCCAAGTCTAGATACACAGCCTCCCCAACCTGTTCTTTAGCATAGGCCAACATCCGATTAATTAAAGAAGTTTTACCCATTAACTTGGGCGCTTTGATCCGAATCAGTGAGCCAGGTTGCTCCAGAGTTTGGGAACAAAGAGTTTCAACCCCAAAACGCTCTACATAAAAAGGAGAATCCAACGCCACTGCGCCCTCAGGGAAGGGTAGCATACTCGATTGAAAGCGATTCACTAACCTGGTTTCATCCCACCCCCGACTCAAAGCCTCACGGAAATTTCGTTTGCTAACACGTTCACCCAAAACACCAGATAACTTCTTCCATAGTTTGTTGCCAACATCTTTGTTTAGATACTCAGCACTATAGCCATACAATACGGCCATTTCCTCATAGGTTTTACCTTGCCATGACCCTTCAAGCACTTGGATTTCAACATCACTTAAATGCTTGCCAAACCGATTAAACACAACGGTGTCAGCTGTTTTTTTGGCTTTAATCCAGCAAAAGTCTGTACTAGCGTTGAGGCCATCAGGATTGGGTTTAATCGGAGAGAGAAGTTGCTCTTCAGCCATAGAGATAACCATAGTCAAGGGGCTGTAAAAATAAGCTAAAAAAGGGATAAGGAAAGACGGCTGAGTAATCTGACTGTAATGCCCCAAAGTTGGGTTAAGCAGCACTCTTGAGTGTACTTTTTGAGGACTGACAGTCCTCAGCAGCAGAGCAGTTACGACAATGGCACAGAACTCACAGAAAAGAACTCACAGAAAAGAACTCAGCAGAAGGCTCAATCTAGCTACTGTGTCGTTTTTTTTGGAGAGTCATGATAGTTGCTTAGTTTGGCGTTGCATCCATGACTCATCGAAAATAGCCAACAATTACGCAAATTTTTCGAAAAACATTGTTTACAATCTCTCACCCAATCGTTTTTGGAATAAATCCACACCGATTGAAACTTGTCTTCACAATTAAGCTGCCGGGGCAGATGGGTTTGTTATGGTAGAGAGCACCGCTTTAGGGTGATCGCCACACAAAATCCTAGCAAGCCTACGTTGAAACTCAAAAACCAATGAAAAAGCCCCTCAAAAAGACTTTTAAATGGACGACCGGACTACTTTTAGCTGCTTTTGCAGTGAGTGCCTGTAACTCCGGTGTGCTTCAAGACACTGAAAACGAGTCGTCCCCATCGTCTCAAACAGTCGCTTGGAATCAATATCAGCCCCCTAATCGCGGGGCACCTGGCAGAACTCAAGATGCGGGGAGTCGGCCGCTTTGTCCAAAAGTAGAAAAGCCCTTTACTGCCTTAAGCCCCTCAACTAACTGGGGAGAAACGCTCGAAGCCCATCCCACAGTCTGGCTGTACATTCCCGAGAACACTCACTCAGTCAGATTGATTCTCCGAGATGAACCCACCCAAACCGAAATTTATAGAACCACTTTTCCGTTAACCGCACAAAAAGGGATAGGCCGTTTCTCCTTACCGGCAGAAGCGCCACCGCTAGACCCTAATAGGCTCTATAACTGGCAGTTTGATCTGATTTGCGATGCCGAAAATAGCTCGCGGTTTCGAGTCAGTGGTATTGTTGTTCGCCGCGAGCCCTCCGAGGCGCTGAAAACACAACTTCAAGCAGCCCTGCCACCCGCTCGGGTTAATTTACTCGCAGCGGAGGGACTGTGGTTTGATGCGGTGACAGCCCTCGCGCAACAGCGGTTAGCCAGCCCCCAAGAAAGCACCTTGCAGACGGGCTGGGAAAGTCTCTTACACCATGCTGACGTCGGGCTCAATCAGTTTAGCGGAGAGGATGTATTAGAGTGCTGCGAGGCTATCAGTGAGGATTAGAACAATCAGCGACGACTGAGCAGTAACCCACTTTGGGCCGTCAGGCTACTGAGAACTAATGATAAAACGGCGGGCACCAGCGGCACCCAAACTCCAACAACAAAAACGCCCCAGCACAATGCATACAGCCCAACGATGCTAACGACTAAGCTCAGGCCCCATAAGCCCACCCGCGGTTGCCGCCAGGCTAATAGACTGCCGATTAAAGCCCAGCTGGCAATCCACACATAGGTGGCCCACCCCGGAAGGCTCCGAATGCTGCCGCGTCCTTCGAGAGCCGTTACCAGCAAGTGGTTAACCATGTAAGCATGCAGCCTCACCCCAGAAATCTTTTCCTGCGGCCATTGCCCCGCCCCGTCAGGCGTTAAAAAGTAATCGGTAGGATTAGAGACTGGGGCCGTCACCCCAATTAACACCGCCTTATTATCTAAATTGGTGAGCGGCACCTCATCGCTCAATAATTCCGAAAGGGTCATTCGCTGGGCAAAGTTCTCCACGGGTTCATAGTTTAGGAATATTTGGAATCCCCAACTATCGATGTTGTGATACGGACCTGTGTTCTCTTCGATAGGGGTAAAAATGGTCTTGCCCAACTGCAATTTCTGTTGTTCTAAGTTTTGGGGCACGATACCATCAGGCTCCAGATAGGTAAAGGCCACCAGCGTACTGAGCGAAAACGGGGTGGCACAGGCCGTATTGAGAGCAGGCTGCATAAACATTAGCTGACGCCGAACCACACCATCTGGATCAACCACCGTATTACTAAAGCCCAATTGGTCTTCAGAAATATCTGGAGGCGCGGCAATACCGGGCTTATTAGGATTATCAGTCTCCCCAATGCTACAGAGTGCAACGAGCCCTTTAGTGTGTTGAAAAGCCTGCTTGAGGGGGTTGTTGTCAGGCCGTAGCTGATCTCGAAAGATATCGAGACCAATGACCCTAGGGTGATGCAGTTCTAGCTTTGCGATCGCCTTTGCTAAAATCTCATCCGGCAGGGGGTAGCCGTAGGTATTGATATCCGTCTCAGTCGCTTCGACCATTAAAATTCGCTGGGCAGTGGGCGCTCTCATCCGCTGCCTCATTACCCAGTCAAACCCCTGTAGTTCCAGAGGTTGCATTCCCCCAAGCCAACGGACAGCCGACACCAAAAAAGTCGCCATAAGACCCCCTCTTGCCGCCCAGATGCGTCTGAGGCTTGTATGAGGTGTTAACGGGGGTGCGATCGCCGCCGCCTCGACCCTAGCCACCATAGAAGGCAAAGAAGAAGGCAAGGATTGAGTCTCTTCATCAGGCTGCTTTAGCTGTTTCCAGGTGGGGGGTAGTTCTGGAGAAGCATGCACCATAACGGGTAGCCAGCTAGCACAAGGAAAGGTATCTTCTAATCCCTGAAGCTTCTCTCTAGCCTGCCGTTCAGCCAGATAAAGAGATAGTCCAGACGCATAAGCTGTCAGAAAATAGCGTAGGAAGGTTTGCGCGACCCGATCGGGAACCGGCTCACGCATCAAAATCATATGGGGCAGTCCCAGCGATTTGAGTTCGTGAGAAAGGCCTAATCCTTCACAGGAGTTAAAAATCGCTAACTGTAAGCCATTGGCAATCACCTGCCTAAAGCCATACTTAAGCGCCTCTATAGAAAGGCTGTCGGTGGGGTTAATGTAAAACCGACCTTTTTGCAGGTGCGCTGAGGGTGCATCAACCGATTGAGCGGTGCTGACCTGGCTGGTGCTGTGGCCAGCAAAAAAGAGAATATCCCAAGGTTGAGACCAAAGTTTGTCGTTAACTTGCTCTCTTAAGGGCTCGATTAAGTAAGTGATTTCGGTGTCAGGCAAAGTTTCTAGCAATTGCTGATCCACCTCAATATCAATCCCCTCACTGTGACCCAAAATTGCAAGCACCCTGACTGTATTTGAGGTTTCTAGCAGCTGAGCCCGTCGCAAAGCGTGAGTAGGTGGGGGCATCCGTTGGGAAAATAACGCACTTATGCCCACTTCTGCATAGGGATAGCGATCGACCAAATCCCACAGATGCCAGGGCATTTGCTGTAGATGTAAATCGTCTGTCCGAATGAGAATCCGGATGCTATCTTCTCGATTCAGTTCTTCCCTAAGCTGCTGGTCAAGCGCTTGAAAAGAACTTGTCATGAGCCAGCGCTGAAGCTGAATGCGGAGGGTTTGCGCGGCTTTCCGGCACTCTCCAACTTGGTGAATTAAGCCGAAGTAGACAATCTCTTTGGGTTGAATTCGCGTTGTTCCCTTCAGGCCGTGATAGCGCTGTCGCCACTGTTGTAAGCCGTTGAGCAAAGGGAGATTGGGCGGCAACGCACCCATCATCTCTAGGGTCGGGCGTTCGTTCTCTTGCCCCACTTCGAGCGTTACCTGAAAACCCTGCCGGGCGAGGTCTCCAGAAAATTTTAGGGTAACGAGCTTACTAGCCATCAGGGCGCTGCACCAATTACGTTAGCTCACCTTTTACGCTAGCTCGCTGCTTACGTTAGCTAACCTAGAGGACAAACGATTCTGTAATACGGGTCTCATGCCAGACTACCTCAATACTGAACTTTTCTTCTGTAGTGCCCGTAAATTTTAACTGAATAGCTTCTGTGCCTCGAGCCTCGGCCTGCATAACATCGCGTTCTGCTTGGTCAAGGACTCGCAGTGTTAGGGACTCAGGCAAACATTGTTGCGCCTGAGTAGGGCAAAGCCGAACCCAAATTTCAACAGTATCCTCCGCGAGGGGACGCAAGCCTAACAGCATAGACACTTGAATTTTCTCAGCGTTGTGTTCTAACTGAAACTGTTTACGGCGTTGCACGGCGGGAACGGTTTCTTCAGTAGCTGCCTGGGGGCTACGAAATCCCCACGCTAGCGGGCCCCCGCCCGAAGCCCCGCCCGACGTAGAATCCCAAAAGCTATCGATGGCTTGCCAGCCTGCTTCGCTCCAGTTTTGAAACCACTGGCTTAAGCGAACAGTAGCAGGCTGAGTCTGTCCTTGGGTCATCAGCGCAACTAACGCAGGCCCTAGTGTCTCGATGGGCTGTAGGGCACTTAGGGGAATTGTATTAGCCTCTATGGCCTCTACATAACCGATTAAGGTAGCCTGCCGCAGGTCTTCGCTAAGCCGGACGGCGACATATCCAATGCGGTCTTGGTGGGCTTCTGGAGGAACGATCATTTCGTTCGCATTAGGCAACACCGGACGACAGACCAGCTTGCCACAGTGTTTAACAACCAAATCAGCGGTATCCATCAGGGTTTGCTGCACAGGGTCCCAACTATCGCTGGCGGCCACATCTGTTTCAATGTCCAGGCAGTTTAGATAAAAGTTAGCGGCATAAATAGCCAAGGTATTGAGATAAACTTGCTTGGCCTTATGCGGGTGAGAATGCTGCTGGCGAAACTGTTCAGCCTGCAAATGAGCTTCTATCGCTAACGACACAGTAAAAGTGGATAAATTGCTGCTATGGATCATGACCGTAGGATGTGAAAGAGAAAAAGAACAAAAACTCAAAAACAGAACTTATAAAAGGGTCTGAAATTGAGCTGAAAATTTATGGCAACACCGCTGAAAAAAGCTGCTGAGGGTAGGAATTTTAATACCTAGGTCACTCGAAATGTCTTCCCAACTTTTGTCAGAAAATCGAGCGATCGCAATCACCTGAAAGTTGGCATCGGGCCGTTTTCGAATATGGGCCTGCTGAAATATCTGCTCGGGGTCAGCTTGGATATACGCTCGAACGGTATCGGCTAAAGACTCGGCAGGTTCTGGCTGAGGAAGGGCATCTAAGTCGTTTAAGTTGGGTAGCGACTGCGTGTTGCGATCGCTAAACGCCCGACGACAGTCAATCACCTTGCGATCCAGGCGAAAGTTAACCCAGTTCATAAACTTCCGGGCTTTCCCTCGATTCGGATCGTAGGTGTCAATGCGACGACAAACATATGCCAGCGTTTGATTGACCGCATCCTCGTAGAGTAAGGCGTAAAAGGGGGGCGAAAATTTGGTGCGATGGGGGCGAGCCAAACGGCCCGAGAGCCTAATGGCTTCTACAAGCTGCACTAGGGCATGCTGGCGCAGCACGCTGCTGGGAGGATGACTCTGAGCCTCAAGCGCTAGAGCCTTCAGGAGGTCATCAGTGAGGGTGCTTTGAGTCGCTTGGTGGAGTAGGCCGCTGACCCAGCGAGTCGGATCAGTTAATTCATAGGATTGCAGCCCGGATGCCAGCTCAGTGTGCAGCTGTTGGGACAAGCGCTCATAAATTACTTGATAAATTCCGGTCAGAGGCACTCCAATAGGCGATCGCCCCACTTTCCGAGATCGCAACAGCATCTTGACGACCTCTTTTTGAGCGGCTATCTGAGCTTCTAGGGAAGCGTCCTGTTGTACAAGCTGCACAAGTTTTTCTAAGGAGGCATCTATCATGTTGGACCCACATCCATTTTTTGACTGTTCAAGCAACTGACTATTCAATCATCACCAAATCCAAAAAGCACACAAAGCAGATTCGACGGTTGCTTTCAGGCAGAGAAATATTTACCTCAACAAATAGTCTGCCTGAAAACAATGTATACGAATAAGAGAATTAGTAAAAACAACGCTCTCAATCTAAATCCGAAAGCTTCCAATTCTCTACTTTATTGTCTTCTTTGAGATTCCCTTTCCGGTTCCCTCTGGGATTCCCTTTCGGTTTCTCTCTGGGATTCCCTTTCCGGTTCCCTCTGAGGTCCTCTTTGGGGTTCCTGTTGAACTGCCCCCTGAGGTTTGGGGAATGGCTCTGTGGGCGATTCAAGGCAATTGGGTATTCCGTGGTGACTTTGACAAATTGGATTGCTAGGATCTATAGGCATGTCAGCTAGGGCTGGCCCAGACTTGAAATTTACAATGCCTAAGATAGGCCACATAAAAGAAGAAGAGGGGTAGCGATTTGCCGATTCATTATTTGTACTCCGTAATATTTTTAGGACAGGTTTAGCGAGTGATCTGACTTTGAGTTCGAGACTCTTCAGGAATTCGAGACTCTTCAGGCGGCTGACAGGTAAAGCTGCACTCCCCAGTCTTAGGATTATGAGTAAAACTTCCTACATGCTCGCAGGTCTCCTGAGCTGAGTTCAAACATTGATTATGAGTGGCTCGGGGAACTCGGGATTCAGCGCCATCTCCTGAAGACTCACGTTCTACTCTTTGGCCCTGCACGGATGGCATATCAGGCGTTTGAGCAGGATCAAAACGATGCTGTGCATTTGCTACAGGAGAGAATAAGCATAGGCTAGTCGCGAAAATGGCAAGTCCCCTCAACAATGAGTTGCTCATAGTCTTAGCGCCTTCTGTTCTGGTTGCGATGCCAGCTGTTGAAGTAGCATTCGAGATAGTAATGCTGGAAAGTTTCATGGTCTGTATCCTTTGTTGTTTCATCCCTTACTCACAGCGAATGGCAACCAATTATGCAAATCAGCGATAAAAAATATTTTTATTTTTTCAGACCGAGGTGCCGCATCGCAGATAGTTTAGGGACTCAAGCGATGAGGGTACACCAGCGACCGGCATCCCAGCATCTATGACTGAGATCGCGCCCCAACCCAGCAGCTGTGTTTTTGAATCCAGCAGCTTTTGATAAACTAAAGACCTCTCAAGGGAATTGAGAACTCAGGAAATTAAAACGCCATGACTCACCTGCAAGCGAGCAGCACTCAAACGCCACTGAACGTTAATATCTCCTCAATCATGCCGCAGAACAAAAGTCTTCGTTCGCACCTATCTGTCCTGATTTTGTGATTGAACTCAGGTCGGCCAGTGATTCGCTATCTGCACTACAAGACAAAATGCAGGAGTATATTCAAAATGGTGTGCAGCTAGGATTACTCGTAGATCGCAAACAGCAGACAGTTCACGTTTATAGGCCCGATTGCGCCCCACAGGTCATAGATAATCCTCAGCAGGTAGATTGCAGCCCAGAACTACCAAACTTCAGACTATCCATGACTAAAATCTGGTAAGCAAACGTTGCCAGTAACACTGCCAGTCTAGAGAAGAAATCAAACCTTTCATTCACTACCAGTCGTCGATGTCATTCTCTTCTGAAAGCCATTCTGTGAGGCTGTACTTTGCGGCTGCAACATTAAACATATGGAGACCAAAGTCCTCGGAGAGATCTTCACACACCTTAATGCCGCGGACGCTGTTACCTTTAGCATCTAAGGCGGGTGAAAAAGTGCCAATGCCTAACTGACCGGGTACCGTGGCCAAAATGCCGCCACCCACACCGCTTTTTGCCGGAATGCCCACCTGATAGGCCCAGTTACCCGACGCATCGTACATACCGCAGGTGAGCATCACGCTAATCACATCTTGGACGTAGTGCTCGTCCAAGGCTCTCACTTTGGTCACCGGATTCACACCGCCGTTAGCGAGGGTGGCGGCCATCATGGCGATGTCTTTGGCATTGACCAAAATGGAGCACTGTTGAAAGTACAGGTCTAGGGTTTCGTCGATGCGATCGCTCACCATGCCAAAGTTCAACATCAAATAGGCAATAGCACGATTGCGAAACCCAGTTGATTTTTCGGAGAGAAACACCGGCATGTAAATGTCTAACCTGCGTCCGGTATAGCGCTCAAAGGTATCTAGCAAGCGCTTGAGGCGTTCAGTACCGTCCTTACCTTTAATCAAATCGGTGGTCGCGATCGCGCCTGCATTCACCATTGGATTGTAGGGCCGGTTGGTCTCTTCATCCAACACAATTGAGTTAAACGCTTCGCCTGTAGGCTCATTGCTCACCTTGCTATTCACATACTCTCGCCCATGATCTTCAAGCGCAATGCCGTAGGTAAGGGCTTTGGACATGGACTGTATGGTAAAAAGCTGATCGCAGTCGCCCACATCAAAGAGGCGGCCATCGGTTGTCACCACACAAATGCCAAACCAGTCCGGATCGGATTCGGCCAGCTCCGGAATGTAGTCAGCGACTTTGCCCGTATTGAGTGCCGCGTACTTTTCGTGCAGGCCAGTGAGATAGTTTCTAAACGGGGAGGTAATGGCGGTAATGGAGCTTGCCAGCGATCGCAACTCTCCATTGTCTGAACTGTCTCTGTTATCTGAGACAGCCCTACGTTTCGAGCTGTCTTTACCCGACTGTCCCATTGGGGAACGACCCGTTTTTGACATGGAATCTCATCCTCCTACGTTCGATGTTGGCCAGTGCGGACCGTTTATTCTGACAGCTGTTGGACAACCCTACGAAACTCTTGACTAATAGGATGCTCGGGATACCTTACACAAAACACACCTTCACTGGCAAGCTGTACCATGTCTTCTGAAAGGGGAAACACGCCGGCGACCTTTTCGCCGTAGGTTTCTTCTACCTTTTGCTTAATCACCTCTGGGCTGAGCGAACGATACACCTTATTAATCGCCAGCAACAGCTTACGAACCTTCAGCTGCTTGGCCACATCCATAGTCACGGCAGTGCCCTGGTAGTCTTGCTTATCGGGCCGCAGGATTAAAATCAGCACGTGGGAAATTGCAATCGATAAGAAAGTCTCTTTTGACAAACCGGGATGCGTATCGATGAGTAAATAGTCCAACGAGAGGGCCTTAACCAGCTTGCGAAATCCGTCGTTCATCAGCCTAACGTCGTATCCATCTCGCAAAATCCGCGCAATGCTATCCGCTTTCACACTGGAGGGAACAAGGTACAACTTTCCACCAGAGTCTGTTTCCAAACCAACATTATCACTCACCTCGTAAGCCGCTTCTTCAATAGCGATTTCGCCCCATAAGTAGTTGTTCAAGGTGTGGGTAGTGTGTTCTGGCTCTAAGCAAAACAGGTTGTGAATCCCCGGTGAGGGGACATCTGTATCTACTACGCCGACGCAGTGGCCCTGGGACGCTAAGGTTGCCGCAAGGTTAGCAGTAAAATTCGACTTACCAGTGCCACCTCGATATGAGTGAATAGAAATAACTTTAGGCATATAGACCCGTAAATAGTACTAGAAGCCTAGGGTTACAGGCTCCTTATATAGCAATTACATAAGCTTATAGTATTACCACGGAGAATGCTGGTCTAGAAGCTATCGGCACTACCTTCTAGAACCACTACCTTTTAGAACCACTAGCAGCGTCGTCAATATCCTGAAGTCCAGTTTGACGGACTAGCTTTAGGGAACAGGAAACGGTCCGTTCAGATACAGAACTATTTGAGGCTGATCTGTTCGTTTTACCTTAACCCGTTTTACCTTAACCACCCGTTTTACCTTAACCATTTTATCGCGATTAATAAGTTGTTACTTCATTATGCATAGAGTGCTATCAAATCACTTTCCAAACTTGGAAAATCATTTTTTAGTCAATACCGTCTTCGGAAAGGAGGGGCCTCACCGCCGAGACATACTGTTTTCAGACAGTCAACCACTGAGGACTTCCACCATGAAACTGACTTACCACGGCGCAACATACACTTATACTAATCGCAGCATCGAAACCGTTGAAACCGACATTAAATGCAGTTTTTTGGGCAAAACGACAAAGCTAAGAGTCCCTAAGTTTGTACCCACTCAGCAGGTTCTGAGAAACTTTACCTATCGGGGGACTCACTACCAAGCCTAGACTCGAGGCGAGATAAATTTGAGCACAAAAGAGTCTTGAACAGAAGCCATAGAGCGATCTGAAGATCGCGTTGGTCACTGTGCAAACACCAAACACCCTTTCAGATTCTAGGTTTTCAAAGCCCTGGCACTTGCCAGGGCTTTTTTATTGAGGGTTGTTTTTCTAAAGACGCTGCACGCGTGTGCTCCAAAAATGGAAACAAGGTGCCTCACTTTTGCCATCGCAGGAAAGCGAGTGCTGTACAGCTTGAGCATACTGTTTTTAAGGGTTAGATAAACCTGACCAAACCATAAAGAAAACCACAAGAGGATTCCAACATGAAATTGACCTATCACGGCGCAACTTACACAGTCTCTCAGCCTTTGATTGAAACAGTCGAAACCGATATTGACTGTCGGTTTCTAGGGAAAACAACAAAGCTAAGAGTGCCAAAGTACGTGCCGGCCCGGCAGCATTCCCAAGACCTAATCTACCGAGGGAACAAATATAGAGCTTAGAAATAGCGTTTAGACGTGCTGAACACTGCCCCCAAGGTTGAGAGAGCACCGCTGCTCCAACCAATATTGATCTCGATTCATTTTTTTGTTGAGCATCTTGTTTCAAAGTCCCCCAAAATTTGGGGATTTAAAGGGGCAGTTCAGTTCGCTGTCTACCAGACGAATATTTCGTCAGCTCACGAACCAAACTGCCTTTTCCAAAGTCGGAAAATCTAATATCTACAGGTGCCACCCCTGGAAACAGTTTGGCTCATGAATTGAAGATACTGTTATCAGATTCAACACCTGAGGGCTCCAAACCATGCAACTGACTTACCACGGCGCAACCTATACAACCACGCCTCAACGCATCGAAACCATTGAAACCACTATTGAGTGCAGCTTCTTAGGCAACACCACAAAGCTAAAGGTGGCAAAGCATGCCCCTAACCATCACACATTGCACAATTTAAAGTATCGGGGGATTAGCTACCAAGGTTAGATCTAAGGCTAGGCTCTGAGGATGACCAAACCTTATTGCCTTACGGCGCGCTCCCTTGAAGCACTTTCCCTTGAAGCGAGTTACGAGAATTTAGACAGTTTCTAGGCCCTGGCAAATTGCCAGGGTTTTTCTTGTGTCTTGCGCTTGCGCCTTTCTCCTGAGGGACTCCTCTTGTACGCCTCTCTGTTGTGTTTTTCTTAGTTTAGGCAATGTTCTCAAGCAACTTTTTAAAACCTCTTGCACCTCACGTAACGTCAGGCTCTAGGATGACTTTATCAACCACGAACCAATCAGCCAAACAGGCTGATTTATGAAAAAGCCGGAGGTGATTTGTGTCTAGCTTACTGAGGATCGGCAAATTAGCCCAGCAAACGGGGCTTTCGATCCGCACATTGCATTACTACGATGAAATTGGGCTATTGGTGCCGTCTCACCGAAGCAAAGCAGATCATCGACTGTATAGCGATCGCGATATCATTCGCCTTCAGCAGATTTTGTCTTTGCGGCAGCTAGGGCTTTCACTCAGCGAGATTCAAGAGAGCCTCAAAAGCCCTGACTATTCGCTGCCAAGGGTGATTGAGTTGCACAGAGCGCGACTCAGCGAACAAATTGAACTGTCCCATACCTTGCTCAAGCGCCTAAACAACATCGCCAACGAGCTATCAAACACTCAATCCGTGTCAGTGGAAAACCTTATGCAAGCAATGGAGACCATAACGATGTCACAACAATATTTTACGCCTGAACAACAATCCGTACTGGAAAATCGCTTTCAGGCAGGTGCCGAAGAATGGCAGTCTCTCCTGACAGACATCCAAACTGAAATGAATCAGAATAGCAATCTTAACAGTCCTACGGTACGAATGCTGGCCAGACGCTGGCTGTGGAGTATGCGATCTTTTGTGCAAGGCGATGGAGAGATTTATTCATCGCTGATCAAGATGTATCAGGAAGAGGGTAATATCGCCGCAGAGTGGGGCATGAATAGCGCGACCTTCGACTACATCTTAAAGGCCATCTTTTCGATGGCCCTAGGCGACTTTACAGAAGCGGCCATCCCAAGGCACAAAATTTTCACCGCGCAAACGCAGGAGGTTATTCGCTTAGGTGAAGCGCCCATTCGCGAGCTCAATGTTGACAGGTTGGGAACAGAAGGTATTTTACTGGGACTCTTAGCAGAAGGCAAAAGCGCCGCCGCGCAAGCACTCATCTCGGTAGGCGTGAGCTATGAGGCGGCGCATCCAATCGTTGAGAAGTGTCTGGGCATCCGCCCTACGCTACCTGAGGACACGCGCCTTCAATTACTTCCTTTTGCACCTAGGGCAAAAAGAGTCATTGAGCTGGCCCTTGAAGAAGCTAAACAACAGGAAAAATCGCAGCTCTCACCAGAGCATTTATTGCTAGGAATTCTGGCAGAATACAAAGAAGTGCCCCCGCCAGGTGGCGTAGCAACCTATGTCCTGAAAGAAGAACTAGGCATCGATTTACAGCAGCTTGAACAGCAGCTTAGAAAAGGAATGCCTAAATGAGTTTTCCTTCCCTACAAGCACTTGTAAAAATATTACAGCACAGGCCAACAGCATAAAATTGAGCAAGGATTTAGATTGTTGTGCAGATTGTTGTACAGATTGTTGTACAGAGTGCTAGTCCCACCTGCTTGCGCTCCTGTGTACACACAAGTCCGAGAGTTCAAGGAGCAGCTAATTTCCAGCCAGAAAACATCATCTCAAACTGCTGTAGACCTCGGTACATGGTCTTAAACCCTGGAGGTCGCTGACTACGATATCCAGCCCAGCCCCCAAGCCTAGCAATTAGCCAAGCCACCCAAGCAAGCGAACGAACAGGATGAGGATTCTTTTGTTTAGTTGTTCGGCCTTCAAGTGTGGGGAGTAGATGTTCCAGAAACATTTGCCGTGGCGAGTCAAAAACAACGTCTGCTGTTTCTTCCCTATTCTCTCGCCCTAAGGTGAGCTGGAGAATCGTAATGGCGACTGAGAGCGCCATGATGCAAAGTTTTTGAATACCAGCGACGGATTCTAACTGCGAGGACTCAATTTCAAGTCCCCTCTGTTTCAACGTAGCAAACAGCAATTCAATATGCCAGCGCCAGCGATACCATTGGATAATCTGTCGAGCTTGCTCGTAACTATTGACGTCATGGGTCGTGAGTAAACGCCAATGTATCGGCGCTTCTCCTTCAGGAGGATTCAACTCAACGACGTCAATCGCATTGACACTAGCAAACTTGGGATAGTCATCAGTCAACGAGTCAGGGCGCCGGAGTTTGACCGGGGTATAACGCACTGTCATTTTGGCTCTTCGGGCAGTCCGATGGTGACGAGGGTCGGCGGGAATATCGACCTCGTAGGTACCTGCTATTGGTTGGTCTGCAAGGGTGTCGTACAGTTTCTGTGGATGTGCCACTAATCGACGGTCTTGACAGGCTCGAACCAGTAAATGTACACCTTCTTCCGGAATTTGGAACCAGGGTTCATAGATGTCTGATTCGCTATCGCCAACATAGGTCACTTGGGCAACGTTGCTATGGTCAAAGCATTCACGAGAACCCGTCGCTGCTGCTATCCACTTGTAAGTAGGTAAGCACGATTAATTACAATAAAAGAATTATATTCAGCTAGGTTAAACCAGCTATCCCTACCGAATGCCCCTCACCCTTACGGTCAGCCGAGAAACTCAAGGTCTTTTGCAGCGCATGTACCGGCAAAGCCGCCACCATCAGGTTCGCCAACGCGCACACTGTGTATGGCTTTATAGTCAGGGGATGGATATCTCCCAGCTATTGACGGTTTTCCCTGTCGAGCAAAAGACGATCTACAACTGGCTGAATGCTTGGCAGCAGCGCGGCTGTGCTGGACTCTACAACCGACCGGGGCGGGGCGGTAAGCCAAAGCTGAACGATGAGCAAAAGGCGCAAGTCAAGCAGTGGGTGAAAGCCTCGCCGCGACAGCTGAAACCGGTGCTTCGCAAAATCAAAGAGACGTGGGATATTGCTTAGCGGGTGACAAGGAACTTCCATGTCATATGTAGCAAGGATTTGAGAAAATAAAAGGGCAAAAAAATAGGAAGGGAATTGCGTCCCCTCCCCAAAAAAAATGTTGCCTCCAGTATACCAAACCATCTTGCGCAAACATCTGACTGAGTCTCAGTATCTGACTCTGGAGATGCTGTTGCTATTGATACAATCCCATCGACAGGTCAAGCTCTCCACCTTGGCCAGTCTATTTCCGCAACCCATTCAATATGCCAGTCGAAAACGCAATCTCCAGCGATTTCTATTGTTGCCACGTCTGTGCGTTAAATTACTGTGGTTTCCGTTGATTAAATATTGGCTGCGGCAGGTGCGTACTGGCCAGGGCCTCAATCGTGCCCAGCGTCGGGCGCTTAAAAAAAAAACCAAAAGTATGGCTGTTGGCTGATAGCGATTGACCGGACGCAATGGAAAGAGCGCAATATCTTCATGGTGACGGTGGTCTGGGGTAAGCATGCCTTACCGATTTATTGGGAGGTATTGAATCAAGTCGGCAACAGTTCGCTGAAGACCCAAAAACGATTGTTGAAAGTGGCCCTTCAGTTATTCAAACAGGAGTCTGTCTTGGTGTTGGGAGACCGAGAATTCCATAGTCCAAAACTCGCTGCCTGGCTCGATAGTAGAGGCGTCTTCTTTGCCTTGCGTCAGAAAAAAAGTCTGCATTTTCAAACCCAGACAGGTGAGCCCTATAGAGGGCTGAAGGCCCAAGGTTTTAAGCCGGGCATGTCTCAGTTTTATCAGGGCGTACTGTGTAACAAAGGAGAGGGCTTAGGCCCCTTTAATATCGCAGTTTATTGGAAACGGAAGTATCGTCAAAAAGGACCGAAAGAACCCTGGTACATCTTGACTAATCTCCCGACGCTCAAACAAGCATTAGCTGTATATCGCTGTCGCTGGGGCATAGAACAATTTTTCAAGGATTGCAAATCAGGGGGCTATCATTTAGAAAATACTCAAGTGAACGATGCGCGATTTTTAGCCTTAGTGTTGCTAGTCGCGATCGCATATAGCTTGGCGACTATGTATGGCCAACAAATGCGAGCCTTACGGATAGAGACGTATGCTGGACGTATCAAAGAGCACCAAGACAAGATGCTGCGTCAGAGCGATTTTAGCTTTGGACTCTATGGCCAACGGTGGCTCTATGCCATGGACTTATGGGCGGATTGGGCCTATCGGTTGATGGCGCTCAAACCCCATAAACGGCTGTATTTTCAACGCGGGTTTATGGCTTTATCTCTTATGAAGCAGGTGATGTAGCCCTGTTGTCACCCGGTAAGACCCACCCATCAAGACATTGACTGGCGGCTAATTGCAGGAGCAGCCCTATTTGGTATTGGCTGGGGCATTGCAGGGTATTGCCCAGGGCCAGGGATTGCGGCATTGGCGACTGGCGATCGCAACCCAGTCGTTTTTCTGCTATCGATGGTTGCTGGCATGATTGTGTTCAATCACTATGACCAACAACAACAACAAACAAAATCAAAAAATACAGGCCCAACGGAATAATCCAGTCTCGTATTACCTAAACCCAAGACTATCTTAGAAAACCTTTTTCTCACAAACCAAGAGGCTACCAGCAGGCTACTATGCTATTTCGTCAGCTATTCGATAAAGAAATGATGGCAGCGGTACCAGAGAACAAAAACTGTGTGCAAAAACTGGACACGGCGGATGCGACTTAGCCATGACAGCACTTATCGTAGGTCATGTGTTGGCTGTAGGGATTGGTCTCAGCTTGGGGCTAATCGGTGGAGGGGGCTCTGTACTGGCAGTACCCATCCTGGTTTATGTCATGGGAGTGGGTAGCCGAGAGGCGATTGCGATGAGCCTTTTTATTGTTGGCTGCGTTAGTTTACTGGGCGCTATCCCCGCAGCCAAATGCGGCAACTTCAGCGGGCGAATCGCAGCCGCCTTCACGCCAGCCGCTATGTTAGGAGCCTATTTAGGATCTCAGCTGGTCAAGCTCCCCTGGATTACTGACACTCTCCAGCTAGTCAGCTTTGGCTTGGTAATGTTGGCTGCCAGCATACTAATGATTCAAAAAGGGCCCTCCCGCCAGGACCGCAGTGCCTCTCAAGGGGCCATCCTATCCCGTCGCCCTGCTAGCAATTTACCCAAGCAAGCCTCGGTTCGTACTGGCTCGAAACAAGCTTGGTACGACACACCGTTGTGGAAAAATTTCGCCATTCCAATAGAGGGGTTGGGCGTAGGCATAGTGACAGGGTTTGTCGGGGTAGGCGGTGGTTTTTTAATCATTCCGGCATTAGTGCTGCTTAGCCATATCCCAATAAAAAAAGCGGTCGGTACTTCTCTGCTGATTATTTCGTTAAACTCCGCAGTAGGGTTTGTTGGCTATCTCAATCAGGTGTCTATTGACTGGTCTCTAACACTATCTTTTACGCTAGCAGCTGCAATCGGCATATTTTTGGGCAGCTCACTCTCAAAGAAAATTGCAGCAAGCAGGCTACAAAAAGGATTTGGTTATTTTGTTCTGATCGTCGCTACTTTTGTCTTAATCAAGCGCTGAATAGCCTCAGACAGCCATCAGACAAGTCATCAGACAAGTCATCTCGTGTCAGAACTTGGAGAGTGACAAGACGAGTGCATTCGCCTGGTAGCTCAACAGGACAGGACGGTCAGTTTCTCAGGAATTGCATGTTCAACCACAGCCAAGATATGTTGAGCCCCTTCATGACGTAGATCCTCAACATATCCTGACTGCAATTTTTCAGCCTCTTCTGCGCTATCGAACGGACCAAAGTAGTAGAGACACTCGGGAGCCTGTGTCTTGATTTTCACCCACCAGGGACGCTTTAAAAGCTTTACCGATGAAAGTAGCCGTCTTATAGAATTCATAGGGCGTTATTTGTAAGGGATTGCAACTGAGTTCTACCCAAAAGCCTGACAAAGGCAGTGAAGAGCCAAGGGAGTTGGGCCAAGGGAATTGGACTAAAGACGCTGGAATAAAGGGCTTTGAACATTGGCTAGCCAGTCGAGCATTAAGCCAACCTGATGAATGCTAACGAGCTGATGTTTCCACAGGGTGATGGGCAGCAGACTTAGGTCTTCACGGTGTTGATTGAGACGGTGTTGATTGAGGGCGATCGCGATTGCATCCGCAGACAGTCCAAGCTCTGTTTCCAAAAAACAAAGGAATCGGGATTCAAGGGGGCGTTCCATCTTTGAACCTCTTTAAGCGTGTTAACCGATAAAAAACCAGAGACTCAACTCATCCGTCCTAGTATCCGTCCTAGTACTGACGTCTTTTTATGGGCTTATACACTGGTCCATATGAAAAGAATTGTGGCGAATAGTTATGAGGAAGTTATGAGGTAAGTCAACATAGGAGAAAACTAATACGTATAAATAGTCACATCGAAATATTTGTTCATCAAGATATTTCAAGAAATCGGCTTTAAGTAAGAGATTTTGACTTTCTAAAGACAGATAGGCTCGTAAACAGTTACCCGAACACGTAACACTCTTTCAGATGGCTTCATGAAAATTTTGACTGCTGAAACTGAGCCTGTGGCCTTACCTCTGCTTCAAAAATCATCCCTGGGCCAACGCTATCGGATAGAACGTTTCGCAGCTCAACCCTCAGACTTAACGCCCGTAGAAAACCGTTCTAAACAAAATTTAAGCGCGGAGTCCCCACCCAAACTACGGTCTCAAATTTTTGTAGGGGCTGATGTTGACTTAATCGTGATAGATGCCGACTGGACGGCAGCAAATGAGCTTAATAGCAGGCCAAACAGCGGGCCAAACGGCGTGTGGCTGTGCCAGCAGCTCCGTATTCAGGGTATTCCCAACCCCATATTGCTACTTACGCCGCCCAGTGCCGAGCAGGGTACCTTAGCACTTGAGGCAGGAGCCAACGATTATTTAACCAAACCATTCGATGCGACAGCCTTAATCTCGCGGGTCACTTACTTACTACAGCGTCACCAGCGACCAAAAAAACACAATCGAGAACGGCTACTAGCTGAAATCACTAATGCTATTCACCAGACGCTTGAGCTGGACCAGATTTTACAGACCGCAGTCACTCAGTTGCGGTCTTTCCTTCAGGCAGATCGGGTTATTGTGTTTCGGTTCAATCCTGATTGGCAAGGCATTGTTGAGGCCGAATCAGTCGCCCCAGGCTGGGTTAAAACACTCGGTATGGCTATTCAAGACTCCTGCTTTAACAACCAATATATAAAAAATTATAGCTTGGGCCGAATTAGTGTGATTTCGGATGCTGATGCGCTAGAGGTGAGTCCCTGTTATTTAGAGCTGCTGAAATCTGTTCAAGTGCAGGCTAATTTAGTGGTCCCTATCGTGCAAGAAAATCACCTTTGGGGACTGCTAATTGCCCATCAGTGTGGAGACTCTCGGCAATGGACACCGCAAAATACCCAGCTGTTACAGCGGGTGGCAACCCAGCTAGGAATTGCCATCCAGCAGGCGGAGCTATATCAAACAACTCGGCGCGAATTAGTCGAGCGTCGCCGCGTTCAGCAGGCATTGCAAGCCAGTGAAGAGCGATTTCGCTCTTTGAGTGCTTTTGCCCCTGTTGGTATCTATCAGACGGATTTGAATGGTCAATGTATCTATACCAATGCCAAATGGCAAGAGATCGCTGGGCTAACCTTAGAAGAAAGCTTAGGGGAGAGCTGGGCTAGGGCAATCCATCCCGATGACAGAGAGAAAGTCTTTAAAATGTGGACTCGGTTTGTTGCTGGAGAGAGTGACTTTTCCCTAGAGTTTCGTTTTTTCAAGCAGTCAGAGCAGGAAGAACGCTGGGTGTTTGGGCGGGCGATCGCAATGCAGTCGCCAACCGGTGAAACCATTGGCTATGTGGGCGTTAATGAAGATATCACCGCCCGCAAACGAGCCGAACGTACCATGCGCGAGCAGGCAGCTCTCATTGATATTGCGACCGATGCCATATTGGTTCGTGACTTGGCAGGTCAAATCGTGTTTTGGAGCAAAGGTGCGGCCCATCTGTATGGCTGGAGCCCAGCAGAAGCGATCGGTCAGAACGTACAGCTGCTCCTTAAAACACAAGCAGACATTGATCCTGAGGCAGTGTTATCTACCGCCATTGAACAGGGCTTTTGGCAGGGAGAGCTGACCCATACCACGCAATCAGGCAACACTATTTTAGTTGCCAGCCGCTGGACGTTAGTACGTGATGAGGCAGGCCGTCCGCAGTCTCTTTTAGAGATGAACACTGATATTACTGAACAAAAGCAGCTAGAAGCCCAGTTTTATCGGGCTCAGCGGCTCGAAAGTTTGGGACAATTAGCAGGGGGTGTCGCTCACGATTTGGGCAATATCTTAACCCCTATATTAGGCATTGCTCAGCTGTTGCGCATCACCTTAAAAGATCTCAATGAGCCGACTCAAGAGCATATAGAGATTTTGGAAAGGAGCGCAAAAAGAGGGGTGACACTGGTTCAGCAAATTCTGACCTTCGCTCAGGGCAGTCCCAAGGATAGTGACGTTGTTGATATTACAACCTTACTGCAAGAGGTCGTTGCTATGGCCCGACAGGGCCTTCCAAACAACATTGAAATCCGCCAGACTATTGGCACAGAGCATTCGTCAAATTCGCTAAAAAAAAGGGCGCGTGTCAATGCGACGCATTTGCACCAAGTGTTTATGAACTTGTGTGTGAATGCTCGAGATGCAATGCCCCAAGGGGGTGTCCTAACACTCTCAGTCAACAATACGTTGATCGAGGAAGCGTCCGTTGGCCGATATGTGAATAACTCTGTTGGCCAGTGTCGTGTTGGGCACTATGTGACGGTAACCGTCACCGATACCGGGATTGGCATTGAGCCAGCACTGCGCGATCGCATATTTGATCCTTTTTTCACCACCAAAGGCCCAACCAAAGGGACTGGCTTAGGACTGGCTACCGTTATTGGTATTGTGAAAAATGCAGGCGGCTTTTTACAAGTCTTTAGTACAGTAGGTCAAGGCACCGAAATTAAGGTGTACTTTCCTGTTGTTGAAAGCTGAGCACAAATAAAACGAGATAGGAGATGGGCAAAGCCCGAAAACTTTGGAGCGGCGGCTGCAAATCTTAGGAGACTATTAAAAAATCTTGAAAATCTGCTCGCGGTAATCGGGCTCAATGCCAATGCCGTTGTCGCCAACGCAAAATTTCCAGAAGTGACAGTGGCCCTGCATAAATAAAGCTAGCAGCGATCGCGGTTCTGACGATTGAGGATAGGATAAGCTGTCTTGACAGGGCTAGCACAACGCAACAGGTTCTGTATCTGGTTTTATATCTGGTTTTACATCTGGGGCATCAGCAAAAAGCTAGGCTGTTTGTGGCATTCTTTGAGGCCGTTGCCTGCGGCCTTCCGCACTGGTTGTAAGCTCACAGCAAGGAATCACATCAGATAAAATAGCGCTCATCATTTCGCTGGTGTGAACTTCTAGTTTGGCCTCTTGAAAGGCCTCAAACAAAATCGAGCCCTGTGGCATTACCGTGCGCTCAAAAAACCAGTTTTCGATATTTGAAATTCTTAGGACCTGCATCCTAGACGTGGGATTGGTATAGCCACAAAGAATCTTTTTGGAAACGTTCAATAGCTGCATGAGAACACCTTTAAGATCAAAACCTTCAATATCACATCAGCTTGCAGCAACTCATCTATACAAAAATAGACAGGCCCTGTAAGCTACGCTGTTGCCGCCGCATTTTATTCGGGATCGCCATAGCTACTGCTGCGATTGCTGTTTAAACGTACAAATCAGTATGGGGATCACCTATGAGGAACTTATGAAGGTCACCAAAAATACCAACCAACGGTATCGATACACACCATTGGCTAGTATTTTTGCCCGAAATTGTTTACAAAACTTCGCAGTGCCTTCTTTCTGATAGCTGTCATCCGGGCTTTCGTCTAGACCTCTATCTGGGCGGCCTTCACAAGTTCATCAATAGTCTTTTCTAAGCTACGAGGATAGACCTTAGCGGTAAAGGCGACAGCCATGACAACAAACCAAAACGAAAAAGACCCTGCCGCACAGATGAAAAATTTGATTGCCAGATAAAATCTCTCGCCAGAAGATATCAGAGATAATGGCACGTCAGATAACGAAAGAGTAATGTTAGAAGAGTTTGAGATTTCAGGCGATGCTTTAGTTGGCAAGGTTAAAGAGCTGATCCAGAAAAGCAATGTTCGCCGCGTCAGTATCAAAAATGAAAAGGGCCGAACCCTGATTGAAATGCCGCTAAATGTGGGAGCAATCTGATAACAATCTACGGAACCTAGCATGACAAATGAGAGATCTGTGTTTTACGAGCTGGTTCGCTGTGCCACCCTGGCAGCTTCCAGCCACAATACCCAGTGCTGGAAATTTAAGCTAGCAGATCGTCAAATTTCTATTCTGCCGGATTTGACACGCCGCTGCCCAGCAGTCGATCCTGATGATCACCATTTGTACGCTAGCTTAGGCTGTGCCACAGAAAATCTGTTGATCGCGGCCAAAGCTCACGGCTTTGAAGGAACCGTTGAATTGCAGCAGGCGGGAGACGCTGTGAAGGCAATTCATATTCATTTGACAGCAGGCGAACCTGTTCATTCTCTGCTTTTTGAGGCGATTGTTGAACGTCAATCCGCCCGGTCAATCTACGATGGTCAACCGCTGAAAGCTGAGGTGCTCAAGCGTTTAGACTCTGCGGGCACAGGAGAAGGGGTGAGTCTAATCCTACTAACTGAGCAGCAGGCGCTGGAAGCTGTGTTAGGTTACATCACCGAAGCTAATACCGCACAGATCAACGATCCGGCCTTTATAAAAGAACTGAAGTCGTGGATTCGTTTTAACCCATCAGAAGCGGCTAAAAAAGGCGATGGACTTTTTTCCAAATCCGCTGGAAATCCTGCTGCGCCTCACTGGCTAGGAAGTTGGTTGTTTGATCTGACGTTTGGGGCTAAATCAGAAAACAAAAAAATTGCCAAACAGATTCGTAGCTCAGCCGGTATTGCCATCTTTGTCTCTGATAAAAACGACCCGGCCCACTGGATAGCGGCAGGCCGCTGCTATCAACGCTTTGCCTTACAGGCAGAAGCCCTTAATATTCGCACAGCGTTTTTGAACCAGCCTGTTGAAGTGGTAGCCTTGCGACCACAGTTTGCAAATTATTTAGGCATTGGCAATCGGCGTCCTGATTTGATCGTGCGGTTCGGCCATGGACCGAAAATGCCGCGATCGCACAGACGGCCAGTTGAAGCTGTGGTAGCCAAAACTCTGAAACCTTCGCTACTCTGACAATGCCAATTCAACTCGGACTGAGGAAGGGCTAGAAGTTCATTGCTGATTCGATAGAGAAACATGCCAAACAACTCTTTAGGAAACTGTTACCCAGATGCTTAAGAGTCATTATTCTTTTTTCGCAAAGGCCGCAGTAAAAACGATATGGATTCTTTTTTCTATTCCTGCCACAGATCGGGCCTATTAAGGGCATTCGCACAAACGACTTTCCCAGAAACAGTTCCTATTATGTCTGGGTAAAGCGATCGCACCATCCAAGCCTCTATATGTTCCTCTGGAATCGGGTAGGGGGCATCAAATCCGAGAGCCCCTGCTGGTTTGAATCCATGGCGCGGATAATAGCTTGGATGGCCCAGCACAAAAACCAGATCTATCCCTGATTCTGAGAGCATTTGCAATCCTTTCTCAATGAGCTGAGTACCAACACCTTGCTTCTGAGCATCCGGCACGACGGCCAGGGGTGCGAGTAGTGCAATCGACACCGTGTCTTGGGCCCCGGCAAGATGGGCCGTGGTAAATAAGATATGTCCTACCGCACGGTTTCCTTGAAAGGCCAGTAGAGATAAAAAAGGCTTTGCACTTAGATCTTCCAAGAGATCTCTCACCAGCTCAGCTTCTATATCACCACCAAAAGCGGCACACTCTACAGCCAGTACATCATCTAGATCTGTCTTTGACGCTTCTCGTATGTGTATTGTCATGTTCAATGGTTAGACCACCTCATAACGAAAATTCACCGCTTCTCTCTATCAATAATGTAATCGAAATAGTTTTCTTTCGGATCCAGCAAAGTTTAGCTCGTAACCGACGGTGAAAAGACAGTGATGCTAGCACCTTTATCGGTAGAGTAGTCGATTCAAAAACAAAGGGAAGGATTCGTATCGAAGCAGAAGGCTATAGCAATTTTGATAGACTAATTGTCCGGCTAGCCTCATGCGATCGCAACACCACTTCCCCTGTCATCCACTCTTTGACACTTACAGCAATACATCACTCTCCACATCATGAAAAGGGTAATCTAGATTGAGTCTTCAAGTATCGCTAATAAATAGTTAAATTCCGCAAACAATAACTGCACTTCTTTAATCGGTGGCCTTATTTTTCATTCACCATAAAGTGAGCAGTTCTACTATTATGGGTGAGATTCCCGAAAGAGAAACATCATATATGGCATCCACAGCGTTTAAAGGGGCACCAGTACAAACGACTGGAGATTTCCCCAGTGTTGGACAAGCGGCTCCAGAGTTTAAATTGGTCACTTCCGACTTATCCGAAGTATCTTTAGCCGATCTCAAGGGTCAAAAAGTACTCCTCAATATTTTCCCCAGCGTTGATACTGGCGTCTGTGCATTACAGTTCAAAACATTTAGCCAACAAGCCGCTGATATTGATAATTTGGCCCCAGTATTTGCATCGCTCGATCTCCCCTTTGCCTTTAGTCGTTTTTGTGGTGCTGAGGGTATCGAGAATGCCTTAACAGGCTCTGACTTTCGCCACCATAGTTTGGCGAAAAACTACGGCGTCCAGATGAAAGATGGCCCATTAGCGGGGTTATATGCACGGTCTGTCTTAATTCTTGACGAAAGCCACAAGGTTATCTATACCGAGTTGGTTTCAGAAATTACAAATGAGCCCAACTACGAAGCTGCGATAGCTGTGCTTAAGGGCTAGCAAACAGAGATTAAGTCCTCGTTAGAAAGGATAGTTAGAGAACAAACACTCTCATCCGCCCGCTGAACGTTAACACTAAACGCTGTTGATGTTCAGCGGGCCATCTTATTAATTGTTTTCTGGTGTAGAAACCAAGAATCCTCTGCTGGCGGGTGATGTTCAATGTTTTTTAGTTGCAGAACAAAAGAGGACCCGCTAAACGGCAACAGCTTCCCGACCGCAGCGTTCATTAGCAGGCACGGCCTCCATCATCTTTTTCGGAGCAGGCAGATTGAGGTTGTTCATAAAATCGATATAACTGCTGCGGTCTCGACCTACAAACCTCGGATTCCACTGTTTCTCTTCCCCAATAGTTGAAACGGTATGCCCCCGGTAGTCGTGCGCAGGGTAGACCAGCGTGCGATCGGGCAAGGTGAACAAACGCTGCATGACTGAATCGTAAAGTATGCCTGCATCACCGTTTTGAAAATCAGTTCGGCCACAGCCTCGAACGAAGAGCGCATCACCTGTCAGCACACGGACTGGAGTCTTGATAGGGTTGTTGCTGACGAGATAGGCCATGTGGCTATCGGTATGGCCAGGCGTGGCGATCGCCTCTAGTAAAACAGAGCCGATAGTCAAAATTTCACCATCATCAATATGGCGATTAGCGCAGCTAACGTGAGCATGGGCAGGCACAACTCCCGAACACCCTGTTTTAGCCCTTAGTTGCTCGGTGCCCGTGATATGGTCAGCATGAACATGGGTCTCAAGGCAATACATCAGGGTTAAGTCTAGCTCTTGTAAAAGTTTGAGATCTCGCTCTACTTGAGCGAGGACCGAATCTACTAAAATGGCCAAACCCAGGTCAGTATCTGCAATGAGATAGGTATACGTAAAAGATTCTGGGTCGAACAGCTGACGGAACAACATGGCTATTTCTCCTGAAAAACTGAGCACAGTAAAATTTGAGCACGGCGCTGAGCTAACCCGTACCTACAGGCTAAATAAATAATTTGAGGAATTTGTGAGAGCCCTTGCGCTAGCGTCTAGTACTCGTACTCCACGCCCGGTGGCAGCGTGTCTTCAAACGGAATGGTTGGCTCTAGGGGTAGGGGCGTTCCTAAAGGTTGCTCATAGCCACCGACACTGATAGGCGTATTGCGCAACCGGGCATTGGTTAAATTGAGATGATTCGTAGAAGCCCCGGTCACATTCACCGTATAGAGTTGAGCGCCGCTGAAATTTGCCCAATCCAGTTGAGTATTGGCCAAATTAGTATTGATCAAAACAGCATTGCTAAGGTTTATTCCCGTGAGGTTGGCCCCCTTTAAGTTGGCTTCTGCTAGGTGACTTCCGCTGAGGTCGGCAAACTGCAAACTCGCCTCGCGTAAGTCTGCCCCCATCAGTTGAGCTTCTAGAAGGGTAACACCTATGAGATTACAGCCTCTGCATTCATTCAGCAAAAGAAGCCGTCGCACGTTGTTTTGGGTCGTAAGGCTTTGACGAATAATAGGATTAGAACTTTCTGAAGTGGGCGTTTCTGCGAATACAGGAGATGCTGCCAGCAGCAGCAATAAAGCAGCTGAAAAATATTGCAAACGGCCCAAAAAAAATCCTAAGGACGATAATCCCAGAAACATATTGGGAGTGACTTCTTTATGCTTTATCTGAAAGTTTTTGGTCGATAGTGGCGTTGAGTTAATTTTCATCAGGTTTCTCCTTTCAGTGAGTGTTGTTGACGAGGAGAATCACAACCTTCACTAAGTTGTTTTTAGCCTGTTGGCTTTTCATCGAAAAGTGCCTATTGCCTTTTCTCTATCTTGACACATTAGATTGGTAGCCGTCGGTGAATATGAACATCCTGCCCCTTTTTTGGTTACGAAATATTTGTATAGCGCGCTACATTTAAGCAGGGTTTTGTAGAATGTATTTATGAAAAGAGAATAGATGAAAAAGAATTAGCCATTGAGAGCCATTGAGAACTGTTGCGAAAGAATCAGTCAACACTCTTCATGTCTTCTGGCAGCATCTTCATGCCTTCTGACAGCAAAAATAGTTCAAAAAAGTAAAAAATCAGACAGCCCACAAACAGCTATATTGTCAGCGCCATTCCAGGCTGAAAGCTTTGTAGATTCTATATATCGCAACAGTCATATTACCCACAAATACACTGACTTGCCTGGTAAGGAGGCAATTATGAAACGCTTTTTATTGTCCGGTTTAGCCATTGTTCTTTCCAGTTTAGCGATCTCTTCGGCAGCAGGTGCAAAACCCTTGAACTTCAACAGCGAGGAGGCGGACCTGAATGGGGATGGGACTGTTTCTATGGTGGAACTTCAGCAACATCACCTTGACAATAGCACCCACAAATAATTGATGTTGAATTGTTGACTTCGGATCATCAATTTTTGCGCATCAATCTTGGCAATGGCTCGCTATAGAATAGGTCGATTGGGGTGAGTCATTTGGGGTGAGTCATTGGATTAGTTTGTAAAAATACTGCTTAAGGAGCGTCTTTTTTTATTGACGCTCCTTTTTAGCTGGACTCCTTTTTTAGCTGGACTCCTTTTTATCTAGGCGCCTTATCGTTTTGTAAAAAGCATTTGTGCCACCGTTGAACAGCCCCTGCGGCCCAATCATCACAATTTCATCAAGTTTGAGAGTTATTCTTTAGCAACTTCTTTGAGCGCTTGGCTGTAAGGCAAAAGCATGGACCTTGCAGGGTCTGCGATTAGCCACGTTTGCTATTGTCACTTTACCCATAACACTACTACCTATGCTTGCCCACCGCCTTCCCACTCTGCCTGCGACCCCCTCCGCCCCGGCAGTCTTTCATATTGAACAAGTCAGCAAGGTTTATGTTATGGGTGAGGTGAAAGTGCACGCCCTAGGTTCTGTAGACTTGGATCTCTACGAGGGTGAATTTGTGGTGTTTCTAGGCCCATCAGGCAGCGGTAAATCGACCTTGTTGAACATTTTGGGTGGATTGGATGTCCCTTCGGGGGGTGAGCTTTATTTTCGCAATCAGGCAATGACTCACGCTGACGAGCGGGCGCTGACGCAGTTCCGCCGCCATTCTGTCGGGTTTGTTTTTCAATTTTACAACCTTATTCCCAGTCTCACTGCCCGAGAAAACGTAGCCCTAGTCACTGACATTGCCCGGCATCCGATGAAGCCTGAAGAGGCTTTGGCTATGGTGGGGCTCGAAGATCGGTTAGAGCATTTCCCGGCACAGCTATCTGGGGGTGAACAACAGCGGGTTGCGATCGCGCGTGCCATTGCCAAACGCCCGGAAGTGCTGCTTTGCGATGAACCCACCGGAGCCCTCGATTTCACCACAGGAAAACGCGTTCTAGAAACCCTAGAGCGAGTGAATCGAGAATTTGGCACCACCACTGCTGTAATTACTCACAATGCAGGCATTGCCGCGATGGCTGATCGAGTGATACACATGCGCAGCGGCAATATTGCCGAGATTTATCGTAATCAAACCAAGCTCACCCCAGCTGAGCTGGAATGGTAAATCTTTACAGTAGATCTTCATAGTAAATCTTCACAAAAGAGACTGCCAAAAAACTGCTCGAAAGACTGTCTAAAAGACTGGTAAGGAGCTAACCGATGAAAGCATTGGCCGTAAAAGCCCTAGACAGAAAAATGTTGCGAGACTTGTTGCACATGCGCGGTCAGGTACTGGCGATTGTGCTGATTGTGGCTTGTGGCATTGCCAGCTTGGTTACCATGATGAGCACCTACTATTCGCTCAAGCTCACCCAAGAAACTTATTACAGTCAGTATCGCTTTGCCGATGTGTTTGTGCAAATGAAACGCGCCCCTGAGAGTCTTATCCCTCGGTTGAAGAGCATTCCTGGGGTGGGCAGCGTGCAAACTCGTGTGGTTAAAGATGTCACGATTTCCGTAGAAGGGTTGGCAGAACCCGCTACTGGGCGGCTCATTGGCATTCCAGAGATGCCCACCCTGATGCTTAACGATTTGTTTATTCGCAGCGGGCGTTATCCTGAAAAGGGAGATGAAGTGCTGGCCAGCGAGGCCTTTGTGCTGGCCAATCATCTCGCTTTGAACGACACGGTTGGAGCGATTGTTAATGGCCGCTGGCAAGATTTACGGATTGTCGGCACCGCGATGTCGCCAGAATACATATATGAAATTCGGGGCACCGAAATTGTGCCTGATAACCAGCGCTTTGGCATTCTCTGGATGCCGCGAGATGCGCTGAGCACCGCGTTTGATCTCAAGGGTGCGTTCAATGATATCAGCCTGTCGCTAATGCCAGGGGCCAGCGAAGCAGAGGTAATTTTCCAGCTGGATGAAGCGCTGGAGATTTATGGTGGTCTGGGGGCGCTGGGACGAGAGAATCAAATCTCTCACAAGTTTATTTCCTCAGAGATAGACCAGCTCTCGGCCCAAGCGATTATTATGCCGAGTATTTTTCTGGGCATTGCGGCCTTTTTGCTCAATCTGTTACTGAGCAGACTCGTCAGCACCCAGCGCGACCAAATTGCGGTAATTAAAGCCTTCGGCTACGACAATCTTGCCGTGTGCGTTCACTACCTCAAGCTGGTCATGGTGGTGGTGTTAATCGGGTCGGTGCTGGGCATCGGTTTGGGCGCTTGGCTGGGCGCAGGGATGACACGTCTATACGCAGACTTTTACCACTTTCCGATCCTGCGTTACGAGATTCGCACGAGCGTCCTGATGACGGCTTTAATGGTCAGTGCGGGGGCCTCTGTTTTGGGCGCATTCTTAGCTGTGCGGCGGGCGGTCATGCTTCCTCCGGCAGAGGCTATGCGGCCCGAGCCCCCGGCGACGTTTCGTCCGACGGTGGTAGAAAAGCTGGGGTTGCAGCGATGGTTTTCAGCCCCTAGTCGAATTATTTTGCGTAACCTGGAGCGCCGCCCCATTCAAGGGCTTATGTCCATCATCGGCCTGACGGTTGCGGTGGCTATTTTGGTGGTGGGGCGCTACTTCACCGACGCGATGGATGCGATCGTAGATATTCAATTTCGCACCATCCAGCGAGAAGATATTACGCTGGTTTTCAACGCGCCCCTTTCTGCTCAGGCTCAATTCGATCTGCATCATTTACCAGGGGTGATGCGCTCAGAGCCTTTTCGGGTGGTGCCTACTCGGATGCGGTTCGGCCATTACAACAAGCTCACTGCGATTACGGGCGTAGAGCCCACGAGTGAATTGCGCCGTTTGCTCGATAGCCAGCAACAACCCGTGACACTACCGCCCGAAGGGCTGGTGCTATCGGCTAAGCTAGCTGATTTGTTGCAGGCCAAGTTGGGCGATCGCATCACTGTAGAAGTGCTCGAAGGCGCCCGCCCCCACCGCACCGTCACGGTGACCGGCATTTTCGACGAGCTGGTAGGCATCTCTGCCTACATGGATATTCACGCCCTTAACCGGCTGATGCGAGAAGGATTCACCCTCTCTGGGGCCTATCTCCAAGTAGACGAACATCAGCAGGCTCAGCTCTACAGCCAGCTCAAGCAAACCCCGGCAGTGGCCAGCGTCGCCCTGCGCCAAACCACCATCGATCAGTTTAACGACATTATTGGCCAAAGTATGGCGGGCTTTACGGTGGTGCTCATTGGCTTTGCCTCGGTGATTGCCTTTGGTGTTGTTTATAACGCGGCTCGCATTGCCCTATCTGAACGAGGACGGGAGCTGGCGACCCTGCGGATTATTGGCTTCACCCGAGGAGAGATTGCCTACATTTTGCTGGGAGAACAGGCTGTGCTGCTGATGGTCTCCATTCCCGCTGGCTTTACGCTGGGGTTTGGCCTAGCTGCACTGATGAGCAACCTCTATGACTGGGAATTGTTTCGCTTTCCGCTGGTGATTACCCCGGCTAGCTACGCGTTTGCCTTTGTGGTGATTATGATTGCAGCAGTGGTGTCAGGCGCGATCATTCGCCGCCAGCTCAACCAGCTTGATTTGGTCGCAGTGCTGAAAACTCGGGAGTAACTAGAGGTAGAAAAAAGGGACAGAGAAAAAGGACAGACAAGACACGAAACGAGGGGCAATGGGTAAGCCGTCTATTATTGAAAGGAGAGGTTGTCATGACTCGGATAAAGGAAATCATCGTGGGCAAAACCACTCAACAACAACAGCATCCATCGGGAAAAGCAACGCCCCCCAGCAATCAGCCCCCCGGTAAACAGCCTCCTAAGAAACAGTCCCCTAGTAAACAGTCCCCTAACAAACACGTCCCTGACCAACATCTAGAGGAACAATCTGAGGGACGCACTCAGGAGACAGGCAAAGAAATAGATAAGGAGAAAAAGAGCCTCGCGAAGCAGCATCGTCGTTTCCCTCGCTGGATTCTCTACGGATTGGCGGGGTTAGGCGTGCTGACACTGGTGATGCTGGCATTTAGGCCCGCCCCCCTAGTAGTTGATGTGGGCAAGGTTACCCAAGGGCCAATTCAGGTGACTATTGACGCAGAAGGTAAAACTCAGGTGGAGGAACGCTATGTGGTGGCCGCTCCGGTGGCGGGTCGGCTTCAGCGGATTGAGCTAGAAGCAGGAGATACGATCGCCGAAGGCAAGCTCATTGCCCAGTTAGATCCGCTGCCCTTGAACACTCAGGTTCGCGCTGCCCAGGCCCGCCTACAACAACTTCAAGCGGAACTAACCGGAGTTGAGACTCAGCGACCTAAGTCGCAAGAAATGAGACAGGCTGAGGCCAGGTTACGGGCAGCTGAAGCGGAACAACACTCTGCTCAAGCTAGTGTGGCAGAGGCCCAAGCGGCGCTTGAGCAGGCTAAGCGCGATCGCGATCGGGCTCAGGAACTAGAAGCCGCCGGTGCGATCGCTCGCCAACAAAGAGAAACTGCTGAACTTGCGGAAACTCGTCAGGCTCAGGCGCTAGAAACAGCAAAACAAGCTTTGGAAAGTGCGATCGCCGATGTTACCACCGCCCAAGAAGCCATCCCTCTTCTCCAGGCCGAACGGCGCGATCCCGATTATCTTTTAAGCTCGTACGAAGCCCAAATCGCCGAAGTCGAAGCCGAACTGGCCAATTTGGCGGATGAAGCGGGTCGGACCACAATCTCTGCCCCGGTTAGCGGCATCGTACTGCGCATCCCTGAGGCCAGTGCCCGTTTTGTTCAGGCGGGCGAGGCGCTCCTAGAAGTCGGCGATGCCGCCAAACTAGAGCTTGTGATTGATGTACTCTCCGCCGATGCCGTGAAAATAAAACCTGGCGACACCATTTTGGTAGAACAGTGGGGTGGCCCCGATACCCTCACGGCCACCGTCAGTTACATAGAACCTGCTGCCTTTACAGAAGTCTCTGCCCTCGGCGTAGAGGAACAGCGGGTCAACGTTATCGGCACTTTTACCGATACAGAGAACAAATTACCAGCAACCCCCTTGGGTGACGGCTACCGAATTGAGGCTCGCATTGTTATTTGGGCTGCTGAAGATGCTGTGAGGGTGCCCGTTAGCGCCCTGTATCGATGCGATGACGCATGGTGTGTGTTTCAAGTAAACAATGGCCGGGCCGAGCCAACAGAGGTCGTCATTGGACAACGCAGTCCAACAGTAGCGGCTGTAGAGTCAGGATTGCAAGCCGGAGAAACGGTTATCTTACATCCGAGTGAACAGGTTGAAACAGGGCGAAAAGTTGAGCCGAGATAAGAAGAGCAGTGTGTCTCCATGCTCCACACCCTACCTATCGCCTAAAAGATTGAAGAACCTGTGAAAAAGTGACACCTTCTCTCGTACCTCTTAATGTGCGTTTTATCTATCAGGAAACGACGCAAGCGTGATCGGTCGTTTATCTCCCTCACAATTAAAAACGTCTGCTTGTGCTAGGTCAATTCTCCTAAACACAATTGGGAGATAGATCCTAGTCGATTTAGGAAATTTGCTTCAGGTGTCAGTTAAGGCAAATTTCGTAGGATGAGCTTGTTCCTAACTAAGGAACAAATCCATTGCTAATTGGAGCATCCAAATGCCACTTCAACGACCTCAACGACAACTTGCCAACACCCTAGTAACCAACACCCTGCTAGTCGGAATGCTAGTTCTAGGGATCGGGAGTTTGGGCGTTCAACCGGCACAAGCCCAGATGAGCAGAAGCGCCTTTCGTGAAACAGCCAGAGAGCTAAATTTGAGCCGGTCACAAATGCAAAGCGTTGCCGGTATTATGCGAGACTTTAGCGATGAAATCCAGGACATTCTCACACCTGAGCAATTTGAGCTACTGCAATCTACACGCGAACAGCAAGCGTCTCAACCTGAGGATACTGAGGTGCTAAAGGAAGCATTAGCATTGACCCAGACTCAGTCAACCCAGCTTGCTGTAGTCCGTGAAGAAATGGTTACAGGGCTAAAAGAGGTGTTGGAGCCTTATCAGCTCGAAGGCATTATGGAAATGACTGCTTTTAGCCAGCTGTCAAGCGATGAACGATGATGTTTACGAGGGTCCGCCAGTGGCGATCGCACGTGAAGAAACAGCCGCTACAACCTCAAAAATACCCGCAAAAACAAGCCGTCGTTGGCCATGGATAGGAGGACTCCTACTCTTGCTTGTCATCCTGATGGGCAGCGTCGCTTTACGCCGCTCAGGCGGGCTAATTGCCAGGCGTGATACTAGCCAGGCTGAGTTGTTGGACTCCCTAACGGTTCCAGTCACCCGTAAGACCCTAGAAATCCGAGTGGAGGGCAGTGGCACAGTTATCTCAAAAGATACGGTAAACCTCAGCCCAAAAACAACGGGTCGCGTGGCAGCGCTTTCTGTGCAGCAGGGCGATCTTGTGCAGGCTGGCCAGGTGGTTGCGCGGATGGAAGTGGGGAGCTTGGCCGCTGAGCAACAACAGCGAAAAGCGCAGCTAGCGCAGGCCGAGGCTGAGCATGCCAAAATTTTGGCGGGTAACCGCGAAGAAGATATTCTTCAGGGGGAAGCGCGTTTGGTTGCGGCCCAATCCCAAGTGACTCTGACAACAGCCCGGCTGGGGCGATTTGAAGAGCTGGCCCGGCGGGGGGCGATTTCCCAAAATGATCTCGATCAGTATGTGAATGAAGCCCAAAGTGCTGTGGCTAATTTTGAGGAAGTGCAACAACAGCTCAAGGCAACCACCAACGGCTCACGCCCTGAAGACATTGCCGCTGCCGCCGCCAATGTAGCAGCCGCTCAAGCACACATTGAGGTAATTGAAACAGAACTGGCCGACGCCAATATCTATGCGCCCTTTGCTGGGAAAGTCACTCAAACCTACGCCACTGTTGGGGCAATTGTGACGCCGACCACGACGGCTTCGGCCACGGCCTCAGCCACGTCCAGTTCCATTTTGGCGTTATCTGCGGGGTTGGAAGTCGAAGTTGATATTTTAGAAGCCAATATTGGCCAGATTCAGGTAGGTCAGTCAGTAGACATTGTGGCGGAATCTTTTCCCAACCAGGTGCAGACAGGCCGGGTGCAGCGGATTGCCCCGGAGGCCATTATTGAGAACAATGTCACCACATTTCAAGTGGTTGTTGAGCTGTTGACAGGGGCTGATCGGCTGAGATCGGGAATGACGGTGGATGCCGTATTTAGGGGTGAGGCCTTAGCAGAGGCTTTGATGGTGCCGACCGTTGCGATCGCCACCCAAGATGGACAGCTCGGCGTACAAATTCCAAATAGCGAAGGCCATGCTGAGTTTCAACCCGTCATCGTTGGCATTTCCCAAGCAGGGAGCACTCAAATTGTGCAGGGGCTGGAAGCAGGCGATCGCATCTTTTTAGAACTCCCTCCAGAAGCCCGACGTCGCGGTGGGTCTGGGCTGCCTCTCCCTTAAGAATCACATTGTCTAGGATCCTTAAAACAATACTAGAACACTAAAAATCGACGGTGAAATCAATGGGATTTAACGTTCTCGAAAATGCCAAAATGGCGATCAAAACCCTGACAGCCAATAAAATGCAAAGTGGCCTCACCATGCTAGGCATTATTATTGGCAATGCGTCTGTGATTGCCATGGTGGCCGCCGGAGAAGCCGCTCAAGGATTTGTGACCGCGCAGTTTGAATCATTGGGCAGCAATCTGTTGTTTATCACCCCCGGAGATGCCCAAAGAGGCCCCATTACGGGCATAGCCCAGGCAGACACCCTCACTTTGGCAGATGCCGAAGCGATTGCCCAAGAGGTATCGGCAGTGGGTGCGATCGCCCCTCAAAAGAACGCGCGTTTGCGCATTACTCACGGAGCCGCCGAGACTCAGTCCAACATCACCGGAACAACCCCAGACTACTCAGTCGTACGGGAGATCCAAATGGCGCAAGGACAGTTCTTTAGCCCAATTGATCTCCAAACTAATTCACGGGTGGCTGTTTTGGGCAGTGAAATCGCACTTACTTTATTTGGGAGCCAAGATTCGGTAGGGCGTAAAATTCGGATCAACAATCTAAGCTTTACGGTCAGTGGTGTTGTCTCAGAGCGCGGTTCTTCGTTTGGCCAAAATCAGGATGAGCTTGTCTACATTCCTATCAACGTCATGGTGAGTCAGCTCACAGGACAAGAGACCGGCAAAACCAGCCCAACCTTACAGGTCATCTCAGTTTCGCTAAAAAGCCCAGACGTCACCAATGCAGCCATCTACCAAATCAGAAATTTGTTGCGTCTTCGCCATAGCATTTTGCAAGGGGAGGATGACTTCGCGCTGCAAAGTCAGCAAGAGCTGCTTGACACCTCTAGCAGCATCACAGATATTCTGGTGCTGGTTCTAGGCTTTACTGCCGGTATCTCTTTGTTGGTCGGGGGGATTGGCATCATGAACATTATGTTGGTTTCGGTTACAGAACGCACAGGGGAAATTGGCCTTCGAAAGGCCATCGGGGCAACTGGAGCCGACATTTTAGCCCAGTTCACGATTGAAGCAGTTATCCTCGCAACAACAGGCGGACTAATTGGGATCGGTGTGGGGTTGCTCGGGGTAGTGGGATTGACTGTGTTTAGCCCCTTAGAAGCGACCATTAGTCTGAGTGCTGTTGTTGTTTCATTCACGGTCTCAGGCAGTATTGGATTAATTTTTGGAATTATGCCGGCCCAAAGAGCCGCCAAGCTCGATCCTATTGTGGCGCTGCGTAGTTAACCATGTGCAGTTGGCCATGTGCAGTTGACCATGTGCAGTTAAACAACAAACCTCATCATGAACCCTCTTATTCAACTCCAAAACATATCCAAAATCTATGGTGAGGGCGATCTCCAGGTGCATGCTTTAAAATCTGTTGATCTGATCATTGAGGCCGAAGACTATTGCGCCATTATGGGGCCTTCTGGTTCGGGAAAGTCCACAATGATGAATATGATTGGCTGCCTTGATCGCCCCACGCAGGGAGACTATTGGCTAGAGGGTGTATCACTCTCACAGTTAACCGCGAGGCAATTAGCCAGTATTCGCAATCACAAGCTTGGCTTTGTTTTTCAACAGTTTCACTTACTCCACCAGCTTACAGCCGTGGAAAATGTTGTATTGCCGATGATCTATGCCGGGGTGCCTGCTGGTGAGCGAGCGTCACGGGCGATTGCGGCGCTGCAACGGGTTGGGCTGGGCGATAGACTAACTAATCGCCCCAATCAGCTCTCAGGTGGTCAACAGCAGCGGGTTGCGATCGCCCGCGCCATCGTCAATCAACCCAAGCTACTCCTAGCCGATGAGCCCACAGGCGCCCTAGACTCCCAAATGAGCCAAGAAATCATGGATATCTTTGCCGAGCTAAACCAGCAGGGCATGACCCTGGCCATGGTCACCCACGATCCGGAAGTTGCCCAGCGCTGTGAGCGCATCATCACTTTTCGAGATGGCAGCCTCTTATCCGACGAACAAGACCCGACGTCGCACTTGCTACCATCTCACTCACTGCCATCTCACTCACTGCCATCTCACTCACTGCCATCTCCTAACTCTCAGCAGCCAACTCAACAGAATCTGCTCGGATAAACCTCTATTCAATTAAGCGGGCTAGCGAATATACCACACTGAGTTACATCGTTTCTGTAGCGTTCTTTTTAATGATTTTGTTGTAGTGTCTTTTACATTGTTTTTCTCAAAGATTGTGTTACTTTACGAACAATTAGGCTAGGGTTTTGCCCCTTGCGTCAAGTAGCTTTTTCTTAGAAGAAAAATATGACAAAGACTATTTCGGCGGCGGTTCGAGCGTTCATCGAGACCTTCGACACGGATCTCTTGGCTAATGAGGATCTCGACCATGTGATTAACACTACGTGTTTCAGCGCGTGCTTTAAGGATTTACTGTTATCGCTCATTGAAAATGACGCCTACACGCCTGAGCTAGGACAGCAGTTTGCAGCGGCTGGGGCCATTAGAGGGCTCGCCCCCTGTCGTCGATTGCGCAGCGGGTTGAACACACCATTGGGAAGCTTTTTTAGCTTGCTATCTGAGCTGCTATCGGCCTTCAATCTGGCGGCTGGGCTAGAGTGGTCTAAGTTTTCAACTCGGGTGCAGCAGCAGTCGTCTTTTGCTCACAGGCGTTTGCTAACTGTGTTGTTAACAGGGCCTGAGGAAGCCTTTTACGCGAATCTGGTTGATAGGCTGGTGGCGACTGACCCCCATGCCATTTATCCGACCTCTAGCTATCGGCAAAGCGCTGGGTTCGTGGTCAGCAGCGCAGATGGTCATGCTGTTGAAGCCGTGATGACCCACAGCACGTTCACATCCATTCGCGTCCTGGAAAACGTGCTAGACCCTCAAGAAACTGTTCTTCGAGATGCCTACAGTACTTCTGGCCGCTGCGTTTGCCTGATCGATCAGAACGTAGAAGGGTTCTACGGAAAGAAAATAGAGCACTACTTCGACTACCACGGCATTCAGCTAGATAAGCTGGTGTATCGCGCGATGGAAGTGGACAAGGGCATTCATACCGTCGAACGGATGCTGGGTGATTTCAAACGTCTGGGCGTCTCTCGCAACGAGCCCGTGCTGATTGTGGGTGGCGGGGTATTGACCGATACAGGTGGTTTGGCCTGCGCCCTTTACCACCGCAACACGCCCTATGTGATGCTTTCTACATCGATTGTGGCAGGGATTGATGCTGGGCCTTCTCCCCGTACCTGCTGTGATGGCTTTGGCTACAAAAATCTGTTCGGGGCCTATCATGCACCGGTGCTGTCCATTACGGATCGATCCTTCTTTAAAACCCTACGGGAGGGATGGTTGCGCCACGGTATTGCTGAAATCATCAAAATGGCAACGGTTAAAGATGCCGAGCTGTTTGGCTATCTGGAGAAGGCGGGGGCGGGCCTGATTACGACTCGCTTTGGCACCGTGAATTGTCAACCAAAAGACGAAATCGCCGCCCTCTCCCAAAAGATTCTAGGCGCTGCCATGCGTAGCTACGTTGAAGCTGAGTACGACAACCTTTACGAAACTCACCAGTGCCGTCCCCACGCCTATGGCCACACCTGGTCTCCGGGCTTCGAGATTGAGGCGGGCTTACTGCACGGCCACGCGGTCGCTATTGGCATGGGCTTTGGCGCTTTCCTCAGCTACCGTCAGGGCTGGATTCAATGGGAGGCGTGCGATCGCATTCTTCGTCTGATTGGCTCTTTTGGCCTCAGCCTCTGGCACGAGATTTTGCTCAATCGCGAAACCCTGTGGGCCGCGCAAACAAAAATGGTCGAAAAGCGAGGTGGTAACCTGGTAGCACCCCTACCCAAAGGCACTATCGGCCAGTGTGGCTATCTCAATGTACTGTCTTTGAAAGAGCTGTTTGCAGCCATTGGTGACTACCAACAGCTCTGTGAAAAGTATCCTCGTCAGGGCCTAGGCATTGAGCCACTCTGTAGCGATGTCGGGCTAGAAGATCCGTCAACTGTCGCCAATCACATCCCAATTGAACCGATGTCACCTTTAAAGGATGCGCCTGAAGAACTGTTCACTAGCGTTTAAAGAGCGCTGTCACTATGGTCTTAAAAATGTTTGACGAAATGTTTGACATTGTTATACCCCTGTTCAAGCCCAGGTGGAATACCCGCGCGGTGCTCGAAGGGTTAACCCATCATTACGCGCCTAGAACTATCCACATCATCATGCCTGCTGAGGAGGTGGATACCTTAGCAGGCATGACTAAAGGCATCGCCACTGCCCCACTGCAAATTCATCCAGAAGAAGTCTTTTTTCGCCCCCTGGGGTTAACAAAAGCGTCTATTTGTGAGGAACTTGACCTGGGGAAATCTCTCTATAACCCCGGTTGGTTTTATCAGCAACTGCTCAAGCTGGGGGCATTTGAGGGCATTGCCGACCTCAGTGAGTGGTATCTCGTATGGGATAGCGACCTGCTACCGGTGGCCACCTGGCCTATCTTTACCCAGGAGGGCGAAGCCCTAAAGCATACGTTTGCTCTACTTCAACACAATGGCTGGGGCAACGCCAGTATTGTCTCTAAGTGGGAAACTTGGATTAACCAAGTGCTGGGTGTCCCTGCCGTGACGAATCCGGTAGGGACCTTCATCCCTCACCATATGTGGTTTAAGCAGGCACATCTAAAATCTTTTGGCCAACGGTTAAATCAGTTCTTTAACGCTGAAGACCACTGGCTATGCCTCATGATGCGATCCGCCAATCAGTTTGGTACGTTTGGTGAGTATTGGTGCTACTCTTCCTGGATAGCTAGTCAGGCTCCCGATGAGCTATCTTTTCATGCTTATGAACTATACGGGGCCACCACAGAACGCTTTTTCGATGACGGCACCGGACTTTTCTCCGCGGCCCTCCGGCGTTACTTAAAAGAGAAAACCATACCCGTAAGCAATACCTTGTCTCCTTCCTATCTCGACATTGATGGCTTTATTCGAAAGGCCTCCCCCCCCGATTCGCTACCTTCTTCTCTATCCTTTGAGAGTAGCCCTCGCCATTTAGAAAAGGATGAGAAAAACATGCATATTGAAGAACTGCGATCGCAATGGAATCCTCGCAGGGTAGAACCGGTCACCATTGCCTAACAAAGGCGGACGTCGTTTGTTTTAGCTAGGCAGCCACGTTTATCTGATGCCTACTTTTGCAGACCTGTTCTTTGGTGAACAACAAAAGTGGCTTGCTGATCTTCCTATCTCCTGCGGAAATGCTGCGCGTTGGCTTGGCTACGCCTTGAGCGTTACAGGAGGGCTTCGCCATCGAGCCGATGAACCAACCGGAGCCCTAGACTCTCCACTAAGCCAAGAGACAAAAGCTATAATGGATTCCTCTTTAAGAACTCAGCCCGCAATCGTGGCTGAGACCAAAACCAGCCGACCCAATCCGCATAAGAAACCCCTTCCTGTTTTGCAGTAGCCCAGACCTGGTTGTTAAGGTTGTGACGATCCTGACTTATGAGGTGATGGATTCTGGCTGTCATAAATTTAATTTTGCCTTCCCAAATCGTTTCGGACTCCCTACCAATAATGCGTAGATAATCACCTGATCTCAAAAAGTAGCCACGTCCACCATTGATCGCCTGCCGATCGTCATCCGGCACAAAGGTATATTCAAAACAGCCTTCCATACCTTGCTCCCAATAGGGTTCAATAAAGCCAGTGATAACGTCACCGACCGGCCATTCTCCCGTTTCATGAGAAGTCTGCAATTGCAAAAAGAACTGACTTAAAAATTTTTTCATCATCTCTCGCCTCCACATTCCTATGAGATCGAATAGGAATTTCTATCATCGTATAATTTAATATCCTCCTGCAATGAAAATCACTTACGCCGCCGCCACAAGTCTCGATGGTTTCATTGCTAGAGAGAACGGAGAGGTCTCTTGGTTAGATGAAATGAATATTGATGAAAATGAGACAGGCCTGGAGGCATTCTTCTCCAGCATTGATGGTCTCGTAATGGGGCGTAATACTTACGACTTTGTTTTCAATTATGACTCGTGGCCGTACGAAGATAAGCCAACGTGGGTTTGTACACATCGCACTCTCCAAACGCTAGACGGTGCGAATCTGATAATTGTTGAAGATATCGACGACGTCATCAGTGGGGCAGTTAAAAAAGGCCTTGAGCATCTTTGGCTCGTGGGTGGCGGCCGATTGGCATCTGCCTTTTTGGCAAAAGGCTTGATTACAAATGTGAGCATTTCCGAAATGCCTATTAAGCTAAAATCAGGAATACCGCTTTTTTCTGAGCACATACTAGAAAAGATTCTTGCAGAAGAGCGAAACGTTATCCAGAAGAACGGCTTCAGGCAGATTGAAATCGTCATCAAGAGCAATCACAACACCGAAATGGATGAACCCGCGTCAGAAAAGTCGGATTAGCTCGCTTCTCTCGTTTATGTCAACGTCTGCCCCGATCAGCTTAATTTTTAGGTAGTCCTAAACGGGTAAGGATGCATTGTAGTGATGAATAAAGTACCAGATAGCACCGATGTGATTCTCCAACTTCTTAAAAAACGATAGTGACTTTCTCGCAAGCCTCAAAACCCGCTGTCTCAGCGTACAGTTGGATCGTTCGATGTGGTGGGTTTGCTCACTATCCTTGCCAACCGCACGATGTCGCTTACTCGGCAAAACGGTTTCGTACGCTTGTCTCGGTGTGCATTCCCTAGTGCCGCAAAGCGACGCGGGGTCACACCGCTCCTAAAAGGTGGCGTAGCAGACGGCGCACTGACGATAGCCAAAGCGATAAGAAGCCCCAAAGTGATCGCGCACTCTCGCGACTGCGGTCGCCAGTATGCATACCGACAATCTCTCGGGTATCTTGGTTAATTGCTAACCAAATCCACTGTTTATTGCTTTTGTTACCTACTCTGTTTCCCGTTGTGAATTTTGCCGTTCTTGACGATATGATGTGAGTGACCAGTCGGACATGTCAGCATTGGGTCTACCATGAGTCAGAAAAGATAGCAGCATGACCTTAATTCTATCCTTACTGCTTTAGGACTACCAAAATTTCTTCTGGCAGAAATTCCCTACTAGGGGCCGCAGTTTATCCCAAACTCATAGGAGTATTGTCCTACTGAAAGTCATCTAGAATTAGGACTTGTGTGACTGGGCAGCCTCAATTACATAACGATAAAATAGACTATAGAAGTGGCTTCAAGCAGTGCCTTTCTGAAGACCAGAGAGAAACCTTTGTGTTGAGAGCCAAATGGCCCTAAATCTATCCTCCCCCTATCGATTATCCTCAAATCGCACAGCCGCCAGACCTTTGCGCTTACTGCTGTATATTGAGTGGATTTTACTCAGTATGGGAGCGCTGGTGAGTATTACCGCAACGGTGCTCCATCAGTCGTTTCAAATTCCCTGGCCAGAACTGAGCTTGGTGGGCTTGATTGGCCTGATGGGGCTATATCTACCGCTGAGTCAGCTTCGGGCTAAGATCTTTTACACTGCAATTGAGCTTAGCCTCTTCGGCATTTTGGTGATGCGTTGCCTCGATAATCCACTCATGATGCGGATAATCCCAACGTTGGGACTGGTCATCATGATCCGAGGCTGTCAAATTTTTCAAACTCAAGGACGACTCGTCGTCGCTGGCGTCACCTTTGGCCTGCATTTATTTGCCTCACTGACGCTGGGTCGAATGGCCATTAATAAAGGTCTGCCTCAGCTGATATCCACACCCGAGTCATGGCAGGTGAGCGTCTTTCAAACCAATGTCATTATCCTCTTTACGCTGGTGCTACTGTTTGTCTTCTTATTGGTAGATGCTTTGCTCAGTGCCCACAAAAATCAACAGAAGCTAGAGCTTGCCCATGCCCAATTGCAACAATATGCGCTTCAGGTGGAAGGCCAAGCCGCGTTGCAGGAGCGGAATCGCATCGCCCGAGAAATCCATGACTCGCTCGGACATTCTCTGACAGCCCAAACCATCTTGCTAGAAAATGTTCTTTTATTTTGGCCACAAGATACTGAACGGGCAAAGTCTTATCTGCTTGAAGCCAAAGAGTCTGCTTATCAGGCCCTCAAAGAGGTTTCACGCTCCGTTTCGGCCCTACGCGATGCCCCCCAGCCTAATAAACCCTTGCAGACTGCGGTTCCTGAATTGATTAATAAGGTTTGCCAGTCTTCCCCAATGACGCCAGCCTGTAACATTACTATCACCACGCCGCTGCCTGATGAACTCAGCCTAGCCACCTATCGAATTGTACAAGAAGCCCTGACCAATGTGGTGAAACACGCTCAGGCAACCCAGCTAGCTGTAAAAATATCCACCAAGCCTCAGAGCCTTTATGTGCAGGTGTTGGATAATGGCAAGGGGTTTGACCCCAGCAAAAACACCACGGGGTTTGGTTTACGGGGGATGAAGGAGCGGGCGATCGCACTGGGTGGCACCTGCCAAATTTGGAGTTCACCGGGAGCGGGCTGTCGAATCAGCGTGATTTTGCCGCTTCCCCAATCCTTAGTTTCTCAATCTTTATATCATCCTACTCAAAAATTACTTGATGAGGAGAGTTAATGGAAACACTATCCATGATTCGTATCTTACTGGTGGATGATCAAACCATTATTCGACAAGGTTTAGCCAATCTGTTAGAAAATCAACCCGACTTGCGAGTGGTGGGTGATGCCGCCAACGGTCAACAGGCGATCGATCAAGTTGGCACACTCCACGGCACCCCCAATCAGGCCGATGTGATTTTGATGGATGTACGCATGCCAGAAGTGGATGGTGTCGCCGCAACCAAGCAGCTCTGTATAGACTTCCCAACAATAAAAATCCTTGTGCTCACCACCTTTGACGATACTGACTATGTGCAGCAAGCTATGCGCTGGGGGGCGAAAGGCTATCTGCTAAAACAAACCCCTATCGAGGACTTGGTAATCGCCATTCGAGCGGTTTATCAAGGCTACACCCATATGGGGCCTGGACTGTTTGAAAAAACATTAGGGTCTTCCCAAACACAAATAGTCTCTCCTACGGCGGCTGAAGCTGCCCTTCCCTCAAAGCTGCGATCGCTCTCTCCTCGCGAACAAGAAGTGCTCCAATTGATTATGACGGGGCTCAACAACCGCGAAATAGGAGAAAACCTTTTTATCTCCGAACGCACTGTTCGCAACCATGTCACTAGCATTTTGAGCCAATTACAGCTTCGCGATCGCACCCAAGCAGCTTTGTACGCCAGCCAATTTTGGCCCCAAAGCATTCGCTAAAGATATCTCCTATAACAGTCCAAAGACAGCACCGGTAGGATCTGAAAGAATAGCCTTCCGTTCGCCATTAATCGTAGAGATTGAGTCCACACACAGACTCGCACCAAGCGCCTTGGCTTTGGCGGTAGCAATACCAACATCATCTGTTGCAAAGTACGGTATCCAGAGGGCGCATCCTACCGCCTCAAAAAACTGATTTGTCACACTAACGACGCCACCGTGATCAGTGCTGTCCAAGACAGCATAGCGACTAGGCCCAACCTCCTCAATATCTTGGGCTTCCCAGCCAAACAAATCGCAATAGAACAGCAGTGCTAAGTCAACATCATCGGTGATAAGTTCATCTCGGAGGAACGTACCGCTGGGAGCAGGAAAGTGGTGTGTAGGGAAGGGAAGGCCAATGACCCCACCTTGCAAATCCTGAATAACCGCACTACGGCCAACCCCTGGAGTATCAAAAGGGTCTCGGATAACGGTAGCTCCAAGGCTTTTTGCACGGGCCGTCATATCATCGACATCCTTCACCATCACATAGGCCAGCCAGCGAGAAACAATGTCCTCCCCAGGATTAACAAAACCTCCGTGCGCTTCCCCCTCAGCCATAATTAACGGATGCTCGGCTTCGCCAGGCCGCCAAACAAAATCAGAAGCGTGTTCAATTTGGTATTCCCAACCCAATAAGTCAGCATAAAAATGCCTGACTCTGCCAATATCCTGCGTCAGAAGATCGTGCCAGATAATGCAGCCAGTCTCAGCCTTAACAGACATTTCCTCCTCCTTTTACTAAAAGATTCTTCTACTAAATATTGACCTGACTATAAGTCTTAGGATTGAGGATTTAACAATATGCACAATTCCTGACTCCTCACCCCAACCCTCTTCCGAAGGTGATGAGGGTAGCGAGAAGTCACTATATAAACAAATTAGTAACTACTCAGCCTGAAGTAGCGGAAACGTAGGCTTTGCGATGAAGGCATTTGTCAGTGCTTCCAGCAAAGGTTGTTTCTGCTTTCTCATGGTCGAGATGTAGCCCCGAATGCGACAGAACATTCGACTTCCGGTGGCAGCGCGAAAGCACCCAGAAATCTTCTGTTTGAGCTTCATCATGCGGACATCGCGTTCTGCCTGGTTGTTGTCAAAAGGCACCCGAAAGTCCAACATGAACGCCAACACAGCCGTGTCGTGTCGTTCTAGTCGGTCGAGTAAGTTCTTTGCAGGCGATTGCTTTAGGCGGCCTCTTTTTTTCGGCGCACACTCATCCATCGGCGGTGGTGGATTGGCCTTGAAGCCTGCCATGAGGATGGTCTGATAGCGTTCCTCAAACTCATGCAGTTGGCGAGTGCTCAACGCAGCTTTGCCCGCTACTTTCGCCTCGTCTACTTGTGTCTTAATCTCGCACAGCAACGTCATCATCTGCTGTGCCCAGGGTTGCTCATAGCGTTCAACGATGAACCGCAGTTCACGTAGATGATGCGCATTACACAAACTGTGAGCACAGTCATAGCTGAAGTAGCTCTGCCAGCCGTCGTGGACACTCACACCCTCAAAATTCGTCAGCA
>JBCBPY010000002.1:0-461729 GCA_039820525.1 Cyanobacteria bacterium J06634_5
TTACTTTACTGCCGGAACGCTCAAAGCTGGTCGAGTCACACTGGTCAAACCAGTGGCTTACCTCAGATATTTAGTTAGGCCGTGCCACCACGAGACTTTCGCAGTATCCACATCAGAAATAAGCCATTCAGCACAGGGCTTGCCAAACCCCAGGTAAACATGCCGAGGTAGTCATTGGCCGCCAATACCCGAAACAGCAGGGCAATCATTAGGCCCGTCCAGGGTATCCAACCATACGCACGGGCACTGTGCCGATGCAGCACCCACCACTGAGGCAGCGACATCATAGCGCCCAGCAAGGTACCAACAATAAGACTAGGCCCCCCAATCGTGAATCGGACAACTGCGATCGCCCAGAACATCATCACCGTAGCAGGCACCCATGCGATCGCCTTGGGCAATCCCTTCCGCAGCGCCAGCCACTGCACAATCCCCACCACAAAGCCACCCACCAGCCAGTACATCATCTTCATCAGACTCAGCACCTTCGGCATGTCCGTATCGGCATCCATCCCCATTGCCACGGCCAAAAAAGCCGCCACCACCATCCCCAAAAAGAAGCCAAGGCTCTGCCCGACATAGCTCCACACGCTGAACTTCAGCCAAAATCCGTTGCCAACACGCGGCGGCTTAACGGGTGCAGCAGCCACTAGGGGCAGCGGACTCGGCTCAGCTAGCGGCTGAGGTTGGGACGTATTAACAGGCAGCGCATTGACTGGAGAAGTCTGAGCAAACGCTGGGGCAGGCGGGGTCTGAGTGGGCGGTATCTGAGCAGCGGCTTGGACGGTCGGGGTCTGGACCGGCGTTTGAATCGGCGTCACCGGCCCTGGAAAAGGCCCCTGAGGAGACTGGGAGGAAGACTGGGAGGGAGCCTTTGCAGCGACCACGGTTGGCAAACTGGAGATGGGGCCACCTCCACTGCCCATAGGCTGCGCAGAGCTACCAGCTAGCGCATTCAAGTCGCGTAGAACAGCAGTCGCCGTGGGATATCGCTGCGACTCTTCTAGGGCAATCAGCCGAGACAAAATAGCCGCTAGTTCATTGCTTAAAGGTTGCTTCACGGCCTGTCGCCAGTCCTGTACCCAGCGATGCCCCACGAGCGACTGTCCCGCTTCAAAGCCTTGAGTCAACAGCTGAAAGCAGGTGGCACCCAGGGCAAACAAGTCACTCGCAGGCGTGACCCGACCTCGCATTTGTTCAGGCGCGGCATACCCCGGCGTGCCGATGGTGGTCGCCATGGCCATTCCTTTTGGCGCAATACCCGACTCCGCTAAAAACTTCGCCACGCCAAAATCAATCAGTACCAGCTCGCCAAAGGACTGGCCGGACTGATGGCCGGATTGATGGCCAGAGGGCTGAACAGAGTTGCCTCCAGACTGGCGACGCATGATGTTGTCGGGCTTAATATCACGATGAATCACACTGCGGCTGTGCACAAACTGCAAAATTGGCAACAGGCCGTGCAGGACCTGCCGAATTTTTTCTTCATCGAAAGGGCCTTGCTGGGCCAGCTCATCCTGAAGGTTGTGCCCTTCAATAAACTCCTGCACCAGGTAAAGGTAGTCACATTCTTCAAAGTACGCCAGCAGACGCGGAATTTTAGGGTGCGTGAGCTGGTCCAGCCTCTCAGCTTCCTGCTCAAACAGCTGCTGCGCCTTGGCCGTCGCTTGCTCACTGCTGCCGCGATAGGTCAGCCGCTTTACCACGCAGGGCTTGCTGCGATTGTCCAGGTCCTCAGCTAAGTACGTCTTGCCAAAGCCGCCCTGCCCAATCGGTCGCAGCGCCTTAAACCGGTTTCGCAGCGCAATCGGCACACCGCAGTACTGGCAATGAACGTTACCGTCAGGATTATGGGGGTTAGGACAATCAGGATTAAGACAGTAAATCATTGCAGGCACAGCCTGAAAATAGCTGAGAAGAGGCCCCTATGCCAATCTAACAGACTACTTTGGCTCCTTGAAAGAAGCCGATAAAAGGCACTGATAAAGTCACCTTAAAGCAAGGCCATTAAGCTTAGATATAGTTTAAGAAAATGTCCGTTAATGTATGCGACCCTTGGCAGGGTTGACGGGCACGGCATCAACGTTTTGACCCATAGCCCTTCGCCAGCATCCAGAGCAGATATCAATACAGGAATCAGCATGACGACGCAACTCTCTAGCGCTTGGCAGCGCCTGCAAAATGGATCGGATATTCGTGGCGTCGCCTTAGCCGGTGTCGTTGGCGAAGCCGTCAACCTCACCCCCGAGATTGCCTATAAGTTGGGGCAGGCTTTTGTCAGCTGGCTGAGCGATCGCACCCAGAAAGACGCTAGCCAGCTAGTGGTTTCAGTCGGGCGAGATAGCCGCATTTCTGGCCCTGCCCTCAGAGACGGCCTCGCCGATGGGATGAGGGCAATGGGCGCAAAAGTGTACGATTTTGTGATCGCATCTACCCCAGCTATGTTCATGAGTACCGTCACCGACGGCTACCACTGCGACGGTGCCATTATGCTCACCGCCAGCCACCTCCCCTTCAACCGCAACGGCCTCAAATTTTTCACCGCTCAAGGCGGCCTAAACAAGCCAGATATTAAAGCCATCCTCACCTTAGCGGAAGAGAACAACTTTTCAACTGCTGCTACCCCAGGAGAACACACAGAAAAAGACTTTATTTCCGTGTATTCCGATGGACTTGTTCAACAAATCCGCAAAGCCGTCAATCATCCTGAGCACTACGAACAGCCCCTCAAGGGCCTGAAGATTATTGTTGATGCGGGCAATGGTGCAGGCGGCTTTTACGCCAGCAAAGTACTAGCACCTCTAGGGGCAGATACCACAGGAAGCCAGTACTTAGAGCCCGACGGTAACTTCCCTAACCACATCCCCAACCCAGAAAATGCCGAAGCCATGGCCGCCATTCGCCAAGCCGTGCTGTGGCATCGCGCCGACTTTGGCATCATTTTCGATACCGACGTAGACCGCTCCGCCGCTGTAGATTCTCAAGGTAATGAGCTCAATCGCAATCGACTCATTGCCCTGATCTCAGCGGTAGTACTGCGCGAACATCCAGGCTCCACCATCGTCACCGATTCGATTACATCCGATGGCCTGGCTCAATTTATTACCGGCCTAGGCGGCGTGCACCATCGCTTTAAGCGCGGCTACAAAAATGTCATCAATGAATCCATTAGGCTCAATGACGCGGGCCAAGAATCCTGGCTAGCGATTGAGACCTCTGGCCACGGCGCGATGAAAGAGAATTATTTTCTAGATGACGGCGCCTACTTGGTCAGCAAGCTGCTGGTAGAAGTCGCCCGTGTAAGGCAAGCAGGGCAACTGCTCACAGATATGATTGCCGAGCTAAAAGAGCCGGTTGAAAGTGAAGAGTATCGGCTCAAAATTTTGGCAGATGACTTCAAGGCCCACGGCAATGACGTCATCGATCAGCTGCAAGTTTTTGTGTACAAGCAGGCAGACTGGCAGCTCGTTCCCAACAACTATGAGGGCATTCGAGTCGCCTGTGGTGGCCCCACCGAAGACGGCTGGTTTTTACTGCGCCTGTCACTGCACGATCCGGTGCTACCGCTGAATATTGAATCCAACGTCGCAGGCGGCATCCAACAGATCAAAAGACGTTTGGCCGCTTTCTTCAAAGGAGTAGAAAACCTGGACATCGCTACATTATTAGAATAGTAGAAGCAGATAGAATATTAACGGGCACAGTTATGAATACGGTTATGAATACTGCCCCTGCCGCTTGAAAATAAGCTCAAGCAAGCAGGCATTAAAGAGATACCTTTTTCGATGTATGTCGAAAGAAGTATCTCTTTTTTAATTACAACACTGTAATCTAAATGCCCAGCAGGAACTGATTTTCTGTTGTTATCATGAATAAACAACAGCCTGTCTATCTAGCCTACTTTTCTAGTAAAGACAACTCTAGTAAAGACAGCTAGCGAAGACAGCCTGACTCAAGAATTCTCTCAAAGTACGCATCTCCATTTCCTGTCCAGCTTTCTTTGGGAAAAGGAGAGACAGACCGTGCTGCTCCTCAGACAATTCTAGTTCAACACATCCAAGCACCTAAAAAAGGAACGTATGCGTTTTTTAACTTCTCTCACATTTAGCAAGAAGCTGGCAGCGATAGCTGCCGCCCTCATGATTTTGCCGGTAGCGGTCGCTTGCGACACGGCAACGACGACAGAAGAGATCGCCGTCGATCCGTCGGCTGAAACAGTTGAGTCGCCAACAGATGAGGCGGTGGCCGACTCTGAAACCGTTTCTGAAACCATTGTAGATGTCGCGATCGCCAACGGTTCGTTTGAAACGTTAGTGGCCGCTGTTCAGGCTGCTGACTTAGGCGAAACGCTCAGTGCAGAAGGGCCTTACACCGTTTTCGCCCCTACAGACGAAGCATTCGCAGCGCTGCCAGAAGGCATCCTAGAAACCCTTCTACTGCCTGAAAACAAGGAAACACTTCAGCAAATACTGACCTATCATGTCGTCGCGTCTGAGGTGCCTTCCAGTGACATTGCCCCAGGTGCAGTTCCAACGATAGCGGATGAAGACGTCACGCTAAGTGTTGATGACAGCACCGTCATGGTCAATGAAGCAACAGTTGTTCAGCCCGATGTTATGGCCAGCAACGGCGTTATTCACGTGATTGATGCCGTACTGCTACCGCCTTCTCTCGATCTTTCAACGCTTTAATCTGTGCTCAACAATCAGTGATTAACAAGCAGTGCTCAACGTTGCAAGCTAAACACATGCGAGCTAAACACAGCCGTTCGGGGAATCCGTAAGTTGAACTTGCGGTCGGTCGCTAGCGGCATGACACCGTTAGACAAAGTACAATAATACAAAGTGCGTTTGCAATCCTTTCGAACGAAGGAGAGCAGCGCACTTTGTTCAGCGTTGCCCCCGGTCGGCCCTGCTCCATTTGACTTTTTTAGAACATGATATGCGAATGAAATCAGTGCTAAAAGCGTTAGGATTGTCTGGCTTTATTGCCGCCTTTTGGTGGATTTACACAATGCTCAGCGAGCCTCGTTCTGTGGCACAGGTCCAAGAACCCCCAGCACAAATCAGCAAGGAAGCGGTAAGCAGGGAAGCGGTGAACAAGGAAACAGGTAGCAAGGAAACAGGCAGCAAAGACATAGAGCAAGCGACCTCCCTGTCAACGCAACAGACTAAACAGCAATCAGCACAACAAATCCAGCCTTTAGCTGTCACAAACTTCTCCACACCCTCTGAAGTAGAGCGTTGGCGTACAGTCAACGACACCGTCATGGGGGGAATTTCCCAAAGCACCTTTTCGGTGACACCTACAGGCATTGGCGTTTTTCAAGGCATTACCTCCCTCGCTAATAACGGTGGATTTGGCTCAGTCCGGCGAGCCTCCGACGATGTAGACTTTACTGGCATAGAAGCCATCTCCATCCGAATCAAAGGGGATGGTCGTAATTATCAGCTGCGTCTTAGAACAGATGATAGCGACCGGTCTATCACGTACCGCGCCCAGTTTGAAACCAGCGGAGATGAATGGCAAACTATTCGCGTCCCCATTCAGGACTTTGAGCCGGTGTTTCGAGGCAACGTCATTAAAGATGCCCCCGCCCTAAGCCCAGAAAATATACAACAAGTGGGCTTCTTAATTGCTGACAAAAAGAGTGGCGAGTTTAGGCTAGAAGTAGACTGGATTCAACTGGACTAGGTTTTCAATACCTGGTACAGCCGAAGCTCAATCGCCGCGCGATACTGTTAGCGTTGAGATCTTTGATCAACGAACATCTTTGCTCACCATTGTAGAGTCGTAGAGTTTGCGCCTTCGTCCCGATATCTTTTCTATCCCTATATCTTTCCTATACCGTGGAGCCTATTTTTTAAAGTTTTGCCTTCAACCCGTTTTCTAACGGAATAGAAACGGCTACGTCTGTTTACTGTATGTATAGCCGTTCAAAACCGTGTGTCCCATGCCTTTTCAAATCGATCAGCCAACCAAACGGTGGTTACAGAGCTTAGAGCATGAGCATGAATACGCGATCGCACTGCTTCAGCTCCACGAAACCGATCGGCTCACGCTGCAAACCTTCACGCCTATTTATGCTCAGCTTAGACGAGAGCAAGAACTCTCAGGCTACCCGTGGGATCGCTTTTATGTGTACATGGAAAAGGTGTACTCACAGCTGAAATTCAACCTCAATGGCTCCGCGCCCATACGCAACTTTGCACTCGATGAAGCCGCCATGGGCGAAAGCTGCTTTGAGCATCTCCACACAACAGCAACTGAAACAGAGCGGCGATATGGTCATGTAAGGTTGCAGCTGGTGAGCGAGCCTGGGGCAACACAAACTCAGTTTGAATGGAAAGTGCCGCCTAGCCAAGAGCCTAGTCACACTATTCCATCGGCTTTTGCACCGGTTATTTATGATGCGATCGCCACTCAGCTAGAGCAGTTCGCCCACTCCGGCCTGCGGCTCGTCGGCGCCAAAGCCGTCATCTGCGGCGGCAGCTTCCATCCCGTCGCCTCTGAAGCCCTCTCTTACAAAGTCGCCGCCACTCAAGCGGTAAACTTTGCTATCGGCGGTGCCAGGCTCATCATTGTTTAAGCATCCAACCGACACGGCACACAAAAGATTAGAGCGTGTCAACACCGCTGGCTGTATGCATCAGGGCACATAGCTACGCTATTCAACATTGCCGCCTATGCTGCCTGTTATCGCTACTTGAGACCTTGTGATGCCGCTACAGCCAAAGCTGTCAGCCGATGACCTGCTCACTGAAATTTACAGCTCGTTTGAGCCCTTTTTGCCGCCACCGGAAGGCACCTACGTGAACTACGAGGCGGTGCGGGGCAAATGGAACGTGGTACGGGAGCTCGGCAACCGAATTACGCGCTCTAAAAAGCCGACCTGTCAGCTGTATAGCGGGCATCGTGGCGTGGGGAAAACGACTGAGCTATTGCGGCTAAAGGATCATCTAGAGGCAAAGCACTACAAGGTGGTGTACTTTGCGGTGGATGATGAGGATGTGGAAACGCAAGATGCTGAGTACGCAGACATTGCAAAGACGCAGCTGCCTCAGCCTTGCAAGGGCATTGTCATCATTGTGGACAATTTGGACCGCATTTCGGAAAACAATACGGATGGACGCAGCAATAAGGATGTGACGACAGGTAAAGCTGCGTGGATCGCCAAAGAATCGCTGATTGATACCTATGCGCCGGTTGCTGCTGAGGTAAAAACGCAGGCCAGAGCGAAAATCGAAGATCCTGAAGCGCTGTATCAGTCATTTATTCGGGCTTTGCGGCGGCGTGGGTTTGGCATTTTGTTTTTGCAGTGTACGCCTGTGCAAGGGAAAGAGCTACTTGAGAGATCGCGCGAAGACTTATCAAAAAGAGAATCGAGCAGCTGACGTTAACCGAGCCGATTGATAATTTGTTAGCACTTATTCGCAAAAGAGAAGATGCAACAGATTTGAATGTTTTGTTTTATGTGAAGCAGGGTTATGTTTTTGCGGCATCACAAGAGTGGGATATTACGTTACGTTGTTGAGAACAAGCATCTAGCCTCAACAACAAAAACGACGAAGCTCTCTTACTGCAAGGTGTGAGCTTGTTTTTATAGGATCTTATGCAGAAGCGATCGCTGCCTATGATGCCAGCTATAAAGCCTGACAAGCACGAAGTGCTCAACAACAAAGGTAGCGCATTACGTAAGTTAGGGCGGTACGAGGATGCGATCACTGTCTATGATGCCGCCTTAGACATGAAGCCTGACAAGCACGAAGCACTCAACAGTAAAAGTGTTTCACTGCTTCAATTGGGCCGATATGAGGACGCGATCACGCTCTATGAATCCCTAATTAAACAGACTCCTAAAGACGTTTCACCTCGATACAACCGAGCCTGTGGCTACGCACTCTCCAAACAACTAGACAACGCGCTGGAGAGCTTACAACAAGCTATCACTTTAGACGACACCAACCAATACATCGAAATGGCCCAAACCGACTCTGATTTTGAGAACATTCGCCATGAGCCAAAATTCATAGCCCTTTTAAAGCCATAACTCATCTAGTCAGCTAGCATTTGCGCGACGCGTTGCCGAAACCCACGTACTGCCGTTCTCTGACCATTCACTTTGGCCTTTGCAATAAACTCAGGAATTTCCTCCACAGGGATACCTGGAAAGCTCAAGCTCTCAGTCTGTTCTACATAATCATTTTTTGCGCCATTAAGCCAATACAGCGTCAGCGTCCCTTTCCTCAATCTCCAAATCTCAGGAATTTGTAAAGCCACGTAGATTGGAAACTTGTCCAAAGATTGACTCGTATTATCCACTTCTACAACTAAATCCGGTGGCGGATGAACAGCAAAATCTAACTTATCTATGTTGCGAATAACAGACTCATTTTTAATGTAAAAACAGCAGTCTGGCTCTAGCCCTTTCCTTTCAGAAGGGTTCTTCATGGTCAGAGAACCCAGCGTGCACAGCTCGATTTCTAGCTCATCCACAATAGCCGCAACAAAGGCATCAAATAGTCGCGTAGGCTCTTCATGATCTCTGAGTGGAACCATAATTTCTAAACAACCATCACTGTAGGCAAGCTGCTTGTGCCGGTTTTCGCCAGTTTCTTCGAGCAGGCGCTCAAAGGTATCCCAACTCACGCCTTCCAGTAACACACGAGTTTCAGGCTTTTGAACAATGGCCTTAGCTGAATAAGAAGCAACCATAGTAAACCTACAGTAATTAGCTATCGACTAAAGGTTAGCATCAAACCTGATTAAGCCTTTGCATCTGCAAGGGCCGTGCGGGCCATAGATGCGATCGCCTGATCGGTCGCCTTAGGCAGCTGATAGTACCTTCCCCCAGCAACCTTCGCCAGCTCCTTACCAAAGCCCGTAGATACAAACTTCCGCTCCGTATCAATAATCAACGTCTGATAGCCCGTAGAGCGAATGCTGCCGGCAATCTCCAGCAGCTCAGCCTTAATGTCGGGCTTTTCTTCGCCCTCTTCAGGTTCATCACCGAGCGATCGCGCCAACGGCACATTTCCACGCCCATCGGTAATCGCCACAATCACGACACTACCCACATCACCGGACTTTTTCGCATTGGTGCCCACTCGCACAGCCTGCATCAAGCCATGGGCCAGCGGCGAACCGCCACCACAGGCCATGGTCTCTAGTCGCCGCTTTGCCGCCGTGATAGACCGCGTCGGCGGCAACAGAACTTCGGCCTGTTCACCCCGAAAAGGAATCAGCGCCACCTGATCGCGATTTTGATAGGCATCGGTGAGTAAGCTCAACACTGCACCTTTCGCATTTTGCATACGGTTGAGCGCCATTGACCCCGAAGCATCCACGACAAAGATAATCAGTGAGCCCGCTTTGCGCGCCAGTCGCTTTGCGCGAATGTCACCTTGTTCCACAATCACCTTGCGATTGGGCTCGCGTTCACGACGGGCTTTCTGGTAGGGTGCCGCTGCGCGTAGGGTCGCATCTACCGCAATCCGGCGGGCCTGCCCAGTGGGGATAAAGGGCTTAATGTACCGGCCACGCTCATCCGAGAAAATCACGCTGTTTTCACCCGACGATCCTTGCTTACTGGTGGACTCGGCAAAAGAGAGCAGTGAGTCATCTAGCACAACCCCTTCCGCATCAAAGATAAACTCTTCCGGAATCGAAGGGGGCTGTTCAGGCTGCTCTTCTTGTTCTTCTTCATTATCGTTGTCGTCTTCGTCATCGCTCTCGTCTTCTTGATTGTTGTCGTCTTCTTGGTTGTTCTCTGGCGGCGGTGGCGGCGGTGGCTGATTGTCGTCTTCTTGGGGCGGCACCGCACTAGAGCGAGGCACAATCACCAGTTCTACGGCCTTACGCAGGTCATCAGCAACCACCTCAGTGCGACCGTCTAAAGCCGCGCAAGCTTTGGCCACACGCACAGCAAACAGCTCTGCCCGATGGCCCATCACACCGCCACGAATGGCCTCGGTGACCAGGTAGTTCACTTGGTCAGTGGTAATCACCACATCTTGCAACCACTCACGCGCCAAAATAATTTGCGTTCTTAGGGAGTCAATGTCTTCTTCGTATTCAGCCAGGAAAGCAGCCGGGTCGTTGCTAAAGTTGTTGACCTGTTCTACAGCAGCAACGCGGTCTTCTAGGGTGAGTCCGGTGTCAGCAGAAAGTGCGATCGCAATCCTATCCAACAAATGCTCTCGCAAATTCCCTTCTTCAGGGTTATAGGTTGCAATCATCAGCGGCTTACACGGATGCTGAAAGCTGATGCCTTCTCTCTCTATTTGATTGCGCCCCTCTGTCAGGGTAGAAAGCAACAGATTGCTGATTTGATCGTCCAATAAATTGACTTCATCAATGTACAAAACACCGCGATGCGCTTCAGCCAACAGCCCAGGCTGAAAAACACTTTCGCCCGTGCTGATGGATTTAGCCACATCCACAGAACCCAACAGACGATCTTCAGTCACGCCCAAAGGAATTTGAATAAACGGCGCTTTCACCACTTTGGTTGGCAGATCTTCAGCCGGCGTATCGGCAGATAGACGGCTAGCGGTCTCATCATCCCACTCAGTCGGAGTCGTCGGGTCGCAGTTGCAGGAGTCTTCAATAATTTCAATCGGTGGCAGCAGCTGATACAGCGCGCGGGCCAGCACAGATTTAGCGGTACCACGCCTGCCTGCAATGACCACCCCGCCCAACCCAGGATCTACTGCCGACAGCAACAGCGCAAACTTAATGGAGTCTTGCCCCACCACGGCCATGAGCGGAAAGGTTTCAGGGGCGTTGGCAGTCAAAAGCGTTGGCATGGGAGCTGGCAGATTATTTCGCGGCTGCATATAAGTATAGATAACTATGTAAACCCTGATAAGCCTATAAAACAAAACAGCACCTCTCGAAAAGAAAGGCACTGCTTATACGTTCTCAGGACGTTTGGTTAGCGGATACTGAGGCCCACGGACTTAATAGGTACGACTAGCTAGATTGGCGACCGCTAGTGCTACCAGGAATAATGGGAACTTCTACAGCTTCACGGAAACCTTCTACACTCTCATCGAATTGAATGGGCAACACGCCAATCACGTTCTCGTGGGGGCGAGGGATAATCACCCAGGTTTCTAGTACGCCACCGGGCGCATTTTGAGCAGCTTCTACACCGGCTTCCATCGCAGCTTTAACTTCAGAAACATCGCCGCGAATGTTAATACAGAACCGGGCACTCCCCGCTCGGATATAAGTAACGAGCGTCACTCGACCCGCCTTCACCATGGCATCTGCTGCCGCCAATACGGGAGGAAACCCCTTGGTTTCGAGTGATCCAACTGCCTGTCCCATCTATGCTCTCCTAAACTGTTATGGAGGCCACCTCACTATCAACTAACGACAACGGATATCTGCCGGATTGATTAGGCTCTATGAACTCCATCACTGATTGTACGGGAGAAGGGGAACGGTCTCAATTGGGTATAGACATCGTGATTATTTATCACAAATATAAGCAAATTATGGCTTGCCTTAGCCGCCCAGCCTGTGCTTAGGCAGGTTTTATTAAGGCTGGGTTTGGGAAGGTGCCAAGCCCATTTCTTCGGCAAAAGGCATGGCGTCTTCGGTAAAGTCTAGCTCCAGCGTTTGAATCACGTTGGCAGTGGGGCGAGGAATCAGGGTGTGGGCATAGGCACCATCACCATGGCAAGCATTGGCCGCTTTCAGTCCAGCTTCTAGGGCCCTTTCCACTTCCGCATTAGGACCGCGCACCACAACGTACTGATGGCCACTGTCTGCGGGCGCGATTTTGATCAGGGTCACGCGGCCTGCTTTGACCATGGCATCTGCCGCTGCAAGCGAAGCGGGAAATCCATGGGTTTCGATGGTGACAACGGCAATAGGCATGGGGAAATGAGGAAGTAGAAACGATATTAATGATGAGCGCAGCTTACGTTGAAAGGCTCAGCCTAGATCATACGCCTCGATTAGATGAAAGTCTAAAGACTGGTGCTTACCTTCGATACGACTTCAGATAGCGCTAGCATGTGAACAGCACTGCCAGAGTATGCTGTAGACAGCTATATAGGGTTTCTTACAAGGCAGGGGTTTCTTACAAGGCAGGGGTTTCTCACAAGGCAGGGTTTCTCATGATGTTTCCTTTCATCAGCCCCAAAACCGACTTCGCCTTCAAAAAAATCTTCGGCGGCCCGCAAAGCAAATCTATTTTGCTGAGCTTTTTGAACGCGCTGCTGTACGAAGGCGATTCAACCATTAAAGACTTAACTATTATCGATCCGTACCAAGCCCCTCGTGTAGAAGGTATGAAGGACTCTTTTTTGGATGTAAAAGCCGAGCTTGTTGATGGTAGAGCCGTCATTATTGAAATGCAGGTGCTCAATGTACTCGGCTTTAAGAAAAGAGTTTTGTACAATGCGGCCAAAGCCTCTTCAACCCAGCTAAAAGCAGGGGATGACTACGATCTCCTCAATCCTGTGATTGCCCTAACCATTACAGATTTTGAGATGTTGCCTGATAGTGACAAGGTCATTTCTCGCTACCAGCTCAAAGAAAAGGACGAGCTGACAGATTACAACGATGATATTGAGTTGGTATTTGCCGAGCTACCAAAGTTTAAAAAAGAGAGCGACGAATTAGTCAGCCTCAGCGATAAGTGGCTTTATTTTCTCAAAGAGGCGAACCGCTTGGAGAGCGTGCCGAGCAATTTAGAGGAAGAGCCTGCCATTCACGATGCGTTTGAAATCGCGCAGCAGAGCCGCCTCACCCGAGATGAAATGGAAATTTTGGACAAGCAGGCAATGTTTATCCACGACAGCCGGAACGCTGTCAGACTAGGTATTAAACAGGGAATTGAGCAAGGGCGTCAGGAAGGGGTTGAGCTCGGCGAGCAGAGAAAAGCGATCGCAGTGGCCCGCTCTTTATTAAACGATTTATCTGTTGAAAAAATTGCGGAGGTAACAGGGCTCTCTACCGACGAGGTGGCGCGCTTAAAACGCGATTGAGTCACACCTTAATGCCGCTGGGTTGGGTACGCGTGGCAATCACGCGATCGCACCCCGACTCTGGATAGGCCCAAGCGTAATAACTCTCCTTCGGATTACCCCAGCACAGCAGCAAATACAGCTCGCTACGGGTGGCTTCAATATCGGCCCACTCTGCATGTTCAATCAGAGTTTCTACCCGCTCGGAGGTAATGAGTTCAGGCGGATTGCCCGCGTGCCACAGGTTGAGGCCCTCAATGGCCTCTCGCCAAAAGGCAATCACTGCGCCTTTGGCCGCGCCGAGTCTGAGTTTGTCTTCGGCAGTGGCCGTAAGCTGCGGGTGAATTTCGGGAAAGCGAAGGGTGTGGTCATTAAAGCGACACTCACGCCACACGATACCCGAAACGCCTTCGGCAATTTGGTATTGGTGAATTTGATCGCGAAAGTCCTGAAAGGCATAGATTTGGCTGAGCTTTTGGGGACCAATCGCCTTGGTAATCACCGGATTGTCCAAACGGCGATCGTCGTTGTGAAGCAGGCGGTCGCCCCGCACGGCAGCTTTCATCTCAGCATCCAAAATTTCTAACAGCTGCGCGGTGGTATAAGCCATAGCTCGCCTCAGTTCAGGTTACGTTCAGATCCCTCAAGGTCAGAGTCCTCAAGGTCAAAGACCTAAGATGTTGTTTGAATTTTATCAAGAATAGTCAATCCCGACGGTTGAAATACTACTAGCTGCTGCATTGCCTTTTCTCAATTTAAGGCTCATGTCGCACAGACCGTTTGAAGGCGCTCCGAAAGCAATTTTTCCATCGTCAACCTAATGTAGAAAGCGCGTTAACCAACAGCTCATACACCCCCTCAACATCAACCGTCTGAGCCACTCGAATTGTGGAGGCCCCGCCATCGCCATGCCAGTCTACGACGGTGCGCCCCAGCGTGTGCTCACCTTGGGTTTCAACCTGCATGCTCACCCGGCGCGTCGTAAACAGCTGCGGCTTAATCAGGTAGGCAAGCACACACGGATCGTGCAAGGGCGCGCCGGGCAGGCCATACCGTTCTAAATCACTTTGACCATAAAAAGAGAGCATGCCAGCCGCCGCTTCGCTAACAGCATTGCCTACCGCGCGAATGGCCGCTAGCCGCGCCGGGGTCGTCAGGACTTGATGCGTTGTATCGAGCGTAATCAACGTCGTCGGGATGTCCGCATCAAACACCACCTTCGCCGCGTGAGGATCAACGTAAATGTTGAACTCAGCAGCAGGTGTGATGTTGCCTTGCCCCATCGCGCCGCCCATGATCACCAGCTGCTGAATATGCTCAGCAATTTGCGGACATTTGATCAGGGCGATCGCAATATTTGTCAGCGGTCCTAAAGCCGCAATCGTCACTGGCTCCGTCGCATTCAGCAGTGCCTGAATCAAAAAATCAACGCTGTGCTGCGATCGCCCCTCTCCTAGCGGCTCTGGCAAGTTTGCCCCCTGCAATCCGGTGGCACCGTGAACCTCTTCAGCCGTCGCTAGCGGCCTCAGCAGCGGGCGCGGACAACCGGCAAACACCGGCATCTCTGGTTTGCCAGCCAGGGCACAAATCTTGCGCGCATTGCTAAACGTAAGGGGCAAAGGCACGTTGCCTGCGACTGTCGTGATGCCCTGAATCGAGAGGTCGTGGCCAAAGGCGAGTAGAAGCGCGATCGCATCATCAACGCCAGGATCACAGTCCACAATGACCGGACCTGTCGTCACCGCAGAAGTTGCTGTAGAAACCGTAAAAGACATATAGAATTCCGTATTAACCCATAAAGAAGGGTCAATAGTACGCTAGCTTAAGAGCCATATTGTACGTATTCCGTTGTTGACTTAGGTTACTTAGCGCTGGCGATGAATCGGATTTTTTTGAGTCAAACAGTTTCAATCACTCGTTCTCATTTGTTGTGGCCGTTGGCCTGTCTACTTCTCGTAGCAGGCTGTTCTGGAAGCCAGCTCGGCGATACCCTTGGCCAGAGGCTAGAGCCCGACCCACAGCTCTTGGAAAATGCGGACCAAAATACCGATGAAGAAGTTGGCAGCAATACCGACGAAAAGACTACCCCACCCAATCCAACCGATCCAAAAACAGCGCCTGCCGCACAAAACGGAAGTCAAACCCCCACCAATAGCAATGACAGCCAAAAGCCTGCGGCTGCCTCAAAACCCGCAGAACCTGCTCAACCAGCAGAACCCAAAGTGACCGGCGGTGACTATACCGATCTGGCCAAAGCACCCGAAGAAATTCAGACTTACCTAGTTGACCTTTTAGAGCTGGAGCTGCTAGAGATTCGGCCTGGAGCAAAACCACCCGCAAAACCTGCGCCCAGCACGCCGTCCTCAAGTGACTCATCGGCGGACGACTCGTCAGAGAATGCCACCGCCAGCGCAGCCCAACCTACCCCACCCGTTACCGCCGCAAAAGCAGACGAATTTAGACCCAATCAAGCCGTGACCCGTCGGGAATATGCGCGCTGGTTGCTGGCCACGAACAACCGCTTTTACTCCGGCCAAAGCAATCGCAAAGTTCGCCCAGGTGTCAACAGCTCACAGCCTGTATTTCAAGACGTCCCCGTTTCCGATCCAGACTTCGCGGCCATTCAGGGCCTATCAGAAGCCGGGATTATTCCTAGCCCGCTGACAGGCAGCAGCACGACTATCACCTTCCGCCCCGATGCACCGCTCACCCGCAAAGATCTGCTGCTGTGGAAAGTACCGTTAGATACCCGCCAGCCGCTACCCCAGGCCACCGCTGCTGCCGTGCAGGAAGCTTGGGGATTTCAAGATGCCGGAAAAGTTGAGCCCCGCGCCCTCCAAGCCGTCCTCGCCGACCATCAAAATGGAGACTTTGCCAATATTCGCCGGGCTTACAGCTACACCACTCTCTTCCAGCCGAATAAGGCCGCCACTCGCGCCGAAGCTGCGGCTGTCCTGTGGCGATTTGGCAACTCCACAGAAGGCATTACCGCTGGTGAGCTGAGAGCGCCACAGGCCGACACCGAGGCGGATAGCAGTGACTGATGTCTCAAGCACCGATGGACCACAGGCTGACAGGACACAACCTGACGGGACACAACCTGACAGCGCACAAGCCAACAGCTGGAGTGAAGACCATTTTTTTGACACGATTGCTGAGCTGGTGATGCTGCATTCGCCCAGCGGTGTAGAAGAGGAAGTAAATCGCTACTTGAAGGAAAAGCTAACGGTGCTGGGCGTAGAGCACTGGCAGGATGACGCCGACAACATTGTGATCCGCATTCCCGCCGCGTCGCAAGCGGCAACCGATAGCCCAAAAAGCGACACCCCAAAAAGCGACACCCAAAAGCGCGTCTTAGCCATTACCGCACACAAGGACGAAATTGGCGGCATCGTCAAACGGATAGATGACCAAGGGCGTTTGGCCATCAGAGCCCTGGGTGGGGCCTATCCTTGGGTGTACGGCGAAGGCGTGGTGGACTTACTGGGCGATCGCGCCACAATCAGCGGTATTCTCAGCTTTGGCTCGCGCCATGTCTCCCACGAATCCCCACAAAAAGTGCAGCAAGAAGGCACAGCCGTCGAATGGCTAAACACCTGGGTAGAAACCAAGCGCACACCAGCCGAACTAGAAGCCGCCGGCATTCGCCCCGGCACGCGCATGGTCGTTGGCAAACACCGCAAGCGTCCGCTGCGGCTAGGCGACCATATTGCCAGCTACACGCTAGATAACAAAGCCTCGCTCGCCATTTTGTTGGCGCTGGCTGAGCAGGTAAAAAATCCGCCGGTTGAGGTGTACTTAGTCGCCTCTGCCAAAGAAGAGGTCGGTGCCATTGGCGCGCTGTACTTCACCCTCCGTCAGCAGCTCGATGACCTCATCGCTCTCGAAATTTGCCCGCTGTCCAACGAGTATCCGCTGGTAGATGGCCCCTCACCGGCCCTATTTGCCAAAGACAGCTATGGCCTGTACGACGAAGGTCTCAATCGCAAAATCCTAGACGCCGCAGAGCAAATTTCACTGCCGCTACAGGTCGCCACTATCGATGGCTTTGGCAGCGATGCCTCCATTGCCATGAAGTTTGGCCATGTTGCTCGAGGTGCGTGCCTGGCCTTTCCCACCGAAAATACACACGGCTATGAAATTGCGCATTTGGGCGCGATTCGTAACTGTTGTGAGGTGCTAAAAGCAGTGATTGCAGCCGGCTAGTGCAGCGTCAGACGGCACATTGCGAAAAAGTGGGCAGATACACAGTCAGTGGACGCAGAACTAGCACTTGAGCGGTCGGTCTATCGCACGCTACCGATCGCTCAAGTGCAAAGCCCCAGTACGCATCACAGGCGCATTCTGTAAGGCTATATCCAAGGCTTCTCGCTTAATTGGCTTGCTGAGGTAATCGTCCATGCCAGCAGCCAGGCAGCGCTGCCGATCCTTTTCCATCGCATTGGCCGTCATGGCAATAATCCATAGCCCCTCGTAGTGGTGGCTTTGACGGATTTGGCGCGTCGCCTCTAAGCCATCGAGTTCAGGCATGCGCATATCCATCAAAATCACGTCATAGGTCTGACGCTTGAGCGCCGCCAAGACGTCTTTACCAGAGCTCACCACATCCGCCTGATACCCCAACAGCTCTAGCAAGCGGAGCGCAACCCGTTGATTGATACGGTTATCTTCAGCAATCAAAATCTTGAGCGCCGCCCGACGAGCAATCTCATCGGGTGTTCTGGGCACGGCGGGTTTGGGCGTCGCCGCCGCTGACAATGGCACCGGCAGCAAAGCAGCCCCTGACGTCAAAGCACTCACCGGCTCTGAAGCATCAGACTCAACTGAGAGCGTTTTGGCAGGTTTTGGAAAAACGACCTGCAACGCCTGATACAGCGACGCTTGCTTAATCGGCTTCCACAACAGGGTTACATTACCCTGCTGCGCATAGGTCGCTGACTGAGCTAAACGCCGATCGTAAACGACATCGCGCTGAAACGCGCACAGCACAATTACAGGTAGCTGAGAGCACTTACCAGCGTCTCTCAGGGTCGAAATCATGTCTTGATAGCTCGTATCGACCGCGACCGCCTCATCCAAAATAATCCCGTCGAAGCCCGTGTCATGTTTCATAAACATCAGCGCTTCTGGCTCAGAGGTCGCCTGAACCAACCGAATGCCCAACGGCTTAAGCAACCCACAAAACCGCGCTCTCCGCGTCGCATTACCGTCAATCAATAACAGCTGCATGCCCTGAAAGGCTGACAAAAATGCTGGCACTGAGGCATGCATACTGGCGCACTGTGCCTGCACCGTAAAGTAAAAGGTGCTGCCTTCACCCAGGCGACTCCGCACCCACAAGTTCCCTCCCATGCGCTCGCTCAAACGCTTACTAATAGACAATCCAAGGCCCGTCCCCCCGTACTGACGGGTCGTCGCAGCACTCACCTGGCTAAACGGTTGAAACAGCTGGCTGATTTGCTCGGACGGAATCCCAATGCCCGTATCACTGACAGCAAAGCGAATTTCGTAGCGATCGCGCTTATCCACCGTCTTTTTCGGCATGGAAGCAGACCCCCCAGAAGCAGCTCCCCCATCTGGGGTCTGCGGCTGAGGCGTCTGCCACCGCAAGAGCTGTGCTCGCAATCGCCTCAGCAGGTGCCAACGCTTGATAGAAAACAAATTACTAGGTGGATTGAGTGGCGCTGCCTGCAACTGCACAGAAATTTCGCCAGCCTCTGTAAACTTCACCGCATTACTCAGCAAGTTCAGCAAAATCTGCTGAAGCCTGACCGGATCGCTCATAATAATGGCGGGCGTTGTCGGCGTAATTAAGTAGGTGAGTTCTAACCCTTTTTCAGCGGCTCGGGGAGCCACAATTTCAATACTGCGCTCTAGGGTGTCACTCAGCGTTACCGGATACTCTTCCAGCATCAGCCGCCCCGACTCAATTTTAGAAAAATCTAAAACATCATTGATCAGCGCCAGCAGCGTTTGACTACTGTGATTGAGCGTATCGGTAAACTCGCGTTGGCGTTCATTCAGCGGCGTTTCCTGAAGCATCTCAGAAAGGTTGACAATGGCATTGAGCGGCGTCCGAATCTCATGGCTCATCGTATTTAAAAACGCCGAGCGGACCTGAAGCAACGCGTTGGACTGCAAACGGCTCAGCACAATCACAGCGGCATCAATCATTGCGATCGCAACCAGCGGCGTCACCACAGGCAGCAAATAATTCCAATACAGCGCCCCAAAGCAAACACCCACCCAGCCCACCGAGAGCCCGACGCCCGCCGTCACCTGCACCCATCCCTCGCGCCGGTACAGCAGCCAGCTAAAAATAGGACCCACAATCAACAGCGATAACCCGATTCCCTGCTCAGGCACCAAATGCAGCCAGTTTTGATTGAGCAAGTTATCAATCACGGCCGCATGCATGTACCCACCCGACACCGTCGCCTGAGAATCAAACGGCGTCCGCAACGGCTGTACGGAACTGGCGGCACCGTAATCCACAATCACAATTTTGTCTTTAAGATAGCCCGGTGGAAATTGTCCAGCCAGCACATCCACCAAGCTAAATGTCGCCAGCTCCTTGGCTTCACCCGGCCAATTCAAATAGAGCATGCCAGAAGGCTCTTCCGGGATACTCACCAGCTCTTTTTCAATGCCATAGGCTTGAATGGCGGCCACACCCAATGCCGACAAATCTTCAAACACAATGTTGATCGATCGGGTAATCGCATCAGGATCGGCAGAGAGCCGCAAATGCCCGGTGGTAATCGCCGTGTTAGCCAGCACAGGCACAGGGGAGAGCATTTCGCCGCCACTGCCCCAGGTTTGCCCAATCACCACCCGGCCATGGGATGACATTGCACTCGCTAAGCGAGCGGTGGCATCGCTATTTGCTTGCAAGCTACCGCTGGCAGCTGTATTCCCCGAAAGCAACATATTAAACGCAATGACACTGCTTTCTTCTCGGGTCAGCAGCCACACTAAGTCAGCATAGTAGTCTCTAGAAATAGGAAACTGACCAAACTCACCGAGGGTTTTGTCATCCACACTCACCATCACAATACGGCTATCCCAATCGCGAGAGCCGCGCAGTCGGATCAGCTGCGTGGTGACCACACGCTCCAGCGGGGTCCAAGCACTCAGCTTCATGAGGGCAATCACCAGCGTACTGGCCACCAACCCCGGCATCATTTGGTTGAGCCCTCGCAAGCGCCCGCCAAAGTTTCCACCCAAATTTCTGCCAAATCGCTGTATAAATCGCATCACGGCACGACCAGCTTATAGGTTTGTTCAGTACCCAGCGGCGTGGTGACCACCACCGCAACACTCCGCGCGTCACTCAGCGCCACTTCCAAATCAAACCGGCCAGCTCTGTCTAAAATTTGGCGTCCCTGGTTCACATCGAGCAAATTAACAGTATCGGTATAACCAACAATCCTAGCTCTGCGGTTAGGCAATGGAATTAAAGCTTCTATGAATAAGGCCGGATCGTCTCGCAGGGGAGCAGGCGGCGTCGGGGGGGCCCCCGGGTAAATAGCAGATTGCCGGTTGGCTGCGACAATCACGGTCTCACCCTGAGCGCTCGCGGCCACGCTCCCTTCGAGGGTCGCTACGCCGGTTTGCCCATTGGCCTGGACCGTCAGGCCAAACTCGGTTCCCCGCACGCCACTCACACCCGCTGGGGTATGAATCTCCAGCCGAGAATCCGGATTAGTGAGGCGTCTTAGCCGCAGTCGCACCTGACCGCGCGTGACAAATAGTTCAGTCACCCGTCCACCACTGCGGGTAATGCTCAGCGTCTGAATCCGCAGCTGACTGTCTTCAGCCATGCTGATGTAGCCCACACTCTGATCGACCTCTAAGCGTGCAGAAGCACTCGGCCCCGTAATCAGCGTATCGCCCACGCTGGCAAGGCGATCGCCCGTTTGTGCAAGCTGGCGATCGCCCTGAGACGAAATCAGTTCCACGGTTCCACTGAGTTCTGTAATCGCCAGCCAGCGATCGCCTCGAATCGTCAGCGCCTCGGCAACCCCTGCCCCCAAGCTGCTGCTGAGCACACTGCCCACTGTCAGGACAATCCAAAAGGCACCCCAAAGCAAACTCCTGACAAAAGAAGCGTCAAAATATGAGCGTAGCGACGACCGACGAACTCTAACCATGCCTATTCAACAGGAAGCCACTCCGTAGCGGGCCTTCTCACTATGCCATGAGAGCTGAAGCTATATTCCTAAGCTTCGGGTACAAGTTCAGCGAAACTTCGCCAAAACTTTCCCAATAGCTCTTTTCTACGCGATCTCCCCCGTAATTCCAGATAGAATTTTGAAATAGAATCATTTCACCTCCAGCCCTCTGGATTTCCTATGACAACTACGCCCTTATCAAATAACGGGTCCCATGACGAGCCAGCTGACCAACCCGAGGCTTCATCAGTAAGTCCATCAGAAAATAGGTCAAACGAAAATAGGCCAAGCACAGCGTCAGAAAACGGCCCCGGCAGCAGCAAACCAGAAACGCTCTCGCCTAGCTACAAACTGTCTGTTGGCATTATTTTGCTGGCCTTTCCACTCATGCGGTTTCAAATAGTAGTAGGGATTGTGTTTGCGCTATTGGGCCTCTTTTTGCTCTATCAAACCACGACCATTCGGCTGAAATTTACACCCACCGCCCTAGAGGTTCTCCGGCAAGAAAACCTGCTCAAAACGTTCCCCTACCAAGACTGGGAAACCTGGAAGGTTTTTTGGCCAACGGTTCCTATTTTGTTTTACTTCAAGGAAGTCAACAGCATTCACTTTTTACCAGTGCTGTTCAATCCAGAAGAACTACGCGATCGCCTACAAACCCACTGCCCCAAGGTCGCGCTCTAAGCGTGCCTCCGGCGTTATCGGTTTAAGTCTCTGGTTAAGCATCTGGTTAAACCTCTGGCGTTTTGCGGCCAAAGGTCTTCGGCTCAGTGCCCGCCAGCAAGCGTGAAATATTGCTACGGTGGCGCAAAATGACATATAGGCCACCTGCGATCGCCAGCAGCACATAAGGCAGCGGCTGCCCCAGCGCGCCCATTAACATCCCCGCCGACAGGGCAGCAGCAATTGACCCCACAGAGACCGTTTGCGATATTGCCAGCGCCAGACCAAACACAGCCGCTACGCCCAGGCCCACCGGCCAAGACAGTGCCAGCAATACGCCCAAGCCCGTTGCCGCAGACTTACCACCGGTGAATCCCAACCAAACTGACTTGCTGTGCCCAATGACTGCGAGCAACGCAGAAAACACTAACAGCCAAGCAGCCAAGTCAGACACGGGTCCACCAGAACCCACCGCATAGCGCTCTGAAGACGTTGCCGCTAAAACCGGCAACGTCACCAACCAGCGCATCAGCAAAACGGCCAAAACGCCCTTTAAAAGATCAATCACCAACGCCGTTATCCCTGGGCCTTTACCCAACACTCGAAAGACGTTAGTGGCCCCCGTGTTGCCAGAGCCATGATCGCGAATATCAAGTCCTTTGAGCAGTTTGGCCAACACAAACCCCGTTGGGATAGACCCTAGCAGATACGCAACCAATAAGCCCAACACCAGTATCGCGATCGCAGAACCAGACAAAGCAGTCATCAGTATGCACAACCTTAGTAATAGTCATAATCCGTCGATGGGTTCGCCGGGTCGGGCGCAAACCCTAGCCACAGCGGATATTGCAGCAGCGACAGGCTCACCTTGTCTTCAGCCTCATCCATAATCAAAAACGGAATTCGCCCGCTATCTAGCAGCCGCTCAGCTCGCTGTGCCATCGGCTCAGACGCTTCAAACAGCATCACCCCGCGATTGGTGCCAAAGTCAGCACGGGCAATCCCTAAGCAGTCTTGCAGCCAGCGCCGCCATTCACCCAACCGCTCTGGGGTCGTCGCCAGCACCAGCACGCATAATCGCTGATCGTAAATAGAATGCAGACACGAAATGGCCGCCGAGGCCACCAGCACATTCTGCAAGCGACTTCCCATACTTTTGACCGAGCCGCGCCCGCCCTGGGTAAAAAACCAGTTGGCAGTCCGATCGGCATGAACAGGCTCAAACGTGCGGCGCAGCTGCCAGGGCGGGCCGTAGTAGTCCGGGCGGGTTCGGTACTGATCGAGTAGGCTGTTCACGCGATCGCGCTGCTGCGCAAACCGCTGAGCCGCAAATGGAATGATCTCCGAGTCGGCAGGCGGAGCAGCAGGCGCAGCAGGCTCAAACGAGTCAGCAGGTGGCTGCTGCTGCGAACGGGGTGCTAAGTCCATGTCTTCAGCCGCCGTCACCAAGTCTTGCAGACTACCCACTAGGTAATCTTTAAAGCCCTGGACTCGAATCGCAATCTCTTGAGATGAGCCCGCAAAACTTGAGGTCATCTCCTGATCCAGGCGTGACTTACGCTGCTCCAGCTGCTCCACCTCACGCTGTAGCGTCCGCCGCTTCTCTTCCAACGCCGTCAGCGCCTGACGCACCAGCTGATCGACATCACGCTGCAAGCTCGAAGTATTACTGATGCCAGATCCAACCGCTCTACTGGGAGCGGAGGACTGCAAACCAGACGGTTGAGAACCTGGTCGCTGAGACCCGGATCTTTGAAAACTAGAGCGCTGAAGATCTAACGGCTTTCGATCGGCTGGGACTGAAGCGTCGCCTGCAGAAGGGGTGTCTGCACCAGAACTCTCAGCAGATGAACTCTCAGCAGATGAATTCTCAGCAGATGAATATTCGTAGCTAGAAGGGGTTGTATCTTCTGGAGGCATAGGTCCAGGGAGGGTGATCTGTGTATAAACAACATACGAATAACGACAGTCGGCTAGCCGTCTCAAAAGACCCTCAAAAGAGCCTTAGTTAGTCGGCTTAGCAGGCTTACCCAGCTCTCGAGAGCGCGAACTTGCCACTCTGACAGCTTCTATGAGCGACGTGCGAAGGCCCAGTTCTTCCAGGCAGGCCACCCCTGCAATGGTTGTGCCACCAGGGCTAGTCACCCGGTCTTTGAGGACCGCTGGGTGCATACCCGTCTGTGCCAGCAGCTCAGCAGTGCCTAGCACGGTTTGCAGCGCAAGTTGATTGGCGATCACACGCGGTAAGCCAGAGGCCACACCGCCATCGGCCAGCGATTCAATCATAATAGACACGTACGCGGGGCCAGATCCTGACAAACCGGTCACTGCGTCCATCAAGCTTTCGGGCACCGTCACCACCTCACCCACCGCCGAAAATATTTCTTGTGCGAGTTCAGCATGGTCCGATGATGCGCGGCTCCCCAGCGCAATCGCCGTCATTCCTGCACCTACAGTTGCAGGCGTGTTAGGCATCGCCCTGACCACCGGCCAACCTGGTACCGCATCTTCAAGCTGAGCTAGGGGCACACCCGCCAAAATAGACAGCAGCAAAGGGGGTGAGTCAGGTGTTAATGGACCACTGCCCGCATCGATATCAGCGCGAACAGCAGCAAAATCTCTAGCAACCAGCTTAAATATTTGAGGCTTAATCGCCAGCAAAATAACGCGGCTCGCCTTAATCACATCCCGATTACGCTCAGTGGTCTGAATACCATACTGTTCAGACATCACCTCACGGCGCTCGGAGGAAGGTTCACCCAGCAAGATTTCCTCAGGGGAGTAGAGTCCCTGAGAAAGAAGGCGGGATAATAGAGCTTCGCCCATTACCCCGCCGCCAATCATGCCAAGTCTTACAGACAAAAGAGTACGGTTCTAACTAACGTCCCTGGTAGCATACCGCGAATAGTCCCTAGAAAATGAAGGGGATTCCTATTTCCAAACGCGGCGGGCATCACCCGCTAACCACAGCACACTCGCGAAACAGCACTTGCAGCAAAGACGCGCGATAAAAGACGCGCCTCCGTCATCAATCGCCTGCACTCAAATCGAAATGCCAAGTCCATGACTCTAAAGTCCATGGCCCAACAGCAAGGCTTAACGCGCATCTCGGTTAAAACAAACCCGTCAAAGGTCGTCTTAAGCGTTGGCTAAAGCCTTACTAAACCTCCATTTCTAGGCCATGCGCGCGATTTGCTCAGTTGCCCATGCAGGTGTAGGTGCAGCCTGTCGAGGCGCGCTCATAGGTGCATTTTCCTGACCAGTGAAGCCTTCTTCACCCTCAGTTGGCATGCTCACCTGTACGCAGTTAGGCGTAAACAAGAAGATGCTCTCGCCAATGCGCTCTTGGTGTCCGTCCATGGCATACGTACCACCAGCCACAAAATCAACAGCACGCTGAGCTTGGTCAGGATCCATGATGGTGAGGTTGAGCACGACAGACTTGCGCTCGCGCAAAGCCTGAATTGCCTGAGGCATTTCTTCAAACGTGCGAGGCTCCATTACCAGCACTTCAGACATCCCGTTAATTGCGCCAGGCATACCAATCACGTTATTCATTGAGGTCATTCCAGTATCAGTTGACAAAACTCTCTCGCGGATGCGACGACGGGCTGGGCGAATTTCCTCTTCGGGCATAGGAGGGACAAGCGCTTCAGGCTCCGTATTTTCTTCTTCGTAGAGGCTTTGGTACTCTTCACCGTCTACTTCTTCGTACTCGTACTCATAATCTGCTGGATCGTTTAGTCCAACAAAATCCTTGATTTTTCCAAAAAGGCCACTCATAACTTGGGCTCCATCACGACAATTAACGACTTGGCAAACCTACGAAAGCGCTCACTCCCAATAAAACGTTTGCCGAGGAAACAAACAAAAGAAGTCGAGATAAAGACTATCGCAGAGTTGTGGCAATAAAACTAGGGGCGTTTTTAGAGAAAAACGATATTTCCTGGCTTGTAAGGCTATCTACTTAGAGGAGATCACTTTAGAGGAAGCGCTAAGAGATAATAAACCTCAGCAGTGAATGTCACTTTTATAAACGCGATCGCCTACAAACGCTATTGCCTTCCCTTATGGGGGCCGTCAGCTTTGGACAACTGCCACTAAGGCTGCTCATACAGCGAGAAAACTCTCCAACAGTTTGCTGCATTGGCTAAATTAGCTTACCAACTTTTGTAGGTTAGAACACAGGGCGATACCTCGCGTCCACACCAACTAAGAATTTCGGGATCAGCCAATCAGCTGTAATCCGGTTATTAAACTAGATTCACAAGCATTACCCCATGGTTCCGCTTTTATGTCAACCCTTTTTTGATCTTTTTTGGATCTTTTTTCTTTTTTTTCCGGTTGCCTACAAGACAAAAGGGCTAGACTCGAGCCCCAAACAAGCCGCTGCCGATCCGCACCATCGTCGATCCTGCTGCGATCGCCGCTTCAAAATCACCCGACATCCCCATCGATAGCGATTGAAAGCTCAAGTTCGTAAACGGTTCAGAGTGCAGCGATCGCAATAGCGCACTGGCCCGCTCAAAAATCGCTTGGGTTTGATGCGGCAATAGCCCGTTAGGCGGAATCACCATCAACCCCGAAATATCGATCTGCTCAAGCTGATCTAACGCCGGCAATGCTGCCATCATGTCTTCTAGCTCAAAACCATCTTTACTCGGATCAGCCGCAAGCTTTACTTGTAAGCAGCACTTTGGACGCTTTCCTAGCTCTGTTGCCTGCCGATCGATTCGATTGGCGAGCTTAAGGCTATCCACTGAATGAATCCAATCAAAGTGCTCAACCACTTTTCGACTTTTGTTGGACTGGACATGACCGATAAAGTGCCAGGTGACATCGGTGAGATCACTCAGCGCCGCTTGCTTCGAGAGCGCCTCTTGCACTTTGTTCTCCGCAAAGTCTCTGATGCCTGCATGGTAAGCAGCCCTTACTATCTCTGCGGGAAAGGTTTTGGTGACTGCAATCAATTTCACCGACGGGGGGATCGCTGGCTCAAACGTTTTTAGACGGCGAGAAATGTCATCTCGCTGACTGAGCAAGCGCGGTTCAAGATCGGTTAGACGTGCGTTACCAGAAGAATCAGGACCAGAAGAATCAGAGGCTGAAACGCTCGAAGACATGGAAAGGTATAGAAATTGGCTAAAAAGCTGACGTAAGAGAGCTTGGGATATTCGCAGCCAGCACAGCGAACCGTAGCAGATTTCAAAAAGCTTGCTTGTACGTCTTTTGCAGCTGCTCAAATTCTTCTTGCTGACCTGCCCGACGAATCATGCGCAACCGCTGGTCGATCATCTGCTTCGCTTCAACCCGACCGGTCGGCTCAAACGAGAGTCCGTTGGTATCGTTTTTCACTAAAAAGAAGAGCCTATGGGCGTACAAGGTCGCAAATAGCTCTTGTCCTTCACCCACTAGGCAAATTCTGAAGAGCAAGCCGAAATTAGGATGGTTTAAGTAGGTTTCAGTGCTCATGCAGGCTTCAGGTGACAATAGATACAGCGGCAGTGCAAAGACAACAGAGTCTGCAAAGGTTGTACATAGAATACCCTCAAAAGTTCCCTCGCCCGTGTTTCCTGCTGTGTTAGCCCCTTTTTGCCCTCTGTTTTAGGGGTCATTTGACGACCTACTTAGAACTTTAAACTAAAGCCCAAACTAAAGCCCCAGAGCCAGCAGCTGGGCCTTCGCCTTTTGCAAGGATTCTAACCATTCTTTAGTCGGCTGACTATCGGCGACGACACCCGCACCGACCTGTCCCCAAACAATTTGTGAGGGCCCCACAGAAGGTAAGCCCTCGGAAGAACTTGCCGATAAAGTCGGTGCCATCAGTAGCGTCCGAATCAAAATATTGAGATCCAGCCGCCCTCTTTTATCGAAATATCCGCACGAGCCGTAGAATAAGCTGCGCCTGACAGGTTCTAGCGTTTCGATGATTTCCATACAGCGAACTTTTGGGCAGCCGGTAATGGTCCCGCCAGGAAACAAGGCCGCGATTAGCTGAGCGGCAGAGCCCTCTACCGGAAACTGGCCGACGACATTGCTCACGAGGTGCATCACATGACTGTAGCGTTCAATGCTCATCAGCTCATTGACTTGCACAGATCCCCAATTGCACACTCGGCCTAAGTCATTGCGCTCTAGGTCAACCAGCATGATGTGCTCGGCCCGCTCTTTTGGATCGCTCAGTAACTCTTGAGCGATCGCGCTATCTTCCGCTTGGCTTTTCCCCCGGGGCCGCGTGCCGGCAATCGGCCGAGACTGGGCAACCCCTGCGTTTAAATGCACCAGCCGCTCAGGGGAACAGCTCACAACCGAGCCCCACGGTGTATGCCAATAGCTCGCAAACGGAGAGGGATTAATCCTATGCAGCTTCTGATAAACCTCCCAGCTGCTGCTGTTCGTTTGAGTTTGAAACCGCAAGGAATGATTGACTTGGAAAACATCTCCCGCACAAATATGCGCTTTGGCTTGGCTAACAGCCTGCTCAAAGTCAGCTTGCTCTGTTTCAAATTTTAGCGGTCTGTCTATGTTGGGTTTATCTATATATATAGAGGAGGTAGACATCGGGCGATCGCTACCGGTAGCGTTTGAGCCCGCCAAAGCGGAATCTCGCGGCACGCTGGAAACCGCCGATATCTGACGATCCATGCCAGCCAAACTGGCCGTCGTCTCTGCCGCTAACCACAGCCGCTGCGCTTGATGATCGAGCACTGCAAAATTAGCAGGTTCGTACCAAAAGGCAACAGGAAACGGCAGTGCGTCCTCTTTGAGCCAGGGCAACTGTTCAATTTCCCAGGCCAGGTCGTAGCCTAGCCACCCTAGCCAGCCACCCACAAAGGGCAAGTTTTCATCGGGGACCACCCCATCGGCTGAGCTATCAGGTGATTCTGATACCGACTGTCGAAGCGATCCCAGTTGTGCGAGCAAGGGCAAAATTTGCCCCACTGGCGGCGTCCACAGTTGGGGAACGCCCTCTGTCACCCGAGGCGCCCCTGCACATATCGAATAGCGGGCCATCGGTCGGGCCGCATCGGGTAAGGACTCTGAGGGCAGCGGATAGGGGCTCTCTAGCAGGGTAGCAATACCTGCCGGCGTCGCCTTCAGCGTTTCCTTCACCGTTTGCGGCTGAAACAACCTGGCAAATACGTCGCTGCCTGTGAGGTGGGCTAGCGGACGCGATCGCCAAAAATACTGCTGGCAAGGGGTTATCGAAAACGGCTTCAAACAACGCCTCCAAAGGCAAGTCGGCCCCACCAAAAGGCCCCCAAACTCATCAGCACCACCCAGTCCCACCAGCGAAGCCGCAGCTGATGCCACACCACCCGGTGTTCGTTGGGCGTGGTGAAGCCTCTCACCTGCATCGCGCTGGCAATTTGCGAGGCGCGTAGCAACAAATTTTCAATCAGTCGCTCAGACACCATCAGCCAAATTTGTAGGGCTCCCCGGACGCCTATCTTTTGCCATTTAATCGCACGGGTTCGAATAGAGCGCACAAGGTTTTGCACTTCTTCTAGCACCAGCGGAATAAATCGCAGGGACAGCGTTAGGGTCAAGGCAATTTCAGTCACCGGAATTCCCACACGCCTGAGCGGCTGCATGAGTGATTCTATGCCCTCAGTAATTTCTTCAGGCGCAGTCGTCAGTAGAAAAAGCGTCGTTGAATAAATCAGCGTAAACAACAACGTGCTCACCTTCACTGCGATCCTCAGCGATCGCTGCGTAATATGCAGGCCCAGGCGAAAGGGCGTTTTAATAAACGGAAAATCAACAATGTCGTAGCGATAGCGGGTCACCGTCGGCACGTCGGGAAGCACCTCTGGCGGCGTTGCATCCTCGGGCCAGCTCTCTATCATCTGTACCGTTGGCAAGCGAGGCTGTTGTTTTACCGCAATGCCATCTGGCATCACCAGTAGCAACAGCGTCATCAGCGTTCCAAACAGCAATAGCCAACCCATCTGCTGTCGCCACACGCGGAAAGGAATGCGCGCGCTCACCGTCAGCAGCAGCAACAGGGCCACAATCGCAATTCGGCACAGCATACTCGCCAAAATAGGCGCAAGCAAAAAGCTCAGCAGCCAGATAATTTTCACCCGCGCATCAATGCGGTGCAGCCAGGTGTAGGGCTGTTCTAAATGCAGGCCAATGGGGAGCGATCGCAACAAATCCATAAGACTATTTATTTGATATTGCTTATTTGATATTGCGAACCTTCACGGCTCGGTTTGGATTGTTTCGGGGCCCGCTCCGCTCCAAATCACGCTGACTCTTCCCGCGCCACATAATCCGAATCGGTGTACCGTCATAGCCTAGGTTTTTACGAAACTGCTTTTCCATGTAGCGCCGATAGCTCTCACCAAAGAGCTTCGGATCGTTCACAAACATCGTGAATGACGGGGGCTGTGAACGGACCTGAGTGCCGTAATAAATTTTGCCTTGGCGGCCTTGGCGCGTGGTCGGTGGCGTATGCCAGCTCACCGAATCTTCTATCACCTCGTTTACCACAGAGGTGGTCACCCGGCGGCGATGCTGAACCACAGCCGCGTCCACCGCATCTAAAATAGTCGGCAGTCGCTGGCCCGTCAGAGCACTGACATAGAGCCGCTTGGCCCAGCCCAAAAAGTGAATTTTCGCCTCAATTTTTTTATCGAACTCATAAATGGTGTGAGAGTCCTTTTCAATCGCATCCCATTTATTGACCACAATCACGCAGGCACGGCCCTCTTCTTCAATTCGGCCTGCCAGCTTTTGGTCTTGCTCGGTCACACCATCGAGTGCATCAATCACCAGCAGCACTACGTCCGCTCGCTGAATCGCCTTGAAGGCGCGATTAATGCCAAAAAATTCTGGGCCAAAGTTCACATTCTTCTTTTTACGAATGCCCGCTGTATCGATCAATCGATAACGCCGTTTGTCTTCGCCCTCGCCTCGGGTTACCACCATGTCAATGGCATCTCTGGTTGTCCCAGAAATCGGGCTTACAATCGAGCGTTTTTCACCGACAAAGGCATTGAGCATGCTGGACTTGCCCACATTGGGCCGTCCCACAATCGCAATCCGATACTCTTCTTCCACCACAATCTCATCGGCAGGGGGCAGGTGTTCTACCAGCGCGTCCAGCAGCTCACCTGTCCCGCTGCCATGAATCGCCGAAACCGCATGGGGCTCGCCCAAGCCCATCTCCCAAAATTGTGCCGCTTGAATCACCCCTTCATCCGGCGATTCGCATTTATTCACCGCCAGCACAACAGGCACATTTTGCGCGCGCAGCCACGAAGCAATTTCCTTATCGCCCTCCGTCGGACCGAACTGCCCATCGACCACCAGCACCGCTGCCGAAGCCTCCACCAACGCCGTCATTGCCTGCTCACGAATGTAGGGCAAAAACTCAGTATCGTCGTCAAATACCAGGCCACCAGTATCTACAACAAGAAAGTCTCTATCTTGCCAAAAGGCAGGTTGATAGGTGCGATCGCGCGTAACCCCAGGTAGGTCAAACACAATCGACTGCCGCCCGCCTGCGAAGCGATTCACCAAGGCTGACTTACCCACATTTGGGCGACCAATAACTGCGACGATAGGAAGAGCCATGAGAACCACGAAGCGATTGTAGAAGTGATTTTATTAGAGTGATTTTAATTAGAGCGATTTTAGTTAGAGCACTCGCATTAGGGTCCATCACTTGAGACCTAACACCCTTAAGACCTAACACTATAGATACGAAAGAATCATTGTAGCAACTCCGGCCATACTTTCCGGGCTTCGACTCCGCTCAGCCCTCGGGAGCCAAACACAACCGGTGGCTGAGCAGAGCTGTTCGCAAAGGGTTGCCTTAAGCAGTCGCCTCAAGCATCAGTCACAGCACCGCCCGAATCTCTGCCTTCGCATCTTTTCTCAGCCCTGCCGAAATGCGAAACAGCTCTTGGCCTGTATGCAAATAGCTATCGTCATAGGTATAGGTGAAGCGCTCAATTTCCTCAATCCCATCTTCCAACTGATTGAGGCAGTAGTACAAGTTTGCGGCCCCGCCTGCGACCCCAGCCGGATTCGGCATCGACTTAAACTTTTTCTGAGCCTTCTCCAAAGACGCCCGGCACTCTTCTAAGTACGCGGTAAACGCCTCCATCAGCTCGTCATCAAAGGGATCAGCTGAGAGCGCACGAACCTCAGCTTTTAGCGGCTTAATGATTTTGCCAATCAGTCGATCCGTAGGGTTATACACACTGCGTAGCCACTGTTCAATCGTGGTTTGAGAACCTGCACTTTTACGCTTTTTCCGATACTGGGCTTGCGCGCTCGCCGCGCTTGCCGCTCGATTGGCGCGAGCACTCGCGGCGGTCTCTACAGCCCGTCGCCTTTGCGCATCGTACTCACGTCGCTCAGTAGCATCACCAAGAATTTCATAGGCCGCATTGACCTGAGCAATTTTATCGTGATTGGCAGATGTATTAGGATGAGCATCTTTTTCTTGCGAATCTGGGTGAAACTGCTTCGCGAGCTTTCGATACGCTTGCTTCACCTGAGCCGGGCTCGCCCCAATGGCAATTCCTAGCGTTTGATAATGGTCAACATCGGCCTGGTTAGTCTTTCCCATGGCGATAGTTTAAACCGATTTCACCCCATTGGCTCCGGATCTTGAAACAACGGCGTGCTCAAATACCGCTCACCAAAACTCGGTTGAATCATCACAATCAGCTTGCCTTCATTGTCAGGCCGTTTGGCCAGCTTTACGGCCGCACATAGGGCTGCGCCACTTGAAATCCCCGACAGGATGCCTTCTTCTTTGGCCAGTCGTCTACCGTATGCGATCGCTTCATCATCCGTCACCGTCACCACTTCATCAATCAGCCCTTGCTTGAGCACCTTCGGCACAAATCCCGCACCGATCCCCTGAATTTTGTGAGGTCCAGGTCGCCCGCCCGAGAGCACAGCACTATTGACCGGCTCCACCGCCACCACTCGAAAACTCGGCTTGCGCTGCTTAATCACCTCGCCAACCCCCGTAATCGTGCCGCCGGTGCCCACACCAGCCACCAAAAAGTCCGCCTGACCTTCCGTATCCTGCCAAATCTCTTCTGCCGTTGTCCGCCGATGAATAGCCGGATTGGCCGGATTATCAAACTGTTGCAGCATGTAGGCATCGGGTAGGCTTTCTACCAGCGCCTGGGCTCGCTGAATGCACCCGCTCATGCCCGCCATGCCTGGGGTTAGTTCGAGCTTAGCCCCGTAGGCTTGCAGCATTGCCCTGCGCTCAGAACTCATCGTCTCCGGCATCGTCAAAATCAGGTCATAGCCTTTGGCAGCCGACGCCATCGCCAAAGCGATCCCGGTATTTCCGGAGGTGGGTTCCACCAGAGTGGTTTTCCCCGGCGCAATCTCACCGGCTTTTTCAGCCGCTTCAATCATGCTGATGCCAATGCGGTCTTTCACAGATGCAGAGGGATTCATGCCCTCCATCTTCACTACAATCTGGGCAACGCAGCCCTCACTTTCAGGAATGCGATGCAGCCGTACCATCGGAGTATGGCCAATGAGATCGGTAACGTTATTAGCAATTCTCATAAGGAGCTTATTGTTTAAAGAATCATCTCTGAAAGGTCACGTCCAGGCTGGCCTCTGAATCCTACGGACAACATCCGAACCGCTCTGATCATCGACCTGCTTAGATGTAGTACATCAAATCTACTTGCTGACGGGCATTGCGCTTGTCTACTAAGTCTTGCAGGGTGTACTTTTCCAACACACCTTCCGCACTTTGTCTTACTTCCTGCCACACCTCCGACACCACAGAGCCTTCTGTTGTTTTGGGTGACTTTACTTCTTTCGCCTTGGCCTCAAAGCCTTCAATACAGCTCACAACATCCAGCAAGGTCATTTTCCAAGGCTCGCGAGTTAAGAGATATCCGCCTTTGGCGCCCCGCTGGCTTTTCACAAATCCTGCGCGGCGCAGCGTTGCTAGCAGCTGCTCCAAGTACCTATCGGGGATACCTTGCTCAGCCGCAATTTGACAAATGCGCAAGGGCTCACCTTTGCTGTAGTGCAAACTCAGCTCTATGAGCGCTAAGAGCGCATACTCACTTTTGCATGATAGTTCCACAGGCTTTGGCGCTTTAAAACGTGTGCTAGCCCTCGATGAAGGTTCGCAGCTTTCAGTATACCCCGGTTCTACGGTGGGGATTGTTTCATAAAATCAACGTTTCCTCTAAAAGCTGAACGTTGCCCTCACAGCACCATAAAAGCTGTCATCATCATTGGCGTCAGCAGCACTATCGGTATAAATCAATCCTGGTGTAAAGGTGAAGAACTCATTGAGCTCCAACTTGTAATAAGCCTCTATCAGCACCGGATCGCGATCGGCCTCAGAAGAGATACCGCCGTAGATCCCCAGCTCGTTATTCTCACCAAATAAATCCACGAAGGAAACACCACCCATATAGGCGTTCAAATCACCTTCGGTCTCATCACCAGCACTATGTGTGTAATGCCCTGACAAGACAAATCGGCCTAAGTTTAGGCTGGCTAAACCGGCTGATGTTGGCTCCACTAACAGGTGCGATCGCAGTGATTCAGGAAACGCAATCCCTGTTCGATCAGTTGCGCGTGCCGCAGTCTCAATACGAATAGGTGACTCAGCGCGATCGCCTACAGGAAAACGGTAATACCCATCCTCCATCCGAGGATCAACACCACCAACCCCCTGTCCTACCGTCTCACCTCGGGACCGAACAGCCATCAGCTCAGTAACAAATTCATCCTCTAAGGGGCGCAGGCTCTCTATCTCTAGCTCAGTAGGCCCATTAGGTTCAAAACCGCCAGCCAGCGGAACAACCCTATCCAAACAAACAGCCAAATCCGCTGCAAATTCGTAGCGTGTTAGCGCCAATGGCTGGCTCCGCATAGCCAAATCATGCCCCAAGTAATCACGCGCGGAATAGCCCTCTAAGCAGCCATACTCCTCCACCAAGCGCTGCAAGGCAACAAACGCCCAGTCGCTAGAGCGCACATCATCAGTAGAGTCCGCCATATTAGAGTCCGCAATACTAATGGGCTCGGCAAAAGCATCACCAGGGCATGAACCAACCAACGCTCCAACCAAAATACCGAAACTCAACGCCGCCTTGACAACCTTCTTCATGACAAGCCCCTAGCAAAGCAATTTCAGCATTCCCCCTACGAACAGAGGCATTGAAACAGTTCACGAATACGTACGAAAAAGCAATAAAAGGGCCTCACAATTGTGAGGCCCTTTTATTGCTTACAAAGCCGGCAAAAACCAGCAGTCAAAGGCTACGGAGCCAGTTCTTTAGAACTTAAACGTCGCGCGAAGTGCACCGTAGAAGTTATCGGTACTATCACCATCACTGTCATTGTCGGCATAAATTACAGCAGGTGTAAATGTGAAGAACTCATTCACATTTACCTGGTAATACGCTTCAACCAACAGAGGATCGCGGTCTACAGCTGGAGAAACTCCGCCGTACACACCAAACTCGTTCCCGGTACCAAAGAGGTCTGCAATGGAAACACCCCCCATGTAGGAGTCCAAATCACCGCCACCCTCAACATCAGTAGAAGCATAGTGACCGCCCACTTGGAAGCCGCCAAAATCCAGATTCAGCAAGCCAGCAATCGTATTGTCAGCATCGCCTTCGCCAGCATCTGTCGCGCCAATATAAGTAACCGCTGCATCCAAAATGCCATCCGTCAGGAAGTTTAGCTGGGCAATGTAGCTACCGTTATTGAAAATGCCATCATCATCACTATTGATGTTAGCGCTGTCCGAGGCATACCCCAAGTCCAGTACGAGGTTATTTGTAAACGCGATGTTAGCGCCTGCACCAAAGGCACTACCGCCATCATAAAGGTCATAAAACTCAGGTCCACCAGCATCCGCCACGCTAGGCCCATCAAAAGGCACGATAGTGCTGGTGACAAAGTCGTCAGTCACCACACTGTTTGCCGCAATAATACCGCTGATACGATTGCCTACGGGGAAGCTGTAGTACACGTCATCTAGCTTGACGTTATCGCCAGCGCCGCCACCACCACTGCTCGCCAAACCGCTTTCAGTGTTAGCCAACGCGCCTGCGGGATCGCCGGCTCTCAGGCGAATACGCAGCCTATCTTCACCAGTAAAGCTGGTGTCAAAGTTCAAGCTAGCGCGATATTCAAAGGTCGCATCCGCTTCATCTCCACCAACAGTACCGTCATCTCCTGTCGCAGCAGTACCCGGCGTTATTGACTCAATATCATCAATAAACAAATCGGCATCGTCAAAAGGCACGACCAGATTAGATTCGAGCACACCACGAAGCTTAGTGGTCGTAGAGAACTGGTTAGCTTCTAGCTCAGCAACATCCGTCTCTAGCGTGTCTACGCGGCCACGAATCGTCGCTAGCTCAGCGGCAAACTCTTCTTGCAAACGACGGATTTCATCCAGGTCGCTACCTTCGCCAATCAGCTGAATCACAACGTCCAAACACGCGTTCAAACCAGCCGCAAACTCATAACGAGTCAACGCACGGTTGCCACGGTATGTCCGGTCGGGGAAGCCTTCCAAGCAACCGTATTCTTCTACCAAGCGCTGAAGTGCCGTGAATGCCCAGTCGCCAGGCTGCACATCAGATAGCTCAGAAACGCTAGTCACTTGAGCCAACTGAATAGGCTCTGCAACAACAGCAGGCTCAACAGTCACTGACTCAGCAGCAACAGCACTACTCGAAACGAACGCTGCACCTAAGACAGCAGGTGCTGTAAAAAGCACTTTCCAAAACGTATTTTTCATTAGAGTTATTTCCTTCACACCTATGAGTTAGTCAAAATATGACTTTCACCAGAGTAAAAGCAAACATCAAAAAGCCTGTGTTGCACAGACGACATAGCAGCCATATGCTTAGCCTCAAAGGCATTTCAGAGGAAATTCTGCGAGCCCTATGTCAAGAATATTTCGACACCAGGAAGACTATCAGCGCCCACACCAACTTGAAATCAAGCCTTCACAACCAAAAAGGGCCTCGCAGTTTTGCGAGGCCCTTTTTCATTCAGGTGTTATCCAGGCAACAAAACCCAGTAACTCTATCTAAAAACTAGCGCTTTACAACCAGTCAATTTAGAACTTGAACGTAGCGCGAAGTGCACCGTAAACGTTGTCAGCGTTGTCACCATCGCTATCGTTATCAGCATAGATAACAGCAGGGGTGAAGGTGAAGAACTCGTTCACGTTGATCTGGTAGTAAGCTTCAACCAATAGAGGATCACGGAACTCAGAAGGAGAAACACCACCGTATACGCCGAACTCGTTGCCAGTACCAAACAGGTCGGAGAATGCAACACCACCCATGTAGGAATCCTTGTCGCCGCCGCCTTCTACATCATTGGCAGCATAGTGACCGCCAATTTGGAAACCGCCGAAGTCAAGGTTAATCAAACCAGCAATGGTGCTATCAACATCGCCATCAGCAGCATCAGTTGCACCGATGTAAGTGATCGCTGCATCCAAGATGCCATCAGTCAAGAAGTTTAGCTGTGCAATGTAGCTACCGTCATTGAAAATACCACCATCTTCATCATTGACGTTACTAGAGCCAGAGGAGTAGCCCAGGTCAAGTACGAGGTTGTTAGTGAATGCGATGTTAGCACCTGCACCAAACTCACCACCATCGAACAGGTCGTAGAACTCAGGGCCACCAGCATCAGCAACACTAGGACCATCGAAAGGCACGATAGTGCTAGTTACGAAGTCATCAGTAACGACACTGTTCGCTGCAACGATACCGCTGATACGATTACCAACGGGAAAGCTGTAGAAAACATCATCCAAGCTCACGTTATCGCCACCGGCGTTACCACTTTGGTTAGCAAGGCCACTTTCAGTGTTAGCCAACGCACCTGCATCGTCAGAAGCCTGCAAACGAATGCGCAAACGGTCTTCGCCAGTAAAGCTAGTGTCGAAGTTCAAGCGCGCACGATACTCAAACGTTGCATCAGCTTCGTCGCCACCAACAGAACCATCAGTAGCTTCTTCGGGCAAATCAGCGCCAAGAGGAATACCAGCATCGTTGATCAAATCAGCATCGTCGAAAGGAACCACCAAGTGGGCATCCAACTGACCACGAAGCTTAGTCGTCGTAGAAAACTGGTTAGCCTCCAGTTCAGCAACATCCGTCTCTAGCGTGTCTACGCGGCCACGGATAGTTGCGAGCTCAGCAGCAAACTCTTCTTGCAAGCGACGGATTTCATCCAGGTCGCTACCTTCACCGATAAGCTGGATAACAACGTCCAAGCAAGCGTTCAAACCAGCCGCAAACTCATAACGAGTCAATGCGCGGTTACCACGGTACGTACGGTCAGGGAAACCTTCCAAGCAACCGTACTCTTCTACCAAGCGCTGAAGTGCCGTGAATGCCCAGTCGCCAGGCTGTACGTCAGATAGCTCGGAAACGCTAGTTACTTGAGCCAACTGAATGGGCTCTGCAACAACAACGTCAGCTGCCTGAGTTTCAACCGCTACAGCTTCAGCAGCTACAGCGTTGCCAGAAACAGCTAGAACGGCGCCCAATGCTGCGGGTGCAGCTAGCAATGCTTTCCAATTAGTCATTATTTGTATTTTCTCCTCACACCTTAAACAGACGAGAACGTCGTCGTGAACACATTGAAGAACACACCAGTGTGCGTTGGTTCAGGTTGTAGACACTTAAAACATTGACCCTCTCAGTCAAGCCGTGGAAACGAACTGCGTAAGCTTCAAACGGCTCTTGCATGTACTTTTCCCAAACTCATAGAAAATGCTAGCAGATAGAATTTGCATTAACGACTACCTTATGACAGTTTTCTTTGATGCTGTTCATCGCCCACCGCATACAGATACGTGCATAAAAATCGGCTTTTCTATGGTTTTTGAAACGTAGAATACTTTTACATTGAGGTTGTTGGGCAATCTTGACAGCCGCATGAGCCGTTTGAAAAAACCGCAAAAGTTCATCTACGCATTACTTAAAATTATGTAATTGATTAGCTTTCCTGAAGAAAGCGGCTCATCAATGCAAAAAAAAACAGCTTCTGCCTCTAGAAGGGCAAGAGCTGAATGCAGGGACAACGCTAAAAATTCTAGATGCATCATCTCTATATATAAAGGGGGCAGTTATATAGAGGTAGTTTTTGGTCAGCTCCATCCCTATCGATAATTCAGATAAAAACCCTTTAAAAAACCATCCGCTCCCCTCTAACAAAAGACGGGAGCGGTCTGGTCGGGTCTACCAGGTTAAAACCAAACTGCCGGAAGGAAATCCAGCTACCTAGCTCTAACATCTGATGCTAAAGCTAGTTCTAGAGAACAGCCCCGGCGCACAGCCGGCTTACATCAACCTGGAGACCCACGAATGTATCACTTACAGACATGGGCATCACCTCCTAATTCCCTAAACGATTGCACAACTGAACAAGTCAGTGGCAACTGAGCGCCTTTGCGCTCACAAGGCTCAATATAACACGCCCAAATGAAAGATGTTGGCTGTACAGAGCAGAGGCCAAAAGCAAGCATTAGAAAGGAACTTTCTTCTTGGCAGATTTACCGCTTTCAAAGTCAAGCTCTTTTAGCTTTTTCAAGATACGGGTGAAGTACTCCTGTAGATAGTCTTCGAGTGTAGTCACTTCGCTTTTATCAATACCAAAGGTGCTATACACCTCATCCATAGAAGCATCCATCACGTCGCCGCTAGCGCTCACCTCAGTAAAGGCTAGGCGGTCAGCAAGATCCCAGGTCCATTGGAAAAATGCAGCGATGTTACGAGCGCCTCTCAGCAAGGCTGGCGGCATTTGAGACACGCTGGCTCGCTGATCCGAAAGGCGCTCACACAGGCGAATGATTTCATAAGCACCCCATGCACGAGGACCGGCTAACGGAAAGGTCTCATTTTCAGCAGCAGGCAGCTTTAACGCTTTGATAGCAAATTTGGCGATGTCTTGAGAATTCATGTAGGCGATCGCACCCGCTTCACCCATAACCCACACAGACTGGCGCTCCAAAATCGGGATGGCATATTGCCCAACCAAGCCCTGCATAAAACCACAGGGCCTAAATATGGTGTAATTCAGCCCAGACTCTTCCAAGAATTTTTCAACACAGTCCTTAATCTCCATCAGTGGAACCTTAGGATATTTGCCCGCACCATAGATAGAGAAAAATATGAACCGCTTAACGCCAGCATCTTTAGCAGCCTTAATCAACGCGACCTTACCGTGCCAATCCACATCGTAAATACCTTCCTTCTCAGCAGGCCGAGAAGTAGAGGCATCAATCACCGAGTCGACATCTTCAAAGCAAGGTGGCAAGCTCCCTGGCCCCGTCAAGTCGGCTTTTACCAGCTGCGCCCCCCACTCTCTCAAAAAGCTAGCTTTCTGAAAACTTCTGACCAAACACTTCACCTCATAGCCTTCGTCCAGGGCTCGGCGAACGATTTGCCTGCCCAATGTGCCAGTTGCGCCAACGACTAATAAGACCATGAGGTGTGGTAAACAAAACTTAATATGCTTCTCAGTCTAGCAGAAGTCGTTACAGACCAGAGAGACTATCAACGTGAATTTGTACTAAAGCTGGCAGCAAAAACGGCATCCCTATAAAGTACAAAGGATGCCGAAAAGACGACTCTAACGTGAACTTAGCCCGACGTAGTTTTAATCATGAGCTGCACACAGTAGGGGTTTCGCCTGTTGAAAAAGAAACTACTGAAAAAGGACCAAGCGACAATCCAAGCCTCTCAAGGCCGTGCTTTTAAAAGTTGGGTTACTACACCAGAGCTGCCAAAAAGTTAAGCCTCTTCACCACCCTGAACTTTTAGCAAGAGAAACCCTACGCCCAACCCCACCATAATCATGCCAAATACCAATACAGCCGTGCTAAAAATTTCGCCGCCCATCGCTCAAATATCTCCTATTCTTTTCGCCTGTTTTTTAATAGCGCTATCTTAATCTATATATCGCTCTCCCTATTTTAGAGCGTTTTGGGTTCTGCCAAATAGAATTTTCCACCAATCGTCTCTGTCGGCCCCATCGTCATTTTCCATAGATGAGTTCCCCACACTCACTGGCCGAAACACTTAAACTCTACTAAGCCACTTTCACCAGCCATCTCTCCCAGTCATCTCTATGAGCTTTGGATACTCAGCGACCTACAAAACCTCTCCCACACAGCGCAAACCGAAGTTGGTCATGACGCTGGGGGATCCTTCAGGCATCGGGCCTGAAGTGGTGCTCAAGGCTTTGAGCAATCCTCAGTTTGAGAACCAGGCTGAGATTACCGTCATAGGTAATCGCGCCCAACTCGATAAAACCTACCAGCAGCTCCAGGCCGCTTGCCCTAGTAATAAGGGCATTAGAGAGCCTGCGAGTCTCAACTTCATCAATATTGAATTTCCTGCGTCGGTCACGGATAAATTGCTCACGGGCACTGGCAACAGCAACAGCGGCGAAGTCGGATTTCAAACATTACAAAAAGCGATCGCACTCACGCTGGCAGGTCATTTCGACGGCATCGTCACTGCACCCATTGCAAAATCAGCCTGGCTAGCGGCAGGACATCGTTACCCTGGACAAACAGAGCTACTCGCCGAGATGTCTAAAACTCATCGCTTTGGCATGCTATTTGTTGCAAAATCACCTATCAATGGCTGGCAAATGCGAACGCTGCTCGCAACCACTCATATTCCGCTCCAAGCAGTGCCTCGAGTACTCACCCCAGAACTCATGACACTAAAGCTAGAGCTATTCATTGAATGTTTACAGCGCGACTTTGGTTTAGATACCGCCAAAATCGCTATCCCAGGGCTAAATCCTCACAGTGGAGAGCAGGGTCAGCTTGGAACCGAAGAACAAGATTGGCTAATTCCATGGATACAATCACAACAAAAACGCTTTCCCACAATCCAATTAGACGGACCAATACCACCAGATACTCTGTGGGTTAACCCAGGATTAGCATGGCAAAGCCGAACCCCATCAGAGTCAGGGGGAGAGCACGATGGCTATCTTGCGCTCTATCATGACCAAGGATTGATCCCAGTCAAACTGCTCGCTTTCGATCTGGCAGTCAATACGACTATCGGCCTGCCATTTATTCGGACATCACCCGACCATGGCACAGCCTTTAACATTGCCGGGCAAAGTATTGCACGATCTCAAAGTACTGAAGCCGCATTAGAACTAGCCATCGAACTAGCCACACAGCGATTGGCTCAGTCAGCACAACCAGAAAAGTCCCCCTCTACTTCAATAGCCACAGCATAAAACGTATATTGTTAAAACAAAGTCAGTTGACTCGGCGGTTCTAAAGGTTGGGCCAGCTGATTCCAAGGCAAGGAAGGGATGGGAATATTGGCAGCCTCTAAGCAACTTTGAAAATATTTAGCGACCGTAGGTGATTCCTTCTCGTTCGGACAGTGTACGAAAAAGTAAACCTGCTTGCCCTGTAATAGCCAGTCATTCACTTGTCTTACCCAACCAGACAAGTAGTCTTCGTTTCGAGACAAGCTCGGATGACTGATGTAGCGAACAATTGCGAAGTCTGCCGTTACCACAGGCTGCAAAGGTACTTTTGGTTTCCGACGATTCGACATCATCTGCGGATCTTTGTCTGCACTGTTTTCTTCCCAGTCGTACATCGTGCGTGTATCTAGCAGTACCTTGCCAACGCCCAATCGAGATAGCAATGCCGTAAGCTCAGCAGCAGGCTTCTCATGAAACCAGCCTAAATGACGAACTTCCACTGAGATCGGAACGGTATCGCGAGGCCAAGCCGTCAAAAAATTCTCTAAATCCTTAAAAGCATCGGGACTGTAGCTAGGCGGGAGCTGCGCCATCACCGGCCCTAGTTTTTCACCCAGCCCCTGCATCAGCGTTATGAACGACAGCGCTGCCGGCAAATGCGCCATCAGTGGGCCACTATGCGTCACAGCGCGCGGCAGCTTCGGACAAAACCGAAAGCTTTGAGGGGTCTGGTCATCCCAACGTTGCACCATTTCAGAAGACGGTACGGAGTAAAAGGTGGTGTTGCCTTCTACCGTGAGCATACGCTCACCATAAAGCCGTAAAAAATTCGTAGGCTGACTTTTAAGCGGATAAAACGTACCCACCCAACCCCTAAAGGCCCAGACAGCACAACCCATTCGAAAATTCAAACCATCATTCATAGGAACAGTTAATAGCTGAATTCATAGTCTCCACAGGGTAACTCACATCCTAATTCAATGTAATTCGGCAACTCTAGACAAGCGTTAGAGCCACAGCGGCCACATACGAACCACAGAGATTAAATCTCGATCAAAAGCGGGGATTTTAGAAACAGCGCAAACCAACGACAACAATATATCAAGAACAACAAATATATTTCACGTAGGTTAGCTCACTGTATAGACGTTTGGGCCAAATCCACACCCCCATACAATTACTCAGATAAAGCGATTACGCATAGGGAATACTCCAATTGTATAAAACCTTCTCTGTTCTATTTCAAACACTTTTCCCAGCACAGCCATCAACTATTTCTTCCCCTATCCATCACAGCAGATTCAACAACTCTACAGAATTGAGCGCACTATGCCGAAAGAGGGCTCCTTCAGCAGTCGCTCTAATTTATCCAGGAAAACACCGTCATGCAAGGCAGCCTCATCGCTAGCGATCTAGAAGAAAATATACAAACCTATCGAGAACAACAGTTTACTGGCCTAGTAAAAGTAACTGGGTCAAAAGGGCATCAATGGTTCATATACTATCTACTCGGTCGCATTGTCTGGACCAAATCCAGAACACATTCTCTCAGGCGTTGGCAAAGACATTTAGCCATCCACAGCCCTGTTTTCTTCGAACAAATCACGCAGCCTGTCAGTCTCTCATATGAGTCTTGGAACTATACAGCTATAGCAAGATTGGTCAAACTTAAGCAATTTCGCCGTGACCAATTCTCTAAAGTTGTTGACAGTTGTATTGCCGAAGATATTTTTGATATCTTGCAAGTGGGCAGCACCCACTACTATCAGCCAGGCGATTTACTCACCTACGAAGCTCATCCCAAAGAGGCTGCTAGCCTTCCTTTTATCATGCTTCAACAAGAGCGAGCATGGCAAGAGGCTCAGCAGGCGTGGCTCATCTGGGAAAAGGCAGGGCTTGGAAAGTTCTCTCCTGATTGGGCACCTACCATCACACAGCTAGATGTGCTAAAGGCACAGACGCCACCTCAAACGTTTCAAACACTTACAACGTTTGCCGATGGGAACAACACCCTAAGAGATTTAGCGATCCGCTTTAAGCAGCCAATCATTCCACTCACTAAATCCATCTTGCCTTATGTTTCAAGAAAGATGCTGGGGTTAGGAGAGATTCCAGACATCGTTGAGAATGCTAGCGATGGCTTTCATCCAGACATCATACAAACAGCCCCTACTGCTGAAGGAGCTTCTGCCTTCATGGCAGCATCGTCAGGAGAGCAAACATCACAAAGTCAGCTAATAAAACCGATCCAATCACCATTAGCAGATATGGGAGCGGCGATAAACACTAACAACAACAATCGTCAAACAGCCGCAAATACCAAAACCACACAGAAGAAAAACACTCAGACCAGTAAACGACTTAAGAACACCACGCCCCGAATCATTTACATAGACGATAGCCCAGCAGATAGTCGAACCATGTGTGAGATTGTCGAGAGCTTCGGGTATCAGTACAGTAATATACCCGATCCGCTACAAGCCCTGCCCCTGCTGATTGAAGCCAAACCCAAACTTATTTTTCTGGACTTGGTGATGCCTATTGCAAATGGCTATGAGGTTTGCTCACAAATCCGGCGCATTTCATCGCTTAAGGAAATTCCTGTCATTATTGTCACCAGCAATGACGGTATCGCAGACAGAGTAAGAGCGAAGTTTGTAGGAGCTTCTGGCTTCCTTGGCAAGCCTATTCAACACAAAAAGGTGCTCAAGGTCTTAAAAAAGCATCTTGGATATGTAGAGCCTTCACCCGTTCAGCAGGAAGGCGCGCTCTCCGCCTACTAATAAGCACTTAGCAAGCGAATCACAACGCTCTGCAACCCTTTTTCCTGTTTACTGTTTTCTGTTTTTAAGACGAATCCACATTTTTCAACCTAATACCTCCTGAAAGACCCATGACAACAGCTCTTGTAGTAGAAGACAGCCTGACCGACAGAGAACTTCTCACCGATTATCTAGAACAATCTGGAATTACAGTCCAAAGTGTTCAAAGTAGTGAAGAAGCTATTCAGATTTTGCAAACAGACTCCCCCGACCTTTTATTTCTTGACGTTGTTCTACCGGGCCAAAGTGGTTTTGAATTCTGTCGAGATCTCAAAACCAACGAAACCACCCAAAGTATTCCAGTCATTATTTGTTCGACTAAAGGTACCGATGCTGACAAACTTTGGGGCTCCATGTTAGGCGCAGATGCCTATCTTACGAAGCCAGTCGATCAGCAACAGCTGACAGAGGCAGTAGAACAATTCATGTCTTAGGAACAGTCAAAGGAAGTTTCATCATGCTAATCATCGAGAAAGAAACTGATCTACAGTCTCTGAGTGATATCAAGACAAAGCGCGATCCATTAGGACTGACCCCCCTACCTGTAGATAATCGACAGCGTTTTTTACGATTTTCGCTTTCTCAAAAAAATGACGCTCTGCTGCCCCTCAATCAAATTTTAGAGGTAATGCAATTACCTTTAGAAGACATTTTCCCAGTCCCTGACATGTCGAGCTGCATTCTAGGCGTATGCAGCTGGCAAGGTGAAACGCTCTGGCTTGTTGACCTCAATCATCTAGTAGGTTATTCACCGCTTTGCCAACAGTCACAATTACTCTCCACAACGATTGTCATTGTGGTGCACCACAATGACCAATCGCTAGGGCTCGTCGTTGAGCAGGTGGGTGATGTCGACTTATTCGACAAAGAAAATATTCATATGGAGTCGGGATTGTGTCCGCCTGCGCTTGAGCCTTTCGTGTTTGGATATTGTCCACAACAGGACGGCACCGTGTTAGACGTCTCAGCAATTATCAACACACCACAATTACGCTCTCATCGATAATCGTCAAGGCTTTTTAAGAGCTCTGACAAACATTGATTGCACTCAAATCAAATTTTCAAATACTTTTATCCTCCTCTCTAAATTCAGCTAACAGGTACTCAAAATGACAACGACCAACGCTTCCAACAACATCTCCGAAGACATCCAAGGCAGTCAATCAAGCTCTGAAGACAGCACCTCTATTCAGACGATAGGCCCTGAAGAAACAACAGATGCAACGTTATCGCCTGAGGATATTTTGACGGAGCAAAAAACTGCCGACACGTCGACTGATATTTCTGCGCTAGAGTCTGCTTTAGCCCAATCTGAACCATCCTCACACTCAAGCAAAAGCCTGTCTAAGGATCCAGGAAAGCGAGCCTTTGAAATTGCCAATCGAATGGCTAAGGCAACCGATGTGGAGAACCTCTACCAAATCGCGGTCACTGAAATCCGAAAAAGATTTGAGGTCGACCGAGCCCTGATATATCAATTTCAATCAGAGACTCAAGGTACTGTCATTGCGGAATCGTTGAACGCAGGCTACGGCCCAATGTTGGGAGAGTCACTGCCAGCGATCGCATTTGGAGCTAGCGATGCCAAAAGCTACAAACAACAGTCATCGGTTGCTATCGATCATGCAGCAGACACCACCGTAACCCCCTACCAAATGCAGCTGTTCAATCAGTTCCAGGTACAAGCTAGCCTAAGTCTGCCAGTGTTCTTAAATGAACGTCTCTGGGGTTTGGTTGTTATTCAGCAGTGCGACGCACCTAGAAAGTGGAACAAAAGCGAAACTGGTTTTCTCTACATGGTTTCTACTGAGCTACAGGTAAATCTGCAGCCTTTGAACTTTCAGAGTGAGCAACAGATGCTCGCTAATTTGAGCGAAAAGATTCGTCAAACATCCGATCCAGAAATTATCTTCCGTACAGCTACTCGCGAAGTCAGAAAGCTCTTGGGTGCTGATCGCGTTGCCATTTGCCAGTTCAACCAGAACTACAGCCTCCAATTCATTGCTGAATCGAAAGCTAGCGGCATAGACTCAATGCTCAACATCATTTCGACAGACACCTATCTTCAAGAACAAAAAGGAGGATGCTTCCGTCAAAACGAACCCTTCATCCTTGACAATGTCGAAAAGGCGTCAGAACTCAGCCCTTGCTATGCTGAGCTTCTCCTAGAATTTGATATCAAAGCTTGCGCGCTGATGCCTATCTTCAAAGGCCAAAAGCTTTGGGGAATGCTAGCAACCTATCAGCACAGTGGCGCGCGCTCGTGGGAAAGCACCGAGATCAAGTTGCTGGCTCAGGTAGGTGATTTAGTCGGAGTCGCCATCCATCAAGCCGACCTCATCGCTGAAATGACTAGAGCTGCTGAAACACAAGAAGCCCTACCAGAAATCATCAATAAGCTGAGCAACGCTTCTTATGCTGAAACGATCTATCAAACAGCAGTAGAAGAGGTTCAACAACTGCTCAATGTAGAGCGTGTCTGCGTTTACAAGTTCCGCCCTGACTACTTTGGTGACTTTATCTATGAATCAGATTCCGGGAAATGGCCTTCCTTGGTTGGAAGCGCTTGGGAAGATACCTATGTTCAAAAGCATCAAGGTGGGCGGTTCCGCAACACTGAAAATCCTTTTCTGGCAGATGACGTCTACACAGCAGGGTTGAGTGAGTGTCACCTTCAAACCCTAGAGCACTTTGGCGTAAAATCATTTCTCATCGTTGCCATCAGACAAGGTGGAAAACTTTGGGGGCTATTGAGCGCTTTTCAGCATAGCGGCGCTCGCCATTGGCTAGAGAGTGATGTCAAAACAATGCAAGACATCAGTCGTCAGATGGAAGCAAGCCTTAAAGACGCTGAGTATATCGCTCAGTTACAAGAACAATCTGCCCAAATGACGAAAGCGGCTCAAATTGGTCGTTCAGTCGCCGAACTGATTCCTAAAATCCTTCAGACTCAGGATGCTAAGCAGGTTTGCCAAATTACGCAGCGGGCTGTGAGACACCTGCTAAAGTGTGATCGCGTTGCGATCTATCGTTTCAACGAGGACTGGAGCCAAGAGCTGCTCAGCGAATCAGTCCTCAACAATGGAACCTATACAGCGCCAGACCAAATGCTATCAGCGACTTGGCCTAAAACCGATCTTCAGGAAACTAAAGGTGGCCCCTATCGCAATCAGGAGAGCCTAGTTATTAACAACATCTATGCCGCCGATCATGCGCCTTTAGAGATTGAAATGCTCGAAGAATTTGGAATCAACGCCTATATGATGGTGCCTGTCTTCAAAGAAGGTCAGATCTGGGGTTTGTTGGGGGCCTATCAAAACGGTGAGCCTCGCTCTTGGGCAGAGGTTGAAATTAATGCACTCAAACAGATTGGGCTTCAGTTAGGCACTGCGATGCAACAAGCCACCTACCTTAATCGACTCGCCCAAACCACCAAACAAGAGCAGATGATCAGTAAAATCACTGATCGCCTGCGTCAGTCAACCGACCTTCCTCAAGCGCTAAAAGCAACCGCTCGCGATATTCGTGAAATGCTCCAAGCCGATCGCGTCGGGCTCTACCAGTTTGACCCAGCGACTAATTACAGCGTCGGTGAGTTTGTCGTAGAAGATGTCGCAGCGGGTGTCCGCTCTGCTATGGCTATGAAGGTGCAAGACCACTGCTTTGCTGAAGGCCAAGCAGAAAACTACAGCAAAGGTCGCTTCTGGGTGGTTAATGATGTAAAAGCCCTCGATTTACCCGATTGCTTGGTTGAGCTGCTCTCTGAGTTACAGGTTCGAGCCAGCCTAGTCGTCCCATTAATGCAAGGGGACATCCTTTGGGGCTTATTTGCCATTCACCAATGCACGGCCCCGCGCAACTGGGAAGAAGCTGATGTGCAATTTGCACATCGCATTGGTGCGCAGCTCAACTTCGCATTGCAACAGGCTGACTACATGAGCCAAGTGCAGGAGCAAACAGCCAAACTCACGGAAACAGCGGATCGAGAAAAGGCTTCTAAGGAACTGCTCCAGCAACAGGTTATTCAGCTACTAAAAGCGGTAGGTCCGGCCCTACAAGGTGACCTTACCGTACGAGCAAAAGTCACGGAAACAGAGGTGGGGACTGTTGCCAGCGCTTACAACAACACGCTGGGAAGCCTACAAAAAATCATCTTGCAAGTACAGGCCGCAGCCAACCAAGTAGGAGAAACCTCAAAACTTAGTGAAACCTCTGCGGTATCCGTAACTCAGCAGGCAGAAGAACAAGCCAAAGCGCTAGCACAAGCACTTGCTCGCGTACAAAAAATGGTGGAGTCCACTGAGGCCGTAGCCAACGATGCTCAACAGGTAGAAGCTGCTGCCCAACAGGCAAACCAAATTGTGCAGCGCGGTGACACTGCTATGAACCTCACGGTAGATGGCATCATGGCCATTCGGTCTACGGTGGCAGAAACCAATCAGCGGGTTAAGCGATTAAGTGAGTCTTCACAAAAAGTCTCCAAGATTGTTAGCCTCATTAGCCACTTCACGACCCAGACTCAGCTGCTAGCACTCAACGCTTCTATTGAGGCTACACGCGCTGGGCAGTATGGCCGAGGCTTTGCGGTGGTGGCCGATGAAGTTCGATCGCTCGCCCGTCAATCTGCAGAAGCTGCCACTGAAATTGAACAGTTTGTTCAAGAAATTCAGATGGGTACTGCAGAAGTTTCTACCGCAATGGAAACGGGTATTCAGCAGGTGGCCGAAGGTACAGATATGGTCACAGACGCACGTCAGAATCTGACTGCTATCGTAGAAGCAACAGGGCAGATCAGTCAGCTCATTGCAGACATCACCCAAACCACTCACAAGCAGGCTGACGAGTTTAAGGTAGTCACCAAAACAATGACCGAGGCTACTGAAATCGCCAACCAAACCTCCACAGACTCTAACGCACTGGCTCACTCCATTCAGCAGGTACTCGAAACCGCTGAAGACCTCCAATCCAGCGCCGGCAAGTTCAAGGTTCAGTAAGTAGCTACGTCAGTGCGCTGTAGTACTCAGCGCACTGATATCTCACTGACAATAACACAACATTTTCATCTATTTTCCTAAAGCCATAGCAGCGTCCATATCCGTTCAGTGTTAGGCGCAAAAAAGGTTCCACTCTTCATCTCCTAGCGTTAGGCCAACCCATGACGACAGATCCTTCCGTCTCTGATCAAACACAACAGTATTTCGTGCAGGAAGCCACCGAGCTTCTGCAAACAATGGACGATGAGCTGCAAAATATCAGAGAAGACTTCAGCGTTCAAAAAGTGCACAATCTGATGCGCGCGGCCCACACGCTCAAAGGTGCCTCAGCCAGTGTTGGCCTAGACGCCGTCAAAAAAACAACTCATTCACTGGAAGATGTTTTTAAGGCGCTGTGTCATCAAGACACTGTCATCAGCGTAGAAATGGAAGGCCTGATCTTTCAAGGATATGACTGCCTAAAACTTTTAATGTCTGCACAGCTAGCAGGTGCCAAAATTGAAGAGGCTGACATTCTAGATCGGATGGCCACGGTCGTCACCCGACTACAAGCCATGCTGGGCGATCGATTTGGCCAAGGCGGTCATTTACCAACCTCCAGTGAGCTTGGGTTTGATATGACCCAGTCTATTTTTGAAGTCGGCGTGGCTCAGAGAATTGAGACGCTTGAAGACGCTTTAGAAGCGCCAGATTTAGAAGAGCTCACAGAGCTTTTAGAAACCCAGGCCGAAATTTTTATTGGGCTTGCCGAGTCATTGGATTTACCCGGATTTGGTGAGATTGCAACAACAACATTAGCCGCCCTTCAAAATAGTCCCGATCAGGTATTGGCTATTGCAACAGTGGCCTTTGCGAACTACAAAGAAGGGCATGCAGCTGTACTAGCAGGCGATCGCACACAAGGCGGTACACCCTCAGCAGCCCTCCAACAGTTCTGCGGCAATCACCACAAAAAGAAAAGCAACCATACACCCACAAATACCGCTCAGAAGGAAGCAGGCCAAAAAACAGGCACATTGCCTCACAGTCATAACAGCGCCTCTAAGCCTACAGGAAGTTGGTTAGGGGCCATTTGGAAGTTTTTTACGCGCCCCATTGGGGATGCTAAATCTGGAACAGAAAAACAAGGCCATCGCTCAACACATACACTCGCGACATCCTTAATATCCAATCAGTCCTCAGCGTCCACAGAGACTACTGTCAACACAACCTTCTTGGCTCCCGAGACTTTTATTGACTATTCTGCCGAAGGCGATGAACCGGCCGACCTAGCACTCGCTGACCTCACGCCCACCGACTTGTCTTCAATTGATTTGCCCAGAGCCCAAGCTGCTGACCAAAGGAAAACTCAAACGCAAGCATCACTACAGAATGAGACAGACGAGGCCGTAGAACTTGCAGAACTCACACCTACTGCCCTAAATGACTTAGCGCTATCATCACTAGACAACATTAGTGAGCAGGCGCTTGAACCACTACCAGATCTCTCCACTCTATTAGGTAACAGTAGTGGCGTAGATGATCCATCAGTGGCGGCGGCTCAAGCATTAGCCACCAAAAGCAAGGGAGAATCAACCTCAGCAGCAGCACCTCTCAAACCTGAGACAAATGCATCGGTGCCAGGAAGAGTGCCAGTAAGAAGCCAAAACCGTGCCACCATTCGGATGACCGTTGAAGACCTTGATCAACTGAGTCAATCAATGGGAGAACTGCTGACTCACCAAAACCGACAGGCACTGTATAACGAACAGCTATCCAACCTAACCAAAAAACTACTTACTCGCATTGCTCGTCAACAAAAACAGCTCAACCAGTACAGAAGCCACAACACACTGAGCAATAAGCCCCAGGCTGAGCGACCTCTCAATACGTCTATTGCTAATCAAGCATCTAATCTTTCCTTCGCTCACTTCGACTCACTAGAGCTAGATCAATACAGCGATGTTCAGCTACTAGCGCAGTCATTTCTAGAAGAAACGGTTCAACAATCTGAAAGCGCTGAAGCTATCGAACTTTTTGTTACCCGATCAGGCCAGGAGCTAGAAAAACAAAAGCGGCTCCTTTCAAATACACGCGAGACGCTGTTGGGAGCGAGGATGCTGCCGTTAGACAAAATCTTCCAGCGATTCCCTTCGGCGCTAGAAAGACTAGAAGCTCAGCACGGGAAGCAAGTCGAACTCATCCTAAAAGGCAGCGAGGTCCTTATAGACAAGGTCATTGCAGATAAGCTATACGACCCACTCCTGCACCTTGTACGCAATGCTTTTGACCACGGCATTGAGACACCTGATCGCAGACAACGACAAAACAAATCTGCCACTGGTCACATCACGATTGAAGCCGTACAACAGGGTCGTCATCTGATCATTAATGTTAAAGACGATGGCCAGGGGTTAGATCTTGACATGATTCGCCGTAAGGCAGTTGAGAACAACGTCGTGACTAACGAAGAGGCCGCCGCACTTTCATCAGAGCAAACCATCGAGCTGCTGTTTGAGGCAGGTTTTTCTACGGCAAGTGAAGTAGATGATCTGTCCGGACGAGGTGTCGGATTAGATGCTGTCAGAGCTCAGGTGCGATCGCTCAAAGGCTGGGTGGCAGTTACCCACGAACCTGACTTAGGCACTTGCTTTAGCCTGCAAATTCCCTCTAGCCTAACGATTGCAAAGCTCTTACTTTGCCAGGCACAAGGCCGTATTTATGCCCTGATTGCAGATGCTATTGAGCACATTTTGATCCCAGCTGAATCTCAAGTCCGCGCTTGGGATGGTGGCAAAACGCTCACATGGCAAACCGATGGTGGAGAGCACCTGCTGCCCGTTAACGCACTGGCCGAGGTGCTTCACTACGCCTCGCCAATGCCCAGCCACCGGTTACCAGAAACCCGCAACGATATCAAAGCTGCGGCCGATCCGGTCATTGTCCTGAAACATCAAAGTGCTTTAGTCGGCATCGAAGTCGATCAGCTTCTAGGGGAGCAAGAGCTAGTCATCAGTTCCTTAGGGGAAACTCTCGTACCGCCCCCCTACCTATATGGCAGCAGCATCTTGCCAGACGGTCAACTCACCCTGGTACTCGATGGGGTCATGCTTTCCAAAATCGTTTTAGAGCAACGGTCACAACAAGGCAGCATCAACATCAAACTGGATGAGGAGCTAGCGCTCACGCCTAATAAACCCTCTACAAATGAGGCCATCTTCCTTAAAAAGCTCGTCCTGACAGTAGATGACTCGATTACCGTACGCAATACGCTGGCCGAGGCCTTGCAAAAAGCAGATTATCAGGTTATTCAAGCGCGAGATGGTGCAGAAGCACTCGAACAGCTGAAGCGCTATCCGAATGTTGAAGCCATCCTGTGCGACATCGAAATGCCTGGCATGAACGGCTTTGAATTTCTCAAGGTCCGTCAGCAAACACCTCAGATTGCGGCAATTCCAACCATTATGTTGACATCACGAGGTGGGTCTAAACACCGAATGCTCACCAAGGAACTCGGTGCAACCGCTTATTTGACCAAACCTTACCTCTCGCCACAGTTACTAAAAACTGTAGCTGACGCCATCAAAGGCCAAACCACTCTTGACAAAAATCAGTTGCTCAGCTTAGCCGGAGAGCCTTCATGAACAATACTCTACAGTCCGAGATATCCTCAGCATCGCCGATCACACCGACGGGTGAGTCACCCTCTAAAAGTCCGGAGAAAGAGACCAACAAATACATCACCTTCAAGATCTCAGACTATCTATTTGCGCTTCCCAGCGAAGATATCTTAAAAGTTGTCGCAACACCACCAGCCAGCCAAGGTGGCATGGTCAGCATGGGGCTTGTACAGCTAGAGCAGTACAGCATTCAAATCCTGAACTTGCCTACGCTGCTGAGTATTAAAGAGAAATCAACCACTGAGCCTGGAGATGTTGCTGAAGAACTCACTGAAGCAGGTTCTGTCAAGAATCCACCTTTCCTCATTGTGATGCAAAATGCAGACCAAGAGTTATGCGGCATCGCGGTAGATGCGCCCCCGGACCTTATGGACATACCGGTCTATGCGCTAAAGCCGGTACCGCATGAAAAACGATTGACCCGAACATTGCGATGGGTTTCCGATGTTGTCACCTACGATCTGGGTGGCGAGCGTCATACCTTACTCATTCTTGATATCTCTGTACTGTTAGCCCCCAAACAAGCAGACGCCAACATTGACAGCAGTAGCTTCCTGACGATTGAACCACCGATAGATGTAGAAAATTCAAAGGCGCGCCAAGAAGAAATGTACGCATAAAGACATCTTTTGGCCTTACAGGTCATTTGTACAAGTCACTTTGAAAAGAGCACAGCGAGCCAACTACATTGGTGGGGCACGAAGGGAGTTTTAGTCATCAATCGACTAGAAATTCCCTTTGCCTGTCTAAGGACCGATCCTAAAACGCCTAGAACTGTCTCAAGAAACGCAAATCACTGCTGTACAGACGACGGATATCGTCAATTTTGCTTTGGACCATCGCCAATCGCTCAACTCCAAGACCAGCCGCGAACCCTGAGTAGACCTCAGGGTCACAGCCTACCGATTTGAGAACATTGGGATCAATCATGCCGCAGCCCATTACTTCCAGCCACTGACCCTGCCAACGCACATCCACTTCTGCTGAAGGCTCAGTAAAAGGGAAGTAGCTAGGTCTGAAACGCACTTCAATATCCCCAAAGAGTGCTTCTAAAAAGAGCTGAACGGTACCGCGCAAATCTGTAAATGAGATGTTCTTATCCACTGCAAAAAATTCAATTTGGTGGAAGACCGCCGCATGGGTAGCATCCACCGTATCGCGCCGGTAACACCGACCAGACGCAAGCACGCGCATAGGCGGCTCGTTATTCTCCATATATCGAATTTGAGTATTGGAGGTATGGGTACGCATGAGCTGGCCACCCGGCAAGTACAGCGTATCTTGCATATCCCGGGCAGGATGGTCAGGCAAGAAGTTCAGTGCTTCAAAGTTGTAGTAGTCACTCTCAATTTCTTGGCTTTGAGCCACGGTGTAGCCCAAACCCACAAAAATATCTGTAATCTGATCGATAATGCTGTTGATCGGGTGGATGCGTCCCTGAGGTTCGTAAACACCAGGCATCGTAACATCTAGGGTTTCAGAGTCTAGCTGGGCTTTAATTTGGGCGGCTTGCAAGTCTTCTTTTTGCTTTTCAATTTGCGATTGCAGCGCTGTTTTAGCTTCGTTTGCCAGCTTACCTATTTTGGGTCGCTCTTCAGCCGAGAGCTTTCCCATACCACCTAATACTTTGGGCAAATCACCTTTTTTCCCTAGGTACTTTACCCGCATTTTTTCTAGCTCATCTAGGCTTTTAGCAGCGCCAATATCTTGAGTCGCTCGCTGCTGAACGGCGCTGAGTTGAGCTTCGATTTCGGAGGATGACTCGGGTGAGGGCATAACCTGATAGCTTCAAAAATGATTTGCAAATTAGTCTATGGTAACCTGCCAGGGAAATGTGAGACCTTGTAACTACAAAGAATTGAGAGCGCATGTATGAATATCCTGGTGAGTAATGACGATGGTGTTTTCGCTCTAGGTATTCAGACGCTGGCCAATGCGTTGGCCAGTGCAGGGCACACGGTGACCGTAGTGTGTCCTGACCGGGAGCGCTCGGCAACGGGGCATGGGCTGACGCTCCATCGGCCCTTGCGGGTTGAGCAGGTTGATAACATTTTTGATGAGGGCATTACGGCTTGGGCCTGTTCAGGCACACCTTCTGACTGTGTGAAACTAGCGCTAGATGCCATTTTGCCTGAGGCACCCGATTTTGTGGTCTCAGGGATTAATCATGGGGCTAATTTAGGAACCGATGTGCTGTATTCAGGGACAGTATCTGCGGCCATGGAAGGGGTCCTAGAAGGGATTCCTGCGATCGCAATTAGCCTTTCCAGCTTTGCTTACACAAATTTTAAGCCTGCCGCAAAATTCGCCGTCAAGCTAGTCACCCAACTAGAGCAGCAGCCGCTGCGCCTTCCCATCCTACTCAACGTTAATGTTCCCCCCGTAGAAGAAGCGGATATTAAAGCGCCCGTAATCGTTCGGCAGGGCATCCGCCGCTACTTTGACCAATTTGAAAAGCGGGTAGACCCAAGAGGAAAAACCTATTACTGGCTAGCTGGAGAAGTGATGGAAGAAAGCGCTGCTGAACTGGTGGTGTCTCATGCAGATGAAGGAGAATCCGCCACGATTGACAAGGAAATTGCGGCGATCAACGAGCAGTTTACGACGGATGTATTAGCCATTAAAGAAAATCACATCACCATCATGCCGCTGCAATCTAATCTGACAGCCTACACAGCGCTGGATTTCGTGAACAATTCACTTCTACAGCGCGGTTAATAGTCGCCCATAGCAGCAACTCTTTGTAGCGTTTTCGAAACGTGTAATATGCATGACAGGTCATGGGACATCCGTGATGAATACTGAAGAAAGTAGGTAAGTCACAACGACGACGACTATCAAATAAGACAAAAGAAATTGATAATATCGAAAGCTCCTTACTCAGCTTGGGCATTATTCATGAAGGTAGGCTGTTTCTTTTGAAGCAAGATTGCCGCGTTCTTTCACCTGATGAATGCGCGACTAGCTGTAAAAATAAACACTAATTCCTCTAAATCACTTCATGTAAGGCTCATGTCAGATCATCACCCTCAGTTTTCGATATGCTTTTGGGGCGTCCGGGGAAGTGTGGCTTGCCCAGGGCAAGAGACCGTTCGCTATGGCGGCAATACAGCCTGCATCGAAATGAATGTTGGTGGGGAACGCCTCATTTTCGATGGCGGAACGGGCCTACGGAACTTGGGTCAGCAGATGCTAAACGAGATGCCTGTTGACGCCAATATGTTTTTTACGCATTCTCATTGGGACCATATTCAGGGGTTCCCATTTTTTGTACCGGCTTTTGTGCCAGGTAACCGTTTTAAAATTCATGGGGCGATCGCCCCTAACGGCTCCACCATCGAACAGCGGCTAAACGATCAGATGCTGCACCCGAACTTTCCGGTTCCGCTGCAAATCATGGGCGCTGAATTAGATTTTTGCGACATCGAAGTCGGAGAAGTCGTCAAAATTGGCGAGGTTGAGATCTCTAATGCATTGCTCAACCATCCCGGTGAGGCCGTTGGTTACCGAGTAAGCTATCAGGGCCACTCCGCAGCCTATGTCAGTGATACAGAGCATTTTCCTGGTCGCTTAGACGAAAACGTACTGCGACTGGCACAAGATGCTGATGTGATGATTTATGACTGTACCTACACCGACGATGAGTACTACGACGAGCGCGCGAGCAAGGTGGGCTGGGGCCACTCCACCTGGCAAGAGGCCGTCAAACTGGCCAAGGCTGCCAACGTAAAACAGCTGGTTATTTTCCACCACGACCCCACTCATACCGACGAATTTATGGACGACATCGTCCGACAGACGTCTATTGCCCTCCCCAATAGCATTGTGGCCAAAGAAGGGATGATCCTTGAACTCATCAAGGAAGATTCAGCCTTAGCAGCTGTTTAGACCCTGACAAACACAGACCCAATAGGCCATCGCAGTCAATCTAACTGAAGCGAGCAAAATAGAACGCTGAGCGGACTGGCTTTGTGTCAAAATGTAAAGCGTGTGGATCACCTCTTCTCTCAAAGCGGCGAAAGCCCCTGTTAATATAGCGCTGGGCAACTTTGACGGCGTGCATTTAGGCCATCAGCGCGTGATGGCCCAGGTTTTATCTGGCTTATCAACTCAGCTGGATGTTGGTGCTGAAAATCGGGTCATCAAAAAATTTAGCGATCGCTCCATTGAAGCTCTGCACAGCGGCGTGATTGCATCTGGGTATAGTCATTTACCTCGCCTAGCCAGCTCAGGGAATAGCGAGTCAGCCTCTGACTTTTCAGCAGACTTTTCAAAAGTGGCAGTGGAGCTGCCGATTGGCAAGCCCATCCCGAATCCAGGAATTTTTAATACGGTTGTTACGTTTTCCCCCCATCCCCAAGAGTATTTCTCAGGCATTTCAAGGCTGCTTCTGACACCCGTGGCAGAAAAAACCTGGTGGCTTGCGCAGCTAGGCATTCACCAGTTGGTGATGCTGCCATTTGATCGGGCAATGGCTGGTCTGAGTCCTGAGAACTTTGTAGAAAAGATTTTGATTGAGGGCTTACAGGCTAAGCGGATTAGCGTGGGCAGTGATTTTCGATTCGGAAAAGGACGGCGTGGGGATGCCGATGGATTACAGGTGATCGCACAGCGCCACGGGGTCCCTGTTGTGCAGGTTCCACTGATGTTTGAACAGGGCGATCGCATCAGCAGCTCGCGCATCCGCACTGCTCTCGAAACAGGACAGCCCCAGCAGGCCACTCAGCTATTGGGTCGTCCGTACACGCTTACAGGTAGAGTGGTGCAGGGCAAACAGCTAGGGCGCACCATCGGCTTTCCAACAGCCAATTTACAGATACCCACCAAAAAATATTTGCCCTGCCATGGCGTTTACAGCGTCTACGTCTACGGCATACAGCCCGAGCCGCTGCGCGGGGTTATGAACATCGGTAATCGCCCCACAGTTAATGGGCAAACCCTAAGCCTTGAAGTGCACCTGCTCGATTGGTCAGGCGATTTGTACGGTCAGCTACTCACGGTCAGTTTGGAGAGCTTTGTAAGACCTGAGCAAAAGTTTGACTCGTTAGAAAAACTCAAAGCACAGATTGTGACTGACTGTGATGTGGCAACCGCAGCACTCTCGTGACCACATCCCTCTTTAGGTCGTCCCCTATGGCCTTTCTTCCCTGGCTTTTCTCTCCAGGCTTTTCTCTCCAGGCTTCCTCTCTCAAGTTCCTTCCTGTCAGCTTTTCACATAGCAGCAACTTGCTGGATAGGCGTCCGGATTATTTCATCGTCTCTTAACCTGATTTTTTTATAGTCTCGAATGGAAACTATTTCAGTATCAGGAAATATCTACCCTTATGAGTTCAAAGCGTCCGAGTTCGAAACGCCTGAGTTCAAAACATCTGAGTTCAAAGTACGTGGGTGTGAAGCGTCGGAACTTTCTATTGTTCTTAGGGGCAACCGCAGGGACCTCCGCACTATCCTCCCTGGGGTGTGGCCAATCACCTTCTTCAAACGGTTCTATAACCGGGAGCCCAACAGGTAACTCAGCCAATGAGAACTCAACCAAGAAGAACGATAACAATGACAGCGCTACCACAGCACAAGGCGCTAGTCCTTTTGAGCCTCTTAAAGGGCCAATGCCTTACGGTGCTATCCAAGTAAGCAATCAGCCGCAGGAGTACGCCCAATACGTTATCCAAGACGATATCGTCCTGCCAGAGGGCTTTCTATACGATGTCATTGCCTCTTGGGGCGACCCAGTTGGAGACTCTCGCTTTGGCTACAACAATGACTACCTGTCTTTTATCCCGACGGGTCCAGACGCAGGCTATCTCACGGTCAATTTTGAGTACATTAGCTCTAGTACCTGGGAGGAAACTTACGAACTGGTGATGGGCAAGGCACTGCCCTTTGATAAAGTGACAGCCGCCCTTGAGCCTTTAGAAGACAACAGTGTTGATGCTTTTGCCTTAAAAGAAGACAACCCGCTCAAGGCGCAAATTATCACCCTTTCAAGGGAAATGCTGACAGATCAAGGTCTAGGCGTCATTTCAGTTCGCCGAGAGGATAGCGGTCAATGGGTCCGTGAGCCCAATTCGCAAGATCGACGCATTTCTGGCATTTCTGGCCTTGAAGATGGTCGCTATCTCCAATCCACTGGACCTGCGACCGCCGTTTTTATCAAGTCTCAGGTTAAAGGCTACACCGATGGATTGGGTAACAAAATTATCGGCACGTTTGGGAACTGCGCAGGCGGTACAACGCCCTGGGGCACAGCCTTGAGCGCTGAAGAAAATACTCAAAATCAGGTACCTGAGGCAGTACAAAGCGATGGCTCATCGTCCGCGCCTAGTGAAAAACCTTTTAGTGCCGGATTCAATGGACAGGGAAATGTGTTTGGATTAGCTGGCAATAAGTACGGCTGGATTGTGGAAGTTGATCCCAGCAATCCTAACGACTATGGCACCAAGCACACCTGGCTGGGGCGTTATCGTCATGAAGCGGTTGGAGTGAGAGTCCAGGCAGGGAAGCCGTTGGCATTTTATTCGGGGTGCGATCGCCGAGGTGGCCACGTATACAAATTCATTAGCAAGGGCATCGTCAGCGACCCTACCGACAAAGCCAACTCTCGCCTGCTAACCAACGGTATGCTCTACGCAGCCAAAATCAACCCCGATGGCACTGGAACATGGATGCCGCTCAATCCTGAAACGCCCGTAAATCCAGTGCTGCCCAGTCAGGTTATGGGCAACATGGTAACCTTGCCCAAACGCCCTGACGGGGGCTTTGAGAAAATTGAAGACGATGCCAAAGCAACTGAATTGAAGCAGAAGTTTTCGACCCTGGGCGCACTCTATGAAGGCACCGCCCTCGAAAAACAGGGTGCAATCCTGATTGACGCTCACTTTGCTGCCAATGCCGCTGGCGCAACCTGTACAGCTCGCCCAGAAGATACCGAAGTTGCCCCAGATGGGACCCTGTTCATTGCCTTTACCTCCGGCAAATCCGGCGGCGACGGCGGCCCCGATAAAGCCGTATTTGTGGGACCTAATGGTGAAAGCGACTACGAAGCAGGCTGGATAATGAAGCTCATAGAAGATAATAACGACCCTGGCGCACTGACCTTTACCTGGGAAATGTTCGCCACGGGCGGAGAGCCTGCCGAGGGCGGTATGGGCTTTGCCAATCCTGACAACCTAGAATTTGATAGCGCAGGTCATCTTTGGGTTGTCACGGACATGTCCACCAGCACCCACAACAAACCGGTCCCTCAGCAGCGAAAAAACGAGGCCGGAAAAGACCTCACCGGGAAAGACTTGCTGGGACTGTATGGCAACAACTCGCTCTGGCAGATTGAAACCCAAGGCGAAAATGCTGGAGAGGCCAAAATGTTTGCTTATGGTCCGATGGAATGTGAGCTAACGGGCCCCTTCTTTACCGACGATGGCACAGCGCTGTTTTTATCAGCGCAGCATCCTGGAGAACGTACGGGCACACGCAAAGGCATGGCCACCGAAACCCGATCGTTTGAGCTAAAGACAACAGACGGGCAAACGTTCCTGCAAACGCGCGAGGTTCCGCTCGGCTCTAACTGGCCAGGCGGAACCACGGGCGCGCCCCCACGGCCTTCCGTGGTTGTCATTCGCCGGGAACAAGCAGGCACCACCATCGTGTAGGCTATGCTCTGACGTTAATCGCTGTTGAACGTGTCACTTTCTCAAATCCTCTGGCAAGCAAATCAAGACCTTGTTAAAGCCTCCCTACACAATCAATTTGTCCGAGGTATCGGTGATGGGTCCTTACCCAAGGCAAAGTTTGCATACTATGTAGGGCAAGATGCTTTCTTTTTAGAAGCGTTTGCTCGTGCCTACAGCGTGGCAGCTGCTAAGGCACCTAGCTGGGAAAGCTTTCAGGTCTTTCATACCCTTGCCCAGGGCGTTTTGAGTGAGCTAAACCTACATCAAAACTACGCAAAATCTTGGGAGGTTGACATCCACCGGATAGAACCCGGCACAGCCACTCGGCAGTACACGGATTTTTTACTGGCGACAGCCTGGAGTCAGCCGATTGGCATTACGGCTGTGGCCATGTCTCCCTGCATGAGACTCTATGCGTATTTGGGCCAGCAGCTGGCAAAAGGCGGCGTCCCTGACCATGCCTATACTGACTGGATTACAACCTACAGCAGTGATGAGTTTGAGCCGCTTGCTCATCAGCTCGAAGCCATTGTCGATGAGCATTCCGAAGATAGCGCTTTAACCCGCTCGACCTATCGCTATGCCATGACATGCGAGCGAGATTTCTTTGAAGCTGCTTGGCAGTAGCCATTGGCAGTCGTCACTGGCAATAATCACGTCATGAAATCATAATGCTCTTTGATTGTCCATAATTTCCCATCATGGATAAGGAGTGTTAGCTGCCCTACTGTGAAATCAAAGTGGATTTCACGACGCTGAAACACAGACCAAGCTTTGCGAAACATGCTGGGTTTTAAATCGCGAAAGGCGACGGTCATATGGGGGACAAAAGAGCGGTTTTGGTCGCGCTTACTTTCCAAGCCAATATGCTTGTGCAGGTGGGAGAGGAGATCGGTGTGTAGGGTCATGATGCGATCGCTCTGCACCACATTGATATAAATGACATGCGGTGCAAACGCAGCAAAGCCATCCAACGTCATCGGCACCGGCGCTTGCCCACTGGCAAAATCACGTAGCGCATTAGCCAAGGCTGGCAATTCAGCAATTGGCCATTCAAAAGGTGCCAACAGGGTGACATGAGGGGGCGAGCGAAAAGCCGCTTTGCTGGCATACTCATCTCGCATGATGCTCTTGATGTGATTGACCTTGGCCTGCACCTCGGCAGGCGGCAGCAGCGCAACAAAGAAACGCTTGCGAACAGTCGCCTCTGAAACTGGTTTTGTATCAGCTTTTAAGTTCGATTTTTCATTAAGTTCCACAGATTTTTGGGTGTCCATAGAATAGTCTTAATATCAGCGTTACAGCAGGCACATCCGAGGAGTATCCGATGGCATGGTTTGTCAAAATTGAGCGAGGCATTGTCGACAAGCCTCGATTTGATCAATTTGTTACAGCCCATGTTGCCTACGTTAACAGCTTGAATTTAAATGGGCATGACGCCAAAAGTGGATATTGGGCAGAACGCGGGGGCGGCATGCTGATTTTTCAAGCAGGCTCTATGGCTGAAGCCCAAAAGCTTATCGAAGCCGATCCGCTCATCGCAAATAACTGTGTTACCTACGAACTCCATGAGTGGTGTATCGTTGCAAAGCCGAACTGACCTTAGCTGTCGTCAATGTTCTTGGTTAGTCGCACCCATTGAGGTCAGCGGTATCGCTCATCTCGAAAGGTAGACACCGAATATCCCGGCAAAATCTTAAACTGTAGAAACTAGCAACCTTACTTTCGATTCTTCAAGCAACCACTTCCCATGGCCAAATCAGACAAAAAATCTAGTAACGGCGGCGGCGTTAAAATCGCAGCGAATAACCGTCAGGCCCGATTTCAGTACGAAATTTTGGATACCTACGAAGCAGGGATTGCCTTAGTCGGAACGGAAGTGAAGTCTATTAGAGAAGGCAAAGTAAATCTGCAAGATGGCTTTGCCAACGTCAAACGCGGTGAGGTTTGGCTGCACAATGTGCATATTTCGCCTTACAACATGACCAGCCTGGTGTTTAACCACGACCCTCGCCGGGTGCGAAAGCTGCTGCTGCACAAGCAGGAAATCCGTAAGCTGATTGGCCAAACTGAGCAAAAAGGGCTGACGCTCGTTCCACTCAAAATGTACTTTAAAAGTGGACGCGTTAAAGTCGTTATTGCCCTCGGCAGGGGTAAAAAACTACACGACAAACGTGACAGCCTAAAGAAGAAACAGGACAAACGCGAAATGGCTAGAGCCATGAAAAACCGGGGCCGCGATTAGTTGAGAAAACCGGGGCCGTGATTAGTTGAGAAATCGGCGTTAAGCTCTACACCTCTCGAGTCGCACGATCGATAGCTGCGACCACCTGCTCGTAAATAGCCTCAGCTTCCTTGGGCGTATTCCCAATACAGGTAAGCCCTAGCTTGCCATGCTCACTCAGACAGCCCATCAAGTGAAAAACCACACCCACACCGTCAATCGAACTAAAGTGAAGCTGTTCGACCATGATGATATCCATCAGATCGTTCGGCAACAGTCCTCGGTAGGCTTCGCTCTGCAAGTTATCGGACGCCCGATAGTACTTGGCCTGACCATTTTTAGTGTAAAACTTGCCGTCATCTAGACTGTAAGTGCCATTCGTAAGCAGCTTGAGCGCCATGAATGGATGAGTTGTCCCGCCCTTTCTCAAATTGATTTCAATGGCGTAAATCTGCCAGGGTTTGGCTGTGTTCTCAGGCTGATGAACAGCAACAAAATCTACGCTGTAGCGTTCTAAGGCACCTTTCGCCGCTAAATTTTCACCGACTTTGCGACCCGCCTCTTGTAGAGCAAGGCGATAAGCATCAGCGGCAGGAAATGTGCAGCCTAAAAAGATTTGATCGTCGGGGCCACCAAGCACTTGATCGTGGGTTGAAAGGATCTCTACGTCGCCGTTTGGCGTGACTCGGCCTTGGACACTTGGAGAGTATTTTTCCTCACCTTCGATGAAGGCTTCTGCGATCGCGCCCAATTCGCCAATCTTATGCTCAAACGACTCCCAGGTTTCGGTATCGCACTGAAACCGCAGCTGAGGCAGGGCGTTTCGAATCGCCGCTGCTCGCTTAGCAGAAGAGGCACTGCCCGGTGCCACATCGGCTAATCCCTCCAAAGAAAACAACGCATTCCCCTCACCTGAGAAACCCTCATTGAGCTTGATTACGATTCGCTGCAAATCAGGTCGGCGTTCCCAAAGCGAGGCCGCTGCCTTGGCTAGGTCATCAGCATTGTGAGTAAGCTCACTACCATCCGGTAAAGGAATGCCACATTCTGAAAAAATCTGGCGACTGCCGCCTTTTGTCCCCCAATATAGGAGGTCTGGATCGACCGCAAGCATTGGAAGATCTAGCGCAACCGCCAATGCCCGCTCCAGTTCTGTAGAGTTGTAGCAGGTCATATAGGCTTCATCAGGCTTAATTTTGGCCTTGATGCGCTTGATGAGTCTTGGGCGCGCCAGAATTTTTTCACTTAAGGAACGCAAAGAGGAATCGTAGGTCGCAAATAAATCGAGGCGATCGCGCGCATGAGAACTTGGGATACCCGGCAATAGCTCCAGGTAATAATCCACAATGCTCGGATGTAGCGGCTGAGACGTCACATAAATTATTCGCGTTTCAGGATTACGCAACCGAATGAGGGAAAACAGCAAACGCTCTTCATAATGATGAACGCCCTTAACTTTAGAAAGTTCTTCTTGGTCTAAACTCAGCGAGGGCACCACCAAAATCTGCCGAGGACTTTGGTCAAACTCATCAATAGACCGCCAGCGATCTGGAAGCTTAGCTTGCAGCTGATGAAATCGCTCGGCCACAGCCTGATTGCCCTGCAACTTATCAGCTTGAACAGTAGCTTCAGCAATGACCATGGGTGCCTCCCCTGTGTAAATGGCGATAAAACAGCATTTAATCTCCTCAAAGCTTAATACGGATAGGGCAACCCGCCTTCTCCCTAACGGTCAAATCCTTACAGCCAGATCACGACTAGCAGACAAGTCATTAGCAACCAGCTCCTTATGCGCCCGAGCCTTGGCTTGCAGTCATCGGCTTGCAGTCATCAATGCTGACATCTCCAGCCCAGCGGGACAACACAACCAAATCAACCACAGAATTAAAAAAAGCCGATGCGACTTTCAACAGTCGCATCGGCCATGTTCACTTAGGAGAGCCAATTCTTAGAAAAACTCAAAGCAGTGGCAGATGAAAAACTAACGATTTGAAACCAGACAGTTTATGGATCGGTCTGCAAGTTTTGCTGAGGCTGTAAGTAGGCAATCATCTGCTCTACGCCTCGTTGAATACGCCTAGTCACAGTCATGGGGCTCACACCGATACGCTCAGCAACTTCCTTACGGGAAAGCCCTTTGAAAAACACAAACTCAATAGCAGAGCGCGTCTTTTCTTCAAGCTGATTCATGGCTCGCTGAATCTGCTGACGGTCTTCTTCTAATCCCTGAAGCATCATGTAGTGAATATCGGGCAAGGTGTCACCTAGGGTGATGCTGGAGTCTATTTGATGACACACCGTTGCATCCAGGCTCAATGGCATACGATTTTTGTTGGCCATTTTCACCTGCCGCCACTCCTGAACCGAAACGTTTACAGCTTCTGCCATCTCAATGTCGGAAGGCTGGCGGCCATACTTGCGAATAAGAGCAGCTTGCTTCTTTTGCCCCTCCTTTTGCAGGTCTTGCCAGCGACGGGGGATTTTTACCGTGGTACCTCTATCACGCAAAAAGTGAAGCATCTCACCGCGAATATAAGGCACGGCAAATGAGCTAAACGCACAGCCTTGACCGGGGTCAAAACGCTCAATAGAACGGATTAAACCAATATAACCAATCTGCTCAAGATCCTCATAGGGCTCGGCACACTGATGACTCACACGGTGAGCAATTTTACGAACCAAACCGGCGTTGAGCCGAACCAACTGATTACGAAGCTTGACCGAGCGGTCTACTTTGTACTGCATAAGCAGTTCCATGCCACGGGAGCGAAGCTGTGCCGATTTTGAAGAAGCCATTTGTTAAATGCAGAATTTACTGCGGCGAAGCGGTGTTTGCGTGAATTAAATTCATTCTCGGGAAGTGGACTCAGAGTCACCATCGTTGAAACACGGTAGTCGCAGACAACACGCGCAGGATACGTAGGCAGATACACGCACAATGTCGCAAAAGGCACGCTTTTCTTGAAACGTTGAAGAGGCCGAGCAAAAAGGGTTTCCAGCCTTACTATCAGCACATTCCCTGAGAGCCGAAGATATTTTTCAAGTTTCTTTGGTTGACAAACCTCCCTTCCCCAAAGCCCTCTTAAGCACTCAGCTTCCAGACCCGTATTCCTACGGAAATCAACAGCCAGGGGTGAGCCTCAATTAACCGCAGCAAACGCACTAGGACTGCAATTATTCGTCAAAGGAGAAAAATAATCGTAAATAATCCCTACGGTTGGGCTATCCCTAATCGCCAGTCTCCAGCGAATTCATTACACTCTTAAGCAAGAGAACTCTTTTAAGAATGAATAATGAGTAATACCAGTAACTTTCGTAAGGCGATTAGCGATGCTCAAAATCAATCGCTAATCGGCCCCAACGTCATTGCAAACGCACTCCCCTACGTCGGCGGTGGCCTCATCCTTACAGCCATTGGAACCTTTGGCGGGATTAACGTACTCAGCACGAATCCTGGCCTATTTATGCCGACCTTCTTTGCGGCAATGGTCGCCCAGCTTGTATTATTCTTCGTCGCTCGTGGGGTGGCGATGAATGGCAATAACACAACAGCATTGCCACTGCTGGCAACCTATGGCCTACTATCGGGATACACACTCAGCGGGCTGGTTCAGGTCGCCCTCCAAAGTAGCGGCGTAGGAATGCAAGGCGTGGGGTTTGCGGCCCTTGCCTGCGGTCTCACCTTTATTGCCGCTCGGCCCATCGGCTCTAACCTATCCGAAGAAGACGGCATGGCGCTGACCAAAACGGTCCAGCTTGGCATCATGGCGTTGCTGGTGGTCATTATTGGCCAGTTTGTGTTGAGCTTTTTCGGTGTCATTGCCCCGAACACGATTGAAATTGCCATTTCGGCCATTGGCGTTCTGCTCTTTGCAGGTGCTGCGGTTGTTGACTTTTTTGTGCTACCTCGCACATACACAGACGAACAGGCCCTGCCCGCCGCACTATCAATGTATCTGACCTACATCAACCTGTTTGTGTTTATCCTACGTCTGTTGATTGCGATCAATGGCAGAGACTAAACTACAGTGATGAGGAATCCAAACTAAATCAAAAGGGGGCTTGGATTGACGATTCAGGCCCCCTTTTAGTGATTGACCTTTCAGCGATTGAATTATTGAGCTTTATTTGCTGCCTATATGTTTGATACCACAACACTTAAGCGTGAGCTTGACTTGCTCGTTGAGCGCCTGAGCAAAGCTCAGGAGTACCTTTGACGTTCCTGCGCTCGAGGCCAAAATTAGTGATTTAGAACAGCTCTCAGCACAGCCTGACTTTTGGGATAACCAAGCTAGCGCCCAAAAGCAACTTCAGGAATTAAATGACTACAAATCCAACTTAGCTCAGGTGCAAGGTTGGCAAGCTAACTTAGAAGATGCCGGAGCCATTTTAGAACTGCTGACGCTTGAAGAGGACGAAGCACTCCTTGCAGAAGCGGAAACCACCGTTGGCAACCTCAACAAAGAGCTGGATCAGTGGGAACTACGGCAGTTACTGGCTGGCCCCTATGACAAAGAAGGCGCAGTCCTTACCATTAATGCAGGCGCGGGCGGAACAGATGCCCAGGATTGGGCAGAAATGCTGTTGCGAATGTATACCCGATGGAGTGAACAAAACGGCTATCGGTTCAAGCTGGTTGAAAAGTCTGACGGGGATGAGGCAGGATTAAAGTCCGCCACGATGGAAATTGAAGGGCGCTATGCCTACGGCTACCTCAAAGGGGAAAAAGGAACCCACCGGCTGGTGAGGATTTCGCCCTTTAATGCCAACGGCAAACGACAGACGAGCTTTGCAGGTATCGAAGTGATGCCCATACTCGACGATGATGTGGAGCTAGAGATTCCAGATAAAGATCTAGAAGTAAAAACCTCACGGTCCGGCGGTGCAGGGGGACAAAATGTGAATAAGGTAGAAACTGCTGTGCGGATTACCCATTTGCCTACGGGTATTTCGGTACGGTGCACGCAGGAGCGATCGCAGCTACAAAACAAAGAAAAAGCGATGGCCCTGCTCAAATCCAAGCTCCTCGTCATCGCCCAAGAGCAACGCACTCAGGCCATCGCCGATATTCGCGGGGACATGGTAGAAGCGGCCTGGGGCAATCAAATTCGCAACTATGTCTTTCATCCCTATCAAATGGTGAAAGACCTACGCACCAACGTCGAAACGACCGCAGTTTCGGATGTGATGGATGGTGACTTAGAAGCTTTTACTCAAGCCTACTTACGGCAGGAAAACCAAGTTCTACAAGAAAGTACCGTCTAGAACTTTTGCACAAATTGACAAGGCACAGCACGCGAAACTTCTATTTCAGTCACATCTACATACCCAAAAGGCATCCATATCCAAAAGGCATCGATCTCGACATCAAAAGACCCTTAAGCTGTAGAAAGCAAGCTGTAGACAAATAACAGCAGCCCATTACAGCTCATTTTTTACAGAAACATTCTCGTCATTTAGCCACACACTTTCCCTATGAGTATCGATAAATCTGTTGCGACCGGCTCGAAACAATCAGCCCCTTCGCCGAATGAGCCACCACCGAGCTTCGTCAAGCTAGCAATGCGGAACATGGTCAAAAAAGGCGGCAAGTCTCTTTATCACTTCTTTCTGTCATTTGTCGGATTGATGGGCCTATTTATCTCACTCGCTTATCTCACTCGATAAAGCCTCAATCCCGGTAAAACATCCAGAATAAAAACACCTAAACTATGGTCCGTGTAACATCAGAGCGCATTACGGTCGAGGCTTTTGTCGATGGCAGGGAATGCGATCGCATTCCCGAGCTAAACCTCACTCACTATCAAACTTGGTTACAAACCTGGCTACAGGCCATGGAACCTGGACTTTCGCCTATCAATGCTTACGAGATCAGTCTTCGGTTAACCGACGATAGGGAAATTCAACAGCTCAACAGTCACTACCGCCAGCAAAGTAAACCTACCGATGTGCTCTCTTTCGCGGCCTTAGAAACAGAAATGCCGGGTGCCGAAGACATCTATCGCCAGCAACCCCTACCCTTAGGCGACATTATTATTTCTATCGACACGGCGGCTCGACAAGCCCAGCAAGCTAACCACACGTTAGCGAAAGAAGTTGCTTGGCTCACAGCTCACGGGTTCCTTCACCTGCTAGGGTGGGATCACCCGGATGATGACAGTTTGACCAGAATGTTAGACCAACAAACTCACTTAATTAACCTACTCGCTTAGGTATCGCGCTGCCGTGCATCCAGCTTGGTCAAATCTTCATATACTGCGTAGATTTACGCATAGGAGTTACGTTAGCTTAATAACTGGGCAACGTTTATAGTCGAGTGTTTGTCCTAGCGCTAGCGTTTTCGACTTTAAACTGTAGAAAAAACGACAGTTGAGTCGGTCCCCCTCCTGAGTTGGGAAGAGGCCACCGAAATAAAAGACCGTTCCCCACAAAAGAATTCGACCTTGTAATACCTCGCCTATCTCCCATCAGTTTTGCTAAGCCAACAGGGCATATCTGCGTATGTTTTCTCGTGATAGCCAGTTTTCCCACGATAGTCAGCTCTCCCGTGAGCCACAGTTGACGCATAAAACCAAGCACCTTCATACAGACATACCGGCTGTAGAGCGATCGCAATCTTGGCAAGTTGCCCCTAACTTATTCACCAGCTTTAAGTATGCTTGGGCAGGTATTTCCTACGCTTTTCAAACCCAGCGAAATTTTAGAGTTCACACAGGCGTAGGCATCATCGCCATGCTCCTGTGCTGGGCACTCAAAGTAAGCACCACAGAAATTGCCGTCATCTGCCTCACGATTGGCGCGGTCTTGGTGATGGAAATCTTAAACACCGCTCTAGAATCCTTAGTCGACCTTACCGTCGGGCAGACTTACCACGAACTAGCCAAAGTCGCGAAAGACTGCGCGGCAGGCGCGGTACTGATGGCCGCAATTGTTGCCGTGCTGATTGCAGCCCTTATCTTTGTGCCTCCTTGCTGGGCAATATTGCTCGCATAGCGCTTCTATCTCGTTCGGAGTGTTCTATTTCTGAATCGTCAAATTCTGGCTCATCAAATTCTGGAGCAATGGCCTTCCGGGATAGTTTTCTGCAATGATTGGCACACACTCTTCGTGTAAGCATTCCGCTTCAGCGTCCCATGATTTTGGTCATCGATAACTACGACAGCTTCACCTACAACCTCGTTCAGTATTTAGGCGAATTAGGCCAAACCTACAGCGTTGCCAGCAAAGTAGAGGTCTTCCGTAACGATCAAATTACCCTAGAAGACATCAAAATCAAAAACCCTAAGGGTATTGTGATTTCACCAGGACCTGGCACGCCGGACGACGCAGGCGTTTCCCTACAAATTATTGAACAGCTTGGGCCCAAGATTCCTATACTTGGTGTCTGCCTAGGCCATCAAAGCATTGGTCAGGTTTACGGCGGCAACGTTATCCGAGCCAAGGAACTGATGCATGGCAAAACTTCCCCAGTCCATCACAACAGCACGGGTGTTTTTGCAGGTCTGTCCGACCCCCTAACGGCTACACGGTACCACAGCCTAGTCATCGAAAAAGACACCTGCCCTGACATATTAGAAATCACCGCATGGGTGGACGATGGGACTATTATGGGCGTCCGACATCGTGACTACCCACACATTCAGGGCGTTCAGTTTCATCCAGAAAGTGTCCTTACCCAATCTGGCAAGGCACTCCTGAAAAATTTTCTCGAAGGACTCAATTGAGTCACAAAACTAGCATCCGATTTCACAAACTGGTCTATCTTGGCTGTGCTGAATGTCACACCATACGCGACGATAGATAGAACCTGTGGAAACGTTGATAGAAAGTTGACAATCATGACTATGAAACGGCGACAACTTCTGCACTATGCCAGTGCGACCTTTGCGAGTACGTTAGGGCTAGGGCTTGCCTCTGGCTACCAAGCCTCTAAAGCTCAATCTTCGGGGGTTACCATTACCGCGTTGGGTCACACCTGCTTCTTGTTCAGCGGAGGCGGACAGCGCATTTTAGTCAACCCGTTTAAAGCCATTGGCTGCACACAAGGCTATGCAGAGCCTTCCGTAGGTGCAGACTTGGTTTTGCTCAGCAGCCGGCTCTTTGACGAAGGGTTTTTAGGTGATCGCTATGCCAACACACAAGTTATCGACGAGCCAGGTGACTACACCGTGAGCGGCGTTGCTATCCAGGGAGTCAGCATGCCCCATGATCGGCTGAGTGGTCGTCGATTTGGCAACAACATTGCCTGGGTATGGAACCAAGGCGGCGTCAATATTGTGCACTTAGGCGGTGCAGCCGCCTCTTTGGCAGTTGAAGACAAAATTTTGATCGGTAGACCCGACGTCCTGTTAGTACCGGTAGGCGGCGGACCCAAAGCCTACACCCCCGAAGAAGCGGTTGAAGCGATTACAGCACTCAGTCCTAAAGTGGTGATTCCGACTCACTACCGTACGCAAGCTGCCGACGCCGAAAGCTGTGACATTGTTGGTGTAGATGAGTTCACTAAGCTCATGGCAGGGACACCGACAACACAAGGGGACAACACCCTTAGCATCAGTCCTGGTAGTCTCCCAAGTAGCGGGATGCGTATTGAAGTTTTGAGTTATGCTTTTTAAGAAAATGCTGGCGAAGGAAGGTCATAGACAGTTTTTAGATTGCTATTACCCCTTAGTCCTTCCGTCAGCTCAAGCGCGTAAACAATTAGGGTCAAACCGGATATATGCAAAGCGAGTATCGCGATCGCAGGCAAGCTGTAATGGAGGCCATTGGCCAAGGCACCGCAATTTTTTGTAGTGCGCCGACTGCGGTGATGCACAACGATGTGGACTACCTGTATCGGCAGGACAGCAACTTTTTCTATCTCACTGGCTTTAATGAGCCTGATGCAGTCGCGGTTCTCTCGCCTTCTCACGAAAAACACAAGTTTGTTTTATTTGTCCGCCCTAAGGACAAAGAGAAAGAAACGTGGAGTGGCTATCGCACCGGTGTAGAGGCCGCAAAAGAGCGATATGGCGCAGATGAAGCCTATCCAATTGAAGAACTCGGCGAAAAGCTTCTAGAGTATGTTGTGTCGGCCCCTCGACTCTACTATCACTTTGGCAGAGATCCAGTATTCAACAATCGGATCATTCGCCTGTGGCAACATCTGCTAGGCAAAATGACCAAAAAAGGCACCGGACCGGTTGCCATTGAAGACTCTAAACTGCTGATGCAGCAGTTTCGCCGGGTAAAAAGCCCTTCTGAACTGGAGAAAATTAAGCGCGCGATCGCTATTAGCAGCAAAGCTCACAATGCCATCCGCGAGATGGTACGCCCGGGCATATATGAATACGAAATCCAAGCAGCCATTGAAAATATTTTTCGTCGTGAAGGCGCAATGGGCCCTGCCTATCCTTCGATTGTGGCAACTGGTGAAAACGCCTGCATTCTGCACTACGTTGAAAATAATCAGCCCCTGAAAGACGGCGATTTTCTCTTAGTTGATGCAGGCTGCGCCTACGAGTATTACAACGCAGATATCACACGCACCTTACCCGTTGGGGACCAGATTTCAGAAGAGCAAAAGATTCTGTACGATCTGGTTTTAGAAGCGCAGCTAGCCGCCATCGAAAAAGTTCGCCCGGGCGAACCATTCAACGCTTTTCACGATGCAGCAACCACCGTCATTACCGCTGGATTAGTCGATCTAGGTCTACTCATCGGGGATGTTGATGAGCTCATTGAAGAAAAGAAACATAAAGCATTCTTTATGCATGGCACAGGTCATTTCTTAGGGCTTGACGTTCACGATTCGGGCATTCTACGAAACCCAGATAAAACGTGGAAACCCTTTGACCCCGGCAATATTGTGACGGTCGAACCGGGCATATATATCGCCCCTAACTACGAACCCGCAGAAGGCCAGCCTGCCATAGCAGAGCGCTGGAAAGGGATTGGGATCCGAATAGAAGACGATGTCCTTGTAACAACATCAGGCCATGACGTCTTAACTTCATCTGTACCCAAAACACTCAAAATTCCCGCAGCAACATAGCAAAGTTACAGAATAAATAACTGATGAAGAAAGCCCATCCGCCGTTAGCAATTCCGTAAAAAGGTCTGAGAATAGGCGTAAATGTTCTGACAACGACCACACCGCATCGAACAAAACACTAACAACCACAAGAACACTAACGCCCGAAAGAACACTAACAACCGTAAGATTAGGCACACCATCGCTTAGCCGTTTAACTTAGTCGGTTAACTTAGGTTGCCAGCGACTGAGTTAGAAAGTACTAACACAGACTCCTATGCACTCGTCCGACCAAACGATACAAATTGTTACATGCATTGAAAAACGGGGCAGTCTAATAAGCGGAATGCTTGAACCAAACCGGCGTCTTACTTAAGATACGATTCAGTACAAGCACTACACTTTTATGGGATGCAGGGCTGCACCCCATATCAAGACTGTCTTTCGCGATTACAGCAATACATACTAGCCATCAAATTTTAGCGTTTATCGTTCATTTTTCAGCAAGTTACGCACTCTAGCAGCTGTTTTCAGCCACACTTCCATATTTACAAAGTGCTGATAAACCTTCACAGTACTTAATAGAGAAGAAAAGGTTAAGAACCGTCAGTTCGTTCATTCGGTACCGAGGAACCCCATTGTGAGATTGAATCGTCTACTGCCCGGTCTAACTTTGGTAGGAGCGCTATTGTTAGCGCTACCTTCTCAGGCGGCCAGGCTAGAGTTCTGGCGGTTCAACACCGAAGAGAACACCCTAACTTTCACGACAGATGACGGTATTCAGCCAACCGCACAGCTACTCTCAAGCCCGACTCGATTGGTCATAGATCTTCCTGGAACCACGCTGAATACCCCGGAAGAACAGCCATTTGACGGGGCTATCAAAGAAATCAGAGTGGGTAAGGTCGATACAGATACCACTCGGTTAGTCGTTGAGTACAACGATGGCTACACCGTTGATCCCAATCAGGTCCAGGTCAGAGGAGAAAGCTCTCGCCAGTGGACAGTGCAGCTGCCTGACGCCATAGAAACAACTGCCACAGAGACGGCTGCCACAGAAACGCCCATCGCCTCATCACCCTCAGGCGCTTCGGGTGATGGGGCTAGTCGCTCTAGTCGGCTCCTTGCAGAAAGACGGCGTAATAACGCAGAAAGACAGCGTAATAACAGTGTTAGAAATCGTCCTGTGCAGGGCGCTTCGACCCGTATTCAAGGTGTGACTGCCACCGCCGATGGATTCTTTATTCGTACAGCCGGAGAGTCGCCTCAAATAGAAGTCACTCGCGAAGAAAAGGACGGCGTGCGTACCATCGCAATCGCCGTCGATCAGGCGGCGGTGGCCCTAGGGTTGACCAGTTCAAGGCTGCCTAACAATCGCTACAGCATTGAAAACTGGAGAGTGAATCAGGTATCGGCGGACCCTGCAAAAGCTGAGATTACACTGACACTCGGAGAAGCCAGTCCTGACTGGGAAATTTCTGCTGGTGACAGTGGAATTGTGATCTTGCCTAAGGATGTTTCTATCAGCAGCGTGCCAGATGAAAACCCATCCGGTAGCTCGGCAGCAGAGAGCACAATTGCCAGCAGCGCTCGCAGACCTGCGGCCACACGCCAGCTAGAACCGGGTGAATTACCGACGTTGCCCAATGGTCGCTTCACAGTCGTCATCGACCCTGGACATGGCGGTCGAGACCCAGGGGCGGTAGGCATAAATGGATTGCAAGAAAAGCAAGTCGTGAATGATATTGCACCACGAGTGGCGGCTATCTTGCGCCAGCAAGGCGTCAATGTAGTCATGACTCGAGACCGAGATATTGAGGTAGATCTGGCCCCTCGGGTACAAACGGCTGAGCGTGCTAACGCTTCTATTTTTGTCAGCATTCATGCAAACGCCATCAGCATGAGTCGCCCCGATGTAAATGGACTAGAAACCTTTTACTCTTCCGATGCGGGTCAGCGTTTGGCCAATACCGTTCACAGTACCGTCCTAAGAGCGATGGGTATGCGAGATCGCCGAGTGCGCAGCGCACGGTTCTATGTCATTCGCCGTACCTCTATGCCGGCCATTTTGGTCGAAACGGGCTTTGTCACTGGCGCTGAAGATGCCCCAAACCTTGCCGATCCTGCATGGAGAGAGCGGATGGCTACTGCGATCGCGCAAGGGATTTTACTCCATCTAGAGCGCGGCATATAATCCGATATCGCCAGTCTAAAATCAAGACCGAGATACAGGCCTGATTATATTGGGCCTTTTACTTCACTTCTGCTCAGGGTGTTGAATAGCCTCGCAAGAGACGCCTAACTTACCCAGATAGCGAATCATTTGATTCAATCGTCCTGCATCACGCTGGTTGAAGTGCAGCGCTAGTCGAGGAAGCGGTTCAGTCTCATCACCGCGCTCCACATCAAAAGCGGCAACTTCGCGAATGAGCCCTTTGCTCAAAATATCTGCAAACTCTTCGTTGAGCTGATCGATACCACCAGAACACAGCGGCGCTTTTAACCGAATAACCAGCTGGCCACGAATGTAACGGATGGAGTGATACATCCGATAAAAATCTTCGATGTATTTAAGCGCATCATCAATGCTGTCAGTGAGGTAATACAGGCTCGTATCGTCAGCACTAATTAGGCCTTGATCGAGCAGCCGGTTACGAACGTAGTAATCCCAGCTCTTCCAGTAGTCGCCACCGGGCTTATCGATCAGCACTAGGGGCATGGGGTTGGACTTACCAGTTTGAATCAGCGTCAAAGATTCAAAGGCTTCATCTTGGGTGCCGAAGCCACCTGGAAAAAGTGCGATCGCATCGCTTTCTTTCAAGAAAAACAGCTTACGCGTAAAAAAGTACTTAAAGTCTATAAGCTTAGGGTCGCCCGCCATGACCGGGTTCGCACCTTGCTCAAAAGGTAGCTGAATATTGAGACCAAAGGAGCGCTCCCGCCCGGCCCCCTCATTACCTGCCTGCATAATACCGCCGCCAGCACCGGTCATCACCATAAAGCCCTGGTTCACTACACGCCGAGCAAACTCAGCCGCCATCTTATATTCAGGCAAATGATTGGGCGTACGCGCCGAGCCAAAAATGGTGATTTTACGGGTATGGCGATAGGCAAAGAAAGACTTAAAGCCTTCTTCCATATCCAAAAGCGAAGCACTCAAAATTTTCCAGTCTAGTCTTTCAGCCTCCTGCTGGCTCATCCGAACTAAGGTTTCAAAGATCTCACCAATGAGTGCTCCGTTCTCCATAGAAGGCAAACGTTCTAACACTTCTACAATCTGCGAACGCCGAGGCCCTTTACGAGCAGAGCCTCCAGATGAAATAGAAGGTTGGCTTAGCCCTTGCTTTTGAGAATCAGAAACATCCATGGTGAGTGCAGGTAAATGATGAGTGCAAATAACAGTCCGCGCCGGGCTATATTTTAAGCCGGAATCGAACAATCTCTAAGCGCCCCGTGACGTGATCTAGGAGCACCCCCGTTTAAACCCTAAGAAGCCACAGTCGTACTGTGGCTTCTTAGGGTTTATTCAATTGTGAAGACCCGTAAGATAAAAGTTTCCCTGTCAACAAGGGCATCACTTGGACTATTTTCGAATCCTTGACACACCCGCCTAGGAACCTACTCTCTACAAAGACACCATCAAAATAAAACCTCTAAAAAGAGACTTTCAGTGAGGTCCCTGGCATAGCCGGCTATCGATGAGAGCCTAAAGATTGAGATCCTAAAGATACTTTTCTAACGTATTCGCCAAAGTTGTCTTGGGAACAGCACCTACGACCATATCCACGCGCTGGCCGCCTTTAAAGATCATTAGAGTTGGAATGCTGCGAATTCCATATTGACTGGCAACGCTTGGATTTTCGTCAGTGTTCACCTTGACCACTTTAACCTGGCCATCATACTGTTCAGAAATTTCATCTACGACCGGTGCAACCATGCGGCAAGGACCACACCAGGGAGCCCAAAAGTCTACTAAGACCGGGGTGTCGTTTTCCAAAACTTCTTGCTTAAATGTCGAATCAGTAACCTGTGCGGCTGACATTCTTATAAATCCTTGTCACTCATGTAGTTCGATCTTACCATAGCCAAAACCGGCCAACATCCATACACCCTACAGACTGATTCGCTTTTAAGGAAGTGGCTTAGAAAAATAATCACTGATTGCGCGTAACAAATTCAGTCACAGTCCTGAAGCACAGTCTCTGAGAAGCACAGTCTCTGGGTAGATCAATAGAATCAAGCCTTTAAAGAGGAACCGCCCAAATCCGAAGCTAAAAAAACTTCAAAGATTCAGGCGGAGTGTGGTGTGAGGAGTGAACGGAAACTTGCGTCTCCGCTTACACCTAATTGTAAGAGACTCTTCGTGATTTGCCATCGGTTAACCGTACCATCAGAGACAAGTCTTAAAGTTTTTAGTGCAAATTGCGTATAAACTTCTTATTCTCTAGAAAAAGAATCTAAAAACTACGAGAAAAGCCGTAGAGAGTGGATTTACAGCACACGTAGCCACATCCGTAATCACTCGGATTTTAGGTAAAGAGCGCTTATGAAGCCTCGCCGTTCACCTACCAAAAACTAACTTGATGAACAGTGAGTGCGCCAAACATAACGTTAGCGGTTTATCAAAGCGGCTTACTTCCCCATCCCCAACTGCTGAGCCTTCTGATAAACCTTCCCTTCAGTGAGTAGTGACGGGGCAATCACAACGTCTACCTGCTGCATTTCTTTGATGGTTTTCGCACCCAAGGTGCCCATGCTGGTGGTCAGAGCGCCCAAAAAGTTGTGTGTACCATCGTCAAGCTGGGCCGGTCCGCGCAAAATCTGTTGCAGCGTTCCGGTCGTTCCTACCTGAATGCGGGTACCCCTGGGTAGCACGGGACTGGGCGTGGCCATTCCCCAATGAAAGCCTCGACCAGGGGCTTCTTTAGCCCGCGCAAACGGTGAGCCTATCATGACACCATCGGCACCAGACGCAATACATTTACAAATGTCGCCCCCGGTCACCAGCCCCCCATCTGCAATCACAGGAACATATCTGCCCGATTCCTTTTGATAGTCGTCCCTGGCAGCTGAACAATCAGCAACAGCGGTGGCCTGAGGAACACCTACGCCTAATACGCCGCGAGAAGTACAGGCTGCCCCTGGGCCAATACCGACTAATACGCCCGAGGCCCCTGCTTGCATCAGTTTCATCGTGACTTCGTAGGTCACGCAGTTACCGAGCAAAACAGGCATCGGCATCTCTTGGCAAAACTTCGCGAGGTCTAAAGGCGTTACCTCACTGGGCGAAAGATGATCTGTGGAAACAACCGTTGCCTGAACAAAGACTAAATCTGCGCCCGCATCGGCAACGACCTTACCGAACTTCACTGCACCTGCTGGCGTTAGGCTGACAGCTGCGGTCCCGCCTTGAGATTTGATTTCACCAATTCGTTGAGTAATCAGTTCCGGCAGGACAGGTTTTGAGTAAAGCTCTTGCATCAGAGGAACAAACTCTGTTTTGCCCACTGAGGCAATTCGGTCTAGAACAGGGTTGGGGTCTTCATAGCGAGTTTGAATGCCTTCTAAGTTGAGCACACCCAATGCACCCAGTTTAGAGAGTTCGACCGCCATCGTGACATCAACAACCCCATCCATTGCACTGGCAATAATTGGGATTTCTCGGGTAATGCCACCAATTGTCCAGCTGGTGTCAGCCAGCTGTGGGTCCAGCGTTCTCGCCCCAGGCACGAGGGCAATTTCATCAATTCCGTAAGCGCGTCGTGCTGTTTTACCACGACCAATTTGAATATCCACGTCCGTACTTATCCCTAGGAAGCATCTAGCTAGCCTAGCAAAGAAAGAAATCGATTGCGCAAGTCGGTTTAGTGAGGGGTATCAAAAAGTGCACGCGCCCTCTGGACGCACAAGATACTGCAACAGGGTCGAAATAGTATTGGATAAATATTTTCTAAAGACTCATAGAAAACGGATTAAGATGCTTAGAGGTTATTGCCCCTAAAGTAGCTGTTGCACAAGTTTTGCAGCTTAGCGCCACTTCCTTTGTTAGCGCCACCCCCTTTGTCTGTCTGCAAGCAACTGAACTGTTACCCTCCTTGCTAGCCCTGGCTTCTTTGTTCTTTAGTGACCCACCATGGTGAACATTTCATCCCTCAAATTTTTTAAGAACCTCAGAGCAACTAATCGTCAGTTTGCCGTCATTGGCTTGGGTCGTTTTGGACGAGCCGTGTGTCAAACGCTGCATGGCATGGGCTACGAAGTCATGGGTATAGATTCTAACGAAACTAGAGTTGCTCAGGTTTTAACCGATCAAATTGCGGCACATGCTGTACAGCTAGATTCCACTCAGCCATCAGCGTTAGTAGAGGCGGGCATTCCCGACTTTGATACGGTGATTATTGCCATTGGCAACTATGTGCAGGAAAGCATTATCACCACGCTAAACGTGAAGGAATCGGGCGTGACTAATGTTGTGGCCAAGGCCTCTTCGGAGATTCACGGAAAGCTACTGGTCAGAGTCGGTGCCGATCATGTGGTGTTCCCAGAACATGAAATGGGATGTGAGCTAGCGCGATCGCTCACACGCCCTGGCATCTTAGATCGTTTCGAGCTAGACCCTGACCACAGCATTGTGGAAGTGTTGGTGCCTCAAGCCTTTGATGGCAAAACCATTATGGAAGTAGATTTGCGCAATCACTATGGACTCACCCTCATGGCCATCAGTAAGGAAGATGCCAAAGAAAATGACCACGATAAGTTCATAATCAATCCTAGCCCGGTCAGCCGACTGAAAGGCGGCAGCCTAATGGTTGTAATTGGAGACAATGCAGGGATTGACAAACTACCAGTTTAGGTAGTCCCTTGCGACAATTTCACCCACCCACACCACCTAGCAGAGAACACATGTGAGGCAAAAGATTGAGCCAGATGATGAACGTGATTGGGTTGATGAGTGGCACGTCAGTAGATGGGATTGATGCAGCGCTTACGCAGGTATCAGGAGACGGCTATCAGATTCAAGCCAAGCTGATAAAAGGCATTACATATCCGTACTCAGATCGGCTGCGTGAGCGCATTCTATCTATCTGCGCTGACAAGGCGATCACGCTAGCCGAACTGGCCGAACTAGACGATGCGATCGCTCACTACTTTATCCAGGCGATTGAGGCTCTCGAGGTCGATCTATCCACCGTTGATCTCATCGGGTCCCACGGCCAAACGCTTCATCACCGCCCGCCCGATGCTAGCAACCCCATCAGTCCCTTGGGCCACACGCTGCAATTAGGGCGCGGCGACTTAATTGCTCGCATGACTGGCTGCACAACAATCAGCAACTTTCGAGTCGCAGATATTGCTTTGGGCGGCCAAGGAGCGCCCGTCGTACCGATCATTGACGCCTGCTTGCTCAGCCAGCCAACGTGCGATTTAGCCGTACAAAACATCGGAGGCATTGGTAACGTTACCTACTTACCGCCCTGGGATCGGGAAAGCCAACAGCCGATAGTAGCGCCGCCCGTTGGGATTAAAGGGTGGGATACCGGTCCAGGGAATGCGCTGATAGATTGGGCGGTCACGATGCTTTCGGAGGGTGAAAAAACCTACGATAACAATGGAAACTGGGCAGCCAAAGGAACACCTCATCAGCCTTTGATTGATCAATGGTTGCAACAAGCCTTCTTTCAGATGACACCGCCTAAATCCACAGGTCGCGAACTCTTTGGGACAGCCTATGCCGAACGATGCTGGCAGTCGGCCCAGGCAAAAGGTCTTAACCCTGAGGATTTCTTAGCCACCCTCACTGATTTTACGGCGGCGACTATCGAGCTGAGCTATCGTCAGTTTTTGCCTAATATTCCGGCTGAGACCCTTGTAGGCGGCGGCGGCAGTCGAAATCAATACCTCATGAGCCGGCTTCAGCAACGGTTGCCAGACTCGCAGGTAAGCTCTACCGACGAACGACAGTTAGATGCTGACTACAAAGAGGCTATTGCATTCGCCATTTTAGCCTACTGGCGCTGGCACAAAGTTCCTGGCAATTTGCCCAGTGTTAGCGGAGCCGCCCGCCCCTGCGTACTCGGGGAGCTGTGGAGGCCCTAGACAGGGAAACACTGCAGGCCCATAGCAGCAAGGAAGCAGAAGGAAACAGCACGCGTCACGCTCGCAGGTCACCGATGCCGCCTTGAGTACCGCCGGGGATCTGAGGATCTCAGTGGGCACTCTAGAAGCGCTGGTATTAGGAATGACGCTGTGACGCACAGCTTTTTACTTGAGCCCGGTCGATGGACCCTGCACGGAAACTGGCTCACGAGAGACGCCCTACCGACACCGGTTAAGGGCAAACTTCTGGTGGCCTGGAAACAAGACAATTGCTTTATGATCGCGACCAAACTTGCCTTCCCCGCAGGCGAGCACGACGACATCGTGATTCAGTCTAGGGGCAGAATGACAAGCCAAGAAAGGCAGTACACCTTTGTCATCCAGCACAGCCTATTAGGTCAAGTCGAGGGCGAAGGCTGGGTTGCGCCAGAGTCAATTGTGCAGCGCTATTGGGGACTCAGTGATAAACAGCGTCGCACTGGATTTGAAACACTGCGTCAGCTGGGTCCAACCCGCTATCACTTCTCAGGTGGCATGATGGCCGGACACTACCTCACCAGCACGATAGAGGCAGAACTCACGCGTCAATAGCCTTTTATTTTTAACCCCATTTCACTTCTCTGCACGCGGCTTACGTGCAAATCCCTTGGCTTACAGCTCACCCATGCACGCGATCGCCCACAATGTCAGATCCTAATACTGGTCGTAAACTCTCCAATCGGTATGAGCTAATAGAACCTGTTGGACAGGGCTCTATGGGTAAAGTTTACCTAGCCGGGGATTCACTTTTAGGCGGCGTACCGGTTGCCGTTAAGTTTCTCTCCCAAACCCTGCTAAACGAAAACATGCGCGAGCGCTTCTTGCGAGAAGCCATGACCTGCGCCCAGCTCGGTCAAAAAAGCATGCATGTCGTGCGCGTAACCGACTATGGCGTTAACGAAGACGATGTTCCTTTCTATGTCATGGAATATCTCAAAGGGAAAAGTATTGGTCATATGGTTCGGCGCAAGCCGTTGCCCGTCCCTCGTTTTTTAGGGCTAGTACGTCAGATTCTGCTCGGGCTCAAAACAGCCCACGACGGCATTCTAGTCAAAGGGGATATTATCCCTATCATTCATCGAGACATCAAGCCCAGCAATATTTTGGTGACCTCTGATCCCTCCATGGGCGAATTGGTCAAAATTTTGGACTTTGGGATTGCCAAACTCCTGCAAGCAGGCAGCGAACAAACCAGCACCTTTATGGGAACGCTGGCCTACGCGTCGCCAGAACAAATGGAAGGTCGCGAACTTGACAGCCGCTCAGATATCTACAGCTTGGGCGTCATGATGTATCAAATGCTCTCGGGAACGCTGCCTGTCAAACCAATCAATAATACTTTCGGCAGCTGGTACAAGGTACATCGCCTAGCTCAGCCCAAACCCCTTGCAGAATTTGAGCTAGAGCTAAAGGTGCCTCGGGCTTTAGAAGAAATCGTCATGAGCTGTCTGGCCAAACAACGGGAAGAGAGGCCCGTCAACGTCGATGAAATTTTAGAGGCGATTGTCCCTTTAGAAGATCGCTTTGGATCGGGATTTCATATTTCGCAGCGGATTAACAGTGCACTCTCAAAAATGCCGATGGTCGGCAAAGCAGCAACCAAAGCGGATGCGGCCTCACCCGTAGCGGTTGCAGCACCACCCTCAGAAGACAGCTTTTATCTTCAGCAAAGCTGGCCAGTAGAAATGCCCGTCGCTCAGATTGTATTTCCAAAGCTGCTCACACCGGGCAATCAGCTGGATAATCAAAGGATGCCAACACTGTGGGCGATGATGCCCGCAGCCGAAATTGAAAAGCGCATTCGCAACACACGTTATAACAACTTCATGTGTACAATGGCACCACATCCTATGGTGCTCTGGCTAACGGCGTTTTACCATAAGGTAAACGGACCACGCTGGCTGCCCTGCTATCTAGATCTTAAAACCAACGCAGCCCAGCAGATTTTATGGAGCCTGGCCGAAACCCGTCACTATCGGCTGTTATTTTTTGAGAAAGAAAGCCCTAACGGTTGCCGGCACGTCCGCAAACTAAATGTAGCCGCTAGCCAGCGAAAGCTCTTTAAGGAATGGGCAAATACAGCCAAAGCATTTCCTTCTATCGGGAGCCCAAAAGAGAGCAAGGGATTACTCAAACGCGAGTTAGAAAATAACCTCAAGCCCAAAATTTTGATGAACTTTGAAGCCATGCACTCAGATTCGACCCCTGGCATGGATGCGTCATTGGGCTTTTAAAGACCGCAGTCAACTACTTCTCACGCGGAAAGTGGATGATCGGGTGCCATGAGGCTCTCAAAATCGCATTGGTAAAACTAGGCACGGTTAGCTTTAAGATCCCTTTGCTCTTACCGGAGCAAACTGCAATCGCGCTAATGTCGTTCATCTCCCCCACCTTAAGTAGCTCCTCTAGAGGGTTTCCAACACGCACTACGGTTTCAATTTTAGTGCCAAACCCTTCTAGCTCAGCTTTAACCTTATCCAGCTCAGCCTGCGCAGCTTCAGCAGGATTATTACTGGCAATACGTCCACCATCATCAACAACCCAGCACAACAAACACGTTTCAAGCGCGCCCTCTGGATCATTCTGAATTTGTGTTTTGATTTCACCGATGAGCTTTTTAGCACTACTGCTGCCGTCATAAGGCACCAGCAAATACTCAAATAAATGCTGACATCGCTGAGACAACTCTGCTTCTCGATAAGTAGACACCAGCTGTGGGCGCATGATGATGATGGGCGCATCGACCTTATCGGCAATCTCTAGCGTCGTACTACCAAACAAGCGTTCGTTCAACGCAGAACGCGTAGGCATGCCTGAAAATATAATATCGGGCTGATGCTTTTTAGCCGCTCGAACAATATTCTCACTCGGGCGACCTGAGGCAATTTCAACCTCGACAGTCACCCCAGCCGGCACGGCGGATTCTGCCACGGCTAGTACCTGACGAGCTTCGCTCACTTTATCCTCATCAACGCAAGGAATTTCGCGCGAGGTCATCAGAGGAACGTTATGGAAAAACACGATGTGCTCCATACCACCTTTAGCCAAGTCAGGCACAAACTCGGCCAAGCGCTGGAGACTATCCGAAAAATCAGTACAAATGAGCGCACGCTTAAACATAAGATCGCACCAGTAAAATGCCTTGGTTAACACTGCCTTGGGGTGAATATGCCACTAAGACAGTATCATCCCCTCAAAGATTACGGCCTAAAGCCTCACGCAAAGAACACTCCATAGACACATTCAGACGGAAGACACACAGTCAGGCTGACTTATATTCAGGTCTAGTTTTCTTTGCCGTAAAGATAGTTATAGAAACTATATTTTACAGGGAAACTAAAACGCTTAAGCTGAGATGCTGATAGCAATAGCCGTAATATTATCGCGGCCACCCTGAGCCTTAGCAGCTTCTATTAGTGCAGCGACAGCCCCCTCACAAGTTAAGGCAGACTGAAGATAGGTAATAATGGCATCCTCGGACAGCTCCTCTGTAAGGCCATCACTACAGAGTAAAAGACGATCACCGGGCTCTATTGAAATCAACTGAACGGCAACTTCCGCAAGCTCCTCGCGGCCAATACACTGAGATAATACATGCCGCCATGGGTGATGATGCAGCTGATCTAAGGTGAGTTCTCCCGTCTTCATCGCCTGAGCTACCCAAGTATGGTCCTGCGTCATTTGGGAAAAGCCGCTCTCTCTTAAGCGATACAGCCTGGAATCGCCAACATGGGCGCACCAGAACTGCCCTTGCCGAACCATCAATAGAACAACCGTAGTCCCCATATCAGACCGTTCAGGATGCTCTGACTGATCTTTGAGTACGGCCTGATTGGCCTGCACAATAGCGCGCTCTAGAAGTTCTGCAGACGAGCAGTCACTGTGCCAATACGTCTTCAAATAACGTTGAATAACGCCTGTCGCTAAACGGCTGGCTTCTTTCCCCCCTACATGACCGCCCATGCCATCGGCAACGATAAAGATATCGCCGCTTGGTGAAATATAGTAGCTATCCTGGTTGGTAGCACGGTGTAGCCCAACATCGCTAAGCCCACAAAAGGTTAAATCCGCTAGTGAATCACCCATAAATAAATTTTACGACAGCCAAAAGGTAGGGAAGTCTCTTAGACTTTGTGCCCAACATGACAGAAACGGTCATTATTTCAAGCACTCGGAAGTTTCACCCTGATTAGCTCATTTAAGGAATTCTATCCGCTTTTGCGACACGCCTGAGCATACGAATCAAAGCAATCCCCGTGACAACAGCTAATACACCCATCACTGCTGCAGGCCAAATAGTGACGGTTTCAAAAAAGATGGCCAGCAACGTACCAGATAGCGTAAACGCCCCCAGCAGTAAAGCATAGCTATTAACTAACGACAGGTCACTGTTTCGGCGAAGAATGCGATCGCTCTCGATAGAGCGCACACGCACACGAATGTCGCCACGATCCAAGCGCTCTAGAGTATCTTCAATTCGTCTGGGCAGGCCCAGAGCAGAGGTGCCCACTTGCGCTGCCTGTCTACTAATTTCACCCAAAAGGCCATTGGGCTCGCCAGGACTACCGTTTGTCATAAGCTCCGTTGCGTAAGGTTTAGCGGCTTCCATAAAGTTAAACTCTGGATCAAGTCCTTTGCCAACGCCTTCTAGCGTTGAAAAAGCTCTCATCACAAAGGTAAATGTTGCTGGAAATCTGAAAGGCTGATCGTAGGCAACCGCATAGAGGTCATCGCTGATAGCAGCAACGGACTGCTCCTCAAACGGTTTGTCCATAAGGTTGTCTAAAATGTACTGAATTGAACGACGCACAGGTCCCATATCGTCAATTTCAGCCAGGGCACCAAGATCAACGAGCGCCGACATTACTAAGCCGGCATCTCGCTGAGAAATCCCCACGAAAGTATCCATCAACCGCGCACGGGTAACCTGCTGAATTTGGCCCATCATGCCAAAGTCATAAAAGATCAGCGAGCCGTCTGCTGGATTTACGGCAATATTTCCAGGATGCGGATCCGCATGAAAAAAGCCATCGGTCAACAGCTGACGAAGGTAAGCCTCTGCACCTAAGCGTGCTAGCCGTTTTCGATCGAGCCCAGCCGACTCTAGCGCTTCATAATGGCTAATTTTAATCCCCGGCATGTACTCCATCGTCAGCACACGAGGCGTTGTATAGCGCCAGTAGATACGAGGGACCTCTACCCAATCTACACCGCGAAAATTCCGACGAAACTTGTCACCGTTTCGTCCTTCGTGGAGAAAATCAATTTCCAGCCACAATAGACGGCAGCATTCTTCGTAAATGCCCATCCAGTCTCGGCCTTTGCCCCAGTCTGGGTGGTTTTGAAAGTACTGGGCAATCCCCTTCAGAATCGACAGATCGATCGCAAAGAGCTTAGAGAGGCCTGGGCGCTGAATTTTAACAACGACTTCTTCACCTGAGTGCAAGGTTGCGCAGTGCACCTGCCCCAAACTCGCAGCCGCAAGAGGCACCGGATCGAAGCTTTGGTATAAGTCGCTCACAGGACGACCAAAGTCGCGCTCAATAATCGATTTCACCTGCTCATAACTGAAAGCAGGTACCCGATCTTGAAGCTTTGAAAGCTCGTTAACATACTCAATCGGGAACAAATCAGCTCGGGTTGAAAAAAGCTGACCAATTTTGATAAAAGTCGGTCCCAGGCTCAAGCAGGTTTCCCTAATCCAAACCGCCATATCTTGGCGGCGCTTAGCCTGTTTTTCAGGCGTTATGGAACCGCCATAGGTCCATGCTTTGTTGTATAGCCAGCGCTTCGACAGTAGCTTTAGGACAAATGACCAGATATCGACAAATCGCTGCGGACGAGAGTAACTACCCCGGTTCCATCGATAATCGCCCTCCCGGTAAGAGTTCCCGCTGTAAGCCACAGACGCCGTAACTGACTGAGACTGATTTTCGCGAGTATGGCTAGAGACAGAAGAAGGAGAAGCAGAAGCAAACTCACTAGCATTGAGAGGCACACTCGCTCCATTAAAGGCTGCCTTTGAAGGTAAGGGGCCCGGAGCAGCACCATTTGGGGCATGTCCTTGAACCCCAGCAGTATTGTCACCAGAGGTTGCAGGGGTCCCAGTCCCGTTGACATTGCGAGCTGCACCATTAGCTGAAACTGGCACTGCAACCTCGCTTGCAGCCGATAGTAAGTCGGGCGCTTCAGAGGGCGCCTGATGGGCAACACCGTCATGAGGAATATTTGGGCGCACCGCACCCTCACTAGGGGGCACAGAGGCCGCTAGCGAATCTGACGCAATCGGGGACTCACTTTCTTTGGGAACAGCTGACACTCAGGCTTCCTGTAGTAAATAAGATTAATAAAAACGGGTTTTCTTAAATGAAAAGCGCTATTTGAAGGCGATAGACTTGTAGATCTAAATTTAGTTAGCCTGGTCTAGCTAAACTAACCGGTCGGACTAACTTAGCCACGGAACTGACTTAAATTGGACTATTAGTTGGACTGACGATAGGCTTGCAACGCAGCCCTAGCCTGAGCAATTTCAGCTCGAAGATTATCGATAACAGCTTGAAGGTCTTCGCCGTCAGCAGCGGTGGAACCGCCTGACGAAGGACTGCTCTCAGGAGCTGTTGGCGCACCAGCAGCAGCACGTTCTTGCTCAGCTCTGGCCATAACTTCTTCAGTAAACTGACGAAAATTTTCGCGCTGCTCGGCATCAAACTTTCCAAGCTGGCTAAGACCATCGCTCACTAGATGCTCGGCTCTTTCACTGACGGCTGCTGCCAGCGCTCGTCCTACAAAAAAAGCTTGCAGCATTGGGTTACTCATAAAAAGCTCGTGTACTCACGTTTACAATTATAAACATTCTTTAGTCGTTCTAGCAGTACTGCTTTCCACCCAAATACAAAACGAGAACCGTTCTTTTATTTTTTGTTCACCACGGCTCATCGCTGTAGTAAGCGCCTTCAGAAGACTCTATGTCAGAATAGGCACTGCTTTCTTCACTACTGTTTTCCTCAAGAGAGACACCACCTTCTAGATCAGGGGTTTCCACAGTGTCATAGCCACTACTGTTATGGCCACTCGTATCGGGCGCTGTCTCTCCAATGTCCCTTGAAACACTGCTTTTTGGATATACGCTGCTCTCTGATTGCGCGTCGTAGCGGTCATCAGCGCTGCTGGTTCGCTCTTCCACGTACTCTTCTGAGTAAAAGTTGTCAGTATCTGCTGGATCAGATCTACCAAGCCTAGGACCTTCCTTTAACACTTCCCAAGGATCAGTCGCGTTCTTTTCAGACGCCGCTCTATCAGCAAAGGTATCAAATGTGGCGATATCAATCAGCTCTTTGGAGCCCGAGTTCAGAGCATCTGAAGCGTTTGGGGTAGGGTCAGTAACGCCTTCTAAGCTTTGAGAAGTCTCTACCTTTAAAACATTGTTCTCATAGGTATCCGTACCGCCAGGTAAATAGTGATTGTCGGAGGTCCTTTGCGGCAATTCAGGTGTCCAGCTAGACAGGTTAGGAAAGGTTTGTAGCGGACTCAAAAAGCGAGCATTGGTTGAATTGGAGAGTGAGAAGCGCATCACTGTTCCGCCCATTAGCCCAATAAGCCCTGCGATACCGGCCGTAATGATAAGTGCCTGAGACAAGCTCAGTGAATTGGCATCAGCCGAGCCGGCATGATGACTAAGAGGAGTTTCTGAGCGATCGCGCCTATCGGCTGTAGGTTTACCGGCACCGGAGTTAAGAGGTGATGAAGACATAAAAGCAGGTCTTGTTAGATAGGCTTTTTCTCACCAGAAGGGTAGTGAGCCAACACATACGCTTCTGCCGCCTGTACGGTTGATAGCTCACCATCTAAAGTAGCGGCATGTACAGCAGTTAGGATATCGCGGAACTGTGGACCTGGACGGAAGCCAAGCCGCTTTAAGCTCGCACCGTTAATCAGAGGAGGGATTTGCGATAACCGAACTACATACTGCCAAATCTGCGGACCAAGTGTGTAGGGGTGCCGATCGCTGATAAGTAACAATTCTGGTCGGGCATACGGACGTAATAGCTGATAAGTAAGACTCGGCTTTTTAGCTTGAGGGAGCTGGTCTAAAAGCTGATTCTCCCACTGGTGAAGTTTTTTGAGCCGATCAAGGCTTTGGTTACTGAGGCCCAAATTCGTGCCGATTTGAACTCGAACTTGAGGGGAAAGCTGCGCAATAATCAGCTCTAGCAGCATGATCCACTGCGGCTGATTGACATCAAACTTATTGAGCCATCGAATCATTCGGTGAAGCTGGCGCCAGAGAACCGGCGACAGTTGTAAGCTGCGATGTAGACAAGTCCAAGCACCTAAGTTATCGAGCTGGGCAATCGCCTGCGCCCAATGCGGAGAGCTTAGGAGGTAGCGCAGTTCCTTTGTTAAGCGGGTTTGCAAAGCAGGCGCTTTTAGGGCGCTATCCTGCATTTGCGCATAAATACCGCTGCTGACGGCATAACGAATAAATTGCTCACTTTGCGCATCAATGGAAAAGCCGAGACGCGTTGCAAACTTGACAGCCCTAAAAATTCGGGTAGGGTCTTCAATGAAGCTATTGGCATGCAGCACCCGCACCTGCTGCTGCTGCAAGTCTAATTGGCCACCAAAAAAATCGAGTAGCTCACCAGGTTGTGAGCCATTTAATCGCAGAGCCATGGCATTCATCGTAAAATCTCGACGGTAGAGATCCTGCCGAATGGTACTCGCCTCTACCTCAGGGTTAGACGCTGGATAAGGATAGAATTCGCTGCGGGCAGTGGCAATATCAATCAACAAAGGCTGCCGACTGTTCCAAGTGATCTCTGATGCAGCATCAGACGCGATCGCCTGATCGCGATGCCAAACCAATGAGGCCGTTTGAAAGTCGCCATGAATTTGCGCGGTGACTTGGGGGTAGCGAGACTCAATGGCTTCTGCAAGTAACACCCCCGCGCCAGTAGTAATCAAGTCACCCGTACCGTCTACAACTAAGTCAATATCAGTAAGTGGATAGGGGTCGCCAGATAGGCCCAGCAATAAATCTCGAACAGCACCACCGACTAAATAAAGTGCCCAACCGTTTTGGTCAGCCAGCTCTGCAATGAGTAGAATGGCAGGCCAAATCTCGGAAATCCGTTCTTGAAGCGATTGATACAGCTCATGTTCAGACCTAAGCACCAGCTTATGAGGGAGGACAGGAGCCATAGACAACGGTTGATGCAGCTGCCGAAGCAAATCAGTCCGTGTAACAATGCCAACCAGTTGCTGCTGACGAAGCACTGGCAAGCGCCCAATATCGTAGGTCATCATTAGAGACTGAATCTCTGGAAGGGATGTCTCGGGCTTAATGCTTTTTACCTGGCTACTCATGCAGCCTTTTACAGGCGCATGTCCTAAGCCATGACGCAGAGCAATGTCGATATCGCGGCGCGATATCATTCCAACCAATGCGCCATCACCATTGACAACACAGAGCCCAACATGGCCGTACCGTAGCAGGGTGTGCTGCGCCTGTTCGACAGTCGTTTCGGGCAAGATAGTCCGTACGGGAGAGGACATTAAGGACTGGGCCGTGAGGGGATGAGGAATCAGCGATCGCACCTCATTGACCATCGACTCAAAGATAGCTTCTGGGATAGCTTCTGGAGCTTCAGATAAAGCATCAGGTCGCCCGCTACCCTCTTCTGGCTCGTTATCCTTTGGCGCGTCTGCTGGCAGGCCCTTGCGTTCTCCTAGCACAGCAGAAACTGCCTGGGCATGCCCGCCACCGCCCCGCGCTTCAAAAATGGGCAGGAGATTGATCGGCCGCCTAGAGAAAAAAGGGTGGGTGCGCGATCGCCCAATTACTGAGGCCTTGCCTCTTCCCTGATATACCGAGCAAAGTAGTAGCGTATCGAGTCCCAGCAGGGTGCCCAACTGCTCAGCGAGGCTAGAGAGCCCTGGCACAAAGCTTGGCGTTGTGAGCTGAATCCATCCCAGCTGGTGGCCCCGAATAGTTTCGACAGTGATGGTATCAAGGGCGATCGCCAACAAATCTTGAAGCTGTGGAGATAAGCCCGGATCTTTTCGATCGGCAATGATCTGCTGATTAGCACCTTGCCCCATCAGCCACGTCAGCGCTGCCGCATCCCGAACGGTCGCCTGTTCAAAGGTGAGCGAACCGGTGTCACTGTGAATACCCAGCGCCATTACCGTAGCCTCAGCAGGCGTCGGCATCAGGCCCTGTTGCTGAAGACGTTCCACAACCAGCGTAGTTGACGCGCCGACAGTCTCTATGCACGCGTCTGCGACCGGAAAATCAAAGCGTTCGGGAGTCGCCTCAGCCGTGGAATGGTGATCATATATATAGATGGGTAACGCTGCGCGCTGGGCGTAATCAAACCAGTCAGCAACGGGGCCGAAGCGATCGCGCAGGCTAGCATCTACGAGGGTGAGCGATCGCACCTCTTGCAAGTTCACGGCCCGCTTATCAATAAACGGGTACTCATCTCGCCAAATCGATAAAAAGTCTTGCACTGCTGGGTGGGCACCGCCCGTCAAAACAATGCGGCTGCCTGGGCGCAAGCGAGTCACACCCACTGCTGCACCCAACGCATCAAAATCAGCAACTGTATGGCACAAAACTAAATCCATAGCGCCATAGTAAAGGCTTTACGACAAAAAACTCTTTTGGCAAGGGTCCTAATTTTTGATAGCGTAAACAGATAGGATCATTCGCTATTGTCACTCTCTCGCAAGCAAACAGTCGCCTACAAGCAACCGCTTACTTGAGACGGCATCGCCATTGATTCAACTTAGATTAAATAGTGTTTTGAGAGTACGAAGATCATGTCTGTTATTTTTCAGCTCACCCTGTTTGCTTTAGTGCTCTGGTCTTTTGTCATGATCATAGGCGTCCCCGTCGCCTACGCCTCCCCTAGCAACTGGGACCAGTCCAAGCGCCTGATCTTCCTAGGTTCAATCATTTGGGGCGTACTGGTCGTTGTGGTTGGCAGCCTGAATTATTTGGTTGTTTAAGCCTCGCGCAACTTCGCTTAAATCAGCAATACCTAAACTTAAGAACGCCCTTTATTCAACAGGACCCATATAGCCAGGCTATATGCAGTCAGGCCCTATACGTTAGGTCTATTGAGTAAAAGGCCATCAGCTAGAGCAGCTATGCTTGAAGACTATAGCTGCTCTTTTTCAACCCTTAGCTTGAGATAGTTCGATATTCTATGGCAGTTTTTGAAGGCAGCTTCACCCACACTGGCTCCATGAAGTTTGCCTTCGTGATTGGCCGATTCAATGATTTGGTAACGACTAAGTTACTCGCTGGCGCTCAAGACTGTCTCAAACGCCACGGTGTAGACGTCAATCCCCATGGCACACAGGTGGATTATGCCTGGGTACCTGGCTGCTTTGAAGTCCCGATGGTTGCCCGACAGCTCGCCATCAGCGGTCGCTACGACGCGATTATTTGTTTGGGTGCGGTTATCCGGGGCCAAACCCCGCACTTTGACTATGTCGCCGGAGAGGTAGCCAAAGGAATCGCAGCGACTAACCTGCAAACAGGCGTCCCCGTGGTCTTTGGCGTTCTGACAACAGATTCAATGCAGCAGGCATTAGAGCGAGCAGGCATCAAGAGCAACTTGGGCTGGAGCTATGCTATGAGCGCACTGGAGATGGCCAGCCTAATGCCACAGGTGTATGAAGGAAACAACAGTAAAAGCAGCGGTGGGGAAAATACCCTCTCTAGTCACCAAGCCGCCTCTTTGCCCATTGCGACCAAGACCGAAGAGTTCAGTTAGCCTTACAGCTAGCGAGATAGAAAGTTATCGAGATAGAAAGCCTCCCGCAAAAACCTTTTAGAGGTATTGACAGGCGTATTATTTTTTGGGATATTGGTAAAAGTCTAAAAAACACGCGGATGTAGCTCAGTGGTAGAGCGCGACCTTGCCAAGGTCGATGTCGAGAGTTCGAATCTCTTCATCCGCTTTTAAGAAAGTGATACCTGAAAGAAGCGGAAGTTAATCAGCACCCGTTGAGTTCCGATTGACATCCTAATTCGACACTGGCCTAATGAGACTGGCCTAATGAGACTGGCCTAATGAGGTTGACCGAATGGGTGAAGTATTCTGCACAGGGTCTGATATCGAAGGCTTTGAGAGAAAAAACCAGACTAAGAGACCTGGGTGGACCATACTAGAGAAATTGTCCTAGCAGGCGCTTCGAAGAGGTACCTCATCTCTCTAGATATGCGCTATCTTTTGCTGTATCTGAGCCTTCAATTCTGGTGAGACTGACGCCTGTGTCCTCAAAAGAAAACCAGCCGCTAGATTTTGATAAAACCTATCCGTGCCCGTCCTGCCGGCAAGGCTCGTTGGTGCCGATTACCCTAACAGAAGCCTGGGGATGTGACTACTGCAAGCAAATTTTTGAAAAAAAGGCAGAGTCAGAGGCCGTGCAGAAACTAGGAACACCGCATCATCGGCAACATACTTGGAAATGGAATGGCCAACAGTGGGTGGTGAGCAGTAAACTCGTAAGACCCAAGACAGCTAACACGGCACTGATTGTTTTATTAGGTGGAATACTCTGGTTTGGCATCACCCAAATCACCGCGCATATCACCTTGAGCGGACTCCTTTGGGTCAGTATTATTGTTTTAATCCTGTTAGCTTTGGTAGTACTGTTTTGGGTGGTGTTGCGGCGCTAGCTTAATGACCCTATCTTCAGTTGATCTCACAGCAGCTCTCAAATCAATGCGGCGAGCTGCACGCCAATTGGCTACACCAGAAAAATGTTCGCAAGTCCTAGAGGCGATGGGAGTTGCGATCGCACAGCACCAGGACGATATTTTAGAAGCCAATACGCTAGATCTTGAAATCAGCCGAGACATGGCCGTGCCTGAACAGGTCGTCGACTGGCTTAAGCTCACCCCAGAGCGCGTGCAGACAACAGCGGCCATTTTTCACAAGCTATCTGCGGTAGGCACTAGCTTTGCAACTGCTGAAGGGGGTAACAGCGCCAATGGTTACTACCAAACCCGACCCGTCGGCATTGTGGGTTTTATCTATGAGGCATTTCCCGACTTAGGTGGGATCGCAGTAGGCCTTTGCATTCGCACCGGTAACGCCCTCGTACTCAAAGGGGGTAGCGAGTCGAGCCGTACAAATCAAATCATTGCAAGCATTCTACAAACCAGCCTAAAAGATCTCGATCTCAACCCGGACCTGATTTTTCCAATTAACTCTACAGAAGAAATTTCACGACGGGACCTCGCACGATGCACAGGCATTGATTTATTGATTCCCCACGGCAGGCCCAGCCTCGTCGAACAAATTGTGCAAGAAGCCAGTGTACCTGTGCTGCCCTCACGCATGGGCAACTGCTATTTGTATTGGGAAGCCAGCGGCAGCTTGGACAAGGTCTGCCAAATGATTATTGAGAGCCATACTGGCTCACCAGATGCTGTTAATCGGATTGAAAAAGTCCTCCTGCACGACTCACACAGCGGCAATGCCATCACCCGACTGTGGAACCGCTTGCAAGAGGAGGGCTTTGAAATTAAAGCAGACGGCCTATCGTCACAAAACTACGAATTAGCCCCTCCACCCGCTGAAGATTGGGATAGACCCTACCTGACTAAAACCGTTGCTTTTCGCCAAGTGAAAGACACCACTGCGGCGATGGATTGGATTAATCAGCACAGCAGTGGACATGCCGATAGCATTGTGACTGCCGACTATTCAGAAAGCCGAAAGTTTATGGCAGGCTGTTGTAGCGCGTCCCTTTATATCAACGCTTCGCCACGGTTCACTCGCAATGCACAGCAGGCCGAAGACATTGCCCTCGGAGTCTCTGAACACAAAGGTGCCGCGGGCGGACTCATCGGAATGACGGCCATGAGAGAACGACAGCGCATTCGCCATGGCTGCTAGGCATCCCAAGAAAAAGCTTACAAAAACAGGTTAAAGAGACAAACTAGAAGATAGACAATAAAGCCGCAATCACTGCCGTCCTAACTCAAAAGGGCCACTGTTATGGTCAACAGTGGCCCTTTTGAGTATTAGCCTTAAAAGCCTACAGAGGGCCTGAACAACCGCCTGAACAACACATGGCTCAAATAACTACTGTTCTCACATCACTAAGCGACGCTATTGAGAAACCGGCGCTGTGGTTTTTGCGAGCTTTACTTTATCAGCCAGTCCAATGGACTGAAGTGCACGAATAATCATCCAAGTGACATCCACCTCCCACCATTGCAGCCCGTGACGAGCCGAGTACTGATAAGCGTGGTGGTTATTGTGCCAGCCTTCACCAAAAGTACAAACAGCAACCCACCAGCAATTTGTAGAATGATCACCTGACTCGTAAGTACGATAGCCGAACTTATGAGTTGCACTATTGACAAACCACGTGAAGTGATACACCACAACCAAACGGACGAAAATGCCCCACACGACAAATGACCAGCCGCCTAGGTAGTAGAGGAGCGCACCTAGAGCAACTTGAAGCACTAAATAATACTTGTCAATCCAAACGTAAATAGGATCGGTGTTGATATCTTTTGTGAATTTACGAATCTCTGCTTTAGCAGGCACTTTGTGCAGCAACCAGCCCATGTGGCTCCACCAAAAACCACGCCTTGAATTGTGGTGATCGGGCTCTTGGTCAGAAAAGGTGTGATGGTGACGATGCAGACCAATCCATTCAATCGCACCACTTTGGCAAGAGAGGGAACCACAGATTAAGAAGAAATACTCTAACCACTGAGGGACCCGAAAGCTCCTGTGAGAGATCAATCGATGCCAGCCCAAGGTAATCCCGAGGCAACCGGTAATAAAGTAGAGTAAAAAGGCGACACCGACGGCTCCCCAGCTAAAGTTTGCAGGGTTCAGCGCAAAGAGTGCACCAGCGTGGATGGCCACCATGAAAATGATGATGGGCCAAGCGAGCGGACGGTCAGATGTTGCAATAGTCATTTAGAATCTCAGCGCAGAACGTTAAGGCAGATAAAAGGGCTAGGGACAGCTTCATATAGGGACAGCTTCATAAAAGCTACGTTGATAGCAGGTAACGCAACCTCTATGAACGGCTCAGCCTTGGAAGACCTGTGTAGGACAAAACGGGCGGGGTTGACTCAACAAAGCGTAAGCGTTACTGCCCTCAAACAGTCACATTTTTATACAAATAGCTCTACAGAACTAGGGAAAAAGCCCTACAAAAGCCAGAAAAGATGAGTGCAATCGCAGACTTAGAACAATCATCTCTCCAAACTTTTTATCAGATTGACACACAGGTTAAAAAGAATTTGGCCAAAGTCCTGAGTGCGTTTAAGGCGCATCGGGTTGGCCCGCATCATTTTTCGAGCGTATCTGGCTATGGCCATGATGACTTGGGCAGAGACGTGTTGGATAAGGTTTTTGCTCAAATCGTAGGGGCCGAGGCCGCTGCTGTTCGGGTACAGTTTGTCTCTGGGACACATGCGATCGCCTGTGCGTTGTTCGGCGTCCTGAGACCAGGGGACGAGATGCTATCTATCGCAGGGGCTCCCTACGACACACTTGAAGAAGTCATTGGCTCGCGCAATCGCGGACAAGGATCTCTTAAAGAATTCGGCATTGGTTATCGCGAGCTTGCACTCCGGCAAGATGGCAGCGTTAATTTTGAAAAGATTGCTTCCTCAGTCCGTGAAAAAACAAAGCTTGTTCTAATTCAGCGCTCCTGCGGATACAGCTGGCGTTCTAGCCTTAGCACTCATAATGTTAACAAAATTATACAATTAGTTAGGCGACAAAACAAAAATACAATCTGTTTTGTTGATAACTGTTACGGAGAATTTACTGAGGAAAAAGAGCCTACGGAGGTGGGTGCAGACCTCATGGCAGGCTCTTTAATCAAAAATCCGGGCGGCACCATTGCAACCACGGGGGGCTATGTTGCTGGACGGGCTGACCTAGTAGAGGCGGCGGCTTGCCGGCTAACCGCACCCGGCATTGGCAGTAGCGGCGGGGCAACGTTGGATCAAGGCCGATTGATGTTTCAAGGCTTATTTTTGGCCCCACAAATGGTGGGAGAAGCCATGAAGAGCAACTATCTGATTGCTAAAACCTTTGAAAGCCTTGGCTATGAAGTCAATCCACCGACCTCGCAGACGCAGCGCGAGGTGATTGGGGCAATCAAACTAGGTTCTAAAGAAAAACTGGTGGCTTTTTGTCAGGCCATTCAGCAACACTCCCCCATCGAATCCTATGTGAGCCCAACACCTGCTGCCATGCCAGGATACGAGTCTCAGCTGGTCATGGCAGGCGGTTCATTTGTTGATGGCAGCACGTCAGAACTGTCTGCCGATGGACCTTTAAGGGAGCCCTATGTCGTTTATTGCCAAGGCGGTACGCACTGGAGCCATATGGCGATCGCACTAGAAGCGGCAGCAGCAGCCGTAGGAAAAGCGAACTCACTGGCCCCGTAAACTGAGCAAAACCCTCAAATTAAAAACCTCAACTTAAAGCCCTCAACTTAAAAATGGGCTACGAACTCAAAATGTCTTAAGCTCATAGCCCATCAAGGCAATTGGTATTTGAATGTCTGGTCTTTGAATTGATTAGCGTTTATGTACTGGTATTTAGCTGGTATTTGTACTTAATTACTCGGTGATAACCGTTGACCCACCGGAGCGGTCAGTCACCCGTATTTATCGGCATCACTACGCAGCATCCGCAGCCGTCGGCAGTGAAAAATTTAGGGCAATGTAGTCTGGACGACAAGCAAAAATAGTTTGGCCATTGACCCGCATAAGCGAGACGCTGAGGTGATTAGCCTCCAGTACTCGGTAGTACTGTCCCTCACTTGATTTGAGTATTTCACCTGCTCGTATATTCATTGTGATGCACCAGGTAGTAACGTTTCAGAAACTCCAGCTCTCAGGAATTCCACTTATTACATATAAGGGGGATATTACGGTCTTGGATGTGACCGAACTCACGCAGAGGCTTTTTATGTCACATTTAATACCTAGAGTACATATTTGCTTAATGTTTAGACCGCGTCCCTCACCAGTCACTTCCGTAAAGTCGCCTCATTTTTGACTTCAAAGGCCGGCTTTTGACTTGGTACTATTCACTTACGGGTTTATCTCATCGCCAATCGCCTTAATCTCTCAGCAATTTCAAGGTCACTATGAAGGCCAATATGAGGGCTACGAAGAGCTTCTTCACAGGCACCAATATTTCACCCACCTCGTACGGTTTTCTTATCTATGCTTACGGTTGCGCTGCCTAAAGGCTCACTACTCAAAGAGAGCATTCAGTTACTTAAATCAGTTGGGCTCGATTTCACCGGTTTTTTAGAGAGTGGAAATCGCCAGCTTCAGCTGATTGATAAAAGTGGTCGAGCCAGAGGACTTAAAGTTCGAGCCAAAGACGTACCCGTGTATGTGGAATATGGTCAGGCGCAGCTTGGGATTGTGGGTTACGACGTCCTGAGAGAAAAAAAGCCAAAGGTCGCGCATTTGGCAGACTTAGGCTTTGGTGGTTGCCGGCTGTCGGTAGCTGTAGCTGCTGATAGTGGCTATCAATCTGCCATGGACTTACCGCCTCACTGCCGAGTCGCCTCTACTTCAGTCAACAGCACGCGCGAGTATTTTCAATCACTGGATTTAGCGGTAGAGATTGTTCACCTGTCAGGATCTGTTGAGCTAGGGCCCATTACAGGTATGTCGGAAGCCATTGTAGATTTGGTTTCAACAGGGACAACCTTGAAACAAAACAACCTCACTGAGTTAGAAGTGCTGTATCACAGCACAGCTAGGCTGATAGCCCACCCGCTGAGCTACCGAGTCAATGACAGTGGCCTGAGTGAGGTCATTGAGCAGTTGCGCTCTACCAGTTTGGAGACCGGCCTTTCCTGAGTAAAAAAGATTAGAGTAAGAACCTACTTACGAAAAACCGACTAATAACGCCCACGAGAATTTTCAATGGCCTCCGCTTCGCCTGTATCGACCTCTACCGCTAACGGCCAGCCACCCGATGGCAAAAAACCTGAAATGAAGCGGGGCCTGCAAAATGATTGGCGGCTGTTTTTGCGGCTTGTGCCCTACATCAAGGGCAACCGTAGACAGCTCATTTTACCGCTGCTGCTGCTGATTCCCCTGTCCTTAGCACAGGCGCTACAGCCTGTGCTAATCGGTCAGGCGATTTCGCTCATTAAGCAAGAACAAGCGGCTTGGGACATTTTTCAGACAATGAGCCCAACGACGGGCATTAATTGGATTGTCGGCGGGCTGCTGATGGCGATCGCAGTTCGCCTTGCCCTAGACGGCTGGCAGAGCTACCAAATTCAAAAAGTCGGACAAAACATCACGGCCTCAATTCGCAGCGATCTGTTTGAGCATGTGACCGATCTGTCCATGGGATTTTTCGATCGCACACCGGTTGGCAAGCTCATCACTCGGCTCACCAGTGATGTCAACGCCCTAGGTGACGTCTTTGCGACAGGGGCTATCGGGATTATCAGCGATTTGTTTTTGATTCTGGTGCTGATGGGGACGATGATTCAGCAAGAGTGGCGGCTGGGGCTGATGCTCATTGCCATGTTGTTACCAGTAACGGCGCTGATTATTTATTTTCAGCAGCAATACCGCAAAGCGAACTACAAAGCTCGCGAAGAGCTGTCAACCCTAAACTCTGACCTGCAAGAAAATATCAGCGGCATCAATGTCGTGCAGCTGTTTCGCCGCGAACGGTTCAACGCGGAGCTCTTTCGCACGGTGAATACACGATACGTAGAGGCGCTGGATAAAACGATTTTTTATGATTCGGCGGTGTCGGCAACGCTGGAGTGGATTGCCTTGGTTGCGATCGCAGGCGTCCTCGCCCTAGGCGGATCCCTCGTCACAGGCGGTTCACTGGAGCTAGGCACACTCACGGCCTTTATCCTTTTCGCCCAAAAGCTTTTTGACCCGCTGAGGCAGTTTGCCGATAAATTCACCGCAATTCAAGCGGGCCTAACCGCCGTAGAGCGGCTCAACGACCTGATGAGTGAGCCTGTCACCATCCGCGATGCCAAACATACCGTGGCGCTATCGAAGGACACACTGAAAGGCAGCGATACGGTGATTCCCGGCGAAATTCGATTTAAGAACGTATCCTTTGGCTACAAAGCTGATGACTACGTGCTCAAAGGGTTGGATTTCACGATTCGGCCCGGAGAAAAGGTTGCTCTGGTCGGCCCAACAGGTGCGGGCAAAAGCTCAATTATTCGCTTGCTCTGTCGCTTGTATGAAGTCAGCGACGGGCAAATTTTGCTCGACAATGTGGACATTAGAGAGATTGCACAGCAGGATTTGCGCGATCGCATGGCCATCATCTTGCAAGATGGCTTCCTATTTTCTGGAGATGTCCAGCGCAACATTACCCTCGGCGAAGACTACAGCTTTGAACAGGTGCGCCGCGCAGCTGTTCAAACCAATGTCGCGTCATTTATTGAACAGCTACCGCAGGGCTACGACACCGTGCTCAGAGAACGCGGCACCAATCTTTCAGGTGGTCAAAAGCAGCTGTTAGCCTTCGCTCGTGCCGCGATTCGAAATCCTGGCATCCTGGTACTAGATGAAGCTACCGCCAACTTGGACGTCGGGACTGAAGCCATGATTCAGCAGGCCCTAGACACCTTACTGGAGGGCCGTACGGCGATTATCATTGCCCACCGCCTTTCGACCATTCGAGACGTTGATCGCATTTTGGTGCTCAAGCAAGGGCAGCTCATTGAGCAGGGTAGTCATGACGAATTACTGGCAGAAGACGGGCTATATGCCAGCTTGTATAAGCTGCAAATGTTGGGCCAATAGGCACGGTCAGTAGCACAGTCAGCAGCATGCCATAAAACCGAATGCGGCAACGGTCCACGCTTTGATTTAATAGAAAACATCATCAATTTAGAGGAGCGCCCCTTGGTCACCACAAAGCACGCTGAGTTTAATGGTCCGCAGCTATTACAACAGCTCATTGAGGGGCGATCGCTCACCCAAGCCCAGGCCGAAGCACTGATGGACGGCTGGCTCACAGAATCGATTTCTCCCGTACTCTCCAGCGCCATCCTCGTGGCAATTCAATCTAAGGGCGTCACCGGAGACGAACTCGCAGGGATGGCCAGGGTGCTCCAAGGCCAGTCGCTTGGCGGCATGCTGGCCGACCCCGATCTTCCCGCCAACCGCATCGATACCTGCGGGACAGGTGGCGACGGCTCATCCACCTTCAATATTTCCACCGCCGTCACTTTTGTCGCCGCCGCCGCTGGCATCCCAGTTGCCAAGCACGGTAACCGCTCAGCCTCCAGCAAAGTCGGCTCGGCGGACGTCCTCGAAGGGCTTGGCGTAGACCTCAGCGCATCCCCGGAAAAATCCAAAGCCGCCCTCAAAGAAGTGGGCGTTACCTTTCTATTTGCCAGAGGCTGGCACCCGGCGATGAAAGCCGTTGCGCCCCTGCGCGGTGAGCTAAAAGTTCGGACCGTCTTCAACCTGCTCGGGCCGCTTGTCAATCCGCTCAGACCCACCGGCCAAATTATCGGTGTGTACGCACCTTCAGTGATAGAACCGATGGCCGAAGCCCTCAAGCAGCTGGGCATGAAGCAGGCAATGGTCCTGCATGGTCGTGAAACGCTTGATGAAGCCGGCCTTGGCAAAGCAACCGATGTGTCGGTCGTAGAGAATGGCGCTGTAACCAAAGAAGTCTTGAATCCTGAAGCCTTTGGCTTAACCCCTGCATCGCTATCAGCCCTAAAAGGTGGCGAGCTAGAAGAAAATATGACGATTTTGCGCAACGTGCTTCAAGGAAAAGGGACGCAGGCTCAGACAGAGGCCGTAGCCCTCAATGCCTCCCTTGCACTCAAAGTCGGTGGCGCAGCAACGGGCAGTTCTTTCCAGGAGACCTGCGCAGATGGCGTTAAAAAAGCACAAGAAATCATCAATAGTGGTGCAGCTTGGGAAAAGCTTGAACAGCTCGTTACCTTCCTAAAAAAATCTTAAACAAGTAAGCTACTAAACTGGAAGAATCAAAAGAAGTGGACAGACAAACCAATGGTTACCACTACTCAAAAACCTGCCGCTGGCAAGTCCATATCAACAGAGCCGCGTTCTTTAGACGAATGGCTGGAAAGTCCACTCAAAGGCACAGAGTGGGTAAAAGGCTCTCTACAAAAGAAGACAGGAATGACACTAACCCACAGTAGGGTTCAAGGCACTTTATGTTATTACTGGCGCTGCTATGTAGAAAGCCAACAACTAGGCGGACAGGTGTATACAGAACCACCCTGCCAAACAACAGGAAGACAAGCAAGGAAGCCTGACGTGGCTTACCTCACGCCGGAACTGTCGAAAAAACACTGTGGTGCAAAAGTTTTACCCCAGAGTTTTCCACTCAGTGCCGAAATTGTTTCGCCAACAGACGCGGCACTAGACGTTTTCGAGAAAGCCGAAGAATACTTAGTATCAGGTGGAGAGGAATCAGGTGGAGAGGAAGTATGGCTTGTCTTTCCTGAAAGTGCACTGGTTATCGTACTGTCAGCTGAGAGCAAGCAAATTTTTGGGGCAGGCGAAACCGTGACCTCTCAGAGAGTACTACCAGGCTTCAGCATAGCGGTTGATGACCTGTTGGCCTAGAGACCTGTTGGCCTAGATTGGTTAATTGATAGATTTGCTGATTAATAGACTTGCTGATTATCAGACAGGCTACTAAGCCAAGCGTTCAAAAGTGACAACGCGGCACCAGCAGCCATAAAACCGCCGCCCATGACGACGACCAAAAGGCGATCGCCCCCCAAATACGCACCCATAAACCATCCCAGTACTAACGCTGCAATGATCTCAGGAATCACAATAAAACAATTGAAAATACCCATGTACAGGCAGTTTTTTTCGGGCGGCAGCGCGGGAACAAGCATGGCATAAGGCAGCGATAGCATGCTGGCAAAGGCAATACCAACGCCCACCATCGGTAGCAGCAGCCAGTAAGGACTGTGAATAAAGACTAGAGAGGCTAAAGATAGGGCACCGACAAAAAGACAAAGGCCGTGAGCGATCGCACTTGAAAATCGCCGAGCCAGCTTAGGTAATACAAAAGAAAAACAACCGCAAGATAGGTTGTACAAGGCCATACATAGCCCAGCCCATTCAATCCCTTTGGCGTAGAGCGGCGTGCCCTGAGAGGCTCCAAAAATGTTGTGAGCCACTGCCGGGGGAAAGTACAAAAACACGCAGAACATTCCTAGCCAGCTAAAGCACTGAACCCAGGCAAGCTGACGCATGGCAGGCGGCATTGTCCTGAGTGCTTCGGTGAATTCTGCCAGGAAATCATGGGCTCTATCAGAGGGCTCTATCGGCGTAAAAAAGGGTTTAGAAGAAGACACCATGGTCCAGGTGACTGCACCGATAAAGGCGATCGCACCTAAGTAAAACGACAGCTTTACCGACAGGGGAATCACCACTCCAGCGACCGGCACTGGCAAAAACTTAGCAATCACCCAGGGGAGTGCAGAGGCAATGACCGCGCCTAGGCCTACAGCCACCCCTTGAATCGAAAAAGCCGCCGTGTGCTGATGTTCGGGCACAAGATCGGCCACAAAGGAGCGAAAAGGCGTCATCGTGACGTTCGCAGAAGCATCTAACAACCACAGCGAGCCCGCTGCCATCCACAGCGTTGGCGCGTTTGGCATGATAATCAGCGCCAAGGAACTGAGGAGCGCGCCAATGAGGAAGTAAGGGCGGCGGCGACCCAATGAGAGCTGGGTGCGATCGCTCCAATAGCCCACCAATGGCTGAATCACCAGTCCCGAGACAGGCGCAGCCAGCCACAACAACGGGAGCTGCTCGGCATTTGCGCCCAAAGACTCAAAAATAGCGCTGGTATTGGCCATTTGCAGCCCCCAGCCCACCTGAATACCAAAAAAGCCGAAGCTAATATTCCACAGCTGCCAAAAGCTTAAATCAACCTCTAAAACGTCTGGATCAGACGTCGAGTCTGCTGACGGAAGCAGCGTGTCAGCCAGCGGCTTCGTATCTTTACCTAATGAGTTGCGTAATGAATGCCCTATCCAGCCCTCGGCATCTTCCGAGAACCCATCCAATCGCCCAGCTTCTACCATCTTTTAACCATGCATTAGCCTGCGTGTATCAAACGCTGCACCTAATATACGCAGGCTCACCCACCGTTGCCCATAAAGTGTTTTCAATGGTGAAGATATCTGACGACGCTGTAACCCCCTCGGGCGATCGCACACAACCTTGCAAATCAAGCACTAACCATCACCATTTCTAGCGCAAATCATAATAGAGAGATAATCCATTTGGTTTTGAGCCGTCGCAAACTGCTTATGGAAGCCAGACACAGCCGGCATTTTGCGCTGAGAGATAGGATATATCGATAGATTCGTCCAGCCGGCACGCTCGAAAGCCGCTTGGTACTGAAAGGGACGAAGTCTGTTGTGAATGCCACGAAACTCAAATAAATCGTATAGAGACTGTGGATATCTATACATATTGTTAGGATCTTTTTCATGCATCCATCGAGAGTGTCCCCATCGAGAATGCAGAGTGAGATTGACGTGAGCGATCAAGATCGCATCAGGCTTACAGACGACGCTGAGCTGAGTCGCCATTCTATCAATGTCGTCAAAATGCTCGAGTGCCGTCTGGCTAAAAACCACATCTACAGTCGCCGGTCCAAAGGCTGCAACCAAGTCGACTTCATCACGCACAATGATATTTAGCCGCGATGGATAGCCTGCTTTTGCCGCCGCCAGTTGTTGCTTCAAAAAGTCTGCGGCTTGCTGCTTCTCGCCGGGTTCTCCCCCTTGCGATTGGCCTTGTTTCTGGCCCTGCTTCTGGCCTTGCTTCTGGCCTTGCTTCTCATGGCGCGATAGCTGGCTAAACAACTGCCGGTACAGCGCATCGGGCGCTGTTTTCATCCGATCGTCAGCATCACAAGCACTGTATTGAAAACATCCTTTGGTGAGTAAATACAGCCCAATACCCAGATCAGAGGTCGGTCCTATTTCAAGAACATTTTTGTGCTTCAAGCTGAAGGTCTCATCGTATGAGCGCAGATGACTCAACCAGTCATCCACCACTTGAATGTCGTAGTCGACACAGCGCTGAATCTGAGAGAAATCGTAGGCGTTAGGCGCACGATATCCCCACAGAAGGCTCTTGGCCTTGGCAAAGGCAAGCAAAAAAAGACCCGCTATGTAGAAAAATACGTTCTCCAACGTTGAGACTCTCTCCCTAATTTAGAGACTAAGGACACTAAATGGCACGCGTCACAGGGCCTATGTTACAGCGCGCTGAGTCGACATCTATCACGCTATAAGAGTAGGGCTCTAAAGAGACCAAGCTTACAAAAGAACCGATTAAAAAGTACGCTCAATCGAGCAAATGCGGCTCAGCCTCGTTTTTATCTTGCAAAACGCTGTAGATATCAATATCTACAGACAATTGATAGATGTCGCGCTTGGACAAACCGGTGCGCGCGGCCAGCTGGCGGCTGGCATCGGAGCGAGAGAAGCCTTGGGCAAGCAGGGCTTGGAGTTCGGCAATAATTTCTGACTTAGAAAGCGAAAGCTGGGAGGGTGGCGACGGCGCGATCGCAAGGGTGAACTCACCTTTAGGAGAGACAACTTGATAGTGGGCTATCGCCTCACCGAGGGTGCCTCGCCAAAACTCTTCGTAGCGCTTGGTCAATTCCCGCGCAATACTCACCGGACGTTCTGAAGAAAGCACCGCAGCGAGATCTTTCAGCGTCTTCATCAACCGATGCGGGCTTTCGTACAGCACAACACTACGAGGCTCTGTCGCCAATGAACCCAAACGCGCCTTCCGCGATTTGCCCTTTACCGGTAAAAAGCCTTCAAAAACAAAGCGATCGCTCGGCAGCCCAGAAGCTGCGATCGCAGTCACCACCGCCGAAGGCCCTGGAACAGGAATCACCGCAATTTGGTGAGCCACACAGGCACAGACCAACTCGTAGCCAGGGTCAGAAATTCCCGGCATGCCAGCATCGGACACCAGGGCGATCGCAGCCCCTGCTTCCAACCGTGCTATCAGCTGCGGAATCCGCTGCTGAGAGTTGTGATCGTGATAGCTAATTTGGGGCGTTTTAATTTGAAAATGATGAAGCAGCCTTCCCGTATGGCGAGTATCTTCAGCGGCGATTACATCAGCACTTTTAAGCGTGCGAATCGCCCGAAAGGTGATGTCTTCTAAATTACCGATCGGCGTACCGACTAAATATAAAGCACTTGGCAACGCATCGCTGGGCGAGTCAGCAGAGGGATCCGCCCACGGCTCAGCCAGCGGATCTGCCAGCGGATCTGCCAGCGAGTCAGCCGATAAAAAGGGCTCTGTTTCTGGGGCAGAATCGGTCACAGGTACAAAGGTCCCAGTAAGCTTGATAGTGAAATCCTACCGCAAGTGCGCGATCGCGCTCCCATGACAAAACCACACGGACCCTCTCTGCACGGACTATTCGTGGGCCTCACCACGCTCGACTGCATTTACCAGGCAGACCATCCACCGGCTGAAAATGAAAAAGTCGTTGCCCAAAAAAGCTTGCTCGTAGCTGGCGGCCCAGCCACAAATGCCGCCGTCGCTTTTAATCAGTTCGGTGGCAAGTTTGGAACGCAAGCAGCAGACGGCCAAGCAGCCGATGGACAAGCCGCCGATGGAAAAGGCAACCAAGCCACCTTGCTATCGGTCATTGGGGAGCATTCTCTCACCAGCGTGATTACCGAAGATCTGCAAGGGCAAGGGGTGAGGCTAATCGACCTCATACCGACGAGGCTAGCACCGCCCCCCGTATCATCGATTGTGGTGACCCAAGCAACCGGCGATCGCACCGTTATTACGCGCAATGCTCAGCACATGCAAGCGCAAGCGACAGATATCTCGCCCGATATTTTGACCGGCATTGATGTTGTTTTAATCGATGGACACCAGATGGCCGTTAGCGCTCAGATTGCACAGTGGGCAAAGGCCAAAGACATTCCAATTGTGATCGATGCCGGCAGCTGGAAACCAAACTTTGAGACGGTACTGGCACTAGCCGATGTCGTCGTGGCGTCCGCGAACTTTTACCCACCAGGCTGTGACACCCCTAGCGCCGTATTGGACTATTTGAAAACACTCAATATCACCAAAAGAGCTATTACCCGAGGTAGCAAACCGATTTTGTATTGCGAAGGCAACCAGCCTGGCGAGCAAGCCAGTGAAGTAGAGGTTCCCCAAATTAGAGCGGTTGATACGCTAGCTGCGGGTGATATTTTTCACGGATCGTTTTGTCATTTTCATCTAGGCCACACCTTTACCGAAGCGCTACTAAAGGCCAGCCGCAGCGCCTCATTTGCCTGCCAGTACTGGGGAACTCGGGACTGGACCAAAATTTACCGTATGGCAGATACTGACAGTGAGGAGGCCGCCTGTAAAGAGAGTGAAAACTAGGGCCTTTCCTGTTTGCGGGTGGGCAAGGCCGTATTAGGATGCTATCGCGATTGATATATCCCTTTTAGAGGTTTAGAAGCTTGCCTTATGGCGTTTGAAAAAGAAAAAGAAGTTGCGATCGCAGCGGCTACAGCTGCTGCCACCATTTGTGAGCAGGTCCGCAAAACGATGGTGCCAGAAGCCATTGAAAAGAAAGATAAAAGCCCTGTCACGGTTGCTGACTTTGGTGCACAAGCCGTAGTGTGTAAAGCTCTTTTAACGGCATTTCCAAACGATCCCGTCGTCGGAGAAGAAGACGCAGGCGAGCTAAAAACACCTGAGATGTCCGCTCGGTTGCAGCAAGTAACTGACTATGTAAAGCAAGTCGCACCCGAGGCGACCCCCGAGGCGGTTACCCAGTGGATTGACCACGGCAACGGGGAAGTCGCTTCTCGCTACTGGACCCTTGATCCCATTGATGGCACCAAAGGATTTCTCAGAAAAGATCAGTATGCAGTGGCCCTTGCTATGATTGCCGATGGCGAAATCAAGGTGGGCGTTTTGGCTTGCCCAGCCCTGACACTCGATCTGAAGAATGGACCGGCAACAGGCATTTTGTTCGTCGCCGTGCGCGGTGAAGGGGCCACCATGCAGGCTATTGACGGTGGCACGCCAGAGCCGATTACCGTCACCAGCTCTAGTGATCAAGCGCATTTTCGCTTTGTGGAAAGTGTAGAGTCTGGGCACGGCGACCAGAGCTTGCAAAGTGCGATCGCTAAAGCCGCCGGCGTCACCACTGACTCTATGCGGATGGATTCCCAAGCCAAATACGGCGCAGTCGCCTCAGGCAATGCCGTGCTTTATTTGCGCCTGCCCTCACCGAAGTATCCTGGCTACCAAGAAAAAATTTGGGACCACGCGGCTGGTGTCATCGTCGTCGAAGAAGCCGGCGGCCGCGTGACGGATATGCACGGCAAAACGTTAGATTTTTCAAAAGCAGATAGGCTCAGCACAACGGGTGTTGTCGTTAGCAACGGCGAAATCCACGACAAAGTGCTCGAAGCGTTAGCGCAAGCGAGCTAAGCCACGCTGATTATTGGCACTGATTATTGGCACTGATATTGACTCCTAAATAAATAGCCCTGTTCAAATGTCTCATCAAAAACGTGAGACTGACCTGAACAGGGCTATTGATTATTTTATTGACGACCGCCTATATTGCGGCGGCTTCACAAGGAGCATCACAGCTACGCTTGAACAACGGCCTCCTGATCTTCAGTTTCTAGCCGACTAAATTTTGATTGACCCAGACCGGGCAGCATTTTTTTCGCCATAGCAGGGCTTTCTTCCAAAAGATATTTTAGAAAGGTTTCCGCAACGACTGACAGCTGCTTTCCAGCCAGATGCCCAACGTACCAGTTGCGGGCAATGGGAAAGCCCTGGACATCTAAGATGGCGAACTCGCCAGTGGTGCCTTCGGAAATAATGGTGTGCTGAGAAAGTACAGAAATGCCTAGGCCACCCGCGATCGCCTGCTTAATTGCTTCATTACTCCCCAACTCCAGTCGCACCTTAACTTTGATATCGTTCTCAGAAAACAACTTTTCTACCGCTTTTCGCGTGCCGGATCCTGGCTCACGCATAATAAACGGCTCATCGTTAAGCATTTCAATCGGAATATTCTTCTTTTTAGCCAAAGGATGGTCCGTTGGCCCTAACACAATCAGCGGGTTTTCTAAAAACGGATGAATTTTCAGATCAGGCTGTGTTGGGGCTTGACTGATAATGTACAGCTCATCCTCATTAGCGGTCATACTTTCTTGTAAACGCTGATGGTTCGTCACCTTCAGCGAGATATCAATCCCCGGATAGCGCTTGCAAAACGGCCCGAGCAATCTAGGAACAAAATACTTCGCCGTCGTAATCACCGCTAAGTTCAAACGCCCTTGCTTCATTCCCTTAAGGTCAGCGACAGACATCTCAAACTGATCGAGCCCTTGAAAAACGTCTTGACAAGTGGTCAACAGCTTTTTGCCAGCCTCAGTCAAATACAAGCGCTTACCAATTTGCTCAAACAACGGCAATCCTACCGCCTTGGTCAACTGCTTAACCTGAATAGAAACCGTAGGTTGCGTGAGGTAAAGCTCTTCAGCAGCGCGGGTAAAACTGCCATGGCGGGCAGTCGCCTCAAAAACTTTAAGCTGGTGTAGCGTTGCATGGATCACGACGTGAGTACCTCTAAAGCAGAGCTGAGTAAGCTGGGGACTGGCACCTTAAAACCAAAAGGCAACGAAAAAACGAATGCCCTTTCAAGGCTGCATAGAATTTAGTCTATCAAAGAATCAATTATTCGTTGTTTTTTCTATAAGTAAAATGCTCATTGAGCAACATGTAGAGGAAAAAACGATTATCAACCCATAAAAAAGCGCTCACCGAAACACGGTAAGCGCTTGTTATTAAAAGCCTTGGTGCTCTTTGGAGACACCCATTAAAATCTGCTGACACAAAACATTGATAGGACTCAGCAGAGATTACCTGGCATCGCCAGATTAAGCGTCGGGCAGCAAACCGCTAGTGTAAGCATCACCGCTGTAGGCAGGGGTGCGGTTGGCATAGTCAGTGCTTTTGCCAGTGACGGAAACGGCCAGCTTCTCGAACGACTCAGAACGCCAGTTGCGCTCATGGATTGGCTTAGTTTGCTCACCCAAGAAATAGGCTTGCGTCCCCAGCACAGAAACAGCAACCCATCCGATAACAGCCAGTGCAACGAGAAGTGTCATTGTCATGATTTTTCGCCTCAATAAAGACCTTATGTAACCAAGTGTAACGCTAATATTACAAAATGTGTAAATAGGTTGACGGTTGGCTCATCTACTAATCCGATATCTATTCCTAGTGTTCGAAGGACTCAGTCTCTTATGTCCTCAGCGGCTTCGTTTTGAGGCGAGGATGGCCGCTTGAGATGGCTGACGTCGGAAAAATCGAGACGTAGTATCTTGAAAGAAGCATTTCGTACCCATTTACCTTGCGCCTGAGCCCACTATGCCCATTTATTTTTTTTGGGGTGCTGACGAATATCGTTTAAAAAAAGCAGTCGTCGATTTGCGCGATCGCAACCTAAATGCGGATTGGGCCAGCTTCAACTACGATCGCATTCCCCCTGACGCTAGCGATGGTCCTATACAGGCACTCAACCAAGCCGTTACACCTCCGTTTGGCATGGGTAAGCGCTTTGTTTGGCTAGCAGATACTCCCCTCGGCCAGCGCTGCCCCGCAGAGGTGCTCGCAGAGATGACCCGCACGCTGCCCAGCGTCCCAGACACAACCGTCTTACTCTTCACCAGTCCGAACAAACCGGACGGACGGCTCAAATCGACAAAGCTCATCAAAAAACACGCCGACGTCAGAGAGTTTGCCACAATCGCACCGTGGCAAACCGATCAGCTCATCGGTCAGGTCAAACGCGTCGCTCAAGAAATGAACCTGCGTCTAAAACCTCAATCGGCAGAACTGCTCGCAGAAGCAGTCGGTGCGGACACGCGCAGGTTATACAACGAAGTTGAAAAGCTCAGCATCTACTGGAGCAAGCAAGATGCAAAAGGAACTCAAGCTCAAACTGAGCCCCTCCCTCCAGAGGTTGTAACGCAGCTGGTCGCCGTCAGTACTCAAACCAGTTTTCAGCTCTCGGAAGCCCTCATTTCAGGCAAAACAGACCAGGCCTTAAGCCTCGCTACCGATTTGTTAGCGAACAATGAACCAGCATTACGGGTGGTCGCTACCCTGGTTGGGCAATTTCGACGCTGGCTGTGGGTCAGCTTGCTCGAAGCAGACGGTGAGCGAGACGTGAGAGCTATCGCCAAAGCCGCCGAAATCAACAATCCCAAACGCGTCTACATCCTGCAAAAACAAATACGCGGCTGCTCACCCAAGCAGCTCCATCGAGCCCTGTCTCTCTTGCTCGATTTAGAGTTCAAACTCAAGCGCGGCGCTCCCGACGAGATCACCTTGCAAACAAAAATGATAGAAATCGCCAGCTGTTTCTAACGGCAATTTACACCGGCTTCTAACCACAATTTGCAGATCCGCCCTCAAACGTGCACCGCTCCTCTAGAATGATGTGCAAATATCTGCATTTCAAGACACCCGTCTAAGGCGGATATCTCTATACATAAGACCTGTGGCTGTCATGACTATGAATCCTCGCCGTTACTCTCGCGCTTGGTTCGCGATCGCATTAGGTGCACTCACCTTCACTCAGCTCGGCACACTCTTCGCCTCGAACACGGTCCCTGCAGCCTATGCTCAAGCGGTCACCGATGAAGACGTTGCCAACTACGCTCGCGCCGTATTCGATATCGAATCCAGTCGCCTTGAAGCGTATGAAACTGCCAGCGATATCCTAGTCAGCGCCGACAGCGAACTAGACATTCTAGAAACGCCGCTCAGCTGCACAGGAGCAAGGCTTTCCAACATGCCCGACATTCCCCGTCCGGATCGGGTAGATTTGCTCAACGTTTTGGTGAATTTCTGCAATGAGGCTAGCCAGTTTGCAGAAGCCAACGACCTCACACCCAAACGGTTTAACGCCATCACCGAAGCCCACCGAGAAGATGCGGACTTGGCCGAGCGCATTCAAACAGAAATGAGTTCAATCACATCAGAATAAGCGCGTTCCAAAAAGAGGAGCCCTCAACCCTAGCCTAGCGACTGGTCCCTATCGATGGGCCAACAGCTATTAGCAAACCTCCGTTAGTTAGAGAGCATCTTTCCAAACATCTATTCATCAGTGCAGCGTCTCATCATCACGGTGATGTTGAGACGCTGACGAGTAGGCCTTTTCAAGTAACACGCTACTAAGCAACACGCTACAATGGGCTACTCAACTCCCCCGGCGTATCTCGACGGGCCTGACTCATCACAAACATTCGCGAACGTTTTTTTTGGCGATAACGTTTTTTGGCTATGCAGTTCATCGACCAGGCTGAAGTAGAAGTAGAAGGTGGCATGGGCGGCGATGGCATGACCTCCTTTCGCCGAGAAAAGTACGTTCCAGCCGGTGGCCCTTCTGGCGGCAACGGCGGCAATGGCGGCTCTGTTGTACTCGTTGCCGACAGCAACCTACAAACCCTGCTGGATTTTCGATTCAAGCATCGCTTTAAAGCAGAGGATGGCGAACGAGGTGGGTCTAAAAACAAGACCGGTGCCACAGGTGAAGATTTGCTGATTGAAGTGCCCTGCGGTACGCTCGCCTACGACCTAGATAAAGGCGAGCTGATTGGCGACCTCACGGAACCCGGACAGCGTGTAATCATTGCAGTGGGAGGGAAAGGCGGCTTAGGCAATAAACATTTTTTGAGCAATCGCAATCGAGCGCCAGAGCGATCGCAACCCGGTGGAGCCGGGGCCATTCGCCGCGTTAAGTTAGAACTCAAGCTCTTGGCAGAAGTTGGCATCATTGGCCTACCCAACGCAGGTAAATCAACGCTCATCTCGACACTGTCATCGGCAAAGCCAAAAATCGCCGACTACCCCTTCACCACCCTCATTCCAAACCTGGGTGTCGTTCGCAAGCCCACAGGTGACGGGACTTTATTTGCCGATATTCCTGGCCTAATTGAAGGCGCACACGAGGGTCAAGGGTTAGGTCATGATTTCCTACGTCACATTGAGCGCACTAAGCTTTTGCTTCACCTTGTTGATGGCACCGCAGCAGACCCGGCCAGCGACTATCGCACGATTCAAAATGAGCTGGCTGCTTATGGACAAAATTTAGCCAGCCGCCCGCAGCTATTGGCCATCAACAAAATTGACGCCCTGCTCAAAGAAGAAGTGGACGAGATTGCCTCACAGCTCAACTTAATCACCGGAGAAAAGGTCTTTCGGGTATCGGCAGTGAGTCAGCAAGGGACAGAGGAGCTTTTACAGGCCGTGTGGACGTTGTTAGATGAGACGAATGCGGCGATCGCAGCCGAAGAAGCCCGCGCCGCCCAAGCCCTGATCGAATTCAACACCCCAACGCTGCGTTCAGTAAAATAGGGCTCGGCCCGACTCAACCTGGGCCCAGATACAATGAACTTAGAAGCAGTCGCTCTTAATATCGACCCATGAGTACGAAAACTGAATTCAAAGTCACTGTAACTCCCTTACGCTGGGATGAGGCAGGCGGTATCCGTGTGGGCGAGAGTCGAGTAACGCTTGATAGCTTATTAGCGGCTTATCACAACGGCGCCACGCCTGAAGAGATTTCTGTTCAGTACTCAGTCCTAGCGCTAGCGGATATCTACGCAGTGATTACTTACTATCTCAACCATATGCAACAGATTGATAATTACTTAGCGGCACGGCGCAAGCAAGCTCAGCAACAAAGGCAAGCACTCAGCCAATCGGATAACCTAGACGATCTTAGGGAGCTCCTCCTGGCTCGCCGTCAATCTCAAGTTAGCCACTCGTAAATGCGGCTTCTGACTGACGAAAATTTTAACGGTTCTATTCTGCGTGGTTTGAGAAGGCGTTTGCCTAACCTAGATGCCATTCGAGTGCAGGATGTAGGCCTAAGTCACGCTAGCGATCCGACGATTCTCGAATGGGCTGCTACTGAAAGCCGTATTTTACTGACTCACGATGTTGCAACGATTACCATGCATGCCTATAACCGTATTAATCAAGGCTTGCCGATGTCTGGAGTTGTAGAGGTGATTGCAACTGCGCCGCTGGGAAGGGTGATTGATGATTTAGAGCTATTTGTTCTGTGCAGCCAGCCTCAAGAATATGAAAACAGGATTCTTTTTATCCCGTTTCCGTCATGAGTGTTACGTCTTGGATTTCATGGCTGCGATCTTCTGACAGGAAGGCTTCGCCAAAGCGGCTGAGGAAGCCCAAGCTCTCCTCGAATTCAACACCCTGTTTGGCGCTCAACCCTGTATTTCTCGGATAATTCCTCCCCCAACTTCGCTTCAACTAATTTCGTTCGCTTAAGGCTTTGATCAACTATTCAGATGAATGTTCACAAGCTCAGGCCCGCTCAACATGAGAGTATAAAAAGCAAGAGATAACGGCCAAGCCTATGAAAGATCTGATTAAGGGACTTCGCGAGTTTCAAAGCAGCTACGTCCCGCAGCACAAGGCATTACTGCAAGAGCTATCGCAAGGGCAACATCCCCGGGTACTGTTTATCACCTGCTCCGATTCGCGAGTACAGCCGGAGCTCATTACTCAGTCAGACTTAGGCGATCTCTTCGTTATTCGCAATGCGGGCAATATTGTGCCGCCCTATGGTGCCACTAATGGCGGCGAAGGGGCCACCATTGAATACGCCATTAAGTCCTTGGATATTCAGCACATCGTCATTTGCGGCCACACTACTTGCGGGGCAATGAAAGGCTTGCTGCAAGTAGGTGAGCTAGAAACCAAAATGCCGTTGGTGTACAACTGGCTAAAGCATACCGAGGCGACACGGGAACTGGTAGAAGACAACTATGGCCACTTGGGCAAACAAGAAAAGCTTTCTACACTGGTCGCAGAAAACGTGCTGACGCAGATTGAAAACTTGCGCACCTATCCTTCTGTGCGATCGCACCTGCACCAGGGCGAAGTCACCATCCACGGCTGGATTTACAACATTGTCGATGGCTCTGTGCTGACCTACGACCGTGCCAGTCACGCCTTTGTCTCCCCATTCACGGCCACTGAAGCAGCCAACCAACAGCAAAATAGTCATCATCAGGGCTCGTCACGCCTCTCGCCATCACAGCGCGATCGCATCTATCGTGGCTCACCCGCCTTCTTCAATCGCTAACGATCGCCCTGTAGAAAAAGCGAAAAGCTGAGCAACTGACGATTGCTCAGCTTTTTTATTAAAAACGACCGGCAACCGGCCAGCTAACAGGCCAGTGAACAGTGCCAGCGTTAAACCAAAGCCACCTCTTCCTGAGGCGAGTTGAACGTCCCGGAGCACACCACACCTTTGCTTACATCCAGCGTCACAATGGTGCCATTGCGAATAATTTCAGTGGCTTTCTCCACACCCACAATCACCGGAATGCCCAACCGGAGGCCCAACACAGCGGCATGGCTGGTCAAGCTATCATCCTCGGTCACAATGCCGCCCGCTCTGCGAATGGCATCCACGTAGTCTGCACTCGTACGGGGCACTACCAAAATCTCGCCCGCATTAAAGTCCTTAATGGCAGCCGTATCGTGGGCAATCCTCGCACGACCGCTCACAGAACCTTCCCCAATCCCCTGACCCTGGCCTATCACAGCAGTGACCATTTCTACCTTAATCAGGTCTGTAGAGCCGGAAACGCCCTGCAAGGTCCCCGCCGTCATCACCACTAAATCACCATCGTGCAGTAGCTGCTTTTCCTGGGCAACGTTCATCGCCGCCTGAAACGTTTGGCCTGTTGAGCCAGAATCCATCACCAAGAGCGGATTAACCCCCCACACCAGCTGCAACTGACGAGACACATCCACCATCGGCGTAATCGCCAAAATCGGCGCCTTAGGTCGAAACTTAGACACATTGCGAGCCGTTGCTCCCGTACGCGTCAGCGTCATAATCGCCGCCGCCCTCAGCTGTGAAGAAATTTGCCCCACCGCCTGACTAATCGCATTGGGAACCGTATGGCTCTTGCTAAAGCCTTCGGTCACTCGCTTCAGCTGCTCTTTTTCCGTCCGCCGAGCGATGCGAGCCATCGTTGCCACCGCTTCCACCGGGAACTCGCCTACAGCCGTCTCATTAGAGAGCATGACCGCATCTGTACCATCAAAAATCGCATTAGCCACGTCCGAAACTTCTGCGCGGGTGGGCCGGGGGCTATCCACCATGCTATCGAGCATCTGCGTCGCCGTAATCACTGGAATACCCAGCCGGTTTGCCGTCGAAATCAGCCGTTTTTGCAGGACGGGAACGTCTTCAGCAGGCAGCTCTACCCCCAAATCACCCCGCGCCACCATGACACCATCAGAGAGCGACAAGATAGCATCCATTTGCTCAATCGCTTCGTGCTTCTCAATCTTTACGATCACAGGCACCCGTCTTTTGGTGTTGTTTTGGATGATTTCTTTAATCTCCAAAACATCCTGTGGATTGCGCACAAAACTCAAGGCAACCCAGTCCACACCTTGACCTAAGCCAAAGAGCAAGTCTTTCTTGTCTTTATCTGTCAACGCTTTAATCGACAGATAAACACCCGGAAAGTTGACCCCCTTACTGTTAGAGAGCTTGCCACCCACCACCACCTCGCATTGGAGGTTGTGCTTTGCCATGTCTTTGCCAACGACCTTCATCTCCACCTTGCCGTCATCAAGCAAAATAGTGGCACCGTTAGGCACTTCTTCGACCAGTGGCTCGTAGGTCACTGAGCTTTCAGTTTGAGTCCCTGGAATTTGCCGACTCGTCAAAATAAAGCGATCGCCTTTAGCCAATCGAATCGAGCCACCTTCAAATTTTCCCAGGCGAATTTTGGGTCCCTGCAAATCCTGCAAAATTCCAACATGTTGGTTAAGCTCAAAGGAGAGTTGACGAATGAGCTTAATATTTCGCTTGTGACCGTCTATATCGCCATGAGAGAAGTTAAGTCTCAAGGTCGTAGCGCCTGCCTCAATCAGGGCTCTCAAAACGTCTGGTTTTTGAGTAGCAGGGCCAATCGTTGCGACGATCTTAGTTCGGCGCAGAGCAGGACGCGGTTGCATACGCTTATCAGTGGAAATACACGAGAAATATCTGCTCAAACGATACCATTGCGAGGTCCTATCAATCGCCTAAGCTCACATAATCACTCCAAATAATCACCCCAGCGCACTTCGCTCCTTTTTTCTCATTTTTCAAAGAATAAGAATGCACGCGCCTAAAAAATTCAGTCTCAACGAATTTACGAACGAATTTACGAAGGATGGGTGCACTTTGCCTAAACAACGACAAGAGTTCTATTTGGGCACACTCATTCAACGTCACAAAACTTTATTATTCATCTCAGGTAGCGTATACTACCGAAGAAATGCGTACAAAACATTGGTGTGAAGGAGCGAATGTATGGTGTCGGTGGCAGTAGAGCCCCTGGTGGCAGTAGAGCCCCTGACAGTTCCCCGGAGAGTCCCTAAGCGGTTTCTAGATGCAGACGGCGGTATCAGCCCTGATCTGCTCATTTTTGTCGGGGCTGTCTCGCTCGTAGTTCTTTCAACAGTTGGATATTTTGTTGGGCACATGCCGAGCTGGTGTTGCTTTGCACTCAACACCCTTGCACTGCATCTAGCGGGAACCGTCATTCATGATGCTTCTCACAAGTCAGCGCACAGCAATCCAATCATAAATGCAGTTTTAGGGCATGGCAGTGCCTTAATGCTGGGTTTCACATTCCCAGTATTCACACGTGTGCACTTACAGCATCATGCACATGTCAACGACCCCGAAAACGATCCGGACCACTTCGTTTCCACTGGGGGGCCGCTTTGGCTGATCGCAGCTCGTTTTTTCTATCATGAAATTTATTTTTTCCAGCGCCGCTTGTGGAAAAGGTATGAGCTTTTAGAGTGGTTTCTCAGCCGACTGGCTGTAGGGCTGTTTATCTATGCAGCCGTACAGTTTGGCTTCATTACCTATCTGTTCAATTTTTGGTTTTCCCCAGCGCTGGTAGTGGGTTTGGCACTCGGTTTATTTTTTGACTATCTGCCTCATCGACCGTTCAAAACGCGGCACCGCTGGAAAAATGCACGTGTCTATCCGGGCAAGGTTCTGAACCTACTCATCATGGGTCAAAACTATCACCTGGTTCATCATCTGTGGCCTTCTATCCCCTGGTACAAATACAAGCCCGCCTACGAAGTGATGAAGCCCCTACTCGATGAGAAAGGATCTCCGCAGTCTCTAGGTCTCATGCAAACCAAAGATTTTCTAGGGTTCATGTACGACCTGTTTCTGGGCATTCGATTTCATCACAAGTCTGAAAAAAGCCAGGAAGATTAGCCCTAATCGACTTGCACAGACGAAAAAGGGACCGAGGTAAAACCTCGGTCCCTTTTTTTAGAATGACTCTCAGCTGCCAACCTTATGACCCAACAAGTATGCGTTGCGCCTAAATGAACAGGCTAGTCAGAGGTTAGGCAAAGATCTGGGCGTAGCGCACGGGCACCTCTAAGGTAGGCGTGATGTACCTCATGTTGTTGAGCTTTTAAGCCTGTATGGAGCATCAACCGAATGCATTGTGGCAAACTACCTTCGACGTGCATTTGCTGCACGTCAAGCAAGGGTACACAATCCCATTTAGGACGCGATCGCGCGATCGCAGCCGGGAAAATAGCATCCAAATCGCGCGTCACCGAAAAAGTAGCACTCACGATGCGAGTCGGCTCTATGTGATTTTTAGCCTCGATCACATCTAGCATTTCTGTTACGGCTTCTGCGATCGCCTCTATCGAATTTTCTGAGACGGTGGTTGCCCCCCGAATAGCCCGTATCTGCCAATCCACGGCTGTTTTTTCCTTTTGCTATTCACGCACCCCTTATTTAACCATTCATAGGGGGTTGATACATCCACAACGGTACGCCGCTGGTAGCAACTTCAAAATCTAGCCGCGCCATTGCTTGCGGCATATGGGCGGGTAAAAAGTCCAATGCCGAACGGCTGCCCGGTAATATCCGACTCAACAAAGGCTTTTTCTCTTCAAACGTGAAACACTCAGCCTTATCAGGGTCTAACCCACCTAGCTCAGCTGCCCAGCGCCGCGCATCTTCTTCAGAACCTAATCGGTCAACCATGCCCAGTGCCAGCGCCTGCTCTCCTGTAAACACACGACCATCGGCAAACTCGCGAACGCTCTCTTCAGACAGGTTTCGGCCCTCGGCCACCGTCCGCACAAATTGTCCATAGCTCGTATCAATCAGCTCTTGCAAAATCGTTTGCTCAGCTGGCGTCAGCGCTCTATCAAAGGCCAAAATATCCTTATAGGGTCCCGACTTAATCACCTTGAAAGAGACACCGACCCGGTCTAAGAGTTTCTCGATATTATTACCTCGCAAAATCACGCCGATAGAGCCTGTGATCGTACCCGGGTTCGACACAATATGATGCGCGCCCACACCGATGTAGACGCCCCCCGAGGCAGAGATATTACCGTAGCTAGCAACGATTTTAACGGTGTCCTGTAGCTTCCGAAGTGCACTATAAATTTCCTGAGAGTCACCCACCGTCCCACCAGGACTATCAATTCGCAGCAGTAAGGCGGGAAACTTTTTTTCCTCGACTTCCTTAAGCGCTTCGAGCACGCGTTTGCGAGTCGCCCCAGCGATCGCGCCAGAGACCTCAATCCGAGCAACTTGTTTGCGGTAACGAGGCTTAAAAGGCCAAATCATAAAATCTCAGGGTGCACTGGGCTTAACATTACTTTAAAGTAAGTATACGGCCTGCCATGCGCGCGCATCAGCACGCTTTACCCTGCGCCCCTATCTTCCGAACGAATGGCTCTTCGCTCCGACACATCGTCTCAGCATAAACCCGCCCAGGAAAAATCCGCCCAAAATGCGCCTCGAATACCGTTACCCAAGCCCCTGTCGGCACTTGCGACTAATCCACTGGTTCTGATCGCCCCGTTTTTTCTATGGGGCACAGCCATGGTCGCGATGAAAGGCGTCATGGACGAAACAACTCCCCTGTTTTTAGCGGGTGTTCGACTTCTGCCGGCTGGTTTTTTAGTAGTTTTAGTCTCTATGCTCTTGGGCCGAGAACAGCCTAAAGGCTGGCGCGCTTGGCTGTGGATTAGTTTATTTGCACTCGTAGACGGCACACTCTTTCAGGGGTTTCTTGCCAAGGGGCTAGAGCGGACAGGCGCTGGACTAGGATCAGTCATGATCGACTCACAGCCCTTGGCAGTCGCTATCATGGCTCGCTTCCTATTTCAAGAATGGATTGGCCCTATCGGTTGGGTCGGTCTTTTTGTCGGCCTGATTGGCATTAGTTTCATTGGCCTTCCAGACGATTGGATTCTAGGATTTTTGCAGGGCCAAAATCCGGTCATCATCTTTGAGCAAGAGCTTTGGTCTATCCTATTTCAGCAGGGCGAATGGCTCATGCTCATGGCAGCTTTGTCCATGGCAGCTGGAACGATTTTAATTAGGTACGTTGCCCGATGGGCTGATCCGGTGGCCGCAACCGGTTGGCATATGATGCTCGGTGGCGCACCGCTGATGGCAATGGCTCTACTAGATAGCACTGCTCCCTGGCAAGAGATTTCGCTCTCTGGGTGGCTGGAAATGAGCTATACGACTGTGTTTGGCAGTGCGATCGCCTACGGAATTTTCTTCTACATTGCGGCCCAGGGAAATCTCACAAGTCTTAGCGCATTGACCTTTCTAACACCGGTCTTCGCGCTACTCTTTGGGACCCTCCTACTCTCAGAAACACTCAGTTCACTTCAGTGGAGCGGCGTCATTTTGACGTTAGTGAGCATCTATCTTATTAACCAGCGTGTTCAGCTAGCTAGCTGGCTCACAACACAGCTATCGGGTGAAACCACAGTCAGCACACCGCCGCAAAGTGACGCCACAGCAAGCCCTCTGCCTTCTAAAAAGCCCTCTAAATAGGTCTTTTTTCGAATAATTCGTCTTATTAGCTATATTTTCCGCTAAAACTTTCTGCTAGATAATCTATTGAGATCAACCTCATATTGAGATCAACACCAATAGTTCAGTCCACAATTTATGGGAAAGCGCTGACAAAAAATTAAGTCCGAACTTCCCTGATACGCGCTATCATTCAGGCCCCACAGGCAAGTCACACATGGTCTTGTACGGTGAAACTGTGGCCCGTAAGCTGAAATAGGAATGCGCGGGAGCCTCGCTCACTAAAGACGCAGTGCTGAGGGTCAAATGCGTCACAATCTCGGTCACAATCCCGAAAGCATCAAAAAAAATACGTAAACCTACAGACACTTACTATAAAGAAGAGAAGAACTCATACAGGATAAGGCCCGTGAAGTCCGATGTTTGCGATAGGATTACCTCAGTTAAAGCCCTGTTTAGCGCTCCTAATTTAGCGCTAGGTGTGCTTGGTGTGAATTGAACTGTGAGTTAAACAATGTACACACTTAACATGCAACACCCAGCAGGCATTCCTGATTGACGTCCAATTAACTGTCGATTACTTGAAATATCTCGGACAGGGTAGGTAAAGCTCTTAATATACGATTATGTGAAGCACTCACAGCTTCTCTTCGTTATAAGGCCCTCACTTACACCCACCAAAAGGTACTGGTCTTCAACAATTTGATGACTAAACCAGCAAAAGTTTTAAGTAAGCGGGCATGCTGTTTTATATCAGTAACTCTAGGAAACTTTTCTCATTCATCCGGTTTTATCACCAGATGGGCTGTAGTTCCCCAAAGGCACCTAACGTTAAGTTCTTTTAACTAGCACTCCGTTAACGGATGGCTTTCTAGATGAGGAGCTCGATAGGGACTAAAACGATTAATAGGTAAGGATAGCAATGATTCGGCGTTCTACTCTAGTATTTCTAACCTGTTTGGCCGCGCTGGGCACACCAGCAATGCGGACGAAGGACGCTGCTTCTGCTGCGATGTCTCAACAGCATGCTTCTTCGCAGGTTATAAACCCACCGGTCATCTTAGCTCAAGCGTCTCAAGCAACCCTTCAGGCAAGCATCTCTCCCATCACAATTGCTCAAGCAGATCCTGGTAGCTCATCGACTAGCCAAATGGGGATGGGCTCTCAAGGCAAGGCCGTCACAGCACTCCAAAAACGGCTGGCAAGCATTAACTACTACAACGGTCCCATTGATGGGGTCTATGGCTTGGCAACGCAGAGAGCCGTCGTCGCGTTTCAATCCGATGAGGGATTCTCGCCTACTGGCAGCATGACAGAAGAAACCTGGCAGCGCATCCAAGAGCTGTCAGAAGAAGAGCCTGAAGACACGGACAATGACGCCTCAGCAAGTTCTGTAACGTCTACAGACTCAACGTCCGAAACAACCGATCAGACAGTGACGGCACCCACAGCCAGCGAACTGCCACCGATTGGGGCAGGAGAAGGGAACACATCAAGTGTTACCGCCGTTGAAGACTCGAAAGGCGGACTGGGAAAAGTATTTGGATTGAGCTTGGGACTGGTCGCGGTCCTCTCTAGCTTCGGCGTTGGCTTCTATATGGCCAACCGCAGCAAAACAGACTCTGATGAGTTAGACAACGATGGCTGGTCTACCGGTACTGCCACACCTGCGAATGTACCCATGACACCGGGCAGCATGCCAACAGCACCGGCAACACTCGAACCCCTTAGACAAGGTGGTACAGCGCCAGCCAATGGCAGCAACGGGAACGGGCGCGCAATTACCCATGCTAACGTCACAGCCATTCATACCAACGGACAAATCGGCAATACAAGCCCGCTTGCGCAGGTAGATGTCATTGAAGGTCTGATTGGAGATTTGCGTAATCCAGAACCGACTCGCAGACGCAAGGCGATCTGGGAATTAGGCCAGCGCGGCAACTCTTTGGCCATGCAACCACTGGTTGATTCTATGGTGAATGCAGACTCTAAGGAAAAGAGTCTGGTACTCGCAGCACTCTCAGAAATTGGTATCCGCTCACTGAAACCCATGAGTAGGGCACTGGCGATCGCACTTCAAGACGACAATCCCGAAGTTCGCAAAAATGCAATTCGCGACCTCACTCGCGTTTATGAACTCGTCGTCCAAATTAGCCAAATGTTAGGCCACGCGACAGAGGATGAAGATCCCGAAGTACGTCAGACAGCCACCTGGGCACTCGATCAGCTCAATCGCATCCGCCGCAGCCAAGACATCGACTCTACCGTTCGCACTTTCACAGGGGGTGCGGCAACACCGATTGACTTGCTTTCTAGCGAAGCCTCCATGCGTAGGAACAGCCAGTAGTGAGCCGCCGTCAACCCATTGAGCAGCAAACCAGTCAGCAGCGATAGACAGTAGCGATGACAGCAGCGATAGCCACCTTGCAGGAGAGCGTTCAGTAGCTATCTTATGGAGCCTTTACGGCTACTTTTAGTCTCTACGCCTGTCGCACCGCTGGGTTCTGGATTAGGGGGGGGTGTCGAGCTGACGGTTACCACGCTAGCGCAGACGTTGGTCGCACGCGGTCATCAGGTAACTATTGCAGCCCCAGCAGGCTCAAGGCTGCCCGCACAGGCATCCAAGGCGCAGCATATCAAACTTGTTTCATGCGCTGGAACCTACCAACCCACCGCTCAAAGTCGAGAGCGCAGCGCACCTATCGTCATGGGCTCTATGCTGGCAAACGCTTGGGAGTACGCACGGCAGGTACAAGCTGACTACGATGTACTTGCGAATTTTGCTTACGACTGGCTACCGTTCTATCTCACGCCTTTTCTGACCACGCCTGTTGCCCATTTCGTTTCGATGGGCTCACTCAGTGATTCACTGGACGAAGCGATAACGCAGGTAGCAGCACGGTTCCCTGGCACTTTGGGAGCCTACACCCAATCACAAGCAGATACATTTTCAAAGACACCCTCTTCTTCAAAAGCGGATTCTTCAAAAGTGGAGGCCATAGGGAACCGAACAGAAGGCCAAGCCAGCCCTACAAAGCCCCCTACAGAGCGTCTTAGCCCCATAAAATGGGAGATTCTAGGCAGTGCAATTGATATCCATCAATACGACTACCGCAGCAAGCAAGAGGCCGGTCATGACCTAGCTTGGGTAGGGCGCATTGCCCCAGAAAAAGGATTGGAAGATGCTGTCGAAGCGGCGTTAAAATCACGCCTTGCCCTCAATATTTTTGGAAACATAGAAGACCCTCGCTATTGGGATCAAATTCAATTACAGATTCGACAACATCCAGCACATCAGTCATTAATTAGGTACCGAGGCTTTTTACCCACCGAGCCGCTGCAACAAGCCCTCGGCCAATGTAAAGCTCTATTAGTCACACCCAAATGGATAGAAGCCTTTGGGATCGTCACTATTGAAGCCTTGGCCTGTGGTGTACCTGTTATTGCTTACCAACGTGGCGGCCCTGCTGAAATCATCCGCTCAGGGGAAACCGGCTACTTAGTTGAACCAGATAATACAGAAGCCTTGGTCACTGCGATCGCAAAAATAGACAACATCAGCCGATACAATTGTCGCCAACAGGTAGAGTCAACATATTCACTCGAGGCTTGGGCTACACGCGTTGAGCGCTGGCTTCATAACATTGCAAATACAGACCCTATAGACTCCTCAAACCACAAACTTCAATGATTGCTTTGACACCGGACGAACTAAAACACCTCAAAAGTTGCCTAGCAGATTATCCCCAAGCCATCGTGGCACTGCAAGAAATTGAAGACTGTGACGGCGATATTGAGGACGCTGCCATTTCGCTGGCGCTCAAGGCTGGGCAAGAACCCGGCACAAATGAACAATGGCTGGTTGATTTCAGCAAACGCTATCGACACATTGCCTGTCAGGAGCAGTTCCGAGAAGCACTCAAAGGCAACCGCCCAACCGCCTTAGTCAACCACCTCATGCAGGAAACAGACTGTCCTGATTTAATGGCCGCGCCCGTTGCGATATGCATCACTAAGAGCGGTGTAGACAACTTTTGCCATAGCTTTGACAACAGTCGCTTGTAGCGTTGAATAACTCAACTAGACAGAACAGACGTTAAAGACCCACACCGATATTCGCGCCCATATTCGCCAAATGCCAAAAGTCTTGATTAATCTCACGCCACAGAGACCGATTGTTGGGATCGGTGCGTAGCGCTTTCTTCAGATAAATTCGAGCTTTTTTCAATTGGCCTTGGCTAATGAGCTGCCGCCCCCAACGCTGATACACAATGGCCTGCCACTGACTAATCTCTGAGTCACTAGGCATTCGGTGGGCAAGCCCTTCAACCAGTGCGATCGCCCGAGGAAACTTTTTCTGCTTCAGCAGTTTTTTGAGCTGGAGATAGGCATCTTGCTTCAAGCCGGCTTCTTGAGCGCGCTTTTCCGCTTGAGTTTGCGGCGAGTCTTCCGCCTCGGTGGATGTCTCGAAGGCAATAAAGCCTGTGATATTAGGATCGGTGTCTGGGGAACTCACCACAGACTCTGAAGTTGCAGACTCTGGGATTGCCGACGCTTCAAAGCCTGCCTCTTTGGAATCGCTGTAGTTACCAGAATCACTGAAGTTACCGAGACCCAATTGTTCTAGCTGCAAGCGGAGGCTATCTATGCTGAAAGTCTCCAGGCTAGCTGTCTGGGATGGGTTGGGGGCCTCTGGTGGTGTGGAGTTAACACCGCTAGAGGTACGCGTTAGCTCTACACCGGTGTCTACAGGGTACCGATGAAAGGTTTCAGAGATCGCAGTGTAGGCATCGTTGATTTTGATGAAGCGCTCAACGGCCTGTGCATCTGGATTGATGTCTGGATGATACTGCCGCACTAACTGTCGGTAGGCGGCTTTAATCTCACGCACAGAGCTACCACGACGCAGTCCTAGTGTTTTGTAGTGACGGGCCAGGCTCATAGAATAGCAGCAACAGAATGCTTTAGTTGGCAAGCATTATACGGGATCTTTCTCTTTACAGACCCCGTATAATCACGTCTTTAGTGCGTATTTTCCCTACGTATTAGGCAAGCGCTCTTCAATCACACGGTCAATGAGGCCGTAGTCCTTAGCCTCAGCCGCAGACATGAAAAAGTCGCGATCGCTATCTTTCTCAATTTTTTCAATCGGCTGACCAGAATGTTCAGCCATCAGCGCGTTGAGATCTTCCCGCACCTTCACGATGCGAGCCGCCTCAATCTCAATGTCTGTCGCCTGAGAACGACCCACCCCACCGGAAGGCTGGTGAATCATAATTCGCGAATGGGGCAGTGCCAAGCGCTTGCCCTTAGCGCCTGCATTCAACAAAAATGCGCCCATACTTGCCGCAAGACCCACGCAAATAGTCACCACTTCTGACTTGATGTACTGCATCGTGTCATAAATCGCCATGCCAGCGGTGACCGAGCCTCCAGGCGAGTTAATGTACAAATAAATCGGCTTAGTGGAATCTTCAGAGTCTAAATACAGCATGTAAGCCACGATGGCATTTGCGATACCGTCGTCCACTTCTTCAGTCAAAAAGATAATGCGCTCACGAAACAGCCGCTCGTAGATACCAATCCACTGTTCGTAGGTGCCGCCAGGAAGGCGATAGGGGACACTAGGAGTTCCAATAGGCATGGGTCAAGTAGGGAAATAGAAAACAGCAGGCGAAAACAGCAGGCAAGTTGTAAAAGAAGGAAAAAGATTGCCCCTAGGCGTCTCTCAAAGCAGGGCTTTCAATCACTCGGTCAATCAGACCGTAGTCTTTGGCTTCCTCTGGAGAAAGATAAAACATACGCTCCATATCTTTAGCGATCTGGTCAGTGTCTTTGCCTGTATGATGAGACAAAATTTTGTGGATGAGCTTTCTTTTTTCGAGCACTTCCTCAGCTTCTAATTCAATATCAGTGGCCTGACCACGAGTGAGCGTTTGAGGGTGAGTCAGCGCTAGGGTCGTATGAGGCAAGGCCGCTCGCTTGCCTTTCGTTCCGGCAGAGAGAAGCAAGGCCGCCATGCCATAGGCCGTTCCTAAGCAAACCGTAATGATTTCGGACTTAATGTAAGCCAGGGTGTCATACACAGCGAGCCCAGCTCTAATAGAAACCATTCCGGCTGAAGAATCCGCCCTACCAGCCATCACCGGATCACCAATTGAGTTGATGTACAGGTAAATCGGCTTGTTGCTATCTTCTGAGTCCAAATAGAGCAGCGACGACACAATCGAATTAGCCACGCCATCGGACAACGGCTGGTTAATGAACAGAATACGCTCTTGACTCATACGTGTGTACACACTGACCCACTGCCAAGACCGGCTGCCGGGCAGGTTATAAGGAACACGAAGAATTCCGTCAACAGACATAGAAAATTAGGGTTGTGAGGGAGTTGGAATCTCGACTATGCCTAGGCACAGTACATAAACGACGGTAAAAAAGATTGGCTAAACAAAAAGCCAGCACACATCCAAAAGAAATAGCCAGACGACAGAAGATCAAATAACGCCTGCTGGAATGGCTGTGGGCAACTCTTTTGTACTACTCAGCACCCGATCGATAAGGCCGTATTCCTTGGCTTCCTCAGGGGTGAGGTAAAACATTCTGTCCGTATCCTTATCCAGCTTTTCGGTAGCTTGCCCTGTATTGGAAGACAAAATATCGAGGAAGGAAGCCTTGTTGGCCAGCACTTCTTCAGCCCGGATTTGAATATCAGTCGCCTGGCCGCGAGCACCGGACCGAGCTTGGTTAAGCACGATAGTGGCGTGAGGCAAACTTGCCCGCGAGCCTTTTGCGCCCGAAGACAAAATCATGGCAGCGGTACCCATCGCTTGCCCTAGGCAAATGGTATGTACCGGCGGCTTGATGTACTTTAGCGTGTCGCAAATGGCGAAGGCTTCTGTTTCAAACCCAACCGAATCACCCGTGTACCAGGAGGTGCCTGTGGAGTTGATGTAGAAATAAATAGGCTTGTCAGGATCGTCAAATTCTAGATAGAGCAGCTGAGCAATGATCAGCTTGGTCACATCGACGCCCATCTGACGCTTAAAGTCGTCAGAGGAAACTAGCGGAGTCCCCAGGTAAACGATGCGCTCTTTTAGCAGCAAAGAGGGCAAGTCTGGTGGTGGGGTTTTGTAGGCCATTGCGCCGCCACCATAGGGAGCTTGTACGGCTTTAATAGGAGAACTCATAGATGGGGTCAACGTAAATCATGTGCTTTCCATAGTAGCTCGCAAGCGAACGTGATGCGCCTTCAGTAGATTGGTGGTTTTTGCCCGGTTTTTGACGGATAACCTCACCTTTCATTTTTAAATCGTCCGTAAGGCCGGTCATCGTTGACCCTACTTTTACGAAGTTTTAGCGGAATTTAGCAGGGAAAGACTGATGCTAGAGTCCAGGGTATAGAGTTCGGGGTGAAGCAGCCCGTATCATCTAAACATCGAAAAATGGGTTAGCAGCGCTATAGTTCATTTGATTGGGTTCGTTGATTGGGTCGGCGAACTTTCCGGTCAGCTAACATCCGGTTAGCTAACAACAGGTTGAAAACGTCAGGAGATCGAGCCAGAACATGAAAGTTGGTTTGCAATGGGCTTTCAGTGATGCCCACATTCCCGCCAGTGCACCCAATACGCAGCGCCAGCTATCGGTCTCAGTATCGGCTGAAGGCGAAGGTCAGCAAGCACCGCTGAATTTGTGCTTTGTGCTAGATCGCAGTGGTTCCATGATGGGGACGCCGCTGAAGACGGTAAAACAGGCGGCTCATCGTATTATCGACCGGCTGACAGAGCGCGATCGCATTTCAATCATTGCCTTCGACCACAAAGCGAAAGTATTGGTCCATAACCAGCTGGCCACTGACCTCGATTCGATTAAGCGAAAAATCGACGGGCTACAAGCCGGCGGCGGCACCTGCATAGATGACGGGCTCAAAGCAGGTATTAGCGAGCTAGCATCGGGCAAAGATGACCGAGTGTCCCAACTGTTACTGCTCACAGATGGTGAAAATGAACATGGTGACAATGAGCGAGCCCTCAAGCTTGCCGATGTTGCCGTTGGCTACAACCTCACGGTAAACACGCTGGGGTTTGGGGACCATTGGAATCAAGATGTTTTAGAAAATATTGCAGATGCGGGCGCAGGATCGCTGAATTATATTGAGCGAGCAGAAGATGCGATCGCGACGTTCGGCAAGCTCTTCACCCGTATCCAATCTGTCGGCCTTACCAACGCCTATCTCAACATTGAGCTAGCAGACGGCACCCGCATGGCCGATCTAAAACCCATCGCTCAAGTTTCCCCGGACACTGTTGAGCTAACGGCAGTACAAGAAGGTAATCAGGCCATGGTTCGCCTGGGCGATCTGATGAAAGATCAGCCCCGCGTTATTTTGCTGAATTTGTATATCCCTCAACTTGCAGAAGGCACCGCCACCATTGGTCAACTGCAGGTAACCTATGACGATCCCATCCTGGGCCTGAGCACGCAGACGACAGAAGCGGTGCCGATCGAAATCGCGTCCCAATCGGCTTACACGCCGGACGTGAATGCGGGCGTGCAACAGAACATTCTGGCGCTGGCCAAGTATCGGCAAACCCAAATTGCGGAAGATAAGCTGAAGGCAGGCGATCGCAAAGGCGCGGTCACCATGCTGCAATCGGCAGCGAATACCGCCATTCAAATGGGCGACACCAACGCAGCGACCGTCCTTCAGGAAAATGCTACCGTGCTTCAATCGGGGAATGACCTCTCAGAGAGCGCCCAAAAGAAAACCCGAATCGCCTCTAAAACGCAGCTTCAGTGATACAGATTCAGTGATACAGCTTCAACGCTTAGACCATCTTGTGCTGACAGTGGCCGATATCAAAACCACCTGTGAGTTCTACACCACCGTCTTGGGCGCCGACGTTATCCAGTTTGGCGATCACCGCTATGCGCTTCGGATTGGCGACAGCCCTCAAAAAATCAATTTGCACACCCTAGACAATCCACTTCAGCCAGCGGCAAAAAATCCGCAGGCAGGGACGGCTGACCTGTGCTTTATCACGGCCCTCCCTTTAGATAATGTGGTGCAGCACTTTCACAACTTAAAGGTACCGATTACGGCTGGCCCCGTAGAGCGCACAGGCACATTAGGCCCTATTCTGTCGGTGTACATTCGTGACCCTGACGGGAACTTAATCGAGGTCGCCAACGCTCTCTAACGTAACAACCCCCGATGCAGATTTACCCCAATGCAGATTTACATTGAACCGTTTACGGTACACAAACGCGTAGCCCTCACCATTAGCCGTGGTACCAGAGCCAGTTCGGTAAATCACTGGGTACGGATTGAGGCCGATGGCCTCGAAGGTTGGGGTGAAGCTTCGCCTTTTTCCATAGGCTCAACCAGGCAAACGCCTGAGCAAATTGCCACTGACCTAACAAAGCTGGCTGCCGTAGTGACAGCATTTCATCCCCTTCAGCGTCAGCAAATTGAAGCAGCGATCGCCAGCATGCAGGTCTGTTCAGCCGCGCGCGCAGCCCTAGATGTGGCCATACACGATTGGCTTGGGAAGCACGTCAATCTGCCGCTTTGGAAGCTATGGGGCCTGACTTTAGATCAGATTGGCCCCACAGCCGTCACTGTGGGCATCAGCTCGCCTCAGGCCGCGTGCGATCGCCTCACTCAGTGGTGCGATCAACAGCAGGTGGCATCAGTCAAAGTCAAATTAGGCAGCCCCGAGGGCATCAGAGCCGATCAAGCCATGTTTTCAGCACTCCTCTCTTGTGTCCCGACTGGCGCAAAAATCAGCATTGATGCCAACGGTGGCTGGACAATCGAAGACGCATTAGTGATGGCACAGTGGTTAGCCGAGCGGGGCGTAATGTACTTAGAACAACCCTTGTCAGATAGTGAGGATCATTTATTACCTCAGCTCTACGCTCAATCACCGCTGCCGATTTTCATCGATGAAAGCTGCTTTGATGGTAAAGATATTCCTCGACTAGCACACTGTATTCATGGCATCAATATTAAGCTAATGAAATGCGGTGGCTTAGCAGAGGCTCGGCGGATGATTCATACGGCAAAAGCCTGTGGATTACAGGTGATGTTTGGCTGTTATTCAGACAGTGCGATCGCTAATACTGCCCTTGCGCACCTCTCACCATTGGCCGACCATCTCGATCTCGATAGCCATTTCAACTTAAAAGACGATCCCTTCAAAGGTGCCCAGCTCACCCATGGGGCCTTGGTTCCCAACCATCTACCCGGACTAGGACTTTCTCACCATGCTTAAGCCTGATGATCGTATTGCCATTTTGATGCACAAGGGACTCAAAGGTGCTAAAGGCAAAACGGGCATTTCCATGCTGCGCTACAGTCAAAACCCCATTGTGGCTGTCATTGATGAGGAGGCCATCGGAGATTCCATCGTCACCTTAACTAACATTGATCGTGACGTTCCGATTGTGGGTTCTGTGCAAGCGGCTCTGGCATTCAAGCCCACAGTACTGGCGATTGGCCTTGCCCCTTCTGGCGGCGTTTTACCCGCGCCCTGGTATGCAGAAGTTAAGCAGGGTATCAAAGCAGGGCTCTCTGTAATGAATGGTCTGCACACCCAAATGAATCAGGATATTGAGATTGCAATGGCTTTGCGGCCTGAGCAATGGGTGTGGGATATTCGCAAGGAACCAGAAGGGCTAACTATCGGCGGGGGTAAAGCCAGATTATTGAAATGCGATCGCGTTTTGACAGTCGGCACGGATATGGCCGTCGGCAAAATGTCTACCAGTATCGAGCTCAATCGAGCTAGCAGAATACGAGGGCTTCGGACCAAACTCATTGCCACAGGTCAAACCGGACTCATGTTAGGCGAAGACGGTGTTGCCCTAGATGCTGTTCGCGTTGACTATGCCGCTGGTGCGGTAGAACGCTGTTTAACCCGACATGCGCTAGGACACGATATTCTTTTTGTCGAAGGGCAAGGGTCTCTACTCAACCCAGGATCTACAGCAACGTTGCCACTCATTCGAGGAAGTCAGCCCACCCACTTGGTGTTAGTTCACAAGGCAAATCTTGGAAATATTCAGCACTTTCCAGACTTTAAAATTCCACCACTCCGAGAGGTCGTGGACCTGTACGAAACGGTTGCCACGGCGGGCAGCACATTTCCCCCGGCCAAGGTCATAGGGATTGCGCTCAATACCTTTGGCCTCAATGAAAAAGAGGCCCGCGAAGCCATTTCAGCAGTCTCCCAAGAGACGAAACTGACCTGTACCGATGTGGTACGTTTTGGCGCTGAGCCTCTACTGACTCGCATTGTGGACGAGCAGTAATTAACCATTGATAATCAGGGATAGAAAGGTTTTAGCGAGGCTTCTTTAAGCGATAGGTAATACGGCCTTTAGTGAGATCGTAAGGCGTCAGTTCTACCTTGACGCGATCACCCGGCAAAATCTTGATGTAGTTCCGCCGGATCTTGCCAGAAATATGGGCAAGCACATTAAACCCGTTATCGAGATCGACTCGAAACATCGCGTTGGGAAGAGACTCTGTAATCGTCCCCTCCATTTCAATCAAATCTTGTTTAGACAACTAACCGTTCCTCTTTTTCGCAGACACATAATATTGTCACTTCCAGGGTAGCAAATCCCCTCAGCAAACCAGCATAAGAAATGCTACCACAGCCGGCAGAGTCCTTAGTTTTGGACGCCACCGCCATACCAGCCCTACATGGACTCAAGTGCTTAAGTATCTTCCTTAACAATCGCCTGTAAGGCTTCAGTCACCGTGTCCATTTCCTGATTGCCATTAACCGAGACAAGCTGCTTAAGGCCCTCATACAAAGCGATCAAAGGCTCGGTTTGCTCTCGATACACCACCAGTCGATTGCGAATGACATCTTCTTTATCGTCATTGCGTCCGCGCTCCAACATGCGCGCAACTAAAACATCATCAGGGACTTCTAGATTAATGACAACATCACACGTCTGGTTGATCTCGTCGAGCAACGCGTTTAAAAACTCAGCCTGTTCAACATTCCTAGGAAAGCCATCTAGCAACCAACCACGCGCAGCATCTTCCTCACCCAAACGCTCTTTGATGAGGTCCAAAATAAGGTTGTCGGGGACCAGCTCACCCGCGCTCATATAACCTTCAGCCTTTTGGCCAAGCGCCGACTTCGCTTTCACAGCAGCGCGCAAAATATCACCTGTTGAAATGTGGGGCACTTGGCAATTCTTCGAGAGAATTTGGGCTTGTGTCCCCTTGCCAGCGCCTGGTGGCCCTAGAAAAATCAGTCTCGTCATTAGCTTTTCACCATGCCTTCATATCGCTGAGAAATCACGTAGGTCTGAATCTGCTTAGCGGTGTCAATTGCAACGCCAACCAGAATCAGCAGTGACGTCGCACCAAAACCTTGAAACGTCTGCACGCGGGTGGCACTCTCAACTAGGCTGGGGACCACAGCAACAAGCCCCAAGAAAATTGCACCTAAGAACGTCAGCCGGTTCAAAACCTTGGCGATGTAGTCAGTGGTTGCTCTACCGGGGCGAATACCAGGAATACTGGCCCCCATTTTTTTCAGGTTACGAGACATGTCTTCAGGGTTGACCACCAGAGAAGCATAGAAGTAGCTAAAAAAGACAATCATCACTAAGTACACCAAGATGTACAGCGGTGAGGTGGGTCTGAAGTTAGCGCCCATAAACTGAGCAAACCGTTCACTGGGAATGTAATTCACCACTGAGAGCGGAATAATTAGCATGGAAGACGCAAAAATGATCGGCATCACACCGCCTTGATTGAGGCGTAGCGGTAAGTAGTTGCTCTTTTCTAAGTACAGCTTACGACCGACTTGGCGACGGGCTGACACAATCGGAATACGACGGGTCCCTTCTTGGACAAATACAATTCCAATAATTGTTGCAATAAAGACAAGGAATAGGATAACGATGCCGCCGATAGTGCCGCGATCGCCGGTCTGGGCCAAGTCAACCGTTTCGCCCAATACCCGAGGCAGCGAAGAGACGATATTAAGGAAAATTAGTAGCGATGCGCCATTGCCTAAGCCACGCTCTGTAATTAGCTCACCAACCCACATCACAAACATAGAGCCTGCAGTAAGGGCCAATACCGTTTCTACAACGAAGGGCACTCCAAAATCGTAAGCATAGGGCCTGAGCAAAAAGCACGAAAGCATCGTACTCTGCAAAACGGTCCACCCAAACGCTACGTAACGAGTGACCTGAGAAATTTTCCGTCTACCCGCTTCGCCCTCATTTTTCTGCAGGTCTTCCAGGGCTGGGATAGCCGCGGTTAGCAGCTGCATAATAATCGAAGCGTTAATAAACGGCAGAATTCCCAAGGCAAAAATACCTACCAGGGATAAGCCGCCGCCGCCAATAATATCTAAAAAGCCAAGGACGCCACCACCACCAGTTTGAACAAACTGAGAAAATGCAGCCCGGTCAATCCCAGGAACAGGGATGTAAATGCCCAGCCTGACTAGGACCAAAAGGCCGACCGTAATTAATAAACGGCTGCGCAATCCGGCCGCCTGAGCCATCTGTAAAAATGTCTCCGACGCACTGGGCGACTTGCCTTGACTCACAACCATATCTTAAAACCTCTTATCGCGTTAAAACACGCCATTATTGCTATCTCCCAATTAGGCAAATCCTACAAAGGGGTCATACCTAATGATAAAGGGAGCAGGGAGCCCTGATAAGGGTAGAAGGAACAAATCACTTTCAGCTTGTATGGAAAATTCTTGCGACACACACAATTTTTCCAGAAAAGCTAAGGACCACTCCCTACCTTCGGACACTCTCTGCTCCCTATCTTAATCTCAATAGAACCAGCGTCTATTCAGGCCTTGCGTAACGCAGCATCGCGACTACACTATTTCGCAACTGCCACCAGCGGCTTCAATTTTTTCCTTGGCAGACTTCGTAAAAGCTGCCGCCTTTACGTTGAGCGCCGTAGAAATTTCACCATCTCCCAGCACCTTTAAAGGGCCATCATTGGATGTAATAATACCGACTTCCATCAGAGAAGCCAAAGTCACCTCGCTTTTTGCAGGCAGCTCCGAGAGGCTCTTAACGTTAATCACCGTGTAAACCTTCTGATTCACAATTGTGAAATGCTTCAGCTTAGGGATACGGCGGTAAAGAGGCATTTGGCCACCCTCAAAACCGGGGCGAGTACCGCTGCCAGAACGAGACTTTTGGCCACGCATACCAAAGCCACAGCTAGCGCCCTGGCCAGCTGCAATGCCACGGCCTTTACGCGTTTTGCGTTTTTTAGAGCCCGCCTTGGGCTTTGCATCTTCTAGTCTCATCTCTGGAAAGTCTCCTTGGGTTAGTTAGCGCATGCCTGCATTGAGGAGCACGTGCGAGCGCTGAACGATTTCGAATGATTGACAGATAATTTTTCCACTAGGCAGCAAGCACCCACTAGGTCATTAGCGAGTAGGCCAATAGCTAGGCGTATAGCTTCTCAACAGGAATGCCACGCTCTTCAGCCACGCCCGCGAGCGTTCTTAAAGAACCCAGAGCTTCAGCCGCCGCACGAGCGTTATTCAGAGGGTTATCAGACCCTAACTGCTTTGCCAAGATGTTGCGAATGCCCGCAAGCTCCAGCACGATTCTGACTGCGCCACCCGCAATTACACCCGTACCAGGCGCTGCAGGACGCATAAATACTTTCGCACCACCCGCTCGGCTAGTAATGGGGTGAGGAATAGAATAGGCCTTGTTCAAAGGCACTTCAACGAGATGCTTTTTGCCATCGGCGACGCCTTTTTTAACGGCACCAATAACATCGCTGGCTTTACCAACACCGACGCCGACTTGGCCTTTCTCGTTGCCTACCACAACAATGGCTCGAAAGCTCAGCTTTTTACCACCTTTGACGACCTTAGTCACACGGCGAATCTGAACGACCCGTTCTTGCCATTCAGAGTCCTTTTCCCGGCTCTTATTTCTCTTCTTACGATCTCTGTTATCTGCCATGGTTTCAAACCTTAGATGTACGCGGTTGTAATACTGCCTTACGGCCTCTGGTAATTTGGCCCCTTGGCCTAAATATTAGGTCGACCTGTAAAGGCAGCGCGTAAAACCATCGCCGCCTTTCGAGACTTTTCTAGCGCCCTAGAACTTAAGACCGGCTTCACGGGCCGCGTCCGCCAATGCTGCGACTCGACCATGGTAAAGCTTACCACCACGATCAAAAACGACCTGCGAAACGTTGGCCTTTAGCGCTCGCTCCGCAATCAGTTTACCAACAGCTGCTGCGGCTTCAGACGTCGCACCTGCTTTAACACCTGACTCCTTATCCAAGGTAGAGGCTGCTGCTAGTGTTTTATGCTCTGTGTCATCAATGACTTGCGCATAGATGTGGTTGTTAGAGCGGAAGATAGCAAGCCTTGGCCGTTCACTGCTTCCCTTCACCCGACGACGAACGCGCGAGTGGCGACGGCGGGTAGATTCTCTACGAGTTGCTTTCATAATTTACTTACCTGCCTTACCTGCCTTACGTCTAACTTGCTCACCAGCGTAGCGAACACCTTTGCCTTTGTAGGGCTCAGGGGGTCTCGCGGCACGAATAGTTGCAGCGGTATTTCCGACAACTGCTTTGTCGATACCACTCACGGTGACATTGGTGTTGCCTTCAACAGCAAACTGAATACCGTCAGGAGGATCGAACTCAACAGGGTGAGAGTAGCCAAGTGCCATCACTAGCTTTTGCCCTTTGAGTGACGCTCTGTAGCCTACGCCCTGAATCTCCAGCTTCTTTTGATAGCCGTTAGAAACGCCCTCTACCATGTTGGCAATGAGCGTACGAACAAGGCCGTGACGCTGCCGGGCATTTCGAGATTCGTCACGGCGAGTGACCACAATCTCTTCGCCTTCTTGAACGAAGGCAATCTCAGGGGGTAACTCCCTAGAAAGCTCACCTTTGGAGCCTTTAACAGTAACAGTTTGGCCGTCAATTTTGACGGTGACCCCCTTAGGGACGGGTACGGGCTGCTTGCCGATTCTAGACATTTTTTCCGGCCTCCTTTAGGGCCTGCATAGTCGTCAGGGTTAATAGATGTAGCAAAGTACCTCTCCACCAATCCCCTGCCTACGTGCATCACGATCGGTCATGACACCGCTAGAGGTTGAGATAATTGCAATGCCAATGCCACCGAGCACCCTAGGAAGCTCTTTGCGATTAGAATACACACGCAAACCGGGCTTGCTGACACGGGTCAGGTTGCTAATAATGGGCTGACGCTGCTTACCTTTGTACTTCAAGGTAATCTTGATTTTACGCTCGATGCCTTCACCAATGTCTTCAGTGCCTGCGACAAAGCCTTCCTCTTTGAGAACGTTGGCAATGTTGCGAGTCATTTTAGTCGATGGGATATCGACGGTTTGGTGATGCGCAAGGTTAGCATTCCGAATGCGCGTCAGCATATCTGAAATTGTGTCGTTAGACGCCATAATCCTTTTGTTTGCTAGTTGCCTCAGTTATCTCGGAAGGGCATGCCCAATTCCTTCAGAAGGGCTCTACCTTCTTCATCGGAGTTCGCCGTGGTGACAATGGTGATGTCCATACCGCGAATTTGGTCAACGCTATCGTAATCAACTTCTGGGAAAATGAGCTGCTCGCGCAGGCCCAGAGTGTAGTTACCTCGACCATCAAAGCTCCGGGGGCTGACGCCTCTAAAGTCTCTGATGCGGGGTAGGGTCAAATTAATTAGGCGGTTCGTGAAAGCGTACATACGGCCTGAACGAAGCGTCACTTTGACGCCGACCGGCATACCTTCGCGAATCTTAAAGCCTGCGATCGCCTTTTTGGCTCTCGTGACCACGGGACGTTGCCCGGTGATCATTGCCAGTTCGCTGATAGATGATTCAAGCGCTTTGGCATTGTTAGAAGCTTCTCCTAAACCACGGTTAACCGTGACTTTGGCAAGCTTAGGAATTTGATGAGGGTTCGTGTATCCAAACTCTTCTTTGAGTTTGGGGACTACTTTCTCCAGATAAAGTGTTTTGAGTGAGTCGGCCATTGTATCCTCTGAAAAAATCCCTGGGCTTGGTCAGGGCATTGGGTGAACGGTGTGGTGATGATCTAGAAACCGGTGACTTCTGTATAAGATGATGAGCCTGTCAGACAGCTCAGCTATTACAAGCCATCTAAAGTCATTAATTCTCTAGAATCTCGCCAGTCTTTTTCAACATACGAACCTTACGCCCATCCTCCGTCATGGTGTGAGCCACACGGCTTGCAACCTTCTGCTTGGTAGAGTAGAGCATCACATTAGAGCTATGAATCGGAAATTCTTGCGTAAGAATTTGACCAGATTCGCCCTCTTGCTGAGGCTTAACATGCTTAGTGCGCATGTTGACGCCTTGAACAATAACCTGAGATTTTTTGGAATTGGTGGCGACAACTTCGCCAACTTTACCTTTGTCCTTGCCAGCAATAACCTGAACGGTATCGCCTTTTCTGACGTGCATCTTCTGACGCACCACGGGCTTTTTCTTTTGCATCTAGAGTACCTCCGGTGCTAGAGAAACAATTTTGGTGAAGCCTTTGTCACGCAACTCACGAGCTACGGGGCCAAAGACTCGGGTGCCCCTAGGATTGTTACCATCTGCGGCAATAATCACCGCTGCATTGTCGTCAAAACGAATGCTCATACCGCTAGTACGGCGAATGCCTTTGCGAGTGCGGACCACAACGGCCTTTACCACGTCAGACTTTTTGACACCCATGTTAGGTAGTGCATCTTTGACAACGGCGACAATCACATCCCCTACACCTGCATACTGCTTGCGGCCACCGAGCACGCGGATGCACATGAGCTTTCTCGCACCGCTGTTATCGGCCACATTTAAGTAAGTCTCTTGCTGAATCACTGATCTAAATCCTCACCTTATATATCAGAAGAACTGAGGATGTCAGCGACGGTCCATCGCTTTGTTTTGCTTAAGGGACGAGTTTCGCTGATTTTCACGCGATCACCCACCTTACACTTATTTTCCTCGTCGTGTACCTTATAGCGCTGTGTGCGCACCATAATCTTGTCGTACTTTTTGTGTTTGACTCGGGTTTCCACCGAGACAACCACAGTCTTTTGCATCTTGTCACTGACCACTTGGCCAATTCGCTCTTTTGCTGCCATAGTTTTAAGCCTCCTCTACCGCGCTAGCTTCTGTTCCTTTCTTTGGACCGTATTTGGGATTTTCGGCCAGCTCTCGCTCTCTAGCGATTGTCATAAGCTGGGCGAGCTTACGACGGGTGTGGCGGAATTCGTGAAAGCCACTTTCCATCTGACGCGTTGCTTTCTTAAAGCGGAGGTCGAACAAATCACGCTTGATTTTGGCAATCTCTGCGGTGATGTCTTCTGTGCTCAACTCGCGCAAGTCTTTTGCTTTTGATAATGCCATTGGTATTTAGCCCTCCTCAGTGTCTTTCGCGATGAACTTAGTTTTGAAAGGAAGCTTGAATGACGCTAAACGCATTGCTTCTCTTGCAATTTCTTCGGAAACACCTGCGATTTCAAAAACAATTCGACCGGGCTTAATCACCGCGACCCAAAATTCAGGGTTACCTTTACCAGACCCCATCCGGGTCTCTGCAGCGCGCATAGTCACTGACTTATCAGGAAACACCCGAATCCAAATCTTACCGCCACGTTTGATGTAGCGAGTCATGGCACGTCGGGCAGCCTCAATTTGTCTTGAGGTCATCCAGCAGCACTCGGTAGCCTGAAGGGCAAATTGACCAAAATTGATCTCGTTGCCTCTGTGGGCCATACCGCGCATCCGACCGCGATGCTGCTTTCTAAATTTTGTTCTTCTTGGGCTTAACATGATGGATCACAATGGGAATAGCGTCAGGGAAGGGTGGTTTCTGGCCGTTCCCATCTATGAATCGTTAGATCTGTCGTCAAACTTTTGACGGCGGCGAGGCTGACGGCGAGGCTGAGATTTGGTGTCCTCAGTTTGATTTTCCTGTCCAGGAATCACTTCACCTTTGAACACCCAGGTTTTGACGCCCAAGATGCCGTAGGTCGTTTGAGCCGTGCGATAGGCGTAGTCTATGTTTGCTCGCAAGGTATGTAGTGGCACTCGGCCTTCACGCGTCCACTCAGTTCGAGCAATTTCAGCACCGTTGAGACGACCGCTGACCTGAATTTTGATACCTTCCACACCGGCTCGCTGAGCACGCTGAATAGCCTGACGCACAACACGTCTGAAAGAGACACGTCTTTCTAGCTGCTGAGTGATGTATTCACAAATCAGGCCCGCATCAGCATCGACTCGAGCAACTTCAACAACATTAATTCTGATTTGACGGGTGTCGTCTTTTATCTTCTTTTGAAGCCCTACTCGCAAGGCTTCAATACCCGCGCCACCACGACCAACCACAACACCAGGACGCGCAGTCCGGACTTCGAGGTCAATTTGGTCGGCCTTACGCTCAATGTGAACGTCGGAAATACCAGCATTTGCAAGATTTTTCTCAACGTACTTGCGGATCTCATGATCCTCTTTGAGCAGTGCTGGGTAACGGTTTTTGTCGGCATACCAGCGGGAGCGATGCTCCTGGGTGATGCCAAGACGAAGACCGGTTGGGTGAATCTTCTGTCCCACTGATGTACTCCTTAGAAAACGTTAAATAATGGACAAAAAAGCGGAAGAAACTTGCGATTAAGCTTCGGTACCGGGGGCAACGGCGATCGCAATGTGACAAGTCGGCTTGCGAATCTGATAAGCACGGCCTTGCGCACGCGGTCTAAACCGCTTCAAAACAGGTCCCTGATCAGCGTAAGCTTCGCTAATGTAAAGACTGACCGGATCAAGGCCGTTGTTGTTCTCTGCATTAGCGACCGCCGAGCGAAGAACCTTAAGAATTGGCTCACAAGCCTTATAAGGCATGAACTCCAGCATGATCAAAGCTTCTCGGTAGGAACGGCCCCGAATTTGATCGAGAACGCGACGCACCTTAAAAGGAGACATACGAACGAACTTCGCCGTTGCTTTCACTTGTGATTCTGAATCAATATCAATCATTTGTTTTTTGTTCCTTACTCCTCTCAGGGCTTTAGCGCCGTGCTTTCTTATCGCTTTTAGCATGGCCTCGAAACGTCCGAGTTGGCGCAAACTCGCCTAGCTTGTGACCGACCATTTGCTCGTTGATAAACACAGGAACGTGCTGACGACCATTGTGAACAGCCACCGTGTGGCCAATGAACTGAGGAATGATAGTAGAAGCGCGAGACCAAGTCTTGATGACCTGTTTTTCGTTCTTCGCATTCAGCTTTTCAATTTTGGTGAGAAGGTGATCCGCCACAAAAGGGCCCTTCTTGAGGGAACGAGACATGCTATTAACCTAAAAACTGACAATGAATAATAAATCTATGCGTTACGACCGCCGCGCCCGCGCTTCGAAGACCGGCGACGACGACGTACGATGAGTGAATCACTCCCCTTTTTCTTCTTCCGGGTTTTGTAACCCAAAGCAGGCTTACCCCAGGGCGTTACTGGACCGCTGCGGCCAATAGGCGCACGGCCTTCACCACCACCGTGCGGGTGATCAACAGGGTTCATAACACTACCACGAACCTCAGGGCGACGACCGGACCAGCGAGTACGACCCGCTTTCCCCAAGGTCAAGTTGCGGTGCTCGACGTTACCGACCTGACCGATTGTGGCGTAGCACTCACGGCGAACCATGCGAACTTCACTAGAAGGCAGCTTGAGCGTGACGTAGCCGCCTTCCTTGGCAACTAGCTGCGCACCTGCACCTGCAGCACGAACCATTTGTCCACCTTTACCAGGGACCAGCTCGACGTTGTGAACAGTCGTTCCCAAAGGAATGCGGTGCAGCGGCAGGGCATTACCAACCTCGTAAGGCGCATCTTCACCAGAAACGATTGTGGTACCCACCTCTAACCCAACAGGATGAAGAATGTAGCGCTTTTCACCGTCTGCGTAGTGCAACAAAGAAATGCGAGCATTACGGTTGGGGTCATACTCAACCGTTGCAACCTTGGCCGGGATATTGTGCTTATTGCGCCTGAAGTCAACTTCACGGTACAACCGCTTGTGACCACCGCCACGATGACGGCAGGTTATAACGCCTCGGTTATTACGACCTTTCGGACGGTGAACCGAGTACGTCAAGGACTTCTCAGGCTTATCTGTCGTGATTTCAGCAAAGTCTGAAACCGTGCGCTCGCGAGAGCCTGGTGTGAGTGGTCGATAGGAGCGAATGCCCATGGCTAATACTTGTCGCTTTTACTACGTCGTTTGTTTACGGTTGTCTTAGTGAGCTTACACAAAGCCCTAAAACTTTTACACGTCTGGGAAGAGCGTGATGGAATCATCTGGAGCCAGGGTGACAACAGCACGCTTATAGGCGGCTCTGTGTCCTATGAATTGGCCAACCCGTCGCTTTTTGCGAGGTGGGTTTTGAGTGCTAATGCCGGTCACTGTGACATCAAATAGCTTTTCAATCGCAGCTTTGATTTGTGGCTTGGTCGCTTTGGGCGCCACCTCAAAGGTGTACTGATTGTTTTCTAGGGCAATAGTGGCTTTTTCTGTAATGAGCGGTTTTCGAATGATGTCGGGTAGCTCATGCTCTGCAAATCGCTTACTCACCGTATACCTCCTGAATCTTCTCAATGGCGGACTCTGTTACTACGATGGCATCGGCGTTCAGCAAATCGTAGATATTTAGGTTTGTCGCACAGATGTGCTTCACCTTGGCGATGTTTCGAACCGAGCGATGCAGGCTTTCACCTTTCTCTACGGTGATGAGCAAAACTTTAGACGCAGCATCAATACCCCATCGGTCCATGGCCGCGACCACGTCCTTAGTCTTTGGCTGGGTAAGTTCGCTATCGAAGTCTTTGACAACAGTCATACTCTCGGCACAACCTTGGAACGCGGTACGAAGCGCTAAACGGCGCTCCTTACGGTTCATTTTGGTTGTGTAATCGCGGGGCTTAGGGCCAAAGATGACGCCACCGCCACGCCATAACGGAGAACGAATAGAACCCGCCCTAGCTCGGCCTGTTCCTTTTTGCCTCCAGGGCTTGCGGCCACCACCACGCACTTCAGCACGAGTCTTAGAAGACGCCGTTCCCTGACGGCCATTGTTTATCTGCCTGACAAGCGCCCGATGGACGATATGTGCAGCATTTTCTTCGCTAGCAACTTTGAGATCTACAGTGGCAGTGCCGGCCTCTTTCCCCTGCCAATCTTTAACTTTGCAATCAACCATGACTTTCCTTTTTGCCTACTGCCTAGAAATATTTATCGGGACAGTTATGAACTAACTAATCAAATGCTGCCTAGTAACCGCCTAAATCGCCGGTCAAATATTCAGGCGTTATTGCTGCCCAACGATAGTTGCAGGCGTGATACTTAGGACCGAACCACGCTTACCCGGAACACCGCCCTTAATCAAAAGAAGATTACGCTCGGCGTCTACTCTAACAACGGTAAGCTTCCGAACAGTCACCTTTTTGTTGCCCATCTGACCGGCCATCTTTTTACCGGGATAGACACGTCCTGGGGTAGTACCAGGGCCGATAGAACCAGGCTGCTTATGATTTTTAGAACCGTGAGACATCGGGCCTCTGCGGAAGTTGTTTCGCTTCTGGTTACCGGCGAAACCCTTACCAATGCTGATACCGCTAACATCGATGAGCTGGCCTGCTTCGAAGCGATCAGCAGCAAGCGATTGTCCTAGCTCAAAGGCATCATCTTTTTCAGTTGTCCTGTATTCAAGCAGGTGACGCACAGGTGACGCACCAGACTTCTTGAGGTGGCCAAGCTTAGGACGGTTAAGCGCCTTTTCTTTGACGTCGCCGTAGCCAACCTGCACAGACGAGTATCCGTCTGTCTCTTTCGTTTTTACCTGCGTAACTGTGCAGGGACCAGCTTGAATGATGCTGACTGGAATTGCGTTTCCAGTCTCATCAAACACGGTGGTCATACCCAGCTTGGTACCAAGGATCCCAACAGACACTTAATCTCGACTCCACTTCATAACGCGTCCTGGAAACCGACGACCGTGCGCCTAACAAAAGGGACAAAGGGCCATCTACTCGCAGGACTCTGGCATACACCAGTTGGACAACCAGCCACTCGCAGGGCGCAAGCCAAACACACTAAACCTCAGAGCTATTCAAAGCTCCAAAACTAGCTGCCAGCAAGGCACTCAATCCTGCGTAGACAAACTGGAAAACAAACGACAAGGAAGTTTTGTGGCGGACTTCAACCATGCATTGCACAGGAGTCACGGCACACCTCATCTTTTCGCCTCAGACTGGGAGGGTAAGTACAGCAGAGAACTTTAATCTCCAAAGAAGTAATCTATTAAAGAAATACATCTCTAAAGAGTCTCATGTACTTGTTGCAACCGTTTGGATAGATGCAGTTGCTCAAAATACAAATTTCTCTGTAGTAGTGAAGCAGCTTTCCTCTAGTATCTGGCTTTTCGGCGACAGTCTTTAACTATACACGCTTTTCTGACTGCGTCTACAACTTTTTGAAAAGTAAATCACATCTCAAGAAGCGCCCTTTTGTTCCGATTGAAAATCGATGTAATCGGGCTTACGTCTAGCAGATTTATTTTTAAGCGATTTGTATCATACCTCAACTTCTCTATCAAAAATTATTCAATCTTAGAAACCCTGCCAAAAAGCCCTGCCAAAAAGCCGCCCGCAGGAAAGGAAGGTCTATTTTCTAGAGCTGGAGTTATGAAGTAGGATGTTTGTGTCTCATTACGTTGACTGTCCTATGGCGCTGATCGCATTTAATAAATTCACTCGTGACCTCGAGAAAGCGGGTGCGCTTGGTGTAAGGATGCCGTTAGAGGGTGGCCATGAGGGCCGGTACCGGCGGCGGGTAAGGACGGCCGGGTATGAATGCGCTCACATGTCAGCGCGTGGATTAGGTGATCTGTCGGCTTATCTATTAGATGTGCATGGCGTGAGACCGCCGCATCTAGGCAAGAAAAACATGGACGCTTCGGCAACGGGCGATCGCTACTTTGTTCCCCCTGTTGTTAGCTACCGATTAGCAGCACTATCGCCTCAGTCGAAGGGCCTTTTGCTTTGGCTGATTGAAGGGCATATTCTCTCTAGTCGGGAAATCAAGTTTTTGACGACACTGCCTTCGATTGAACCGCGAGTGAAGGTAGTGGTGGAGGTCGGCGGCGATCGCGCCTTCACCTGGTTTCCATTGACTGACGCGATCGCAGCGTAATCTCCACAGACAAGACTCAGCACACAAAACACCTTGAGACCCCCAAAAACACCGCTTAACTCGCTCCAAGCGGGGCAATGGTTCAAGCTAATTTGTGGCGCAAGCTATCAGGCTTTGCCTGCGGTCAGAAATCTGAGCCTAGCCTACGCGTTGGCAGGGGCTGACTGCATTGACATTGCAGCTGATTTAGCCGTGGTAAAAGCGGCGAAGGATGGCCTATCTGCGGCAGCAAAGATTGCGGCGGATGATGAGAGAGGTGCTGGATACACTCGGCCTTGGCTCATGGTGAGTATGAGCGCAGGAGAAGATCCGCATTTTCGAAAGGCTTGGTTCAACCCTGCGATTTGCCCCACGGATTGCCCTCGCCCCTGCGAACAGATTTGTCCAGCAGCTGCAATTGATACGGTCGGGGTCATTCCAGAGCGCTGCTACGGCTGCGGTCGTTGCATTCCTATATGCCCGCTGGGTTTAATCGAAGCGCGCTCATACCCCACTCAACTAGATGCGATCGCCCAGCCGGTCCTCTCAGAAGTACAGGCCCTAGAGATTCATACGCAAGTAGGTCACATCGAAGCTTTTGAAGTGCTGTGGCAGACGGTTCAGCCTTGGACTGCGGGCCTAAAACTCATTTCAATTAGCTGCCCTGATGGTCCAGGTCTGATTGACTATTTAAAATCACTGCAAGCGATCATGGCAGATTCGCAAGCGTCTTTTGTAATGTGGCAGACAGACGGTAGACCGATGAGCGGTGACATTGGGAAAGGAACGACCCATGCAGCCATTCGACTAGCCCAAAAGGTGCTGGCCTCAAAGATTGAGGGATATGTACAGCTCGCGGGTGGGACCAATCAGCATACGGCGCTCAAATTGAGCGCGCTCGGCTTGCTGAAACCGTTGCGGGGAAAAGATTCTATCGACTTACCTGTAATGCCTGAGTTCGTCACTGGGGTCGCTTACGGCAGCTATGCGCGTAGCCTATTAATGCCAATTATTGAGCAAACCCTTTATCTTGAAGAAGTCCCCAACACGTTGTGGAAAGCGGTAGCGCTCGCGAGATCTTTAGTCATGCCATTAAAGCGAGTCGTTTTGTAGCCGTAGTTATCATGCAGATACCTACACACTTTGCCTCTTTTATCAACGATATCCCTTCGTTTGTAATCCGTTCTCTATGGCGAGTTTTGACGACCACTTGATTGAAAGTAGTCTCTCAGCGGAGTCTACACGCTCTTCCTCTTCAGCATCCTCTCAGGGATCTCCGACCATTCAGTTAAAGCCTCCAGAGGTCACTGATGACCTCGCTCAACTTTTGGAGGTCCTGCCAGAGTATATTCAGAGACCTCTGACGAACCATCCCCGGCGCGATCAGCTCATTGAAGTGATCATGGATTTGGGCCGTCAGCCAGAAGCTCGGTTTTCAGACGCGGTAGAGTACCTCTCTGAAACACCGGTTTCTAAGCAGGATTTACAGTACTGCGTCGACAGAGTCGGTCACTTTGGGGGCGATAATCGTGCTGGACTTGAGAAAACACTTCACCGCATTAGCGCCATGCGCAACCGTGCTGGCGAAATTATTGGCTTGACCTGCCGAGTCGGTCGTGCCATTTTCGGCACTATCGGCATGATCCGCGACTTGGTAGAAACCGGCGGATCGATTTTGATGCTGGGTCGTCCTGGCGTGGGTAAAACAACGGCCCTTCGCGAAATTGCCCGGGTCCTTGCCGATGACCTGATGAAGCGGGTTGTGATTATCGATACCTCTAACGAGATCGCAGGGGATGGCGATATTCCTCACCCTGCCATTGGTCGAGCGAGACGAATGCAGGTTTCACGGCCTGAGGAACAGCATCGGGTGATGATTGAGGCAGTGGAAAACCACATGCCTGAAGTCATTGTGATTGATGAGATTGGAACGGAGCTGGAGGCGATCGCAGCCCGTACCATCGCAGAACGTGGCGTTCAGCTCGTAGGCACAGCCCACGGCAATCGCTTGGAAAACCTGATTAAAAATCCAACGCTCTCCGATTTGGTCGGCGGCATTCAATCCGTCACACTGGGCGACGATGAAGCCCGCAGACGCGGCTCTCAAAAGAGTGTGCTAGAGCGAAAAGCACCGCCAACCTTTGATATCGCAGTAGAAATGCACGAACGCCAGCGATGGGTTGTGCATGAAGAGGTGTCCGATACCGTGGACTACCTACTCAGGGGCCGGGTGCCGGGGCAGCAAGTGAGAGAACTGGGCACGGACAACCAGCTGATTGTGACCAATGAAGTGCCCGGACAATCGGGCCTAGTCGCGCCAGCGCTCAGGTCAAATCGAAAAGGTCAGCTAAGCCCAGGCAGCTTGCGAGGGACTCAGGCGAGCCGAGGGGGCTGGCGGTCATCGGGGAAAATGAAGCCTTTAGGCTCTGACTCCTTTGGGAAAAGGGCTAGCCGACCGTCGATGATTGTAGATGAGCAGCAGCGCCTGCAAGCGCAACTAAATGCCACGCTAGATGTGTTTTCTGAGCGGGCCAATGACAAATTAGTCCAGCTGCCCGTTTCGCCTGCACGAAGCTCTGCTGACAGGCCGTCTTCTGGCCGTTTGGAGCAGATGAGTGGAGAAGACTATTTAGAGGGGTTAGAGGACGAAGAAGGCGGTTTAACTCGGGTTTATGCTTACGGCATCAGTCGTCAGCAGCTTGATCATGTGGTGCGAACGCTATCGCTGCCGGTGAAATTTACGAAGGATTTGGGCTCAGCAGATGCGGTGCTGGCGTTGCGATCGCACATTAAAAACCACTCCAAGATCAAAGATGTCGCTAAGGCCCGTCAGGTACCGGTCTACACGGTCAAGTCCAACAGTATCCCTCAAATTACAAGGTCTCTAAGGCGAGTGCTCGACCTAGATGACGAGGGTGAAATGACAGAGGCTATCAATCTGGATTTGTTTGCCCGCAACGGCGCAGACGATGAACTAGAGGCCCTAGAAGAAGCGAGATTGGCCGTAGAGCAAATTGTGATTCCTAAAAGTCAGCCGGTGGAGCTTTTGCCGCGATCGCCCAAAATCCGGAAAATGCAGCACGAACTCGCCGAGCATTACCGTCTGAAGTCTCTAAGCTTTGGCGACGAGCCCAACAGAAGACTCAGGATCTACCCCGCTTAGTCATTATCCCAGCCGTCACAAATGGGGGCTGGGATAGAAGGCTCGAAGGCAGCTTGCCAACCAACGGCTCTGCCTACAGGCACACTTCGAGTGTCCCATGGTCAGATAAGATGGTAGATGTATCAATTCTTGACATAGGTATGTGCGAAGCTGCACATGCGCTGCATAGGTCAAGTTCGCCACCCACCTTATTTTCTATGAGAAGCTTATTGTCTCGCGTGTTTGCCCTCATGCTGGTAGCCGTCATCGGCCTCACCGGATGCAGCGCAGTAGGACCCAGCGACGGTCTTAGCGGTAACTATTCCGACGACACCATCGCCCTGATCGACAGCCTCAGAACGTCTATCGCCTTGCCTAAAGATGCTCCTAACAAAATGGAGCTGCAAAACAAAGCGAAGCAAAGAATCAATGACTTTGCCTCCCGCTATCGTCGTGACGGCAACACCGCTAACTTAAGTTCTTTTGCCACGATGCGGACCGCACTCAACGCTTTAGCAGGTCACTATAGTTCTTACCCCAACCGGCCAGTCCCGGAAAAGCTACAGACCCGTTTGGAGCAAGAGTTTAAGCAGGTAGAAGCAGCCCTTCGTCGCGGCGCTTAAGCAAATACAAAAGTCTTTAATCGATTGCCCAGCCTGGAAGTTTCAGGCTGGGCAATCGATTGTGAAAGGCGCTTCCCAAAAAATTCTTGATAATCCATTTGATGAATGAGGAGAGTTTCTGCTAGTGTGATAAGTCTGTGTAGTAAAACAATATATTTGGGACATGAAAGTCCGCGCATCTGTTCGAAAAATGTGTGAAAAGTGCCGAGTTATCCGCCGTCGCGGTCGGGTAATGGTGATTTGTACTAACCCTAAGCACAAACAGCGTCAGGGTTAGACGCAACGCACTTGATGTCGAGCGCCTTGCTTTGGATCTGACACTTCGGATTTAGCATTTATCTGGCACTCGATATCGTTTGAGTTTGATTTTTAGTTGACTAAGTTGATATACACGTTCGCAAATTAATGCGGACGGGCAAAACGAGGGAGAATTATCGGTGGCACGGATTGCGGGCGTTGACCTGCCAAGAGACAAGCGTATTGAAATCGGTTTAACTTACATCTACGGAATTGGCCTGAGCCGTTCCCATCAAATCCTTGAGAAGACAGGCGTAAATCCTGATATTCGAGTTAAGGATTTGGCAGATGCAGATGTCATCAAGCTGAGAGAAACCGTCGAAGGCGATTACCTCATTGAAGGTGACTTGCGTCGTCAGGTGAACATGAACATTAAGCGACTGATGGACATCGGTTGCTACAGAGGACGTCGTCACCGCATGGGCTTGCCTGTACGTGGTCAGCGCACTCGGACAAACAGTCGAACTCGTCGTAGCGGCAAGCGAACTATTGCAGGCAAGAAAAAGCCACCACGCAAGTAGATTGCAGGTGACACATTGCAAATGAAAACATTGCAAGTGACACAACCTAAGCAGGAAACAGCTGCTAGAAACGCGTACTGAAGTCTTTTAACTAGAGTCAAAAGGCAATTAGTCAGTTCGCGCTTTCAATTGAGAGTTTTAGCGGGGAGCGCCAGAGTCTGTTTTGGATGGCCAGCGCTCAAGGAGCTGCCGACTTCATTGCGGTGAGTCCTACCTCAAGCTTTCATAGCAAACCTCCTCCAGACCCTTCATCCAAGTCCTTGAACACCTCTCATCTTTTGATTTAGAAATGGCAAAACCCATCCGTAAGACCGGCCCACGTAAGGCCAAAAAGAATATCCCCAACGGGATCGCGCACATTCAATCGACGTTTAACAACACCATCGTTACCATCACCGATGCAAGTGGTAACGCAGTGTCCTGGGCGTCTGCTGGCTCTAGCGGCTTCAAAGGTGCGAAGAAAGGAACGCCCTTTGCGGCGCAAACCGCGGCTGATAGCGCGGCTCGTCGCGCCATTGATCAGGGCATGCGTCAGTGCGAAGTACAGGTTAGTGGGCCTGGCTCCGGTCGTGAAACAGCCATTCGCGCATTGCAAGGTGCGGGCCTCGAGATCACACTGATTCGCGACGTTACACCTATCCCCCACAATGGTTGCCGTCCACCCAAGCGCCGCCGCGTCTAATCTTTAGTATCTAGTCGTGTTTTTGTTTCTAGGCAGTGAGGCTTCACGCTAGAACGATTAAGAACTCCAAATATTTAAGAAATTTTGCGAAAAGTTTTGAATAAAGAGACAAAGCCAGTAGAGCATTTGTCAGGTCAGCAGGCCGAGAGAACAGACTAAGTAATAGAGCAAAGAAAGAGGTTAGTGAATGGTATTTCAAGTCGATTGTGTCGAGTCCATTGTTGAAGACGATCAGAGTCAGTACAGTCGGTTCGTAATTGAACCTCTTGAGCGCAGCCAGGGGACCACTGTCGGCAATGCACTTCGGCGTGTATTGCTCTCTAACCTAGAAGGAACAGCCGTTACCTCTGTCAGAATTGCCGGGGCGAGTCATGAGTTCTCAACCATTCCAGGCGTCCGAGAAGACGTCTTGGATATTTTGTTGAACATGAAAGAGACGGTGCTGAAAAGCTATTCGTCTCAGCCACAAATTGGGCGCTTGGTTGTTCAAGGTCCGGCAAAGGTAACTGCGGCTAATTTTGATTTGCCTTCTGAGGTTGAGCTGATTAGCACTGACCGTTACATCGCGTCTGTCTCTGCAGGTCACACTTTAGAGATGGAGTTTCGGATTGAGAAGGGCAAGGGCTATCGGGCGATTGACCGTAGCCGGGAAGAAACAGGCGGCGTTGATTTTATGCAAATCGATGCGGTGTTTATGCCGGTGAAAAAGGTCAACTACAGCGTTGAGAATTTTCTAGATGCTGCGGGTGATCGCAAAGACCGCTTGGTCATGGAAATTTGGACCAACGGCAGCTTGACTGCCCAGCAGTCCATGAGTGAGGCAGCCGACCAGCTGGTGGCGATGTTTAACCCACTCAAAGACGTCACACTTGAGCCTAAGCGTGACGAAGATACGAAGGAAGAAGATCCAACGTATCAGATTCCTATCGAGGAATTACAGCTCTCTGTTCGAGCCTACAACTGTCTCAAGCGGGCGCAAATTAACGCCGTTTCAGACTTGCTCGACTACAGCCAAGAGGACTTGCTGGAGATCAAGAACTTCGGGCAAAAGTCCGCTGAAGAAGTCGTCGAGGCTTTGCAGGTGCACCTTGGCATTATGCTGCCGCTCGAAAAGCCAGCTAAATCTGTTTAGGTCACAGGGCCTAAGTTTAGAGGCACTCATCCCCAGCCCTTCTCTCCCTGGGGAGAAGGGGGCTGGAGCAACAAGATTCTATCCGTTATCACAGCTAATTTTCAGCGACCGGATATTTCAGTTTTTCAAATCAATTTTTCAGATAATTAACAAGGGAGAAAGTCAATGCGACACGGTCGCCGCGTAGCAAAGCTAGGTAAGGCTGCTGACCAGCGGAAAGCCTTAATGAGATCGCTCGCTACGGAGCTTATTCGTAACGGTCGAATCAAAACAACTGAAGTGCGAGCAAAAGCGGTTCGCTCTGAAGTGGAGCGGATGATTTCGCTCGCGAAAGATGGTTCACTCTCTGCCCGTCGTAAAGCCATGGGATTCATCTACGACAAGCAGCTGGTGCATGCTTTGTTCGCAGATGCACCTGACCGCTACGCCGATCGCAACGGTGGCTACACTCGCATTGTACGAACGGTTACTCGCCGTGGCGACAATGCTCGTATGGCGATTATCGAGCTGACTTAGTTGTTCATGATTTACGTTGTTCAGCTTAGTTGAACAGGTCGATTGGCTGCACAAGTCAATGGTCATCGGACGGAGTTTCACTGTTAATGGCTGATCGTGCTGCACAGCGGTCTAAGCAAATTTCCAAACAGCTCAAAGACTTACCGCCAGATAAGCAGCGTACTCAGAAGGTTGCGCTGATTATTCAGTACAAAGGCAATGCCTTTCATGGTTGGCAACGTCAGCGGTCTGAACGCACCGTTCAAGCTGAGATTGAACGTGTGATCGCCTCAGTGATTGGCCATCAAACCACCCTTAATGGGGCAGGTCGAACGGACGCCGGGGTTCATGCAGCCGCTCAGGTTGCACACTTTGCCGCGCCGAGCGTCATCCCAGCCGAACGATGGGCTGCCATCCTTAACGACCGACTGCTTGATGATATTGTGATTCGAGCCTCAGCAAGGGTTCCCGACGACTGGCACGCCCAGTTTTCAGCCGAGTGGCGACGCTATCGCTACACCTTCTACACCGACAGCTATCCAAACTTGTTTGTCGGCCCATTTGTCTGGCATTACTACTTTGAGGCATTAGACGAAAGCCTAATGCTCGCTGCGCTCAAACCCATGGTGGGTTATCATAATTTGGCCGCATTTCATCGTGCAGGCTCAGAGCGATCGCACTCCTGGGTAGAGATGCAAGCAGTGCAATGCCAACGCTCGGGCCATTTTGTACGCATTGAATTGCAGGCAAAAGGTTTTTTGTACGGCATGGTTCGCCTAATCATGGGCCTGATTGTTCAGGTAGGGCGTAAGCAGCTGACACCTAAGGGCTTTACAGCCATTTGGCAAAACCAGCGCCGCGATTTGGTAAAATATTCAGCTCCCCCCCAAGGACTTTGTTTGCTCCGCGTGGGCTACGATTATTTTCCCTTTCCCCCCGAGGCTTGGGTCGATACCCAACCTCAATTCTCACTTCCCTTTTAACTACACTGTTAATTGCACTGTCTAGCTTTTCGACTGTACTACTGTATTAGTTTTAGCGTCGACAGCCCTTCCTTTCACCCAATGATTCACGAAGCTTACGGTAACCGCTATGTCCACTAAAACGACCCTTACCCCTGTTAAAGAAATAGAGCGCAATTGGTATGTGGTAGACGCCGCTGACCAGCGCTTGGGTCGGCTAGCGACTCAAATCGCAATGGTGCTGCGGGGCAAAAACAAAGCCAACTACGCCCCTCACATGGACACCGGCGACTTCGTCATTGTTGTGAACGCCGAGAAAGTTGCTGTGACTGGCAATAAAGCCACTCAGAAGCTTTACCGCCGCCACTCTGGCCGTCCTGGCGGAATGAAAACTGAAACCTTTAACCAGGTTAAGAACCGCGTCCCTGAACGCATCATTGAGAAGGCCGTTAAAGGCATGCTGCCTAAGAATGCGTTGGGCCGCAAACTCTTCACGAAGCTCAAAGTATACGCAGGCCCTGAGCATCCCCATGCCTCTCAGAACCCAGAATCAATGACCATCAACACTACTCCCGGAGGTAATTAAACCATGGCTGACCAATCTGATCGCGCTGTATATTGGGGCACTGGCCGTCGCAAGTCCTCAGTCGCTAGGGTTCGCCTGGTTCCTGGTAACGGCAAGCTCACTATCAACAAAAAGCCGGGTGAAGAGTACTTGCAGGCAAACGCTGCTTACTTAACGTCTGCCAAAGCACCTTTGGAAACACTGGGCCTAGAAGGCGAGTACGACATCCTAGTGAACGTTCGCGGCGGTGGCCTCACGGGTCAAGCTGACTCCATCAAATTGGGCGTTGCACGCGCGCTATGTCAGCTAGATCCTGACAACCGGATGCCTTTAAAAACCGAAGGCTACCTCACCCGTGACCCTCGCCAAAAAGAGCGTAAGAAGTACGGCTTGAAGAAAGCACGTAAAGCCGGTCAATTCTCAAAGCGTTAATTTTTACCAGACACCTCCCTTTTAGAACCATGCCAAAAGCTGACATCCATCCCGAGTGGTACCCCGAAGCCAAAGTATTTTGCAATGGCGAACAGGTTATGACCGTAGGCTCTACTAAGCCCGAGCTAAATATTGACGTATGGTCTGGGAATCACCCCTTCTATACCGGGACTCAAAAGATTATTGACACCGAGGGTCGCGTTGAGCGCTTCTTGCGTAAGTACGGCATGTCCACAGAGGGCGATGCTGAAGAGACCACCAACGAAGGCGACGCTAAGAAATAGCCACCATAGCCTTTTAATATTCCGAGTGGAGAGCCTTCAAACACACATAGAAGGTTAGCTGCTCGGAATATTTTTTTGGATTTTATCTTTCATCATTTACCTTATTTCTTCCTACGTTCTGGCTAACGACTATGGCTGAATCTTACCTACTCCAAAAACTAGACTCGGTCGAGCAGACATTCGATGAGCTGACTCGGCGTATGGCTGACCCTGATGTCGCCAAAGATCCAGGTGAATTTCAAAAAATCGCTAAGCTGCGGGCGTCTTTGGAAGAGACGGTCACGACCTATCACCAGTGGCAAGAGACCGACACAGAGCTAACTGGGGCGCAGGAAGTGTACAAGGAAGCCAAAGATCCTGAGATGAAAGAAATGGCTGGGATGGAAGTGTCTGAGCTGGAGGAAAGCTTAGACACTTTGGAAAAGCGCCTCAAGATTTTGCTCCTGCCGCGAGATCCTAACGATGATAAAAACATCATGCTTGAGATTCGTGCGGGCACGGGCGGCGACGAAGCGGGCATTTGGGCGGGCGATTTACTGCGGTTGTACAGTCGATACGCCGAAGGGCAAGGCTGGAAAGCAAGCCTGCTGACAGAATCACGAGCGGATATGGGCGGTGTAAAAGAGGCCGTGCTTGAAGTGACGGGCGATCAGGTTTACAGCAAGCTAAAGTTTGAGTCGGGTGTGCACCGAGTACAGCGAGTGCCACTCACTGAGTCAGGCGGGCGGGTGCATACATCTACAGCAACCGTCGCGGTGATGCCTGAGGTAGACGATGTAGAGATTCACATTGACCCCAAAGATATTGTGATGACAACGGCTAGATCTGGCGGTGCGGGTGGTCAGAACGTAAACAAGGTAGAAACGGCAGTTGACTTGATTCATAAACCGACCGGGATTCGAGTGTTTTGTACGGAAGAGCGATCGCAGCTCCAAAACCGTGAACGCGCGATGCAGATTCTCCGGGCCAAGCTATACGAAGCCAAGCTGCAAGAACAAAAAGACGAAATCAGCGATATGAGAAAATCGCAGGTCGGATCGGGCTCACGCTCAGAGAAAATCCGCACCTACAATTACAAAGACAACCGAGTGACCGATCACCGCCTCAATCAAAACTTTTCGCTGCCAACCATCTTAGAAGGCGACATTGAGACCGTCATTCAAACCTGTATCTCTCAAGACCAGCAGGAAAGACTAGAAGAATTGGCCGCCTCTACGTCTGAGACGGTCTAAGCTTTACCGCTGTAGATCTTTTCTGGGCCGTTGAACGTTGCTTTTTTTAGCTACACTTCACCTAAAACCAGCATTTCAATCACACTCGCAACCCTTCGCTGCCGAGTAGGCGCTGTTTTAGCAGTGGCGACTCGATAAGCGAGCCCTCTTCGCTTCCCCGCCGATAGAGTTTCCCAGGTATCCATCGCATACTTATTCTCTGCAAGGGCAAGACGAAGCTCGTCGGGCACGTCTACCGCGTTTTGATCCTCGATTTGAAATCGGACGCTCACCCAGTCGCCAACCTCAAGTTTGGCTTTGCGTCTAAATTGCTTGGAAAGCAACAGGTACCAGCGGCCCCTTACAGGCTGAAAGGCGCCTGAAAACGGTGCGCCGCCCACCTCTCCACGAATCCTTAGGCGCGGATAGTCTTGAAATGGCAACTCCTCGGTCATTTCAGCCGGTAAAAACACAACGGTGTAGGCGTAGGTGCCAACATCATGCTGAACCAGGGGTGAATCGAAGACAAAGGGAAAATCGCTCATATGCTTTATACGTAGGGCTACGCCCTATCAGCGTTAAGTCGAAGCGTGGCGCTCTAACCATCCTCGCATTTTGCCAGGATTCAGTAGGCCGTAAGGGTCTACCTGTTCTTTGAAAGCTAGCTGGTTTTCATCTATCGTTTTGCGACCGCCATCTTCTAAAACGTAAGTATGAGGATTAGCAATAAAGGCCCCTTTTGCTTCGTGGTAGCGAATAATTTCATTGAGCCGCTCAGCAGTAGAGTAGCGCACTAGCTGAAGGGCCGCAGGCAGACTCTTGCCCTGCACGCGGATGTACTCTAAGTGCATCACCACTTCATCACCGAAGTGTTCGTACATGTGCTGCACAAGTTTTAGGTCTGGATCGTATGGGAAAACCGTTTGCAGGTAGGTCCAGCTACTATCGGCATTGCGCGCATGGAGGGTAGTGTGGTTCCAGGTAAATTCTGCGATCGCAGCGCCCTTTCCAGCCGCCTGCGCATCCTTTTGATACGTCACCTCACCGCCACAGTCTTTCACAAGCTCTTGCAGCGCGGCTAAGTCAGCTTCAGACACCATCAGCAGTACAGCCGCTTTGCCCTCTCTAAGCCCCTCTTGCAACGCTAAAAAGTAGCTCGGAATCGGCCAAGCGTGAACGCTAATAAGCTTTTTAATAATCCCGTCGGCATCACCCAACGCCTGCGCAAAGTGAGCAGCGGCCATAAAGTCATCAAAACAAACAATGACTTCGGCCCACCGGTAGGCTGGACCCAATGGAATTTCTAATTCGGTCATGATGCCGTTAGTGCCGTAAGCGTGGTTGACCTGCTGCACAGCATCCCCGCGTAGTTCGATAATGCGTGGCGTATCCTCTAGCGTCGCGACGCGAACAGCTTGAAGGTTGCCTCTATCGGCAAGCTGCCCGTATATCACCGAACCAATACCACCGCTGCCACCACCAACAAAACCACCAATCGTCGCAGTGCGATAGGTGGATGGAGACATGCGAATTTCCCAGCCCTGCGCTCTCGTAGTTCGATCGATGGCGGCTAGCTTAGCACCCGGTTCTACGCAGGCAACTCCGGGCTTTACCCATTTCACTGCGTTCATGGCGCTCAGGTCTAAAATGATGCCGCCAGCGAGTGGAATAGCCTGACCATAGTTACCGGTCCCTGCACCGCGAATCGTTAAAGGCAGCTTGTGGGAAACGCACAGCCGGGCAACGGTCAAAACATCGGCTTCGTTTTTGGGCCTGACGACCAAGTCGCCTACTTTATCTTGTAGCTGCGGAACCAGTATCGGGCTGAAGTGGTAGTAGTCCTTGGAAAGTTTGGCGACCTGATCGGCAGCTAGGATGACGTCAATGGAGCCGGAAGATTGCGTCGTTAGGGTTTGTGCGATCGCCGGCCAATCGGCATCAATAGCCCGAGGAAAAGAGTCAATAAGAGAAGTCATGCAGCCAAACCGTAGGTCATAGAAAATGTGCGTTTTCCACACTCAATACTATAAGGCTTCTCCTTAAAACCAGCCGCGTCAGCAGAAAGGCTGTGCCGGGAGCAACTGTGTTGCCTGAGCGGATGTACGTTTTCGGCGATCGCATCATTCGTGCAAGACACCCCCTTAAGTAAGCCCTCAGCAAGGACACGGATACGGAGAACAAATGTGACGAATCGTACACTCAACAGCACCTGCGGAAAGCAAATTGAGGTAATTGCACGGAGGGTAAAGTAAGACCATATTGACAATCATTGGTAGGTAAGCGCTTGCTCTACGCCCGCTTTACACTTCATCGCTGTTGTTGCTTCTTCATTGTCATGATGCCTGCTAATCCGACCGCTTCGTTTCCGCTGTGGCAGTATTTGTGTCAGCCCATTGGGCAGCCTGATCGAAAACTCATCGTCAATCCTGTAAAATTTTGGCACCTCAAAAAGGTAAATTTCATTGAGCGCTGCTGGGTGATTTCTTATACGCCTGAAAAGCACACTCATTAGCGCCTTAGCATTTTAAGACAATCGTTTTGAGACAATCGCTCTGCTCTGTCATACATCCGTTCAGAATCCGTTCAGAACTAACACCTCTACTAACCCAAATACCTCGATTTCAAAGCCCCTCATCCGTACCGGTGGATGAGGGGCTTTTTGTATCAGCTCGTATTTCACTATTTTAAGTAGCATGCTTTCAACAGAGGTCTCCTCAAAGCTGAGAGAACTCGATTGTCTATCAAGCAACACCAGAGGATACAAACGCGAACACCCTACTTAATGTTCTGGCTCAGCTCCTCTTTAGTTTCACCCCAGTCGCTAATCGCATCTTCTAGCCATAGCCAGTTATTACCGAGCTGGTTCGCACTAAAGTCAGCAGGCGCTTCATTAATCACTTTTCGGTAGGCCTCTGAAGCCTCATCTCGCAGCCTGCCGCGTTCAGCCGGATCCGTATCTACTGAAGAAAGCTTAAGCGCGGCCATGGCAACGCCCGCTTGGGCATTGAGCGAATAATCACTGGCAGATTTATCTGAAAAGATGCCTTTTGCCTCAGGCTGACGTTCGGCTAGCTTAACCGCCTTTCGCCAAGACTCCAGGGCCAAATCTTCACGACCAGACGCATACTGCGCAAAGCCTAACGCCATCGCAATTTCCATCCAGTCCGACTCGCTCTCCAGCGCGCCTACCCAGGAACGCATGGCATCGTCAGGATTAAAGTCGCTGCCGCTTTGCTTCGCCAGCCCCCACTGAGCACTGCCACGAAGAAACAAAACGATCACATCTTCTTGCTGCCTGGGCTTTGCAGTCCCAAGGGCGGTAATCGCTTCAGAAAATTTCCCCTGATTGATGAGCTGCTCGGTCGCAGAGACAGCAAGGTCTAAATTGTTTTGCTCAAAGGCCAACTCTATTTGAGTCGGGAGGCCCATCTCGCTCAGGGATTCTGGCGGGGCAGGCGGGGCGGCAGGCGGACGCCGTAGCCAGCTCACAGTGGTGATGCCAAGGACGGCAACAAGAGCTGCTAGTGCGATCGCGGGCGCTGTTAACAGCTTTGTACTCAGTGTGTGGCTACGAGAGAGCCGCTCACCCACCATTTCCGGCATGTCATCTTTTTTAGGCGCAGCTTTCGTGGTCGCCTCAGCAGGCGGCTCTGCCATTGAAACCTCATCGGATGTTTTGGAAGGTGTTTTAGCAGACGCTTGAGCAGGCGTGTCTGCCACCGTTTTGGCAGCAGATGAAGAGACGGGCTTGTCCAATGTCGGCGGCTCAGGCACAGCCGGCGTCGGCTCACCATAAAATCCACTCGAGGTTTCTAATTCTTTGGGCACACGCAGTTCTCCATCGACCTCCGCTGGGCTCAGCGGCGTTGAGAGCTGTTTTACCACAGTGTCTGCGGTATCGACATCGTTGTTATTGCCTAAGTCGCGATAATTCACCGATTCTGTATCCGTAACGTCAGGAGATGGATTGAGGCTAGTCTCATCTGCCTCATTGGGTCCTTCAGCAGTAGGGACTTGATCTGAAAGACGCTGCGACTTAGAGCGCAAGGTGGCATAGTCAGCAGCTGGGTCCTGCGGGCGACTGGGCAAATCAACATTGGCGAGTCCCGGTTCAAAGAAAATATCGCCAAAAGGATCGTTCCCCGCATCCAAGGCGTCAGTATTTTCCCGAGACAGCAAGGTTTTAACCAAGTAACCATCAAAGGATGGCTGCATATACAGCGTCGGCAGCGCCCAGTAAAACTGATGCGAGCCATAGGCCGAAATTAACCCCTGACGCGTGCGATTCAAGCTCAGATCAATCGATTGGCCTTTTTTCAAGTTGCGATACAGCAACTGGGTAAAGGTAATCGCGACATGGTCTGGTATGCGCTCTGTCATGGCAATGACGCCCGGCACACCACGATTCACCAAGGCTTGAGCCAAGTTACGCTCTTGCCAGCCTTGCTCCGTGCCAGAGCTATAGCCCCCTCGGCAGGAGTTAAACACGGCCAGCTTAATGCCGTTGTTCACAAGCAATCCAGCTAAGTCTTCACCGCTCAGCCGCTCCGTCAGGCCAGTTTGACGACTCACTAGGTAAAGATCGCCGCCTGCGTTGCCCAAATTACTGTGACCGGCGTAGTGCAAAACCTGATAATTGCCTCGCTCGAGCTCTTGCGTCAGCTCGGCGCGCCCAGGCTGTTCTAAAATTTTGAGCTGAACATCTAGCAGCAAATCATCTTGGTCGGCAGAGTCAGGATGCAGCTCGGACTGTAGGTGATAAACCTCTTGCTTAAGCTCCAAACGCTCCTGATCGTCCGGCGAAGCAATCACCATCAAAATACGCAGCACCTGACCGGAGCCTACCTTAGTGGGCGGCACTGAATGCCCTTGCCTGCGATCGAGAATGTAGCGAGAGAAAATAACATCTGTCCCCGTCGCCAGCGGCCTAGTGCCCGCATGCAGCGCTTCCCAGGGGAGCTGTTGCAGCCGGTTTTCTTTCATCCCAATGCGAAGGCGCAGCAAGTCCTGGCGGTTTTGAGCAACGCCTTGAGCGGTCACCCAGCTGTCGTGGAGTTGCCCTTTAAAGAGTTCATCGTGCAGGGCTTGACCTAAATGCACTAGGGTTGGCGTTGCAGAAGCTTCGGAGGTAGAACGGGCACCCGAGCGAACGGCGCTAGTGGGAATTGTGTGGCGTGGCTGACCTTGCAGCAGCCCCAGCAGCGGATCGTGCATGAGTGATTTAGCTTGATCTAGCCACTGGTCCACTGGCCAACGCACCTTTTCTTCTGCAAGCTGCACGCCTTTGGCCACATTTTCGGTCCGGATCAAATACTGATCGCCACCCACGGCGGTGATGGATATTTCAAATTCCTGAATCACAGCTGCCCTCATCCCCTGATGTGTAAATTGGGATAGCCTCATCTAAGGCTTCCAGTGTTTGGTTTTTAGAGCTTTTGGTAGAAAAAGCCCAATACTGGCTGTAGCACCGCTACGTAATAGTTTACGCGGTTTAGCCCAGTGGTGTACCCGTAAGCTGGAGCAGCATTTGATACCCCAAGAAAAAGCCCATCCCTACTCCTATGGTAAGGAGTAAGTTCTTTTTCCAAAATGCCACTAGGACAGTTACCAGCGCGCCTATTAAGCGAGCGTTGTCAGGCCCTAACGCCATGCCCAAGGGTGAACCTACCGATAGCTTACCCGCCGGGAACAAAACAGCAGGCACGACAATCGCAGTAAGCACGGTTGGCGGCACAAACTGAAGTGCTGAAATGACCGCTGCAGGTAGCTTTATCCGCCCACTAAGACCAATTAGGCTATAGCGAATGCCAAAGGTGACTAGGGCCATTCCACCGATTAAAAACACTTCATTCATGGCGCTACCTCCGGCTGAGCCGGTGCCTTGGAGTCCTCACGCGAAGTTCCCTCAGAAGTTCCCTTAAGGGGGCCACCGTTCCATCTGTCACTAATCACACCGGCTAAAACGCCCGCTAGGGTGGCCACTAAGATGCCAATTTGGTGGGGCAAACCGTAGGCCAACACAGCAACCGCACCCGCTACGATTACGGCAATTGCCATCGGCCAACGCGTCAGATAAGGCACCACCATACCAATAAAAGTTGCCACCATCGCGAAGTCTAAGCCCCAGGCTGCGGCATTGGGTATTAGGGAGCCTAGGGTGAGCCCTACCCAGGTAAACAACGCCCAGTTTAGGTACATCACTACTGCCGCAGAAATGTAGTGCCAGTGCTTATAGGGACTCGCATCAGAAGATTGGTAGCGCCCGATAGACGCAGCAAAGCTTTCGTCCGTGAGGAAAAAGGCGATCGCAACTTTCCAACCAATACCAAGGTGGCGAACATAGGGCACCAAGCTAGCCGAATACAGCAGGTGTCGCAGGTTCACCACAAATGTTGTGAAAACAATCAGCGGCCATGTGGTGCCAGCAGCTACCAGGCCCACCGCCACAAACTGAGCAGAGCCAGCAAACACGACCAGGGAAAACGCCATCGCCCCCCAAAAGGAAAGCCCACTGGACTGAGCAAGGGTGCCAAAAATAATGCCAAAAGGGGCCGCGCCGACAATCAGTGGAAAAATCGCACGAGCGCCCGAGAGCAGTTCTTTACGACGGGAATAGGGCATAGGGGAAGCGAGTAGACCTCATCAGAGTGGAGCTCATTTCTTCTTATCTCATGTCTCGTTTACAGCATCGTGCCGTTAATCACTATCTGCTGATCGCTATACATATCTGAATAGCTCTATATATCTGAATAACTCTGCCAGCATGAACCCTAACTGAATAGCGAAGGAAAGATTAAGGATTTGCTTCTAAGGGCACATTTATTAAGGAATAGTTACATAGCACTCAGGATTTACTTTACTCTGTGTGTATAAATACAAACTTTTCTTTTCCAAATTGAATTATGAGCGCGGCGTGGCTAGTGATTTCGCTTCAGCGGCCTCTCAATTCAATTTGCATTTCATTACGAATTACCCTTTAGCCTCAGAACTCGGATGACTTCTATACTCCTCGAAGCCAATCCCTCGCGGGTGGGCCAAGCCCCTGAGCAAACCCTTAAGCCAAAGCCCACGATTCGGCAAAGCCTTAAAGCCTCTACGCTCGATGGCACTTTCTCTTCAGCCTTCGAGAACATCGTTAGAGGGGTCCTTATTAGTAATTTTTTGATTGGGCTTGGCGCGGGCACTTTTGAAGTTGGGCTACTCACCTCTATTCCAATGGTGGCCCATTTGCTCCAGCCATTTGGTGCCTATCTTTCTGAAAAAACAACCAGTCGTCACGTTTATTGCCTTTGGATCTACGGCGTCTCCCGACTGCTGTGGCTGCTGCCTGCGGGCGGTATTTTCTTATTTAGCCACGGCGTTGTAGATGCACACTGGCTAACGTTGGTCACGATGAGTGTTTTGGCGCTGAGCAACTTGCTCGACTCTATCGGGAGTGCCTCGTGGGTGAGTTGGATGGCGGTGCTGGTCCCCGCTCAGCTGCGTGGGCGGTACTTTAGCTTTCGCAGATCGCTGGCCAGCTTAACCGCACTGCTGACAATTCCAGTGGGTGGGTGGCTGGTTTCTTGGTGGATGGGCGGCGAAATAGAAGGCTACGGCATTGTGCTGGTGATTGCGGTGCTCATGGGGCTCGCTAGCCTGGGCTTTCAGGCTTGGATTCGGGATGTCAACCCGCAGGAAGAAGGGGTGCTTCAGCAGAAGGGCTCTGCCAAAATACAAAAGGGCTCCGCCAAGATACAGCGTTCTCAAGCGTCTACCGTCAAGCAATCTGCCCTTCAAAAATCTGCCCTTCAAGAATCTGCTGAGGTCTCCGCTTCTGAAGCTAACAGCGACGAGGATGTTGCTAGGCAAAGCGCCCTGACGGCTGAAAAGACACCTGCGCAAGCAGGACCGGGGCAAACAGGCTTACTGCAAGATCGAAATTTTCTCATTCTGCTTGTGTTCCTCGGGCTTTGGACCTTTGGATTGAACTTATGTAAGCCCTTTTTTAACTTTTATCTGTTGGAGAGCTTGGCGCTGGATGTGCAGTGGGTGACGGTGTACGGCGGCCTGGTGTACGGTGCCTATTTCCTCATGATTATGCTGTGGGGTCGCCTAGCCGATCGCATTGGCAATCGCCCGGTGCTGATGATTAACTGTTTGCTCACCGCGGCCTTGCCCTTTGTTTGGATTTATACCGATGCAGGACTGGCTTCGGTTTGGCTTGTGCTCCCTTTACTTCACCTGATGCAGGGCTCTACGTTCGCGGCCATTGAGCTTTGCCTGTCGAACATTCAGCTGGAGCTGGCACCTCGGGCTCGGCAGTCTGGATACTTTGCGATCGCAGCAGCAGTCATGGGTATCACGGGCGCACTGGGCACCACCGCAGGCAGCGTGTTAGCAGAGCTTCCTGGCTTTGGCCTACCTCTGTTGTTTGCGCTCTCCGCCGTGGTAAGGCTCTTAAGCATTACCCCGCTAGTATTTGTCAAAGAAGAGCGAGCGACCCCTATTCGCACGCTCCTTGATCAGCAGTGGCAGCGTCTCCCGGCATCTTTACGGTCAATGGGCTCAAAAGCGCAGCTCTCTAGCTAAGCGATCAGGCTAAGCGATCAGTAAGCCTAATGCTAAGAGCTGTCAGTTCCACACAGCCATTTATCCACACAGTCATTCAATAGACCGCTACAATTTTGCATATCAACAGCGCCATTGAACTGGCCGTGTATGGGTGAAGTGTGATGGTGGCGACCTCTTCAGAAGTAGCGAATGCCGATGCGGCCAAGCTTCAAAAAGCAAAAACTGAAAAAGCCAAGACTGAAGAAGACAGAACCCTCCAGCTTCAGCAAATAACCGCAAGCTTGCGACCTGGGCAGCGCTCTTTAGCGCAGTGGCGTTCTGGGCCTTTGGCCGTATCGGCAGTACCGGGTTCGGGAAAATCCACCGGCATGGCAGCCGGCGCGGCGATCGCGATCGCCTACCACCAGCTCCACGCCCGCAAGCAGCTCGTCCTCGTCACCTTCACCCGTTCAGCTGCGGCCAACCTCAAAGCCAAAGTTCGCAAACACCTCAAAGCGCTGTCCCTCCCGCTCAATAGCTTCGTCGTCCACACCCTCCACGGCCTTGCACTCAACATTGCCAGTCGCCATCCTGAAGTCTCTGGCATCAACCTGTCACCCTTAGATTCGGAAGGCACTACGCTGGTATCGCCCACCCAAAGCCACCGGCTCATCCGCCTCGCGGTAGAAAGATGGATAGACAACAACACTGCGGCCTATCATCGCCTGATTGAAGGCAATGGCTTTGATGGCGAAGAAACGGAGCGACTTCGCCGGCAAACGGTGCTGCGAACCGAAGTGCTACCGGCACTGGCCTACACCGTCATTCATGAAGCCAAAAGTTCTGGGCTGTTGCCGGAGGCCCTCGCTGACATCGCTCAAATAATGACCAGCCGTATTGCGGACGGGGCACCTGACTATGCCGTTGTTGATATTGCAGCAGGACTATACGGTCATTACCAGTCTTTACTGGCCAGTAATGGACTCATTGATTACGACGACATGATCCTAGCAGCGCTCAAAACGCTGGAATCAGAGCCTATTCGTCAGCTATGGCAGAGCCGGGTTTTCGCAATTTTTGAAGACGAGGCGCAGGATTCTTCACCGTTGCAAACAGAGTTATTAGAAGTCTTAGCAAGTGATCCAGAAGATTCGACCACGCCGTTGAATCTAGTGCGAGTAGGCGATCCAAATCAGGCGATTAACTCTACGTTTACACCAGCTGATCCGGTGTTTTTCAATCAGTTTTGCGATCGCTGCCAGGAGCAGGGGCGATTGGCCACCATTGAACAGGCTGGACGGAGTTGCGATCGCATCATGGAAGCAGCGAACTTCACCCTGCACTGGGTAAACAAAAACAGCGCCATCCCAGCCTTTCGTAGTCAGGACATTTCACCGGTAGGGCCAAACGATCCGCAGCCGAATGCAAACCCAGCTGCCATTGGAGAAGGCGTTGAGTTTGCAAGGCCAAAAAACACTATCGACACGGCCAAGCAGCTTGCTAAACGGGTCGCTGCGGCCTTTCAAGCTGACCCAGAGGTCAGCGCGGCGGTACTGGTGAGAGAAAGCCGGCAGGGAAAATTCTTACGAGAGTTACTGGAAAATCCTGAGCAGATAGGTATTGACCTTGAGGCAATGGGCATTGAAATTTATGACGTGGGTCAGCGCGATCGTAAAACCCATATTCCCCGAGAAATTCTCTCCTTACTCCAATTCGTCGAGCGCCCTCACTCTCCCGACAACATCAAAGCCGCCCTGCGCGTCCTCGTCTCCCGCCAGCTCATTCCCACACAGGATCTCAACCCGCTGGCCACTAAGCCAGAACAATTCCTTTATCCTGGCCCATTAGACGAACCGCTGACCACCCAAGGCGCTATTCAAGCCCGCCGATATTGCGCAGCGCTCCTCCGCGCCCGCTTAGAGCTTCCGGCCTACCATCTCATTCCCTTCCTGGGCCTCACCTTGGGCTACGACCAAAGTGAACTCGCCACCGCTGACAAACTCGCCGCCCGCATCGCGCAGCAAACGCTAGAAGACTCTACCCTCACCGCTATGCTCGGTGCCCTTCAAGAGCTACTCGGCAATGAACGCTTCCGCGCCGTAGAAGCTGAAGATACCGAATCACAATACACCCGCCCTGGCCAGATCACCATCATGACCATGCACAAGGCGAAAGGGCTTGATTGGGACGCGGTCTTTCTCCCGTTCTTGCACAAGCGCAATATTCCTGGCGAAGCCTGGATTCCTCAACAAATGAAATTCTTAGGTGACTTCTCTTTAGATGAAGTGGCTCGCGCTCAGCTCAGAGCACATACCCACGCGGTATATGCCCAAGATCGCAAGCCTGAGCCAGTCCCCGACATTGAACAAGCTTGGCGGCAAGCAAGCAATCTCAAACGGGCTGAAGAGTTTCGCTTACTCTACGTTGCCATCACCCGCGCCAAAAAGCTCCTATGGATGTCCGCGGCCAAGCAAGCCCCTTTCACCTGGAGCCAACCTGAGAACCTACAGAATACAGAAGCTAGCCCTATATTTTCTGAATTATCTCAATGTTTAGCTTCATAAGCACCGACATATTTTTTCAGCAAACAAAATACTTAAACCTTTGCATTCATCTTTGATCCAGAAGCGCGCTTTCTGTCCCGCTTTTCAATTGGATTTTCAATTCCCCAGTACTTCGAAGCCGAAGGTACATCCATGCTGAGCAAAGATTCATTTCCCAAAGGAATAGGCTTCGTTGGTTTGCAAGGACGAACTGACAAAACATTCATAATTTCACTAGCGATAGAAAACGCTAGAGGAGGTGGAACTGAATTGCCAATTTGGCGAGCCCCATGCCATTTTGTTGTATGAAACTGAAACCAATCAGGAAAACCATGTAAACGGGCCATTTCCCTCACAGTGATACAACGAGCATACTTATAATGAATAGGTCTTGGACTGGTAAAAGATCCTCTAGCGGAATCAGTGCCTGCCCGGAGAGTAGTAGATACACCATCCGAGGCTAAACGAAAGAATCTTGAAATAGGTTCTCGAGTACCTGGCTTCGTTTGACTAAATCTATAGCGAGAAACTTCACTGTGCTCAGTGCGACGACTGTTTGTAAGCATCATTGGATCCCAAAGACGCTGATATCCATATCGCCAGCTACCTCGCGTACTGCAACGCATCAATTCCGAGTAGCCATTCGCATTTTTCAAGTATTTAGTGCGAACCTTACTGTCCATCAGTAGTTCTTCAAAAGATTCTACATCTGGCAAATCTCCTAATGCCTCTGAGCAAGTAACTAATCCATCTGATGGAGCAGGATAAGCAGGCTGAGCATAGTTTGCCTGCGTGCCAATTATAAATAACCTTTCCCGACTTTGAGGTACTCCAAAATTTTTAGCATTTAATACTTCTACAGGTAGTAGCGCATAGCCTAAATTACTAAGTTCATCAATTATCTCATCCAAAAAATGTCTATGCTTTTCGAAGGCAAGACCTTTCACATTCTCAAATAGAAAATATGACGGTTGCAGCTCAGAGACCAATCGAATGAACTCTCTAATTAGCAAGTTTCTTGGGTCGTCTAATACCCTTCGGCCAATAATTGAGAATCCTTGACAAGGTGCCCCACCTATAACTACATCAATTCTTTGTGCTCCCAGTCCAGCAATTTGACGAATTTCAGCACCACTAAAATCAGTTACGGATCCTGGAATAACGACACAATTAGGAAAATTAAACTTGTGAATACAGGCGTGAACAGGATCAATTTCAACAGCAGCAACTATGTCGAACCCTGCTTGCTCAAAACCTAAACTCAGACCACCGGCACCAGCAAACAGGTCAACTACAATTGGTCGTACATCATCCATACTTCTTGACAAGCCTAAGTTAAATGAAAACTTTTGAGAAATAAGGAGATTGACGGTAAAACAATGCGTAATTCCTCAGCATTCTCAAGGAATAAGCGTCTTTAGAGTCGAATTTAAAACCAAGTTCTTTCTCAATATCCTCAGCCTCAGCTTCTGGCAATAAAGCGTCGAGTCGGAGCCTTTCTCTCACAGTAAAGTTGGGAATATCGATGCGTCGTGGGTTTTCCCAAGTGGAGTTATGAAGCGTCCACTGACCTATACCAGTTTTATCAAGGAAAGCTGTCACCTGGTCCTTCTCTAGCAGAATTCCAGTAACAGTCAGCATTTGCTGCCCGTCTGCATAAGAAAATGTTGTTAAGGGTTTAAAGCAAAGTTCTGAGCGACTCTCCATAGCCAATTCTGCAGCCATCTCTAAGACCTTGCATAGAGCTGTTGGAAAGCGTTTGTAGGTCATCATGTCCCTATTAATTGTCACCGTAGGAAACAGTTCTGACAACATTTCTTTTATAACGCTCATTCGCTCATCGTTTTGAGCACCTACATTTCCTTTAACCGCTTCTGGCATATCGCTTACAGACAAATATGAAGCAGGCTCCGCATTAAGAGTAATTTTGAGAATATCCAGAACTTGCAATTTGCTAAGCATGGTCCTAAATTCTACTACCTGCGCCTTCAAATCGCTTGGAGAAACATAGTCTAGCCAGACAATAGATTCTTCAATAGAAGAGAAGCCTTTTCCTTGAGGAAACCTAGTTATAAAATCACCACTACTAATGAGCTGACAATCAATACAACTGTGAGGCTTGTTAAATAACTGCCTACTATGAACCATTTCATCTTGCTCTATGGAAATCATATTTTTGATTCCAAACTGAGCATGGACGTATTTGAAGTCTTCTAATGAATGTCCACCAAAACCTATATAAGTATAGTTTTCTATATCAGAAAATTTATCAACTTTGCTTAATAGGTCTAAAAAAGCATATCTATCTACCGCTTTATTTTGTCTAAGATGATAGGGAATAGATTGTCCTGAAGGCATTCTTAGGTTCTCTGTAAGAATCGTTAATGTCTAATAATCCTGTGCTTCTTCTAAAGCTTTCACAAAGCAAGCTTCACCAACTTCTGAAGCAGAATGCTCCGGATTCTCAAATATGTAAGCAGAAACTTCCTTAATTTCCTGCAGCGGTTTAGAAAATATAATTCTCTTATTTTTAGAAACTTTAGGAGGCATAGGAAGATTAGGAATATATCGTCTTTCAACATCGAATCTTTTCGATTTCACTGCCCTCCAAATTGACTTTTCCTTTTCAAATTGTGACTCATCGATTTCGGAATCAGTCGCTAGATCAAACATCTCAGCCGGCATTGCAGGCGACGCGAATTTGGCTCTTTGCTTTTCCTCTCTTGGCAACCTTTTCCATTTATTTGTGTATGAAGTGAATACCTTGAGGCCCTCTCTCATTCGGTCTTTCACATATAGATATAAATCGGAAGATGCATCTATTCCTCTTTTTGTCGTTGTTATCGGCAACTTTCTAGCATCTTTACTTTTGAAATGTACGGTTCCAGAGATTGCAATAAACTGAGCATGATAGCCTGGCAACCCAGCTTCTCCCCACCCAGTAAGTCGGGTTTTATCGTGCGAGACAACTACACGATCATTACAAATAATGGTCCAACCAGCAGAATCTCTTGACCTTTGTTTTCCCGACTCTTCATCATCTATTTCTTCGCCCTCAGGGAGCTGTCGGTAAAACCCAACAGCCAACTCAATTTCAACGTCGTCTTTCTTCGCTTCATAAAGATATGGAGCAATTGACTCTACATCGCGATTTCTTAGCTTCTCCAAGCCCTCCCATTGGAGCGCGAAAGGCCGTGGCTTGATGTTGACGTTGTTAATAAATACTTTGAAACCTTTGCTAATGATGTAGCTATAAATTTCCTCAATTTCGTTGGCCAGCTTACTCTGAAAAGCTGTGCTGTCAAATTGAGATTTCACATCATCTCGCAGATTAGAAATTTGTATTGTAGTGCCTGTCTTTTCTGAGACTTTTTCTATCTGTTTGAGTGGTAGCTGCCAATCATTGTCACGAATCAACCAATCTGGAGTTATGTTGACCTCAAAAGCATCAGATTCTGTTTGAGAAAAGACTTGGGCAGCCCTTCCCATCTTAAACAAAGCTCTTTTCATACCGATACCATAAGTACCGATCGTGAAGATATCGTCATCATCGTTAATATCTTCTGGTTTGCCCATACGAAAAGCATAATTTTCAGCGACTGTGTACGGAATTCCACCACAGTTATCCTCGATCTTGAAGGAGTCTCCAGTAATTCTTATTTTTGCCCAAAAACCTTCATATGGATTCGCCAGCTCATTCTGCTCTCGCGTAGTTCTCTGGATACCATCTATGCAATTATCAAGCAAATCGAGAATTGCATCCTTGAGTTCAATATCTCGCGTCAGCATTTCTACAAAAAAGTTCTTAGTAGGAGAAGCATCAATTAAAACCACATTTGCATCCTCAGCAGGTAGTTTGTCGATACTGCACGAAACACCGACCATTTTGTCATATTTAAACCTTGTTCGCTAAATATCTCAGCAATATATGCCATATATGACGCAACATAATTAGTTTTCCCTAAGCAATAAGAATAAATATATGTTCCAATCTGGGGAAAAGCCAAAATTAGAATGTTTTCTGACCATCAAGGCTCTTCTTGAGAGAATTCGTTTCCACTATTCAAAAAATGTAAGGCGTATTTTCGCATTGAATACCGATTGAACCTTTGAGGAAATCTGAGTTTGCTTGCCGCTCTAGTCGGGCTATTTTCTGCGCATTGCTCGCAATAGCGGCAAGGACTTCTCGCTGTGGCTGACTATTGGCTCTACCCTCATCAACCAGTATTTGTAAGAACCCTGATGATTTTCCCAATGTCAAACATTTGGTTGTGCAATGCCTTCAGCATTAGTCGCTAGTTGCTGTGTATTGTGTAGTCGCCACTTGCTAATCTGCTCTACTCAGGCCAATCTCAGGTAAAACGGTCTAGAATCACTTGCGCGTGGCCCTCAATACATTCTAACCGTTCTAGATTGACCACGACTTGCCGTATCTTGGGTCGAATAAATTGAGACACCAAGGCATTTACCGAGTCACTCTCTAACGCGGTAAATGCCTTGGTGCCTGTAGCCCTACGGGATAGTATGCGCTTATGGGTGCTCTGCTCGGGAAGGAAAGCTTATCTGATCTGAATTGTAGCTGACGCGTAAATTTCATCTAATAGGGAAAACATGGGTTATTGCTCATCCTGTGCCTGATTCAATATTTCTTCGAAGCAGGCTTCACCGATGGTAGTCGCAGGCGTGTTTGGATCATCAAATAGAAACTCGCCGATCATCCGCACTTCTTCAGTGGGTTTGTTGAAGCTGATTCTTTTACGTTCAGCTACTGCCGATGGCGTTGGCAGATTGGGAATAAATCGCTGCTCAACATCGAGCTTTTTATCTTTGACGGATTTCCACATAGAAGGGCTGCTGCTAGATTTCTTGCTTTTTGCAGTAGTTTTTACGGCGGCCCCGCCACTATCGACGGCTCTGACTTTTTCAAACATCGCAGCCGGATCATGAGCTTTTGCAATTTGCGATCGCGCCCTTTCTTCCTTGGGTAACTGCTTCCACTTACTGGTGTAGTTAGTAAACAGCTTCAACCCCTCTCTCATGCGATCTTTCACATGCAGATACAGCTCCGAAGACGCATCAATCCCTCGCTTTGTTGTGGTAATAGGAAGCTTCCTGGCATCGTTGCTCTTGAATCTCACAATGCCTGAAATAGAAATGTGTTGGGGGTGATACTTAGGGACACCGGCTTCACCCCAACCGGTCATGATGGTTTTATCATTCGCGACCACCACGCGATCATTACAAACAATAGTCCAACCCGCGGTATCTCGCTTTCGGCGCTTGCCGGTCTCTGCATTGTGAATCTCATCATCGCTGGGCTGGGCACGGTGAAAACCTACCGCAACGGTGACTTCAACGTCTTCTTCGTAGCCTTCGTACAAATACGGTGCGATCGCTTCCCGATCCTTCTTCTTGAGCTTCGTAATGCCCTCCCACTGCAACACCAGCGGCTTCGCCTTAATGGGCTTGTCGTTTACAAATATCTCCAAACCTTTGGCCAGGATATAGCTGTACAAGGTTTCAATCTCTTGCGAAAGCTCTGTCTGAAAAGACTTTTTAGCTAGCTGATTGGCCACCTCCTCTCGCAGCTCCAAAATTTCAATGAGCGTGCCATTTTCCTCTAAGGAGGGCTTGGTCACCTCTAAGGGCAAGTCCCACGTTTCGTCACTGGCCAACCAGTCCGGCTGAATAAGAACCTTAAAAGCATCCTCGTTCGTTTGAGAAATCACCTCAGCAGACTGACCCATCTTAAAAATGGCCCGCTTCATACCAATGCCATAGGTACCAATGGTGGCGATATTATCATCGTCGGTAATATCTCTGGGTTTGCCCATCCTGAAGGCATAGCGCTGAGCCACGTCTAGGGGAATGCCACCGCAGTTATCTTCAATGACAAACCCTTCTTCTGAGACGTTAATGCTGGCCCAAAAACCGTCATAGGGCGTCTCTTCATTGAGTTCTTGCTTGTCCTCATCTCGTCCGTCATCACGCAGGGTCCGCTGGATGCCGTCTATGCAGTTATCTAACAAGTCGAGGATAGCGTCTTTGAGATCAATGTCTCGTGTCAGCATCTCCACAAAGAAATTTTTAGTCGGCGCAGCATTAATAGAATTTGCAGCCATATTGCGGGTTACCTTCTTGCGCGGTGATGGAGTAAAGACACTTTGAAACTGAAGTGGGCCGCGAAACACGCACCTCAGCCAGATCGTGCGCCCAGATCGTGCGCCCATCTCAGTATTAAATCATTTGGATTATGGCTGAGCACCTAACTTCAAAATTTGTTTTCGATACACCTTATCGCAGCGCGCTGTCTCAACACCCTCAGCAGGCACATAACCATTACGCTCATATAGTCTGACCGCTTTGCTCAGCACCGTCGCAGTTTCCACCCAAGCTTCAGCAAAGCCTTTTGCCGCTGCCGCTTGCTCCAGCTGAGCCAATAAATACCGACCCAGCCCATGCCCTCGGGCGGTAGGCAGAAGATACATTTTGCGAATTTCAGCCGCCTTATTTCCCCGAGGAATCGGATGGTAGCCGCCGGTGCCAACAATCTCGCCACCGCGCGCGATCACCCAAAATTCACCGCCTGTTTCCCAGTAATGCTTTTCAACGTCCACAGCGTCCTGATCACTACAGCCACCGCAGTTTACTTCCCAACCCAAGCCGTATTCAGAAAGGACAGTTTTGACGACGTTCGCAGCAGCCGTGCGATCTCCCACTGCCCAATCACGAATCACAAAATCCTTAAACACCTTTTCCATCAACACTTCTCCTACGAAACGAGGCGTTAACCACTCGCCTAAACATCATAGTTTTTCTACCAGGCTGGGAACGCGCAGCCCTCGCATCAGCTATGAACACGAGGTTCAGGATGTAGCATGCTCAAGAGTTCACTTTCTTGTTCGGCCAGTTCCGCTAAGCGCTCGTTGACTAAGTCCACATTGAAGTAGGTTGTCGCCAGCAGCCAGTAGCTACCGTAGTGACGAGCTTCTGAGGCCATGAGCGATCGGTAAAACTTAGCCAGCTTTGGCTCCGGGCAGTGCTCAGCGAGTAGTCCTAATCGCTCATGGCTGCGGGCTTCGATCAGGGCAGAGACTAACAGCAAGTCCAGCATGCGATCGGGCTCTTGGCGGCGGACGCATTTTTTGAGACCTGCGCCATAGGGCGGTGGCGTCACGGGCTGAAGGGGAATGCCGCGCTTATCCAGCCATTGGTTAACTTGTTCGTAGTGGCTGAGCTCCTCTTGAGCGATCGCAGTGAGCTCTCGCACCAACTCAGCACTCGACGGATAGCGCGACATCATTTGAATTGCGGTCCCTGCGGCCTTGCGCTCGCACTGGGCATGGTCCAGCAAAATGGTGTCCATATTTGCGATCGCCTGCTCGACCCAAGCTTGAGAGGTGGGCACTTTCAAAAATTTGATCTTCGACTTAGACGGTTTCGAGTTAGACAGTGTAGCAGCAACCACGAGCGTTTCAACCCTATCTCAATAGGTCAATATTGTACTGTTTTAGCGCTTTTGCGGATCGGTTACATCAGACTCGCAGATCAGCCAAAGGAGCTACTTTGTGCCTTCTAATGTTTCACGGTATTTTTTTGTTTCACGCCGTTTTTTCTGTAGTACTACGCAAATGGTTTACGAGCCCTTCTAACCCTAGCCGGTAGCTATCTGCGCCAAAGCCACTAATTTGGCCAACGGCGACTGGTGCGAGGTAAGAATGGTGACGAAAGGCTTCGCGTTTGTGAATGTTGCTCAAATGCACTTCTACTGTAGGGATAGCCACAGCCGCGATCGCATCTCGAATCGCAACGCTGGTATGGGTGTAGGCCCCTGGATTAATCAAAATTCCTTGATGACGATCCAGCGCCGCTTGCACTTCATCCACAAGGGCCCCTTCATGATTCGATTGAAAAAAGGTGAGCGTCACTGCTAGAGAAGCCGCCGTTTCAGCGAGCGCATCGTTAATAGCTTGAAGCGTTTGAGCGCCATACACAGCTGGCTCACGTTTGCCCAACATATTTAAGTTGGGCCCATTGAGAACAAGAATACTCAGCAAAGCGTTGTTAGGTTTAAGATCACAATAAATAGGCCCAGTCTACGCGTAATTACGATGACTGGGCCTATTCATTATTTCTATTGCGTCCATACACTTAGACAAACCAAGTGATGGGAACCATCGTGATACCTTCAGCAGAACACCTCCTGGAGTTCCAGCCTTTAATAAGCTTCAGAGGAGTGCCTAACGCCGAGGCCGTCTATCATCTACTGGAATGGGAATAGGCTCGTGCTCAGGCTGAGCTTGAGGTCCAAACAAGGCATCTACGACCTTATCAACCCATTCTCTCAGCTTTTCCAGGGCCTTATCAATGTAGTCCATGAGCTAGATTGCTCCCTCTCATATTCTTTCAACAATCCGCTCTGACCTTAATCAAAAGGTAATGCGATAAACGCTCAGCGAGCCAGCTTACTCAGGTAAGCCCACTTGCTTTTCAGAGGCCACTATGGCGATCCCAAGGTGCTTAATGACTCAGTTAATAGAGCTAAAAGCGAAGTTGGACTCGCGCCGTTATGTATTTATGATAACCAATCGTGAGGAATGATCAAGGTCGCCATAGGGATAATTTACATAATCTCCTGTATTTCTTTAGGTAGTTACCCTGGCGGGCGACGTGCTGAGGGCTGTGCGCAAATTGCGTAATGGCCGCTGCACTCAATGTTTGAGCAAATTGTTTGAGCAAATTATCGGGGGCTAACAAGAGGCGATCCCACCGCCGAAATAGTCTTTACCCTTGACTCGCCAAGAGTTTTAGCCGCAAGGCATTAAGCGCGCTGAGGGCACTTCGCTGACGAATTTGTATGCGAGAGCGGTCGGCACCGAAAAGGTATTTTTCAGTCCATGTATCCGTGGCCGAAGCGATACCGATGTAGACCAATCCCACTGGTTTCTCATCACTGCCACCGCCCGGACCGGCAATCCCTGTGATACTCAGGGCCCAGTCTGTCCCGAGGCGATCGCGCACGCCTTCAGCCATCGCCTTAGCGACCTCAGGGCTCACGGCACCGCAAGCCTCTAGCACTTGTGCATCAACCCCTAATAGCCCCTGCTTCACCCGGTTATCGTAGGAAATCACCCCGCCCCAAAAGTAACTAGAGCTACCGGGCGTTGCCGTCAGTAACTGGCCGAGACCACCGCCCGTGCAGGATTCTGCAACGCTCAGGGTTTGGGATCGCGCCTGCAATAGCTGCCCCGTAACGCTGGCCAGCGTATCTTCGTCTTGTCCGTAACAGTCTGCCCCGCTCAGCTGCTTAATCTTCTCAACCACTGGGTCGATCAGCGCATTGGCCGCTGTCACCGAGTCGGCCTTTGCGGTGACCCTCAGTTTGACTTCGCCGTCCCCGGCATAGGGCGCTACGGTTGGATTCTCTGAATCGAGCAGGGACCTTACCTTATTGGCCAGCGTGGACTCACCAATGCCCCAAAATTTAAGCGCCTGAGAGTGAATAACACCTTTAGCCCAGCCGCTAGATTGCAAGTACGGCGCGGCAGTGGTTTGCCACATGGCCCTCATTTCACGAGGAACGCCCGGAAACGTCATGACGGTTAGGCCCGCTCTCGGCTGCCAAATCACACCCGGCGCGGTGCCCACAGGATTAGGCAAAACATCTGACCCTTCAGGCAGCAGCGCTTGCCGGCGGCTGTCATCGGTGAGGGTGTATCCCCGCTTAGCAAACTTGGCTTCTAGGTCTGCAACGACGTCTGGCCGTTCTTGCAGGGGCCTGTCAAAAAAGTCGGCCAGGGTGGCCATGGTTAAGTCATCGGGGGTAGGGCCAAGGCCACCGGTAAACAGGAGCAACCGGGATCTTTCGCAGGCGATCGCAACGGCCCTTTGAATCCGCAGCGGATTGTCCCCCACGACCGTTTGATAATGATGGGCAATGCCTAAGCTCGCTAGCTGCTGCGCCAAGTAACGCGCATTACCATTTAAGATATCGCCGAGCAATAGCTCTGTACCCACGCAAATAATTTCAGCGCTTTTGTTTTGAACACCCGACGGGTGAGGTCGGATACTGTCAGCATTGGAGGGCATAGGCGCATCGTGACTGCAAGTCGAAGCAGCTCATTAGTGTGTAATGGGACCATCTTATTATGAGAGCCTCAGCAGATGCGTAACAAGGAAGGCTGACGTAGACTCTAAATGCCCGTCGATTCTCACCGCTTTCATACCCACCGCGTTCATACCCACCGCTGGCCGACTCGGACTGCCCTATGGTGGTTGCTAGGTAGTGGACTCATGGTTCGCGGCGTTATTGCCTACTTTTTACCGCCGGGTTTCGACGAAGCTTACTACTTTCTCTACACCCAATATTTGGACTGGAGTTACTTTGACCATCCTGCCGCCGTCGCATTGACCACCGGCCTCGGGGTTTGGCTCACGGGCCACGTGTCGCCGTTTACCATTCGGCTTGGGGCACTGCTGCTTTTTACCGGGAGCCTTTGGCTGCTGCATGAAACAGGACGCTGGCTGTTTGGCGATCGCGCGGGCTGGTTCAGCGCGCTAATTGCCTCTAGTTCTCCGCTCTTTATCCTCACCTTTGGCACCCTCACCGCCCCGGACAATGCCCTGATTTTCTTCTGGAGCAGCGCGCTGTATGTGTGCGCCCAAGAATTCTTTCCACACCATTCACCATTCGAGAGACCTTATACACCCACCCCTAAGCTGGTTCTAATCGGAGGGCTCATCGGACTTTGCTGCGCCAGTAAATACCATGGTTTTTTGCTGGGCTTATCGCTGGTGGGCTTTTGCGCAAGCCGGCAGGGCTATCGGCCAGCCCTTAGGTCCAAGTGGATGGCCTTGGGGCTGGCCGCATTCGGGCTGTGTCTGCTACCCACGCTGTATTGGAACAGTCAGCACGGTTGGATTTCGTTCCAGTTTCAGCTCTCCGACCGATTCACAGAAGCGCCAGCCCGCTTTTCGCTGATAAATGCTGGGGTCACGGCGTTAGCTGGCGTGGGATTTTTGTTTCCAACGGTGGGTATTCCGCTGTGGTGGGTTGGGATTAAACAGCTGTTTGAACAACTGTCTGCGGCATGGCAGTCCAAACTGGCAACCGACTCCGAGCCAGTTCAGTTTTTACTGTGGTGCGGCCTGCCTATCGCCGCTGGTTTCACGCTGCTAGGGGGGGCCACTCACACTTACCCGGCCTGGCCGGCTCCAGGCCTATGGGTGCTGACGTTGTTATTAGGCCAGGCCGCTGCAACGTGGCCACAGAAAGCTGTTCGCCTGTGGATACAGGGAACGGGATGGGTGGTTAGTGCGATTCTGGGGTTTGCGCTGATACATGTGGTGTTGGGGACGCTTCAGCAACCGAGTCAATATTCGTTGCTGGGTGGTTTTGTTGCGCCTGAAGACGATCCCTCTACCGCGCTGATTGATGTTAAGCAGTTGCGATCGCAATTTGCACACTCGCCCCAGGTTCGAGATGCGATCGCCACCACTGACTTTGTATTGAGTCACGAGTTTTGGCTCAGCGGCTATATCGCCATGTCACTACCAGCCCCCCGTCACCACAGCGTCTACAGCTTTACGCAAGATCCCCGTGGTCATGCCATTTGGTTCGAGGCAGCCGACTGGCTAGGTAAAGACGCCTTGTTTGTCAGTATTGCCGACTTCTCTCAAGCAGAGGTCATTGAGGCAATTTCCCCCTATTTTCAATCGATAGAACCACTCACCGAAATCACCACCCAAAGAGGTGATGCGATTACCGAAACGGTTTACCTGTATCGAGCGAACACGCTCTTACAGCCCTACCCCTATCCTTACTAGACCCACAATCAGTCGCTAGCAGACTGGTCATTTATCTGGCCTATTTATCTGGTCTATTTATCTGGCGTGCCGCGTTGCTTGCCAGCCGGTGTAGCTCAGTAACGCGGTGGAAGCAAAGACAAAAGGAATCCCAACTTGCAAACCGGAAAACGCCATCGCCAAGCTCCCGACCCAAAATGCCAGCGCATAGATGAAAAGTACGGTGAACCGATGAGAGAATCCGGCCTTGAGCAAACGGTGGTGTAAATGGCGTTTATCCGCAACGAACGGAGATAGCCCTTCTTTTAGACGAAGCAAAATAACCGTAGACATATCCAAAATGGGAATCGCCAACGTCACTGAAGGCAACAGCACCGCGACCGTCGTCACCCCTTTAACCAAGCCAATAATGCCAACCCCTGCTAGGGTGAAACCAATAAAATAGGCCCCGCCATCACCCATAAAAATTTGAGCAGGATTGAAGTTGTAGCGTAGGAAGGCAAGCGAGCCGCCCGCCAGCGCTGCTGCAATTAACGCTGCGGCAGGTTGGCCCATAAACAAGCTCACGGCCATCATCACTAACGCAGCAATGCCAGAAACCCCTGCGGCCAAACCATCCAAGCCATCAATCCAATTAATGGCATTAGCCATCCCCACCAGCCAAAAAATCGTAACCACTAGGCTAATAGGATCGGGCAGCTGCGTAATGCCCAATCCTGGAATGGTTAAAAATGCGATATCAACACCGACATACCAAGCAGCAGAGGCAATAATCGACTGCACAATCAACCGGCTTATCGCCGATAGGCCAAACAAGTCATCAATCAGCCCAATAGCGAAAAAGCCCAAGCCGCCTAGCGTGACCCCCCAAACAGAGTTCTCAGCAACCGGGTCGAGATGTTCACCATTGACATCAATGAATCCGCCCGTGCCCCAAACAATCAGCAGGGCAATCAGAACCCCAATAAAGATTGAAACCCCACCGAGGCGAACCATCGGCTGGGCATGGACTTTCCGCTCACCTGGCATATCGACTCGACCGCTGGCCAGCCCTGCTTTTTTCACGACCGGTGTCAGCAGCAAAACAACTATGGCTGACATGAGAAAAGCGAATATGTGGTAGGTCGGGAACGCCATCAGAGAAGAAGAAGTATAGGGTGGGCGCGGCGAAGAGGCACTTTACTTAAAGACGCACTTGTCTTCACCGATCTTTACTGTCAGGGATAGAGGACTGTCAGGGATAGAGGACTGTCAGGGATAGAGGACTGTCAGGGATAGGGGCTCCGGCAGCCTCATCGCAGGTGTCTAAAGGATGACTCTTGAAAGCGGATTACCCTAGCGTGCTCAGGTCACCCGTCTTACAACAGGTAATTTCCGAGAATAAATTGAGGTCGGGCTTAGCTGAGGGTCTTCAACCTAGCCGTACCGAAAAACCATTAAGCGCTGTGCAAAGCAGAGGGTTTAAGGCTTTTAGCACTGCTCGGCGATAGTATACCTCTTTACAATCTATCTGAAGGACGAAGATCTAAAACGAATAGAGGATTTTTTCTCCCTGCAGAAGCGCTCACAACCGACGTCGGCTCACTGCCCTTCGCCGAAACTACGAGCCCAGCTGGAGCCAACAGAAAGCCCGGTACCGCTTAAGCGGTACCGGGCTTTCTGTTGCAAAGATGCCTGATAGAGACTATTTGAGCTAACGCCTTTTCAAACAGCGGCGCGCGCCATCCACTTTAGCCTTCACTCGGGCATTATCACGACCAATTTGCCGAACCACATTGTCATCGGACGGTTACATAGGTAACGACACAGACACCGCCTAGAACCACAATTGCAGCACTGGCTGATGGCCGTAGACTTCACTAATGCCCTATTGAAGTGCCTTAGCTATTGACGGGCTAGACCAAAGCAGGTTCAGCAGCCTGCAAGTGTGGGTAGAGTGGGAAGCGATCGCACAGCGTTAGCACCCGCCTTTTACAATCAGCCTCTACACCGCTATCTTCTGGGTTCAAAAGCCGATCGGCGATGATATTGGCAATTTCGACGAACTCGGATTCACCCATGCCGCGAGTCGTCATCGCAGGTGCCCCCAATCGCAAGCCACTGGTCACAAAGGGAGATTCCGGGTCAAACGGCACCGTGTTTTTATTGGCGGTGATGTTCACTTCACTGACTAATGCATCGGCGATTTTTCCTGTCATGTCGATAGAACGTAGATCCATCAACACGAGATGATTATCTGTGCCGTCGGAGACAACTTTAATGCCTCGCGACTGAAGCTGAGCAGCCAGCGCCTGCGCATTTTTGATGACCTGCTGACAGTAGTCTTTGAATTCTGGCTGAAGCGCTTCCCCAAAGGCCACCGCCTTAGCCGCAATGACGTGCTCTAGCGGACCACCCTGACTGCCGGGGAATACGGCTTTATCAAACTTTTTCCCGAGGTCTGCATCGCGGGTCATGATCAGGCCACCGCGAGGACCGCGCAGCGTTTTGTGCGTGGTCGTTGTGACCACATCGCAATGTGGCAAAGGATTGGGGTGCAGCCCTGTGGCCACTAGCCCGGCAATGTGAGCAATGTCGGCCATGAGGTAGGCACCAACTTCATCGGCGATCGCGCGGAACTTGTCAAAGTGAATCGTTCGAGGATAGGCAGAATAGCCACAAATAATCATTTTGGGCTTGTGCTCTAGCGCAATCTTGCGGATTTCATCAAAGTCGAGCTGCTCAGTTTCCTGGCTGACGCCGTACTGAACCACATTGAACCACTTACCCGAAAAGTTCACAGGCGAGCCATGCGTGAGGTGCCCGCCGTGGGACAAGTCCATTCCCAAAATAGTGTCACCAGGCTGAAGCAGCGCTAAGAACACCGCAAAGTTGGCCTGCGCCCCTGAGTGAGGCTGTACGTTAGCGTGGGCCGCGCCAAAGAGCTTTTTGACCCGGTCAATCGCCAATTGTTCAGCCTGATCGACAAACTCACACCCACCGTAGTAGCGCCTACTGGGTAAGCCCTCAGCGTATTTGTTCGTTAAAACAGAGCCTTGAGCGGCCATCACTGCTGGCGAGGTAAAGTTCTCACTGGCAATGAGTTCCAAATGCGTTTGCTGCCGGGTGAGTTCTTTCCCCATAATGGCGGCGAGTTCTGGATCAGTTTGCTGCAAAAAATTGACGTTAGCGTCGGTCATATCCTTACCCTATCAAGTGAACGAAACCATGTTTCTGACCGTATTTTTCGGTCTTTTTTAGCCGTATTTTTTTAGCCGTATTGGTTATGTAAGGCGATTTTACAGCGCCATTTCAAGCGACATATTAAGCAGCGGACATAGCGTTAATAGAAGGTTTTTATAATAGCTCGCGAGAAACCCCCACTCACCGCAAAGTAACAATCCCTTCTATATCGTCTGTTGATGGACCCCGATTTGCTTTATAGATAGTGCTTCGTGGCGTATTTCTGGTGAAGCAACAAAGGTTTATGCCAAAATGTAACGCTTTGAAACATATAATGAGAAAGCTGCATGATCTTTTAGCGATGTTAAAAACGCTTTCATGCATGGCAGCCAACCGGGCATCGGCACAGTCCCCTTCTTGAAGAGAGTGTGGCACGGACGCTAGCCCGCTGACACTGTTGGCGTATACAGTAATGAGGCGGTATGCGCTTTGTTGCTTATAGCAAGCTCCTTTTAAGCAAACTACTGACGGTTTCCACTAACGTTTTCCATCTAACGTTTTTCACAGTGCTCTATCAGTAGCTTGTCTATGATTTTGCGATCGCCCCCTGCCACTGTTCATTTTTCCAGTTTGAGGCATTGATGCTGCAACTGACCCATCCTTCAACCCCTACCGCTGCTCCTAAGTTTATTCCTCTTGAGGAGTCCTACGAGCGATGTCGTCAGATTACGGCGGAGTATTCGAAAACGTTCTACATGGGCACGCTGCTCATGCCAGAGGCCAAGCGTCGGGCGATTTGGGCTATTTATGTTTGGTGCCGTCGCACGGACGAACTCGTGGATGGCCCTCAGGCTAAGTTCACGACTGAAGGCACACTAGACCACTGGGAAACTCAGCTAGAGTCCTTATTTGCAGGCCACCCCAAAGATGATTTGGACGTGGCAATGGTTGATACTTTAGAAAATTTCAGCCTCGACATTCAGCCTTTTAGAGACATGATTGCGGGCCAGCGGATGGACCTGCGTCGCTCCACCTACGATACGTTTGAAGAGCTAGAGCTGTATTGTTACCGAGTGGCTGGCACCGTTGGATTGATGTCGACAACGGTGATGGGCATGGATGATGGCATTAATGCCTCGCCTTGGAAAAAGCGTAATCCTGCGGTGCCTCCCATTCCAGAAGCCGTATCGCTAGGAATGGCCAACCAGCTCACCAATATATTGAGAGATGTGGGTGAAGATGCCAGACGAGATCGCATTTACCTTCCCTTAGAAGATCTGGCTCTGTTTGATTACACCCAAGAAGATTTGTTCAACAGCGTTATTGATGATAGATGGCGCGCACTCATGCGCTTTCAAATTCAACGTGCGCACAAGTACTACCAAGAAGCAGAAAGCGGCATTAGCAGGCTCCACCCAGATGCGCGCTGGCCTGTGTGGACCGCGCTGATGCTGTACCGAAAAATTTTGGACGTGATTGTTGAGAACGACTACGACGTCTTCAACCGTCGCGCGTTTGTCCCCAAAGCTCGGAAGTTTTTGTGTTTGCCACAAGCACTCATCAGAGCGCGAGTGTCTTAGGAAAGAGCGCGCGCGTGTCTTAGGAAAGCACCAAAGCTGAAGAAGATAATGAACAACAAAAAAGACAGGCTGCCAGCAATGCAGCCTGTCTTTTTTGTTGGCTTCTTTTTTGGCGGGCTTTTGCTGGCTGCTTACTTAAGCGAAACTCAAAGCAAGCCTCAAAAGCATCAAGGATGTCCTAACTTAAGAAGGCGTTGTTTGAGCAGCCAGCATCTCCTTGAGCTTGGCCAAATCTTGCGCCCAGCGTGGATCAGGCTCAGCCGCAGCTGATTGCGTTTCAGAAACAACCATGGTGTTGCCGCCACGGCGACCACCCGAAGAGCGCTTACCCCGACGGGAGGAGCCAGATTTCTCGTCTGAGCCCCCTTCTTTGCCCTCGGTCCGAGGCATGGCTTTTTCTACCTTCAGCGTTGACTCTTGGAAAGAGAAGCCGTTGTACTTTTCAACGAGGCCATCTGCAATTTCGTCAGTTTTGGCAGTGACGAAGCCAAAGCCACGACACTTGCCTGTTTTACGATCTGAGATTAGCTTCACTGAGACAAGATTTTCCATCTCTTCGGCAAAGATGGCTTCGAAAGCTTCGCGCTCTAAATCTCTAGGCAAATTGCCAAAATACAAACGAACTGACATCGAGATTGACCTCTAACTTTTAAATTCGATTAAACAAGCTTCAAAAGCGCTCAAAAGTAGGACGCCCATGATGCTTCTATCCATGGGAATTATGAAAAACTTTCTATGGAGAGTGCCCTGTCAAAAATAAGCTGACTTTCTTTGGGCTTATTGACTGCTTATTGGGTCTTGCTGGCCTTTACGAACATGCATAAGTCTGCGTTCTCAAAAGGTCTACAAATGTTTCGCTGGGGCCTAGGTTTAGGGGATGACACCACCATGACACCACAGGATTAATTGCTCACTTGACCTTCCTTTAAAGTATCACGATGTCTGTAGCGCAACCAAGTCGAAAAGGTTGGATGCACGGACAAAAAAGGGCCAAAAACACCAGAGAGAACACCCGACTAGAACACTCAACCAACGATAAAAAAAGGCCGGCCAAAACAATTGACCGGCCTCAGATGCTGTGTTGAGAGTAGGAGAACCTGCGCCTTAATTTCTAACAGTGAGTTGCAGGGTTATAACCGCTGGTTCACCGACAAATAACTTGCGCCAAGCTCTTGCGTGAAATGTAACATCATTCAACATTTTTCGCAATATTTCTTCATGAAGGGATTTTGCAAAGTCCTCAACGCTTGAGCTGGTTTACAGAAGCGCCAGATATCCCTCGACTCAGCGCCCATATCAGCACTAGACAGATGCCCGTGCATCAACCGTTGCCTTGAACCAGCAGCCAAAGCCCCCATCCCGTTGCCACCAATGCCACCAGTAAAGAAAAAATAGGATGTGCAGACCGTAGCAAAGGCTGCTTGTTAACGTTTTTGTGCACGCTGTCTTTGTGCACGCTCTCGATATCTATCCAAGGATGCGTACCACGACGGAACCAGCCCAACACCTGCACGGGTGTTCCAATCATGTCAGCCGGCTTTTTCCCGAGACGGACAAAATTGCCGAACGGACCGATCGCAGAAAAAGCATGTAGCTTATAGACACCGGTAGGTGTTTTTAGAAGCAGGTCCTGACCGAGCCAATTGGCCAACCCTGGCCTCCCGATTAGCTGACCTGAAAGCTTCGTTGCGAGGCTATTAACCGGCAATAAGTCTGGGCTAATGAGCCATTGCCAAACCGTCTCAGACAGAGGCATTTGCCAAGATAAATCGGGGAAAAAGCGATTGATTCGAAGCATTGTGCCAACCGCAAGCCCCAACAGACAGCAGCACTGAAATAACCCGAGGTCGTTGTACATCCAGTCTAGGGGCGAAAATTCTAGCTGGTGGGCGATCGCACCTGTTGTCCACAACAGCGCCCAAAGACCAAAGCCGAGGGCTAACCCCATAAACGGTGTGGCCTGACGCAACAGTGTCAGCCACTGCTGCTGTGAAAGCTTTTTTTTACGGCGGGGTGGGGCCGGCAGTGACACTTCAGGGTCTAGTTTCCAGTGCTGCGCATAGGCCATCAGCAGCTTGATGCGATCGCCCAATGGCGGATGGGTATCGCGAATACTCATCCACGCGCGCAGTGGGTTGAGGCTATCCCAAGCAAATACCTGAGCCAGTGGCACGTGACCATAGAGCTTTTGACGCGCTAGATCTGGCGCGACCGGGAGCAGTAGTGAGGTCGCTTCTAGCACAGGCGGCGTATAGCCTTGCTGCTCTATACTCATCGCACAACCGACGGAGAGTTTGGCCAGGGCTCTGGCTAAACCGTTGGGGTTACCGGTGAGTTCTGCCGCAGCGCGATCGCCATAATAAGTGCGGACCTTACTCACCCACACCCCTGGAATACGCAGTATCCAAAACACGCCGTAGCTAACACTAGCCACCAGGCCAGCGAAATATTGTAAGGACCCCGTTTGGGCGTTGCCCCACAGCGACAGCTGCCAATAGAGCTGGTGAAAGACTTGCAACAATAAGGTCTGCATGGATAACAGCGGCCAGTATCCACTTTTCCAATGCGACAGTTCGTAGGCCACCAGCGCCGCAATTTCATCAGCCTCTAGCTGCTCTAGCAAGCCTTCGCTCACCACTAGGCGAGCATTGCGTGGCAAGCAACCATAGGAAAAAATAAGCGGCACAGCCGTGGGCAGTTTCCAAAGGGTGGGGAACGGCCATCGTTTTTTGTGACACTGCGTGCCCAGGAGCGTGGCAGCTTCGGGTGAGTGAGCACGCAGCTTTTGGTTAGAAAATGGCTGACGGCTCGCGGTAAAACGCAGCCAAAGATCCCCTAGCCAAGGAGAGGCGATCGCAATTCCTACAAGTAGAAAAAGCACTGACCACGTGAGGGTTTTGTAATAGATCGGAACTTGCCGCACCCAAAAGGGCAGCAGATTATCTAAGAAGGCTAACGGTCGGTTGATTAGAATAATCGCGTGGAGGAGAAGGTAGCGAAAAAGGATGTACAAGGCGATCGCACCCAGTCCTTGAGCGAGATATAGCTGCGATCGCTTCATGTTGCCAAGCTTGCGTCCCTTCTTGAGCCGTCCGGCATACACCCACTCGCACTCAGCCGCAGTAGCAGTGTCAGCCGCAGTGTCTACCTCACTAGAACTCTCAGACGCTTGCTGCAAGAGAGCCTCAGACTCAGGAAGCGCAGGTGAGGGCCGAGAGGCTTCCTCATTATTGAGATAGGTATAGTCAAATATCGAGCCACTCGCTGCGTGGGTGACCGTGGATTTAGAGATCGTTGCCTCGGGGACGGTGACTTCAGGAACCGTTGAGCTAGAGACATCGGAGGAGGCCGTGGCGGTGCTTTCGCGGTGGACCTTTGCATTGGCCTTGTTACTCAGGGCAGTGCCCGACATCTGCGGAGGCTTGGCCTGAGATAGAGAATGGGCCTGAGACAGGGGTTGAAATCCGCTGAGGCTAGCCCTTTTGCGAGGAGCGCTGTTGGATGAAGGGGTGCGCCTCGTCGGTGAAGGGGCACTAGACGCCTCAGAGCCAGATGCCTCAGGGGAAGTGAGTGGCTCGAAGCCAGAGGTTGGCGAATGAACTGACGGCGAGTGAGGTGCCTTACGCATCTCGATTTTGGTCAGCGTGGCTTGCGCCCACTGCTGCACCGAAGGGGTTGTGCTTTTGGCAATTTTTTGACACAGAGACGCTGCTTTTGCCCAGTCGTTTTGAGCCATGTATACGCGCACTAAGCCCATACTGGCTTTGACTTTATACGCTTTGCTGTCCGTGTGGCTCAGCTGAGTGAGCAGAGCGATCGCCCGGTCGTAATCGCCTTTTTGGTAGGCCGCTATGCCAGCTTTAAACAACCGTTCTGAATCTGTTACTGCTGTCATAAGGTTGCTGTCATAAGGTTTGGGGCCGTTCGCATACTAAAGAGTCAATGACTGGAGTCAATTACCCAAAGTGAGGGGTGACCTTAGGGTACGCAAATCGACGCAGGAGATAACTTCATGTCGCTGGCAGCTTATGATTAAGAAACGGTTAATATTCCTTTATGAATAGGCACAATAAATAACGTAGCTGCATGAATATAAATTGCGGCGTCCCTATTGATATCGTTTTCTTTTTTTGACAGTCGATTTACATGGCGAGTGTTTCACTGATTAGTCTTCTGGCGTTGGTTAGTTTTACGGCGTGGTTTTTTAGCATGCTGGTAGGCGGCGGCAGCCCGTTGATTTTGATTCCGCTGGTCACGCTGTTGCTGGGCGCACAGTCGGTTGCCCCCGTGCTGACCATTGGTAGCGTATTGGGTAACACGCAGCGCAGCGCGCTGCTTTGGGAGCATATTGACTGGTCTGTCACGCGCTGGCAGGTGCCGGGTGTGGTGCTGGGCTCGGTACTGGGAGCCTATGCCTTTACCCAGGTAGAAGCGGAAGGTCTTCAGGTATTTATTGCGCTCGCATTGCTCTATATGGTTGCGCACTCGCTACTTAGCAGCCGAATTAATCTACCGTCGCTAACGTTTAAGGCTTGGTACTTTTTGCCATTGGGCTTTTTAAATGCGATCGCCTCGGGCCTCATTGGCAGCACGGGACCTATTTTGAACCCGGCGTATCTTAGCTACGGCCTAGAAAAAGAAAAAATGGTGGCTACGCGAGCAGCTTGCCTAACGCTGACGCACGTCGTCAAAATCGTCACCTACCTGCTGCTAGGGGTGCTATCTCCAACGCTGGTTGGCTATGGACTCATCATTGGCTGCGCTGCGCTACCGGCGAACTGGCTAGGTCGCAAGGTACTCGAAAAAATGAGCGTAGAACAGTTTCAGCGCGCCGTGGTCGGCTTCATTGGGTTAAGTGGTGTTTGGATGCTTTGGCAACAGCGTGCATTCTTTGTTCACTGAGCTGTTCACTGAGCGCCACAGTCGTCTTGCTCTAATTTCTTTTTAGCCTTTAATCTTTGGCCAACAGTCCTTCGACCAGTTCGTACAGGCTTTCTTCGCTTTCGCCTGCCATCTGCCGCTCTTTAAGGTCAATGAGGCCATGGGCAAGCTTGGCGGCTTGTTTTTTGTAAACGGAGTTGGCTGCGAGTAAGTCGGTGAACACTTCTTGCTCTACTTCTAAGCGACTGGCTTCTTCGGCAATGGGAGAGGCGTAGGCGGCTTCATCAACGTCGTAGCGGAGCAAAAAGATTAGGGCGTTGCTTTGTTCTTTGAGCTGTTTTTGCAGCTCGCGGGTATCGAGTTCTAGGCGGTCGAAACCGACGGTGCCGGTGATGCGCAGTTCTACGATGGGCTGCTGGTCGGGAATGAGTTTTTTGGATTTGATGGACTGGGTGATAAGTGCGATCGCGCCTTCTGCTACAGACTCCATCGCATCTTGAGTGCGCATTTTCAGCTGCAACCGCACAATCGGACGCTGCTGGTAATCGGTCTTCAGCTCAGGCGTAATTGTCCCGTCTTTATCTATTTCTACTAAAAACGCGCCGCGCTCAAACTGCCCCTCTTCTACATTGTTCGCTTCGATAGAACCTGGGTTAAAAATCCAGCCTTCTTCGGCATAGCTCTTATGAATGTGGCCCAGCGCCAAATAATCAATCCCCGCCTTTTGCAGTGGCAGCACTTCGCCGTAGCGCAGCGCGCCTGCATAGCGAGAGATCTGCCCTTCTAAGCCATGGTGAAACAACAGAATGGAGGGTCCTGGCGCGGGCGGCAGCGTCCCGATAGCTTCAGCAATTTGCTCAATTGCACGAGGGGCCGCCGCACCGTACCAGCTAGAGCCCAACACCCGCACGCCACAGTCTAAGTCGATGTAGCCACCTCGCTGAGTATCGTCATCCCAATGAGAATAAAACGGCTCGCCATTGCCAACATTGCCCGGTTCTAGCAGCTTCAGCAAACCCCAGTCGGACAGGTAGCGCAGCCAGCTGGACTTGGTACCGTAAGGCGCATTATCGTGGTTGCCCTCAATCGCCAGCACGGGAACATTGGCCTCTTGCAGCACTCTCAAACAAATCTGCGCCTGGTTGAGAATCGCGGGCTTAATATTGCGATGCTCGAACAGGTCACCGCCAATAATGACAAAATCTACCGCCTCTCCCACCGCATACTTTTCCAATACATCTTTCAGAGCATAGAAAAAATCCAGGGTGCGAGTCTTGCTTTCGTAGCGATCAAAGCCAAGATGAATATCGGAAATATGCAGGAATTTAGGCACAACTCAAGAGGCTAGAAGATTATGGACTCAGCGCACTTAGATTGTAGAACAGGTGAACTGTTGAGTCGAGGCACATACTCACGCTTCAGATTAAGTACGGAAAGCCCAAAGCACTCGAAGCAGGCTACACCTGTTCCATTCTTCTGAACCGTTGCGGGCAAGGTCACTGGCGACTGCCAAACCCAAAAGGGCCTATCTTTTCAACAGACCATGAGTGCCCAATTTAACGCATCGGACTAAATCTGGGAAAAAGCCCAAATGCACACAACCCAAACCCGTATTCTCTCGTTAATACCGAACCCTCCAACCCTCATAGCTAGGTTGAGTAGTTGCTGTTCGAAACAACACATCTAAAAGATAATTATGCTCACCAAACAAAAGCCCAAACTGAGTACCACCAAGCCCTCTAGCCCGAAGCCAACATTCGATAACCGTTTTCTCGCCCATCTTGCCAGCTGAGCAGGAAGCTCTCATTGAAGAGTTTTTCGCTTGGCTCGAATCCGAATAACTATAGATAGACATGCCAGGAGGCGGACTTGAACCGCCGACACGAGAATTTTCAATCCTTATCCAATTACCTCATCAAATCTGCTGCCCAAGATTGATCTTCTATCGAGAGGTTAGGGGCTGGTATCGGTTGAGTGTAGTCAATTCGTGAGTCATAGCTAGCCCGTTCTATGACGCCTTCAAAAATAGATTGCATATTTACCGAAACTGCTTCGTCAGGCTGTTGCAGCGGCATCAAAAAAGTCGGGAAGGTCTCTCTGAGATTGAACGGATACAGCTGGGCCTTTGGCCTTTGGCTCGCGATGCTAACCAAAATGTAGTAGTCAAAAGGCCCATGAGCACTGTTGATAGGCAGCGGTGGATTGTCTCTCAATAAGTCAACTTCTACCAAATGAGAAGCGCTTCCTAAAATATTCAAACGTTTTGCTTCATAAGCCTCTCGACCTCTTCCAGGGCGTTTATTCGCAGGCGAAAGGATTTCTATTACGGTGATGACGCGGTCATCTTGCACAGCTCGAATTTCTAAATATCGTTCCCTCACCTCTACCGGCATTGGCAAAGTCACGGGCACGGGCAGACTTTTCAGGGCCACGGCGCGACCTTCCGACGCCATCGATTGTGCAGGCTCAGCCGCCGCTTGCGCATCTCCCAGGACAATGGCGTCCGGAATCCCGACCAAAATGTCACCTTCAGGCGTATCTGTGTACGTGCGAGTTTCCACTTCGACGTAGTACTGCGGGCGAATCATGGGTGCCAGCGTATCTGCGATCGCAACAATCAATCTGGTATGAAAAGAAGACCAAAAAGCAGATTGTTCTAAATACGGATCCATTCCTGGAAAAGGAGAAGCCATCTTGCACAGGCAATAGGTAATGCTTCTATCCTAATCCACAAAACAAAGCCCCAAACCAATTTGGTTCAGGGTCACACTTGTTATTGCTTTGGCTATTTCAAATGCCAGGAGGTGGACTTGAACCGCCGACACGAGGATTTTCAATCCACTGCTCTACCAGCTGAGCTATCACACCAATAGATACGGCAATCATGAAAATCGAACAGAGAGACAGAATATACAAGTCAGGTCCACTCTAGCGTAAGTTTTCGCTGAGATTGAACACAATCTTTCAGATAAAGATTAACCAGCTTCTGATACGGAATGTTGGTTTCATCAGCTAAGTGCTGAAAGTAATCAACAATATCCTCATCCAAGCTGATAGTGACTTTCTTCTTTACCTTCTGAGCGTAAGGGTTGGGCACAGATTGCGAAAAGTCATATTCTTCTCTCATGACGAAAACCTCCTGTACTGTTGTTGCTCTTGTTTGGTAGCCTTGCGCGCAGAGATAATGCGAATTAGCTCATCATTTTGCCGATATACGTGGCAAACGATCAGCACTCTCAAAACAGCACTCACACCTAGTAAAACGTATCTATCTTCATCCCGTGAATGATCAGGATCGTAAGATAACCGGGCATTTACATCTTCAAAAACAGTCTGTGCTTCTGCGAATGATATGCCGTGCTTCTGCTGGTTTTGAAGAGCCTTCTGATCATCCCACTCAAAAACGATGTCACTCATGGTTCCATCATCGTAGCAAGATAGCCCCACAACGGACTGTCATTCTAATCCACAAAACAAAGCCCTAAACCAATTTGGTTCAGGGTCACACTTGTTATCGTTTTGGCTATTTCAAATGCCAGGAGGCGGACTTGAACCGCCGACACGAGGATTTTCAATCCACTGCTCTACCAGCTGAGCTATCCCGGCTTGCGCGTTTTGCGCCTAACCAAAGTAACAAAATAGGGGGACGCTCGCAAGAAGTTTTTAAAGCGAGTGAAAGCATCTATCTCTAAAGCGTGAGACCACAGGCATCACCCGCCCACTGTACAAACTACTTTGCAAAAAGCGCCATCCCTATCCGATAGGTCTATTCGATGGGACGTAGGCGAGCGAGCTTAACCTTGAAAGGTCCTGCACCTTCACCGGCGTAGGAGCGTACGCGGATAGTGTATTTGCCGCCTTCGCTAATGCGGGCAAACAGCAAAGAATTGGTGCTGCCATCTGGACCGTCGTCATTTTCGCTAACGGTAATGCCATTGGCATCCATGAGCGTCACCAGCGTATCGAACTCATCAGAGATAGCATCAATGGTAATTTGATCGCCGGATTCTAAGTTGACCACATAGTCTTTAGCGAAGCCGCCAAAGCCCGTCGGAATATCTGCCGTAGAAAGACTATCGCTGACTTCCTCACTACCGAGAGTAGAAGGGTTGTATAGCTGAGCTGTCGCACTCTCGCTAACACTGAGTGAAAAGCCTGTGGATAACACAAACGCAGGCACAAACAAAGATAGAAATTTGGTTAGTTTCATAGAAAGTGTGAGGAAGAGTGAAAAAATCAGCGCAAGCCGAGAATGCTCAGGCAACCGTGGGAATAAAGGCGTCTAATTTTTAAGACTGTACGCCTTTACAGTATTGACGCTTTGTATTATGGCCTACCAAAGATTACACGTCACTGGTAGGGGCGTCCTTGTAATAGTCGTCATCGGTAATGTTTTCATTTTTCCCTTGCGCGTTAATACACCCGGACTTTTTGTTGAACTGGCATACTCTTGCCCAAAGCTTGGCACGGGTTCCCGGCGGCCCAGAAGAAAAAATGACTTTATCGCCAGAGGGTGCCGACGTGATTTGCACACTGCATATCGGACAAGTTTGTGTCGTAGGATCTGCCATGAAGTTAGTAATGAAATAGTTCACTCTAAGGATGGACATAGCCTAGCAAAACCTTGGTCGGCCATCGTTTAAGATCTTTGTAGCTGGCGTTAGCTCAGCAGCATCGCCTGCCAGCGTCACCTACGTTAGCGTCCTCTTTATGCCTCGTTCTACTCATCATCGCGATCGTCGCCCTGAGACAGATCTCTCGGGTTCAGCACCGACGACTTCGGCCCAGTCATCGCTTCAGCGGCTGCGGCAAATGAGCTACTTGCTCGATAATGCGATCGCAATTCCTGGCACCAAGATCCGCTTTGGCCTAGACCCGATTTTGGGCGTTTTACCCGGCGGCGGCGATGTCCTCACCGGGCTAATGAGCGTGTACATCGTCTTTGAAGCCGCCAGGATGGGACTGCCCGCACAAACATTAGGCCGCATGGGCTTCAACATTGTGCTCGATACACTCACCGGACTGGTCCCCGTACTTGGCGATCTTTTTGATGTCACGTGGAAAGCCAACAGTCAAAACGTCCGCCTGTTAGAGAAGCACGTCGCCAATCCAGCACCGAGCCGAACCGCAGACAAAGTGTTTGCCATTGTGGTGATTGCAGGGCTGCTGGCGCTCGTCATTGGCATGGCCTCGCTGTCGATATGGCTGATTTCGCAGGTACTTGGGCTGTTAGGCCGGCTTTGATCAGGTGCTTGGATGGGGCTATGTCATAATAATTCGACTCCTTTGCACTAGGTTTTAGATGACAGCTAAGCAGTTTACTGCCGACATTTCTGGACCAGACCAATCGGTCGAGCTAGAGGTTTCGCTCCCCGATCTTGAAAGCGATTTGTCGGATTTTGAGTTTCACCAGCAGGTGGAACTGGCTTGGCAAGTCTGCGACAGATTTGATTTACAAACAGACATTTGGCGCGGGCGCATCTTGCGGGTCGTACGTGATAGAGAAAAGCGTGGGGGCGAAGCCGACAGTGACGACAACAATTCAACTGGCGGCGCAGGCTTTCTCAACTGGCTAAAAGATAGAGGCGTGAGCAAAAGCCAAGCCTACGTCCTCATTGATTTGGCCAACAGTGCCGATCAGATGCTGGAAGATGGCCTGCTAGAAACCAAAGACGTCAATCGGTTTAGCAAGCGCGCTTTCATGGAGACCTCTAAAGCGTCTCCAGAGGTGCAGCAAATTGTCAGCGAAGCCGCTCGCCGGGGCGATCAGATTACCCGCAAGGAAGTCAAGAACCTGGCTGACGATTGGACCGCGATGAATTCGGATCTGATTCCTGAGTCCGTACGGGAAAAAGCTGCCGATAACACCATTCCATCTCGCTACATTACGCCCATGGTGAAGGAGATGGAAAAGCTGCCGTCCTCTCATCAAAAAACGCTTAAGAATGAGGTGGATGAAAATCCTGATGTAGAAACGCTCAAACAGGTCACGGCTGAAGCCAAGTATCTTTCTCGCTACATTGCCGCCGCCTCTCAAGTGCGCTCCTTGGATCCTGAACAGATTGATTTGGAACTGGCCTTAGATGAAGCCCTGCGGGTGGGCTGTCTTAATTCAGCGGCTGATTTGGTGAATCAGGCCACTCAGCTGGAGCAAGCAACCGTCAAGCTATACACCGCTTGGAAACGAATCAACAAGCTGTCTGAACGCGTGTATGTAGATAGCGGTGAAAGTACGCCCAACTTGCGCGCGCTGCTAGGCGCGCTGGGTCCGCTGTGTAGCGAACTGATAGAAGTAGAGCTTGGGGAAGCCAACAGCGCAAACTCTCGGCGAATTCGCCTGCAAATGATGCCCGATGAGCTGATTGAGCCGGCGAACAGTCAAAGAAACGGGACGCCTAGTGATAGCGACTATGACAAAACCACCATTGAAGTTACGAGCGAAACCGTCGCAAAAGCTGACTTCACGCCGGCAAATTCTATGTCTGAGTGATTGGTAGGTCTGAAGTAGTAGTCCGTACGTCTCCCGTACGTCTAGGGGACCTAGTTTAGATGATTTGTCTATCTAGATGATTTGAGGGTGCAATAATCTAGCGCGATCGCGACAAGCAGGCCCTGCTCTATAGGCAACTGCCCACAAAAACTATGAAAAAGCTCACACAATAAGATTTCTCGATTGGTTATAGGCCCATTGATTTGCGTGTTCTAGGGTTTGCGCTGGGCTTATTTTTCTCAAAGTCAGTCTGATACGCTATAAGAAAAGATAAACTGGTCATAGAATTCGTTAAGAATCTTTTCCTAATTGCTAGGTCCTCACTTTAATTGCTAGGTCCTCACTTTAATTTAGGTCTTTGCTTTAGTTAAAGACAGGTCCTAATTGAGTAGGACATCTACTATAGCGATGTATCGGAGAGGCTTTTTAGCAAAGCTCGCTAGTTTACCGTAACCCAGGATAAAACAGTCATGCCAACCCTTGAAGCCAGCACCCTTGAATCCACTACAGTGATGGACTTCCAGAGTGAAACCTACAAAGATGCTTACAGTCGGATTAATGCGATTGTCATCGAAGGAGAGCTGGAGGCAAACGACAACTACAAGAGCCTCGCTGAGCACCTCATCGATCATAAGGACGAGCTGATTAAGCTGGCTCGGATGGAAAATCGCCACATGAAGGGATTCCAAGCCTGTGCCAAAAACCTGACCGTAACGCCCGACATGCCGTTCGCCAAAGAATTCTTTTCTGAGCTACACAACAATTTCCAAGTAGCGCTTAAAGACGGCAATATCGTGACGTGTCTGCTGATTCAATCGCTGATTATTGAGACATTTGCGATCGCAGCTTATAACATCTACATTCCTGTTGCCGACGACTTTGCTCGCAAAATCACCGAAGGCGTCGTTAAAGACGAGTACACGCACCTTAACTTTGGCGAAGAGTGGCTCAAGGCCAACTTTGAAACCGCTAAAGCAGAGCTAGAAGAAGCCAACCGCGCTAACTTGCCGCTCGTGTGGAAAATGCTCAACGAAGTCGAAAAAGACGCTGCCGTCCTGGGTATGGAAAAAGACGCCCTTGTAGAAGACTTCATGATTACCTACGGCGAAGCGCTTGCGAACATTGGCTTCACCAGTCGCGAAGTGATGAAGCTCTCAGCCCAAGGGCTCGCCGCCGCGTAACACTTACCTAAAGGGTTTTCTTCAGTCATGAAGAAAACCCTTTTACGCTTTATTTGGCACATCCGCCATTTGGCAGGTCACTCCCTGGCGTTTACGTCCGACAAAGTGCCTCTTAACCTTTGCAGTTGCTCGCTTAAAAAGCAGGGCCGCTGAGCAAAGGTTAAGAGGCATATACAGTATCTGTCTAAAATCCTATCCAGTTCCCTTCAACGCGTAAGGCGTTAGTAACCCCGAATGTTTGGTTTAATTGGTCACCTCACAAGCTTAGAACATGCAAAATCTGTCGCTCAAGATTTGGGCTATCCCGAATATGCCGACCAGGGCTTGGATTTTTGGTGTAGCGCGCCGCCACAGATTGTCGATCACATTAAGGTAACCAGTGCGACTGGCCAAACGATTGAAGGGAAATACGTTGAGTCTTGCTTTTTGCCTGAAATGCTGGCAAACCGTCGGATTAAAGCCGCCACCCGCAAAATTTTGAATGCGATGGCCCATGCTCAAAAAAACGGCATCAACATCACCGCACTGGGCGGCTTTTCTTCCATCATTTTTGAGAACTTTAACCTCAACCAAATCAAGCGAGTTCGCAATCTCGATTTGGACTTTAAAAAATTCACCACTGGCAACACCCACACCGCCTACGTCATTTGCAAGCAGGTAGAAGAAGCTGCCCCTAAGCTCGGGATTGACCTTGCGCAGGCAACGGTTGCCGTTTGCGGCGCAACCGGCGACATTGGCAGCGCTGTTTGTCGCTGGCTCACCGCTCGCACTGGGGTCAAAGACCTGCTGCTGGTGGCCCGTAATAAAGAGCGCCTAAACAACCTGCAAGAAGAGCTGGCGTTTGGTCAGGTGATGGACATGGACGAAGCCCTGCCCAAAGCAGACGTAGTGGTGTGGGTTGCCAGCTTGCCAAAGGGCCTAGATGTAGACCCCAGCACGCTGAAGCAGCCTTGCCTAATGGTAGATGGCGGCTATCCCAAAAATATTGATGTGACCTTTAAGCATCCTGGCATTCACGTGCTCAAAGGCGGCATTGTAGAGCACTCCCTCGATATTGACTGGCACATTATGAACATCGTGAATATGGATGTGCCGGGGCGTCAGCTGTTTGCCTGCTTTGCCGAATCGATGCTGCTGGAGTTCGAAAAGCTACACACCAATTTTTCTTGGGGGCGCAATCAAATCACCCTCGAAAAGATGGATTTGATTGGGGAAGCTTCCCGTCGCCATGGGTTCAGGCCACTATTAACTTAGCCACTACTGACTTAAACTAGATAAATGTCCGGATGCCGACGGGTCCGGATACGTATCTAAATGTTATCCCTTGGCCAGAGTCAAGGGTTTCCCATGGCAACCACTGAACGTAGGCCCATTCTGCTGGACTTTGAGAAGCCGCTTGCAGAGCTAGAAGCGCGAATCACGCAGATTCGAGAGCTGGCAGAAGATAACGACGTAGACGTTTCGGACCAAATTTATCAGCTAGAATCGCGGGCGCAGCAGCTCCGGCAGGAGATTTTTACTAGCCTATCGCCATCCCAGCGGATTCAGGTGGCGCGTCATCCCCGTCGGCCCAGCACGTTGGACTATATTCAGGCGGTTAGCGACGAATGGGTTGAGCTGCACGGCGATCGCAGATCCGGCAAAGATGATTTGGCCCTAGTCGGCGGCATTGCCCGGTTTGAAGGTCGCCCGGTGATGATGCTGGGCCATCAAAAAGGGCGCGACACTAAAGACAATGTGGCCCGTAACTTTGGCATGCCTGTGCCGGGCGGCTATCGCAAGGCCATGCGGCTGATGGAGCACGCCAATCGGTTTGGTATGCCGATTATGACCTTTATTGATACGCCGGGGGCCTGGCCTGGATTTGAAGCTGAAGAAATGGGCCAGGGCGAGGCGATCGCATACAATCTGCGCGAAATGTTTAGCCTCGATGTCCCTATCATCTGCACCGTGATTGGCGAAGGCGGATCGGGCGGCGCACTGGGCATTGGCGTCGGCGATCGGCTGCTGATGTTTGAGCATTCGGTGTACTACGTGGCAAGCCCGGAAGCCTGCGCGTCTATTTTGTGGAAGGATGCGGCGCGATCGCCTCAAGCCGCTGAAGCTTTAAAAGTCACCGCTTGGGACCTCAAAGATCTTGGCATTTTAGACCAGCTCCTACCCGAGCCCATTGGCGGTGCCCACGCAGCCCCCATTGAAGCTGCAAACACACTGCAACAGGCACTGGCCCAAAACCTAACCACGCTGCTAGAGCTGAGCCCCGAGCAGCGGCGCACTCAGCGCTATGACAAGTTCCGCAAAATTGGGGTATTTAGGGGGTGACGACAGCTCGCCGCGTACTCATTACGGGCGCCAGCTCTGGCATCGGCAAAGCCAGTGCGGAAGCCTTTGCACAAGCAGGCTTTGATGTTGCGTTGGTGGCGCGATCGCAAAACAAGCTCAGGGAGCTAGCCACCCACTTGCGCCAGCTGGGCATAGAGGCTCATGCCTTCGCCCTAGAATTAGCTGATTTGACGCAAGTTAAGGCGAATATAAAAAAGGTGGTGGCAGCCATAGGGTCGGTTGATGTCCTCATTAACAGCGCGGGCATGGGCTACACCGGAAAATTAGGCGATATGCCAATCGCTGACTGGCAACGTGTGATGGATCTCAATGTCACGAGCGTCTTTCAGGTGACTCAGGCCGTATTACCCACGATGCGTGAGCAGGGAAATGGGCTAATTATCAATATTGCTTCGATTGCCGCGCGGCAATCTTTTCCCAATTGGGGGGCGTATGGGGTGAGTAAGGCGGCTTTGGTGGCGCTTTCAGAGGCGATCGCCACTGAAGAAGCAGAGTATGGCATTCGCGTTGTCACCCTTTCGCCAGGGGCCGTCAACACCCCCATTTGGGATACTGATACAGTACAGGCTGATTTTGACAGGTCGGCCATGCTGAAGCCCGAAACCATCGCCCAAACAATCCTGCACACCGCATTATTACCGCCAGAAGCGGTGATTTCGCAGCTGACTATCACCCCGGCTCAAGGCGCGCTATAGCCCTTTTCAGCCTTTTATAAGGATAAGAAACGGCGGGAACCCTGGTTGACAGCACTGATTTTTTGATTTTTTGGAAACACTTTTTTATGACTATTTCTGACGGTATGCCAGCAGCTGAGGGTGGCCAAAGCTTAAGCGAGCGAGTAATCAATGGCAAAGTTCCCCGCAGTCGCCCCGATCGTCAAACCAAGCATGATGGCAAAGAAACCCCGCATCAGCCAGACGCCTGCGACACAGAGCCCGACAACGGCCCCATGATGGACGCAGTTCGCACCATGCTGGTGTCCCTAGGCGAAGATCCTGAGCGCGAGGGCTTGTTAAAAACGCCTTTACGGGTAGCCAAGGCAATGCGCTTTTTAACGCAAGGCTATTGCCAGTCGCTAGATACCATCGTTAACGACGCTATTTTTGACGAAGGCCATAACGAAATGGTGCTGGTACGCGACATTAACTTTTTTAGCCTGTGCGAGCACCACATGCTGCCGTTTATGGGTCGCGCGCATGTGGCCTACATTCCCAATGAGCGCGTCGTGGGCCTGAGCAAGCTCGCCCGCATTGTCGAAATGTACTCCCGCCGACTTCAGGTGCAAGAGCGATTGACCCGTCAGGTTGCAGAAGCCGTTCAAGAAGTGCTGGATCCTAAAGGGGTCGCCGTAGTGATGGAAGCGAGCCACATGTGTATGGCCATGCGCGGCGTACAAAAACCAGGGTCTTGGACCGTCACTAGCGCGATGGTGGGCGTATTTGATGAAGAGGCCAAAATCCGTGAGGAGTTCTTGAGCCTAATTCGCCACCAGCCGGGATTTGCGAATTACTAACACCGACTAAAAATCAGCCACTGACTGAAATCAGCACGAAGCAGGCAAGGGAGAAGCGCAATCTTTTTCTTCAGCTTTCCTTTCAACCGGCCCAACTCAACCGGCCTAAAGTGACGAGGGCGCTTTCCTTTTGCCAGCACCAGCGATAGAGTTGGGGAGCTGACACTTATTGCTATTGAATTCCTGCTATGACTAACCCTGTTACCGCCGTAGAAAGCCTAACGGCTGAGTCACCGGATACCGATGAGAACGCCTTTGAAACCAGCTATGTAGACATGATTGAAACGGTGATCTCTAGCCTGGAGCAAGAGGGTTCGGCGATGGTGAACCACTCTGAAGATGGCTACGTGTGGAAGTTTCAATACGGCACGGTAGAGGTGTACGTGCAGCTCTCGGGCGAAACCGATGACGACACGCTCACCACATGGTCACCGGTGCATAAGCTGCCAGTGCAAAACGAAGCAGACATGATGCGCCGACTCCTCGAGCTAAACTGCGGCAGCACGTTTGAAGCCTGCTTTGGCTTGCTCGATCAAAACGTGGTGGTGTTTTCTACCCGCACACTTAAAGACATCAATGCCAGCGAAATTTCTAGGCTGATGACGATTGTGGCGTCTATCGCCGATGAGAATGACGAAGTGCTCTTGAAAGAGTATCCTGCGGCTTAGTCCTCCAAAGAAGATGAATCAATTACCGTTCTTCGCCATCATTGGGCCGGTTGTTTCCACGAGCCGAGCCATCAACGTATGAGTAAGCCCTGGCGACTGATTCCGCTTCAAAAAGGGACAGAGGAAGGGAACGGCATTGAGCAAATGGTGATAGCGCAAATGGCGATAGATAGCTGGCTGCTTGACCAGCACGCAAAGGGATTGCAGCCACCGAGTCTGCGGTTTTATACCTGGCGATCGCCCACCCTTTCTCTGGGCTATCATCAGCACCAGTTTCCCAACGCTTGGAAAAGCCTGAGATGGAACGCTCAGCCGGTAGAGCTGGTTCGCAGGCCCACAGGAGGACGCGCGGTGCTGCATCAGGGCGATCTGACCTATGCGTTAGTCACGTCAGGGCTCAAAGGGTCGCGCCGAGAGGTGTACCGGCAGCTCTGCCAGTTTTTGATTCAGGGCTGGCAGAGCTTAGGCGTCGCCCTTTCTTTTGGCGAGGCAAAACGCAGCTACCAACACAATCCCAACTGCTTTGGCACCGCGACCGCAGCTGATCTGGTGATGGAGGATGGCTACAAGCTTATTGGCAGCGCTCAGGTGTATCGTAACGGCTGCATCTTGCAGCACGGTTCTGTTAGGCTAAGGCCCGATTCAACACTATTTAATACCGTTTTTGGCGAACAGGTGGCGCTACCGAATATTCCAGCAGAACTGCGCGCTATAGAAAACCAACATAAAATAATAGCGGCCTTAACTCAGGCCGCTGAAGTGCAGTTTTCCACTACGTTTCAAACGCAGCCACTAACACCTGCGGAAATCGCAGCGGCTATGACAACCCACCCGATAGAATTTTCTCGGCAGTCAAATCGAGCTTAGGCAGCCGCTGCGATTGAACCTTATCTTGATGACGAAATCCGTGAGAAGTATACATCCCATCTTCGAGTAGACAGACGGTGACTACACGATTCAGCGGATCCACGATCCAGTATTCAGGAATATCGCGAACGGCATATTCTGTCCACTTCGCTTTGTAATCTTCTTTTTGAGTAGAGGGACTCACCACTTCCATCACAAGCATTGGTGCAGGCTCATCAAGATCGATCACCGCTTCTCTATTCACCATGGTTCTCATTTGAGTGAGTGGCAAAATTGTGATGTCAGGAATGCGTGATGTATGCCAACGCCCACCTCTAGGCGATCGCACCCCTACCGAACCGGCCATCACTTTAAGCGGAACGTCTGAAGTATCTTCTGAAGGAGAAAGCGCTTCCTTGAGTTGCTCAACCAAAAAGTCGATAATTAGTGCATGTATGCCGGTACCTAAGCTCATAGGAATAAGCTCTCCTCTTACCAGCTCATAGCGAGTATCGGTCCCGTCTTCGTAGTCAAGATAGTCCTCAAAGGTGAGCTTTTGAGTAGTGGTCGTCATCGCAGTACCTCAGCTTTACTTTGAAGGCGCGTTGCTTTTCTATTTTATGCTTTCCCCTAGCGCTTTCTCAGTAGCGCTGTTCGTGACGGCCTCGGTAGCGGGTTCTTTTGACTGCTCAATCGATTGAGCGATCGCACCCAACTGCAATCCGGCAGGATACGCCTTCTCCTGCTTAATTTTCTGAATCACACTCTCAGCAATTGGAAAATTGAGCTGCTTAGCCAGTGCCCGCACAATTTCTCCCCGGTCTAGCGTTCCAGCCACCGCATCGGCGGGAGTCAGCACCGTCAACTGATTGATATTTTTAGTTTCCATCAGGGTGATGGCCTCGGTCAGCGGCATCGCTTCGCTGACATGAGGAATCTCTAGCAAGGGGCGCGCAATATCGTGCAGCGTGCGATAGTCCCACTCGCTGCGCTCTACCTGACGCAGCCCGTCTAGCGATACCCTGCCGCGATAGCGACCGTCCGAAGAGGCAAAGTACACCGGCATGTTCTCTTTGTCTTGCAACAGGCATTCATCCGCAAACTGTCGTAGAGACATATTGGCATCCAACACCCGAAAGCTGCGGGTTACCGCATCGGAGACTTTCAGCTTGGCAAGCCCTTCTTGCAGGTCGTTCATGCGGTTGTAGCCGCTAGCGTTGCGCAAAATGAACAAGCCAATCAGACCAGGCCACAGCAAGTCCAAGCTACCGGTTGTAAAAAAGGCTAGGGCGCTGAGGGTAATGGCACCCCACCCTAAAACCTGGCCGGATCTGGACGCCCAGCGAACACCCTGAGTGCGGCTGTTGGTCGCTTTCCAAACCGCTGCTTTGAAGATTTGTCCGCCATCCAAGGGCAAGCCAGGAATGAGGTTGAACAGCGCCAGGACAAGATTGGTGGTCGCAACGCTGCCAATGACGCCGGAGGCAATCGGTGGCAAGTTAGAAACGTTATTGAGCGCCGTTAGGGCAATAAAGAGGAAAAAGCTGACGGCAGGACCTGCGATCGCCACCTGAAAAGCCTCACCCGGCGTATTGGATTCGCGCTCAATTGAGGCAATCCCACCAAACAAGAACAGCTTAATAGAATTCACCGTAATGCCCTGCGCCCGCGCCACCAAGCTATGGCCTAACTCATGAGCCAGCACCGAAGCAAATAAAAGCAGCGCTAGCAAAAAGCCCGCAGCATAGGCCCCCACTGGGCCGACCAGCGAGGCCCACCGGGGGTCGCTGCCCTGCAAAAAGGTGATGAGCACCACCACGAAAAACCATGAATTGTCTATAAATAGCGGGATGTTAAAGAGGGAACCCACTCGCCAACCAGTTTGCATAAGCGATATCCTTCGGTGCCAATTGTGGCCTGCGATTCAAATTAAAGTTAACTCTATTGTACCGATCTGACCGAATCCACAAGGCGCGCAGCGGTTTCGGATAACCGGCTATGCTGAAGGGCATAAATTATCGGCAGCGTCAGTCTGCTTTTAGGAATGGTGCAGGTCAAAATTTGTGGGATTAAAAGCGTGGAGCAAGGACGTGCGATCGCCGAGCTTGGCGCAACGGCCCTGGGCTACATTTGCGTGCAAAAATCGCCGCGTTATATTGCAGCTGAAGCGATCGCACCCATCATCACCGCCGTCCATGCGATCGCCCCAAAAGTCGAGCACTTCGGCGTCTTCGCCAACGCCCCACTTGCCGACATCATTCTCACGACCCAAACCGCTGGCCTCACCGTCCTTCAGCTCCACGGCGACGAAACCCCAGCCACCTGCCAGCTTCTGCGTGACGCTCTCAAGCATGCTGAGCGACCTAAAGTAAAACTCGTCAAAGCTGTTAGAGTACGCGCCGCTGAAGACCTTGAAACAGCACGCAGCTACGAGCCCTACGTAGACATGCTTTTACTCGATGCCTACCATCCTGACCAGCTAGGGGGCACTGGCAAAACATTAGACTGGCCAACGCTCAAAGCCTTTTCACCAAACCGTCCTTGGTTTTTAGCCGGCGGCCTCACCCCCTACAATATTCAAACCGCACTCTCACAGCTCTCCCCCAACGGCATAGACCTCTCTAGTGGAGTAGAGAGGTCACCAGGAGACAAAGACTTAGATAAAGTCCGCCAGTTATTTGAGCAGATTAATATTTGAGCATATTAGGCTCGCCACTTAAGCCGCTGGCTTTTTAGCCACCCAGTACTTACTCATAAAGTGGTTCGAGGTCTCTACGTTCGTAAAGCCTGCTGATTCTAGGCGAGCCACTAAGTCATCGTTGATGTAGTGACGGTAGTAAGGCTCGTGAAACATCGCCGGGAAGTTTTCCATCATGGGCGCAAACTCAGGCGTATCGAGCACTTGCACAGAATCACAGATAACAAACACACCACCAGGCTTAGTCACGCGGAAGGCTTCGTCAATAACGTTTTGACGCGCTTCAGCAGGCAATTCATGGAAGAGGAACGTGCTAGTAGTCGCTTCAAAAAACTCATCGACAAAGGGAAGGTCTTCACCATTGGCCTGAATCAGCTGAGCCGGAATAACGCCTTTGTTACTCGCCAGGTTCTCATTCCCTTTACGGATATAAGCAGGCGATAAATCGACGCCGTACAGAGCCGCTTCTGGCATTGCCTGGTTAATCAGCCGCAGGCTGTTTCCCGTGCCACAGGCAATATCCAAAATCTTGAGGGGTTGAGGCGTGGTGCCGACAGCAACGGGCATTTGGCTGAGGTGCTGCTTTAGCGGTGCCAAAATTCGGCGACGCATGGGCGCGGCGGTACCGTTAAAAAGAACCTCTACCTGGAGGTCGTACATGTTGGCCGAGGCATCACTAAAGTAGCCATCGGTTTGGTGGTGAAAGTTTTGAACATAGTAGGCAGGATAGCCCTCGGTGTTAATGCCTTCACTAAAGTCTTGATGGCGCTTGTTGGTCGCACGGTCCCAAATTTTAGGCAGGTCTACCCATAGCTCAGGGTAATACCGAAAAAAGTCATCCCAACGATTATCAAAGAGGGCTTCTTTGGGGTACACACCTGCTTCTGCATCGGCCCAGTCAACGTCAAGAAGCTTCTCAATACTGCTTTGAATAGACTGAATCATCTCAGGATTCAGTGGGTTGGGCTCGTTCCGCTTTTTATTAGAAATCGTGTTGAGAAATTGAGTACTGAGCGTTTTATGCGCAAAGCCAAAGTATTGCTTACCTTGCTGAAAGGTTTGGTAAGCAAGCTTAGTTAAGTCAGGCGTGAGTGTATCTGGCATAGGTCGAGAGAAGAGCTGGGCGCGTGTTGTATCAAGTCACTCTTATTGTAAAGGGATGTTACAAAAAATGTGAGGACAAATTAATACTAAAGATTCGGTCGGTTATCGAGATAGAAATGACCCTTAACGTAAAAAGGACAGCCTACTCCTTAGGCTGTCCTTTTTTATTTGGAACTAGCTACTAACCAGAGAGGAAGGGGTGAGTGTCCTACTCAGCCGGTTGCTAAAGATTAGCCAGTCGCTACCAACAGCTAGCTGAGGGCTACTTAATGAAGAGCATCTCTTCATAAGTTGGCAGAGGCCACAGGTCGTCTGCCACTTCACCTTCGAGGGTGTCAGCAGCTTCGCGAATTTTGTCCATCATGCCGCGAATAGTGCCTGCGCAGTATTGCATATGCTCTTCGGAAGAGCCAAAGTCATGCTTAGCGATCGCACCTTCCAACTCGTTAGCCCCATCGAACAGAGCCTTGGCGAGGCCAGCGACCTTTTCAACCTGTGCTTTGTCTACATCCAGACCGATGTCGCTAAGGTTAGCGATCGCGCCTGCACTTTCACTCAAGTGACGCATTACCGCTGGGTAAATCGATGTTTTAGCCATATCCACAACGAGCTTAGCTTCTACTTCAATCGAGAGAATATACTGCTCGGCGTAGACTTCATACCGGCTGTGAAGCTCAGTAGGCGACAGCACACCTGTGCTTTCAAACAGCGTTTTGATACTGTCATCTTCCAGGAATGGCAGCGCATCAGCCGTGGTTGGAATATTCTTTAGCCCACGCTGCTCGACCGCTTCTTTGTGCCACTCGTCAGAATAGCCGTTGCCGCCAAATACCGCCGCACCATGCTTTTCCATGATGTCCTTGAGTACTGATTGAACAGTCGTGCCGATATCGTCGCCGCCTTTGGCTTCTATTTGGTCGCTCATCCAGTTAAGAGAGTCGGCCATCATCGTGTTGAGCGTAATCAATGGGCCAGAGACAGACTGGCTAGAGCCCACTGCTCGAAACTCGAAGCGGTTGCCGGTGAAAGCAAAGGGAGATGTCCGGTTGCGATCACCCGCGTCCTTCGACAATGGCGGCAACACGTCAACACCCAAGTGCATAACCCCTTTGTGGCTAGACCCCTTGAGGTTCCCGTCCTTAATTTGGTTGAAAATATCTTCTAGCTGGCTACCCAGGTAAACAGACATAATCGCAGGAGGTGCCTCATTGGCACCCAAGCGATGGTCATTACTGGCTGTTGCGATCACTGCACGCATCAGCGGGCCATACAAATGAACGCCGCGAATCACCGCGCCGCAAAAGGCCAAGAACTGCAAGTTCTCTTCAGGGGTGTCACCCGGATCAAGCAGGTTGCCCTGGGTTGAGTTACCAATGGACCAGTTAACGTGCTTACCTGAACCGTTAATGCCGGCAAAAGGCTTTTCGTGCAGCAAACAAATAAAGCCATGCTTTTTGGCAGTGTCGCGCAGTGTGGTCATCATCTGCTGCTGGTGGTCACTCGCCACGTTGGCAGATTCATACACAGGGGCAATTTCAAACTGACCAGGGGCCACTTCGTTGTGGCTAGTCTTGGCTGGAATACCTAGCTTGTACAAGGTTTCTTCCACTTCGTGCATGTAAGCCTGCACACGCGGTGGAATAGCACCAAAGTAATGGTCGTCAAACTGCTGCCCTTTTGCAGGCGCCTTACCGAAGAGGGTGCGACCTGCCATCAACAAATCAGGCCGGGCATTGGAGAAGTGAGCATCGACCAAGAAATACTCTTGCTCAGCACCACAGCTAGAGCTCACGGAGGAAACCTCCTCACTACCCAGCAGCTTTAGCATCCGCTTAGACGCTTTATCGACCACGGCAATAGAGCGTAGCAGGGGCGTTTTTTTATCTAGCGCCTCACCTGTCCAGGAGACAAAAACGGTCGGAATGCAGAGTGTTGCGCCCAGCTCACTTTCTAAGATGTAGGCAGGGCTGGTGACATCCCAACCGGTATAGCCGCGTGCTTCAAACGTGTCTCGAATACCGCCGTTAGGGAAGGAGGATCCGTCTGGCTCGCCTTGAATCAGTAGCTTGCCCGAAAACTCTGAAATGACGCCGCCATCGCTCTGGGGAGCAATAAAGCCATCGTGTTTTTCAGCTGTGCCGCCCGTCAGTGGATAAAACACGTGGGCATAAAACTTTGCACCCATTGACATTGCCCAGTCGCGCATGGCGCCTGCGACTGCGTCTGCTACGTCCGGATCGATCTTTTCGCCCGTTTTAATAGTTTTCTTGAGCGACTTGAAAACGCTTTTTGGCAGGCTCGCCTGCATTTTGTTCAAACTAAAAACATGCGAGGCCCAGAGATCTTCAAGCTTCTCAGGCTCTTTCACCTCGACAGGCTGTTTGTTGGTAATCTCGTAAATTGCTTGCGCGCGCAACTCGTTTCCAGTCATAGTCTCTTTCCTAAGTGTTTCAGTCGATGGGGTGTCTAGTCGATGGAGTGTCTATAGTGGCGATGCAATACTGCTGTAGGCGGATGAATCGCTCCATACATTAGGCCAACCTGTAGGCCCAGGTGATTGGACGGCATGATGTGGATGCTGCCAAAAAAATAATTTAGAGCGCTGCTGGAACGCTATTGACCCTACAAGCAAAGATCCTATGAAGAGCGATTGATAGATTTTGTATAGGGCTATACAAAATGCCCAACAAGTTTTATTGAATCTCCTTCATGAGAGATAAACTGTGTGACCGCTACCGAACCAGCTTTGCCTGTTTCATACGATGTAACACCCAGATTACGGCCCATAGCAGCAGCAGGCAGAAAGGCCAAGGAGCTCACTCTCTATTGACATCTATGTTGCTAGTCAAGGCTGTATTCTCACAGAGAAAGTGAAACAGGGCGTCATCGCATCACCCTGTTTTAATCTTTGCCGATGCTTAAATATTACGAAATGTATCGAACTAGCTTTAAATGTAAACTTTTCCTTCGATAACTCTTGCCGACTAAGTGCCTACGGTGAGGTGAATTATCTCCCGTGGTAGACTTAGTGTTGGTGAACTTAATGGGCTGTACCGCTTTATTTTATTGCTTTTGAGGCATTTTACGAGGCGCAAGAGGGGTTCTGCCAGCAGCGCTCTTGGGACAATTATCCACCTGTTCAGTGCTGTTTTTGTTTTATGAGAAGCCGCTAGAAAAAGCCGTTACAGTAAGGTCATTGGTTGAGTAATCATCCTCAAATAGGGCGCTTATTTTTGGTCGCCACTTCTTATATATAAGTATTCTGGTCACCTAGTTTTGGTCACCAATAGCGTTGGGAGAATTTCATGCGAGATACGGTCACAAGTTTAATTAGCAACTACGACACCGCTGGTCGTTACCTAGATCGTAGTGCCATAGATTCCTTGCAGTCTTACTTCAGCACAGGCGCTAACCGTGTGAAAGTTGCTGCGATGATTAGCGCGAATGCAGCTGAAATTTCCCGTGAGTCTGGCAAGCAGCTCTTCGAAGAGATTCCTGAATTGATTCGCCCCGGCGGTAACTCTTACACAACGCGCCGCTATGCCGCTTGCTTGCGCGATCTCGACTATTACCTGCGCTATTGCAGCTATGCCATGGTTGCTGGCAATAATGACGTTTTTCTAGAGCGCGTCGTGCACGGTTTGCAAGAGACTTACAACGCTTTGGGCGTGCCGCTTGCCCCCACAGTGCAGGCTATTCAAATTATGAAGCAAATGGTCAAGGACATGGCAATTGATGCAGGTGTCACAGACACATCCTTCATCGATTCACCCTTTGACTTCCTCAGCAGAATAATTGCTCAAGAAAGCTACTAAAGTCTGCTGGTTATTAGAGTCTGCTAGTTATTTAGAGTTCTGCATCACTGACGGGCTCAACCATTTTTAAGATAGGAAAAGGCTTCTGTACAGAAGCCTTTTTTCATGTTTTTTGACCGGGTTCTTTTCAAAAGCTGACGATAATGCTGTCTCTGGGAATTGATTTTGGCACTTCTGGGGCGCGAGCGATCGCGGTGAGTCTCTCCGGTGATCTGATTGAGGAAGTCTCCGTTCGATTTAACGGTGCTCAAACTATCCAGAATCAAGTGGACGGATCACTGTTGCAGACGAGCGACGAAGGCGCCCCTGTAAAATCTTGGCCTGTCACATCTTGGTCTGCCACATCTTGGGCAGAGACACTCTGGACGCTATTGGGGGCATTAAGGCCCGAAACCCGAGGTGCTATCGAACGCATCGCCATCAATGGCACCTCGGCAACCATGCTGTTGTGTGATGGGCATGGGCAACCCCTGACAGAGGTCTTGAGGTACAACACAGCGATCGCACGACCCGCACTAAGCGCCGTTAAAAATCTCGCCCCCCCTGGCTGCGCTGCGGTGTTAAGCGCAACCTCTACGCTGGTCAAAGCAGTCTGGCTCAACCAGCAACAGCGACCTGAGGTTAAGACGGCCCGTGGGGTAAACATTGTTCATCAAGCCGACTTCCTAGCTCACCTGCTACACCGTCAGCCGCCGGTGACGGACTATCACAATGCTCTGAAGCTAGGCTATGACGTGCGCCAGCGGGCCTATCCCGATTGGCTGCTGCGTTCAACCGTGGCCCAGTGGCTACCCGAGGTTGTAGAGCCAGGGACCGCGATCGCGCCGATAGCCCCGCACCTCGCAGACCAATTTTCGTTTCCGGCAACCTGCCAAATTTGCGCAGGCACGACTGACAGCATCGCAGCCTTTCTCGCCAGCGGCGCCCAGCAGCCCGGTGAGGCCGTCACCTCCCTCGGCTCTACCCTAGTGCTTAAGCTGCTCAGCCCTACCCCCGTAGATGACCCCGCCTTTGGCATCTATAGCCATCGTCTTGGCAACTTATGGCTAGTTGGCGGCGCTTCTAACACAGGCGGCGCAGTGCTCAAGCAGTTCTTCTCACCTGCACAGCTCACCGCGCTCAGCGCGCAAATCAATCTCTCAAAACCAACCCCATACGACTACTATCCACTCAACAAACCCGGTGAGCGCTTTCCTATTAACGATCCAGACTACCCCCCTCGGCTCACCCCCCGACCTGAGTCAGCGGTTGAGTTTTTGCATGGGCTGTTGGATGCGATCGCCCGCATAGAAGCGCAGGGATACCAACAGCTCATTCGCTTAGGCGCGCCCGAACTCCGCCAAGTGTATACCGCTGGTGGCGGTGCAAAAAACCTCACATGGCAAGCGTTACGACAGCGACGCCTAGTAGTGCCTGTCACTGCCGCGCCAGAAACCGAAGCCGCCTATGGCACCGCGCAGCTGGCAATGTGGGGACTGAAAGCCTTTCGATAAAAAAGCCGGCCAGCCACAAGCACCCACCATCAAAAAGCCTGACCCGCACAAGCGTGCGGGTCAGGCTTTTAGGAAGTAATGGCTTAAGTCAGCGCAGCTTAGCCACCTAACTGGTCGCCACGGCGGTACTGCATGTAGGCCGCAACAAATAGGCCAAGTAACGTAACGGGAATCAGACCTAAAACGATGCCAGACAATAAGGGCTCTACCACAGCAATTTTCCTCTCTTTATAAAAACAGTCATCTCAACATACTCAAACGGCTCGCCCAAATGCGATCATCTGCAAACACATTCAAGCAGACTCAAACGCCGCAACCGTTTTAAGTAATTTACTCATCTTAAAGCTGACTTCTTCAATCTTAATGTGGATTGAGGCGCTCAGGCAAAAAAATCCGTTCAAATTCAAAGAAGCCGCGCTGTCAGCTCCCTACCTCCTTAAAAAAACTTAAAGAAGATGAGAAATCAGGCCCTATTTAGGCGCAGTCACAGTGGGATCGCTTGTCTTATTCTCTGAAAAAATCTTAAGCTATGTGTACTTAACGACTTGTTACGAGATGCTTGGTTGTGGCAACAGAAGGTGTTCGAGAACAAACAGTGCAAAACCAGGCCGTAGATCCTCAAAAAGTAGATCCTCAAAAATCAAAGGATGTTCCCATTGAGGGTTCTATTCAGCGATTTGCGTTAGTCATCATTGGCCTACTGCTGACAGTAGCCGCAACGGTTTGGGGACTATACGCAGTTCATCCTGCCGACCCTTACGTGGAAAGCGTGCTGGCAATGACAGGCGATGCCAGCAGAGGACGCGAAATTTTTAAGCTCAACTGTGCAACTTGTCATGGGCTAGATGCTGGTGGCGAAGTGGGGCCAGACCTGCGGGCTGTTTCCGAGCGTAAATCCCGAGCAGCTTTAATCACTCAGGTAATTAGTGGACAAACGCCTCCTATGCCGCAGTTTCAGCCAGAAGAGAAGGACATGGCCGACTTACTGAGCTTTTTGGAGACACTCTAATGTGGTGAGTGCGGCGTTGAACTTTGCCAGTTGGGGGTTGAGCTTTGCGAGTTGGGTTAGTTAGCAGGGAGATTAGAGGGATCGGGGAGGTTAGGGCCTTCTAGAGGTATAGAAGTTCTATGAGGAGCCCTATTGCCAGAATCCGGCTTCGCAGTTCAAAATTTTGTCCAAAATAGCGACTTGCTCTGGCACGTTGGTTTCACGCAGCTTGGCTTCTGCGGCAACATTGATCAATTCCATTTCTAGCCGTTTGTGGTAAGCCTCTTTGACCGTTTCAGCCGCAGGGGGCTGTAAGCTGCGGAGGTTTTCTGCGTAGGACACTCGAGTATCAAAGGCGAGTTTTGCGCTCAGTGAACGCAAAACATACTGCTGTTCTGGGCGGGCGATCGCACCCAGGCTAGCAATGGGCGTCTCTAGTATTTGTGCCGCCTCCGCATTTGAAACCTGGCGCTGTAGCCATGCTTCTACGGTAGAAATGGGCCAGTCGGTGGTTTCTTCATCGACCTTGGCAAAGGCATGGGCCTCGGCATAGGAAACTTGACTATCTTGGTTGTAGTCGGCACTGGCAACGGCATTACCAATGCGATCACGGCCCGTTAATCCCGCAAAAAAGCTAGAGCTATAGTCCTTGTAATCCGCTTCATTCACCGCTGGCGTGCAGCCCACAGATGGACGAGAGGCCACCGTCGCAAAAAACCCGCAGCGTGTTTGCAGGGCCACAGGCTGCTCCGGATCGCCATTTTCATAAATTAAGTTGGCAAATGAGCCTGAGTAGCATTGCGCCATCATCGTGACAAAGGGCTGATCGGCCGGGAGTGGGTCCAGCCAGCTGGCCATTTCACGCACGGAAACAAAGGCTTCTTCCCACAAAATCATCCAGTTGTTGTCTTTATTTTCGGGGTTGTAGGCACCGTGACCGGTGAAATAGAAAAATGAAGGGCAGGGCTTTTTAGCATTAGCAACCGCTTGAAACCAGCCTTTGGTATTGCCATAGGTCGCCGCGCCATCGAGTTCTTCAATCTCAGGTGCCTTAAACTGCTGCGCATCGTTGTCATCGAGGTAGCGTACGGTGGCTTGGCCGTCGTTGCCGTTCGCAAAAAACAGGTTGGCTAAAACCGGGCTCAGTCCAAGTTCTATCAGCGATCGCTGAAAATATCGAACGTTTTTTTCCAGGGCAATTTCGTTGTAGCTCGGTGCGCCACCACCTGCGACGGTGCCAAAGTACGTGTTGACAGCCTCAGACAGCGGAACTGTCGGCACTGGGCGCTGAGCTCGCGCCTCCATATCGTCAACCCTGCTATCGTGAGAGGCCAGCACGACAGGCACTAGGCTTTCCTCAAGTTGTGTGAGGCTATCTGAAACGGTATCGCTAACGGCTAAGCCCATCAAAATGGCGCTAACGGCAAAAATAGGGCGACTGTAATGCTGCATAGCTGCCTAAAGAATAGTAACCGGCCAATGAAACCAGCCAATGAAAACGTCTTAGAACACATAGGTTCAGAGTGTATGTGCTCATTGTAAGCAAATCTCGTTAGTCACAAAATGAGCGAAACTCACCAAACGCTCAATTCAGCTATTCAACAGTCTCTTAACAGGTCCCGATAGATCCTGAGCAAAGTCTTCTAAGATTGCCATTACGTCTGCTATTACATCTGGCAAAGACTCGCAAACAACCCAAGGGTAAGGTTAGCCATCACCGGAATATCGAGGGTTTCCAACGTATCTGAAGCCTGGTGGTAGTGAGGGCTTCTCAGGTTGGCCGTATCGGTCACCATCACCGCCGGATAGCCCAAATCCCAAAAAGGTGAATGATCGCTGTCACGCACTCTAGGAATTTGCTGGCCTCTATTGACCACCGGTAGCCACTGGCAAGGCATGTTTGCTCGCTTCATATGACGCTTGATAGTCATCATTTTAGGGATGGTGGCGGCATTGCCTACTAAGGCAACAAAGTTACCCACGCTCGGATAAAACCGGCTCAACACATCCAGAGGATATCGCTGGGAATCGGGCTCGTTGGAAAAGTAGCCCAGCATTTCAAGTGAAAGCATCAGGTGGAGTGGTTTGTTTTGAGCTCGCCATTCCGCCGCAAAGTGCCGACTGCCGACTAAGCCATATTCTTCTAAATCAAAGGCCACTAGGTAAACAGACCGTTTTGGCTGTCCCTCTGAGTGAGACAGTAGGGCGGCCAGCGCCAGCATGACGGCAACTCCGCTAGCATTGTCATCAGCGCCGGGGGAGCCTGGAACGGTATCGTAGTGAGCGCCCACCACAATCGGTGCCAAGCTGGGGTTACGCCCCTCACACATCAGCTGCCAGTTTACATAGTGACGGTTGCTTGCAAGAGGTGCCTTTTGAACAAAGCGTTGGCCTGTCACCTCACCCCACTGCCCTAACTCATCGCAAATGTATTGCTGAGCGAGCTTGTGTTTGCCTTCACCCAGAAACGGATCGCGAGGGCCTATAAGCCATCGCAAGTGGCCCTCTAGCTGGCCTTCTAGCTGCTTTGTTATCTCTGCTAGTGTTTGCATTAGCGCGTTTTCGTATGATTTCTTTTTGGGCTAGGGCAGGTCACGTCGCTGTTAGCGCCCTCCTCTTTGCAGCATTTTAGAGGCCATACATATTTTTCGGGGCCGTATGGGGCCATATAAGGAAAGGAGACAGATCGCATGAAATCAGAGAAGCCAACATCTACACAAAACGCTGATTTCTCAAGCCATCAGTCTGTCGAGCAGGCCATGCGGCGATCGCGTCAGCTCTCAAAGGTCCGCATCCATATCCATCAGGGCAGGTTTCACATCTCGGGATTGGGCTCCTGGTATTCCTACTGGAAATCGCCTTACTACCTAATGCTCACCGTGCCCTGGCAAGGGTTTTTTGCCATTACCGTTGGACTGTATGCGATCGCCAATGCACTCTGCGCTGGCCTTTTTTTAGCGGGGGGCGAGGGCACCATTCTCAACGCCGATCCAGACTCCTTTGCCGATGCCTTTTTCTTCAGTGTTCAAACCTCAGCCTCTATCGGCTATGGTGTCATGTCACCGGGGACGCCCTATGGGCACTTGCTGGTCACCTTAGAAGCCATCATCTCACTTCTAGGCATTGCGGTACTCACAGGTCTTGCCTATGCACGCTTTTCAAGGCCCACAGCCAAAGTGCTCTTCAGTCACTCAGCGGTCATTACCCCATTTAAGGGCACACCCACACTCATGTTTCGCGCTGCGAACGAGCGCCGCAACCAAATTTTAGAAGCCCAGATGCGGGTGTATCTCACCCTTGATGAACACAGCGATGGGCGGATGATGCGTCGTTTTTATGAATTGGAATTGTTGCGCGATCGCAATCCCAGCTTTTTCCTCACCTGGACCGCCCTCCACCCCATCGATCAAAATAGCCCACTCTACGGCCTCTCCCACGCAGACCTCATCCGATCTAGCGCCGCCATCATCATTTCCATCACCGGGATCGATCAAACCGTCGCCCAGTCTATCCACACCCGTCACACCTACTATGCAGCCGATCTCCTTTGGGGCCGCCAGTTCAAAGACATCATTCACCAGCTAGACGACGGCGATCGTTTCATCGATTTTGCAGACTTCCACGAAGTGGAATGAATAAGCCAGACACGAAGTGGAATGAATAAGCCAGACACGCAGTGGAATAAATAGGTCCACCACGCACACACGGTCCAGTTGTCAACGGGTTTTCTTAATCTGATAGATTAGCTTTTCAAAACTGAGCCTTTTCTTAACCAAAAATTTCGCGCTTCTTAACATTCAAGCCTAGATAGGCCAAAGCCTCTAGCTTTTCCAACGATCCCTGACTTTTCAAAATCACAAGCCCGTAAGGATTTACTCTGATCCCGAAGGCTAAATAAACCTTGTACACTTGTGAAGTTTGTTACAGAAAAGTCCGGACAATCAATATTCGTTCGCACCACTCTTCTGTTAGCAAAAGCTGAAAGGCTCAGACATCTATGACGTTTTCTCTTAAGCGGAAAGCGTCTAACGGATGACTGCCTGTTCAAAGTTGTTGTTGCTTTGATTTCCAACATTCACCCACGGTGGTGAGTGGTCTTCAACTCGCACAGGATTTACAGAAGACAACCCTTCGTAACCAGACGCTTTGAGCTTATTGACGTTCATTTGAATACATGGATCTTGCTCCCGCCTTGCCCCCCACTCAGGGCAACGTTTCCTTTACCGTTGCAACCGCTGCAGGTACACCTCCAAAGACCGCAGTTGGCACCCCGTTATCCAGCTCACTGACAAGCTCACCGGTCTTAATGAGTCAGTCTCTTCAAACGCCCTTAGCAACGGTGCCTCCGGCTCAAATTCAAGTTCCTGTTGCGCTAACAGCCAAGTTTTCAACTATTGCGGCGGCAAGGCCATCCGGATTTTTATCGTCACTACAGCTCACGCGCTCGTTTAACTTTATTGGCCAAGCCTTTCAAGCCGCAAAGTTAAGCAGCCAAATTAGCAACGCGATTGGTCGGCCCCAATACAGTGCCAATGTTCCGATTCAGTGGGCACGCAGCAACGATTGGAAAAGCTGGGCTGCGACAGCTGAGATTGAAGTGGCGCTCGTGGATGCAAACGCTCAGGTAGCCATCATAGAAAATAATGCTTGGGCAGCTGCGATCACACCACAGTGCATGCCCAATGCGGCTCGTGACTTAAAAGAGGCCCCGCGCTATCGCATCACACTGCGAAATAAAACCCTTGGCTATGTCGCCGACGAAGACCGCGCCTATCTCCTCGCCCAACAACTCAAGCGACTCATCCGCCAAGGCTTATTTGAGAGAGAAGTCGTTGCCCCTTACCCTGCCAAAGGCATTAGCACCAAAGGCCGCACGGATCACAACGACTGGATCGTGGGCACCCCTCAGCAGCCCCTATTCTCTATTGATACGTCTATGGCCGAAGCTGTGGGCTACTCAAAAGAGTGGGCCGCCGTCGCCTGGGCCAATAACCTTCGCCTCGCGCTAGAAGCCGAACCGCTCAGCACGGGTGAAGCCCAAATGACGCTCAAAAATATGGAACCGTCCGAACTCTCCATCGAAGGGGAAGCCTCCTGGTATGGACCTTACTTCCACGGGCGCGCCACCGCGAATGGTGAAACCTACAATCAGCACGACTTAACTGTTGCGCATAAGTCCTTACCCTTTGGCACCCATCTCAAGGTTCGCAACACCCTAAACGACAAAACCGTCGTGGTTCGTGTAAACGACCGTGGGCCCTATGTCGGCGACCGCTCTCTAGATTTGTCGCGAGCAGCGGCGGATTGCTTGGGCAGTGATGATGTCGGCGTGGTGCCCTACGAGGCCGTTGTGCTTAAAACCGTTAAGGCCAAGTAGCAAGAAAGGCCAAGTAGCAAGAAAAGACCAAATAGCGAAGACAAGATAGCAAAGACCAAATAGCGCAAAGCGCGGGGTCTAATCAGTGCATAACAAGGCTTACCATGCAGAGGGCCCACCAGCATAAGACTGGTGACCCTTCTGACTATTTATCTACTATTGATTTGGGCTTATCTACTATTGATTTGGGCCCGTCGACTGATCTGGGTCCGTCAACAAACTTCCTGTAAGCTGCTGATCTATTTGTCCTAACGTTTCTAAATCACTCATTGGGTAATCATGCTCATACCCAGACCAGCTTTTAGGATTCGGACGCTCTAAAAAATCAAACGCACGACGAAATGCTTCTGGGCTTGCTAACACCGGCGCGCTGAAATGACAGGGAATGATCTGCTCAAAATCCCACTCGGCAATTCGATCTGCCCAACGCAGCACCTGATCTTCGCCACGGTTAAAAATCAGCGTCTGCAAAATCGGGGCGACTCGTAAGGCGCCATCTGCCCTGAGCGCCTTAAAGGACTTTTCCCAGCCGGCTACCCAGTCAAAAGGATAGAGCCCAAAGTAATTTTTCTTCGACTTATCAGGCGACTTCGCAGCCGCTTTCAGCACCTTGCCGACACTGGGCACATCTAGCGCCTCGGGCTGAAAGTAAAACGTGAATAGCGCAATTCTGGCCCAGCCTTTGAGCCGGGCTTCTGGGGTGTCTTCTACGGTTTCTAGCGCACTGTCGCGAGCGTGAAACAGTAACGGATAGGGGTCTTGGGCAACCACGTCAGGTGGTTCAAGCGGGATAGAGAGGATAGTGTCTACTGCGAGGAGCGATCGCGTCTCTCTATGAAAAAATGCCGTCTCCGTGTAGGGTTTCACGCTCAGCTCAATCGGGCCCACCGTCGCATAGTCAAACTCATCATAAAAAGGGGCTTGACTCGCATCCTCCGGCAGCACCTGCGTACGCTTCGCCGGAAAGCCCAGCCAGCTCAGCGGCAAATTCACCGGAAAGCTCCACTGGTTGGGCGACACATACACCTGCGCCGTCTTAAATTTTTGTGCAAAAGGCCCTGCAAAGTACTTGTGCTCTACCCCCGTCACCGTCGGCAAAATCACATATTTCACAGGGCCATGCTCAGCCTCTAACTCCCGCACCAGTCGTACACACTCTGGCGTCGGCGCAACCGGCGTAAACACAAAGAGCCCACCACCAGCGAGCTTAAGTACCGTCATCCGAATCGGCACAATGACATAAAAAATTCCCTGAACCTGCTCAAAAAGCCAGATCTTCCCAGGAATAATTTCTCGGCGGAGCGTGCGCCTTTGCCCATAAGGGTAAATCGGCACAATCGGCCAAAGAGGCCAAGCCCGGTCGCCGCGTTTGGTCATGGTGATGCGTTAGCGTTTTTGCTTAATGGATTCCTCTATCCTACTGGGCCAAGACGACGCTTAGCCCGCTGCTTTTGGCATAGCTCAGCATAGCCTCCAACCCATTTGGTGACTGAGCGGAGCCGAACCGGTGACTGAGCGGAGTCGAACCGGTGACTGAGCGGAGCCGAACCGGTGACTGAGCGGAGCCGAAGTCACATCAACTCGATACTAGAAAAAGCAATTTCCATCGTCGGGCCATCGGCAGAGGTCACCGTGCGCTTACTCAAGATGGTGTAGCCGCCCACTTCGGTGTAGTCATCTGTAAACTCGCTACGGCCCTGCTTCAGCTCACCCGTCTTAGGATCGTGATACACAGAATCGTACGTATGCGACAAGTACCCACTGCCCGTGTCGTATGAGCTAAAGGTATTAATGGTCACCACCACCCCATGGATATGACGATGAACCATCGTAAATTCGTTGTCTTTTACTTTGTAGCCGTCGCCTTCGGCTTTACCGCCGACAGCAATTTTCACAGCACCGTCGTCATCAGTACCGTCAATACTGAACGTGTTCTCACCGTGAGATTTGGAGAATGGACGGCTCACGCGGTGAATCGCCACCTCCCAAAGCTGGTTCTTAATCACCTTACTCGCTTCGTCATCCTCTACCCCAAATACCTCAGCTGACAGGTCAGGGTTCACTTTAGCCGTACCCGAAAATGCTTTATCACCCAGTTTTAGCGTGACATCTGTGGTGTAGCCTGGAAATTTTTTGTCCCAGGTATAGCGGTTTTCGTAAGCAGCTTGAACGAGTTCGCGGGCGGATACCTGTAGAGCTGTCATAGGTCTTTATGCTTGTAAGGACATCACTTTGATCTTAATGCATCGACAAGTGTCCGTTAGCAAGTTTCGAGCTGAGCGACGCTAACTTTCCACTGTACACAGGTGCCCCACGCCTGCTGCCGAATCCAGCAAAAGCTACCCAAGTAGCGCTCCAGGACAAAGTCAGGGAGATCGTGAGGTTGATTCTTTAAGCGGACAAACTTTCCTGGTTTCAAATGAGCATTCATAGTCGCACCGAGACAATAGAATTGGCAAAATATCGAATTTGGTAGACGACCCACTTAGCAAAGAAAGCCCCCTTAGCAAAGAAAGCAAAGAAGCTAACTGCAAAAAACTAAGCAACAGTCGATTAGTTAGACGCCAGGATTACCCATAGTCTTAAACACATCGCCGAAAGCGTTTGTTACCCACAAGACCATTTACTCAAAAAGATTTTGAGGGTAGCGCGACGGCGATTTGGTTCATTTGTACTATTTAAAATCCAATAATGCAACCGCCCCTATCCAAGGGTTAATCACAGAAATCTCGCGAAATATGCACTCTAGAGGGCTAAGCCTCTACAAATAGCCTTTCACACAACCTGGCAAGGATCGCCTCAGACTGTGTCGTTTTTCTTTGTGTACTATTTATTTTTTGTCTTTGAATCATGACGGATTTTGTTGGCAGGTTGGTCTGCCTTTTTGAAGATTTTTGAGCTTCAATCAAATTGTAAAAAGACGAAAAAAGATAGAGGCTTTGCAGCCTGCTGCCTGTTTACGTTAAGGGTGTAGTACAGCTCAGGCATAACAATGGCCAGAAAACACAAATTTCACAAAGGCGACCAGGTGGAATGGTCCTCAGGGCAAGGCACTGCAACAGGCACCATACAGGAATACATCACTGAAAATAGAACGGTTGATGGAAATCAGGTTTCAGCGTCAAAGGACGACCCACGCTACCTAGTAGAAAATGACAATACAGGCCAGGTTACGGGACGCCGCGCAGAGGCACTGTCTGCATCCCAGGCCAAGTCTCCAACGTCCTCTAACAGTCAGTCCAGCTCGAGCCAGAGTTCTTCAAGTCAGCAATCGAGTTCTAGTCAATCTAGCGGTGATTCAGATGAGTTTTCTAAGGGCGATCGCGTCCAGTGGAAAACCTCACAGGGCAAAACGACAGGTACTGTTCAAAAGAAGCTAACCGAAACAACTGAGATCAAAGGGCACACCGCCAAAGCCACTAAAAACGACCCACAATACTTGGTTGAAAGCGAGAGCACAGGCAGCGAAGCTGCCCATAAGCCAGAGGCCTTAGAGCACGCCGACTAAAAGGCAATAAACGCCAGGAGTTTTTGCCCATGCATTCTGAGCGAAGAGCCAACAAAAAGCCCTCTATCCAATTGTGATAGAGGGCTTTTTCTCATAATGATTTTTTTGCTGAGGGCTTTTTCTATCTTTTTACAGGAACCTTCGGTAAGGCCAACCGCTTAGGATGCCTACCGACCTCTGAATGAATAGCATGGGCCTGAGAAGCCCATGGCACTCCAAAATCAGAACGATTAGAGGCGTCTCCAGAGCGCTTAAGCAACTTTCGGGCTAACGGCTGACGCCACTGATAAGGCGTTTCCGATGGTTCAGGCTGCTGCTCGTCAGAGTCCAAATCCTCTGTATTAAGCGCAGAGGCCGCCAGCTTAGTAGTGTAGAACATCACGCCAACGGTCGTTATTAGGCCCAGCAGTTGAAAAATAGAGTTATCTGACTGTGAGTTAAAAATATTTGCGCCAAACGTACCGATGTATACGTATGTGAAAATAACAGGCACCATCCCTAGCCAAGAAAAGAAAAGATACTCCCAAAAGTTAATGCGGGTAATACTAAAACCATAATTGAGAATATTGGACGGCAAAATAGGCGAAAGGCGGGTGAGCAGAACAATCTTCCAACCCTTTTGTGCAAACGCGTGGTCTAACTTGTGAAAGCGACTGTTTTCTCTGACGACACTGGCGATCCAGCGACGCCCAACGGTTTGCCCAATGAGAAAGCAGGCTGCAATGCTCAGCGTATCGGCAATCGAAGCGGTCATTACACCTTCAGTTAAACCAAAGAGTGGCCCAGCTGCCAAAATTAAAACAATGTTAGGCAGACCCATCACAGCCGCCACAATGTAAATCGTGATGAAGGCGGGAAAGGCCCATATCCCCTGACTGGCAATCCAAGTCTGTGCCGAGGGCAGCCAGGTAGAAACAGGGAAGTGAACAATGACTGCCACAATACAGCTGGCAATGGCTAATACAGCCCACAGTCTTTTTCTACGTAGCCATCTACTAGAGATCATATCCATATGCAGTCCCAACCCTGATTTCTGACTCGTAATGAAGCCTGAACTTTGAGGCCTTTATCTTGCATCAGCCCTAGAGAGCTTCTGTCCATAACTGGGCCATTTTATAAACCGCCCGGCTATTACCAATTTTCTTTCTCTGCGCTTTTCCCAATCCTCAGTCCTAGTCTACGTGAGTAATTGTACGGAAGAACCCACCAGCAGCATTATGCCACCGGGCGTAAAAAAATCTGTCTTCCTCTAGAAATCGTGATTGATGATACAGACGACAAAACAATTGCTTATGTGCCCACCCTGTGACAATCAGCCCTTCTGTCAGTCTAGAAACCATATCGACATATCATCAAAAAATCCAGGCACAGGCCACCCGTCAATTGCACTATGAGCTTTACGCTAGTGACGCGCTGCTCGCACCTCGGAGGTCCATTGTGATTAAGTGCCTGTGATTAAGTGCTCGTGATTAAGTGCCTGTGATTAAGTGCCCGCTACTCGTGAGCGGGCGCATCAGCGCCCCAAAGCTCAGACAGTCTTTGATCTCTGCCACAGCCGTAGCGATACACCTTATATCGAACCGGACGGGTGAGGTAATAGTTTTGGTGATAGTCCTCAGCGGGGTAAAACGTGCTGGCAGGCGTGATTTCTGTCGCAATGGGCTGCTTAAGACGCTTTGCGATCGCCTGCTTAGAGGCGGCGGCTAAAGACTGCTGTTCTGGGGTGTCATAAAAGATAGCTGAGCGATACTGACTACCCTTGTCACAAAACTGGCCGCTGCCATCCAGCGGATCAATGTTGTACCAAAAAGTTTCTAGCAGGGTTTCGTAGCTGACTTGCGTTGGGTCGTAAGTCACTTGCATAGCCTCAGTGTGGCCAGTATTGCCCGAAGAAACTTGGGAGTAAGTGGGGTTTTCTACAGAGCCACCTGTATAGCCAGAAACGGTCGCAGAGACCCCTGGCAAAGCATCAAAAGGGCCCTCCATACACCAAAAGCATCCACCTGCGAAGGTGGCAGTGGTCAATGACGATCCATCCGCAGCAGCAGCGGGCTCTACAGGCTCTGTGTCTATGGCCACGTCAGCTACATCAGCTACATCAGCCACATCAGCTACATCAGCCACGTCAGCCACACTGGAGCTCGCCGGTGAACAGCTCACAGCCGTGAAGCTCACGATTATCAAGCTGATGCCCATCAAGGCTTGCATCATCCATCGGTGAGAGAGTCGTTGTTTTCCGGTACCTGTCATGTCGTGCCTGTGAGTCCTTGTTGTGTAAGTTTTGACGCTATAGTTTTGACGCTATAGTTTGGGGGTTCTCTTTACAGTTTACGGGGCCTTATCGAATAAATGAGCGAGCAACGTCCTTTGCCGCCTGGGAGTCTGGGTTTGCCTGTGATAGGTGAAACGCTGAGCTTCCTACGCGATCCTAATTTTGCCCAAAAGCGCCAGCAGCAGTACGGCAGTATTTTCAAGTCGCGGATTATCGGTCAGCCGACTGTCTTTATGTGTGGGCCAGAGGCCAACGAATTTTTACTCGCGACCCATGCAGACTGTTTTTCGTGGCGAGGTGGTTGGCCCGACACCTTTAAAGAACTGTTGGGAGAATCACTCTTCTTGCAAGAAGGCGAGGAACATCGCCGCAATCGTCGTTTGCTGATGCCTGCTTTTCACGGCAAGGCCTTAGAAGGCTACTTTGACACGATGGTGTCACTGTCACAGATCTATCTGAAAAAATGGGAAGCGCAGCGAGAGCTGACCTGGTTTTCAGAGCTAAAAAAATTCACGTTCGAAGTGGCCAGCGTTCTGCTAATCGGCACCAATGTAGATAAGCCATCAGCGCCCCACATTGAGCAGCTCTCTGGCTGGTTCACCGATTTGACCAACGGGCTCTTTACCCTACCCATTCGCTGGGGTCCGACGCCTTACAGCAAGGCGCTACAGGGGCGCGATCGCCTCCTTGCCTACATCGAAACCGAAATCGCCGAGCGACGCACCCTGCTGGCTAATGCCAAATCCAATACCGAAACTACGGCAAAGCCACCTACCGACGTCCTCACACTACTGCTTCAGACAGAGGATGAAAGCGGCAACCAGCTGAGCGACGAAGAGATCAAGGTACAAACCCTGCTTATGCTATTTGCAGGACACGAAACCACGACCTCAATGCTGACAACGCTGATGATGGCACTTGCGCAACATCCAGACGTGCTCGCTAAGGCCCGAGCCGAACAGCAGGCACTAAAGCAGCAGGCGCTAGAACAGCAGTCCTCTGGACAAGCTGCCGCAAAGCACACCGCTAGGCAAACAGCAGCAGACCTGACGCTGGCGCAACTCCAGAAAATGCCCTATCTCGACCAGGTTCTCAAAGAGGTAGAGCGACAGTATCCCCCAGTCGGCGGCGGCTTTCGCAAAGTGGTCAAGCCCTTTACGTTTAACGGCTACCATGTCCCTGCTGGCTGGCTGGCCCTGTACCGCATTGACGCAGCTCATCGCGATGAGCGTTGCTACAGCGAACCCGAGGTCTTTGACCCGGATAGGTTTAGCCCTGAGCGCGCCGAGCAAAAGCGCTATGACTACAGCCTAGTTGGCTTCGGTGGTGGCCCCAGAGTTTGCTTGGGGATGGCATTTGCCAAGCTAGAGATGAAGATTATGGCGGCGCAGCTTTTGCGCCGCTATCAATGGCAGCTCGCCCCCGCTCAAAACCTGACGCTAAATCCTATCCCGACCTTAAGGCCGCAGGATGGCTTAAAGGTGAGCTTTGAGCTACTGAGTCGCTAACACGGGCCAATTACTGTCTGCTTGAGCAATAAAACCCGGAATATCCTTTTCCCAAGTCCCCTGTACCCTTTTGTTGGCATTGAGGTATAGCCTGCCATCTACAATCCGCCAAGCATTGGGATCGATAGGGACGAGAGCATTTTTGGCCGCAACGGCCCAAGCACAATGGCCACCGTACTGAGGTGCATATTGCTCGGGGTCGCTGGCAAACGCGTCTCGGTTTTCAGCACTCGCGAACTGCCAGCTAACGCCCTGCCATTCGTGCGTGTAGTCAGCACTGCCGGGAACAAAGGTCTCTTGGGTAAAGTACGCAACCGGATCAGCGCCACCAATAGCAACACCATCTTTTGCGTATACCTTGGGCGTTGCCGCTGCGGTGTTACCGGTAATACCGTCCTCAGACGCTGTCGCCTCCGTAGTCGCCTCTGTGCCTGAGGGTGTCGCTACGTCCGTTGGAGAGCAGGCGATTAGCCCAAGCGAGAGGCTGATAGTCGTCCCGATTAAGACGTTTCTCAGCAGGCTAGCTGACGGGTTGGTCGTAACAATTAATCTTTGAGTGATCTTCATTTCAATCCAATGCCTGGGTAGTTTTAAAGGTTATGTGAACACATTAGGCCGGTTCTATGAAGCCAAGATGAGAGCCCTCTATGAACATCCCAACAAACAGACTGAGAACACCCTGAGCACAGCTCAGATCTTCCGATGAAATCGACGAATTGCTTACACCGAGCGGATGTGACAAATCAAAAGTAGTCACATAAACGCAACCTGTTGAGAAGGAAAACCCGCTCAATAGGGTCAGCAAGTCACCTGCTATAGTCCTCTTGGTCTATAACAACTTTTCTTGAAATCAAGACGAATGGCATCAATCACAATGTCATCATTGGGTACTTATTAGCTGGGACCTCACACTTTCTTTAGCTAACACCTGCAACCACCAAACGCGCGAGCCTCACACGTTCTTTTGCGTTGGAAATACCGTCAAAAGCCAGAGCCTCACACGCTTCTTTAGACTTCTAGGCTTTTCCGTGTACGCCACGGACTGCCTTATGAATGTTCGCTATGTTCGCTGCACCTGCTTAAACCGCCGAAGATATGAAATCCATTATTCGCCGACTCACCACACTTACCGCGCTAACTGCCGCTACTTTGGGCACCAGTGCGATCGCATCTGGCACCGCCATCGCCCAAACCTACGGTGAGCAGCCCATTGCTGCCGATAGGGCAGTGACTATTGCCGAGCCGGTTGCTAATGGTCGTTTCTACCGGCTCCTAATTTTAGAGCAGCTCTCCGATCAGCGTGACTGTTTTAACGAGCAGGCAGGCAGCCCTACCGTTGTTGAGCCGCTCCTTTTGAACTTCGACTTCTCCGGCATTTGCGGACGACGATCCGACAGTAACGGCTACTCCGTTCGCATTGGCAATGAAGATCTCAGCCGCCGCTACCGCCTACAAGTGACCCGGCGGGGCGAAAACCTGGTTCTGGTCGCCCTGCCCGGTGCCTTGCCGGGTCGCGGCGGCGACCTGCCTGTCTTAGAAATTGGTCGCAGCAGCGGCGTAGCCAACGACTTTGTCAAAATTGAGCTAGACTCCGGCTGGCAGTTGAGCCGCCGGACCCTCAATGGCAACGCCCAAGGCCACGTTTATCTATCTAATAGTCAAAGTCTCGAACAAGTCGTTGCTGCTGCTGGTGGGGCTAGACGAACGCCCGCGCCTGCGGCACCTTCTGCGCCGTCTACCCCGCCAGTGCTCAATGGAGGGACACTGCCTACACCCGGAACGCCAGCACCGAGCAATAACGTCAGCGCGCCCGGCGGACAAAGCACGTTTTATCAGGTGATTGTGCCCAGCTCATCGCAAATTTTGCGATCGCGCGTCAATCAGGTTGCCAGCGATGCTTTTTTCACCAACGTCAACGGCAACCGGGTGATTCAAGCCGGCCTATTCCAAGAGCAAAACCGCGCTAACCAGCTCGTCGCTCAGCTCTCGGGTCGAGGCATTAACTCGCAAATCATTGAAGGTCAGCGCACCGCACCGCCACCGAGGCCAACCCCCGCGGCTAGCCAAACGTTCTATCAGGTGATTGTGCCAGATAGAGGCGGCAATACTCGCGATCGCGTCAACGACGTCGAGTCAGGCGCCTTCCGCACCACCGTCAATGGCAACCGCGTCATCCAGGCAGGTCGCTTCCGCGAACGCAACCGTGCCGAACAGCTTCAGCGTCGGCTCTCAGCAGCGCGTCTGTCAGCCCAAATTGTAGAAAGCACGGCCCCACCACCAGTCGCCAGCGCCCCTCGCACCCCCTCACCGTCACCCTCAGGCCCCAGAGCACGCCAAGGGCAGCTCACTGTCGTCATTGACCCCGGCCATGGGGGGCGTGACCCCGGCGCAGTTGGCATTGGCGGCCTGCGTGAAAAAGATATCAATATCACCGTATCGCGTCGGGTACAGGCGTCTTTGCAAGCCAAAGGCATTAACGCCGTCCTCACCCGCTCTGATGACCGCGAGCTGGATCTGGCGCCTCGGGTCAGTATTGCCGAACGAGCAGATGCCGATGTCTTTGTCAGCATTCACTCCAACGCCATCAGCCTGAGCCGTCCGGATGTCAACGGCCTCGAAACGTTCTACTACTCCTCTGGATTCCGCTTAGCGCAAACTATTCACAACAACATTTTGCAACGGACTAATTTGCGCGATCGCGGCGTGCGAAGAGCCCGTTTCTATGTTCTGGTCAATACCTCTATGCCAGCGGTCTTGGTAGAAACAGGCTTCGTGACTGGCCGAGAAGATGCCGCTCGGTTCCGAGACCCTGCTGCGGTAAATAGAATCGCAGACGGGGTTACAGGCGGGATCTTACAGTACCTGAACGTGCAATAAGCAATAGCTTAAAAAAGCATAAGAAAAAGGCGTGATTCTCAGTTGAGAATCACGCCTTTTTAGTTTGGTTCTTTACTCTATTTATCTCAGCTTGAAATCACAGCACCTAAGCAGTGGCCCAAAGAAATCGATAACAATCGCTGTGGGCGTAAAACCGTGGCGCAAAAACTCGCGTTGCTGACCCTACTGTTATAGCGATTTCCCCCCCTCCTCCGCAGAGATACGGTCGTAGATTTATCTAAAAGACCGTCTTCCGCGTCCTTTTATAAAGCTCACTGCATTTTGCACTCATAAAAGCTGATTCAGGCTTTCCAAACAACGATTTTTTTCCGTATAAACTCGCACTCATGGAAAGCAAAAATATTGGTACGTAAGCAATACCCAGCGCAATCACGCAGTTCTTCACAGCCACCTCACAACGACCGCAAAATCGTTCAGACGGCTAGTCACCTTTGTAAATGACTTTTCAGACCTAGCCTCTCAAACCTAACCCCTATAAAGCTGGCACTTTTCTTACTGCATGTAAGCAAGAAGCAAGGCTAGTGTATAAGCCAGATCGAGTGTAATACGCTGACTTTTTCTTAAATTTCATGAGTTTGAGCTTGGTGAGTTTGAGCCTGGTAGAAACAAGAGACTTACAGTTTTCATAACATCCAGTCCTTGAAGGGCATATCCCAAAAGGGTTTCTTAGGGCTACAGCCTTTTTCTGTCTCTAAAGTTGTGAGTCATCGTCAATTTATGGATGCTTCGTCTATCTCTCACTTAGACCACGTCGTTTCCCTCAAGAGTGCTTCCCTCAAGAGTGATTCCCTCAAAGCTGTTTCCCTCGAAACCACCCATTCAGCCTCTCACGAGAAGCTGCTCACCCGATGGTTAGAGAAACTCTTACAGCATTTTGGGATTTACGAGCTAGACAAAATCTCTGATCAGCAGCTCGCAGCAATGCTTACGCGCTGTAGCGATATCGATACTAGCCAATTATTAGAAGATGACACCCTCTTACCTGCTCTCAAACGCAGAATCGTTCGGTTAGCGGGCGCGCAGCTGGACGATGCTTTTATCACCATGGCCCCTGATGTGATTGCCGAAGATGAGGTTGAACCGCTTTCACTTTCGGTTACTGAGCATCGTATTGCCGGCGTGCGATATCAACAGGAAGTCTATCGATTTGTCGAAGCGTTTGCGCCCTATCATCGCCTACAAGCATTTTGCCTGGGACAAACAATCAGTACCCAAGCACTGACGCACCCAACCCATACTCCTGTAGAAAATGCTCAGATACCACCCTGTTTGAGCCCGCCTTATTTGATTACGCAATCGCCTGAGCGGTTTGCAGTTTGGGTGAACATTAGAGCCTTGCCCAGCTATAAGTATTCCAACCATTTGCCATCTCGCATAAATCTTTCTGATTTGGGCCGTTAGCGCAGCATTTTACAGAAAATCTCTGTACTATGGGTGATATTCGACATTGTGAAAAGCTGCGCTCTTAAAATCACCAATGACTGAAAAAGAAGCCTTAGAAGCTGTTAGAAATGCCATTGCACCCGACTCTCTTAGTTACGTGCAAGAGATCGTTTTTACACAGTCCTGGGCAGGCCAGCTGTATCCTGAAATCGCTAAGTCAGTAGGCTATCACCCTGAATACATCCGGGACGTCGGTGCCCAGCTTTGGCGTTCATTATCCGAATCCCTCGACCAAAAGGTCACGAAGAAAAACGTTCGATTTGTGTTGAATTCCCTATCTGAAAAAAACCAACTGCCAGGGAGCAATACGTCCAGCCCGTTATCAGTTAGCTCATCCGAAACATCTGTTCAGGGCATCACATCTGGGTCTGACACCCCGCCATCCCATCGTTCTCATGATCTTCAATCTCAGGTTGATACTGTGCTCAGTACAGAAGCAACAACAACACAGCTCGCGTTCCCGAGCGTCGGCCTCTCGATCAAATCGGCCTTCTATGTGCCACGTCCGCCTGCTGAAGAACAGGCGTTCCATGAGCTAGACCGCCCTGGTGGGCTCTTACGGATAAAGGCACCCAGCAATACCGGGAAAACCTCCTTGCTACTACGGGCGCTGGAGTATGCTCGGTCTCAGGGAGCTAGAACCGTCCTGCTCAATATTCAAGAGGCTGATACAGCAGTACTCGACGATCTAGGACGGTTCCTGCGCTGGTTCTGCCGAAATGTTGCTCAGCAGCTAGGGCTAGAAAATAAGCTAGACGATTACTGGGATGAAGAAATCGGGTTAAAGGTCAGCTGCAAAATTTACTTTCGTGAGTACCTGCTCACTCAAGTGTCCGATCCGATTGTGCTGGCACTCGACGAAGTCGATCAGCTCTTTGAGCATCCCACATTGGTTCAGGAGTTTTTGCCCATGCTGCGGGTATGGCACGAGGAGGCCATGGAGCTAGAGGTTTGGCAGAAGCTGCGTCTGGTGCTCTCCTACAATTCGGAGGTCTATGTCCCACTCAAAATTTCCCAGTCACCTTTCAACATCGGACTTTCAATTCAGCTGCCGGTCCTCACAATTAAGCAGGTCATTACCTTAGCAGAGCAGTACAAGCTAGACCTTTCAGACAGCCTACAATCCGAGCAGCTCAGCCGCCTTCATCAACTGGTCGCAGGGCATCCGTATCTCGTACAGCTAGCCCTCTATTGGCTCTCAGAACGAGACATCACCCTGACCTCAATTCTAGAAAATGCGCATACGCAATCGGGCATTTACAGTCACCATCTCCGCAGGCACTGGCAAATTATGCAGCGTCAGCCGCACCTGCAAGAAGCGTTTGCCGAAGTGCTGAAAGCACCAGAAGACGGTGCTGAAGTCGATACGCTAATGGCTTACCAGCTAGAGCGAATGGGATTGGTTTATCTTCAGGGCAATCGAGCAATTGTTAGCAGTAAGCTGTATTACCGGCATTTTAAGGCACGGCTACTGTCCTAGCTTCGGCGACTGTCATAAACGTATTTATGCCCAGTGAAGCAGCACCAGTGAAGCAGCACCAGTGAAGCAGCACCAATGAAGCCGCATACCTTAACCCCAGCCAACTCATCTACCACACAGCCTAAAGGTGACATGTGATAGCGTGTGGCTGATGCTTCCGCGCTAGCTACGGCTACCCCTATCCATGAATACGCGTGCTGATGCTAGCTATGACTATCAGGTAGGTGGGAGTCTCAGAATAGACGCTCCTTGCTACATCCAGCGCCAAGCCGATATCGATTTATATAGGGCACTGCTGCGTGGCGAGTATTGCTATGTGTTCAATTCTCGACAGATGGGTAAGTCGAGTTTGCGCATTAGGACGCAGCAACAACTCACAGCAGCGGGCAAGCTGTGCGCCTCTGTTGATATGACCAGCATTGGTAGTGAAGGCGTCACACCTTTGCAGTGGTACAAGGGGCTAATGACAGACTTGCTTTCTAAGTTTGACTTGCGTAGTCGCGTGGACTTTCAGCAGTGGTGGAAAGCCAAACATGAGCTATCCATGGTGCAGCGGCTAAGGCTATTCATCGAAGAAATTTTGCTGCCGAACCGGCCCAACGAGGAACTTTTTATTTTCGTTGATGAAATCGACAGCGCACTCGCCTTGGAGTTTCCTATTGATGACTTTTTTGCACTGATTCGTTTTTGCTACAACCAACGGGCCGAGGATAGCGCGTACAGCCGGCTAACTTGGGCGCTGTTTGGCGTGGTCACGCCATCAGACCTTATCAGCGACCCAGCCAGAACACCATTTAACATAGGTACTGCTTTAGAGCTAAAAGGGTTTCAGGTTCAAGAAGCTAGCTCCTTGGCTGTGGGCTTAGCAGGCTTTGGGTACGACTCCTCTGAGCTGCTCCAATTAATTTTGGCATGGACCGATGGGCAGCCGTTTCTCACCCAAAAGATATGCCAGCTAGTCAGTCAGGCCTTTTCAGGAGAGCTGACCTTGCAAACCACCGATCAGCAACCCTGCCTCCCCAAGTCACTCGGCCAGCACTTTGGCAGTCCTGGGGCGTTGGTCCAAGCCGTCATTTGTCAACAGATTATTGAGCATTGGGAAACGCAGGACAATCCTGAGCACCTGCGAACAATTCGAGATCGCCTATTACGTAACGAGTTCGCAGCACCCAGGTTACTGGGCATCTATGAAACTATTCTGGGAGCTTCGGCGCCCTTGTGCGATGTGACACAAGGTGACAGCAGCTGCGACATTTTTGCTAGCTCAACAGAGTCCGACATCGATCGGTTACTGGCTTACGACGACAGTCCAGAACATATTGAGCTGCTCCTATCGGGCTTACTTCAAAACTATAAAGGGCGGTTACAGGTCAAAAATCCGATTTATCAAACCGTGTTTGATTTGCGCTGGGTTAAGCAACAGCTGGCAAACCTACGACCCTATGCTCGTCAGCTAGATGCCTGGGTGTCCTCAAAGCAAACCGACGAGTCGCGCTTGCTGCGGGGAAAAGCACTCAAAGATGCTCAGGCATGGAGTCAAGAACGCAGCGTCAGCAAGCTCGATCATGAATTTTTGATGGCCAGCGAACGCTATGACGGAAATATCAGCAAGCAAGTCCTTAGGTCAGCTCGCCTTAAAGAAGTGGAAAAGCGCCTGGAAAGTGAGCACCGTGCTCGCCGCAAGCAGCTTGGGCTGATTGCAGCACTCAGTGGCGCATTTGCGATCGCAACAACGCTAGCCATTATCGCCCGTACTCAGTTCCTCAACACCCAACAAAAAGAGCTGCAAGCCACCGTCACAACAGCCGAAGCACTCTACTCTTCGGATCAACGATTAGAGTCGTTACTCACCGCCCTCGAAGCAGAACGTAGTGTTAACAAGATGTCTCATGTCACCGAAGCCTTGCGCCAACGGCTAGACGCGGTACTTAGAATTGCGGCGGTCAACGTCGTTGAAAAAAATCGACTCGCCCTCTCAAACAGTAGCTTCTGGGACGTTGCGATTAATGAGCAAGGCACCTTGATAGCAACCGGTAGCGCGGATAATCTTGTGAGGCTATGGAAACCCACCGGTGAATTAGTGACAACAATCAACGGACATCAGTCTAGAGTCCGCGCAGTTGCTTTTTTTCCGGCCGCCTCTGCTCCAAAGCAGCAAAAGATTGCCTCAGCCGGTGATGATAACTTCGTTAAAATTTGGGATACCAACGGGGAGGCCCTGCGCACCTTAAGAGGGCATACCGACACTATTCACGATATCGATATTTCTAAAGACGGTCAGGTTTTAGCCTCTGCTAGTGGCGATCGCACCATTAAGCTATGGACTGCTGATGGTCAGCTTATTCGGACACTGCAAGGCCACACTAACCCAGTCCTCACCGTAGCCTTCAGTCCCACGGGTCAGCTGTTGGCCTCAGCCGGAGAAGATCGCACCATCAAACTATGGACCCTTGAAGGCGAACTCGTAGAAACCCTTGAAGGCAACCAGGATGCCATCGTCAAACTTGCTTTTAGCCCAAGCGGCCATCACATCGCCGCCGCAAATCGAGATTCAACCATCGGCTATTGGCACGTTGGCCAGCAGCAAAATCCAGACACACCATCAGGCTCGCAGGCCCCGCCGGAAAAGGCAAACACACAGCCACTCAGCACACAGCCACTCAACACACAGCCACTCAACACGCAGCCACTGATTAGCAAACAGCCCCTCGGTCAAGAACAGCCGCCCACCCAGGCACAGCCATCTAGTCAAAAACAACACGAGCCTAGCCAAAAACAGCGTGAGTTTAAAGGGCATCAATCAGACGTCCTAGACGTCACCTTCAGCAACAATGGCCAGCAACTCGCATCAGCCAGTCGCGACCATACCGTCAAACTCTGGAACTTAGACGGTCAAACCATCGCGACGCTAAAAGGCCATCAGAGCAGAATTAATGCCGTTCGTTTTGTACCTGGCAGCCAAGAGCTGTGGAGCGCTAGCGCAGATAAAACAGTCCGCCAGTGGGACCTTTCAAACCCGCTACGCACGCTGTATGCAGGGCCGAGCCGCGGCATCATTGGGGTCGATATTTCCCCCACCGGAGAGATCATTGCAGCGGCTAGCGATGACCACACGCTCTACCTCTGGAGTCGTCGCACCGGACGTCTCATCAACCAAATCCGCCATCCTGACTCGGTCCTGAGTGTTGCCTTTAGTCCCGATGGTCAAACGTTGGTCACCGGCAGTTGGGATGGCATCGCTCGACTGTGGACAACCGCAGGAAAGCCTATTGCCCAACTAGACGGACACAACCAGAAGCCGATTTGGGACACCGTTTTTAGCCCAGATGGCCAAACCATTGCCACAGGGAGCGTCAACGGTAAAATCCATCTGTGGGACCGCAACGGAAATTCTCAAAAAACTATCTCCGCTCACAAAGCAGAGGTGAGGGCTGTCGCCTTTAGTCCTGATGGCCAATACATAGCCTCAGCCAGCTTGGACAACAGCGTTAAGGTGTGGCGACGACGTGACGGTGCCCTGGTAGAAATTCTGCGAGGTAACCGTACCAGTGGGTTTATTGATGTGAACTTTAGCCCCAATGGCCAGCTCATCGCCGCTGCAGGCTTCGATGACTTAGCTAGGGTCTGGACCATTGATGGCAAGTCAGTGACGGTACTGCAAGGCCACGAAGCCGAGGTTCGTTCGGTGAGTTTTTCTCAAGACAGTCAGCGACTCGTCACGACGGGTGGTGACGGCCAAATTAAGCTGTGGAGCATCGACGGCCAGTTAGAGTCTACCCTGGCCTCTAGAGGTGAAGCGGTGTGGCAGGCGATGTTTGTAGAGTCAGACAACATCGTCATAGCTGCCGGAGAAGACCGCCAAGTGTATCTATGGGATCTCGAGCGCGTCCTGACAGACAAAGGGCTATTTGAGCTGGGCTGCCAGTGGGTCAAAAATTATCTGGAAACCAGCCGCGGCGATCAAAATCAAAAGCTATGCAGAAATTTTTTCTCACAGGAAGACGCTGAAAATAGCGAAGACATGCCCTTTGGGTCTACAAAACCCTGACAAAACTGGTTAAAGTAAAGTAACGTTAACTTTCTTAATCACAGGCCAGGAATGCTATGCGCGTACTTTTGATGACCGGAAAAGGTGGGGTTGGGAAAACTTCCGTCGCAGCAGCAACAGGTCTACGCTGTGCAGAAATGGGGCACAAAACCCTAGTGCTCAGCACCGATCCAGCCCATTCCTTGGCCGATAGCTTTGATACAGAACTGAGCCACGATCCCAAAGAAATTAAGCCCAACCTGTGGGGTGCAGAACTCGATGCCCTACGTGAACTAGAGGGCAACTGGGGCGCAGTGAAGCGCTACATCACGCAGGTGCTACAGGCTCGTGGACTAGAAGGCATTGAAGCCGAAGAACTGGCTATTTTGCCGGGAATGGATGAAATCTTTAGCCTGGTGCGCATGAAGCGTCACTACGATGAGAAGGAGTACGACGTTCTCATTATTGACTCTGCCCCGACAGGGACTGCCTTGCGACTACTCAGTTTGCCAGAAGTCGCTGGCTGGTACATGCGCAAGCTCTACAAGCCGTTTCAGGCCGTTTCTACCGCTCTTCGCCCATTGGTTGAGCCGCTGTTTCGCCCAGTAGCCGGCTTTTCACTGCCGACCAAAGAGGTGATGGATGCACCTTACGAGTTTTACGAGCAGCTAGAAGCACTAGAAAAAATTCTCGCGGACCCCACAATCACATCGGTACGGCTGGTCACCAATCCTGAAAAAATGGTGATCAAAGAGTCCTTGCGCGCCCATGCGTATCTCAGCTTGTACAACGTGGGAACGGATATGGTGGTGGCTAACCGCATCATTCCTGACAGCGTAAGCGATCCTTTTTTCCAACGGTGGAAGGATCAGCAGCAAAAGTACAAAAAGCAAATTCACGAGAACTTCCATCCGCTACCCGTGAAGGAAGTCCCGCTTTATTCTGAAGAAATGTGCGGGCTAGACGCTTTAGAACGGTTGAAAGAAACCATCTACGGTGACGAAGATCCAGCCCAGGTGTATTACAAAGAAACGACCCTAAGAGTCACTCAAGAAGAAGATACCTACAGCCTGGAAGTGTATTTGCCTGGGATTCCGAAAGATCAGGTAGAGCTGAGCAAAACCGCTGATGAGCTGAATATTCGCATCGGTAACCACCGCCGTAATTTGGTCTTGCCTCAGGCGCTGGCAGCACTGAATCCGGCAGGTGCCAAAATGGAAGACGATTATCTGAAAATCCGGTTCGCGTCTTAACCAGCAGCGTTGCACCCTTAAAAGCAGCTGGGTGGACTGAGTCTATTTAGAGGCCACGTATCCGCTGTAGCCGTCGTTCATTTGAACCTGACTCCGGCTGCCTTTTACGCCCAAAAAGCTAACTTCAGTCCCATTGGGGAGTGCGGTCACAATGTCGCCATTGGGTGAGTTGCGATCGCCACACCATTGGCCGAAGGCACTGCGCTCTCTGGGGACGAACGCTCTTTTCAGCTGCTCACTCGTTGCGTCAAGGTAGCCACCTGCGTCTGCACCTAAGTTAGGAGGTAAATCGACCGCAAGATGAAACGAAAGCCTTACAAAAGCTGATCTTTTGGTCAAAATGCTTTATTTTTGTGAATCAATAGGGCTGTAAAAACAGACACTAGCGTCCTAAAAGCAGTCCCGTTTCAACTCCTAATTTATTCAAGTCCTATTTATTCAAGGCGAGCATAGCTGTGACCCAGTCCCCCCTCGAGCCCAATAACCAAGGCAGCAATACCCCTGCTGATTCACGCCGCAGTGAACCGCCAGCCACAGGCCCCCGTCGCCCGCTTACATTTGATGAGATGGTTGCTTTGCTAGTGGCTTTCCTGTCTTTAGGCAGCGTCCTCTTCTGGGGATTAACCAGAGGAGGGTTAGATGTTCTTGGGGATTCATTCGCTAACTCAGATGCGCCGCTCCTCGCACCGCGCTCCTCTGTGGAAGGCGGATTAGAAGGCGGGTTGTTTGGCGCCAGTGAAGAAGCCAGTGAAGAAGCCGATACCGAGGCAGCACCCGCTGGCACAGTATTAGCCCCGGTAGCGACCAGTGAAGCACGCCGCGAGCTAGCAGCACGTGCTGGGAAAAATCGCGATGCTAGCCCCAGCAAACCAGGCATGTTTGGCAGGCTCAGAGCAGGCGTTGCCACAGCTGCTGCAGGCGTTGCAGGCGTTGCTGCCACCTCAGAAGACGCCACGGCAACAACACCCGAGGGAACCGTTTCGCCAGAGGTTTCGCCAGAGAACGTTGCTCCTGGGGAAGCAGCAACCCCTGAAGCCGCAGCACCCAATGCAGCCGCGCCGGACCAAGCAGAGGCCGAAACCGACGCTACGCCTGAAACGGCAGAAGCACCTACGCCCGTTCCCCTTTCTGCCGCAGCTCAAGCAGATCCCAAAGACGCTCTCAACTTTGAAGATGTCCCTGACAATTACTGGGCAAAACCTTACATCGACGCGCTCAGTAGCCGCGAATTGATATCTGGCTACGAGAGCGGTGAGTTTAGACCCGATCAGCCCGTCACCCGCGCCCAAATTGCCAATATTGTTTCTAGAACCTTTGATTTGACCGCTGACAAGGAGAATCTAGACTTTAGTGATGTAGCAGGGGACTATTGGGCCAGAGAATCCATTGGAGAAGTGGTCAAAGGCGGCTTCATGACGGGTTTTCCCAACAATACGTTTGATCCCAATGCACCTGTGACTAGGGCGCAAGCACTCACCACACTCGTCACCGGGCTCGGGATTTCGACCCCAACCAACGTACAAGTTGCCCTGTCTCGTTATACCGATGCCAACGCGATTCCACAATGGGCCAATGATAAAGTTGCCGCAGCCACTGCGGGCAGCATTGTTGTGAACTATCCCAATGTAGAAAATCTCAACCCGACAGAACCCACCACGCGTGCTGAGCTATCGGCCATGATTTATCAGGCCCTCGCAAAGGAAGGCATCGTAGAGCCGGTTGAGTCTGAATACGTGGTTAAGCCTTAAAGACCAGAAAAGTCAGAGACCAGAAAAATCCATCCATCATTCAGGTGGACTAAAACCGACCCCGGCTCAATAGGCAAAAGCCCCGAGAAAGATAGGAATCTTTCTCGGGGCTTTTGCCTACAGGCTTCAAACTAACAACTACTGGCCTTGAGGCGCAGCGCGGCGAGCTTCAAGCCACCAAGCAATCGCAACCCAACTCACAACGACGGCCAGTGTCAGACCAGTAAACTGCGCAGCCCACTTCACTAAAACAGTCAGCGGCACCAAACGCCCTAAAAAGTAAGTCAAACTTACCATCACTGATGCCCAAGCGAAGGCACCTGCGGTGTTGCACAGTAAAAATCGGGGGTAGGGCATTCGGGTAATGCCAGCTAAGGGCCCTGCGAATACACGAAGCAAGGCAACAAAACGACCTAGCAAAACGGCTTTATCAGCATTTTCACTAAAGCGATCGCGCACCTTTACCAAACTCGTCTCAGGCACCTTAAGCACCTTGCCAATCCGAACCAATAGGGGCCAGCCACCGTAGTAGCCCAGCACATAGCCACCGGTGTCTCCCAAGATGGCACCTGCGGTTGCCGCGCCCAACACGTACCACACGTTCAGCTCATCACTACCAGCCAAAAAGCCACCAATCAGCGTAACCGTTTCACCCGGGATAGGGATTCCCATGTTTTCTAGCAAAACACCGCAGAACACTGCCCAATAGCCGTATTCACGGGCAATATCTTGCAAACTATCTAGAGAGATTAGCTCACCCATAAAATTGCTCTGTGCTAAAAAATTGTTAACTTTCTATATATTTACTAATCTTGACGTGTCTCTCTATTAAGTGTCAATTGAGTTTCTACGAATGACACGACAGCAGCAGTAGATTCATCGTAGCTTCACCCAATTATTCCCTGATAAAAGCCCTTGCCTGCTTTGGCCTCAAGGTTTTGTGTAGTCCACATCACAAAAAAGCGGCTCAGGCATTGTCCTGAGCCGCTTTTAAATCTGAGCCGCTTTTAAAAATGATTTCACCAGCCAATCTCAATCGCACACTTAAGCTCAAGGCAATTGATGGATCGGGTCAGGTTATCTATGACTCAGAAGTCTTCGCAAAACTTGCCATAGAGTTAGTGCCTAACATTTCGCTGGGAAAAGTCGGCAAATCCAAATGGTCGGTGCCACGACGATTACGGACAGCAAGACGATAGCTCGTGCTTTGTAATTCAGCATGAAGCTGGCGATTCTCCTGCTGAATTTTGGCTACGCGATCTTTAACGGCACTCATCCGCTCAGCAAACTTTTCCTTGTAAATTTTCGGCAGCTCTTGCACCACCTGCTCAAGCATGCGTGTTCGGTCTGTCAGTTCTTGAGTGGTCTGACGCAGCTGGTAAGTCTCTTCATCACGGCTTTCCACCTGCGCTTGATAAAAAGCAACTTGTTCTTCGAGCTTGTGTAGCTGTCCGCGTAGCGACTGTACTTCTTGCTGATGCTGGGCGGAGACCTCAGGCGCAGGCACAAAATCTTTATTGCCCTTTACCAGTCGAAACAGCTCTTGCGACAGCTGCTGCACAAGCTGATCACGCATGGCGAGTTCTTCCCTTAGTCGGGCGATCTCTGAGTGACTGTTAGAACCATTACCGCCAACGGGTTGAATCACTTGCGAACCATCCTCTGTATGATGTTGCGTGTACTACTTTTCAGGAAATTTTCAAGCGCTTTTCTAAAGCCTGCTTTGGGCTTGTGTTGGATATATACCACTTAAAAAGGGGGCTGGAAAACCCAGTGAAAACGGAGAAGCCCTGTGCGAAATCGAACACAGACTAAAACAACTTACTGTCAGTAGTGGGTAGCCGCTCTGACCAGACGCCTGTTAAGAAAACGCAAGTAGCCAACAAAAAACAGACACTGCCTTCGAGCCAATGTCTGTTTCTAAGGTCCATAGATTAGTCTCTACAGCAAAGTTATCCGAAATGACACTCACTTCAGATGAGCTGGCACTGTTAGCCTATCTCTATTAGCCCAATCTATGAGCCTAGTGGTGCGGCAGACTCGGTAGGCGAAGCTTCAGGTTCGCGCTGGCTTTCTTCTGAAGGCTCTTCAAAGCGAATGGTCAGATAGCGAATCACTTCTTCGCTAAGGCGCATCGCTCTTTCCATCGGTGCGATCGCAGTTCCAGGCGCTCGGTAATTCATCTGAATATAGATGCCTTCGCGATAGCGATTGATTTCATAGGCGAGGCGGCGCTTGCCACGGTGCTGAGTTTCGAGTTCTTCTGCACCGCTTTCACCCAGCATATCTTGGTAGCGGCTAATTGCACCGTCGACGGCCTCATCACCGATGTCGGGCCGCAAAATGTACATGGTTTCGTACTGCGTATTCATAACTTAAAAATTGAAGTCCTTATGGTCATACAGGCCTTTATCCGTAGTACGGCACTCATTAACAGACCTTACTGCGTCATATGACCTAAAAAAAGGGCTTAGCAGTAACGCCTGTAGAAATCAGCGTAGCGTAGATAAAAGCAAGGGCTTACAATCATACCAATAACTGGAACCTATAAAACATATGGCTCACCGTTACGTCCGAGTTCAATCGTCAGCAGGGCAGCTACACTACGGTTTGCTGGCGCCGGACCGCCATGTGCAAGTCCTCGACGCCCCCCCCTGGCGAAACGCTCAGACAACCACTATTGAGCTAGAAAAATCAGACTATACACTGCTGGCCCCTTGTGCACCCACCAAAATTATTGCAGTAGGGCGGAACTACGCAAAACACGCCGCTGAGTTCAATAATGACCTCCCCCAACAGCCACTATTGTTCATGAAGCCGCCCACATCGGTGATCGCAGCTAAGGCCCCTATCCTTTATCCACATCAGTCCCAGCGCGTGGACTATGAAGGGGAGCTGGCGATTGTCATTGGCGAGCGCACAACCGACTGCACCCCAGCCGAAGCCCGCAACAAAATATGGGGCTACACCATCGCTAACGATGTCACCGCTCGAGACTTGCAACGTCAAGAAAAACAATGGACTCGAGCGAAAGGCTTCGATTCTTTTTGTCCGCTCGGCCCTTGGATTGTTCGAGAAATTCCAGCAGCAGCGCGCATTAAAACCTTTGTCAACGACGATGCGGAGCCAGTCCAGTCTAGCTCTATTGCCAATATGATTTTTTCGCCAGAAACCCTAGTGGCTTACATTTCTGAAGCGATTACGCTACTGCCAGGCGATGTGATCCTCACTGGCACACCGGAAGGCGTGGGCCCTATGGAGGTGGGCGATCGCATCCGTGTAGAAGTTGAAGGGATTGGCTGCTTAGAAAATACCGTACAGGCTAGAGCCCAAAACAAAACGCTAGCCGAAAAGGAGCTAGCGCTTCAGTAGTAGAGCTATGGGTTACCAAAAAGCAGAGGGTTTCGCCTGAGCCTTATTTCGGCTGAGCCTTAGTAAGGCATCTGCATGTTAACCGCTTCCGAAATCGTTGGAATCTCGGCGTAGCGACCCGCTATCGATTGCACGACAGAATAAACAACAATGGCCATTCCACCTAGGAACAGAACATTCAGCAGGGTTTCAGCAAAAATGCCCGATAGCCCCAACACACCCACAATCAGAGAACCAATAGAAATCATAAAGCTCACTAAAATCGCTTGCAGCACATTGAAGCGAATAAAGCGGCTAATGTTGGTATTACGGACCACAAAGGCAAAGAGCACAATAAATACGCCCAACCCCAAAATAGGATTGCTTTCAATCAAGATAAATGGGGTCAGTGGCAGTAGCAGCAGCTGAAACACGTTGAGCACGGCAGGTGCCTGGTCTGCTAGGAAAGAAAGAAAGGGACCGCCCGCTCTCAGCGCAGACGTGAGCGGCATCACATAGGTCAGGGCGGCTAAAGCCCTATCAAGACCAGTGGCAGTTCCGTTCATAACAAACTCCTAGATTTCAGGGTAAGAGACTCTAAACTTAAAAGACTAAAAAAGGCAGGTCAAACCTGCCTCTAGCATAGCGTATCTACTCTTGATTCTCTTTGCCATTAGCCTGTAGCAACAGCACTTGGGCTGTGCGCAAACTGCTCAACCCCAAAAATCAAACAAACTCCAGTTGGGCCCAGCCAAAAGACAGCCCATTAGTTTAGCTGCACATCCGAGACTTCAGCCACTCGAAAACCCATAGTGCACTCATACTGAGCCGGTGCTTTCTCTAAGGCTTTTTCAATGGGCCGGCCGCACCTCAGACGACCTCGATTCCAGCGAGGCAGACCACTTTGAGACGCCATTGGGCAGTTGTGACACACCGCTGAAGGAGATAAGAGCTGATCTTCGATAAGAATGACTAGCATAACTACCGCCTTGCCAAACCAGAGGTAAGGCTATCCGTAAGTTCTCTCCATAGTAGAATACCCATCAAGAGAATCTGTATGGATTTTTACAGCCTTTAACTCACCTTCACGCGGTTTCCCTAGCCCACTTTTCCCCTTATGAGGCCTTAACCGAGCTGTCTGAGCCGGCAACTTCTGTTTTATCAGCTTCGGTCCGCCCCTTGCCCTGGCGAACGTTTTCGCTGCTACTGTTTTGAACACTGGGCTGGGCAACTGCATCGCTTGGCGGGCTCTTTTTGGCCTTGGGCTGCGGTGGATTCACTAAGCGAGGCTTTGGCTTTGGCTTACTACCGGCATATTCATCGGCTTTTAAGTGAGTAGGACGGGCCTGATCATAAGCCATTTGAAGGGCAGCCGCAGCAATCGTGCGAATGTCGTACTCCTCACCCAACTGCGAAACAATCGGCAAGAATGACGCTACTCGCTCGCTGGTCACGGCTTCGCGAACGCGCGTTTGCAGCTTTTCCAAATGACGGGCTGCGATTTGCGCCTGTGTGGGCACCTTGGCATATTCAACCGCTTTGTTGAACCGCTTCTCTACTCGGCGGAGCTTGTACTTCTCTAAGGGTGTCACGATGGAAATCGCTCGGCCTTCTTTACCGGCTCGGCCAGTACGACCAATCCGGTGTACGTAACTGTCTAAGTTATCCGGTAGCTCGTAGTTGATAACATGGCTCAAGTCATCAACATGAATGCCCCGCGCAGCAATGTCAGTGGCCACGACCCATCTCACCTGACGCTGACGAAACCGCTGCAGCAAGCGCTCCCGCTGAGACTGGTTTAAATCACCATGGTATTCATCCGCGCTGTGACCAGCGGCCTGTAACTGACGGGTCAAATCAGCCGCTGTACGACGGGTCCGCACAAAGATAATCGCGGTCTCAGGATCTTCCATCTCCAAAATAGGCATCAGCGCGCGGGGCTTAGTCCAACCGGGTGGAACCACATAAGCGACTTGCTTAATGCGAGCCGTAGAAGTAGTTTGCGCTTTCACACTCACCGTCACTGGCGACTTCAAAAAGCGCGTAGACAGCTTCTGAATCGCAGGCTCCATCGTGGCAGAGAAAAAGGCCGTTTGGCGCTCATCTGGCGTGTGTGACAAGATTTTTTCGACATCTTGAATAAAGCCCATGTTGAGCATTTCATCCGCTTCATCCAGCACCATCACGCTGAGCTGGTCAAGCACTAGGCCGCCTCTATCAATCAGGTCAATCACTCGCCCTGGCGTACCCACCACAATTTGTGAGCCGCGCCTCAGCCGACCCAACTGCTGACCAATAGACTGACCGCCATAAACAGAAGTAATGTAAATCCGGCGGTCTACGTTGAAGCTCTCCATCGCCTGGGACACCTGCATCGCCAGCTCGCGAGTGGGCGTTAGCACCAGCGCCTGAACGTAGCGATTGCTCGCATTCACTTGCTCCAAAATGGGCAGTGAAAAAGCGGCTGTTTTTCCTGTGCCCGTCTGCGCAAGACCCACGACATCATGCCCAGAGGTGAGCTGGGGAATAGCCTGAATTTGAATTGCCGTTGGCTCGGTGAAGCCCATTCCAGTGAGGTGATCTACACAAGCGGCAGACAGTCCTAAATCAGCGAATGAAGTGGTCATACGTTCCTAGAGATGAGAGTGAAAAAGGGAAGTTTGCTGCGCTGTGAGTGGGGGTTAGGGTTTGGCAGATAGTCGGCCAAAGCTTCTCACTCACCACTCAGAGGCTTTAGGTAGAGAAGGGTGCACCAGCAGCCACGCTCGAAACCGCAGGCACCGCCAATGAACCGAAAAGGTCGTAGGTATCGGCAGCTTCAATCGTGACGGGCACGAGTTGCCCGAGCTTGGCTTGGCCTTTGACATACACCAAGCCGTCCACATCGGGCGCAAACCGAGCACTGCGGCCAATCAGCTCACCAGTGGATGGGTTCTCTTGCTCAATGAGCACCTGAACCGTTTTGCCGACTTGGGTCTGATTGCGGCGGAAGGAAATCTCTTGCTGTGTCAGCATGAGCTCCTCTCTGCGGGCGTTTTTGACAGATTGTGGGACTTGATTGGGCAAATCGTAGGCAGCCGTGCCTTCTTCTGGTGAGAAAGTAAATACGCCAACATGGTCAAACTCATGGCGACCGATGAAGGCTTTTAGGTGCTCGAACTGTTCCTCGGTTTCACCAGGGAAACCCACAATAAAGGTTGTCCTAAGCACAGCATTCGGCAGAAGTGCTTTGAGATTTTCGATGATGTCATCGTTCACTTGGCCTTGCCAGGGGCGATTCATCGACTTGAGCATGGCCGGGTGTGAATGCTGAAGGGGCAAGTCTAAATACGGCAGCGCGTTGGGGGTTTCTTGAATTGCCTGGATGACAGCCGGGGTTAGCCCGGTTGGATACGAGTAGTGCATTCTTACCCAGGGCACATCTACCTCACCTAGGGCGTGAAGCAGTTCAGCTAGCTTGGGCTTGCCGTAAATATCTACGCCGTAGTTGGTCGTGATTTGGGAAATTAGGACGAGTTCTTGAACGCCTTGAGCAGCAAGCTGGTGAGCCTCGGCCACGATAGATTCGATTGGGCGCGATCGCTGCTTACCCCGCAAATGCGGAATAATGCAAAATGCACACTTATAGTCACAGCCTTCTGCAATCCGAACATAAGCGACGCCTTCAGAAGTCGTCCGATATCGAGGGACCGTTTCGTCAGCGATGTAGGTCGGCTCTGCTGAGACAGCCTTGACCCGTTCGCCGGCTTCTGCTCGCTCAATAACGTCCACAATTTTGTGGTAATCACCCGTCCCGACCAGCGCAACAGCCTCAGGAATTTCTTCTAGCAGCTCATCTTGAAAGTGCTGAGCTAAGCAACCTGTAATCACAATCTTCTTATCGGCTTCCGCCAGCTCTACCAGCGTGCGTACCGACTCTTCTCGAGCGTCTTGGATAAAGCTACAGGTGTTAACAATGACGTAATCCGCCATTTCCTCATTAGCATCCACGCCATAGCCCGCCTTGACTAGGAGCCCCAACATGTGCTCGCTATCAACTCGGTTTTTTTCGCAACCTAGGTGTGAAACCGCAATAGTGGGTTTACTTCCCATAAAATACTCTCTTACTTACAGTGATATTGATGTAGTGACAGTAGTTTACTCACAAAGCACTGTAGCGATCGCCTTGTGAATACGCCCTGGCAAAACAGCCGCCCTGTTAAGAGCACATCATCCAAAAACAGATAATCGACTGAAGTGAAGTAGATGGCAGGAGCTGCAAGCGAATCTTCTACACGAAAATCATAACATAACTACACAATTGACGAGAGAAAAACAGAACGAGGCGATGGTTTTCTCTGTATCCAAGTGGTTTTATGTCCATTTTATCTAAGTTTTCTTGCCTGTATAGACTCTATTCAATGACACACCTTTCGCCTCAAGGTCCTGTGGAGATACCTGTGGAGAACGCCAAAAGTTGCCAAAGGAGAGAGACCCGCACTGCCTCAAAACTTTGGCTCAAAGTCTTAGCTCAAAGTCTTAGCATTGACTGTTAATCTAATTCCAGACAACTAATTTCCAGACAACGTGCCGAGTCCGAGATAAAAACCCCGTGGACTTAATCCAAATTTTTAAGACCGCCAATCCTGTGATTGGCGTTATTCATTTATTACCGCTGCCAGCCTCTGTGCGCTGGCAAGGCGACCTGCAAGCTGTGATTGCACGTGCTGAGCAAGAGGCTACCGCCTTAGCCGCAGGGGGTGCCCATGGCTTAATTGTTGAAAATTTCTTTGATGCCCCTTTTCCAAAGGCCAAGGTTGACCCGGCAGTCGTGAGTGCGATGACGCTCGTGGTGAATCGGTTGAAGCAGCTGGTCACCCTGCCGATTGGGATTAATGTGCTCCGCAACGATGCCCACAGTGCTTTGGCGATCGCAACCTGCACAGGCGCAAGCTTTATTCGCGTCAACGTGCTTACAGGCACGATGGCCACAGACCAAGGCTTGATTGAAGGCGAAGCGCATAGCCTATTACGCTATCGTCGCGAGCTGGGCTCAGAGGTCAAAATATTTGCAGACGTACTCGTCAAACATGCCCAGCCCCTAGGGACTCCCAGCCTAGTATCCGCCCTGCAAGATACCATTCATCGAGGCCTAGCAGATGGCGTGATTCTGTCGGGGTGGGCAACCGGAGAACCGCCGAGACCCGAAGAGCTTAAGGCTGCCAAAGATGCGGCTGGAGACAGTCCTATCCTCATTGGCAGTGGGGCTAACCTGCAAAATATTGGCCAACTCATTCAATCAGCAGATGGTGTGATTGTCTCTAGCTCGCTAAAGCGCAAAGGTCAAATCCAGCAGTCTATTGACCCTATTCGTGTGCGCGAGTTTGTCACGGCGCTGGCTCAGGGTGTCGCGATTCGCAGCGAACAAGCCTCTTCTGAGCCAACTCATTCAGTCGCAGCTATTTAGCCGCTATTTAAGTGGCACCTTGCCCTTCTGTGGCGGCTTACCCGTAAAGCTAACTGCTTGAGGCGCTTCCCGGTAACGATTAGCGGCACATACCCATGAACATTTTTTGATGAACACGGGTATTTTTGACTAAGATCAATCTGCACTCATCTATCTGCACTAAATTTATCTGCATCTTGCTGGATCTAGGCTGTATGTGGGCTAGACTCCTGTTGGAGCAGTTGCTGTTCACTCTTTTATTATTTCGTCAGGCATCGTTATGAGACGTCGTCGTCAAGAAACGCTTTGGATTCATAAATGGTCGCGCCCCATCATTGGGATTATCGCGGCGATTGGAGCTTCCGGCACGGGCTACCTTACCGCCCTAAAGCTAATGAATACCTCAGCTTGCGGTGGCGGCTGTGGCAAGGTGCTCTCCAGCGCCTGGGCCTCTATTTTTGGTCTGCCGCTGACCTTATTTGGAAGCTTGGCTTATCTAGCAATGCTGGTGCTGGCCGTGGCACCGCTGCTGGTTAACGCGGAAAAAGAGTCATCACAGCGGGCCAAGCTGGAAGGCTGGACCTGGCCGCTGCTTTTTGTGGGCGCAACTAGCATGATGATCTTTAGCGCCTTTTTGATGTACGTGCTTGCCACTGACATTAAGGCTGTGTGCCCTTACTGCATCACCTCAGCAGTCATGACTGTCAGCATGTTTGTGCTGACGGTGTTAGGTCGCCGTTGGGACGATCGCGGCCAGCTGCTATTTACCGGTGCGATCGTGGCGATGATTGCGCTAGTCGGTACGTTTGGGATTTACGCTGTCCCTGGTGGCCCGCTGAGTTCTGGTACGCAAGCAGCAGAAGTCGAAGGCGCTGGACCACCAGTGACCACCGATTCTGGCGCGGCAGAAGTTGCGTTAGCCAATTACCTCACAGAAAGCGGCGCTAAAATGTATGGCGCTTACTGGTGCCCTCATTGCCATGACCAAAAAAGTCTGTTTGGCAAAGACGCTTCTAAAAAGATTCCTTACATTGAGTGCGCAGAAGACGGTAAGAATTCTCAGACCGCCCTCTGCCGTACCGTGCCAGAAATTAAAGGCTTTCCAACGTGGGAGGTCAATGGTGAATTTTTAGAAGGGTCCCAGTCTTTGGAAACGTTAGCCGCAGCTTCTGGGTACAAAGGCGATACGAACTTTCTAAATTCTGTCGGCGGAACAGGTGGGGCTTCAAACGACGGCTAAGGACCGATTGGGTCAAACAGTCACTTTTAGAAATAGACGGCTGACCTTTTCAAAAATTACGAAGAAAACTGTAAAAAGAGGCTTTGACATATGCTGTCAAAGCCTCTTTTTTATTCTCAGTCGGCTTGTCTTCTGGCTTGCCTGCTACGGCTTATTTTTGCCAATGACTACTCAGGTCTAGCTTGTTGGTGAGTTCAGCGCGGATTTGGCTCATGATTGAGTCTTCGTCAAGATCGCTGAGGATTTTGGCCACGACTGCTTTCGGGCTTTCCTCGCCCCAGGTTGCACCATTGGCCAGGTAGGTTTTGGTCACTTGAGCGATCGCATACGTACTCACCCCTGAAACGGCTGCTTGGGTCAATGCCACCGAGACATAAGGTGTGGCCGTCAGCCCACCGGTAGGAATTGCCGCAGCGGCTAGCACGCTTTTGAGGCTACTTAAGCCAAAGCTAATCACTAATTCACTGGCCGTGAGCGAGCCCATCGCAAACGCAATTTTTTTGAGTAGTGAAGACGCGCCGTACTGGGTCATTTCCAACCCATACACGCGAGCAAGGGCCACAATTAAGGCCACATCAATAGCGGCACCGCTGAGTAAGTCCACAACGGTAATTGGATTGAGGGCAACGGCAATCGACTTGGTAATGACTGTTTTCCAAATGGTGTCATCGGCAGCGCGATCGCGCAGCGCCAATTTTTTTGCCACCACCTGCTCGTTAATATCATCGGCATACAGCAGCGTATTAATGGCAACCAGCGCTTTGCCTTCTCGCTGCAAAATCTCTAGGATTTTGAGCTTAAGCGCTTCTACATCTGCGGCCCCCCTTTCGCGATGGGTGTGAATACTGCCGTCAGCTTGCCGACTCGCTTGAGTGACTAGCGGCGCAGCCGCAGCCATCACAATATTTTCGGGCGGAATTAGCCCTGCAAGGCGGTCCTGTTGAATCATCGTTACTATTTGCTCGCGGTCAGTCAGGGGAAACTGATCGGTCTTGTTAAAAACGACGAGTATGGGCTTACCGGCCCGATGCAGTTCGCTTAAGGCAGTGTATTCAAGCTGCGTGAGATCGCCTGCAATCACAAATAAGATGAGATCCGCCTGACGGGCGATTTTTTGTGCGATCACCTGCCGGGTATCCCCACCCACCTCATCAATCCCCGGCGTATCGATCAGCTCTACCCGGGAGTCTTCTTGGCCTAAAAAGCTGGCCCGAGCAATCGTTTGCTCATCGACCTCGTCCGTTTTCCACAGAATGCTTTCTGCCTGCTGCGTTACCCCATGCAGCGGCCCTGTACTAAAAATAGGCTGGCCAACCAAAGCATTGAGCAACGAAGACTTGCCGCGACCCACCATGCCAAACACGGCAATATGCACCACCTGATGCTCCAGCTTGTTCAGCACGCTGTGGAGATGGTTGATCTGAGTGTCTAGCCCAGATCGTTCACGGGGGGAGAGATCTAACTTTTCTATTAGTGAAGTGACTGACGCGATCGCCTGGCTGTAGCGGAGGTCATCGGCAAGCCGATCAAATGACGACGGCTCAGCATCCTCTCTCGGATTCGAACGCTGAACCTCGAAGGACTCTCCAGAGGGGCCTTCAGAGGAATCTTCAGAACGTGCAAGGTCTTCAGGCAAGGCAATAGCAGGCAAACTGCCTGCGCGCATCAGTACAGGAATAAGACACAAGAAGGAATATCAAGCCTACTTGATATGGCATTAAAAAGTGAGAGAATAGAAACAGATTCAGACGATTTTTACCGTGTCTATGGAATTTGAAAGTACCGCGCAACAGGCCTGCTATAAGCGAATTGTGCCATGGATGGACGATCTGTTTGGTGAAGCCGCCGTCTTATTCGAAGACGAGCCTTTGTTTATTATTACGATTGGCTCAGCAGTCGCCTCTACTCGCGTGGTGCCCTGGGGTGAGAACGACGCGCTGATTACCACCCGCTCTTTTGTCGTTACCGATGTCACCATCACGCCAGAACTCAGCTACTATCTGCTGCGGGCCAACAACGGCATCAACTTTGGCCGCTTTGCCCTAGATAATGAAAACGACATCGTGTTTGAACACAGCCTGGTCGGCTCTACCTGCGATCAAATAGAGCTCAAGCACTCGGTAACCACGGTCATTCGCCTCGCTGACGACTACGACGATGAAATTGTCGCGCGTTGGGGCGGCCAGAGAGCCCTAGAACGGTGGTCTTCATCCTAGTGGTCTCTATACCTAATAGTGCTATGAACGTCACGGAGAAGACTACGCAGGGATGCTCAACTTATGTTCTCTGGGCAAACGCTAAAAGGCCGCTCGTTTAAGGGCCAAAACCTCGCTGGTGCTGATTTTACAGGCGCACACATACAAGGGGCGAACTTTACAGGCGCAGTCTTAACCGGCGCGAACTTTCAAGGGGCTAAAGCCGGTGTCAGAAGATGGGCCGCGCTCTGCGTGCTGATTGGGATGTGCCTTTGTAGCAGCACGCTCGGCCTATTCGGCACCACAGTCTCAGATACTGTCAATACCAATTACTTCCACTTTTTTGGTCCCCGCGATGGCATTGTGACCTTCTCTACGGTCGGTCTTTTCAGCCTCCTGCTCCTGCGTTGGGATTTACTGGTGGCCATTTGGGGGACGATGCTGTGCGGCTTTATCACTTGGGTGGGGTTATTTGGCTGGGAGTACTGGCACACTCACGATTTTTTGGACGCCCTCATCGGGCAAGACTCCCTCACTAGCAACGTCATTACCCTCGTCATTTCCTATTGGGCCGGTATCAGCGTGGTCACTAGCCTAAGTGCCATGCTGCTGGCCACTGCGCACGTTCAAGCGAACCAGCGCCGAGCCTTTGGCTATCTAGAACTCATCGTTGCGGTGTGCGCGTTGGCAGCCGCCCTGCCAGGCGCTATCGGACATACCGGCAATTTAGCCAGGGTCAACGCCATTTTAGATACCGGGCTAGTGTTTTGGTTGAGTTGGCACATCAGCCGCGCTATCTTACAGGGCGATCCGCGCTATGCCTGGTTGCACGCGGGTGCCCTGGCCCTGGCCCAGTTGGGCAGTACCTCCTTTCGGCAGGCTAATCTGACACAAGCCAACTTTACGGGGACCAGGCTAAACGCGACTGATTTTACCGGCGCTGCGCTCATGCAGACCTGTTTTCAGCAGGCACAGTCATTAGACTACGCGCGTGTCGGCAACACGTTTCTCAAGCAGTCGGCTGTTCGCCGGCTGGTTACAACAGCCAATGGCAACGGGCAATCCTACAGCGGGTGCAGGCTACGCGGTGCCCACTTAGAACAGGCTTCACTCATCGGCGCAGATTTTACAGGGGCCGATCTGTCCCAAGCAAACCTGAGACAGGCACAGCTTCAGGACGCCATTTTCGTCCGCACGCAGGCCGTCGGTTGCTGCTTTGACGGGGCACAGCTCACAGGCAGCTGTATAGAGTCTTGGAATATTGACACCTCTACGCAGATAAATGACGTGGTGTGTGATTACGTGTACATGCTTTCAGGACAACGTGAGCGCCGTCCCAGCGAGGGTAATTTTGAACCCGGTGACTTTACTAAGCTGTTCCAGGATGTGCTGCACACAGTCGATCTCATTTTTCGTCGTGGATTGGATATGTCCGCTTTTATGGCGGCTTTTCAGGCAGTGCAGGCTCAGGGCGAAACCATCGGCGTCCGCAGCATTGAAAACAAAGGGGGCGGCATGGTGGTCGTCAAAGTGGAGGTGCCTGAAAAGGCCAATAAGCCACAGCTTCAGACGGCACTCACCCAACAGTATGACCAGGCATTACAGCGTATGGAGGCTCGCTATCAAGCGGAGCTAGCCGCCAAAGACGAACAAATCACGCTGTACCGTGAGCATCGTAGTGAGCTGTCAAAACTAACGCAGCTACTGACTCAGCAACCGATTGATCGAAGAGCTGAGCCAGCAGACAAGCCAGGCAAGATTTTTGGGAAACGGGTAGTCCTAAAGATTGGAGACGCCTCTTTGAATGGACTACCGGTCACGCTTCAGCTAGGCGATGAAGGTGCACCGCCTCATGTAGAAACCCATGGATACCTACCTGTAGAGGACAAGTTACTGACGGCTCAAGGCAACTGGCAAGTCGCCTATCAACAAATGTGCAGGCAGTCTATGCGGCTAGAGGCACCGGATGTGCAGGTGACAAACGTCAGCTACCAAGAGGTCTTAGCGCGGTGTCAGCAGGGCGATCGCACGCTGACGCGTCAAATCAATGATTGGTTTAACTCAGCCTCTTTTCAACCGATCAGAGAAACCCTGCTTTCGGCCTTAAGTTCTGAGGACTCCATTCGATTTATCCTTCAAACCGATCACAAAACGCTGCGATCGCTACCGCTTCATCGCTGGACTTGGTTCGACCGGTATCCAAAGGCAGAACTTGTTTTAAGCAACGCAACCTACCAGCAAACAGCGGCAGTCGCCCGCCAGTCAGCAACCGAAAAGGTTCGCATTTTAACGATCTTGGGTGATAGCACTGGCCTGAACGTGCAGCGCGATCGCACCCTTCTAGAAGCCCTTCCAGACGTTGACCTCACCTGTCTCATAGAACCTGAGCGATCGCAGCTGAACGACCGCCTTTGGGAACAGCCCTGGGATATCTTATTTTTTGCTGGTCACACCATCAGTACAAACGGCCAGTCCCAATTGCGCATCAATCCCGAGGAGAATATCGCTTTAAGCGAACTCAAATATGGCCTTAGAACATCAGTTTCACAGGGGCTAAAGCTGGCTATTTTAAACACCTGTGATGGCCTACAGCTCATACAAGAGTTAGGCAACGATGTCTGTATGCCACCGACTATCGTCATGCGTCATCCCGTCCCTGACCGCATCGCCCAGGCATTTCTCAACCATTTTTTAACGGCTTTCGCACGCGGTCTGCCGCTACATGAAGCCGTCCGTGAAGGGCGGGAGCGTTTGCAAGGATTGGAATCTCAGTTTCCGTTTGCCACGTGGCTGCCTGTCCTTTGCCAAAACCCAGCCTCACGCCCTCTCAACTGGGAATCGCTTAAGCCTGATGAACATAGGCTTTGAGCGTTTCTAAATCCAGCAATACTTTTGTATCCACAAGCTGCTTGCCCTGGGCAAACCGCTCGCCCGTACTCCAGACCTGTGTTGGAACAAACTGATACATCCGCCTGACCGACTCGCCGAGATAATCATCCCGGCTGCGAGGCACAGGGCTACCGGAACGGCTGTCTATTAAAGGACAAACGCGTTCTACCCCAGCAATCTCTAGCTCACTGGCAGTCCCCGTAAAATAAAGTCCATCCGTAGGGGCTGCGGACTTTTGAGACTGGTAGAGGGCGATCGCACATCGTCCCTGATTGTTGTAGATATTTTGAGAATGGGTGGCTGCGATCGCTGAACTCCAGTAAAAGTTCAGCGCCTCATCAAACGCAAAAAATACCGGCGAAACCCAGGGTATTCCTTTCGCGCTACAGGTAGATAACGAACAATAAGTCACGGACATCAATAATTGAGCGGACTTTGCCAGGGCGTCTATCGGCGTCGGCATCGGCGAGATCGTCCATTGGTTCTGAGCAGTAGGCTGCGTTGTTTCTGGCACGGACATCTCTCACACACTTCATCGATCTCTATTCGTTTAAGCTATTTTATCGTGTCAGAAGTGACACGGATGACGTGCTCAAAAAATACAGGCATCAGAAGGCTTTCGAGACTGTTTTTTGTGATTATCCATACGTTCTTGACCGATTCCTTTTCGCATACAGATGAATCGTGCCAGCAGCAAGCTTAAATAAGAAAGCACGATCCCGTAGGTAATTTGCGATGACGATTGATCAGCTCAATACAGAGTTCGGTATTTCTAATCAGCTCACCATAGTGGAAGGAAATGGTGGTTTTCCCGTCATTGACATCTCTAATGACCAGGCCACAGCCAAAATTTCAGTCTATTCAGGGCAAGTTCTATCCTTTCAGCCCAAGGGTGAAGCGGAAGATCTGATGTTTCTGAGCAAGGCTGCCTATTACAAACCGGGTAAAGCCATTAAAGGCGGTATTCCTATCTGCTGGCCTTGGTTTGGTCCTGATCCAGAAAGCAAGGGCCGCGCCAGTCACGGATTCGTGCGCAACCGCATGTGGCACCTCTTGAGCACCGAGGCAACCACCAGCGGCGAAACCAAAGTTCAACTGGGCGTTAGCGCCAGTGATGAGACCAAAGAGATCTGGCCCCACAGCTTTGAGCTCGTCATCGAAATTATCATAGGCGCGCAGCTGACGGTGACCCTGACCACAAAAAATACCGGAGACAAGGCTTTTTCCATCACACAGGCAATGCACACCTATATGACGATTGGAGATGTTAACAAAGTCAGTGTTACTGGCTTAGAGGGGGGTGCTTATCTCGATAAAACGGATGGGGGAGAGGCCAAAGTTCAAGAGGGTGCGATCGCTATCTCCAGTGAAACTGACCGCATTTACACCAACGTAGGTCCTGAAATTATTGTCAATGACGAAGCCTTGGGGCGGCGCATTAAAATCACAACCTCTGGCAGTAACACCGCGATTGTATGGAACCCTTGGACAGAAATTTCTGCCAATATGGCGGATTTGGAAGATGATGCCTATCAGCACTTTATTTGTGTAGAAGCTGCCAACGCTGCCGATGACGTCATCGAGATAGCCGCAGGTTCTCACTATCAGCTCCAGGCAACTTACGCGATAGAACGAGGCTAAAGTAGAGTCTTTCAGCTGGGTATGAAAGGCGGTGTACCCAGCTGAAAGATCTGCGCTTGAAAGTTGTTGACAACCAGTTTGATGAGAAGAGGCTGAAAGCAAGCTGTGAAAAATTCACGGGGACTACTCAGCCAGTCTCAGCCAGCCCTTAATGTAGCCTCAGAAGACAGCTCAGTAGCAATGGCATTCTTGAATCAATGAAGCAAACACATTGAACTTGTCACATTGGACTTGTCAAGGAGCCAACCCCATGAAAACTCAACTCTTTTCTGCCCTAGCTTTAACCATTGCCACTATCGCAATCTCACCGTCTGCTAACGCTGCTGAGTCCAAAGCTGTAGAGAACATTCAGGCCACTCGACTAGAAAGACTCAACACTCAATCCAAAGCCATCAAAGATATTCAAACGACTCGATTGGATTTTCTGAATAACCAGTCCAAAGCCGTTGAAGATATTCAAGCCACTCGACTGGAGCACCTCAATACGCAGTCCAAATCAATCAAGGATATCCAAGCGACTCGACTAGAGCATTTGAACAATCAGTCCAAATCAATTAAAGATATCCAAGCGACTCGACTAGAGCATTTGAACAATCAGTCCAAATCAGTCAAAGACATCCAAGCGACCCGGCTAGAGCGGCTAAATACGCAGTCTAAAGCGGTTGAAAATGTTCAAGCCACCCGATTAGATAGCCTAGATGCTCGATCAAAGTCGAACCTTCGTTAACTATATAGCCATCTTCATCGCTGCTCTCAAACACCATTAGCGATGAGGAAGCGTCCCTGTCCTAAAGCCTGTCCTAAAAACGGAGCCAGCCTTTACTGGCTTAGCTTTGGGGCCTGTACAGTTTTGGGTATCCGATGATTCCTTGAGAATTTTACTGCTTCATTCGCTGGATACCCTTTTCTCATAAGCAAGCCACTAGGCGAACACAGCCTGGCAGAGTTGCTGCGCAGTGATTGAACTTCACAGTTAAACATTACTGACGTTCAATCCAAGACCCCTCATTAGCTTTGCAAAGCTAATGAGGGGTCTTCAACAATCGGTGCCAGACAAAAAATAATGGCTAGCTCGTTGCTCCGCCGGGTGCAGTCGTCAGCGGCGGCATCGCAGTGGAGTTAACAGCGGGCAGCATGGGCTGAACAGACTCGGAGATAGTATCTGTAGAAACAGAGGCTAGCGGTATCAAATGCTCGCGACTTTCTTCGGCTCGCTTGCGAGATACGCCCAGGAAACCGACGGCTAAAACGACGATGGGTAAACCGAGTGTTGATGCGATCGCCAATGCAACCATAAGAAAAGCCCTACTATCTCTACAACAAGGATGCCTACAAGAACCTCACGCTGGCCTCTGTATAGTTACCCCTTTAGCCTGTTGTAACAGCGTAAAAATACGATAGGTATCATTTTTAACAACTTCCCACCGTTACTTTGCATATGTGTAAAGGATTAACACCCGCAAAGTAGAGCCCGCAAAGTAGAGCCCGCAAAGTAGAGCCCGCAAAGCAGAGACTGACCAAGGAAACGAATCACTCAGGTCCAACAAAAAGCCCAAGCTCTAACTTAATAAGAACTTGGACTCTTTGAATTAATCGGCGAGCAAATCAGCCTAAACGACTTAACTTAGCGCCCCATACCGACATACTGGAAGCCTTTAGATTCGAGATCCTTTTGGTCAAGGAAGTTGCGGCCATCAATCATCACAGGTGCGTTCATGAGTTTGGCCATTTTGCCGTAGTCCAAGTCCTTAAACTGAGCCCAGTCAGTTACTAGCACCAAGGCATCACAACCATCTGCCAAACGCTCAGGATCAGTTTCCACAATGACACCAGAAATGCCTTGGCTGATACCGCTTTGAGAAACAATCGGGTCAAAGGCTTTGACCTTAGCACCCAAACGATTGAGATTTTCAATCATAATCAAAGCTGGGGCATCGCGCATGTCGTCAGTATCGGGCTTGAAGGTCAGGCCAAGCAAACCAACCGTTTTACCCTTCAGGATTTTCAGCACCTGCTGAAGCTTTTCAATGGAGAGCACACGCTGACGAGTGTTCACATTGATTGTCGCTTTGAGCAGTTCTGCTTCGTAACCATAGTCGTCAGCAGTGTGAACCAGTGCAGAAACGTCTTTAGGGAAGCAAGAGCCGCCCCAGCCGATACCTGCTTGTAAGAATTTGCTGCCGATACGGGAATCTAAGCCAATGCCTTGAGCCACTTGAGTAACATCTGCACCAACGCGATCGCAAATATTGGCTACTTCGTTGATAAAGCTAATCTTCGTAGCAAGGAACGCGTTAGAGGCATACTTCACCATTTCAGCAGAGCTGAGGTCAGTCACGACGACGGGCACCTGAGGCGCATCTTTATCTTCAGCAAACTTACGCTCAACGATGGGAGTGTACAGCTCTTTCATCATTGCGATCGCTTTATCGCCGTTGCTACCTAGCACAATGCGGTCAGGGTTAAAGGTATCGAAAACAGCGGACCCCTCACGCAAGAACTCAGGGTTACTCACCACATCAAAAGAGGCACTGACTTCAGGTGCAGAGGCAGGCGCTCCGGCACCAACAGGCACTTTCTGACGCTCAGCAATACCGTCTAAAACAATCATGCGAACCCAGTCGCCAGAGCCGATGGGCACTGTGGACTTATTCACAATGACCTTGTATCCATCGGTGAGATTTTCTCCAATCCCGCGAGCAACGGCTTCTACGTAGCGAGTATCGCTTTCGCCAGTCGGCAATGCAGGCGTACCGACAGCGATAAATAAGATGTCGCCATGGGTGACGCCTGCATTCAAGTCGGCAGTAAACTCTAAATTGCCAGAAGCCATCGAAGACTTCATTAGGTCGGATAAACCCGGCTCATAAATTGGAGACTGGCCCGACTTCATGAGCTGGACTTTTTCTTCATTGTTATCAACACAAATGACGTGATGGCCGATGTGAGAAAGACACACACCCGTCACCAATCCTACGTAGCCAGTTCCAATGACACAAACACGCATGATGGTAAAACTCTCTACTTAATGAACAAACAACTAACAAATGAATAAGAAACAGGCTAAGACAATCAGCCCAAAGTTCAAGCCTTAAAGCAGCGATTTAAACAACGCTGTTTTAAAGCTCAAACCATATGCGGAGATCACCCTACGATGCTGTAACAGGTGTTCCACTAGAGTGCGTGCGCAGGCTCTCACACAGCGTGCCGTTCGAGGCCATGCGATCGCGAAAATCAGCGATGGTTTTCTCCAAACCAGCTTCTAACGCAACACTCGGCTCCCAGTTCAAGAACTGCTTAGCCTTGGTAATATCTGGCTTACGGCGTTTTGGATCGTCTTGAGGTAGGGGCTTGTACTGCACCTCCACATCGGGATTGACCATGCGCTGAATCGTTTCAGCCAGCTGCAAAATGGTGTATTCACCAGGGTTACCTAAGTTAATCGGCCCTGTTTTATCACCATTCATCAAACGAATAAAGCCTTCGACTAAGTCAGAGACGTAGCAGAAGCTTCGGGTTTGAGAACCATCACCATATACAGTCAGTGGCTGGCCGCTCAGGGCTTGAACAATAAAATTACTCACCACGCGGCCATCATCTTCCAACATGCGGGGACCATACGTATTGAAAATACGGACCACGCGAATATCCACATCGTTTTGACGGTGATAGTCAAACGCAAGCGTCTCGGCCATGCGCTTACCTTCGTCATAACAGCTACGAATCCCAATCGTGTTTACATTTCCACGATATTCTTCAGGCTGAGGATGGACTTCAGGATCGCCGTACACTTCTGAGGTAGACGCCAGGAAAAACCGAGCTTTTACGCGCTTGGCAAGGCCCAGCATGTTGAGCGTACCTAGCACATTGGTCTTTACCGTTTTTACCGGATTATATTGATAGTGAACGGGCGAAGCAGGACACGCCAAGTGATAAATCTGATCGACCTCTAACCGGATAGGTTCGGTGATATCGTGTCGAACCAGCTCAAAGTAGGGGTTATCCAACCAGCGCAAAACATTTTGCTTGCGCCCTGTATAAAAATTATCTAAGCAAATAACCTCGTGGTTAGCTTCCATCAGCCGATCAATCAGATGGGACCCGATGAAGCCAGCACCCCCGGTAACTAAAATTCTCATAAGTGTAGATATGATGCCTACAAGGACACGTAATCAGTGAATATTGAAGCTACGAGCGCACCACAAGCTCAGGCTTTTTTAAAAACGCATGAGCGAGGGGCTCTAAAGCTTTGGCCAAGACTAGATGAGTTTAGAGTACTGATACATTGCTCTAATACCTGTGACCTGTGAGCTGCTCTACAGTGTCACGCGCTAACTTACAAGTATTTGGGAAAGCTTAAACGCGATAAAAAACCTTTATTCAGAAGGGTTTTCCCAACGTAAAAACTAAAAAATACGGTAGCTAGCCGCCATAGCAGCTCCAGGCAAGCCGCGATGCCTGGCTGAAACTGCCTTAAAATGTAACAAAGTTTTCTTGATTTAATTAAGCAGATCTTAGGCTTTCACTAAAACTTCAATCATTGTTATCAATACCCAAAATGTTCAGCGCTTTATCAAAAATACGCTGAATCTCTCCGTACTTCCCTGTAGAACAAGCGCAGACCTTTATGCTCTCTTGACGAAGTCGGCCTAAGCGTTCTGGCTAACAATACTCACCTAGCACAATTCAGGTTTTCTCTTGGAATGTGCAGCCTTCTTCAATTGCTCGGAGTCAGTTTCAAGACAGCCATAAAAGCTTCCTGCGGTACGTCTACTGTGCCGACGGACTTCATTCGCTTTTTGCCTTTCGCCTGCTTTTTAAGCAGCTTTTTCTTCCGCGAAATGTCGCCACCGTAGCATTTAGCCAAAACGTCCTTGCGCAACGCTGGAATACTTTCGCTCGCAATAATACGGCTCCCAATAGACGCCTGAATAGGAATTTTGAACTGATGGCGCGGAATGAGTTCTTTGAGCTTTTCGGTAAGCGCTCGTCCTACATAGTAAGCATTGTCTTTATGAACAATGGCCGCTAGCGGATCCACCTTATCGCCGTTAATCATCACATCTAGCTTCACTAGGGCGTTCGTTCTATAGCCAATGAGGGTGTATTCCATACTGGCGTAGCCTCGGCTACGCGACTTCATTTGATCGAAAAAGTCGGTGACAATTTCGGCGAGGGGAATTTCGTACATGAGGGTGGTACGCCCTGGCGTAAGGTACTTCATATCTTTGAAGTCGCCTCGGCGCTTTTGGCACAGCTCCATCAGGGTGCCGACGAATTCTTCCGGTGTGATGATATCGACTTTCACATAGGGCTCGTCTATTTTTTCGCGCTGCTGAGGTTCAGGCAGCATGCTGGGATTATCCACCTCTACCACCTCGCCTTTGACGGTGGTCACTCGATAGATAACCGATGGGGCAGTTGTGATGAGATCCAGATTGTATTCTCGCTCCAAACGCTCTTGCACAATTTCCATGTGAAGCAAGCCTAAAAAGCCGCAGCGAAAACCAAAGCCCATGGCACTGGAGGTTTCCGGCTCATACTGTAAGGCCGCATCATTTAGACGGAGCTTATCGAGCGCCTCGCGAAGATCCTCGTACTGATCTGAATCGGTGGGGAAAAGCCCACAGAAGACCATGGGTTTTGCTTCTACATAGCCCGCAAGCGGCTCGGTGGCTGGCGACTTTACCAGGGTAATCGTGTCACCGACTCGAGCGTCTTCTACCGATTTGATCGAGGCCGAGATGTAGCCTACTTCGCCCGCATGGAGTTCATCAACGGGCATTTGTGTAGGCGACAGTACGCCCAGTTCGTCAATGTCGTATTCTTTGCCGGAGGCCATGAGGCGAATGCGATCGCGCTTCGTCACCACCCCATCGGTCACTCGAAAATAAATAATCACCCCACGATAGCTGTCGTAGTAGCTATCAAAAATCAGTGCCCGCATGGGGTTTTCGGTGGTGTCCTCTGGCGGTGGGACTAAAAAGGTAATCGCTTCTAAAATTTCTGGGATGCCGATCCCTTCTTTCGCCGATGCCATAATGGCGTTGCTGCAATCGAGACCCACCACTTCTTCAATTTCTGCCTTCACCCGTTCAGGATCTGCACCGGGTAAATCTACCTTATTCAGGACTGGAATAATTTCAAGATCGTTCTCAATAGCTAGATACACATTCGCTAGCGTCTGAGCTTCCACACCTTGGGAAGCATCGACAACGAGCAAAGCGCCTTCACAAGCTGCGAGCGATCGCGACACCTCATAGGTAAAGTCTACGTGTCCTGGGGTGTCAATCAAATTGAGCACGTAGTCTTCACCGTCCTCAGCGGTATAGTCCATGCGGGCAGCTTGTAGCTTAATCGTGATGCCACGCTCCCGCTCAATATCCATTGAGTCCAGAAATTGCGCTTTCATATCGCGATCGCTCACCGTACCCGTCGTTTGCAAAAGGCGGTCAGCCAGCGTAGATTTGCCGTGATCGATGTGAGCAATAATAGAAAAATTGCGTAAACGTGAGACGGGAACGTCAGTCATGAAGGGGCCGCTGAAACGCTTGAGAGACTCTAAACTTATACTAGATCCTATGGTAGTACCTAGTTAGTCACAAGGTATCAGTCATAGGATATCGATGCTTCCGATCACAGCTTGGGCTATCTATAAATAAGAAATCAGATAAAAGGAAATTAAATGGCACCAGGTGATAATTAAGCCATTAGCACCTGCCATTGCGCCATCATCTGAGCCATTATAGGGGTCAATACACGTTAATCTTGATGTGTGTGCATTTCGTCTAACCATAGGGTGTCTCCCTCAAACCTCCAGTGTGTCTCCCTCAAACCTATAGACACTAGGCCTACAAATCTAGCGTTATGGCGTTAGTCACCTCTTAAGTCATTTGTAGCTCCAGACGCGTATTCAGTTTTTCACTACAAAGCGATGCCTCGGTCTGTTCGTCCATTTTCATCCACTGAATCGACACCTAAGCGGACTTCGGCTACCCAAGCGCGACAGGTAACGCCTATGAGCAGCACTTCAAAAAGTGATGTGTCCACCCAGAGTGGTGTGAGTCGTCATGTGAGTAGTGGCAGCACCATCAACAATGCGGTGCCAAACGAGGCAGTGACCAGTAGTGAGGCCGCCAGTAGTGAGGCCGCCAAAAGCGTGCTGGTCGTTACCCATACTGCTGCTGGCGACATTTTATCGCTGCATTGGCCGCAAACAGACGACTGCCAAAACTGTGAAGATTTGGTGGGCCAGACAGTCGAATCACTGTTCGGACCGGTGGCTGTCAAATCTTATCTGCAAAAAGTTTCGCAAGTTTTAGAAACGCAGCAGCCTGAAGAGTTTCGATGCGTCGTGCGCTGTGGGCATCAGCCGGTGAGCTTTGATTTTTTACTGAGCCCATTGCCGCTGACAGCCCAAACTCAAACGGATCAAGATCAAACCGAGCCAGCTGGCGTTGCAGGGGTAGTCGGGGTAGGCCATCGGATTGTGCCAGCAGTTGCCCAGCTCTCAGACGTCACCTTAGGCATTAGTCAGGGTGGCACCAATTCTGGCGGATCTAGCTACTACGAGCTGCTCTCGAATGTAGCGGCTAATATTCGCAAAACTTTGGACTTAACAACGATATGGCAGGAAACGGTGAATGGACTAGGCACCTTACTGGGCTTGGATCGGTGTTTAGTTTGTGATTATTCACAAGAGATGCAAACGGTAACAGTCGTCGCCGAATATTATCAATCCACGCTCCATCCTTGCTTAGGGAAAACGTTCGACCTCGTACTCAAGCGAGATTTTTTGGATACGCTGCAAACACTAGAGCCGGTTATTTCGGACTTTGAACGAGGGGAGAACGACCAGCACTACACCGTACTCACCATTGCAACTTGCTACCAAAACGAGCCCAACAGCATTTTGGTTTTGCAGCAACCGCCCCATCAGCCCTGGCAACCGTTTGAAATTGAGCTCATTCAAGAGCTAACCGATCAGGTGGGAACTGCTATTGCCCATGCCAAGCTTTTTAGTGATAGCGAAACGATCAGCCAGGAGCTACGGGTTAAATCGCAGGCGCTGCGTCAGTCTAACCAGGAGCTGATGCGTAAGCATGATGAGCTAGAAGAAGCCAAGAGACAGGCCGAGGAAGCCTCGCAGTTGAAAAGTGATTTCCTAGCGAACACCTCTCACGAACTCAGAACGCCGCTAAACGGCATGATTGGCTTTTTGAGGCTTGTGCTAGACAACATGGCAGACGATGAAGAAGAGCAGCTGGAATTTATCCAGGAGTCTCACAATTCAGCGATTCACCTGCTTAACCTCATCAATGATGTGCTGGATATTGCCAAAATCGAAGCCGGAAAAATGGACCTCGATATGCGAGAGGTCAGCCTAAAAGAGCTCCTTTTAGAAATTGAGAACTCTCAGAGAACTCACGTCGAAAGACGAGGATTGAGCTTTGATATTGTACTGCCTGCAACGCTGGATGAAATCAAGCTGTATGGCAATTATCAACGGCTCAAGCAGGTGCTCCTGAACTTAGTTGGCAATGCAAATAAGTTCACCCATGAGGGGGGCATCACCATTAGCGCGGAAGTTAAGCCCCAGGTTTTTGAATTTAACGGGCAGTCCTGGCCAGGATTGGTAAAGCTCAGCGTGGCAGATACCGGCATTGGCGTTTCGCTAGAAAAGCAGGATCGCCTCTTCCAAACCTTTAGCCAAGTGGATAGTGCCAGAACTCGGCAATATGAAGGCACCGGATTGGGCCTAGCGATTTCTCAGCGGCTGGTTGAAGCGATGGGCGGAAAGGTTCAATTTATTAGTATGGGTGAGGGCCTTGGCTCTACGGTGACTTTTACCGCAATTTTGTACCAGGAGCCTGTCATGGAACTAGGCACCAGCTCACAGCTGACAGAGAATGTCTAGGGTCTGGGCATCCCTGCGCGGCTAGGAGCGCTCGTCGGACACAAAGCGCGATCGCTCATCCTTAGTCCTGTGAAGCTTTTGCTCGATAGCAGTCCAGTCTGAAGATTCCAATTGATGAATTGTGGTGGCGATCGCAGCTTGATAGCGCTTGAGCGATCGCAACACTTCGGCCTGGTTATACTGCGCCATCATCAGCCCAAGTTCAGGATTGCCACCACCCACTCGGCTAGTATCTCGAAACCCTGAGCTAGCCAGCTGCTGCGATAGCTCAAGCACATCGGCATCAGGCTCATCGGTAGCGGCCTCAATCAAATTAGCGCTCACCATCACAGGTAAGTGAGAAATCCAGGCAACGGCACGGTCATGGGCTTCTGGCGTGCAGTGATACAGCGTAGAGCCCAGGTCTTTGGCGAGCTGCTCTACTAGGGCGATCGCATCGGCATCGCTATTTTCGAGCGGCGTAATCACGTAAGGTCGTCCTTTGAAAATGCCCGCCTCTGCTGCCGCCAAACCGGCTTGGCTCTTACCGCTCATCGGATGCCCGCCAACAAAATGGGGCCAGTGCTTACTCGCAGCGGCAACAATCGCCGCTTTCACCGAACCCACTTCGGTCACAACCGTGCCAGGCTTTAAAACCTCAGCCAGCTGAATCACCATCGGAACAATCGTAGCTATGGGGGTGCAGATGATTACAGCGTGACAGTCCTTGAGCGTTTTGATATCAGTGTCAGCCACATCAACCACGCCTCGACTCAGCGCTTCAGCACACGTTTCAGTCCGCCTGGCAATCCCGTACACACGGTACCCTATCGCTTTAAGATCAAGTCCTAAGCAGCCGCCAATTAACCCCAATCCAACCAATCCGATATTCATAGGTCTCTCTTCATCCATTCTCTTGCATCCCTGTTGACACTGTTTACTGTGGGTAGTGGGTTTGCTGTCGTTAAAGCTGTGGTCGCGGTCTGCTTGGGGGGATGTGTCACAATGTGGAGACCATCTACGTACACACAACAGCTTGGCGTCAGGTGGGTTTTCCAGTGTCTCCGCTGGCTTGATGCCCCCGTTAACATACTGCTACACCTGTGATCGAAACAGAAGTTCATCAGCGCCTGCGAGCTTACTTGCGCGAGCAAGGACACACCCAATGGCCCCATCATTTGACTATGGCGAGGCTGGTAGCTAGGGCTCTACGCGTGGGCAAAAGCGCACTCATGCAAACCGATAGCCTAGCCGCGTATCAAGGTAGCCATCGCCTCAGCTATTTGATTCCAGCACTCCTATGGCCAGAGCCTGCCATCCTGGCACTCCCCGAGCACCTATTAGAGCCGGTAGTCCATCAAGATATTCCTAATTTGCAGCAGAGCCTGCCCGTCGTAAAACCGGTACAAACCGGTGAACACTGGCCTGATGCAAATTTTAGAGGGTTGCTAGTTACCTCCGCTCAAGCATGGCTGAGCGATCGCCTCACCCTTCCCCAACACCCTAGTCCAGCCAATACCGCCCCCAACCGCTTTCCGGCTGGGATTACAACACTCATAGATGGTGCTGGAGACCTAGAGCGCTGGGTCCGCGCTCAGCTTAGTGTGGCTGTCTCGGCCTCCGATTGGGAATCGCTGATGTTGGCATACCCCAGCCAGAGAACCTTTATTCGCGATATGAGGGTGCGCATTACGCATCAGGTCTTTCAGCATCCAGCCAATCCTTATAGCTGTCATTTAATTGAAACACCTGAAAAAGACCTCTTACAAGCGCTCTTTGAGCGCTTAGACACTTACGGCACCTCACATCAACAACCTCTCGTATGGCAACAGTTTCAAAAAAGATTCAAGCAACCAGACTGGCTGGCCTGGAGTTCTCTCAATCGTGACCTGGGCAACGTCGTACTGCATTGCGGCCCCACTGACATTCACGACACACTCGCACCCGTGTGGGCGCAACAACCCATTGTGTTGATGGGCGCAGCCTTAGATGCCGATAGAAAAGCAACCCCTTACCGCGATCGCCTGGGTCTGGGCGCCATGACCTGCCTCCACTTTGGCCCAGACCGTCACAACGATCTGGTACAGCTGTATTTGCCCGACCGCTTGCCAATGCCCAATACGAGCCATTTCAAAGCGGCTGTCTTGCAAGAAATTCGGATTTTACTAGGCATTCGAAATGGCACCCACGAAGCCCAAACGCACCCGAAAATGGCACGCCGCTCAGCGCCACGCACCGCACGTCAAGCCGCTGCGCTGACCGCCACATCTTCTCAAGGGCCAACGGTCATCGTCGTGGGAGATGTCCCGCTCAAAGGACAGCTCGCAGCTATTTTGGCCGCAGAGTTTGGATCTCGAGTACAGGTGGAAGCACCGTTTTGCGAGCGTTTAGCGGGCGATGAGTTAGCGCATGAAGCGCGATCGCCCATAGACACCACACAGGGCATTTTGGTCACGGGCTGGGAGTATTGGCGATCGCACCAAAATCAGTTTGAAACACCAGGATTACTGATCATTACGACCCTGCCAATTCCATCGTTAGAAAACCCCTTGGTTGCAGGCCGGGTTGCAACCTACAAGCGGCGGCGGCAAGACTGGTTCAAAGCATACTTGCTGCCTGAAGCGCTGAGCGAATTACAGCATGCGGTAGCCCCTGTGCGATCCCAACAAGGTGTCGTCGCACTGCTAGATAATCGCGTCAACCATCGTAGCTATGGGGTACAGGTGTTAGCGGCACTCAGCCCAGCAGCCCGTAGCAGTAGCTTCGAAGCAGCTTGGTTCAACGCCCACAGCCTCCATGAAACATAGCCCATCTCCACAAGACCTAGCCCAGAAGACACCATTCAGGCAACACACAGGCACCTTGACCAACCGCTAAAACCATAACTCTCTAAACAAATAATAATTTCGCCCGCGATCGCGCCACCCTGACGCTTCGCCTAGATAACATGAAGGCATTAAGACCTTACAGACGTCATTCGATAGGTAGCACAATGGGAGAATCTAAGCGCAGACAACAGGCCTTGGGCGACAACTACGGCAAGCCAGAGCCAGCCATTCCAGGGCTTCCTATCAGCAAAGAAACGGCCTCTCAGTTCGTCACATGGTCTACCAGAGGTGCCTGGGCTGGCATCATTCTCATGATTGTCGCTTGGCTAACCATCCGCTTTATCGGACCGGGATTTGGCTGGTGGACACTGGCTAACTAAACACGGGTCAACTGACACTGGCCAAACTCATCAGCGAGGCACATCATGCTACAGGCTACGCCAAGGCCAACTCACAATATTCAAAAGCTAGTCTTTGGCGTTCGAGAGCTGGCCTTTTTACAATTTTCCAAGGCACGATTCCTGTCGCTTCTGTCGAGTTGATTTAGGACACTTTCATCGACAAAAACTTTGTGACAGGCCCCTGCATCGCTTTGCCTCGCCAGCGGCATGCCTTACCAAAACAAGGAATCTCGCAAGAGAGCAAGCAACTCAACCCACAGCGGTGAGGACGTGAATCGCTGCGTGGTTCTAGGGAACGCTCACCAAGACCAAAGTAAGAAGGCATTCTTACTCTGCGAGACACGCTCCAACAATATAAAATCTGGCATATCAAGTTTTGTCACGATTTTGATCCCCAAACCTCAAAATCCGTTATTTGAGTTCAGTGTGCGTTAGAACAGGGAAACAGTTAACGCAATTGCACAATGCGCTTTTCAGCCAACGTTTCATAACGCGATACAAATACGCTGAAAAACCGACAGAATAGACTCAGAAATCACGGATATACAACAAGCATCACCCCGCTCATAGGCCACACGGCCTCTGCCAGGATTAAACCCAACATCGGTGCTGGCCTTCTGAATCCAGAGCCCAAACTATAAAAGCACCAAAAACCATGGTGGCGAGCTTGGAGCTTAGCCGTAACGTTAGCAGCTCAAAAGGCTCGACTTCACTGAGGGATTAACTGAGGAAACAGGTTACATAAGTCAATATAAAAGCCCCGTAGACGACACGGCTATTCCACAAAATAGGCAGCAGGTTACAGCCAAGTCCTCGGAATTATTTCGGCCCATATCGGCACTTTTTTGATTAGATAAGCTTGCTACAGTTTAATAATTGTTAAGCTGATAGCGTTTGTTTGGCAGTTATATTTATGAGCTGTCTGGGTACCTTGCAGTATCCACCAATCAAAATTGTTATAAAAATTCACATTACTCTCAGCCTTTATTGGATGGTGGTAACGAGCCTTAGGCAGATGTCTAAGCCACAAAATGAGCCGCTAACGAGCAGCTTGTTAAGAAAAACTTAAGCAAATTATGTAAAATCGAAAGATGGTGTAGAGAAAAATTATGTTCGTAAGACTCGCAGACCAACACCGCCAATTTGTTCAAGATCTGGTTTTAAGCCTGAAGGCCCTTGCGGTCGTTCTGGAGAAAAGAGGGTATCCAGCCTCTTGCTACACCTGCGGAGATGAGCTTAACAGCGCCTCCTTTATGGTGAGCTTAGGGGGGGACCACCTCATCAGGTTTTTAGTCTCTGACTATGGAATCACTTGGACTGAAATGCGCGATGACCGTGAACTCATGAAGCTCGAAGGTGCTGAAGCGATTAGCCAACTTCAGGAACTCGCCAACCTAGTCAAGTATCAGGTAGAACCTGTGGAGTGTGAAGTCATTGGCTAATGCTTAGTCGTGTGTACTTTATCCACAAGCCTACTCTTAACCCAATGTCTATAGTTTATGAACAGGGACGGGATATCAGCTCAGCTAGAGACTGACATTCCGTCCTTGTTAAAGGGTCTTTTTTGGTGCCTCAAGTAGGCAGACTCCCAATCAATCAAGTATGTTTAGAAAGTTGAGCTTGGTCTTAGATGCCCAGGCTTTTTTAGTGTCTTGATTTTCCACTTGATTCGGCCTCTTAGCTAAGTCACTGCCGCTTGAGCACGGTCTTCTTGAGCAACTTCTTTCTGTAAGTGCTGACGCACCTGCTGCTCTAAAGCGTTAGCAAAATCAGGTGTTTGAGCCAGGTGCTCCACGGCATTGTCTCTTCCCTGAGCAAAATTTTGACCGTGAGAGCTGTACCAAGCACCTTTTCGGTCAATAAGGCCTATCTGCTCGGCTAAGTCCACAAGGCAACCTAAGTTAGAAATACCCTGGCCAAAAATAATATCGAACTCAGCTATCCGAAAAGGAGGGGCAATTTTATTTTTTGCAATTTTGACTTTGACACGATTGCCAAACTGCTCAGCCCCTTTTTTCAAGGTTTGAATTCGCCTGATATCCATACGAACAGAGGCGTAAAACTTTAGAGCATTGCCGCCAGTCGTCGTTTCTGGATTGCCATAGACAACGCCGATTTTTTGTCTGAGCTGATTTAAAAAGATCACCGTGCAGCCCGTTTTTCCCAAACTGCCCGTAATTTTTCGCAGCGCTTGACTCATTAAGCGTGCTTGCAGACCCATATGAGAGTCCCCCATTTCACCCTCGATTTCAGCACGGGGGACCAAGGCGGCTACTGAATCAATTACCACAATATCAACCGCCGCCGATCGCACAAGCTGATCGGTGATTTCTAAAGCCGTTTCACCATTGTCAGGTTGAGAAATTAGCAAACTGTCTATGTCTACACCGATAGCAGCGGCATAAATGGGGTCTAAGGCATGTTCTGCATCAATAAAGGCAGCAGTACCCCCCTGTGTTTGAATAGCCGCGATCGCATGCAGCGCTAGCGTCGTTTTTCCCGCACTCTCAGGGCCATAAATCTCAATAATGCGTCCCCTGGGCAGTCCGCCACCTAAAGCAATATCTAAGGGCAATGCCCCACTGGGAATCGTTTGAACCGCTAGCCTTTGAGCCTCACCCAGCCGCATGATAGACCCCTGACCAAAATTCCGCTCGATTTGGGTGAGTACACGCCCAAGGGCTTGCTGTTTTTCTGATGTAGGCATGGACAAAGGTTGAGTAGGATTAGCCGTAAGTTTAGCCATAGACCTGAAAGCTACTGAGAAAATAATAGGAAAATCGACAAGTCAACATGCGGATTAAATACATGCGTACTAATATCTAACTAATATTGTGCAAAATTGTCTACTAGAGAGCAAAATATTTTGATAAAGATATTTTTGATAAAGATATTCTCGAGAGGCACCGAAAGCACCATGCTCCAGCAGCCTGAGTGAAAATAAAGCACACTAGCTACAGCAAGCAGCGCCGTCCACAGCGAGCAGCAAAGTGCCTAGTCCAGACAACTAACGACCATTTGCCCACACAAACGCCCTCACCGATGACACCTGCCGATGACCGATCCAACCGCTCAATCAATCGCCGATCCAACCGCTCAGTCAACCCCTGATGTCGCGATTGGTGTTGCGGGCCTCACTGATTACTTAAAGGCGCTACTGGAAGAAAATCCGCAGCTGCGCAAAATCTGGGTCACAGGAGAAGTCTCTAGCGCCAATAATCACCGTCAGGGTTGCTTTTTCACCCTGCAAGAACCGGATGGCTCAGCGTCGATTAACTGCGTTGTTTGGAAATCGCAGCTCAACCGGCTCACAGCCGTGCCCAAAGTTGGCGAGCAAATGACCGTACTGGGGCAAATCCGGCTGTATCCTAAGCGCGGGTCGTATCAGCTCACGGTATGGCAGGTCCTACCTGCGGGCGCAGGATTACAGGCCCTGCGCTACAAGCAGCTCAAAGCGCGCCTTGCCGCAGAAGGACTGTTTGACCGGGCCCGCAAACGGCCGCTGCCGTCCTATCCACAAACGCTGGCGATTGTCACATCACCGCAAGCCGCTGCGTGGGGCGATATTCAACGCACCCTGCTTCAGCGCAATCCCAGTCTTCATATTTTACTCTCACCAGCGACGGTACAAGGCCAGCAGGCCCCCGCCTCTATTGCCCAAGCCATTGCTCGCGTGGTGCGTGATGGCCGTGCCGACCTGCTACTACTGGCCAGAGGCGGGGGTGCCAGTGAGGATTTGGCTTGTTTTGATGATGAGCGCGTGGTGGTCGCGATCGCCCAATCGACGATCCCAGTGATTACCGGCGTTGGTCACGAACGGGACGAATCACTGGCTGATTTAGTGGCAGATGTTTATGCCCACACGCCGACAGCCGCCGCAGAGCAAGCCGTTCCAAGCCTAGAAGACTTGTACGGTGAGCAAGTTCAGTATTTGCAGCGCATTGGACAAGTGGTCTCCAGGCGACTAAGACTGGCACAAGACGCTGTCCTCTCACTTCAAACTCGCCTACACAGGTTGCGCCTAGACCGACAGCTAGCCCAGCAGCAACAGACGATTGATTGGCAGCGGCAAAAGCTCATCGCGAGTCTTACGCAGCGATTGCAGCTAGCCCAGCATCAGCACCAACTGCTGGCAGAAAAGTTGTCTACTCTAGACCCTGAGGCGGTTTTGAAGCGAGGATATGCACTGGTCAAAGCAGACGGTGCGATCGCAACCTCTGCAAAAGCGCTGTCCATTGGAAGTGAGCTAGACATTCAGCTGAGTGAGGGACAGCTCAAAGCAACGGTCACGAAAGTTGAGTCAGGCAAGTAAGCCGTGAGCGCGCCTGCTCATTAATTTAGCCCAGTTGATTTAGCTCATTGAGTTGGCTGGCTCTGTATTGGCGTGTTCTATATTGAATTGAGAATATCGATTGGAGACGTCACGCCCCCTCTTGCCCTCCCTCATCCTTTTTTCCAACCCTTAAAAAGCCCCCTGTCTGACCGCTACTTTCCCACCTAGCTACGTTCCCCACCTACAAGTTATCCTTATGCCCCGTGCCAAAAAGTCCCCTGCCCTACCCGACGACTGGAACTACGAGGAAACGCTCTTAAAAATAGAAGACATTACACAGCAGTTAGAAAATGGTGACTTGCCATTGGCAGACATTTTTGAGCAGTTTGCCGATGCCGTCGCATCACTACAACAGTGCGATCAGTTTTTGCAGTCCAAGCAAAAGCAGGCATCGCTCCTCATAGAAACCCTCGTCGGAAAAGACGAGGACGAATAAGTCACTGCGGGTTCCGACGAGGGTCGTTAGAAAATATTTATCGTTTCAGCTAATCAACCGGCTCAAACAGTCTTTTCGCAGGGCATTTACGAGCCTACAGCAGCAAACGAAGCCCCCACACGCCCGTCTTCGCTAGCACCCGTAGCACCACTACTATTATTGGCGCTTTGAGTAGCAGCCTTAATCTTTGCAGCATCGCGCAGATGATGTACTGGTAACAAAATAGTGAAGGTTGTGCCTTGCCCCGGCGCGCTGTCGACAGAAACGCTGCCGCCCATGCGCTTGACCAGCTGCTTGACCAGCGTTAACCCCAGCCCTGTCCCAGCATCACCATCACTGTTAGAGGGATTTCGATAGAAGGCTTCAAAAAGTTTTGCTGAGTCCGTTTTACTAATCGCTGGTCCGGAGTCTTGCACGGTGAGTGCCACAAAGTTAGTCCCACGGGGAGCGGCGGAAACCCACACACGCCCCTCCTTAGGGGTGACCTCAATGCCATTATTCACCAAGTGAATCACCACCTGCTTGAGCTCTGCTTCTACGCCCATAATTTCGGACAGGGTAGACGGCACGGTGTAAGCAAGCATGATGCCTTTTTCTTCGGCAATAGGCTGATAGGTACTCACAATCCCTGGAATAATATCCGCCAGCTGTAGTGCCTGGGCTGGCAGTGCTTCCGTCGTTTGAATCTGCAATAGGTCGATAACGCTGGTAATCAAAGACTTTTGACGATCGCACTGAGTACTAATCATTTCTAAGTAGCGTTGCCGCTGTGCCAGCTTCAGCGTGGGTGAGCCTAGCAGGGTCAGCGCCGTTTTAATAGTTGTCAGAGGAGACTGCAACTCCTGGCCTGCCTGATTTAAAAAGTTAGAAGATAGTGTAGACAAAGCTGCACTGCCAGCGTCTTTATGGGTACTTCGATAGGCGGCTAGCTGCGATCGCAAATCTTCTTGAAACCGCATTTGCCAGTTCAAATACGCATCAGCCAGCGGCTGTGTATTGCGCCGACATAAGTCCTCTGGGAAATACCGCTCCCACTGCCTCAGCACCGCCATACCAGCGATCGCACTTTCATCGATCTCGCTGGCTCGCTCTGCACCCTCACTAGGGCTCTCTAAGCTGTCTGAAGTCGAAACCTCAACAGCCGCCTCCACCTCTTTTTTGAGACTGTTCTCAATGATGGTTTTAATCCCCGAAGAGAGCGCGGCTGCCGCACTGCCAGACATTGATGAATACAGCTTAAGCGTTCGCTTATCGGGCGTTGGCGTCCCGGGTGGAATGCGCGCCGCTAGCAACACACCCACAAAATCATCGGCTACTGCCAAACACAAATACTCCCGCTTAAGATCAGTATCCTGCTGAATAGGAATGGGCTTAAGACTCGCGGCTAGACTCTCTGGCGGCGTGCCGGTTTGCTCACCTAAGCTATACAGGCTACAGCCAGGAGCCTGCTGGCCGTACTGCCACACATCTACCCACCAAGCATCGTCCTTAGGGAGCTTTAACCATAAGGTGGCTCGAATGTCATGTTGAATCAAAAAGCCAGTCAATGACTGCAAAGCTGTCTTGAAACCACGAGGATCAACTGAGACAAAGGGCAGTTGCGGCTGAGCACTGACCAAATGAGTCTGTAAGGATAGAGACGGCATGGCATATTTGTGATGAATAACCAGATCAGAAGATCTCGGCGCACTAGCGTGAGGTGTTCATAGGGTCTACCACAGTTTTAAGGTTTGTCAACGGTAAGGCCGGTTGACTGTACTTAAAAACGGACGCCATAGGCGTAGAATCACGGAGTCGTTTCTCCGCACCGTAGTAGACGCCTTTTAGAAAGATAAGGCGCTAATTTACTTAAATATGCCCAAGTTACTTGGAAATAGTCGCTAGGGAGCAAAACAAATTCGGCATTTTCGCCCTTAGCACCTATCGGGGTCACGCAAGGCAATCATCCCTTTTTCATCAATCTTCAGCGTCGTCTTCAGCGGCCTTACCGAACTGCTCAAAACTGAGCGCGGCCATCACAATGATGGCCCGCCATGACTTGAAGGTGAACGCCTAAAATCTTACTTTTTGGAAGGTTGACTAGCTTACTGTCAGGCGCTCCAATAGTGCTGCTCTAGATTGCTCACGATCATCAAAATGAATTTTCTCGGTCCCTAATATCTGGTAGTCTTCGTGGCCTTTACCCGCAATGACAATGCCGTCTCCCGGCTGAGCTTGCAAAATTGCGCTGCGAATCGCTTGGGCGCGATCGCAAATCACTTGAGAATCGTCTAGCTCACCGCTAATACCGGCCACCACATCTTGTAGAATTTGCTCAGGATTTTCGGTGCGCGGATTGTCCGAGGTAACAATGGCACGGTCGGATTGGGCGTAGGCGATCGCACCCATCTTCGGACGCTTAGTGCGATCGCGATCGCCCCCGCAGCCAAACACACAGATCAACCGGCCTGAAATAAACGGACGCGCCGCTTTAAGTGCATTTTCTAAGCTATCTGGCGTGTGAGCATAGTCCACAATCACACTAATATCTTGCGGTTTAGCTATCTGTTGTCCAGCGTTATTGTCGCCCAGCTGCACACGCTCCATGCGACCTGGCACACCGGTAAACGCCGGGAGTGCTTCCACAATCTGCATCAGTGAAACGCCCAGATGCAAGGCCGAGCCTGTTGCAGCCAGCAAATTTTCTAAGTTGAACTGGCCGACCAGCGGAGAAGAAAATGCTTGCGAGCCCTCAGGGGTACACAATGTGCCGCTTACCCCCGTTGGGCCATAGGTCAAATGAGTCGTATACAAATCGGCACGGGTATCTTCGATGCTATACGTCCATACCTGCTCGTCCCTCAGCCTAGCAATCAGCTTTTGTCCGTAGGCATCTTTTTTGTTGACGATGGCGCGACCCTTTAGATAATCAGCCCCAAACAACAGTGCTTTAGCCTCAAAATAGTCGTCTAGGTCTTTGTGGTAGTCAAGATGATCCTGCGTGAGATTGGTGAAGACAGACACTTCGAAAGGAATGCCCCAGGCGCGGTGTTGGGCGAGTGCGTGAGAGCTTATTTCCATCACAGCATTGTCGCAATCAGCCTGACGAGCACTGTCTAACTCGCGCTGTAAGTCAATGGGAAAAGGCGTTGTGTGTACGGCTGTTTTTTCATACCCCGGCCAGCGGGTGTACAAGGTCCCTAAGATAGCGGTCTTTTGCTGTGCCTGATTGAGAAAATATTCAATGAGGTGGGTGGTGGTGGTCTTCCCGTTGGTACCGGTTACGCCCACCATTTTCATCGCCTGCGCAGGATGAGCATAAAACTGCGCGGCAAGATCGGCACAAGCCTGAGGGATGGATCTAGACGTTAGGACGAGCGCTTCACTATCAGCGGCGGGTTTTGCCGCCAACGCTTGAGGAGAAATCAGGGCTGCGATCGCACCTTTTTTTACAGCCCCCTGCCAAAATTCACCCCCATCGACCCGCGTTCCAGGCATACCAATAAAAAGATTGCCAGGTTCAATAGCCTGAGAATTAGCACAAAGGCCCGTGACCTCACGCTCCCAATGCGAATGATTAGCCAGCAGGCTTTGGCCATCAACCCCTGCAAGTCCAGCAAACAGTTCTTTTAGCAGCATGTGGTGTTTCCATCTCCAATCTCAGAAATTATGCCTCAAAAGGCCCTATGTGCGTCTGTATCATTTGTGCCACCTGTGCCGCTGAGGCCCTGGGCGAGAGCCGAGGCAGTGGACGCTCTACGATTTGAGTCTCGCTGTCGTCGTGGTTCTGAGAATTATTCTGGCCATGATCAGGGCTACTCACTGGAAAACAAACGACAGGAACTTCATACTGATATTTTTGAAACCAAGCTTCATTTTTCGTGATATCTCTAACATCTAGCTTCAATGGCAGCGTTTCTAGCTTCTCTTGGAGTCCCTCACAGAGATGACATCCTGGCTTGCTGTACAAAATGAGTGTTTTCATAAGGCCGTTCCGTTCTATAGGTTGCCATTTGGTATGGTTTGCCGTTTGTAAGGTGCCATTTTAATAATGCCGTTTTTTAATAGCGCCGTTTTTTAATAGTGCCGTTTTATGGCGCTATTTGATGAGGCCATTTGATGAAACAGCTTCCCTGAATAACCGCAGAGAGTGCCGACTGTTCTCTACTAACTTTTTCAAAGGCTCTAGCTTGATAGTGTCACCGCAGTGGTCGGTTATTTCGAATCAGCCATCACCTCTCATATAACCTTAATCCCTTTTACTGAGAGCATTTCAGGCAATTTTAAATACAGAAAAATAGAATGACCGGTATTCCGATCGGTTTACGCGGGTTTATAGAGTAGGATTGAAATAATCGCTTGGAGAACTGTAGTTTTGCAGCCGCTGTAGTTTTGCAGCTGCTGTAGCTTTACAACGCTCCTTATTCACCTGTGTTACCCCTGTTTGCATCTTCTGCCCTGCGGTAACCTCTCTCCGGTCGTATCACACCGGTAACTATATGATGGTTCAATGCATAGAGGCCCCCGCTTCAGTTGCGGCCCATAATCAAACCTCTCCTCAGCAAGCCTCCCATTCACCGATTACAAAAGCGACTGACAGCTCCGATGCCGTCCGTCGCTTTATCCACCAGCTAGATATAGACACACTCAATGAGCAGTTTGAGCCATCAAGCCCACAGGAAATCTTGGCTTGGTGCGTGCGCCATCTCTCACACGGATTAGTGCAGTCAACCTCGTTTAGCCTGTTGGCAGTAACTCATATGCTCTATGAAGAGCTCTCGCATCCGGTTCCGGTCATCTTTCTAGACACGCTTCATCTATTTCCCGAAACCCTAGAGACAGCCGCCAAAGCGAAAGCATTCTACAATCTTGATTTGCATACCTACCAGGCAATCGGGGCTGATAGTGCAGCCACCTTTGCGAAGCGATATGGGGACAAGCTTTGGGAAAAAGATGTGGATCGCTTTTACGCGCTCACCAAAGTAGAGCCCCTAGAGCGCGCTTTAAAAGATCTTCAGGTCAATGCCTGGATTACAGGGCGTCGTCGAGACCAGTCCGAAACACGCAAACACCTCCCTATTTTTGAGCGAACTGAGCAAGGGCGACTCAAGATCAATCCACTGGCGAACTGGACACGTAAGGAGGTGTGGGCCTATACCCACGCCCACAGCGTTCTCTATAATCCACTGCACGACCAGGGCTATACCAGCATTGGCGATCAGCCGCTCACCACACCCACCGCCGCAGGCGAAGATGAGCGGGCCGGACGCTGGCGTGGCACACAGAAAACGGAATGCGGGATTCACTGGTAAATTTGTGAGGATCTTTTCAAATTCTGACCCGGCATGGCTCTACCCAAAACGGCTTTTGTTGATCCAGCTGGCAGCAATCGCACTGAGATTGAAACGCTGCTACATCAAGCTGTAGCCCTCTTAGTTGAGGTGCTCGCTGAGGCTGGGAACGGTTCGCCTTTACCGACGACATTGCCAATCGATCAGTTAGAACGGTGGGCCGAGATTCCTCGGCAGTCTCAGGATGCTGACTTACTCCTAGGTGAGGTGCGATCGCACCTCACTCATTCAATGAACCCAGCTCACCCTGGCTACATTGGCCATATGGACTCTATGCCTACGGTCATGTCGATGGTGGGTGATCTGCTGGTTGCAGCCATCAATAACAACATGCTCAGCGTGGAAATGTCCCCTGTGTTCTCACGCTTAGAACCCCTGGTGATGGCACAGATTGCACAGCAGTTTGGGCTAGGGAACAAAGCTGGCGGGGTCATGGTGAGTGGCGGGAGCCTTGCTAACTTACAGGCCCTCACCGTGGCGCGCAATATTGCCTTTGATGCGCTTAAAACAGGTGTGGTAGGACTCTCCCGTAAACCTGTGTTTTTTGTCAGCGAAGTGGCTCACACTTCCATGCAAAAAGCCGCCATGATGATGGGCTTGGGCTCAGATGCGGCGATTGCTATCCGCACAAACGCCAACTCTCAACTTGATATTGCCGATCTCAACGCAAATATCGAACGTGCTCGACAAACTCAGCAAACACCGTTCGCCATCGTCGCAACGGCTGGCACAACCGTGACTGGCAATATCGACCCCATTGTAGAAATAGGCGCGATCGCTCAATCCCATAACCTATGGTTCCACGTAGATGCAGCCTATGGCGGCGCGCTCATATTTTCTCCAGAGTATCGGCATCTTCTAGAGGGCATAGAACAAGCCGATTCAGTGACCTTTAACCCGCAAAAATGGCTATACGTTACCAAAACGTGTGCCACAGTCTTATTTAAAGACCTTGATAGTCTCAAAAGTCATTTTCGTATCCTCGCACCATACATGGGCGACGACGACCAGTGGTCAAATCTAGGAGAGTTGAGCGTTCAAGGTACCCGTCACCCCGATATTTTGAAGCTGTGGCTGTCTTTGCAGCACCTTGGCACCAGTGGCTACGCAGAGATCATTCGCCACAATTACAACCTCACCGAGCAATTCACCGAAGCCGTCAAAGCCCGCCATACACTTCAATTAGCCAGCCAGCCTCAGATGAATCTCATCTGCTTTCGGCTGGCGCCTAAGAACGTAGCTGCTAAACAATGGGACTCACTAAACGCCCAGCTACAGCACTTTCTATTACGAGCTAAAACGCCTTTCTTTCTGTCGCTACCGACTTACCGGCAACAGTCCTGGCTCAAAGCCGTCTTGCTCAATCCTTACACTTGTCCTCAAGATATTGAGACGCTCTTTCAGGCCATTGATACCTTTATCACAAGGCATGTCACGCCCTCATGCCCTGATTAGGATATCAACGCCTAAAATCATCAGCATGAAGCAACAGTGTCAGCTAGCAAGTGCCGGCTAGCAGCAACGCCTTTTTCTGCATCATCTTAAAAATATTGTAGAAACCGTTGGCCCGAGAAGGTGTCAGGCTGACATCGAGTTGAGTTTCTTTAATAAAATCTGGCGTGAGTTGAACAATCTCTGTAGGCGATAGACCGCTCAGCGCGGTAATTAACATTGCCAGCAACCCTTTGGTGATTTGAGCGTCAGAATCACCTTGAAAGGCAACTTTTCCCCCATCCAAACTGGCCGTGATGTAAACTTGCGAAACACAGCCTTGGACCTTGTTTTCGGGGATTTTCCCTTCCGGAGGAAAATCTTCCAGCTTCTTGGCGTACCATAGCAGCTGTTCGTAACGTCGTTTAGGTTCACTAATCCGGGCGAATCTCTGAACGAGCTTATCGAGCTGGGCAGGGCGAGAAGGAGCACTCATGCAAATTAGGGCCTAAAGAAGAAGCCGTGACGGTACGAAAGACTCTCCCACCATAACTTAAGAGCCACAGCTCATGGACTATATCTTACGGTCTATAGTTCATAGCTCTACAGACCGTAAGATACGGCTACGTGCCAAAGCCAAATCAAATTTGATGGCAAACTTGTGCCACTGAGGTTAATCAAATGGGGGGCAATCAAGTGAGGTCCATACAGTGAGATTCATCAAGCCTCTTTCTCGACAACTTCTTTAGGAATGACGTCTTTTTGAGCGACAAAACGATGTGCAACGGTCTCCGGCTGAATAGCCGAGAGCACCACATGCCCAGAGTCGGTGATGATGACAGCTCGTGTTCTACGACCGTAGGTAGCATCAACAAGCTGCCCGCGATCACGCGCTTCCGAAATAATGCGCTTAATCGGTGCAGATTCAGGACTCACAATGGCGACGACTCGGTTGGCTGAAACAATGTTGCCAAACCCGATATTAATAAGCTTCATGTCTAGTTAAACTACGTTGAGAGATACATTAAGTTTGGTTGGAATAACTGATGGGTTGGGCCCTTTAAATCTCAGAGGGTTAAGTCGATGTTTTGAGGTTGACTCTCTCGAGCCCAGAAGGATTTCAGAAAACCGTCTGCCAGAAAACCGTCTGTGGGTGAAGATGCTACCGCTTTTCGATCTAACAGACTTAACCGGACACCTTTAGCGCTCAGGACAAGAGACTAGAGAGAAATCAGGTTCTTACAAGATTATTTAGATGCTTTAGTCCTCTCATACTAGCGAATAAAAACTGCTTTTACAGGTGCTTAATCAGTTGTAATTTCCAATCTAAACAATTACATAGTTTATGTCTTTTTCAATAGACAGTTTCGTGAGAATTATAAGGTCCCTTCTTTCCCTAACGTTTCTTGTGACTGCTTACTTTCCTGAGCATTTTTTCAAAATTGTTCAACCCTTCTAGGAGGCGCCGTGCAGCCGGTCGATTTCACAACGCTTAGTGCTATCAATAGCCATTTACAGAAACAATGGCTTCCTGCAAGGTGTGAGCAGGTTTACCAGCGCGATCAATATACGCTATTTATAGCGCTACGCACGATAGAAAAACGCGGCTGGCTCGCCATCTCTTGGCATCCTCAGGCTGCTCGGTTGCATATGGCCGCTCCTCCCCCCAAAAAGCCTGACACCTTTACCTTTTCTCAACAGCTCAAGCATCAGCTGGGCGGATTAGCACTCATCAACATAAAGCCCCTGTCGCCTTGGGAAAGAGCCCTCGATCTACAATTTGCCCGTCGCCCCAACGAGCCGCCGCTGTGGCATTTGTATGTAGAAATCATGGGCAAATACAGCAATGTTATTCTCACCACAGCTGACCAACAAATCGTCACGGCGGCCCATCAGGTCAACGAGCAGCAGTCTAGCGTACGTCCTATTCAAACAGGCCGCACCTATGTGCATCCGCCCAAAATTAAAGGAACGCTGCCGAAACTAGAGGAAGATATTGACACATGGCGCGATCGCGTGGCGCTGATCCCAGGCAAGCTTAAAAAAATGCTGGTCAACGCTCACAGCGGCGTCAGTTCTTCAGTGGCTAGCCAGCTTATTCTGGCGGCTAATTTGCCCGCTGACACCTCGACTGATGACCTCTCTAATGCCGATTGGGAACAGCTCTTTGAAAACTGGAAAACCTGGCTGATACGCCTAGAGACAAAGACGTTCACGCCCGGTTGGATACACACGGCCTCAACGGCGAGATCCGCAGTGCCAGCGACGGTGCCCACCAACCGCACAGAGCATCCACTAAAGATAGCTCACCCTAAAACGGTTAGTACACAACCGGCTCCCAAAATACCTAGTGGATACACCGTCTTAGGTATTGGCATCGTCAAACCGGTTCAAAACGTACAAGTTTTGCTCGACGAATACTACCGGCACCAGTTCAATCAAGAAGAATTTCGCCGCCTCCACAACCGTATCGCCCAGCGCCTAAAAAACCAGCTAGGCAAATTACGTCAAAAGGCCGACACCTTTTCTAAGCGACTGCAACAGTCGGATACAGCCGAAAATTACCGGCAAAAAGCTGACCTATTGATGGCCAATTTGCATCAGTGGACAGTTGGGAGCAACCGCATTGAACTCAACGATTTTGAAACTGGTGAACCCGTTACGTTAAAACTGAATCCTGAAAAAAATGCGGTGCAAAATGCGCAGGCACTCTATAAACAGCATCAAAAGCTGAAGCGTGCACGGATAGCCGTTATGCCTTTGTTAGCGGCTGTGAATACTGAAATCAACTATTTAGAACAGGTGGAAGAAACGCTACGCCAAGCACCAGTGTATGAGGGAGAAGCCGACTTGCGATCGCTCGAAGAAGCCCGTAGCGAACTCATCACCCAAGGATACTTACGAGACACCACTGGCTATCAGCAGGCCTCATCCTCTGCGAGCCCAGCCGCTGGGAAGCAAGCTGGAAAACAACGCCGTCAGCAACCTAAAAAACAAACCGGACGCCATCGAGACAAGGAACCTGTTAACTATCGAAGCTATATCACCCCTCAAGGACTCGAAATCCTGATTGGTCGCAATAATAGTCAAAACGAACAGCTCACCTTCAAACGCGCCAGCGACTACGATCTGTGGTTTCATGCTCAGGAAATTCCAGGTAGCCATGTCTTACTCAGGCTGAATGCGGGAGAAGTTCCTGACGACGACACCTTATCCCTAGCGGCTAATCTAACGGCCTACTACAGTCGTGCCCGTCAATCTGAGCAAGTGCCTGTGGTATACACCAAGCCCAGGCACGTATACAAACCCAAAGGTGCACTACCTGGCATGGTGATTTATAAACAAGAGCAAATTTTGTGGGGCCAACCACAACAGGCTCAAGCCTTTATTAACGCTGCCGAGACTGAAGCAGCCACAACTGAAGCGGCCAGTGATGCCAAGAAGGCAAATTAGCCTTCACACCACCTGAGCAACCTCAGGCCAGTAGAGTAGCTGAGCCAGTGACTTGAGCTGAAGTACGCCATCTTCAGCCAACCCAAAATACCGCTGAAAAGCAATCACTGCGCGCCACGTTCGCAAACCAAAGATACCGTCTACAGACACCTCATACCCAATCCGGCGCAGCTGAGACTGCACTTCTCTCACATCTGAGCCCACCAGATAAGGATCGCTAAGGTAGAGCGCACGCGCATGTAAAACACGCTGAGTTTCAAGTGTCGTCACCCCGCTTACCGATAAGCCGACAGCCGTTTGAAACTTCTCAATGGCCCACTGAGTAATCGGACCAAAAACACCATCCAACTCTATTTCATACCCGTGCCCCACTAATGCAGTTTGAAGCAACCGAACATCAGGACCTTCCATCGGTGGAGTCATAAATGATAGCTGCCGCGATCGATTGATGACGGTGTAGCTATCTGGGCCTATTTCCAACTGAAAAAGACGCGCTTCTGCCTGCCGCCGGCTGACAATATGGGCACTTGAGTGAGTACCGTAGCAATGCTCTAGAATGTCGGGGACCAGATACAGCCTGCGATTACGCAGTGCTCTAGCGAGTGGTAGCTGCGGCGAAAGCGCAAACAAATCATCGCCCAAGCTATACCCAAAACTCAGCAGGGCCCCCTGTTGATTTTCGTTAAGCTCATGCCAGCCCGGAAGCCCTACCAAATGGGGCATTAAAACTTGGCTCAAATGACGACATAGCCTTTGATTAGATTGAATATGTGACAAAGGTTCATTGGGTTCTGAGACCTCGATGCTCTGCACAGGCTTATCGTCCAAACCCCAGTGGGCAAGTCCTGCCCCTTCATCAAATTGTTTGATCAGCTCAAGGCCTTTGAGTGGCAGCTGTTCTAAAACATCTTCTGACTTTACTGAGCCCCTAACGCTGACAACCATGGTTCTGTATTACTGGATACTTAAAGAGGACAAAAAACGCTGAGAGGCGCGGCCAAATCAAGATTAGCTTTCCCAGCTTTAGGGGTTGGTGGTGATTTGAAAGTTGTTATTTCATAGTTATTTCTTCAACGTTTTATAGTGAAGGCATCCGCACGGTCTTCCACAGCGCGTCTTTGCCACAGAGTCTCGTGAGTGACTACCTTGCTTGTGTAACGTTGTTGCTGAAGGGATATTATGCTGCCGCTAAGCATTGCGCCCATGATGGATCGCACCGATCGCCACTATCGCTATTTCATGCGGCAAATAACGCAGCAAACCTTGCTATATACCGAAATGGTGACCAGTCAGGCTATTCGGCATGGCGACAGGAAAAAGCTACTGGGATTTACCCCAAACGAACGTCCGCTGGTGCTCCAGGTCGGGGGAGATAATCCTAAATTATTGGCTGAGTGCGCACGCATTGCGACTAATTATGGATACAGCGAAATCAATTTAAATGTGGGCTGTCCTAGCGATCGCGTTCAGAGCGGCAATTTTGGGGCCTGCTTGATGGCCCAACCAGAGCTAGTCGCCGAATGCGTTGCCGCCATGATGGACGCCGCGCCCATACCTGTGAGTGTCAAGCATCGCATTGGAATTGATGAGCTAGATCACTATGAAGACATGGCTCACTTCGTGAGTGTTGTATCTGCAACAGGTTGCCAGCGATTTAGTGTCCATGCGCGCAAGGCGTGGCTACAGGGACTAAGCCCAAAAGACAATCGCACCGTACCGCCGCTTCGCTACAGCGATGTACATCGGCTCAAACAAGCCTTTCCCCATCTACAAATAGAAATTAACGGCGGGTTCAAAACGCTAGACGATGTGAAAGTCCAGCTAGCAACGGTTGATGCTGTGATGATCGGTCGCGCAGCTTATGACAATCCCTATCTGTTTGCACGCGCTGATGCCGACATCTTTAAAAGTAGTAAAACCCCTCGCACACGGACTCAAATTGTAGAGGCCATGCTGCCATACATTGACCATTGGACCTCACGCGGGCTGCGGCTTAACAGCATCACGCGCCATATGATGCACTTATTCCACGGCCAGCCCGGCAGTCGCATTTGGAAGCGCTACATTACCGAACGGGCTTGTAAACCAGGGGCGGGCGCGCAGGTTGTAGCAGAGGCATTGGCGAACGTTCATATCGCAGCCGAAACGGCACTCGCCCATCAAACGGCCTACTCATCCAACTCACCTGTATCCAATCCGCCTGTAAATGACGCCACTGATTCAGCCGTTTTAGGCATCTAGCAAGTATGTTGGCCGTGCCAAAGCTGCTTGGAATTTACCCTTTTATCCGACGCGTTTGGTCAGCCAGTTCACTCGGCAAGCTGCGCGATCGCCTCACGGCCAAAAGCAATCCAAGGATAGACATCATAAGCAAATTGCGCCACTGATTCGATAATGTCAGAACTTTTCCACATATCAGGCGCAAGCGCTTGTCGCACAATGTAACCTTTCATCTTCAGAAGCTCTACTGCCTCAGAGTCCTTAAAAGCTTCAAACCCTCTGGGCATTCGCTTAAGTGACTCGGTTGCTTGTACGGGCAGCTTTTTAGCGGCTAGTGAGTGTGTAATGGCAAGTACTGCTTTGGGATCTTGTGCGATCGCCTCTCGAATAGCCCTCAGCACTTTACTCTCAGGCTGATAAAAGCCTGCCGCCATAAATCCGCCATCGCTGGCAAACTGCACATACACAATGCCACGAGAGTCTTTCTTGGTCCCGCTGTAGCTCAGCACCCCACCAGCATGGGTTTTATAAGGCGTTTTATCCTTGGCAAAGCGAGTATCTCGATGAAGCCTAAAAACGGACTGCTTGCCACCCCGCAAGTTGAGACCTGATCCCTCCAGCCGAAAACTCAGCCCTTCGATAAAAGCCACAAAAGGATCTCGCACGTGCTGGTAATAGCCTGCTTTGTGCGCCTGATACCAATCACGCTGATTGTTCTGTGCCAGCGCCTCCAAAAACTCAAATCCTGCCGGAGAGAACCCTTCAAAGGCTGGCGAGACCGGCATCAAATCGATCGCACGACTAGACTGATGGCTGGACCTAGGCTGACGACTAGACATAGGTTTTCTTAGACAGGAATAACTGAAGCTTCACTAAGGCAGCTTTTGCGAGCGGCGCTGCTTGAGCTGCCAAAACAAACTAGACACAAAATTGGTCGTCACGTGCGCAACAATCGGCACCAGCAAATTCCCGCTCATTAAAGCGCTCCCACCTAATATTAAGCCAATTGCACTCGCCCAAATCGCATAGGGCCACTGCTGCTGGCTAGACATGTGCAGTACACCAAAACAAAGACTAGACACCAGTAAGCCCGTCGCATTTAAGCCAATCGCTGGCAGCATCACACCGCGAAACAACAGCTCTTCGCTCATTCCCGGCAGCAGGCCTATCCAGATAGAATCGGCAGGCGTCAACGGCGCTAAGACAAACGCCAAATAAAAGTCAGCACTTTTCCGGTAGGCGGGCCATACCCTGTACACCAAAGCACTGACCAAAGAAATACAGACCCCCAAAAGAACGCCTTTTCCACCCGCGAACAAAGACAGCGCAATCGGAAAGCGAGAAGGCTCAAAAAATAGCCATATCCGCGAAATCAAGAGCAAGATAATCGCCGTTGCGGCCATCGCGACTAGCAACTGAGGACGATTAAGCGCCTCTATCTCAGGCCGTTCAGGATTGGGTCGCTCAGAAGTTTTTTTTAGACACACTTGTGCTCGCTCACTAGCCGAATCTTTTGCAACGCTCACTATTCTATATCAAGCAGTTAAGCATCGATATCCAAGGCTAGAAGTATCGGCGGTGGGCACACCACAAGGTGTGATAGGAAGCACATGATCAATCCATACAAAAAAGCGGGACCTAATGACGACTTTAATCGCTTATTTCAAACCCATCTAAATAAAAGCAGCTAAAACCTAACAAACAGCATCGACCCGTCCAAACTGACATACTTTTTTGAGCTCAACATCAAAAGTAGCCAAACTTTGTTATGCAAAAAAGGCTTCACCCCACTCCCATCAGCAGAAGAAATCAAGCTGATAAAAATTTCTAATCATTAAGAGTCAGCAATCCCTAATTTCTTCAAGTGTCTCTGGGGTTGTACGCTAGCAGGCAAAGCTCAAATCGTTTCGTCATAGGCCTTTCTAAAGCCAACAGCAACCACTTTCCAGAACGTTTCTTGGTGGAGAGTGCCCTCTAGCTTTACAATGCCTTCATAAAATCTAAGCCACTTGGCGTACGTAGGCCCTAACAGTATGGATGTGTTGGCTTTGATACTTAAGAGCGGGAAATCCGCTCTCAGCAAGCCTTATTCAAGGGCAAGTTAAGACCGCACTTTATGTCTCAAATGTCCAGTTTTCTTACGCCATACAATTGAATCTATAAATCAATAAACATCTGTATAATTGTTGGCTTACACCTACCTTCCATTTGTTATTTGAGGTGAGCGCCTATAGCCTTTTTGTCTTCATTGTGATGTTCTGACCGACACCCGTATTCCTTTGTGAGCGATGCCCGTATTCCTCAGAAGGATGACGTATAAAAACATTTAGAAATCGTTTTCAAAGAATGCTTTTTCCTTTGATATATCGAATAAAACTGATGTTGAGAAAGAGAGGGAAAGCCTCTCATATCAACTTCTTAAGGTGTTATCTCAAAAGAGATTAAGGGAATTCAATAAATACTCAGATGGTCTGAATCTTGAATGGTGATTTCTTCGCCTAGTGATTATTCAGAGAATAGCTGAATTCAAGGGTCTGCCGAATTCTTTAGATTTATATAGCCTGCGGAACTCAACTTTAAGATATGGACAGTTCAACGAATCAAGCGTTACCTGATACAGATGTTGGAATCTATGAGTGTGAAGTACGCCTCAAGTTTCGCATTATCGAAGAACAGTTAACGATGACTAACCAAGAAGAGCTCGTCGAAACACTGGTCGACGCTTTTGCGTATGGCAGTGATGAATATTTGGAAGCACTCGATAGCCAGGTGGCTATTCAACAGCTGCATGACGTAGGGGACGCTTCTCCTAAAATGCGCCGACAGCTCATCCGTTTGCGTAACTCTAATCGCCTTGTGTAAGCAAAAATATCCGGCCTTGACGGCGCGGCATGCCATCCACTTGAAACGCGCTAGGGCTAGGGCGCGTAGCCCTCTCAGCAAGTGCTACTTTGCCAGTTTTTGGTTCTTCAGATAAAAATGAAAAAGATGCCCCTGAGGTTTGACACTGCGCACCCAAAGCAGGTATGTTTAATTGAGCGAAAACACACAGGCCCCCATCGTCTAGAGGCCTAGGACACCTCCCTTTCACGGAGGCGACAGGGATTCGAATTCCCTTGGGGGTATCAAGAAAAAGCCTTAGGATTGCATGTCCTAAGGCTTTTTTTATTAGGCGCTTAATTAGGCGCTCTACACAGCCCGACGTCATAAAAAAGCCTCCGCAACGTGCAAGTTAACGGAGGCTTTTTATTTTCCAAGTAAGCTAACACGCCGGTTCAGTTAACGGGCAACGGCCAATGCTCGCTCACGGATAGCCAGTAGGTTAGTTGTAATATTTGCGCAGAGATGATGCTCAATTAAAGCTGCTGGCATCGCCAAGGGGGGCTTAACGAACAAATCGTAGGATAAGCGCGTACTTAGCTCATCTTCCACGGATTGCAGCTTCCAAACACCAAAGAATTGCTTGAAGTCGCCTTCTTTCATTGCAAAGCCGACCTCGTGGGGAAAACTTTCCGTCATATCGAGGACGACACGAGCGCAAAACTTAAACTTTAGAAAGCACTGAGCGCCAATTTGCTCTAATCGGATGCGACCTTCTTGATTAGGCACGAGCTTACTGGAGGTCAGATTAGGCACGAAGTCAGCAAGGTGCTCGTAGTCGGTAATGACTTGCCAAACTTGGTCAGCGGGTTGAGGAATGCTGACTGAGGCTAAAATCCTGCGCTCGCGGGCGGGGCGTTTTTCGGTAGAGATTTCAACGCAGCCATGGTCGGCAGAAAGAATAGCTGGATTACCCTGGCTAGAAACTTCAATAGGGCCCGCAGAAGCATGGCTTGTGCGAGCTGAGTCTTCGGAGGGAGATAGCGTGTTGTAAGTCACAGGCATTTCCAGGATCTTCTTAAGAGTTTGGGTTATTACGCTCTTAGTATTCTCATCGGCGTGATAAAAAGCACTCAGTAATTCAGCTGGTTTTGGCTAAAGCTTTTCGCCCAGATGCCTAATTGCCCTAGGCAACACCGAACTGACCGACTGACTTGTAAAGCAGCCTGTTGCTTGCCAGCAGTCGTTAGCTAAAAGCGCACCTTAAACATGGCTGTAGCTATGGATAGAGTAGCAATATTCCTTGATAAAGCGAATAGTCATTAAACGAGCTTGATAGACCTATCACCGACTCGATCAGCATCGTTAGGAGGCTAGAAGCCCAGTGTGGTAGGCATATGTGCTGGCTGGTTATTGAACTTATGTAAAGATAGCTAACCTATGCAGATGACTTATGAACACTAAGTCTGAGGAAAATTAAGCCTGAGGATTCTGTCAGTCTCCAATCTTAGGTGACGAATCTTAGGTGACAAAAAATAGCAAGACTGAGGCAGCCCCGATTAATTGGGCAATAGTAAATTTGTATGGGTTGAGCGTGTTAAGCCTTGCTATACCTGTTATAAACATCAGTAAACCAGCACTCATCCGCTTTGCCATCTGGTGCATAAGGTGTGTTGAGTGTCGTTGAGTTTAGAAACCTTCAAAGCAGTTGCCATGGTCAATGCCTCAGCAAATACTCAGCCTTGTGTCATTGGCACGGTAAAGGGCCCCGGAGAGAACGGCAACCAGTACCTTTTTATTACCGCTGACAATCGTCAAGTCAAAATTGGTGAGTTTGTTTACTATCAGGTGCCTGCGCCCTCTTCACCTGCGCCCTCTTCAACGGCGGCATCACAAACAAGCACTCCACTCACCAACACGCAATCTACCGATACTCAACACAGCCGCGGCAGTGAAGCAATGCTGCAAATTTTGGGCAAAATTTCGGACCGTCGGCTGAGTGATCATTTACCTGACCGCATTTTTGCAGATACGGAAATTAGTCCAGAGGCGATCGCATCTTTAGTCGGATTTTCCTACCCGAGTCCAGAAATCTACGAAGTGACGGTCGATGTAATTGGCTACTTCCACCCAGCCTTGGGATTCATCAACCCGCGGCTGACACCTGATCCCGGCGCAAAGGTATCGATTGTAGATGATGAAACGCTGCTGGCAGTAGTGAATAAAAGGCAGCCTGGGGAAGTTGGATCTGCTTGCGTGGGCTCGCTGCTGCTACGGCCCAATGGCGCAGTCCCGGTGGCCCTTGACGTCAAAGAGCTGGTGAGTACGCACATGGCTATTTTGGCGGGTACCGGCTCTGGAAAAAGCTACACCGCAGGCGTGCTGATTGAAGAGTTTTTACAACCTTACAACCGAGCAGCCGTGCTGATTTTTGACCCGCATGGAGAATATGGGACCCTCGCTGAAATGCGCGGCCATCCTCGGTTTAAGGGCGCTGACGGCTACGCGCCAGAGGTCAAAATTTTGACGCCGGATGACATTACGATTCGCATTTCATCCCTGGACTATCACGATGTGCTGACGCTATTGCCAGAAATGAGCGATCGCCAGCAGTCTATTCTCAACAAAGCCTTCCGAATTCTCCAACGCCACAAACGCGGCGAGTATCGCTGGAACGTCGATGACCTGATTGCAGCGGTCAATGAAGCAGACACCGCAGAAGACGATGAAGGCAACCTTAAAATAGGCTCTTCGGCACCAGCACTGGCCTGGAAGCTAGAACGCTTTGCCAACTCACCCTACTTTCACCAAACCCATCACCTAGCACCTAAGGACTTATTTGAGCCAGGCAGAGTGACCGTGCTGCAAATGAATGAAATTAGCCAGGAAGAGCAACAGGTCATTTGTGCGGCGGTGCTGAGACAGAGCTATCTGGCACGCATCAACACTGAAAAAGATAAAAACACCGAGGGTGATGAAAATTACTTACCCTACCCAGTATTTACGCTGGTAGAAGAAGCCCATCGCTTTGCGCCAGCCAAAGAGCCTTCGCGATGCAAGGCCATTTTACGGACTATTTTGAGTGAAGGCCGTAAGTTTGGATTGGGTGTAGGGCTAATTACGCAGCGACCTGGCAAGCTCGATTCGGACGTACTAAGCCAGTGCATGAGTCAGTTTTTGATGCGGATTGTCAATCCGGTGGACCAAGAAAGCTTGAAGTATGGCGTTGAAGCCGCAGGTCGTGACCTTTTAAAGGAGCTACCGGCTTTGACAAAAGGGCAAGTAATTATCTCAGGGGCGTGCGTCAACACGCCTGTACTGTGCCAAGTGCGCCAGAGGCTCACTAAGCACGGTGGAGAGACGCTGAACGCACCCACGGAGTGGCAAAAGCATTTTCAGGGACATCGAGTGCGATCGCAAAAAATTGACCGATCCCCAGTTGCTGCCAAGGCTGCCGCCAAAACCATGCAAGGGGTCAGTATCGAGTAAGAATCGCATAAAAAACACGAGCCGCTTGCCAAAAAAGACAATCGCAGCACCCTTGAGCAGGTGATTACTCCACGTTACTGGCCTTGGCTAAAGCGGCTTCGCTGTTGGTCTTGTAGGAAATAGCACGATCTTGGGCGATCGCATACTGTTCGGCCCCTTCTGGAATGTCACTCATCAGATCAGACGCCCGTTGCCAACGCGCGGCAAGGTCCAACCACTGGGCTGCCGTCGTGGCGGTTTGGCCATCATCAGCGGCTTGGGTGGCTAGGCGTACAGCTTCGGCAAACGCATCGGCAACAGCACCGGAGTTGTTGCTAGCCGGCGGAGGTGCCGCTTCTGTAGGCGGTGTCTCTGTAGAGGAGGTCTCTGTAGACGGTGTTGTTGACGGCGTTGCCGAATCAGCAGGCACCTCTACGGTCGCAGCTGGTGAGCCAGATTGTGAGGTCGTAGCTGGTGGTGCCTCAGTCGTCGCGGGATTGGGCACCTGAGTAATGGTTTCTGAGGCAGGGGGTGGCGATTGAGGCGTTAAGTCGGCGGTGCGATCGCCGCCTGAAATACTGCCTGAGATATTATTAGAGACCGCAGGGCTTACAGGAGACTCTGAAGGTGACTGAGCCGCCTCAGGAGACAGTGTGCCATCAGCCGCAGGTCGTAAGAAGGCTAGATCGTTTCGAAATAGCCAGCCAGCCCCCAAAATCAACAGCGCCAGACCACTCCCCGCAGCCACCTTAGTCGAAAGCGTACTTTCAGAAGGGTCCGGCTCAGAAATATCCTTGAGGATGGGCCCTGCGGGCTTAAGATTGCGATCGCGTAGCCACCGTTGAACAAAGAAAGGGCGCTTGAGGGTAATCATTTCAGCCCACAGCAGCGCATTTTCAGGATCGCGGTTAATTTCTTCTAGCCACAACAGCTGCTCTTCTTTAACAATTCGGCTGTTGATTTTGACTTTTTTAATGCGTTGAGGGCTGATAGTTTCCAGCTCATTACGAACCCGATCAATCACGAGCGTTTTTTCTAGCTGCTCAGGCGTTGCAGCTTCGCAGAGCAGCTGTAAAACGCCTTCGGCAACCACCGCACGGGTACGAATCCCGATATCGGCCAGACGCTCGTTTAAGACTTGAATAATGGCGGCAACGCTGCCCTGGCGGGCCTGACCAAAGGTCTCGTTGGCTGGATTTGTCATGCTAGCTCCTTACCGACAGCACACTGACAATGAGCAGCTGCAAAAGGGAAAATATTATTTTTAGGGTTAAACGTCGTGCCCGATAAGGACACTTACAGATGCACTCCGATGCGTACCGCTTAATAGTAAAGGCAGGCAATACTACGATGCTGGGCAACGCTCAAAATGGTGAGTCCAAACGTTATAGAGAATACCTGAAATTGGGGCAGGGCGTTGCATCTGAACCAGGGTTTGGCGCTGAAGCAGACGATTGGCAAGGGCCCGCTAACGGCAGCACAAAAGGGCCCGCTAACGGCAACACAAATGTGAAGCATCGTTAAAGCGGCGCACTTGCCAGTATTCGGTGTTGAACTGGTCTGGTCCGAGGTGTTGCCAAGGGGAGGCGTTTTGAAGAGACGTTGGCAGGCTAGGTGGGGTTTCAGCCAGCCAAAATTCGAAGATGGCCGTGTGGGCGATCGCAATCTTCCAGGTGCGATCACAACCCATCAGCGCCGCGATAATATGTTGCAAAATGCCCTCATGAGACACTCCCCATACGACATCGCCTGGCTGATGACAGCTCAAAAGATGCCTAACCCAGCCCTGGGCTCGTTGACGCACCTCCATTAAAGATTCAGCCTCGGGAACGGGTGCCAAGACAAGGACGCTGACCGTAGCTGCTGACAAACCTTAGGATAGGCTGCTTCTGCTTCTGCCCAGGCAAGGCCCTGAAAAATGCCTGCATGCATTTCACTGAGGGCGGGCTCCTGACGAAAACAGCAACCATGGCTAACCGACGTCAGATCTTCAGTGAGCACCCTCGCCGTTTGAACCGCACGCAGTAGCGGACTGCTATACACATGGGTTGGGCGTTGTGAAGGGTGACCAGCCTGGATGAGCGCATCACTAAGACGATGAGCCTGACCGTAGCCCTCTGGAGAAAGTGCTGTAGAGCTTTGCCCTTCCATTAGCTTTTTTACATTGCCCACGGACTGAGCGTGCCGCATCAGCAGAACTTTTAGATAGGTCAAAAGGATTGCCAAAGAAGGATTGCCAGAAAAGGGTTGCCAGAGAAGGGTTGCTTCAGAAACGTTCTATGACTAGGGGCAGCAAACAGAATACTCGCAGTCGTAAGCTAAGCGTTTACAATTACTCAAGTGTCATATTTTTCCACGTTAATTTCTGTTTTTTGGGCCACTTTCCATGTTGCTAAAGTCTACAACCCGCCACGTTTTAATCTATGCAGCCACCATTGAAGACAATGAGATTGTGCCTAGCGAGAACGAGCTAACGCTAGATGTTGACCCAGAAAACGAGTTTGCCTGGACAGATGAAAGCCTACAGAAGGTTTACCGTGAGTTTGACCGATTGGTCGAATCGTATGACTCAGAAGCATTAACAGACTACAATTTGCGACGTATCGGCTCCGATTTGGAGCACTTTGTCCGCGCCCTGCTACAGTCGGGAGATATTAGCTACAACCTTGAGAGCCGTGTACTGAATTACAGCATGGGACTCCCTCGCGTGGTCACAGACGAATCAGCCAGCGCATCTGCTTAGCAGGCCTAACGTATGCGCTGATGCGTCATAGGCTGCTTTACACTGACGAAGCGCATGCAATTTGGGCTAGCGCATGACTCATGATTAAAGAACGTACGGTTAAAAACGATTCATTGACTCTTTCCACCGCCTCTTCTTATTCTCTAGGCTGATTGTTTAGTGATTAACTGTCCCAATCCCAGCTGCAAAACGGCCAATCCTGAAGGGGCTGACGTCTGTCAGGTTTGTCAGTCAGCACTGCCTCATTTTTATTTGTGGGGTGTGGGTGATTTGGTGGCCAATATTAGGCCCGGACAGCTGCTCAACCAGCGATATTTGCTGAAGCGCGATCACACGTTTTTGGATACCAAGCCTGGTCTTATCCCTGAATCATTACCTGAGCTACCCGACTTTTTACTGCCCTACCTGCATCTGTCGGCCTACCCGCTGCATACGCCCCGTCCCTACGCTGTGATGCGGACGCCGGATAATGACTACGTGCTGATGCTAGAGTCCAGTGCGCTGTCGACCGCCACACAGCCCAAAATGCCCACAGGTCAAGCCCCTGGGCTATTGCCTCAGCTGACCAAGCGTTGGGCCGAGGCACCGCCGCTGCGCCAGCTCAACTGGCTATGGCAAATCGCTCAGGTTTGGGATGCCTTTGTCACTGAAAAAGTTGCAGCCACCCTGCTCAACGAGTCTTTGCTGCGAGTCGATGGCTCGGTGATTCGTCTGCTGGCGTTGGATTCACCACCGGTGCCTTCGCCCACTACAGCACCGGTTGACAGCACAGCAGTGACGGCTCAACCCTCCCTGACAGAATTAGGGCGGTTTTTACAGCCGCTGGCAGAGACGGCTCATCAGGCTACGAGAGGATTTTTGCAGCGGCTGTGCGACAGGCTAGAGCGTCAGCTATTGACCACAGAACAGCTGGCAGAACAGCTGAGTAGTGCGATCGCTGTGTGCGAGCAAGGCCAAGTGGTAAATTACGATATGGCGGTATATACCGACCAAGGCCCTACTCGCAAACGAAACGAAGACGCTTGCTATCCAGCTAGCGACACCTCACAAACACTCACCAGCGAACTCACGCGAACGTCGGGTCAGCTGCTCATTGTGTGCGACGGCATTGGCGGACATCAGGGCGGCGATGTAGCCTCCAAGCTGGCGATCGCAACCATTGAGGCGCGGCTCAAGCCTTTATTGGAACGTGACCGGCCAGAGCTGACCACAACGCAACTAACGCTGGCAATAGAAGCGGCTATTTGCGCGGCCAATGACGAAATTTCAGCCCAGAACGATCAGGCCCAACGGCAGGCGCGCGATCGCATGGGAACCACACTGGTGATGGCGCTGATTAAAGGTGCTGACATTTTTATTGCCCATTTGGGCGACTCTCGGGCGTATCGTATTAGCCACCGCAACTGCCAGCAGGTGACGTTAGATGATGATGTAGCCTCTCGCCAGGTCCGGCTAGGCGGCAGCCTATATCGTGAGGTGCTGCCTCAACCCGGCTCGGGCTCACTGATTCAAGCCTTGGGCATGGGGCCATCACAGGCTTTGCGACCCACAGTGCAGCGATTTGTACTGGATGAAAGCTGTGTGTTTTTGCTGTGCTCAGACGGGTTAAGCGATAGCGATCGCGTTGAGCAATTTTGGCAGCCAGTGATTCGTCCCTTGGTGCTATCAGCTGGAGAAGCTGCCCACACGGCAACGCTGGATGCCACCGCAGCCGTCGGTCGGCAGCTGGTCGATTTGGCCAATAAGTACAACGGCCATGATAACGTCACCGTTGGCCTGATAAACGCCCAGGTCGTCAGAGTGTCAGACCGTATCGTGCCGAGAGAACTATCGCCGAGAGAACTATCAGAGGAACGAGCGAGCACAGCTGGCGAGCATGTCGAAGCCGATAGCAACGGTGTGACAACAGCACCGGGGCATTCAAAAGCTCATGGGCAAAAAGCACGCTCACAAACCGTCCAAACTAAAATTATTGCTCCGCTCGCTGGAGCGCCTAACAGCCAGCCAGCCGCCACTTCGAAAGCTAGCCAAAAAACGGGCCCAAAAACGGGCCTATCATCCTCTGGGAAAAGTCGTTCCAATCAGTTCCCCAAGGTGGGACTGGCCCTACTCGTACTCGCTGGACTCGCCGGTATTGGGTACTTTTTGTTTCCGGGCCTGAGCCAGCGATTCACTAACGCGCCTGAAGTGCCCGCATCCAATCCCTCAAACCCGGCAGCTAACCAACCACCCAACGAAGACGATAGCCCCCAAAATATCGCCTTGGCACCCGCGAATCTTGAAATTGGCTCCTACAGACAGATTCGTCAATCAGATATTCCTGGCATCAGCGCTTCGCCCAGCGTGAACACTGCGAGTACAGACAAAGACGCGGAAAACGGACCTACAACACGCCGATCCGTCGCTCAGCGCGATCAGTTTGTGCTCTATCCCAATCCAGTGCCGGACAGTGAGGCTGAAGTCAATGTCATCACAGGCACCATTCCAACTGGCGGCATTGTTAAGGTTGTCAAAAAGCAAACCACACCAGACCAATCGGCCTGGGTACAGCTGAAACTGTGTTCCATTCCCTCGGGGGCCACGCTCAACGACGTCCCGACCGAAACCGATGAGCCACCAGCGAATGGGAGTGCCACCAACGGGAATACAGCCGACGAGAGTGCCGCCAATGGGAGTGCAGCAGCCTCTGCTTTAAACACACCAGACTCCGTTGGAGCCGAGCAGTCATTAATACTGCCGCCCGGTAGTGAAGGCTGGGCGATTGAGAATCAGATCGCAGCCGTCTCCGAAAATATTGAAAACTTGCAGCCCACTCAAGCGGGTCAGTGTGCAAGCTAATGGCTGAGCAAACGACTCTTTGCCTATGGTTGGCCGTCGATAGCCTGTTGGAGCGGCGCGATCGCTTTGCAATTTGGATATTGAGAGCCCCACACCCTAGTGGGCACGTACACTACGACTGTGAGTGGAGCCCCCAGCTCGCTCAAGCTTGGGCCAGCTGGCAGTCTATCTTTTCGCTGCGCGGCTTACCGCAGGTACCGCATATCCCCTCAGCCTACGTGCCTCAGTTTGTGCTCGAAGACGTGGCTGAAATGGCAGATGACCCAACGACCGGGCAACCCGCGAGCTACAGCAGTCGGTACATGCAGCACTTAGGGGTCAGCCTTTGGCAGTGGCTGTTTAGCGGACCGATTAAGAGCAGCTTTGATCGCTCACAAGGAATTGCCATCGGGCAAGAGCAACCTTTACGGCTCAGGCTAGAAATTCGCGATCCGGAGCTGATTGCCCTGCCCTGGGAGATTATGCAGCCGCAGCCAGGAAGTCGGGCGCTGTCGCTGAATCGTAAAATTTTGCTGAGCCGTACCAGCAGTGATGTAGACAGGCTAGAGCCGACATCGCTGGATAAAACGCTCAAAATTTTGCTTGTCATCGGCCAAGACAGTCCCAATCAAGGCCCTAGCCAAGAGCCGGATAGCCAGGCGGAGGAGCCGGCTCAAGACCAGGCTGATGAGGCAATGCTACAGCTGGGGCAAGAAGCCACCTTACTCAAGCAAATCCTAGAACAAAGTAGCGACCTGAGCATGCGACCGACGGCTCGGCGAAGCGTAGATGTGCTGCTTCAGCCAAGCGCTGCTGAGCTCAGCCGAGTCCTAGAAACCGGGCAGTACAATGTCTTTTTTTACTCTGGTCATGGGGTGCCGGGACCGGATGGTGGACTGTTGTTTTTATCAGAGGCCACATTGAGTGGTACAGAATTAGCGCAGGTTTTAGTGCGATCGCGTGTTAAGCTCGCTGTCTTCAACACCTGCTGGGGCGCGCAGCCAGAACAAACCCAAAACCGCTCCCTGACGCGCAGTAGCCTAGCGGAAGTGCTGCTACACCATGGCTTGCCCGCCGTGGTCGCCATGCGCGACTCAATTGCAGATGAAGAGGCCATTAGCTTTATTCAGGTCTTTGCGCAAACCCTCGCCGAGCGCAAGCCGGTAGATGAGGCCGTTGCGATCGCCCGCCAGCATTTGCTCACTCTGTACCACTTCAACCAGCCGGCATGGACCCTGCCCGTGCTGTACATGCATCCAGACTTTGAAGGTGAACTGCTGCTTTCTGAAGAAACCACTCAAATTAACGAACATACCGACTTTCGGCCCGTCCGCCAGCAGGCGCTGCTGCGCGACTCAGATGACCCACAACGCATCTGGCCCATCTACAGCGACGTTATGCGCATTGGCCGCAAGCCAGACTCCAACGATCTGGTCATTCCAGAACCGTGGGTATCGAGTAGCCACGCTGAGATTTTCCACCGGCGCGTCACGTCTAACCGTCCTGGAGATGGCTTGGAAACGGCGTATTTTCTGAGAGATAATTCGCGCTACGGCACGTTTTACCTAAAAGACGGCAGCTGGAGAGAAGTCCACCGCCAAGAAATTACGCTACAATCGGGCACTCAAATTCGCTTTGGCAGCAAATCGGATGGCCAGCTTCTGGAATTTGTGGTTCAAGAGTCGTAGTACAAGTCAGGCCACCGAGGTTGTCAGTGGCCCCAAAAAGTGAGTCAATCCGAAAATAAAGTTATTCAACTTTACGGAACCGCCCTGAGCCCTTTTGTATTTCTCTTCTGTCACACTCTGCTGTCAAACCTACAATTTCTGCAACGTCAGTTAAACGCACGACTATGGCTAATCAATCATCACGCATTGACAATCAGGACGATCCAGCGATGTCCTCGGCCCAAGCCGAGCTGTTGCAAACTGTCTTAGACTCTGAGCAATATCCTTGGCTGCCCGGAGAAGGTGTAGGCACAGAAGATTCAAGCGCGAAAGAGCCCACTGCAAAGGATCCACTAGAGGCCGCAGGTCAGGCGTTGGAGTTTTCCGACGAAGAGGCGCAGCAAGGTTGGAGTGCACTGTCTACCCAGCTCAACCAGCTGTGGGCTGGGACAAACGATTCTTTTCAACAGGCCCTGGCACAAAAGTTTGCCGGACGCTTGCCCGTGGCTTTAATTGAGCAAATTGGCAGTAAGGCGAAGCAGCTAGCGAGTGAGGGGCAGGCAAACGGCCAATCTGTGTTGGATCAAATGGTTGGCTGTGTTCAGGATGTGATGACCCACATGGCCAAAGCAGACTTACAGGTCTTTGGGCGACCAATGGCCATGGCGATGCGCAGCACCAGCAGTGATGAAATTTTGGAGGCCACTGTTCAGTCGGTTCGGTCGGTGGAATGGGAGGCGCTTTCGCCAATAGAGCAGGCGAAGTTGAGCTTGGCTGTGGCACGGTATGCCCTTGACTTGGAAAGCGAGTCTTAGGTTCTAACAGACACCGAGGCCAGAAAAAACTGTGACCGTTGAACCGGAACAGCAAACTCATGATCGCTAGTTTGCGTTGGTTCGACGTCCTGCCAAAAACTTGTTGAGCTGACCGCTCAGTGGCGTAATGACCGCGATGACAATGCCGATTTTAGTAAAAAAGTAGACGGTATCGGCAGCAGGCTGATGCAGTGGTGAGTCGGCACTGCCCGAGGTGAGCATAAGCGCACCCAGACCAAAAATAGCGCCCAGTCCCAGCGTACTGAACGCAAGTTTGGCTAATGCGCCTTTCCATTCAGGCCACTGCTTGTTAATCAGCCCGTTAAAGGCAATATCTTGCAGGCTAATAAAGGCCCCACTTAAGAAACCGACGGCAGCTACAAACAATACGGGATGCTCAATCGGAGATAGGTCATTCATGGTTGTACCTAGAGAGGGCTTGATGAAAGAGTATAGACCCTTGAATAGGGATTGGATGGACCTCGGGCATTTCAGCCATTTTAAGAGGGACTCATCCACAGAGTCTCATCCACAGAGTCTATAGACTTAACTCGTCTGAGCGCTCCTCACGATACTGATGCAGTCGCTGAGAAAATCCTATCCCTGCAATGGTCGCCGTTTCAGTCAAAGAGGCCGTCGAGAGGCCATCACGGGCTCGGCTAGAAAGCCCCATTAAAATTGTCATGGCATAGTCTGAAAGCGCTGTTACCCCGGCATCAGGCAAGTTAGGCTCGCCAGCAGTGATGCGATCGCAAACAAGCTGCCAAGTCGCCTGCTGAAACCCTGCGGTCAGCGCCTTAGCCGCTTCATCCCCACAGTTGCGCGTCGAGTCCATAACCAAGCAGCCGCAGTGTTCGGGGTCTGAGGTGTACACCTCAGCGGCCCGAACAAATAAATGGGGAATCACCCTGCCCAAATCACCCTCCTCAGCGAGTGCTGCCGGTAGCCATCCACCGTTAGTTGTCACGTACTGCTTAAGGACCCGCTCAAAGAGCGATCGCTTATTGCCAAACGCCGAATAAAGGCTCGGTGCCGTAATCCCAATAGACTTACTCAGTTCCGCCACACCAACACCGTCATAGCCACGCCGATGGAAAAGGTCTAGGGCAGTTGCGATCGCACTATCGAGGTCAAACCCCCTAGGACGACCCCTTTTACCTATTTTTTTAGTGGTCACTAGCTTATCCAAGAATTGTCTGCTATGGTTATTTTCATAGTACTCGATATAGAAATAGGAAATCTAGTTCATGGCAACACTTGACGGTAAAAAAGCACTCGTTTTAGGCGGCAGTCGTGGCATTGGAGCAGCCATTGTAGAACGGCTGGCAAAAGCAGGCGCCAAGACGACGTTCACCTACGGGGGCTCCCAAGAAGCCGCTGAAGCGTTAGCCAAGAAAACCGGCACCACGACTGTGCAGGCAGATAGCGCGGACCGAGTCGCCGTTAAGCAAGTGATCGCCAGCCAAGGAGCACTGGATATATTGGTTGTCAATGCAGGCATTGCCGTGTTGGGACACTCATTAGAGCTGGATCCCAATGACGTTGATCGCATGATTGATATCAATGTGCGTGGACCGTATCATGCAGCGGTAGACGCGGCCCGGCAAATGAACGACGGTGGGCGAATTGTTGTGATTGGCTCAGTTAATGGCGATCGCATGCCGTTTCCTGGTGGTGCTGCCTACGGCATGACAAAATCAGCCGTGCAGGGCATGGTACGTGGGCTGGCGAGAGATTTTGGTGACCGTAACATTACCGTCAACAGCGTGCAGCCAGGCCCCGTCAATACCGATCTCAACCCAGAAGATGGCCCCATGAAAGAGACGATGCATTCCTTCATGGCGATCAAGCGCCACGCGCAGCCAGACGAAATTGCGGGAATGGTCGCCTATCTTGTCGGGCCAGAAGCTGCGATTGTAACCGGCGCACAGCACACCATTGACGGCGGATTTGGCGCGTAGCATCAGCGCGTAGAGCTACATCCTGTAGTCAGTAGACCCTGTAATCAGTAGATCACGTAGACATAGATGCGATCGCTCCGGGTTAAAAAATCGACATAGCGCTTACTCTCCACCCTGATCCGAAGTCAGCAACCGACCGACCAACTGCAAGGCCGACAGCCCGGCCCGCCTTGCAGTTGGCAGCAGTAGACCGATGGCAAGGCCCCCCCGAATCATCGCTGTTCTGATGTCGGCCAGGGGCTTAGCCGGTGCGTACAGCAGGGTTAAAAACGCGATCGCACTGACCACCAGAGCGCACACAATCGCACTCACCACAGACTGAGAAATAGCAGCGTCCCAGCCCAGCCATTTTTTCTTCAGCTGCCAGTCGAGCGCGATTTCTTGACTGCTAAGGAACAGGCCAAGCGCCAAACCAAAGCCGACTCCCAGCAAAATAAGCTTGTCTGTAGCGGTGTAGTAATCCATGAATAAGACAGAGGTTCAGGTCACTGAGCGAATCTGCTCAATAAAATAATCTTCCTGAATGCCCAATCTGTTAGCAATCACAAGGGCTTTTTCAAAAGCCTGTAGGGCCTCAAAATCGTTGCCCTGCTTGCGGTGGAGTTGGCCAATACTGTCGTAGGCATTCATGATGCCGTAGTTGTTGTAGGCTTGCTGCTCTACAGGCACCAGCAGGTTGTAGGCCCCCAGAGCTTCATCGTTGAGGGCGAGGGTTTCGTAAAGGAGCCCGAGGTCTTTGAGCACCTGAGCGGAAATGCTGAACTGCTCAAAGCGTTGGGCGACGCTGTAGGCAGAGCGGTAGTAGGTAATGGCATTACTGGGCTGATTGAGCGTGCGGTAGTTTTGCGCGATCGCCACCAAAAGTCCAGGCAGCTTCTCTTCGTCTCCCTGAGCCTGATAAATCCCTAGCAGATCCGTCTGCGCGCGCACTGCATTCGTGAAAGAATCCGCCTGCTGATAGCTATACACCAATCGCTGTAGGGTGTCGGTTTCCTGGGCCTGATTGCCTGTGGCTCTGGCCTCTTTTAACAGCGCCAAGTACACATCAGCGGCAGCAGCAAACTGAAACCAGTCCAAATGAAGATCTGCCAGCTCTTTTTGCTGAGGGGTGGCATCACCGCTTTGAGCTACTGTCAGGCTAATCAGCTGCTGATACACCTCAACAGAAGAGTCAATATCGCGCAGGATGGCAAACGTTTGGGCCAACGACTGTAAGAGAGCTGCATCTGACGCGCGATCGCCAGCCACCAAAATCTGCTCTGGATTGCCCGCCAGACTCTCGGGGGGATCTTGCCCCAAGGTCTCATCCGACTCATCCGCATCCGACTCATCTGCAACCGACTCATCCGCATCAGCGGCCTCATCCGAAAAATGAGTCAGCGCCGCACCCACAGTCTGCCAAATTTCTCGGGTGCGTAGCGTCAGCAGCTGAACCGCTACGGCCCGCTGCTGCTCCCAGGCGATCGCAGCCACCCGTCTAATAGCGACAAATTCTTCTGCAGGGCCCAACACCCGGCGCAAACGCACCTCCCGCAGCCAAAGCTCAAAGGCTTCCTCAGGCTGGCCATTGGTCAATAGCTGCTGCGCGTTTTGGTTGAGCCGATCGAGCTGCCTGGTTAGCTCACTAAGCTCTAACGGACTGTAGGCTCGATCTACCGCCAGCACTGGTAGCAATGGATCGCGAGGCACAGCAGTCAGCGGATCTGAGAGAAAGGCATTGCGACGTTCGGGGCTCACCTGCTGTGCCTGTGCTGGCAAGCCAACTTGCCAGCCTAAAAAAGGACGCTCTACGAGGAGGAGGAGTTCGAAGAAAGGGGGCTCCGACGAAATCTTTGGACTAGAAAAGGAGCCGCCCAGAAAGGCAAAGCCAAAGCAAGTCGTGGAGAGTGCGCCGAGGACAAGCGCTTTAGACAGCGAAAAAGGTAACGAAATGGACACAGTTGTTCGTAGAACTTTATGTTTCGTCAGGCAGTGAGAAATCGGGAGGTTATGCGCAATAGGTGTGCAATCGGTTGAGCTAGTGGGATGCCGAAGCGGTGAAAGCGCTCAAGGGGAAAAAAGAGTGGGATTTAGGCTCTTCAACCCAGACTCTAATTGGGGTAGGCTTGTGATCTTGCGCTGTTTTTCATAAGCGCCCTTATTGAATCTCTGTAACCGCTCCTTAGATTGTGAAGAACAATTGAATGACGGTTGCATCAGTCTAGTCACCATAGCAAACGCCTGCTTTAGTATGTCTTCCAACGTTGCCACTCGCAGAGTCCGTATCGGTTCTCGCAAAAGCCAGCTCGCTCTGGTCCAAACTCACTGGGTTCAGGCGGAGCTAAGTAAAGCCTTTCCCGACATTACCTTTGAAGTCAGCACGATGGAGACCAAAGGGGATAAGGTGCTCGATGTCGCCCTCTCTAAAATTGGCGATAAGGGCCTCTTCACCCAAGAGCTAGAAGATGACATGCTCAGCGGCGACATCGATTTTGCGGTGCATTCGCTTAAGGACTTGCCCACAAACCTGCCGGAAGGCTTGCGCCTGGGCTGCGTCACTGAGCGGGAAGACCCTGCCGACGCCATGGTGGTACACGAAAAGCACAAGGACAAACAGCTCGACACCCTGCCAGAAGGCGCGGTCATCGGCACGTCTTCTTTGCGGCGCTTGGCTCAGCTGCGCCATCACTTTCCACACTTCAAGTTCAAGGATATTCGCGGCAATGTGAACACTCGCCTGCGCAAGCTGGATGAAGGTGAGTACGACGCGATTATTTTGGCGGCAGCGGGTTTGAATCGGTTGGATATGAGCGATCGCATCCACCAGCTACTCCCCCCTAAAATTTCGCTTCACGCCGTTGGCCAAGGCGCACTGGGCATTGAGTGCCGCGAAGGCGATGACAATATTTTGTCGATATTAAAAGTGCTTGAGCATGAGCCCACAGCTCAACGCTGCTATGCCGAGCGCGCTTTTTTACGTGGGCTAGAAGGTGGCTGCCAAGTGCCGATTGGGGTAAACACCAAAATTGAAGGAGGCACGCTCACACTCACTGGCATTGTGGCTAGCCTAGACGGCAAGCAGCTGATTAAAGATGAAGTCACAGGTGCTCCAGCAGATGCCCAAAGCATGGGAGACGAGCTGGCAAAACGCCTGCGCGATCAAGGCGCTCAAGAGATTTTGGATGTGATTAACGCAGAAAATCGCGCCTGAGCTGCTGAGCGGAAAAAATAGCCAATAAAAGAGCCGCTCCTACTCAAAGGAACGGCTCTTTTGTTTAGCGGGCCTACCCAATAAATCCACCTATCGATAGTCTTTATAGACTTTTTAGAAGGCTCTTCTGATAGAGGTTTTTTGGCGGGTTAGTCGATAGCGTATTAGTAGACAATTAGTTTGCGTAACCGACCTAACCTATGAGAGTTTCCCCTGAGATTTCCTATCGCGGCGTTCAAAAGACGGACGCGCTAGAGAGCTTAATCGCTGAAAGAATCGACAAGATGGCAAAGTTTTACACAGAAATTAGCAGCTGCCACATTGCGATCGAAAAAGCGCACGATCACCCAGAGAGCGGTTCTCCTTACCGGGTGCGGTTGGATATTACGGTCCCTGAAGATCGCGAAATTGTTGTGGATAAAAGCCCCGATAAAGGCGTGCAGTATCCACCGTTAGAAGCGGTTATTCGTGACGCTTTTGACATCGCCAATCGCCAGCTTAAGGAGCTTAACGAGCAGCAGCACAACCACATGAAAACGCATGTTCCTGGCAAGCGAGAAATTGTGCTGGACGAACTGCCAAATCCAGAAATCGAAGTGCCTGCTGCTGATCCAGTTAGCTAAACCATCGCCGACTAACTCACGGCCTTTAGTCGTGACTGGTTTACAAGCATAGTTTTAAAGCCAAAAGGTCTGTCAATTGTGTTGCAATGGCAGATCTTTTTTAGTGCGAAGGCAGTTAATAAAAGGGCGATCAGAGGGTGACTATTAGCAGGCGGCATTCCAGTGATAGGCCCTTTTAGGTCAATAAGTGCGTACCAAATCGCTATAGACTGAAGGGCATAGAGTCAGGAATTTTACCTAGGGCTGATATGCGAATTTTATTTGTGGCTGCTGAAGCTGCGCCGCTGGCAAAGGTTGGCGGGATGGGCGATGTAGTAGGTACCTTGCCCGGCGTCCTCCGCGCGATGGGCCACGATGTACGCGTACTTATGCCCTATTACAACTCCTTAGCCGGCAAAGTAGACGTGCCCGCAGACCCCGTGTGGTGGGGCTATTGCATGTTCAACTCGTTTGCGGTGTATGAAACCAAGCTGCCCAATACGGACGTGCCGCTGTACCTGTTTGGCCATCCGTGCTTTGACAACGACATGATTTACGGCGGCGACGATGAAGAATGGCGCTTTACCTTTTTTGCCAACGGTGCCTCAGAATTTGCTTGGAACCATTGGAAGCCGAATATTATTCACTGCCATGACTGGCACACGGGCATGATTCCGGTGTGGAACCATGAAATTTCTGATATTGGCACTGTCTTTACGATTCATAATTTGGCGTATCAGGGACCGTGGCGCTGGAAGCTAGAAAAAATTACCTGGTGCCCGTGGTTTATGCAGGGGCACAACACCATGGCCGCCGCCTTGCAATACGCGGACCAGGTCAATACGGTTTCGCCGACCTACGCCGAGCAGATCAAAACCCCTGAGTACGGTGAAGAGTTAGAGGGGCTGCTGTCATTTATTAGTGGCAAGCTAAGCGGCATTGTCAATGGCATTGACCTAGCGTCGTTTGATCCAGAAACGGATAAAAAAATTAAGCACAATTTCACCGCTAAGTCTTTAGACACCCGTCTGAAGAACAAAGCGGTCGTACAAAAGGAAATGGGCCTTGAGATCGCTCCCGATCGCTTCTTGATTGGCATGGTGAGCCGGTTAGTAGAGCAAAAGGGGATTGACCTGATTTTGCAGACGATGGACCGCTATTTGGCCTATTCGGATGCGCAGTTTGTGATATTGGGCACGGGCGATCGCAACTACGAAAATCAGCTGTGGGAGCTAGCGGCCCGCTATCCAGGCCGTGCCAGCGCCTACATTATGTATAGCGATGCCCTAGCTCGCAGAATTTATGCAGGGTGCGATGCCTTCCTTATGCCCTCCCGCTTTGAGCCCTGTGGCATTAGCCAAATGATTGCGATGCGCTACGGCTGCGTGCCGATTGTGCGCCGTACCGGGGGGCTCGTCGATACGGTGAGCCATAACGACCCGGTGGGTGAGGCAGGCACAGGCTACTGCTTTGACCGCTACGAGCCGTTAGACCTATTCACCTCTATGGTGAGAGCCTCTGAGGCATATCGATTCAAGCCGCAGTGGGAAGCCTTGCAGCGGCGGGCAATGGGTGAAAGCTTTAGCTGGGAGCAGTCAGCAGTGGAGTACATCAAGCTGTATAGCAAGGTGATGGGACTGCCCGCAGAAGACCAGCTGCCTGTGCAGTACGGCGGTACGGTCGAGATCTGAACGCAAAAAGACCTGAGTCATCCCTGAAGTTAATTACAAAAGCCCTCCCTTTTTTAGTTAAGGGGAGGGCTTTTGTAATCTAGAACGGGCCCGACGAGATTCGAACTCGCAACTTCCGCCGTGACAGGGCGGTGCTCTAACCAATTGAACTACGGGCCCTTGCGGTGGAAGGCTTGGCGCGCTTCCTTCGTAAGGCGATCTCTATTGTGCGGATCTGAGGACTCTTTGTCAACAAATAATTTGAAGCGAGTTGAAGGGGGTTGGCTTTACAGACACCGCACACCCATCAACCCCTGGGCGTATCTTGGGCGTAAAGTTAAGTAAACATGTATGCATCATTCAATCCGGCACCCGTAGAGGGTTCTGTCAGGTTGGTAAATTGAAATACCAAGTTTTTTCAGTATCTTTACGGAAACCTCATCTCTTTGCAGAAGAAAGGATTGGACAAAGGCAAAAAACAACGGAAATAGCACTTTCTGCTTGGATAAGGGCCTTCAGCGCTGGCCCTCAGAGCGTACTCGTCACAACTGCTCTTTTTTTGCTGCTTCCTCAGGATTCCTGACCTGATAGTTCACAACACGCAGCCTGCAATCAGACTTCAGTATTATCTGCGATCGCTAAAACCGATACGACTAAGACATCCTCTTCTGGTAAGGGCCACTGCTGTTATGGGCAGATAGGTCGCCTTGGCAGTACGCTATCTTGTCTACGCGCTAGTTTCCTCTTTCAATCAAGACCTTATCCCATAAATACGGACACTTGCAGCATAAGCGCCAACAGTCTGGCGAACAGCATTGAAATAAATAAACAGACTTGCAATAAGCAGCCCTAAAAAAAGGTCCTCAGCAAACCTGCATAAGACAGACAAACAAACAACAACAGCAGATTCAATAGCAGTGTCGTAAGCAACAAGATTGTTGCCTAAGGTTTTAGCGTGGCCAGGAAGGTTCAAAAAAACAGGGGAACAACAACCCCACCGCCGGAAAAGGTTCCAGCAGTGGTTAGACCTTGCTGATGAGATCTTGCTAAGGAACGCCCACTCAATAACTGATTTATTTCTGACTTGTCGCAGTCTTTCATTTCACTCCCTTTACCCAACGTGGGCAAACGAATTAGCACCACTAAGGAACAGATGAGTTTTGTTTTTAAAGGGGCTAAGGGATGAGAGGCTCCCTCTACATCTTCATTAAACGCGAGATATTTTCAACATGGCAAAGCTACAAGTTACTCACCCTCATGCTGTTAGCAACAACATTTTGGCCCTGAGAATTGAAACTGGAGAGATTACAAGAGGCACACAAAAGGCCTATGTAAAACAAGCTGGCGACACTATCAAAACCAAGGCAGCCAAAAACAAATTCAAAACCGATAGAGAGATTGTTTATCGCGACGGCAAAGCGATTGGTATTTTGGTTGACGATGGCCGCATTATCCGCACCATGGACACGCTGAGAGGCCCAGAACTCAACGAGACCTGGGCAAAACAAACATCCAACTACAGCGTTAACGGCATCACGCCCACTAACGTTTATATCAAGAGCAAGCCGTCAGAATCGGCCCGCGTGGGCGTCACTGAAGATAGCCGAGTCGAGTTTTCTAAGTACGACTTTGCTATGGAGCATACGGTGTATTTAGAACTGCCTGACGCGATGACCATCGGCGAAAGCTACCAGCTAGACTTTAAGGGTGACGAGCTAGAAGATATCACCTTTGACTACAAACCTGAGAGCGTGCGAAGCGAAGCAGTTCATATCTCCTACAACGGGTTTCAGCCAACAGATCCGGCTAAGGTGGCCTTTTTATCTACCTGGATGGGACCAGATGGAAAAGGCGTTTCTTACAAAGAAGGCCAGAAATTTTGGCTAACTGATGATAAGGGCAACAAAGTCTTTGAAGGAGAGATTGAGCTTTCGAGAGGGAAAAACGAAGCAGAAGATTTTATCTCTGGTGGCAAAAACTACAACGGTACAGATGTGTACCTTGCTGACTTTAGCGAGTTTACAAAAAAAGGAACGTACAAGGTTGTTGTTGATGAGGTAGGCACCTCCTACGACTTTGAGATTGGAGATAACAACTGGGAGCGCGCGTTCCAAGTCCATATGGAAGGCTTGTACACGCAGCGCAGCGGCATCAAAAAGACACGCGATTTTTCTGACTACACTGCGCCTCGCAGCTTTCATCCAGACGATGGGGTGAAGGTGTACCAGTCCAACGCGCAGGTGATCAACACGCGTACCGGCCTTGCTCAGGGGGTCGATATGTTCCCACAGCTAAACGGACAGCTCACCGACGAGATTGTGGAGAATGCCTATGGCGGCTGGATGGATGCAGGAGACTGGGACCGCAGTACGCAGCATTTGGATGTCTCTCGCAAGCTATTAGAAGTTGCAGGCATGTTTCCTGAGTATTTTGTAGGGGTAAATCTCACCATTCCAGAGTCAGGTAACCAGATTGCCGATGTGGTGGATGAAGCGTTGTGGGGCGTGGACTTTTTTAAGCGGTTGCAAACCGAAGAAGGCGGCGTGCGCGGCGGCATTGAATCGGCCAGTCATCCGCAGGATATGGAGGCGAGCTGGCAAGAGTCGCTGAAGGTGATTGCCTATGCGCCGGATATTTGGACGAGCTATCAGTATGCTGGGGTCGCCGCACGGGCAGCTCATGTCATCAAAGATATTGACCCGACTCGGGCGCAGGGCTATATCGAGAGTGCGCTAAAGGCGATCGCATGGGCCGAAAAAGAGAACAACGCCAACCCGAACCAATACAAAAACCTCAGCAAATTTTGGCAAATCGCCGATGAACGTAATTTAGCTGCCGCTGAGCTGTATCGTGCCACCGGCGACGAGCAATGGCACGACATGTTCTTAGAGAGCACTGTCTTTACGAAAGCGGGCGAGAAGGCCTTTCGCAGCAGCGCGTCGGCTAAGTACGATCATCGCGACGCGGCCTTTGTATACGCCACCACAGAGCAACCCGTGGACAAAGCTGTACAGGACAATGCCAAAGCTGCTGTCCTTAGGGTGGGCGATGACGAGCTAGCCGCGATTAATAAAGCCGGCTTTAAGTGGAACAAAAATCAGTCTGTGAGCATTGGCTGGGGCGCACATGATGGCTTTGCCCAAAGAACAGAAGTCTTGCGATCGCACTTCCTTAGCGGCAACGAAAAATACCTCAAAGGCGCGCTGTTAGCCTCCCAGTTTATCGCTGGGGCCAACCCAGACAATGTGAGCTACACCACAGGCATTGGCCCGCGCCAGCCAGACTCTACTCACCATGTGGACTCCTACGTTCGCGGTCAAGACGCGCCCAAAGGCATCTCCGTCTACGGCCCTGCCGACCTAGACCGCCTGGATAAAAGCGCCCAGTTCGCCCTAGAAGAGTTTCGCAAAAAGTCTTCTACCCAGCCAGAAGACTGGCCAACGACCGAAGGCTTCTTTGACGTATTCAAATACATTCCCGGCTCAGAATTCACCATTACAGAAACAGTTGGCCCCAATGCCTACGCCACCGGCTACTTTGCCGCCCATAGCGCTAAAGCCACAGGCAATTCACCTGTGACACCACCGCCTACACCGCCTATCACACCACCACCAACGACAACACCACCAACGACAACACCACCCGTCGTACCACCGGTAACCGACCCGCAGCCGCCGACAGAACCAGCACCCGCTTTCTCCAGACGCCGGTACGAAGCAGAAGACTTGGCCCTAAAAGGCTTTGAAAAAGAGAAAATCAGAGGCGCGGCGGCCTCAGCTGGAGCAATGATTACGCTCGAAGGCACAGAGGCGAGATGGGGCCGTGCCAAAGGCATCTTTGACGGTGCGGATGGCAACTACAAAGTCACCGTTGGGTACTACGACGAAAACGATGGGCGTGCCACCGCTCAGGTCAAAATTGGCCGGGAGAAAACCACTTTCCGGTGGGACCAAGACCTCGGCTCAGACACTGCCGCACCCAGCAGCCGCGTCCGCAAAGTGATTCACGACTCTATCGCACTCAAAACAGGCGACACCTTTGAACTGGTCGCCACTCAAAACCGTGAAGAGCATGGCCGGTTTGATTTTATTAAGTTTGCCCCTGTTAAGTCGGCCCCTGTTAAGTCGGATAGGTCGGCAGCACTGACTCGCAATAAGGCAACGAAAGCTGCCGCTGCCGAGCGAGAAATTGCGGCCCAGGCGCTGACAGCACCAAAGGCGACCACCGTTGCAGCAGAGGGCTCAATGTCAGAGACCTATCCAGCAGCCGATCAAACCGCCAGCGCGCCGGCCTTGAGCAAGCTGGTCTCTGCAACGGCTAACAATCTGCTGCTAGACCTCAGCACAATCGATCTAAATCAGGATGGCGAAGTCGATGCGCAGGTCACCGCGACCTTTGAAGCCGACTCTATGGCTGGATACAACAACACCGTTGGCTTCTATGCCGTTGAAGATGCCCAGGGCACGCTGGTGGATACGCTCACAGGCAAAACGCTGAGTCCTGGCGATGCTGACTACAGTCGCGTGGCCCTAACCCAGCGCCTAAGTAAGCTAGATATGACGCGGGATACTGGCACACTCACCTCGCAGTTAGACGGGGGGCAGCTGCTAGCCCCCTTCTTGGTCGCCAATGCAACCGCCGAGCAGGCTATTCAATCACCGGCAAATCTCAAACGGACCTACTTTGCCTTTGCCGAGGCCAATGCCGATGGCTTTCAGCATGTGCAAGGTAGCAGCGATCGCACCCTGTCATTCGAAGATCTTTGGGGCGGCGGCGATCAAAACTTCACTGACTTCATGGTGAGTACGGAACTAAGCATCGCTTAATTTCGACATCTGCTCCTTTTGAAACGCACTTGAAAGAGAGTCAATCTGTCACCATCTAGCCCCTGGCCACTTCTAGCCAGGGGCTTTTTTGTAGGGCACTACCCTCCTCCGCTCATTCAAACCTCACACAACACAGGTCGTTTATTTACCTAAAAAAAAGCTGTGTGCGTCGGGGAACCCACGGTTGACTCAGCGTATCTATTACAACACTTGAGGGCGATACCTCGGTGATTCAACGGACCCTGCTGTCGTGCATCTTAACGGGTGCAAGCTGACGGTGGATACGCCAGTTCACCCAGTAACGCTGTCTTCAAGGGTCATCTAGCTGCCCCCGCGATCGCTCTACCGTTTTTTCTCGCCACTGTTTTGCTCCGCCGTCTCGGTCCACCGTTCCCTTCGTAATGACCCGTCTGCGAGCTGATGCTATTTTCAGCCATCTCTATCCGGCTCATTCTCTAGCGCCTTATGACCTCATCTTGCACTCTGACTCAGCTACCCACCGTTAGTCGCCCTACCCCCCAGGTTGTCCTGTCGATTGGATTACTGTCTTTAGGGGTTTGGGTGTCGCCCAGCTGGGTGCCTATTGAAGGAGTAACCAACAGCGTTGCCCAAGCCGCATCGTCCCCGATTGGCAGAGTCAACCTCGGGCACCTGAGCTTGGTTGAGCTAAATGAACTGCGATCGCTCAACACCGCAGAGACTGACAACACGTCGTTCACCCTCCTTAGTGAAACAGCCGGCAACGACACCTTAAAAAGCAACGCCCTAAACAGCAGCAACGCCAGCAGCCCCGCACCGTTATTGCAGACGCCAACACGCGAGATATTTTTTTACCACGCGACCCCTGCGCCTCAAAAGCAATTTGCCCTGCTTCCAGGCGCTGCCGTCCTAGCCGCCGACGTGCCGACCAATGGTCAGTTTTCGTTGGTTTCCGAGCAGGTGATGAGCGCGATCGCCACCCTCGCGCCTAACGAAGCTGCCAACACTGCGCAAAATTCCGTTGACCTCGCCTGGATTGAAGAGCTTTTAACCGCTGAGGTCAACAACAGCGCTCAATATAGAGAGATAGAGGCAACAGCCCACTCACCTGTCGCAACAACAGCAGTGGTCGATATTTTTGAAGACCTTGCCTTAGGAGAGCCGCTGTTCGAAGGCGTCGCTTTTGAAAACGTCACCCCCCAAAGCCCCAGTGCCCCTAGCCTTCAAACAAAGGGAAACACTCACGTCACAGCAATGGATACAGAGCCTTTGAGTCCCCAAAGCTCCGCCCATGGCCCTAAGATTATTGACCTTTGGGTGGAGAATTTGGTGCAAGAGCAGCTGCCTGAAACCAACGTCGGTGAACTCCTACAAGCTGCCTGGAACGATCAGATTGAATTGGCCTTGAGTCACACTAACGATCGCACGTGGGATATTCGTAATCTAGAGTTTCAAATGAGCAATGCCCCCACCAAAATGGGGTTCAACGAAGCTTACTTTGTGAAAACAACGCTCTCACAACAGTTAGAAAATCAAGTCGAGAACACTATGAGCACCAGCGTCAACACAGACAGCTGGGTCGAGAGTGACTACTCGTTTTTGGTGGGCTCTTAAGCCTCACAGCTAGAGCCTCATAGCTAGGAAACCCTACCCATAAAGCGCTATGACAGAGCATGATGACAGCGTATTATGACGATGCGCTATGACCAAAAAGGCGCTGCAAACTTTACCAGCCAGTCCTTAACGCGGTAAGTCGCCTGACAATCATCTTCGTTGTAGCGAAGAATGGTCTCTAAATAGGTGCGATCGCCCGTCGTTAACCAGTCGTCATACCAACAAATCGACTGGGCACCATTGGCATCTTCATCGCGCCACTCAAACCCCATCCACCGGGCCAAATGCTTGAGCGCATAGCTTTCTACCGGCAGCGCTACCGCATCGACGACCCGCTTGTGAATGTCCACAAAGCGATCGAGCAAAACGTCCACATCCATCCCATTCATGCCGTACAGCTGCCCCAGCCGCCGCACCGTTTGCGCCTCGTACGGGCAAAAGTGATAAATCGGCGCATCGGCGTGATGCGCCATCAAGGCCAAAAATTCAAACCAGGCTTCTTCTTCTTGATCGGGGGCTTCGGCCACCAGGGCATGAAAAGTCTCTTCATGCGTGTTGTTGTTCACCACCAACACACCATGCAAATAAATCAGGTCTTTATCAGGCGCAGCTTCAATATCAAAGTACAGCTCAATGTCTGTGGTGGGCACATGGTGAGGTGCCAAGGGAAATTGTTGGTTATGAAGGCGTGCGATCGCTTCTCCAGTCGCCTTTGCCTGCGCCTGAAAAATCATCTTTTCAGTCACGGGCGTCTCTACATCCAGCACGTTGGCTAAGTGCATCGGCTGCGCCTTCGCCAACCGTTCCACCGTCGAGAGCCCCATCTCAACCAGCGCAGGGTAGCGTTTTTTGGTCACACCAGGCAGCAACGACAAATGATTCTGTTCTTTGGCAACCTGATAACAGTGGCCCAGCCAAGGACACATATCGCAGCGACTGCGCGAGATAAAAACCTCCGGGGGCTCAGGTAATACCAGCACACCCGAGTGCGCATCAAGGCAGTCGTCCAAGGCTTCTTGGAGCTTGGGTACATAGCGCTCTAGGCTGACCGAATATTCTCTCTCTTTTAAAAACAACCCAACATAATCGGGCCAAACGCCTTGTGTTTCAGCCAATACATAGGCTCCAAAGGCGGCCACGAGCTGATACTCAGGCTTCGGCTTTTTGCCCAGTTTGACGTTGTAGGGCACGTAGTACCAGTCGCCCAGCCAAGACTCGCCCCGCCGCTTCACCAACACATCGGGCTCACTGCGATACCAGGTGTCGCCGTCCCCTTTAACCGTTAAAACACCCCGATAAATTGTTTCTACGCCTTCGGCCATGAGCCTATAAGTCGCCTGCGCGCCGGCTTCCCAATCGTTACGGTCATACACAGGGCGGCTCAACGGTGCAAACTGCGCCAGCACTGCCTGACGATGATCAGCGCTGTCCTGACGAAGCTTGACGAAGTAGTCACTGGGCGGATCTTTGAGCGTGGCGTCACCGTAGCGGTCTAAATATACGCGGCGGCGACAGCGGTGATAGTGAAATAGCATGTGGTCGGTAAACCACACTCTTGAGCTGGCCGTTGAGCCGGCTGGCTTCAGCGAACCAGACGGCTGCCCTGATGACTTGGCGGAATGAGAGGGGCTAGAAACCATTATCTAGCGCTGCTAAAAAGTAAGTAATCGTGCCACACAGTTGACAAAATAGCCAAGACCGGGAACTACACTGATAGCGTAGCCTATATTGGGTGCGGTGCGATCGCGCAAGCATGGCGGCCCCGCAGCAACGGTCACCCCTCCAGCAACCCTCACCCGGCTATCAGCCCGCCGCTCAGCAGCTTTAGGGCCTTACTCACCATGTCGGCGTATTTCAGCTCACCCGTGAAAATTTTGCCCATGGCTCTGGTGGCCGAGGGCTGATTCAAAATAGCTTTGTAGCTCAGGTGCGGGGCGGTGTAAAAGGCTTTTGCGAGGCGAGCGGCCAGTCGCATTTCACTGCCAATTTCGGCCTGAACGATCGCGGTATAGTCTGCCAGGGCTTCTGCCTCTCCCCCCAGGGCACGGTCAATCGCTTCTGCGGCCTTCACCCCTGTAAACATAGACGGGCGAATGCCTTCAGCGGTAAACGGATCAACAACGCAGGCGGCTTCTCCGGCGAGCAGGGCATTTTGCGTGTGCAGCCGTTGGTCTCCATCCCACAGGCACACCGGATGCCCGTGCTTTTGCTCAGCTTGACCGTCCACTCCAAAGGCTTTGGCATAGTCCACCATCGGTTCTACCAGGTCGCGGCCTTTGCGCTGGTTACTGTTAAAGGCACCGCTGCCGATGGAGTAGCCGTCTGCTTTGGGAAAGTTCCACACGTAGCCATTTTTCAGCAGGCCAAATTCAAAGTGCACCACGTGGCCATCATGAACGTCTAGCTTGGGCTCAATTTCGATGGCACCGGCGATGCTGGTTTTGCGATCGCCAAATCCCAGCCATTTTGCCATGGGTCCTCGTCCGCCATCTGCGGCAATCAAATACCGCCCTGTGAGAGTTTCCTGTTTGCCGGTAGCGGGCTGGCTGGTGGTGACGTGCCAGCAGCCTCCTTCAACGGTCGGGTCAAAAGCAATGCCGGTGGCTTTGGTTTCGTCTTGTAGGGTGGTGCCTTTGGCCTGGGCGTGTTTGACGATGTGATGGTCAAATTCGTTGCGGCGCACCATCCAAATATCGGTGCCAAGGTCGGCTTCGATGACTTCGCCGAGTTTCCAGGTGTAGCGGGCACGGGTGACTTTTTGCGAAATCACAGGCTCAAAGCTGAAGTCGAACCATTGGGCGATTTCGGGGGAGACGCCGCCGCCGCAGGGTTTGTAGCGGGGGAGGGCTGCTTTTTCGAGGAGGAGGACGCTATGGCCGCGATCGCTGAGGTGGTAGGCTGCGCTCGCGCCTGCTGGGCCTGCGCCCACAATGATGCAATCGTATAGTGGCATAGGGTTTGCTATGTATTGAGTATGTGGGAAGCTGAAGCCAGCAAAGAGCTATCAGTTTATCCTTTCGTTGTGCGAAGTTGTCTTTGCGATGGTGCTTGTGTATTCTCTTAGCTCTGTTTACGAAAATCAATGTTTTTGTAAACGGTTAGTCTAGTGATGGAGACCCGCTGTGCCAGAGATTGCCAGGTTTTACGGAATCGTCGTCAAGGTTTTCTTTGGCGATCATCCGCCGCCTCATTTTCATGCAATTTATGGTGAGTACAATGCGCTTATCAGTATTGAATCGCTTGATATTATTGAAGGAGATTTGCCAAAGCGTGCTCAAAAGCTGGTGCTCGATTGGGCTCGTCTTTATCGGCAAGACCTTTTGCAAATGTGGAATGATCAGGAGTTTCGTAAGTTGCCTCCTTTGAAATAGCGGCGTGAGTACTTGCTTTTATGACGTAAACATTGGTTTTGAAAATTCTATGCAACATCCTCGAATTTCTAACGCCCAGGTCGTTGACGACTTCACATTGCTCATTGAATTCTCTAATAAAGAACTCAGGAAATACGATTTCCATCGTCTTTTAACGATGCCAATGTTTACCCCACTGAAAAACCCCGCATTTTTCAAGAGCTTTCAAGTTGAGTCGGGTGGCTACGCTCTTGTGTGGAATGAAGATATTGATGTCAGCGAGCATGAGCTATGGACGAACGGAATCCGTGTCGAAAACAGTGATGAGTCCTTCAGGTCAATTGAGAAAAAAGCTCTTAGCGTTGAGACAGTGAGTTAATGGGTATTGCTAGATTTCGCCAACTTCAGGAATTTAGTCAGGCGTTGGCGAACGCCTCTCACTTGTGAGAATCGCACGTCAGTTTCAACCTGACCAAATTATCCTGTTTGGTTCCTATGCCTACGGTGAACCCACATCCGAATCTGATGTGGATTTGTTGGTAGTGATGCCATTGACTAGGAGATCGGTACATAAGGAAATTGAGATTCGTCAGGCGATTAGGGCTCCTTTTGCTCTGGATTTGTTGGTGCGATCTTCTCAACAAACCCAACAACGGTTAGACATGGGTGACTTTTTTATCAGGGACGTCGTAGATAAGGGGCGGGTGATCTATGAAGCCGATTACGCAAGAGTGGGTCAGTAAAGCAGAAGGCAATTTCCTGACAGCCCAACAAGACTTGAAACCTGCATGATGATGCTTGTGCTGGCTTTCGTGGTGGCGGTGGTGGTTCATGTGTTGTCGATGGCGATCGCACTTTTCCTTTGCGGTGTCACCATCAAACGCATCTCGTTTGGCCTAGGCCCTGCCGTCTTCAAAGTTGGCATTGTGACGGTGAGTCCGTTGTTAACCGGGGGCTCTGTGACGCCTCTGGATTCTCGGGTAGATTCTATCTATGAGACTGATTTGCCCCAGGCGTTTAACCATCGGCCCATGTGGGTGCAGGTGTGGGTGCCGTTGTCTGGGGTGTTTGGGTTGGGTGCGATCGCCTATCTTCTCTTGGGCCCTGCTGCGGTGCCTGCTTTTCTCTAGGGATTCGAGCAAATTATTCGAGGGGCGCTATCGCCTTTTGATGTCGCTCAAGGTCAGCTGCGCAGCGTTCAGCAGTTTGCTGAGGCCAGTAGCTTTTTGGCGGTGCTGGGGGCAACGGCGGCAAAGCTGGCGGCGTTTAATTTGCTGCCGTTGCCGGGGCTCAATGGGGGACAGGCGCTGATTAACTTGGTCAAAATGGGTAGGCCTGAGGTGGCTTGGGAAGCAGGATTGGTGCAGTGGTTGGTATGGCCGGGGCTGTTAATCGGGGCAAGTTGGTATTTGGCGGTGGGTGTTTATTTGTTTCGGTTGTTGGCTGGGTAGCTGCTTCTTGTGATTTATTTTGCTTCGTTTGCTTGTAATATTAGACGGGCTTTTTCGGCTCGTTGCTGCACGATAGGTACCTGAGGAAAACCCTCAGCGATTTGAATGACTTCTTTAGCCATTGCAACAGACTTTGCCTTATCCGGCTTGTCTTGCAAGTAAAAAATGCTTAGATTCACTAGCGTCATGGCGACATCAGGCAGATAGGTTCTGGGGTTCTCCTTTGCTAACTTTCGATAGCTGCGCAATGTTTCGTCGTAGCTGCTGGCCGCCTTCTCGTAGTCATTCTGATCCGATTGCAAATTAGCCAAATTATTCAGCGTCGTCGCGACATCAGGCAGATAGGTTCTGGGGTTCTCCTTTGCTAACTTTCGATAGCTGCGCAATGCTTCGTCGTAGCTGCTCGTCGCCTTCTCGTAGTCATGCTGCGCCTTTTGCAAAACCGCTAAATTATTCAGCGTCATGGCAACGTATGGCAGGTAGGTTCTGGGGTTCTCCTTCACTAACTCTCGATAACTGCGCAATGCTTCGTCGTAGCTGCTCGTCGCCTTCTCGTAGTCATGCTGCGCCTTTTGCAAAACCGCCAAATTATTCAGCGTTGTCGCAACGTATGGCAGATAGGTTCTGGGGTTCTCCTTCACTAACTCTCGATAACTGCGCAATGCTTCGTCGTAGCTACTCGTCGCCTTCTCGTAGTCATGCTGAGCCTTTTGCAAAATTGCCAAATTATTCAGCGTTACAGCGACATGAGGTAGATAGGTTCTGGGGTTCTCCTTCACTAACTCTCGTCGGATGCGCAATGCTTCGTTGTAGCTGCTGGCCGCCTTCTCGTAGTCATGCTGCGCCTCTTGCAACAGTCCCACATTATTCAGCGTTACAGCGACATGAGGTAGATAGGTTCTGGGGTTTTCTCTAGCCAGCTCTCGATAATGATTCAATGCTTCGTCGTAGCTGCTAGCGGCCTGGGCATATTTATTCTGAGCCGATTGCAAAATTGCCAAATTATTCAGCGTCATCGCGACATCGGGAAAGTATATGCGGTGGAGCTCCTTAGCCAACTCTCGATAATGATGCAAGGCTTCGACATAAAGCGGCTTGGCGCGTTTGAAGTCATTGTGTTTTTGTAAAAATACACCGTACTCAAAAACGGCCTCGGTCGTCCTCGCAGCTTTCAGGGCCTCTTCAAAGTATTGGCAAACCTCTACAAACCGGTTGGGCTGCTCGTAAAAGGTCGCTCGCAGGCGTGCTTTTACTAAGTACTCATTACTCAGCTGCCCTCTATCTTTGGCAACGGCGGCCTTTTCTTTATCTAGCTGCTGGTCACGCTCAATCAGCCGATCCAGGTCCTTCGCCATCTCCTCGGCATTCAGGACCGCGTCCGCCTCTCGAAATTCACCTTTATCAAAATGCGCCTTCGCCTGAGCCAATCGCGCCGTGTCAATCTCTACCTTGGAAAACGTTTCATACAGCTTAAAAACGTTTTCCTTAAACTGCTCACGCTCCTCCTCTAGCTGAGCCAGCTTATTCGCAGCCTTCAGCGCCCGCTCCGTTTTCCCCGTCGCTTGCCACGCTTCAATCATCTCCTGCTGCTCGGCAATCCGCTCAGCCAGCGCCTGATAATCCACCGACTGCAACACAAACGGCGCACTTGTAATCGTCTCAGCCGTGTAATACTCACTGCCTAACCCGGCAAAATCAGCCGCCGCCAGCTTATCGAGCTGATTGCCAAAATGCTCTCGCAATCCTTCAATATTCGGATACGCCGTCTTGTAGTGGTTTAGACCTTTTAGCCTGTTGTCAAAAGCTTCTACACTGGCGAGCCCCTCAGCACTCGCCGCCGCCGTCGGTGGCTTAAAGTATGTAAAAATCAGCGGCTTTTTAGTCGTCGCGGCAAACTGCTGATAAGCCTGTTCAAACTCCTCAGCCGTGTACTGCCCCACCTTGTTTTGCACCAGCAACACAAAAATATCGCAGTCTCGCACCACCTGGTTGTACTCGCCCTGCAACCCCTCTAGCGACATCGCATCCGAAAAATCCTCCCACTTATCCAAGTGCAGGAAAATCTCATTCGCCCAGGCCTTACACCGACGATAAATAAAAATCTCAAACTGCTCGCGATCTTCAATCAACTCTGAAGACGAAGCCAAAAACAGTTTTATCTTTCGCATGAACTTCTTCGCAAGCAGCCACTAACCCAACACAATCAAATCATCACCCATTCCCTGTAATTCATCAGTGATTTTTGTTTAAATTCTGCAAACAGTCTGATAGTCGCCTTTACCCTCTATGAACGGATCAAAAAAGCTTGTTTCCTAGTAGTACAAGCGATCTCTATAATGATTAGGACTTGCATCGGGTTGTCCTATGCCAAACCAATCAACGCTGTTTCCCTCTAACGAATACGAACACTTTCTCACCGAGCTAAAGCAGCACATTCGTACCGCCCAGGTCAAAGCAGCCCTAGCGGTCAATCAAGAGCTAATTTTGCTCTACTGGCAAATCGGCCAAGAAATTTTGCAGCGTCAGGGAAACGAAGGCTGGGGCAGCAAAGTCATCACCCGCCTCGCAAAAGATTTGAAGAAAGAATTTCCTGAGATGAAGGGTCTTTCCCGTACAAACCTCCTGTACATGAGGGCCTTTGCGGAAACCTATCCCGAGCAGACAGTTGTCCAACAGCTTGTTGGACAAATTCCGTGGGGTCACAATATTCGATTATTGGATAAGGTAAAAAACCCAAAAGAACGCCTCTGGTACATTCAACAAACGATTGAAAACGGCTGGAGCCGTAACGTTTTAACCTTGCAAATCGACTCGGGCCTTTACCAACGGCAAGGCGCTGCCACCACTAATTTCGAGCGCACTTTGCCCCAGCCCCAGTCCGACTTAGCCCAGCAGCTGATCAAAGATCCCTACAATTTTGATTTTTTGACCATTGGCCCAGCCGCCCAAGAACGCGAGCTTGAGCGTAGCCTTGTCGAACACATCCGCGATTTTTTGCTGGAACTAGGCGTTGGATTTGCCTTTATTGGGAGCCAATACCCACTCACCGTAGACGATACTGATTTTCGCCTAGACCTGCTCTTCTATCACACGCGTTTGCATTGCTACATCGTCATTGAGCTAAAAACGGTCAAGTTCGAACCGGCATTCTCTGGCCAAATGAATTTCTACGTTTCAGCGGTTAACCACCTGTTGCGCAGTGAGGGCGATCGTCCAACCATTGGCATTATTCTCTGCCGTTCTAAAAGCAAAACAATCGTCGAATTTGCCCTAGACACCGTCCAAAATCCAATTGGCGTTTCCACCTATCAGCTTCAGGATCGTTTGCCACCAGAGCTGCAAGGAAGCTTACCGACGGCAGAACAGTTAGAGGTGGAATTTGAAACGGCAATAGAAAAAATGGAAATGCGATCGACTGATCCATCAAATCCGATTGTCTGAGCAATTTGGCAAAAAACAATCTCATCAAAACAAAAAGGCAGAAGAAGCATTGTGCTCTCCTGCCTTTTCTATCTATGAAATGATGTGCCTAGTTTTTTAAGCTAGCCGTCACTAATCTAGCAATTACAACGCTTTCGCACGAGCCACAACATTATCGATGGTGTAGCCAAATTCTTCCATCACTTTGCCACCCGGCGCAGAAGCACCAAAGGTGTCAACGCTGATCATGTCGCCTTCGTCACCGAAGTACTTGGCCCAACCAAAGCTGCTCATCGCTTCTACCACTAGGCGCTTCTTCACTGCCTTAGGCAATACGGACTCTTTGTAAGCCGCGTCTTGCTCTTCATACAGCTTCCAGCAAGGCATGGATACCACACGCACTTTTTTGCCTTCGCCGCGTAGCTTTTCAGCCGCATCTTCACACAGCTGCACTTCACTACCCGTACCAATCAAAATGATTTCAGGCGTGCCATCAGAGTCGGACACAACGTAAGCGCCCTTAGCGACCGCGTCAATCGAGGAACCCGGTAGGTTGCGCAGGCCCTGACGAGAGAAGCACATCAGCGTAGGTGCTTTGCGCTTTTGAACCGCAATCTTGTACGCGCCAGAAGTCTCGTTGCCGTCCGCAGGGCGAATTACATAGAGGTTAGGAATCGCCCGCAAGGAAGCAACCGTTTCTACCGGCTGGTGCGTAGGACCATCTTCACCCAAACCAATGGAGTCGTGAGTCATTACATAAATGACGCCCGCTTCGGACAAAGCAGACAGGCGAATCGCGCCGCGCATGTAGTCCGTAAACACCAAGAACGTCGCACAGTAAGGAATCAAGCCGCTGTTGTGCAGCGCAATACCGTTACAAATTGCGCCCATACCGTGCTCACGCACACCAAAGTGCATGTTGCGGTTTTCGTACGCGCCCTTTTGGTAATCGCCGGAAATCTTTAGCTCGGTGAGGTTGGAGTGGGTTAGGTCAGCAGAGCCACCGATGAGTTCAGGCACGACTGGTGCCAGTGCGTTGAGCGTCGCTTCAGAGTTCTTACGAGTCGCTAGCGCTTTATCTTCAGGCGTGTACTTAGGCAGCGCATCTTCCCAGCCGTCGGGCAGTTCGCCAGAAAGCAACCGCTCAAATTCAGCCGCTTCAGCCGCGTACTTAGTGCGATAGGTAGCGAGGGTCTCTTCCCACTCGGCCTGGGCGCTAGCGCCTTTATCCACGGCCTGACGGTAGCGGTTTAGCGCATCTTCAGGAATCTCAAAGGGCTCGTACTTCCAGTCGAGGGCTTCGCGAGTGGCCTTAGTTTCATCATCACCGAGCATTGCGCCGTGAATGCCACCAGTACCCTGACGGTTAGGGGAACCGTAACCAATGGTAGTGGTGATTTTAATCATGGTGGGCTTGTCAGTGACCTTTTTGGCCTCTGCGATCGCCTTTTCAATACTGTCTAGGTCAGTGTTGCCATCTTCCACATGCAGCACATGCCAGCCATAAGACTCAAAGCGTTTGCTCACATCTTCAGTAAAGGAAATGTCCGTCGAACCATCAATGGAAATGTGGTTGTCGTCGTACAGCGCAATCAGCTTACCAAGGCCCCAGTGCCCTGCCAAAGAGCACGCCTCACCAGAAATGCCCTCCATGTTACAGCCGTCGCCCATGATGGTGTAAGTGTAGTGGTCCACCACTGTGCAGTCAGGCTTGTTGTACTTAGCTGCCAGGTGCGCTTCAGCCGCCGCTAGGCCCACCGCATTACAAATGCCTTGGCCCAAAGGACCGGTGGTGACCTCAATACCGGCGGTTTCAAAGTTCTCAGGGTGACCGGGTGTGTTAGAGCCCCACTGACGGAACTGCTTGATGTCGTCCATGCTCACACTGTCGTAGCCGGTGAGGTACATCATGGCGTACTGCAACATGCAGCCATGACCCGCAGAAAGGACGAATCGGTCACGGTTGAACCACTGAGGATTCTTAGGGTTGTGACGAATGAACTTGTCCCACAGCACAAAGGACATGGGCGCTGCACCCATCGGCAAGCCAGGGTGGCCCGATTTGGACTTATTGATGGCATCAACGGCCAAAAACCGAATGGAGTTAATACAGAGTGCTTCAAGCGATTGAGTTGCGACAGCCATAGCCTTTCTTTAAGAGAGTGTGGACAAGTTTTAATGGAGATAGCCCTAGAACAAGGAGGCTCTAGCGCAGAGACAAAAGTTGTAGAAAATCCGCAAGTGCTATCACTATACGGGAGTTAAAATAATGCTCAAAGCCTTCGCCTGAAGAATTGGCCCGAGATGAGAATCAGCGGTAAAAAAACGCCTATGCACTCAGCAAGTGCGTTAGCCTACGGCTGTCAAATGCACACTTCATCCGGGCTGTGAGCAACTCTAAACAAATGTTGAAGAGTTTTAGTTAGGTCATTATACCTATGAATCTGTAACATCCGCGACGGTTGCTAAGGACTTTCTTTGATAATGCTACACCTGTGGGCCTCTCTACAGCTCCAAAACAGCCCTAAAACACCAGATGAATTCGGTCTGTAGCTGCGATCGCCTCAATTCCAAAACAGCCTCGAAACATCGCCCGAATGTCTTGAAAATTTGATGTCGGCACCGGCTGTCACAAAGACGCACCCGCTAAGCTCACTACGCATCTGTAGCCTTATGTCTGTAGACCTATTTCCGTAAGCCTTACATCTGTGGTCTATCGCAGCAGCAAGAACAGCCGCAACTTAAGACCCATACTTCCGAAAAGCCAGCGTCACGTTATGCCCGCCAAATCCAAATGAATTGGACAGCGCAACGTCCACCGTTTGGTCCCGGCTTTTATTCGCCACATAGTCCAAATCACAGGCCGGATCGGGCTCTACTAAGTTGATCGTAGGCGGCACTTTGTCATTGGCCACAGCCATGACCGCCGCGACCCCTTCAATGCCTCCTGAGCCGCCCAATAGATGACCGGTCATACTTTTCGTAGAGCTAACCGTAATGTTGTAAGCATGCTCACCCAAAACGGTTTTAATCGCCGCTGTCTCGTTCGGATCGTTCACTGGCGTGCTGGTCCCGTGAGCATTCACGTAGCTCACATCCGTGGGTGATAAGCTGCCATCTTTAAGTGCCATCCGAATCGCGCGGGTTGCACCTTCTCCGCCAGGGGCAATGCCAGTCATATGGAAAGCGTCACAGCTCATGCCGTAGCCCACCATTTCTGCGTAAATGCGAGCGCCTCTAGCTAGCGCGTGCTCTAGCTCTTCTAAAATCAAAATCCCGCAGCCTTCACCCAGCACAAAGCCATCGCGGTCTTTATCAAACGGGCGGCTGGCGTGGTCCGGATCATCATTACGGGTAGACATCGCCCGCATCGCCGAAAAACCGCCAAAGGTTAAAGGCGTCACAGCAGATTCTGTCCCACCGCAAATCATGGCTTGCGCGTTGCCATTTTGCACAATCCGAAAGGCATCGCCAATCGCATTAGAACCCGCAGCACAGGCCGTCACAGGGCAAGAGTTGGGGCCTTTTGCACCGGTCTGGATAGCCGTTAAGCCTGCGGCCATGTTGGCAATCATCATCGGAATCATAAAGGGGCTACAGCGACTCGGCCCACGCTTAAGATAAATCTCTTGCTGTTCTTCCATCACCTTGATGCCACCAATGCCTGTACCGATCATCACGCCGACTTGCTCAGCGTTGAGGTCAGTAATTTCGAGCTTGGCATCTTCAATCGCCATTTTGCTGGTCGCGATGGCAAAGTGCGCAAACCGAGCAGATCGCTTCACATCTTTGCGATCCATAAACTCTAATGGATCAAACCCTTTAACTTCTCCTGCAATTTGGCTGCCGTGCTTTGAGGCATCAAATACAGTAATCGGGCCGATGCCACTTTTGCCGCCCATTAGCCCTTGCCAATAGTCAGCCAAATTATTTCCAATAGGCGTTATGGCACCTAACCCGGTGATGACAACGCGCTTTTTCTCAAAATTAGCCATTCTCTAAATTAGCCGTGGTTCAGGCGTAGCGTGTAAAACAGCCCAAAAGCTCAAAATCAAAGCTGAAAATTTTAGGTGCGATAGCCAGGTCACAACTGCTCTGGTCGTCATTGCCGTATGGCCCTAGCTATCTATTGATCTATAGCGAACTCTATTGTAATGAGTGAACTCATTAAAGACAGGATGAAAGGCTTAGCGCCCAGGGTATGCCTAGGCAGCTTTCTCTTTAATAAAGTCAACCGCCGACTGAACGGTGCTGATGCTCTCAGCCGACTCGTCAGGGATTTCGATATCAAATTCTTCCTCTAGAGCCATCACTAGCTCAACGGTGTCGAGGGAGTCTGCCCCTAAGTCATTAGCGAAGTTAGCTTCTGGCTTTACTTCAGCTTCGTCTACACCGAGCTGTTCAGAAACGATCTTCTGAACTTTTCCTAAAATGTCGTCACTCATTTTCTGTAATTACCTTCAAACAGCGGCAAAAGCGCAAAAATTCACTTAAATAACTAAAACCACAAGCCCGACAAGCGGGAGTGCTAACATTGCAGCCAGTCGCGATCGCATGAAAGAACTGAGTGAAAGGGCACTGCTCTCACCAGGCATTTGAGGTCTTAAATTTTAAGTTTCATCATCTTATAGGAAAGCGTGACGCCCCGTATCTGTTGCCTACCTGGCAGCGCTCACAATCTAGCCAGGAAGCTCGGTGTAGCGACTCCATAGAATATTACGTTCCATAAATTTTTGCCTTCGCAAGAGTTTAGGGTCAGCGCGTGAAGGATAAACTTCTGTATGGGTTGGAGAACCCTTGCTCGCGGTCGGTTGCTTCAATTAGTTGCTTAACTATGTTGTTGGCGACATTGCAATAATATTTCTGGAGTTGTGTACTTCATGTCTCATTCAGTAAAGATTTACGATACCTGTATTGGATGCACCCAGTGCGTCCGCGCCTGTCCTACAGACGTGTTAGAAATGGTGCCTTGGGATGGTTGCCGCGCGGGTCAAATCGCGGCATCTCCTCGCACTGAGGACTGTGTTGGCTGTAAGCGTTGCGAAACCGCTTGCCCTACAGACTTCCTCAGCATTCGCGTTTACCTAGGCGCAGAAACTACTCGCAGTATGGGCTTAGCTTACTAAAGCGCCATAAAGCAACGCCATAAAACGATTGCGAGTTTCCGCTCATGCTGTCATCAGCTGTGTCGGGTTTCCATCAAATACCAAAAAGCCTCTGACATTCATGTGCTGTCAGAGGCTTTTTAGATCAGAGGCTTTTTAGATTCAGAGGCTTTTTGACTTGCCTAACGTGGCGCTATCTGGCCGTTATCTGGCTGTTATCTGGCCAGGACAGACACTTTCCTAACGGCAAACACACTGCCCACAAGGCCAATGCCTATCCCCAAACTCATCAAAGCCAGCGGCAGCAAAATCCATTGCTGGGGCGTGAGCTGTAGGCCATTGGCCAAAAACTCGATAAAAGCGGGCTGCTTTTCAATCGCAATAGAGCGAATGGCCTTTTGAATGGCGAGCAGCAATCCCCACGAACCGCAGGCACCCACTAGGCCAAAAGCACTGCCCTGAAATAAAAAGGGGAGATAAATCCAGCTGCGGGTTGCACCGACGAGCTGCATAATTTCAATTTCTTTACTGCGGGCGATCGCAATTAGCCGAATCGTGGTGGTCACCACTGCAATCGCCGTCAGGCTCAACACGCCCACCACAGTCATACTCACCCAGCGCAGTCCCTGGTTAAGATCTTGCAACTGTTCAATAACCTCACTCACGTAGAGCACATCATTCACGCCATTCATATTTTTCAGCGTTTTTGCCAGCTGTGGCACTGATTGCGCTTCGCGAGCCTTCACTTTTAGCTCATCGACTAACGGATTTCCCTTGAGCTGCGAGGAGGCATTTGACACATCCGAAAGCCCTAAGTCTTCGGTGAGCTGGGCCCAAGCCTGCTCCTTACTCACCGGATCAACGCTAACGACCCCAGGCAATCGCTTTACCTGCGCGGTGAGCGAGTAAGCATCCACACCACTGTCTAAATAGGTCGAAATCACCAGCTGAGAGCCAAACTGATTGAGCATGCCCTCGACCTGCCAGCTCGCTTGCAAACTAACGCCAAACAAAAAGAGCAGCACGGTCATGGTGCTAATCGCAGCCCAGTTCATCCAACCGCCGCGCCGCAGTCCTCGCAACGTTTCATGCAGCAAATAATCTGTTTTTACGAGCGATTTCAGCACGGTGCTCAGTCCTCATAATGATGAATACAAACAGAAGAATACAAATGGTGATGAATACAAACGCCCAAATGCCCGAATCAAATGGAGTTGATATCAAGCGAGAACAATATTAAGCAATTTACGCGATCGCTAAAACCGAGAAACCACCCAATCAATACGCTCAGCCCCGCCCGCTCGAACTGCTTAGCCATATAGTTACTAGACCATATAGTCACTAGGCCAGAGTTACTAAGCCAGAGTTACTGGGCCCACACAATTTTTCGCGGGCCTATCTCGAAGGCAATGTGAGTTGTTACAATAGATAAACAATCATTAGCCCGTTAATTCATTCGCAAAGCTATGGCCGCAGTGATCGAAGTCGAAAAGAAAAAGCTTAAAAAGCCGCCGCTGTCTATTTCTTACTTAGGTGATCGCGTGTTGCGCCAGCCAGCCAAGCGCGTTTCAAAAGTAGATAACGACCTGCGCGATTTGGTGCGTAAAATGCTGCAAACCATGTATAGCGAAGATGGGATTGGGCTTGCAGCGCCTCAGGTTGCAGTCAATAAGCAGCTTTTGGTTGTCGATGCCGACCCCGAAGATGCGACCACACCGCCCTTGGTGATTATCAATCCTAAAATCACACGCTACAGCGATGAGTTAGCGAAGGGGCAAGAGGGCTGCCTGAGCATTCCAGGTGTGTATTTAGACGTGGTTCGCCCAGCCGCCATTGAGCTGAGCTTTAAAGATGAAACCGGCAAGCCCCGCAAAATGAAGGTCGATGATCTGGTTGCGCGGGTGATTCAGCACGAGATGGATCATCTCAACGGCGTGATGTTTGTCGATCGGGTGGACAATGCGATCGCCCTCAATCAAGAGTTAAATAAGCACGGCTTTGCCGTCAAAGACGTCAAGAGCATCAGCTAGCTGAACGTCAATCGATCAACGCTATTAAGATCGCTCAGAGCTAATCGCTCAAAGCTGACCAGAGCGGCTTTTTCTTTTACAGTCCTTATAAATATCCCTGGAGCAAAAAATCTGTGATGACCCCTAAAAGTGGCGCGCTACTCGGTATCGCTTGTTTGACTGCGATCGCAGCGGTCGGCTGCATGTTCGAACTCTCCTCCGGAGACCCAGATTGGGGCACAATGCCCACTGCCGTGATTTTGGCCTTGAGTATTCCAGCGGGCGTTTTATCCTTCATGGCCGCCGTCAAAGATGCTCGCGCCAACATGCAGTAAGGTCACCGCAGTCCACCTAGCAGGCCGCCGCCGACTATCCTAAACCCATCCTTCAGGGAATATCCCTAAGCAAATCAAAGCCCCAAGCCACCGAGGTGTGGCTTGGGGCTTTGAGCGTTTAAACCGCGATATTTACTCGTACAGCCAGGGCTTTAGCGTGGGCTCCCAACTACAGAGATCTTCGCCAAACCAAAGCTTGATTTCGCTCGCAGCGGTCTCGGGTGCATCCGAACCGTGAATCAGGTTGCGACCGATAGTAATACCGTAGTCACCACGAATCGTACCCGGTTCAGCATCCAACGGATTCGTCGCACCAATCAGCTTACGAGCAGACGCAATCACGCCATCGCCTTCCCACACCATCGCCACAACCGGAGCTGAAATAATGTAGTCCACCAAGCTCCCAAAGAAAGGACGCTCTTTGTGCACCGCATAATGGGACTCAGCCAGCTCACGAGACACCGACATCTGCTTAAGCCCCACCAGTGTGAAACCCTTCCGCTCAAACTTACCAATGATGTCGCCCACCAAACCGCGCTGTACGCCGTCGGGCTTAATCATAATAAAACTCTTTTCCAATTGATGGCGCTCCTAAAAATGCGTCTAAACCTTTCCTATGCTCAGTAACTGAGGTCGCTTTGTAAAGGCTTTTATCCAACCTTTCCACGAATTAGACAAAAATTTGGAGGCAAAAAATTTGGCCACAAAATCTCTCCGTTAGCAAGCCACCTTCAGCAGCCCACCTTCGACAGGCTCTAAAGCCAACCACCCACTAGCCTTGCACGACTGAAACATCTATCGTCATACCAGCATCCGCGCTTCTGGGCTCTGTTGCACCATCGGTACCCGGCAAATTAATCACAGGGCGGCGATCAGCCTTCGCTTTAGCAGACGGGTGAGTTCTAGAGGAATGACGTTGAGCCGCGTGCGTTTTAGAAGCATGGGCTTTAGAAGCATGGGCTTTAGCAGAGGCACTGCGTTTAACAGCCTGATTGTCCTGGCGGTTATGCCGGGAAGGCTCCTCTATCGGTGTAATCGCAATGTAGCCCGCACGAATACCTTCTGAAGCAGTCGCTGATGGGATATTGGCAGGCGCGGGTGATGACACTAGCTTCGGCGAGGGCGGTGCTAGCTTTTTAGGGGCTCCCTTGCTCGCTGCCGGCGTCCCTTTTTGGCTCAGCTGATGCAGCGTTCTAATTTGCTTAGCATTGGCCCAAGCCACCTGAGCTCGTTCAATGCGCACTTTCTCAGCTCTCGCTTTTTCTGAATATGCCCAGGCAGCTTCAGCTTGAGTTGCACGCCGCTGAGCCGTGACCTGAGCGCCCAGTCGGTGCACCGCCGCCAGGTTAAAAACGTAAACAATATTGCCGTCTAGGGTGGTTTCACAATAGGCCGCGAACGCCTGCGCCTGTTCATTGAGATACGCCTGTGCAGCCGCACCATTGAGCTGGGTACTCATCGCAAAATCCAGCGCGCTAACGCGCCCTTGCTGCTGTCGCATCAGCTGGTAAAACACCGCATCGAGCTTGGCCTGACGCCGCCGACGCTGGACCTGTTCTTGCTGCCATTGCATCGCCAGCCAATAACCCAGCGCACTCAGGCCAATCATTGGCACCGAAATTGCCAGCACAGGCAACCAATGAGCCAGCACACTCAGCACCAGACTGGCGATGCCTAGTGCGATTAAAACACGATATTTCGTCAGCAGTTGGACGTTCGAGTCGCCCTTGTTCAAGTCAGTATGAGATGCCATTTGCAATGCGAACGCAAAAGTTGTCCCTGTACTCTAGTGGCAAGGGTGAATCTTGGCTACTAATTTTTCGAAAGGTCTTTTCAAAGGGCCTTTACTGATAGACCCTTCACTCATCAGCAGCAGGAGAGTGCGCAAAAATTCGGTATGCTGCGATCGCAATCCTTTCCACATCTTCATCGAGCAATGGTGGCCAGGCAGCCCGCTGAGCCCGCCCCACCTCAAATAAATTTCGACTCTCGTAGGCCGCCAAAAATAAGGACTGTGCCAACTGACGGTCTAACATATCCGCGCCTCTGAGGCCATCTTCGATGACTTTAAGGGCTAGCAGCAGCGAGGTCACCTGCCCTGGAACAGGCGGCTGCTGTTGTCTGAGCCGGCCCAAAAAGGTGTCTTTGGTTTCTAGAGCCGGAAGCGTTTGGTTGGCGAGTACCTGGCAAGCCGTCTTAAAATCCATCGAATCCGAATACCACCTAAGTATTGAAGTTTGAGCGTTCAACCGGCGTTCAACCGGTTGAACGCTCCGTTAAAGAGTCGCTTAAAGCTTGGTCAAATGTCCTTTTCTAGGCCCTACTTGTAAAGCTCCATCGTGAAAGAGAAAGCCTCCAAGGATCATCATTGTCACAACCTGTCCTCATAAAACTCGTTTTTGGAAGGAGAGATGTAACGATATAGAGCTGTTCGGGCACTATTTAGCTATCTAATCAAAACCTGTTGAAGTAATTTAGGCAAGTTTCACAGAGAATTCATCCTTCAGCTCGATGACGCCTGAAAAATCAAGCCAGACTTAATAGGGGCTGACACCTTGGTGAGGCTTATGCCATTGCCGCGATGTCGCTGTCATGATGCTGTTTTCACAACGCGTTAGCAACAGCCCAACGCCAAAACCTGGAGCCATCGTCATCGTGCTCTACTATATTTTCTTCTTACGCTATGACCTCTTCGCCTTCTCAACTCGTTCCATTTGTCGACCTTTCTTGGCAGCACCAACCCATCCAGTCAGATATTTTGGCAATCGTTGAGAAAACGATGAGCCGAGGAGACTACGTTCTTGGCAAAGCCGTTACTGAGTTTGAGAGCGCCTTTGCCGAGGCTTGCCAAACGGGATTTGGTGTGGGCGTTGGGTGCGGTACAGATGCGATCGCACTCGGGCTACGGGCCTGCGGCATTTGCGCGGGCGATGAGGTCATCCTGCCTGCCAATACCTTTGTGGCGACGCTCATCGGCATTGTTAGAGCCGGCGCAAAACCCGTCTTTGTAGACTGCGACCCCGAAACGGCCCTCATGGACCTCAAAGCCGCAGAGTGCGCCATCACCCGAAAAACAAGAGCCATCGTCCCCGTTCATCTCTACGGCCAAATGGTCTCACCTAAGGCCCTGCTAGATCTCGCAGAGCGTTACGAACTGGTCATTTTTGAAGACGCGGCCCAGGCCCACCTCGCAGAGCGAGAAGGCTACAAAGCTGGTTCAGTCGGCCTGGGGGCAGCTTTTAGTTTTTACCCCAGCAAAAATTTGGGCGCACTGGGCGACGGTGGCATGCTCGTCACGAAGCAGGCCGTCGTTGCACAAACAGCCAAGTCACTCCGCAACTACGGCGCCACCCGCAAGTATTTCCATACCGATCCGGGTGGCACAAACAGCCGGCTGGATACTATACAAGCAGGCATTTTGAACCTCAAGCTCACCCATCTACAAGCCTGGAATGAGGATCGCAACCGACTAGCCGCCTACTACGACCAAGCACTGGCACCACTGGCAGAATTCGGGATTACCCCCATGAAAAACGTCAGCGCCAAAGGCCATGTCTACCATCTGTACGTGATTCGCATTACCAACAACTGCCCGGTCGATCGCACCCTACTCCAGCTAGAACTCAACAGCCAAAATATTCAAACGGGCATCCACTACCCAACGCCTTGTCACTTACAGCCCGCCTTCCAGTCCTTAGGCCATCGTGTCGGAGACTTTCCCCATTCAGAGGCACAAAGCCAAGAAATTTTGTCCTTACCGATGTATCCCGGCCTAAAAACCGAGCAAATTGATCACGTTGTCTGCGCCATTCACTCGGTCGTAACAGCGAAAGCCGCCGTCGCAGTGTAGCTTCGGCCAACTACACACCGGCCCATTAAACCTGGCCTATTACGCCTGGCCTATTCACTGGTCCATCCATAAACTTTCTTTTATCGCGCTCACATGCTCGCTTCCAAAACCAGACAGCCATTCCCCATTGAGAGCGTCATTTTTGCATTGCTGGGTGTGCTCTACGCACCGCTGCTGCTGCACTGGGTAGACGGCTGGCTTAACAAGTCCATTAGCATTCAGCACGAGTACTTCAGCCACGGCCTGCTGGGCATGCCCTTTGCAGCTTATTTAGTTTGGGAATCTAGAGCAAAATGGGGAAAGCTTCCTGCCTTCACGCACCCACTGGCATTTCCCCTACTGCTCTTAGCCGCAGCGGCCTACAGTAGCGGCCTCGTTGACTTGATGAACCTCTCCCTGCCACTGCTCCTAGCAGGCATACTGGTTGCACTGAAAGGGACCGCTGGATTCCGCCTTTATTTCTTTCCTTGGCTACTGGTGGCACTCTCCACCCCGACTCAGCTGCCTTACCTCATCGAACCCTACATCCTGCCACTGCAAAGCTTCATTGCCTCAGTCGCAGGATTCATCCTGCTTCAGTTCGATGTCAACGTGCAGGTAGACGGCATTTATCTTTCAGTCAGCGATCAGCTGGTAGAAGTCGCCCCTCACTGCGCCGGGCTCAAAATGCTCTTTACTAGCCTATACATGGGCCTCATTTTGACCTACTGGACCGGGCTCAATCGCTCCCGGTTAAGAACCGGCCTGTTTTTTGTTGGCATCATCGGCGTCAGTGTCATCGGCAACATCATCCGTAACGCGACGCTTACCTACTTCCACGGGGCCCACATGGACCAAGCCTTCGAGTGGCTCCATGACAGCTGGGGTGGAGACCTCTACTCAGCCGCCATGCTAGGCATGCTCGTTGTTCTAGTGCAGCTGCTAGAGCGCTTTGTTCCCACAACCCTCTCACTCGATGCCGCCGATGGCAGCCCGCCCGCACCAAGCATCGGCCCCTATGGCCCTCTACGGCCCACTCCCCCCACAAACCAAGCACCCAACAACACCAATGGATCTGGGCCCTCTGTCCCTACAGATAGGCATAAGTCGCCGCCTCGCGATTATTTTTAAAAAATGACGTCTTCTACCTTCCCAATTAAGTTGCATAAAAAATCTATCGCTAAGCTGGCTATTGTCTTGGCTCTAGCGCTTTTTGTTGCGCTCAGCGCACTGCCCAGATACATGGATGGGTGGCCCTGGGCAGATCCGCCTAGGCTCACACAGGCAGAGCGCACAGCGTTGCAAGCCTTACCCGAAAAAGGGATAGCGCTGTCAGGATGGACCGTCGGCCAGCAAACCAGTACAAAGCTAGGAGGCAATGCCTGGTCCATTCAACAGCTCTCGCCCGATACGGCCAGTGAGAATGAAACAGTCCGCGCGATCGCCAGAGAAGGCATCCCTGCGGTGTATGTACTTTTGCGTCCTCAAATATACGGGGGTGACCAGCCAGAAGTTGAGTGGATAGATATCAAAGGCTCTCAGAAGTGGACCACTGACTCACAACAGAACCTAACCTTTGAAATAAAAAAGCAAAAGAAAGCAGAAGACAGCACAAAAGATCTTAAAAGTGATTCACAAAGTGTCGAAACTGTCCGGATTAACAGTGATTTCTTCCGTGCATGGAATAAGGGCCAAACGTACGCGATTCTACAGTGGTACGCTTGGCCGACCGGTGGCAGTGCTTCTCCGGCTCGCTGGTTTTGGGCCGACCAAAAAATTCAATGGAATCAATACCAAAGAATGCCTTGGGTCGCGGTCAGTCTCTGGATACCGATTGAGCCCTTGGGCGATATTGGTCCGTACGAGAGTATGGCTCAGTCTTTAGGCCGCGATTTACACCAAACTTTGCTACAAACCGTCTTCAATGAGACAGCTGATAGTAGGAGTTCTGATTAGGAAGGCTTGATGGATAGTCTCTTCTATAGTTTTGGTTGATTACACGCTTGCTTCACAACCTGAGGCACTGCAACCTACCTATATTTCAGTAATAACGTCACTGTTATTTGTATATAGAGTTGGTATAGAGACAAAAAGAAGATTCATTGATGTTCGTTTTTTGACACTGTGTTTTCCGAGGGACCGTAGGATAAAGTGGCTGTAAGTGTAGGTATAAACCCGCCATAATCAGCCAGAATCTTCGGTATAGGGTAATTGTCATACACAGCAGCGTTGTCGTTGAGTCATCTGGACATAAAGCAAGGCACCACCCAGCCAGCACAGGTCAAACCAGAGCAAACTGCCCTCCATCTATCACCTTTACAGACATTAAATATCTAAACGGTTATGAATAACGGTTTATCAGGTTCCACAGCTTCTATCACACATCGCATGCACCGTACCAACCGGGTGCGATCGCCGTTCTCTGCCGTTCAGTTCTCTGCTGTTAAGTGGCTAGCTAGCGCACTGTGCGCAATCGGTCTTACCAGTGGTGCTTTGCCGGTGATGGCACAAGCACCACTGGCGCAAGCGGATACGGAAGCTGCGCCCCCCTTACCACCAACAGCGGCACCAACGACGGCACCAACAGCGACACCCGCCGCTGAAGAGGCCCTCCCTGAAGAGGCTCTCCCTGACGAAGCCCTCCCTGAAGAAGCCGACCCTGACGAGACCTCATCACCACAACCTATCCCCGAGCTGCCCCCCATTCAGCCAAATGAACAGCCGCCTTCTATTCTGATTGATCCACCGGCAGATCCACCAGCAACAGATGACTCAACCACAGATAACCCGATAGACACACCCGTTAGGCGCTCAGGTTCGACCAATCAAATTCCCACTCTTCCACCTCAAGCGTCCCCCCGTTTCGAAGAGCCACTGATCATTCCCAACACGGTCGTGACCCCCTCGGACTTACAGCCGGCTTTTGATAGCTATCACCTCGGCCCTGGAGACAGCATTTTTATCAGCGTACAGCGCTACCCTGATCTGAGTTTCCAAGCCACTCTCGATTTACAAGGGAATGTCGTTGTGCCGCTGCAAGGCGCAGTTCCCTTTGAAGGACTGACAATCGCAGAAGCAGAAGAACTTCTGCGCCGGGTTTACAATCAATACGTCGTCATTCGTGAAACCCGCGACGTATCGATCACATTGGTGGCGCAGCGGGGGGTCGAAGTGACAGTTTTAGGATCCGTACAACGCCCAGGATTTTATCCACTAGCTGACCCAACCGTATCGACAGCCTTGCTCACAGCAGGCGGCGCAACGCGCACTTCGGACTTAAGAGATATTCAAGTGCAAAGGCGCGTTCGCCGAGGCAACGGACTGGTCGAAGAAACGGTTAATGTTGACCTCTTTACCCCCCTCAAAGAAGGCAGCCCCTTACCAGACGTACGGCTAGAAGATGGCGATGTCGTCATCATTCCTGAAATTGACCCCAGCGAACTCAACGAATACGACCGTTACCTAGTGTCACGCTCTACCCTGGCTCAGCCCATCATCAACATTCGATTTTTGAACTACGCGGGTGGACGGAGTAACATTGGAACACTCAACATAAACAATGGCAGTACCTTCCTAGATGCGGTCTCGTTACTAGGTGTTAGCCCAGATACTGCACGACTCGGCGAAGTTGCGCTCATTCGTTACGATCGAGAAACGGGCCGTGCGGTCACTATTTCACTAGATGCCAAGTCAGCGATTCAAGGAGATATCACCCAAAATCCCCCGCTTGAAGATAGTGACGTTATTATCGTCGGTCGTAACTTGGTTGGTCGCATTTCGTTTGCTTTGCAAACGATTACCCGTCCCTTTAGAGACGTGTTTGGCTTTACCAACTTTATCGATAACGCAATCGATAATGACTTCTTCCGATAAACATTTTTTACGCTAGATGGTGAGTTCAACCTCACGCTAGTGTTCACAGCACCCACTTTTGCCGTAGCCCCACTGCGGCCCCTTCCTTCCCACAGTCCTCAGGGCTAACCCTGAATTCTCCGCTCACTGCAACCCTCGAAGTACCATGGCATCCCCCTTCTTAAAACGCTACCTGCTTGCGCTCAATCGCTATAAGTGGCCGGGTTTGTTCACGTTCCTTTCTATTTTAGGTGCGTCGAGTGTGGTGGCTTTTCAACCAGAGCCCCCAGATGAGTACTTTTCAGAAGGCATCTTGGTCGACAATGCGCCCCTTGTCGCGTTTTCAAACACTAGCTCTCAGGTGCAGACCCAGGGCCTGGGCATTATTAATGAAGACCTCTTGCTCTCAGATATCTTGCTCAATGAGGTTGCCTCAAAGTTGAGAACAAGAGGGATCACCCTTTCGCCTGATGAAATCGTAGAAAACACGCGGATTAACGTGGTTTCTGCGGGCGATCCGGACAAGCCAGAAACCCTCAGCCAAAAAGTGACGGTACGCTTTGTGGGGCAAGATCCAGAAGTCACAGAAACCGTCTTGAACATTATGTTCAATGCCATGGTCGAGCTCTCACAGGTCACTAACCGAGCTAGATTACGTGCAATTACCGAAGAGCTGAACGAGCGCTTACCCGATATTGAAACCAAGCTAAGGGAGACTGAGCAGGCCCTAGAAGCTTATGACCGTATCGAAGGGCCGGCTATCCAAGCGTCCATTGACGGTAGTTTGCTGGGCGCTATTTCAGGGAGTCAGCAGCAGTTACGCACCAATCAAATCACCCTGGCTGGCATTGAAGCGCAGATGCGCAGTCTACAGTCTCAGCTAGGCATGACACCTGATCAAGCCTACGCGTCTTCAGCCTTAAGTGCAGACCCGCTCATCGCACAGCTGCGGGCCCAAATTTCTGACTCTGAAACCCAGCTGACGCTGCTGCAAAGCCAAGGACTGCGAGATCAACACCCCACAATGATCGACCTGCGCGAAAACCTGGTGGCTTACGATCAGCTGCTGCAAGAGAGAGCCGCTGAAGTCATCGGTGGCAATGGCGTTGGTGCACCTATTCCGAGTGGAACCCAGGTGCGTCAGGACAGTAGCTTAGATCCCGCGAGGGCCGCGCTGGCCAACGAGCTGGTAAGGCTTAATACTCAGCGCGATGCCATCATTTCACAGCAGCAGGTCATTGGCCAGTCAGCCCAAGGCTTACGTCAGCAGTACGCCAGCTTGCCTAACAAGCAGCTAGAGCGTAACCGCCTAGCCCAGCAGGTTGCACTTCGCCGAGCCCTATACGATCGCTTACAGGCGAGCAGAGTAGATGCCGAAGCCGCTGAAGCCGAGACCGTCAGTAGCTTAACCGTCGCCAACCCGCCGTTCACCGTCAAAAACGAGCAAGAGCGGCCTTCGCCCACCATGATTTTGCTGGCTGGCGCACTCACGGGTCTGATCGTTGGCGGGGGTGTTGTGTACTTACTCGATATGCTCGATGGCACGATTCGCACTGCCGAAGAGCTAGAGGGCCTATTGCAGGCACAGGAAGTGCCGACGCTAGGCATGATTCCTGCCATGAAAACCCGCAGTGCACGCGCAGTGCCGGTATTGGTACAGCCTGATTCTGTTTATCATGGAAGCTATGAGCGCTTGTTGAGTCGTTTACGCTTGGTGGGTACAGAAGAAAGCTCCATTGGGCCTCGGATGGTGGTCCTTACCAGTACGCGGGCTCAAGAGGGCAAAAGTGTCACAGCCTATAACCTCGCGATCGCATCGGCCCGCGCCGGTAGACGCACCCTCCTTGTAGAGGCCGACCTCCGCTCTGGGTCAAAGTCTGAAATCTTAGGTCTGATGGCCGACCCACAGGCTGTCATGGAACCCCTGCGCTACTACAGCGGCCAGATAGGTCAAAATGTGCAGATGGTTTCCCAGGTCGAAAACCTCTACGTGTGCCCATCTCCTGGCCCACAACGTCAGCCTGCAGCCATCATCGAATCCAGCGAAATGCAGCGTTTCCTAAAAGACGCCCGCACTCGCTTCGACATGGTTATCCTGGATACGCCTTCGCTCACACGCTGCGATGATGCCCTACTCCTAGAAGAGCTAACCGATGGTATCGTTCTGGTGATTCGCCCAGGTGTCACAGAAAAAGCTGTGCTGGATACGGCGGTAGAGGAACTGGAGCTCAGTGACGATGTTCGCTTGCTGGGCGCGGTGGTCAATGCTGCCAGCATCAGCACAGACCAAGACGTACCGCCTAGTGACGAGGCCGATCTCGAACCTATCGAACTCCCTCGCGAACCCGAGTTTAGCGGCGCACCCTCTGGACGCATCGACTTCTAATAGACCTAGACTTCTAGTAGACCTATCAGAAACAACTCAACGTACCCCTCTCAAAGCCGCGCAGTGACCTGCGCGGCTTTCCCATAGGAAACTCAAAGTAGACACTCCAAAAAAAGGCCATATTTTTTTCTGGCCTACCACCGATATTATGTGAGCTAACTGAGGCTGTAGACTCTTTGGGCATCCATTTGGGGTTACGCCTCAGCGTAAGATACTTTAGGAAGCGGGCCGGATCATCATCCCCCTTTCAAACCCCTTTCAAACCTTAGCCAATTCGCCTGAGTGCTTTGACTTAAACAAGGCCCTCCAAGACTTTAAAGCAATGACAACTTACTACTATGTGGCAGCCAGTCAGCGTTTTTTGCTGGAAGAAGAGCCCTTTGATGAAGTCCTCCAAGAACGCCACCGCCACTACAAATCCCAAGAAAAAGAAATTGATTTCTGGCTAATTAAACAGCCCGCTTTTTTAGAAGCGCCTGAGCTAGCTGAGGTTAAAGCCAAGTGCCCCCAGCCTTCAGCGGCGGTCGTCTCTACCGACAAAACATTCATCACTTGGCTCAAGCTCCGCTTAGAGTATGTCGCAATCGGGGAATTTGAGGCCCCCACAGAGAGCATTCCAGAGGCACTGGCCTCCCTAGAATCGGTCACGTAGCCCCTACAAGCTGGTGCTTTTCCACGTGCTTTTCTAGCCAGCAACTCTTGCCATTTCCCCAAGGGGGTTGCCTCAAACGGGTCCACGATCCAAAACACGCGTCTCCAAGTATCTTCAAGCCCTCTTATCCCTTTGAAAATCAGTCTCATGCTCTTTTTTCAACGTCTTTCTTTGGTTGCTAGCCTAGTGGGTACTACGCTTGGCGCTTCCATGGTGCTTCCGGCGCGATCGCTCGCCCAATCGGCTTTGCCGGCCTGCCCACCACCTGCTGCTCAAGAATATTTGCTCTTAGTCAGAGGCAATACCGAAGCCGAGCGAGCGAACATTGCCGCAGCGCTACCTGCCGACAACACGGTCTTGGTTTGTCAGTATCTCGACGAAGTGCTTGTCCGCGCAGGCGGATTCACCAGCTTAGAAACCGCTAACGCTTGGGCCACTTACCTCACACTAGAAGAAGGCTATGAAAGCTTTGTCTCTAAACCCGCAGGGGCCGCGCAGCCTGTTGTGGGTCAGGGAGCACCCCCTAGAGCAACAAGCGCAACAGGCGGAAACTCCGCGTATCAACCCGTGCAGCTAGGGAGCGGCTATGCCGTACTGGTAGATTATGGCAATCGCCCAGAAGTCGGGGCGGCGGTGAGTCAGGTCACGCGCCCTGTCGGACTCGCCGTATATCGACAAAAGCCTTACTTGCTCGCTCAGTACACCGGTGATGCCGCCAGCGCTGCGACGACGCTACAGCGACTTTACGATGCCCAGCTATCGGCAATTTTAGTCGATTCAGAAGAGGTCGTACGCCTCTCCTCAGAGATCGCACAATTCTAAGCCCGCATAGACCTTTGATAGCCTCAAACACATCCCTAAAACAGGCAGTAGACAACGAAAAAGAGCCTTGAGCAGGTCAGCTCAAGGCTCTTTTTAAGGTTTCAACGGGCCTCCACAGGGCATGCAGGGATTAAAACACAGTTGAGTTCTAGAGCGGGTTCTAGAACCCACTGCTACTCAAACAACGGGGGCGGCTAACCAAGCAACTACCACCCCTAGCGCCGATCCTGCAATCACCTGGACTGGCGTATGTCCTAACAACTCTTTAAGGCGATCTTGGTTAAATTCGGCATGTTCTTGAAACAGCTCATCCAAAATTTGGTTGAGAACTTTGGCCTGTTTGCCAGCGGCCTGACGAACGCCAGCAGCGTCGTACATCACAATCACAGCAAAAACAGACGTAACGGCAAAAGCGGGGGTATTCCATCCAATCGTTTGGCCCACACCACAGGCAAGGGCTGTTACCAGCGCCGAGTGTGCGCTGGGCATACCACCCGTTTCAACCAACACACGGGGGTTAATAGAACGGTGCTGAGCAAACTCAAACACAAGCTTCAGCGCTTGCGCACTGATGCAGGCGACAAGCGCCACCCACAGCACATGGTTTTCGAAAATTTGAGTGAAGTCCTGCATGAGTCGTTAAGATGGTTCAGGTGTACTGAGCCAGTAATACGGATAATAAATGAACGTGAAAGTAGCGAATCTTAAAGCGGGTTAAGAAGCTAGGTGATAGGTGAAACCAGATAGGGGATAAGCAAGTGCGCCTAAAGCGTTAGGAAGTACTAGGGGGTTAATAAGTGCGGGCAGTGATGTATTTTGCGATCGCAATTAAAGGCATAGCGCGCGCGCCAAAGTCAGACAGCTCCGCGATCGCCTCATCCACCAGCTGCGTTGCTTTTTGCTGAGAGGCCTCCAACCCCCAGAGTCTGGGATAAGTGGCTTTTTGAACGGCAACGTCCTTACCCGCTGATTTCCCTAGCTCTTCAGAGGTTGCGGTGATATCGAGTACATCATCCACAATTTGAAACGCTAAACCAATGCGCTGAGCATAGCGACTCAATTTGTCGACAATCGACTGATCTGCACTGGCCAGCAGCGCACCTGCTGTCACAGAGACCTCCAACAACGCGGCGGTTTTGTGCATATGAATAAAGGTCAAGGTATCTTCGTCAATCTCCTTGCCTTCTGAGTCCAGATCAACAATTTGACCGCCGACTAGGCCCGCAGCCCCCACAGCTTTGCCGAGTCGAGCGATTACTTTCAAAATTTGGACGGGCTCGGCATAACCGCTGTGAGTAGGTGCGCTACCAGAAGTCTCATCAGCCTGACGATGGCCAGCTGACCACTGAGGGGTTTGGGTCGCAATGTACTCAAAAGCGTAGGTCAGTAAGCCATCGCCCGCGAGCACGGCCACATCTTCACCATAAACTTTGTGATTCGTCAGCTTGCCTCGGCGATAGTCGTCATTATCCATCGCCGGCAAATCATCGTGAATGAGCGACATGGTGTGAACCATCTCTAGCGCGCAGGCCGTCGGCATGGCGAGGCTTGCCGGAGCACCCAACATTTCACAGGTCGCCAAACATAAAATGGGCCTTAGGCGCTTACCGCCTGCCATCAGCGAGTAGCGCATCGCCTCATAAATTTTCTCAGGGTAAACCACCCGAAGGCTACTATCTAGCGCGGCTTCGACATCCTGCGCGCGTAAGGCCAAATAGCCTTTAAGATCAAAATCTTTTAGGGCAGGGGGGCTGTAGGTATCAGGGTTAGTGGTCACCATGGGTAAGACGTGAAAAGAAAAGAGGTGGGCTTAATTGGGCTCGAGAGAGATATTTAGGCGATCGCAGTAGCTCTCAATCGTATTTTCCAGCAGCATGGCCACAGTCATCGGGCCAATTCCCCCCGGCACCGGCGTAATTGCCTGCGCGATGGGTTCAACAGCAGCGTAGTCAACATCACCTATCAACCTAGCCTTTTGGGTGTCCGGGTTCACGACGCGATTAATGCCAACATCAATCACGGTTGCCCCTGGCTTAACCATGTCTTGGGTCACAAAGTTAGGCAGGCCAACAGCTGCTACTAGAATATCGGCTGAGCGGGTCAGCTCGGGTAAGTTTTTAGTTTTTGAATGGGCCAAGGTAGGCGTTGCATTCGCCGCTAGCAGCATCAACCCCATGGGCTTACCGACTAAAATGCTGCGCCCTAGGATGACAGCATTTTTACCGGCTGGCGTAATTTTGTACGCCTGCAACAGGCGCATAATGCCCGCAGGCGTACAGCTACGAAGTCCGGGTTCACCTCTGACCAACCGACCCAGGTTAGTAGCATGTAGGCCATCGACATCTTTATCAGGATCAATCAGGGCCAACAGGGCGGTGGCATCTAAGTGGGCAGGCAAGGGAAGCTGAACTAAAATACCATCGACATTAGGGTTTTGATTGAGCGCTAGAATTTCCTTGGCAATCATCGCCTGAGTCGTGTCCGTAGGAAAATGCTGGCCTAAAGAAGCGATCCCAACCCGCTCACAGGCGCGCTCTTTATTGCGAACGTATGCTGCGCTCGCGGGATTATCGCCCACCATAATGACAGCAAGACCCGGCGGGCGAGAATACTGAGTTCGCCACTGCTGCACACTACTGAGCCGGTCGGTTTGAATTTGTTTCGCGAGAGCTTTCCCGTCGAGAACCTGAGCCATAGAGTAAGAAGCGACTACTTCGTAAGTTGGACTTAACGCACGAACAATTGACAAGCAAGCGTGACAAGTCGCGTAGGACAACCCATGGGACAAAACGGCCCCAGAGAGGAAGAGTATGCCTGGCAATCACCGCTACTGATAACGCTTGCCGAAAACAGCGGGGTAAACTTTAAGAGCAAATCACCGTTTCTTCTACCCTATGGCAGCTATCAATGCCCGTATGTCTCCGTACGTCTCAGTGAACTGGTGCGATTTGACTAAAGCATTTACGCTAAAGCACTGAAACCAGATTACCAAAGCAGTGTAGAAAAAATTTGATAGGACGTAATTCCCCATTCCCCAAGCACCTGTGTCAGCAGCTGCAAAAACCAACGTACAAGCAAACTTTTATGACAATATCTACACGGCCTCGCTTCAACTGGCTCTTGGGAGGCTTTTGCGTATTAGGTCTCACACTAGGGGGCTGTACAGCGCCCGTCATGGGGCCTGATGGCACGCCTATCACAGAAAACCCAGACACCGATGGGTCTGTGGAGTCAGCGCCTGCCCTACCGCTGCCCGCGATGCGGCTATCTAGACGGTCTATCACTGCGATTGATTCGATCGTGGCTGAAAACGCCAATGAAACCATCACCGTTGCAGGCCAAGTGGCGCAGCGAGTCGCCATCTTAGAAGGCTGGCTCTATCAGATTCAAGATGATACGGGCAGCGTTTGGGTTTTAAGCGAGGACACCGGCCCAGCCACTAGCCCAGCGCCTACCGTCGGCCAAGTCGCGACGGTAGAGGGCGTCATCCGTTACGAAGACATCATGGTGGATGAGCTAGATGCCAGCGACGTTTATTTAGAACAAACAGCTTACCGTCAAGGAGAGGGTTAGCGTTGATGCCACCCTACCGAGAGCATGACATCACCTTGGCCAGCTTCGAGCAGATTGATCGGGAAATCGGGGACCATACCTTTACAGAGGCTGAATATGCGCTTGTACGGCGAGTCATTCATACCTCCGCAGATTTTGATTTTAAGCAGCTGGTGCAGTTTAAGCATGGTCCGTTCCCAGCAGCAGCCAAAGCGCTGGGTGTGAAAAGCCCGATTGTGACGGATGTTTCGATGGTGGCAGCAGGAATCAAAACGGTTGTCGCGAAGACCTGGGGCTCGCCTATTGCCATTGCAGTGCAACAGCAGCAGCCTTCTGCTTCAGCAGTATTAGAAACGCGGAGTGCTTATGGCATGCGTCAGTGTGCTCATCAGTATCCCAAGGCTATTTTTGCGGTTGGGAACGCACCTACGGCTCTGCTGGCGCTGTGCGAAAGCATCGAGAAAGGGGATTGTCAGCCGGCGCTAGTAATTGGCGCGCCCGTCGGGTTTATTAATGTCGTTGAATCCAAGCAGGCCCTCTCTGCACTCCAGGTACCTCATATTGTGGTCACGGGGCGGAAAGGCGGATCTGCGATCGCCGCAGCGATGCTCAACGCACTCATGATTCAAGCCTGGGAGACATCGACGCTCCCCAATTAGCCACACCCCAATTAGCCACACCTCAATTAGCCACAGTCGATAGCCAGTTGATTGACTCGTTGATTGACCCGGCCAGTCTTAATGCCCATTCCTAACCAGTGCACCCAATCAATACATCAACCAACCCACAACAGCATCAGTCTCGCGTTCATGTCGTGGGTGTGGGGCTGGCCGGAGCCGCTAGCCTAACGCCTGAAGCCTTGGCGCAAGTGCAGTCAGCCACGCTACTCATCGGCGCCCAGCGACTGTTAGGGGCTTGCAAGCATGTCCATCTGGACGCTTCTCAGCAAGAGTGTTGGGCTTTGGGTAACTTTACACAGACGTTTGAGAATTTGAGGACGCGCTTGACACAAAGACCTGAGACAAAAGCCGTTGTCCTGGCGTCTGGCGATCCGCTCTTTTTTGGGATAGGAAGATTGCTGCTGGAGTTTTTCCCAGCGGAGCAGCTCGTTTTTCACCCTCAGGTGAGTGCGATACAGCTGGCTTTTAGCCGTTTGAAAATCCCTTGGCAAGATGCGACGCTGGTGAGCGTTCATGGCCGAGGCGAAGCGCTGCTAGTGAAGGCGCTAAAACGCGGTGATGACAAAATTGCAGTGCTGACAGATAGCGTGCTGTCACCGAGTGCGATCGCGGCACTCATCACCAACCTAGAGCTACCGATCAGCTACCACTTGTGGGTCTGCGAAAATCTGGGCGGCGATCTCGAAGCATTAAACGTCTATACCGACCTGACACAGCTACAGCGACAGCCAAAGACAATTGCCGCCTTAAATGTCGTCGTCTTGCTGCGTCAACCTGAACACCCGCAAAACAACGCAAGTCATCAGCCAACGCAAGCAGCATCCGCAGGGGAGATAGCGCCAGCATCCTTACCGTTGATTGGGCTACCGGATAGCGTATTTAAAGGATTTCGCGATCGCCCAGCACTAATGACTAAGCGCGAGGTTCGTTTATTAGCGCTGGGTGCCTTAGCACCGCTAGCCGGCCAAGTCATTTGGGATGTTGGAGCAGGAACAGGCTCGGTCAGTATAGAACTGAGCCGACTATGCCCGAGGGCCACTATATACGCCGTTGAAAAAACCGCGATGGGCGCAGCCCTTATCCAAAGCAATGCCCAAAGACTAGCCAAGGCCCCTATAGAAGTTATCCAGGGCACAGCACCTGAGGTGCTCTCTCACTTACCCGTACCAGACCGCGTATTCATTGGTGGTAGCAGCGGTCAGCTTGTTCCTATTTTGAACGACTTAAATCAGCGACTATCAAAGAGTCCTTGGGCTGGCTGCTCGGATCCTGAAGCTATCACCACTTATCAACGGCCTCGGGTTGTATTAGCGATCGCAACACTAGAGCATCTGAGCCTGGTGACAAACTGGGTCACACAGCCAAACATTGCGTCCCAATGGAACTATCAGGTCACACAGGTGAATGTTTCGCGATCGCTACCCGTTGGCACACTCACAAGATTTTCCCCGCTCAATCCTGTCACTCTATTTACATTGACCCGGTTACTGTGACCCGGCGCTAAAGGCCCCTCACCACCAACGACAGCTTCTGGTCCTTCCATTCATCAAACGTGGCCGATGCACACAGAGTAAAGGCGCAGCTGTGGAAGGCTATATAAAACCATAGACAAGAACCACAGCATTCCTGACACATAAATCATTCAGCAGAAGGCTCCTTTGAGACCTCCAATTGAATGAGTCGAATATGTTTGTAACCTAACTTAATTTCAAACTCATCGCCTGGCTTTAAGCCCATTTCTTGAGTGTAGGTAGAACCAATCACAATTTGACCATTCTTATGCACACTCACTCGATAGGTGGGCTCGCGCCCTCTACCGTCTTTTGTGCCTTCTGGGCTAAGAGAAATACCTCTTGCTTCTAATAGCGCATCGTAAAAGTCAGCCAGATTAGCTCTCACTTGGTTGTCTTTAGTGAGGGTATAGTAACCACAGCCTTGTGCCCTTTCACGCTTAGATAAATGGGCTAACTCATTAAACTTTTGAAGCAGTGCTTTCCCCTTTAGCGGCGCAATTTTATCAGCCATAGCCCTCGAACACATAACACTTGAAAACTCATAAAAAGCCTATTGGAATAACATCGTTCCAATGCATCCATTAGAACAGTCTAAAACGATCATAGAGAGATACAGAAACTGACAAAGCAAGGCACTGAAGCAAAAACCTGGCTAAACACTCGCCAAGCCTATCCCCAAACAAAAAGGCGCATAGGCTTCCAGCACCACCGATACATCAAAAACAGCTCCCACTTTAACAGGCAATTACTAAACCTGAATCCAGCAACAGCCTGTAGGTTTGTATCTTTGTAGATTAGCTTGCAAGGGTGAGTTCTCTTCAGAATGCGTCACTAGATTGTAACGACCAGACTGTTAGTTTGACTATTTGTTATAGAAAGTATGCTAAACCCTAATGGGATCATCTGCGTTTTTTTATGTTTGTGCGGTCACATTAGCCGTTAAGCTACAGCGTATCAGGGCTCCATCAAAGTATTGATATAAATAACGTCTTATTTAACAGCTAGAGTGCCTTAAAAGCAACTTTACATCCCGCATCACATCGATAGAATTCCGACTTAAGAAAAGCAACTATCAAGCACAGTTGAAATCCACATTGATATACTTACCGCAATTCGCAACGGCACTGAAGAGAACAGCATTAGACCTATCCCAAGAATCACCACAAAGATAGGCTACTACGACAGGTATCACAGACTAAATAGATAGAAGCAGTTAAGAAACAACTGGGTATTGAGAACTATCAATAGATAGCGGAAAAAGACAGCTGAATTGTGCAAAGCAGTTCCCAACGACTAAGCACCTTGCACCCTCACGAAAGACAGCTCGCTAGAGGCCACGTAACAGCTCGTTTCATAATAGGCAACTTATACACAAAGACAGCAGGCTATCTAGCAGTGGCAACCTAGCAGTGGCAATCTAACAGTGGCAATAATGAACGCACAGCTGCTAAAAAAACATCACCCTTGTCTCCATCGGAGGTAAAAACTCCCCAGCAAAAAATGTTTTATCGAAAAAATGCCGACCAAAAAGCATCAAGAACCACAGGTCGATGAACCTGACGCTCTATAATGGGTGCACAAATAAGTATAATGCGCAAATAATTACGGACAAGAATTACTCAACAGATATGGCAACAGAGAAGCCTTTAGCGACATCAGCAAAGTCCGACGACACAGCCAATAGCGAGCGTGAAGCACCGGGGTTTGGATGGACGCAATACGCAGAACAAATTAATGGCCGCTTTGCCATGGTCGGATTTATAGCCTTGTTAGTGACCGAATTTTTCACCCAGCAGGATTTTCTCACCTGGATAGGACTAAGATAGCGCTCTCACCTTTTACCCAACGGCGCTTAAAGAAAAAAGCGTACACTGCTTTTCACAAAAAAAGGGAGCGAAATGCTGCAAATGGCACTTCACTCCCTTTTTATTTTTCAAGTTCAAGCTAGGACATTATGCAAGCCCTGTATTAGCACCCTGACGACCAGTTGCAAGCTCAACTTTCACGATAGTTCCGCCCATCTTTTGGATACGTTGCTGCTCTTTGAACCAGCTGTCGTAAGGAACGAGTTTCGTAAAGTATGTATTCTGTAGCTCACGCTGAGTTCGAATCCTTGTTTGGCTAGGGACGCAGGCAGTGACTCGAAACATTCGCATAACAATAGCCTCTGGGGTGTCTAAAAAAAATTAAAACCTAAAACTGTCTAAAACTCTTGATGACTGATCTCACTTCAGTTAAAACAAAACAGTCTTCTTCTTCTAAAAGCGCTTCCGAACGCCAAACCTGTTCAGCAGTTGCCAAGGTCAACCGGTAACGGCAGCCTCTCACAGGAATTTGAAGCACTCAAAAAATACACGACATTACTCATTCCAGCATAGAGATACACTAACGCCGACTCTACGTGGGGTCATTCGTGATTGCTTGTTTTGCCAGCTATCTTCTAGCAAAACACTACTTAGAAGTCTGTCAACCAATGCTAGCCAATCAAAGCCTCTCAGGACGTAAAAGGGGCCGACCCCTTATGTCTGCTAAGCCTTCAATTTTCTAACACTCACTCCAGACTTCTAAATAGGGTCGAAAAGGTTCGTTAGAGCCTTGCAATGTTTCGGTTCAACGAACCCAAACGTCACCGAGATCCAACAAAACCACTTGCAATAGACTTGCTTCTTAATGACCGAAGTCTTTTAAGGAGTCCAACTTTTGTTGGGTCCAACAACGATGACGAAGTTGGATAAGTCAAGTCGATGTGATGTCGAAAACGAATCCGAAGCCTCAAGCTTCGCGAGTAAAAGGCCTAGCTTAGGCCAGAGCAGATGTAGTCGAAGTACACGCCCATTTCTTTACCAGCATCAGCACCCACGAGGCTAGCAGTAACACCTTTCATAGCTTGAATAGCCTGAACGGTTGCACCAACAGGTACGCCAAGGGAGTTGTAAGTCTCTTTCAAACCGTTGAGCACGCGCTCATCGAGGATGGAAGGATCGCCAGCCAGCATTGCGTAAGTGGAGTAACGCAAGTAGTAGTCGAGGTCGCGGATGCAAGCTGCATAACGACGAGTCGTATACATGTTGCCGCCAGGACGAGTGATGTCAGAGTACAACAGGGACTTAGCCACTGCTTCCTTGACGATTTCAGCTGCGTTTGCGCTGATAGAGGTAGCTGCACGAACGCGCAACTCACCTGTTTGAAAATAAGCTTTGAGCTTATCCATAGAAGACGAATCAAGGTACTTACCTTGAACGTCTGAAGCATTAATTACAGCAGTAATTGCGTCTTGCATTAGGTGTGCTTCCTTAAGGTGGACTTAGACATTAGTTCAAGAGAAATGAAGATAAGCGTTGAACATCGGCGCTTACCTGAGGCACTTACTGTAGGCCGCCAACAACGTAGTCGAAGTAGGAAGCAGCCTCAGCAGCTTCATCACCAGACATCATAGAAGTTGCAACACTCTTCATGCAGCGGATGGAATCAGCCATTGCAGGAATAGAGGTGCCAAGAGAGTTGTACATCTCACGAGCGCCAACCAAACCGATCTCTTCGATAGGAGCAACATCACCTGCAACCACACCGTAAGTGATAAGGCGTAGGTAGTAGTCCATGTCGCGGAGGCAAGTTGCAGTCATTTCTTCACCGTAGGCGTTACCACCGGGAGAAACAACATCAGGACGCTTTTGGAACAACTGGTCGCCAGCTGTTTTAACGATGCGCTCACGGGACTCAGTCAAAACCTGAGCAATGCGTACACGACGCTCACCAGAGGTAACGAAACCCTTGATACGATCCAATTCGCCGGGGCTGAGGTAGCGGGCCTCAGCATCAGCATTCACGATTGACTTCGTGACTATACTCATTTATGGATTCCTCCGAAAGAATAAACCAGATGAGTTTCACTGGCTCTGTGGAAAACAGAAGTGGGAAAAACAGACAAAAATAAACAGCTGAGCTTTTACATCAGTTAAATTCACCACTGCACTCATGAAACACATGACAAGAACAGTATGAGGGCTGATGGACTGCCTACTGTAGAAACTTGGAAAAACTTATCTCTGCTTGCAAGCAAACAAGAAAGCTAACAGTTCTACATCAATGTAGTGATAATCTTGTTTGGCTCAGCTACCTTCCGTAAATATTTTCCGGCATTCTGCTGACCTTCTTAGAGGTTTAGAAACATTTCGTAATAAAAATCCTCAGTTTTGCCCGCCCACGACAACCCATATAACAGGCAAACCCTGTCAAGCAGGTATTTTCAAGAGATATCGAGGCCGTTAAACCCCCGACACCTAACTGTAAACAAATGACAGATTAGGACCCACAAAAGGTAACAGAGTACTCGCGAAGGCTCCACACAAGAAAGGGATGCGCAAAGATACGCATCCCTTTCTTTGGTAGCTTTTTGGCAGCGAAAACCTTCTTTCTAGGGAGAACCGCTGAACAGAAGATAGCTGAGGTTGCTAGTTGGCAAGCAACAGGTGCCAACTAGCAACTGCCTGTCTCCTGAGGACTGGCCACTGAGGACTGTCTCCTGAGGACTGGCCACCGAGAACGGGCCACTAAAAATCGTCCATTGGAAACTGTCCAGTGTGCTCCACCATCACAGAGGCGACTGTCTAGTCAACAGCACTGGCCATCAAAGGCAGCTGTTCTACAGGCGTAGTCGAGGTAGAACCGCTAAAGCTAGGCACAACCACGTCGTCACTCTGCTTCGTTAGACGATTGTACAGAATTTCTGTGTTCGGGAAGTTGGCAGCAGGCAAAGTTGGGAAGCGACGGTAAGGAACCGTATCTTCACCAAAGTACTGTGCGTATTCTGGGGTGTCTACCAGCGTTCTGATGAAACCTCGAATGCCCTCACTCGCCAAGATTTTGTTGTACTTACGAATTTCAGCTTGGTCTTGGGGTGCACGGCCCAAGAAATGTTTAGTGCCTAACTCAATCACTTTAGTGTTTGGATAAGGCGCATAGAACTCTTTGATGTAGAGCTTGGAGTTACCGAGCCCTTCAATGAATTCTTTGAGGTTGATCTCTCGGTTTGTGAGCTTACTTTCCAGCTCAGAGAACTCACTGCTATCAATGACGTAAGGCTCGATATTACGCTCGAAGATTTGCCGGTAGGCTGCTTGAGCAACAGTTTTAACTGTCTTTTTATCGAACGTAGTGAGCTTGAACCGCTTAGTTTGCTCACGCTGTACGCTCACACCCTGGCCAATACGCTGCTTGACTTCTGGAATAGGTCGGCTATCGGCGACTGCACCCAACTCAATAAAGCGGGGCGTTGACACTTGCTCAACACGCGCGCCTGTTTCTTGAATAGAGCCCACTCGGAGCGATCGCAACGATTTCCCAGCCGGCGTCAAGTAGCGTTCGTAAGGAACCGTGTCTTCCCCAAAGCTCTCAGCGAATTCCTTAGAATCCATAATGGCGTCGACCAGCGCATAAAAGCCCTTCTTCGCACAGATATCAAAGTATTTGTTGGTTTCATTACGACCGTAGGTTGGACGGCCTAGCAGGCGGCGATGGATGTACTCGACCGCTTTCATCACATAGAGCGACGACCAGTAAGTCTTACGGAACGATTCTGATTTCGCGATCGCTCTAACAAACTCACGAACGCTCAAGTCGCCGTTCCGATATTGGCTCTCCGCTGCGCTTAGCGCTTGACCTAAGTAGGGCTTACGGCCAAACACCTGACGATAAACGGCGTCAATAATGATTTGGCTGTCAACCTCTGAACCCTTGAAGACCTTGGGACCTAACGAACCAGGGGTCTTAGCACGCGCACCAGGATTGCTCAGCTGGTTATCAATACCCGCGCCTTGTCGAATTAAAATTCGGCGAGTGTCTTTGTTAAAGGGTGCCGGCGTAGGGTTGGGATTACGACGGCCTGGGAAGATAGCACCGAACTGAATTTCTAGCGGGTCGTTGCCAGCGCCATACACATGCTGATCGGGGAGGGGCTGCTGAACAGCGGCAAAGTATGTAATAAACTGAGGGACTTTAACAAACGGTGCGCTGTACTTGTAAAGGTTTATCTGGGCACCCCAGTTGCGAACCTCTTGAGCTTCTTGGCCAAGCCCTCGAATATACGGCACTGTTTCCTCACCGAAGTAATCAGAATATTCGGGGGAGTCGACCAGCGCATCGATCAGCGCATTCAATCCGCCTTCAGACACAATGGAGAAGTACTTTTGAACCTCCTGCCTAAAGCTAGGGCCACGACCCAAGATATGCTTGAAGGCCAGCTCCAGCGCACGGCTATTGATAAAGGGCTCAAAGAACTGCTTGCGATACAGCGGAGATTTTGCCAAGCGGCGAATGAATTCCTTCATGGAAATCTCGCCGTTTTTCACCTTGGACTCCAGGTCAGAAATTGACTGGGAGTAAGCACGGGTAATGTCACGCTCAAAGACTTGGCGATAGGCGGCTCTAACCGCTTCATTCTTTTCACTGATAGAAAGCCCCGGCTTCATCGCATACTTGGGACGCCGTTCTGCACCGTTGTAGTAGCTTTGAGGCAGGGTCCGCCCTGGCAAGTCCTTAGACTCTCTCATGCGAAGAATATTCGAAGGCGTGGGCGCCTTAAACTCAGCGAGCATGACGTCAAAGTACTGACGAAGAATGTCCTGCGATTCCGCGTCCCCTTTGAAATACCCAACGGAAGCACCGCGCATAGTTTGCAGCGCTACGATAGTGGCCGGCGTGGAACAGGCGTTTTCAATAATGTCGCGCAGCCCACGAACGTTCACAGTGATGATGCTTGGGTCACCGGCTACTACTGCGTAAGTGAGATACCGCAAAAACCAGCTCATATCCCGCAGGGATTTTTGCATGTTCCTTGGGCCATAGCGCGCCACGTTAATCGGCCTAAACCCAGGAGGGGCCACGCCTGTTTCAGGATTATTGACGAGCAAATTGCGGATGCCGCCGAGGATACCGCCCTTCTCGCTACCGCCATTACTACTGACAGCCGCAGAGTAGGTCGCGGTGCCCATCTTAGAGGCTTCACTCTGGCTTAGGGAAAAGTTGTTGTTCCCAGGGTCTAAAGGATCGTCCACCCTTTCTAAGTAGGCTAGAGCAGAGCCCCCTGTAAAGATGCGGTTCGCTGCCTGGGAAACGATGAGTTCGGAATAACGCGTAAGGGTTTGCGCGATCACGACTCGCTTCATGCCTGAGCCGAAAAAAGTCTTGAGTTCACCCAGCTCGGTGCTCTCCATATAGCGGTCTTTTTGCTCCGCTTGCCCGATGGATGCGGCAGGCACGGTTTGATAACGTCGGGGCCTCTGTGGAGCACTTCCGCCACTAGCTGTCAATGTCATAGGTTCTCAAAGACTCCCTTGTATATGAACTTAGGTCGCTAACTAAAAAGCAGACTCAAAAAAACAAAAACTAACTAAACCAATTAGCCTTCAGCGTAAAACGATTTTGAAAGGCTCCCACGGGATTGTTAAGAACCGTATTGTTTGACGGACTTAAGCAGTTGCCTCGATGCCGGGTCGTTTTTTACGCAAATCGATGCCGATCGAAAACTATCTCCTTAGAATCATACGAGACGGTCGATCTCCCTGAGAGAAACACTAAGTTTTGTAACTATTATTTTCTAAAGGTTTCGCTGAAGGGAGGTTGCTGAGGGATGCTAGAAACAGCTTTCTCATCTCTCTATATTTTAAGAGTAAACACACGTGACTATGGCAGAGCCCTCTTCGTCAGCAACTTCAGCGGCAATATCGTCTGACACAGCAGACAAGCAGACCACAGCGACAGTCAGTTCGGCTGTCGCCAAGCTCTATGACACCTATCCTTTTCCCCCAGAGCCCATCTTGGATGAAGCGCCGCCAGGATATAACTGGCGTTGGCATTGGCCCAGTGCCTATAGTTTTTGCTCAGGTCGAAAGCCCTCTGAGAATAAGGTGCGGATTTTAGACGCGGGCTGCGGGACGGGCGTCGGAACTGAGTATTTGGTGCATCTAAACCCTGAAGCAGACGTTGTCGGCATTGATCTGAGTGCCGGTGCGATCGCCGTTGCAACAGAACGCTGCCAGCGGTCCGGGGCCAACCGGGTCACCTTTCACAATCTCAGCATCTATGACGTGGACCAAATCCCTGGCGAGTTTGATTTGATCAACTGTGTCGGTGTGCTGCACCACATGCCCGATCCGATTCGTGGCATTCAAGCCCTCTCGAAAAAGCTCAAGCCGGGCGGCATTCTCCATATATTTGTCTATGCCGAGTTAGGGCGGTGGGAAATTCAGCTAACCCAAGAAGCGATCGCACTCTTGCAAGGTGATCGCAAAGGCGACTACACCGACGGCGTGCAAGTTGGCCGCACCCTATTTTCATCCTTACCCGAAGAAAACCGGCTGCGAAAGCGAGAAGAAACCCGATGGGCCTTGGAAAATCATCGAGATGAATGCTTCGCGGACATGTACGTCCATCCGCAAGAAGTGGATTACAACGTTAAAACGCTGTTTGAACTGATCGATTCAGCAGGCTTGGACTTCGTCGGATTTTCCAATCCTCAATATTGGGATTTGTCCAGATTAATCAGCAAGGCTCCTGAGCTAATGGAGCGAGCGGATGGCTTAACAGAGCGCGATCGCTATCGGCTCATTGAACTGCTCGATCCAGAAATCACTCACTACGAGTTTTTCCTCAGCCGCCCTCCCCTTGAAAAAACAACCTGGACTGACGACGAGGCCCTCCTCAACGCAGTTCCTGAGCGTCATGCCTGTATAGAAGGCTGGCCTAGCCGCAGCTTTTTCAATTTCGATTACCAAGTCGTCTCTATTACAGAAGAAGAGTTCGCCTTCTTGGAAAAATGCGACCCTGGCCAAACAAACGCCGTTGCTGAGCTTCTTCAAGCAGTCGGCTTATTGGGTGCTGATGGAGTCGCCATGGTACGGCAGCTACAATCACGACAGCTGATTATGCTAACGCCGATACAAAAATAATGTCGGATCTGTAGTTAAAACTTTTTCTTAAGTATTGTTGCCATGATATGATCAGCCTTGGTTTGACACAGTTCAACACTGCTTTCGAACTAGCTGATTCAACGAAGTTTTTCGCACGCTGTCCGTGCAAACCTTGCCGCTGTGACTTCTGTAAGAAAATCAATTGGGACCGTTCAGCTATTTCAAGACGATGTTGCGATCGCTCAAGCCCTAGACGCTGACGCTGCCCAAAAAGCAGATCAGCAGGCCATGCAAGCATCAAATCAAACGCCAGAAACTGAAGCTACTCAGGAGCAACCTCAAGAAGGGCAAGTGCCTCTACTAGAGATCCCGGCTTCTGAAACGGCCATGCAGGATTACTACCAGCTCCAGCAAACGCTGCTAGTGCTTACGGTAATCTTTGGCACGGTGATTTTTCCCTGTGTATGGTGGGCTTATTCGTTAGCGACTGCCATCAGTTATTTAATAGGCGCCTGTACAGGCATTGTTTATTTGAGGATGCTGGCAAGGAGTGTTGGTCGTATTGGTCGAACAGCACCCAAGTCGAACAGTGGGCGGCTCGCCATCTTAATTGGTGTGCTTATTGTGGCAACACAACGCCAAGAACTCTCGGTTTTACCTGTTTTCTTAGGATTCTTAACCTATAAAGCATCACTGATTGCTTTTGTACTTTGGACATCTATTTTGCCTCCCAAAGAAGCGGCTTAGAGCAGCAAAGTCAACGCCCCGTCAGCTCAAACAAGCCTGGTAAAAGGATCATCAGTCAGGCGCTCTCATTGAGACCCGCTAGGCCATGATCGTTGGGCATAGGTTTAGTTAGCACGCGCTGCTGGCTGCCTATTAACAATTCGGTAAAGTTAGCGCGCTTAGTCGCTCTAGCGCAGATACGTAAAAAGAAATTTAGACAGAAGAAGAGATTTAAACGGCGATGCTAAATACCTTGCACTTCACCACCCCTTTTATAGGGCCTTCGCTACTAGCCAAGCTAGAAGTGGGTCAGCACTACTATTGGCACATCGGCGGTTTGAAACTCCACGGCCAGGTCTTTCTCGTGACCTGGTTTGTTTCTGCCCTGCTGATTGGCGTTGCCTTCCTCGCGACTCGCAAGGTAGAGCGCATTCCCTCTGGCCTACAGAACTTTATGGAGTATGCCTTAGACTTCATTCGTGATCTGGCCAAAGACCAAATTGGGGAAAAGGAGTATCGCCCGTGGGTCCCTTTCGTCGGCACTCTCTTCCTATTCATTTTTGTCTCTAACTGGTCCGGTGCTCTCATTCCTTGGAAACTTATCCATATCCCTGGTGGTGAGCTAGCGGCCCCGACTAACGACATCAACACAACAGTTGCTTTGGCACTGTTGACCTCACTGGCCTACTTTTATGCAGGCTTTCGCAAGCGCGGCCTCGGCTACTTCGCAAAGTACATTGAGCCTACGCCTATCTTGCTCCCTATCAACATTCTTGAAGATTTCACCAAGCCTCTCTCCCTCAGCTTCCGACTTTTCGGAAACATATTGGCAGACGAGCTCGTGGTTGCAGTATTGGTGCTGCTGGTGCCTTTGTTTGTCCCCTTACCTGTAATGGTTCTGGGCTTATTTACCAGCGCAATTCAGGCACTTATTTTCGCGACCTTAGCTGCTGCCTATATTGGCGAAGCGATGGAAGGGCACTGATGAAGACAGTTTTGAAGGGCTCTTAAGCAACTATCGCTCAGGAGCCCTTTAGTAGTCATGGGAAATAGCTTAGGTTGGTATCTTCGCTAGCACCCGTCAAAACCTGAAGTCCTTTTAGGTTTTCTTGAGAGATAGAGACTCTCATTAATCTCACTCTTGTTTGGCCTCTGCGTTAAAACCAGGGTCAGCTGAGAAGGTTACCCTTAGCAGCTAACCCCGGAATAATAAAAGGCTTTCATACGACAACTCTAAACATCACAAGGAAGAACATCATGAATCCTACTATTGCTAGCGCATCTGTTATCGCGGCTGCTTTGGCTGTTGGTCTAGCGGCTATCGGCCCTGGTATTGGTCAGGGTAATGCGGCAGGTCAAGCTGTAGAAGGTATTGCTCGTCAGCCTGAAGCTGAAGGCAAAATTCGCGGCACCTTGCTCCTCAGCTTGGCATTTATGGAAGCCCTAACCATCTACGGTCTTGTGGTTGCCCTCGTTCTCTTGTTCGCTAACCCCTTCGCATAAGTCTTACGAATAGGCTCCTTACAATGAAGGGGCTTGAACGTAGAGGCCAGCGGGTAAACCAAAAGGCAAACCCTACCCTCTACGTTCTTCGAAACAAAGCCCCGAAGTTAATCGGCGTTTTAAAAGATTTAAAAGATTGGCTGTTTAACGATCAGCGAGATTAAGAGAAAAACCATGTGGACGGGACTGACATTACTAGCTGTTGAAGCGGTCGAAGAAGCGGGTGGGTTATTTGACCTAGATGCCACGCTACCTTTGATGGCCATTCAGTTTTTGATTTTGATGGCGGTACTCAACGCCATTTTTTACAAGCCTTTGGGGCAAGCCATCGACGAGCGCGATGCCTATGTTCGCCAAGCCAAGGGCAATGCACGAGAGCGTTTGGCCAAGGCCGAAAAGCTGGCCGACGAATACGAACAGTCTTTAGCTGACACGCGTCGTGAAGCTCGAAATGTGATTGAGGCGGCGCAGGCCGAAGCTCAACAAATCGCGAGTACGAACCAAGCTGCGGCTCAGCAAGAAGCGACCGCTCAACGAGAAGCGGCACAAAAAGAATTAGACGAACAGAAGGCAGCGGCTTTGTCCCAGCTGGAACAGAAGGTCGATTCTTTGAGCGATCAAATTTTGGGCAAGCTGCTCGGTTCAGCTGCTTAAGAGGCCGCTTGCAAAAGCGGACAAGACAGACAAAAAAAGAGACGAAGCAGTATAGGTATCGAAAGTGTTAACGGAAGCGTTGGGGCTGCTGGCCTCTGAAACGAAAGGGTTTGGGCTAAATTTCGACATCCTCGAAACCAACCTCATCAACCTAGTCATTATTATTGGTGTCCTTTTCTACTTTGGACGCGGTTTTTTGGGCACAAAGCTCACAGAACGCCGCGAGAAAATTGAGAAGGCTATCAAAGATGCTGAAGCCCGTCAAAAGCAAGCATCGTCTTCTTTAGCCGAACAACAACAGAAGTTGCAATTGGCCAAAAAAGAAGCTGAGCGAATTAAAGCCGAAGCTCAGAAGAATGCTGAAAGCGCTCGTCAGGCAGTTCTCGCCCAGTCAGAAAAAGACATTGAGCGACTCAAGGCATCGGCTGCGCAGGATTTAACCTCTCAGCAAGACAAAGTAATGCAGGAGTTGCGTCAGCGAGTCTCTGCTATGGCTTTGGAAAAAGTACGGTCACGCTTGCCTAATGTCCTCAATGAGGAGACTCAGGCAAAACTGGTTGATCAAAGCATTGCACAGCTAGGAAGTTAGGAGAAACACCATGAGTATTGCTACTTCGGAGGTTGCTGCTCCTTACGCTCAAGCACTGCTGTCTGTTGCGAAGTCAAATGACTGCGTCGATCAGATTAGTCAAACCGCAGCTGACCTACTGTCTTTGTTGAAAGAATCGCAAGATTTATCCGCGTTTTTTGCCAATCCTGTTGCTGCTGCCGAGGCTAAGCGCGGCGTGGTCAATCAGGTCCTGGGCGATGACGCTAACCCACAGATGAAGAACTTCCTTCTGCTGTTGGTCGATAGGGGTCGCATTTATTTAATAGAGCCTATTTTGCAGCAGTTTCAAGCACTCGTGCGAGAGATGAAGCAAACCGTACTCGCTGAGGTTATTTCGGCAGTTGAGCTGAACGATGAGCAGAAAGAGACGGTCCGCCAGAAAGTGCAAAGCATGACAAAGGCCAACTCTGTTGAGCTAGCGTCTCGCGTTGATGCGGATCTTATCGGTGGCGTCATTATCCAAATTGGCTCACAGGTGTTGGATGCCAGCGTTCGCGGACAGCTTCGTCGCATTGGATTGCAGCTAGGCGTCTCATAAGAAACAAGGGCAGGTTGTAAGGAGGGCTTTTATGGCCCGTTATCTTATGGCCCTTATACAGTGAGCCCCTGTACAAAGCTGGGTTTCGGCAGCCCAATCGCATAAAAGTTTTTGTAGTTTATATCGGTAGTTAGTAGAGCGACTCCTAATGGTTAGCATCAGACCGGACGAAATTAGCAGCATTATTCAGAAGCAGATTGAACAGTACGACCAGAACGTCAAGGCCGACAGTGTCGGCACAGTTCTGCAAGTAGGTGATGGGATTGCCCGCATCTACGGCCTAGATAACACCATGGCTGGTGAACTGTTGGAATTCGAAGACGGCACTGCGGGCATCGCCCTCAACCTCGAAGAAGACAACGTCGGTGCGGTACTCATGGGTACTGGCCGTCAGATTTTAGAAGGCGGTACGGTAAAATCTACCGGTAAAATTGCGTCCATACCGGTTGGCGATGCGATGCTAGGCCGCGTGGTCAACACCCTCGGTAAGCCCGTCGATGGTAAGGGTGATATCAATACGACCGAAGAGCGCTTAATTGAGTCTCCTGCCCCTGGCATTATTGGTCGTAAGTCTGTATACGAGCCTTTGCAAACAGGGATTACGGCGATTGACGCTATGATTCCGGTTGGCCGTGGTCAGCGCGAACTTATTATTGGTGACCGCCAAACGGGTAAAACTGCGATCGCAATTGACACCATCCTTAACCAGGCGGGTCAAGACGTTGTTTGTGTCTATGTTGCCATCGGCCAAAAAGCCTCTTCAGTCGCCCAGGTAATCGGCGTCCTTGAAGAGCGCGGCGCGCTGGACTACACCGTTGTCGTTGCAGCCAACGCGAACGATCCTGCGGCCCTTCAGTACTTGGCGCCCTACACAGGTGCCACGATTGCTGAGTACTTTATGTACAAAGGCAAAGCGACCTTGGTTATTTACGATGACTTGACCAAGCAAGCCCAGGCTTACCGTCAAATGTCCTTGCTGCTCAAGCGTCCACCCGGTCGTGAAGCCTATCCTGGCGACGTGTTCTATCTCCACTCACGTTTGCTTGAGCGGGCTGCGAAGCTCAGCCCTGAACTGGGTGAAGGCAGCATGACAGCACTGCCCATTATTGAGACGCAAGCGGGCGACGTTTCGGCCTACATTCCAACCAACGTAATTTCGATTACCGACGGCCAAATCTTCCTCTCTTCTGACCTGTTTAACTCTGGCTTGCGCCCTGCGATTAACGCAGGTATCTCAGTCTCCCGTGTGGGATCTGCGGCGCAAACAAAAGCCATCAAGAAAGTAGCTGGTAAGGTAAAGCTAGAGCTGGCTCAGTTTGACGAGCTACAAGCCTTTGCTCAATTTGCTTCCGACCTTGACCCTGCCACACAGGCTCAGCTGGCCCGCGGCCAACGTCTGCGTGAAATTCTCAAGCAAAAGCAGTACTCTCCTCGCTCCTTGGCTGAGCAGGTTGCGGTTATCTACGCCGGCATTAACGGAAAACTCGACGAGATTCCAGTTGAGAAAGTCGCTGACTACGTCAGTGAGCTAATTGCTTACGTTAACACCAGCAAAAAGGCATTTGTTGACGAAATCAACAACACTCAAAAGCTAACGGATGAAGCAATTAAGCTTCTAGAGGAAGCAATTGACGAGAGCAAGCAGGCATTCTTGGCAGCGTAAGGAGACGTTGTTGGCTCGCTGGCTTAGGCTGTCCCGTGTTCAACACTCTTGTTCAACACTTTGATAGAGAGCAAGCGAGCTGATGAAAAACAACTATGGCTAATTTAAAACTGATTCGTGATCGCATTAAGTCGGTCAAAAACACACGCAAAATCACCGAAGCAATGCGCCTTGTGGCCGCTGCTAAAGTCCGCCGCGCCCAAGCGCAGGTGAATGCAACCCGTCCTTTCGCGGACCGCTTGGCGCAGGTGCTCTACGGTTTGCAGAGTCGCCTTAAGTTTGAAAACCTCTCTGACTTGCCGCTGTTGCAACAGCGTGATGCTGAGAAGGTTGCCCTGTTGGTTGTATCTGCTGACCGTGGTCTGTGTGGTGGCTACAACACTAACGTCATCCGCCGCGCCGAGATTCGGGCCAAAGAACTCAAGGCAGAAGGTCTTGATTACACCTATGTATTGGTTGGCCGTAAAGCCATTCAGTACTTTGAGCGTCGTAGCGAACCCATTGCGGCCAGCTACATGGGCCTAGAGCAAATTCCGACGGCGGACGAAGCGTCTACTATCTCCGACGAACTGCTCTCCCTATTCCTCTCAGAATCGGTAGACAGAGTTGAGCTGGTTTATACCAAGTTTCTCTCACTGGTCTCCAACAAACCTGTGACGCAAACCTTGCTACCTCTAGATCCACAGGGTTTAGAAGCTCAAGACGATGAGATTTTCCGGCTCACTAGCCGCGATGGTCGCCTAGCCGTAGAACGTGAAGATGCCCCTGATGTTGCTGTCAGTGAGTTTCCAAAGGACATGCTCTTTGAGCAAAATCCGGCTCAAATTCTCGATGCACTGTTGCCCCTGTATCTCAACAATCAAATTTTGAGAGCCATGCAAGAGTCTGCGGCCAGTGAGTTAGCCTCACGAATGACCGCTATGAACAGCGCGAGTGAAAATGCTAAGGAGCTGATGAAGTCCCTCACGCTCTCTTATAACAAGGCACGTCAGGCGGCGATTACCCAGGAAATTCTGGAAGTTGTGGGCGGTGCAGCGGCACTGGGCTAGGAAGAGAACCTGTCTATGAAAGTCCACGTCATTCACGCTTGATCCGTTTTCATAATTTCGACGACTTAGCAGGGCTCCGGCCCTGCTTTTTTTGGGTTTAAAGGCAAAGCGACCAGAGCAAAAAGAGACCAGAGCGACCAGAGACCAGAGCGCCTAGAGCGTCAATCTAGGACAAATGTCTGCAAGCGGGCAGCGATCGCACGACGGAAAGCGTCCCTTACAAATATGCTTACCAAACGGCATCAGCAACCGGTTCGTATCAATCCAGTACGCTTTGGGCAGTTTTACCGCTAGTGCCCTAGTCGTTTTCTCAGGGGTCTTCGTCTCGACGTAGCCCCAGCGGTTCATAACCCGGTGCACATGTACATCTACGCTGATATATGGCTGCTGACAGGCAATACCGAGGGCAAGATGAGCACATTTGGGACCAACGCCTTTGAAGCCGAGCAAAACAGCTTCTTCGCAAGGCAGCTCGCCGTTGCAGTTGCTGACGATGTTTTGTGCGATCGCCAAAATCTGCCCCGCCTTTCGCTCAGCATAGGTACTTCTAGCAATCAACCGCTCAATCTCCTCAACAGATAGCTGGCTCATTGCTTGAGGCGTGTTCGCAGTCTTAAAAAGCTGCCGTGAAACAGGCAGGCTCACTTCATCGTAGGTACGAATCGAAATAATGCAGGCAATCAGCTGCTCAAAAACAGACGTATACCCGTCTTCTGCCAATTGAAACATTGCCGCACGAGGATACCTCTTCATCACATCTTGCAGACGGGTAAAAGCAGTCTCAATATCAAAAGCAGACGGCATAAAAGCCCCCCTAAACTGGCTCGGCCATTTGTCTACAGTAAAGAAACGTCCTGGCGTCGAGCATCCGTCTCAGGTTTGTTTTTGAAGGCTGGTTTTGAGCACTGATGCTCAGCACAATTCAGCACGTTTGTGCGGCGAGATTCCGTGCAAAAAACGATGCCCACCGGTACGCATCGTATGCTACATTTTATAAGCCGTAGGTGGTTGCGGGTCAGTGCCCGAGTGGTTAATGGGGGTGGACTGTAAATCCACTAGCTATGCTTACGCTGGTTCGAATCCAGCCTGGCCCATCCATCTACGCGCAACTTCCCATGCCCATGTGGCTCAGTGGTAGAGCACACCCTTGGTAAGGGTGAGGTCACGAGTTCAATCCTCGTCATGGGCTTTTTTATTTATTTAAAACACGAATATGTCCTGTTTTAGGTGCTTGAGCAGCACGCATAAAAACAGGACATATTTTTATGGTCATACCTTATCAAACCTTACAGGATGACCCCTCACGAACGGCTCGCTTGATGCCGCTTAACTAGCCCACTATTCAACCACTTTCAAACGACCCGCACTCAGGGCTTCGTAGATTTTGTTGATAAGCGCTTCATCAGCAGAACTAATTTTGCCGCTGGCAAACACTGACATCAAAAATGTCTGGTCAGTTCGCGTAATTTGACGGGTTGCAAATATTTTGTCAACTCTCTCTTCTATAGACGGCATAAGGTGGCAGTCACGGTTGAATGTGCTATTCCGAGCAAACCACGACCAACAGGTCACAGCATTTACCCTGGTAAGCAGGCTTACAACTATCAGAGTGCCCGAATTCTGATCGCTAGATACGGATTGAGATACGGATTGAATAGAGACAGCTTGACTCAAGTGAGCTGCCATAAAAAACACCCTGGGTCTTTCAACCCAGGGTGTTTTTCTCATTTGGTCATCGGGCTCAAGTCCTCATTAAGTACTTAAACGGCAGCAAGCTCAGGACGCTTACTATTTCGAATGTCGCGAATAGCCGTTGCATAGTCATCAGCTTTAAACACAGCAGAGCCCGCTACTATAGCATTCGCACCCGCATCTAGAACCTGCCAAGTGTTGTGAGACTTGAGTCCGCCATCCACCTCAATCCAAGGGTCAAGACCACGCTCATCGCACATTGCTCGGAGCTTTTGGATTTTAGGAACAACGCCTGGGATAAAACTTTGACCGCCAAAACCAGGATTCACACTCATGATGAGAATCAGGTCGCACAGCTCCAGGCAGTACTCAATCATATCTAAGCTGGTGCCAGGGTTGAGGACAACACCAGCCTGCTTACCTAGCTCTTTGATTTGGCCAAGCGTGCGGTGCAAATGCGGTGAAGCGTTGTGCTCACAGTGCACAGAAATAATGTCAGCGCCTGCCTTAGCAAAGTCTTCAACATATTTTTCGGGCTCTACGATCATCAAGTGAACATCCAGGGGCTTGTCTGTATGGGGACGCACAGCATGTACAATCATCGGACCGATCGTAATGTTAGGGACGAATCGGCCATCCATAACATCGATATGAATCCAGTCAGCACCCGCTTTATCTACGGCGCGGATTTCTTCACCTAGGCGACCAAAATCAGCAGACAAAATCGAAGGAGAAATGACAACAGACTTATCGGACTTGGTATTTGCCATAGGGAAACGACCTCGCAATATAGGTGGAGCGGTATCAAACGTTTTCTATAGAAAAAGATCTATATAGTGTAACTATTGTAACAAAATATTTCTCCTGACAATACATCAAATCTCACGAAATGATGGCTTTGGAAATGTCATTAAGCCGGTGGTGTTTCCACGCCAGTGTTCCAAGATGGCAACGGGTTGCGACATCCTGTGGATAATTAAGCTAAAGTTGCTCTGTTATCTTCATTTACTATTGTCACTAAATGGCGCACCTCATGGGCAGACTGAGCGTTTCTTTAAACCGGTTTTTGGCCGAGACCCGCAGGCTGACCTCTTTAAAAAGCGCTGCGAATACTTCTGCGACACGGCTGCCCTTAAAGCTGAGTAGTTTGGGCCTAAGCATGGGTGCATTAGCGGTCGGAGTGCCCGCTCTAGCACTCTCTATTTCGGTCAGTGAAGATGGGATTGATGCCCGCAGACTGCAAGCAGCCCCCTACAACCTCACCGGACGCAAAATCGCAATTGGGCAGGTGGAAATTGGCCGTCCAGGTCAGTTTGGCATCGATAAAATTTCGCCCCCCAACGCGGTTGTCCGAGTCGGTAGAATTTTTGAGCTAGACGGACCTGCGATCGCCGACGAGTCCGTTGATGCCCATGCCTCTAACGTAGCCAGCGTCATGGTCAGCCAAGATAAGATCAACAGAGGCGTTGCGCCAAACGCCTTTCTGTATTCTGCGGCGATTGGCACCCTGACAGAATTTACGGGCCAACAAGAAGAATGCCTTGCCTCACAGCACATTGCCTTACAAAATAGCGGCGATGTTCGCGCCACAAACTTTAGCTTTGGTGAGCCCCTAAGCCGTGATGAAAGAACCGACGCCACGCTAGATGGCAATGCCCTGCTAACCCAGTGCATTGACTGGTCTTCTCGCGTTCATAAGCTGCTGTACGTGGTCGCTGGCAACCAGGGGCAAGGGGGTATCCCCATTCCGACGGATAACTTTAACGGAATCAATGTGGCCTACTCTACCCGCATAGACGGCAGATTTGTCCGGGTAGATAGCGCTAACTTAAGCAGCGAACCTAGACGCACAGACCCCAACAGCGAACCTGAATCCAACGCAGGCGACCGTCGCTCTATTAGCCTAGTAGCGCCAGGGAGCGACATCGAAATGTTTGAACCCAACGGCAGTCGCACCACCAGCAGCGGAACAAGCTTTGCAGCTCCTCATGTTGTCGCGACAGTGGCACTTTTACAAGAGTTTGGCGATCGCCAATTTAGAGCAGGCGTGGAAAACTGGAGCCTAAGTTCGAGAGAACCACTGGTGATGAAATCGGTCATTCTTAACGCCGCTGATAAAGTCCAAGATTCCGGAGATGGTGCCTTACTAGGGATGAGCCGTACCTTGGTAGACAAACGCGGCCGAGACTGGACAGAATCTGATGCTTACACGGACCAAAGTATTCCACTTCATGCCGAGCTAGGCACAGGTCACCTCAACGCGTTCAGAGCCTACGAACAGCTCGCGGGCGGACAGTGGTCTCCCGGAGAGGTACCCACCGTTGGCTGGAGTTACGACAGCCTAGCGCCCGAGAACACCACGCAAGAGTACGTTTTTACCCAGCCCTTAAAAGGCGGGAGCTATGTTAACGCAACGCTCTCCTGGGAAAGGAAAGTAGAGCTAAACTCTAGTGATGACTATTTTGATATTGGAGAGGACTTTAGCGGCAAAGCACTGAGCAACTTAGATCTGTATCTAATGCCCGCTGAGGCTGAAGATGTGAGTCAAAGCGTATGGTCATCGGTCAGCCGCGAAGACAGCTTGGAGCATATCTTCATTCCGGTTCCTGCCGATGGAGAATACAAGCTCAGGGTCGTTCAAAATCCCCTCGCCAACACAACTGAACCTGTGCCCTACGCGTTGGCTTGGTGGGCTCAGGCCGTTCAACAGACTGCTCAGTAGCCTGGTGAGAGTTCGCGAAAAATAATGCTGACAAAAAGCAAAGCTCCGTTGAGTGATTTCACACTCAACGGAGCTTTAGAGAGGGCGAACGACGGGACTTGAACCCGCGAATGGTGGAATCACAATCCACTGCCTTAACCACTTGGCCACGCTCGCCACGTCGACTCGGATACTTAGTATACCACCGTTTTTTATCCAAGTTTGGGGAATCACATTTTTTCCTCTGCGGAATGAATTGAACCGACCCCCCTGCACATATCAGCCCACACATCAGCTGATTGCGCAGGCATTTTTTCACCCAACGCACTGACGAATGTCAGCGTTATATAACGCTTTAGCCACCAGATTAGGCGACAGACTGCTACTTCCGATACAGCACTTTACCTAATAAATATTCAATAATGAAAATAGCTTATTAAGCGATCACTAAGGTTTACGACCAACCTGAGTGATGTCTTTTACCATTCTTACGTAGAGGTATCTTTTGAAACCCGTGGTCGCTTCAACTGCTTATTTATTAATTTCACATGGTAGTCGTGACATGCGCCCGCAAGAGGCGATGAACCGGCTAGCAGACTTGGTGCGTAAGCAGCTAGAAGCTGAGTTTCAGCCATCTGTCGCGGGGGATGTGGCTACCACATCGCACAGGGTTTCTATTGATAGGCGCGATCATGATAGACGCGAACAGCGGTCCCTTTTCGACGGTGAGTCTGCGCCAGCTCAAGGGTATACCGAAGCCTACACTGATAGAGAGCGGGGCAATAGCCTCTCAAGCGGCGATAATCTCTCGGATCGTAACTTTTTAGTAGAGGCTGCTGAACCATCAGCGCTGCTGACTCGGCCCCGTTTGGAGATCGCACAGCCTGTCAGCTCAAAGGTGATTGTTGGCACAGCCTGCTTAGAGCTCTCGCCTCTTCCCTTGAGTGAGCAGATTTATGAATTTGGTCAGCGGCTGATCGCGGTTGGGGTACGCGAATTGAAGCTTTTGCCTGTGTTCTTGATGTCGGGCGTGCATGTCATGGAGGACATCCCAGAGGAAGTGGCAACAGCCAAGGCACAACTTAAAGGCGCTATTGAACTCACCCTGTGCCCACATTTGGGTAGCCATGCAAAAATTACAGCAGTCCTAGCTGAGCGCTTAGCGGCTGTCCCTGCTTCAGAAGGCTCATTGCTAATCGCACATGGTAGCCGTAGGCCAAAAGGGAACAAAGCCATTGCGCAGCTCGCCAAAACGCTCGATACAGCGGTGGCCTATTGGGCTGTGCCCCCCGATATTGAAACGCAGGTCATTGAATTGATGCAAAAGGGCGCTCAGCGGCTCACGATTTTGCCTTACTTTTTGTTTGCAGGCGGCATTACCGATGCGATCGCCCATCGAACTGAAGAGCTGGCAGAACGATTTCCTAAAGTTAGCTTTCGCCTACTCCCTACGCTGGGCGCAACCGATGAAATTGCCCGCTTAGCCATCGAACTGACAACTGAACTGACCGCTGAGCTAACCACTGACCTCACGGCACAGCAACGTTTAGAGCAATCCTAAACAGCAACCCTAAACAAAATGTGACAAGCCCCATATCTGTAGCCTATGCGGCAAATAGAGACAGAGGCTTTTGGTTGAATACAAAGAATCTAGTCACCGACCCTCGCATTTTTCCAACGGTTTAAGCTGTAATTTTATAAGGGCTGTTTTTATCCAGAGTCCCTTCACTTGCGTTATGCCCTCTAACTCTCAAACGGCTCAAAATTCTAGTAGCACCGCACTTGCCAAGGAACCAAAGCGATTGGGCAAAGTGTATTTGGTGGGCTCAGGTCCGGGGGACCCAGGCCTACTGACTGTCAAAGCTAAAACACTGATTGAATGTGCCGATGTCGTCATTTTTGACGCGTTGGTCAGCGAGCCTATCTTGCAGCTGATGAACCCTCTTGCCGAGCGCATTCATGCGGGTAAGCGACGCAGCCGTCATTCTATGTCGCAAGCCGAAATCACGCAGCTATTGATGGATAAGGTCCATGAACACGCTGTCGTGGTCAGGCTAAAGGGGGGAGACCCTTTTGTCTTTGGTCGGGGCGGTGAGGAAATGAAAGACCTGATGGACGCGGGCATCGCTGTAGAAGTGGTTCCAGGTATCACCGCAGGGATTGCGGCACCAGCTTACGCGGGCATTCCCGTGACGCATCGTGGCTACAGCTCTTCGGTCACGTTCGTTACCGGACATGAGTCAGCAGGGAAATATCGACCTAGGGTCAACTGGCAGGCGATAGCACAAGCCTCTGAAACGATTGTTGTGTACATGGGTGTACACAACTTACCGACTATCACACGCGCACTCACCACGGCAGGGCTGTCACCCAAAACGCCTGTTGCCCTCGTCAGATGGGGCACTCGACCAGAGCAAGAAGAACTGGTTGGAACCTTGGAGAGCATTGTCGAAAAAGTAGCCGCCTGTGACTTCAAAGCACCTGCGATCGCCGTTATCGGAAAGGTCGTTGACCTGAGATCTCACCTCGCATCAGCCTCGCCTGTACACAGTGAGCATTGGGAGAAGACTCAAGGAATAGAGAAAAAACTTAAGGGATAGAACAGTGCCCAGTTACTGCTGACGATGTGTCATCACAAACGTGTCATCCTTAATCCTTAGAGACGTGTCATCCTTAGAATAGATAGGGCAGCACTTACCTTTGCAGCACTTACCTTTAGAGTAAGCATGCCAAAGAAGACACGCCAAAGAAGACACGCCAGAGAAAAGTCGTTTGAGTACGCCATCAGTCCCCGAGACATCTGCCTCAACTCTTATCAAAATCGTTACCGACGGGAAACCAACACGCTTAGATCGCTGGCTAGCAGGGCAGGTTGAAGATCTGTCTCGAAACCGATTGCAGCAGCTGATTGAGCAGGGCGCTGTCCAGATAAATGGGCAGGTTTGCGATCGCAAAAAAGCCCTGGTTGCCGAGGGCGATCGCATCCAAGTCAATATCCCAGCCGTCACGCCCTACGCCCTCATCCCCGAAGATATCCCGCTCGATATTTTGTATGAGGACGACCAGCTCCTGATGATTAACAAGGCCGCAGGAATGGTAGTACATCCCGCGCCAGGGCATGACACTGGAACGCTGGTTCATGCGCTCTTGTTTCACTGTGGACACCAGCTCACAGGCGTTGGTGGTGTACAACGGCCAGGGATTGTTCATCGGCTCGATAAAAACACAACGGGCGTCATGGTCGTTGCCAAAACTGAGAGCGCACTGCACAGCCTACAACGTCAAATTCAGGAAAAAACAGCACGGCGCGAGTATTTGGGCCTCGTCAACAGCGCCCCCAAGACCGAACAAGGCACTGTTAATCAACCCATTGGGAGACATCCCAAGCACCGGAAAAAAATGGCTATTCTGCCGGTTGAACAAGGCGGACGGGTTGCCATTACGCATTGGAAAGTCGTAGAGCGATTAGGCAACTACACGCTCATGCAGTTTCAACTAGAAACCGGACGAACCCATCAAATTAGAGTCCATAGCACATTTATGGGACTGCCCATTGTGGGTGATCCAGACTATGGCTCGGCGAAGTCCGCTGGCGTGAAACTCGGCGGGCAAGCACTGCATGCGTTTCGGCTCACGCTGTTACATCCCATTACCCAAACCAAAATTGTTGGGGAAGCGCCGTTGCCAGAACGGATAGTAAAGCTGTTGAATCGAGTGCGTTCGCTTCAGCGTTGACCTGCGTCAACTCAAATCAAGGCTGAAGCGAAGAAAGTCCATTACTCACGCAGCCCTGAACGAACAGACAAAAAAAGCCGAAGTGGAATAAACCACTCCGGCAGATAACCTTTTGAGGAAAGAACAAATTAGTCGTCTTAACTTGCTGGCGTTAGCTATCAGAGCTATCAGGACCAACAGAAGGAACATCTAGCTTGCGATAAGGAACCGATGCGCCAATGTTAATGGTTGCAGTGTTCACGCGAGGCGTTGCCGCAGGACGTGCATTGACGCCACGGGCCATATCGAGATAAAGCGCAGGGTTGCCCGCAGTGGCCTTCTTCTCTTGAGGCTTGAAGCCACGGACTTCGTCCTGCCAAATAATTTGAGGGAAGCCCAGAATGCCACGGTAATACTCGTTGTAACGAGGTGACTTGATATTAACTGGGCGCTGACCAATTTCGCGACCAGGCAAGATGCGACGACGCTGATAAGGCACGATATCGTAACCGAAGTTTTCGACGTACTCGTCGCTATCTAGAAGCTCATCGACAAAACCTTGAACGCCCTTAGTGGCAATCTTAATAGACCAAGCGATTTTCTCACGCTCGTTGTAAGGATCGCGACCCAGCACGCGCTGAATGCACTGCTCTACAAAACGATAGTTGCTATTTTTCTCGTAAAAGCTTTTGAGATAAGTCTCAGAGAGCAGCAGCCCACGGATGAAGTCACGCACGGTGATTTGGTTGTTGCGTAGCTGAGATTCGAGGAAAACCTCACGGTCTGCGGCGAAGCAGTGGAAGAAAATTTGACGGTAAGCTGCATCGATCAGCTCAGTCATTTCGCTGTACTCAAGGAGAGCCTCAGCACTATAAATTCTGGGCTGGTCGTCGCCCTGGACTGTATAACCCTCAACCCGCGCATTCTGGCTTTTTGGGGGGTAATTCAATAACGGAAGAGCCACGCTTGAATCTCCAACACTTGTAGTAAACAGCTGCAATAATATTTTCCAATCATAGAGGAGCCCGGTCCTCCAACCGGAGAAGTCTGAGGAAATCATTACACAGCTTAATATTTTAAGAAAGGCAGGTTTTTCAAGGCTTTAGAAGCTATCAAAGCCTTCTCAAGTCATACAATCGGACCAATTTAGCCATCGCTACGATACGAAAACTCATACTTTGCAACATTTTTCTTATCTAGCCTGTGAGGTCTCATTTATCTTCTATTGGGCCTGCTTTGTCTTAATTCTCCCAGTTCTTATCTCCTCATGTTGAGACCACAAGGCCCGACTGAGCCGACTCCGTACTACGGCCCTACGCTCTAAAGCAGGCGCTGCATCCGCGCCCAGTCTTCAGGGGTATTGCAGTTCAACAACATCGACTCAGGAACCTTGTGATAGGGCATCACAGAAATGTTCGTAAGCCACCCCTGAAATGAGCGCCCACCGTCAGCACAGTATCGGTTCAAGCTAGGTAGGCAACGGCGATGATAAAAGCCACACAGCGGCTCCCATCGCTTGCGTTGGCGACAGCTTTCGGCTGAAAGGGAGTGGTCGTTTTTGGGGCTAGCCAACCTCTGTTTTGAATCTCTGGGGACCAGGGAGGCCATTGGGAAAGACGGTGCGATCGCCCCTCCCAAGATTCCAACAGATTTTTCGACAGAACTCACGATCTCACACCACCACTGCTGCAAAACAGCCTGCTGCAAGCAGGGCAAGTCACAGGCCAAAAGCAAGCACCAATCCGATGAGACCTGAGTCCACCCTTGAACAAATCCACTCAGCGGTCCCTGTGTAGGCGGTCCCTGTGTAGAAGGAGACAGCGACTCTTGCACGAACTGAATGTTTGATTGACGGCTAGAAGCTGACGTCACCCACGGCGCGAGGACTGCGCGATAGCGTTCGCTCCAAGGCGTAACCAAAACAACATGCGGTGTGAGACCCAGCGCTATCTGCACGGTGTGGCAGAGCAGAGGCCGACCGTCTGGCATAGGTAACAGAGCTTTGTCATAGCCCATACGCTGGCTTAAGCCACCGGCCAAAATAATCACTGACAAAGAGAGTGCCGTCATCGTTTCGCAATAGATAAAGGCTTAGAAGCGTAGCACTTCTCACATTAAATCTTACGCTTTGCTCTGGGTTGAGGCGGGCTGCCCGGAGGCGGTGCAGCAACTGCCTGACGTCTCATTTCCGCCCAGTCATGCCCCTTAAAGTAATAAATTAGCCCCGTTAATATCGCGATGGTTATATACATAAAGCGCACCACCCAGCCCACCCGAGAAAAAATGTAAGCGGCCATATCAGCACGCGGATCGTTGTAGCTCTCTAGCTCTTTTTTCAGGAGCTGCCCAGGGTTGACCGCACGCGCAGCCTCTAAATCTTTCCGACGGGTCGGGAGATCAGCCAGCTGCGTGCTAAACGGGAAAAAGCCAAAGAAACCAGCACTGCCAGATTCTCGCTTCAGAAAATCATTGGTGATATCCCTGGCATCTCGGTAAGAGATCTCAGCACGGGTAGCCACCCGCTGAATCCACAAATGCTGTTGCATCATATAGCTAGCGCTAAACACAAACGGGCTCAGAAACGCAAAAAAGGCTAGCTTGGCCCGATGATTCCACCGCCGGGGCAAGTACACGGTTGCCGCACCCAGTCCAGCACCCAGAATCGCAAACGCTAACAGATTAGAAATCTCAGAAAGCTCAATACTTCTCAAAAATCCGCCCACCCAGGGCACGGAGTAAAGGTAGACCTCCGCAAGCCAGCTCACGACCGCTTTTAGCGCAGCCGCTAGCAAACTAAGCCCAATACCAATCGCAAAAAACAGAGAGATACGGGATGGCTTTGAAGGAGTGGGCATAGGGAGTGCAGTCTCTGTTCTAAACCAAGTGAGGCAGCATCGAGCAAATAGATTTGTTCAATGACTCTTCTTAATCAAATCACGTCTTTGATCAAAACACTTTGTGGTCGCTAAATGCAAAGTGCGCTAAACGCAAAGTGTTACGGCTCCTTTATCTCTGTGCTCTTTGCCTTCTAAACCCTCCAAGCCTTCTGGGGCATCTTCTTTCCTGAAATAACTGATTTTAAAGCGACGCTTGAACTCGCGCTTCGTTTTTAGTACATTTGAACTATATCTGTTTTTGTGTAGCCCTATATTGAGCCGATGTTATGAGTATTGAACAGACCAATCAGTTAATTTTGCTCATTTTGAACTCGGTGCTAATGAGCCTGTTATCTGCAATGTTGCTAGGGGGCGCTTGGATTAGACAAAACAACCTATCCCAACAGCTCCGTCAGGTTCAGACACGGTATCGACGGCTAGCACAGGGTACGGCAATGGCTGCTGGTCATAATCTGAGCGCGCCCACACAAGGTATGCCAGCACCCACTGATCAGGATATGGTCACCACCAAAGTAGATTTAAAAAAGGTGCGCGATCGCCGAGCACAGCTAAGCAGCCAATATCAGTGGAGCCACATTGGAATGCTGACCCTGCATTTAGTGCTTATGACCTTTGGCATTAGCTTATTTACCCTAGCGCTCCGAGCTTTACTGTCTTTCGATGGCTTGGTTTCAACCGCACTGTTTTTGTTCACGCTAGGCGCAGGTGGCCTACTAGCAGGAACGGGCTGCATTCTGATGGATTTAGCTCAAGGCAGCAGCGACAGCGATTCTGTAGGTCAGTCTTTGGGCAACGCGATGACTCAACTCACTCGCTGGTGCAAAAACACACTTAAAGCACAAACACAGGGCCTCCGGAGAAAAAGGGGTTGGAAGCCCCAGCCACTTGCCCTGCTCATGCCCACAAAACCCCCATCATCACCCCCAGCGTCACGCGCCTTGTCCAAACCAAAGACACCCAAACAGCTGCCCCGCAAAGTCAGTCGATAGCCTGTCTCTGTATAGACAGGCCAAGTATAGACAGGCCAGAGCACAAGGTTAGCTGTCTGACAGACTCAAAAATAGCCGACGGAAGTGGTGATCCCGTCGGCTATTTTTTTAATCGGCGACTGTCTGCAAGGTCACTGGTTGACAGGGCGTTTTTATACCCGCTCAGCCAGTTCGCGCTGACTTTCGCCTAGCTCAAACTGCTTCAGGATGCGCTCCGCCATCTGTGCAGGCATCAGCCCTAGCTCAGCCTTAGACTGATCCGGCGAGGCGTGGTCCACCAGCTTATCGGGCACGCCTAGTCGCAACAGGTCCGGTGTGAGCTTGCGATCGAACAGTTCTTCAGCCAAAGCAGAGCCAAAGCCACCCATCAAGCAACCGTCTTCCATCGTCACGACACGGCCCATTTTCTCGATGAGTGGCAGCATCAGCTCGGTATCTAGCGGCTTAGCAAAGCGCGCGTTGACCACCGTTGCTTCCACACCGTGTTCGCTTAAAATCTCTGCTGTTTGCATGGCGGGATACACCATTGAGCCGTAGCCAATGAGCAGCACATCATCGCCCTGACGCAGCACTTCTGCTTTACCGATGGGCAGTTTTTCCCAGCCGGACTCCATAAGCGGTACACCATAGCCACTGCCCCGAGGGAAGCGAACCGCAATAGGGCCGTCGTAGTCCACGCCCGTGACAATCATGCGCTGAAGCTCGGCCTCATCTTTAGGTGCCATCAGCACAAGGTTGGGAATACAGCGGAGGTAGGCAATGTCGTACATGCCTTGGTGAGTCGGACCATCGACACCCACAATGCCCGCGCGGTCCAGCGCGAGGAATACGGGAAGATTTTGAATACACACATCATGCACAATTTGATCGAAGCCACGCTGTAAGAAGGTGGAATAGATCACAGGCACAGGCTTCATGCCTTCGCAGGCTAGGCCAGCGGCTAAGGTCACAGCATGCTGCTCTGCGATGCCGACATCGATGTATTGCTTAGGCAGCTTAGCCTGAAGCAAGTCGAGCCGGGTGCCAGTGGCCATAGCTGCGGTAATGCCCACAATCGTGGGGTCTTTTTCAGCCAGGGTAATCAGCGTTTCCGCAAAGACTTTGGAATAGCCGGGGGGTTTGGGTTTGTTAGCCGGAATCTTTTGACCGGTTTCAATATCAAAAGGAGACTGAGCATGGTAATTGACCTGATCTTTCTCAGCGATCGCATACCCTTTCCCTTTCGTGGTCACCACGTGCACCAGCACCGGTCCACCATGGTGATGCGCCTCTTTAAAAGCTGTAATCAGCTCACTGAGGTTGTGCCCATCGACGGGTCCCATGTAGGTAAAGCCCAGCTCTTCAAACACCGCACCTACTTTGGGTACCGCCAGTCGTTTCACGCCTTCTTTGAATCGGCCCAACTCAGGCGTGAGCGTCTCGCTAAAGGGCAGCTGCTTAAACTGCTCTTCAAGGTTATCGGTGATGAACTGCATCGGCGGGCTCAAGCGCATTTTGTTGAGGTAGCGCGGAATCGCACCGACGTTGGGCGAAATCGACATCTCATTGTCGTTGAGCACCACTACCAAGTTGGTATCTGGCAAATGGCCCGCATGGTTAATCGCTTCTAGGGCCATGCCACCGGTCAGTGCGCCGTCACCAATAATGGCTGCAACTTTGTAGTCTTCGCCTTTGAGATCGCGTGCGATCGCCATGCCCAAGGCCGCTGAAATACTGGTTGACGCGTGACCTGCGCCAAAGTGGTCAAACCGGCTTTCCGAGCGCTTGAGATACCCAGCCACACCGTGCTGCTGACGAAGGGTATGAAAATCTTTGTAGCGGCCTGTAATGAGCTTGTGAGGATAGGCTTGATGGCCCACATCCCACACCACTTTGTCCTTATCCAAATCCAGCGTTTGATACAGCCCTAAGGTCAGCTCTACGACACCCAACCCCGGTCCTAAATGGCCACCACTCGCCGCAATGGTTTGCAGATGCTTATCCCGAATCTGCTGGGCAATCTTTTCTAGCTGAGTGACCGATAGGCCATGCAACTGGTTCGGGTGGGTGATTTCACTCAGATGCATATCAAATCCTCTACTTAATCGGCTGTTGTAGCGTGGACCTCACACGCCCTCAGCACGTCTACAAACAAAGCCGTGGCCAAAGCGGTAATGAGATCAGCGATGGAACCAGCAACTATCCTGATAATTACGGACGTTTGCTGTACGTATCGTTATCTTCACTCTTTCACTGTAGATTAGATTTGAGCGCACGTACGCACTGATGAGGCTCCTAATGAAATTATTCACGACTATGAATTTGCCTACCTCACCTGTCAAGGTGAAAAAACACACCCTGGCTGCCGCTGTAGCCTTTAGCGCGCTTTCCCTCGGGAGCCTGACCGTTGGCCTCGGAACCATCGGAGCTGCGCCCGCTGCGGCCAGCCCTGACTACTATGGCTGCACGGTAGGCATGACTGAAGCAGGCATTGCAGAAGCCGATGCGATCGCAGCTTGCGCGGGCGCTCGTAAGCCAGAAAATTTGGGCGCTTGTGTGGTGGATGTCAGCGAGGTGACTGGACTAGCCTCGACGAGCGCTTTGCTCATTTGCCAGCGATCGCGCCGCCCTATCGAAGTCGCTAACTGCACCATCGACATCCACGACAGCCTGTTAGAGAGCCCCTCCACCAAAGTGCTTGAAAACTGTGGTCGCAGTGTCTTGCCCGAGCGCTACGGCAACTGCGTAGTCGATATCGCCGAGGCCGCTGAAGTCGGCGTAGACGAAGCGCTCACCCAATGCATCCGAGCCGGCTATCGTCCTTGGCGCATTCAACCCCGTTCCTAGTAGGACACAGGTTTACAGCTAGAAATGTGAACGTAGGGAATTGGGAAAGTAGGGGATTGGCGAATTGACCTTAGCAAGTCTCCTCACCACCCTCATTTCCCTAATTCCCTAATCACTTCTACCCTCTCGAAACCTTCGCCAGCAGCCCCAAGCCAGCCCCAAGCCCCAAGCTCAACGGCAACCAGCCTGCAACAAACGGACTAATCACCCCAGCGCCACCCATTTCAGACGCGATAAAACTCAGCAGATAATAGCCAAAGATAATCACAATGCTGATGCCAAAGCTGGTCGCCTTCCCTGTTCGCTGAGGCCGAATGCCCACCGCCGAGCCCACCAGGCCAAACACCACACAGGCAAAGGGCACCGAGTATTTGTTTTGAATGCTCACTTCTAGCTTGCGCACCGCTTTTTCATCCCCGGTTTGCCGCAGAATTTTCAGATACTCTCTCGCCTCAGCAATATTCATTTCCTCGTCTTTTTTGGTACGGTTGGCCAAATCCAAAGGCGTGCGGGGCAGCTGCAAGTCTTGCTTTTCAAAGCGAATAATTTGCCGGAATGAACCATTAGGCGATACCGCGTAAATAGTGCCATTGGTAAACTCCCACAGGTTCTTGGTAAAGTCCCACTTCGCCTCATCCGCATTCACAATCTGCTTGAGCCCGTCCTGGCCCGCTTCCTGAGAAAAGTCCACGACGGTAATCCCGCGCATCACTTCCCCGTCAAAATTGCGCGCATGGAAAAATCTCACCAGCTCATCACCAGAGCCATCTTCAGCGGGCTGCTGCTGTTGAAAGGTGATATTACCTTCCTGAAAAGGCGGCTTTTCTTGGTCGATCGCCCGCGCCAACAACACCTTTGCTCGCGCCGTGCTTACGGGCGCAACTACCTGGTTAACGCCAAAGCTCACCCCGGTGATAAACAGGCTCAGCACCACCGCTGGAATAATAATGCGCTTCACGCTGACACCACAGCCCCGCAAGGCAATCAGCTCGCTGTCGCTAGAAAAGCGGCTGTAGGTCATCATCGTCGCCAGCAGCGTTGACATCGGAAACGCCAACACCACAAATTCTGGCAGGCTCAGCAAGAAAATTTCAAAGGCCAGCGAAAAGGGCAAGCCGTATTCACTGACCTTACGAATGAGTTCAAAGAGCGCGCCGACAGATACGCCAATAGAGGAAAAAGCACCTACCCCAAACAAAAATGGAAAGGTTAGCTCGCGCGAAATGTAGCGATCCATAATGGGAATGCGCGGCAGCCATCGCTTAATCTGCTGGATCCAGGTGGGGGCGGAGGTAGCACTCATAAGTCTTTAGCCAAAGGGCAGGCAAGCGGCAAGGCAATAAAATTGCGAAGTATTTGCCAAGCGAGCAGCCTAGCCCAATGACTGTAGCAATAAAAATCAGCTTGCAGATGAAAAGGGATCTGAGTCGATGACCATGTGTAGCCTTATCTTATTCGCCATACCTTTCGTATAAAGCCAATGGAGAGGCACCAATGGAGCAGGCGCCAATCGCTACAGCTTGAACCCTTCGCCCAGGTAATATTGCCGTACCAAAGGATTATCAGAGAGATCGGTGGCACTGCCTGAGGCCAGGATTTGGCCCTCGCTCATAATGTAGGCTCGGTCAATGATTTGCAGGGTTTCGCGAACGTTGTGGTCGGTAATGAGCACGCCCATGTTGCGATCGCGCAATTCTGCCACAATCGTTTGAATCTCAGACACTGCAATCGGGTCTACCCCTGCAAACGGCTCATCCAAAAACAAAAAGTCTGGCCCCTGCACGCCCGCTGCTAGCGCTCTGGCCAGCTCCGTTCGCCGCCGCTCCCCCCCCGAGACCTGAATCCCCAAAGAATTTTTCACCGTTTCCAACCGAAATTCTTTAAGCAGATGCTGCAATCGACCTTCACGCTCGTGAAAAGGCACGTTGGTTTGCTCCATCACCAAACGTAAATTATCCTGCACACTCAGGTTGCGAAAAATGCTGGCCTCCTGCGCGAGATAACCGATGCCGAGCCGAGCCCGCTTGTACATCGGCACATCGGTCACATCCTGTTCGTTGAGCATGACCTTACCGCCATCCGGCCTCACTAAGCCGGTTGCCATATAAAAGGTGGTCGTTTTTCCCGCGCCATTCGGCCCCAGTAAGCCGACGATTTCACCTTGGCCAATCGATAAGCTCACCCCTTTAACAACCGTCCGCTTGCCGTAGGTCTTTTGCACATTTTCGAGCACCAGCTTCTTGAAAGGAGATGCTCCAGTTGAGCTAGCCAGATCAGATTGTGTTGAAGGAGACGCCATGGCGATCGCACTAGCAAAAGGGACTCTTATCTAAGGACTATCAATCGGTCCTAGCTCCGCCGGTAGCTCGTCAGGCACCGCCGGAATCGAAAGGGGCGCAGGCACTGGCGCTACAGACTCTATCGTAGGTTCTGGATTTGGCTCCTCCGGCAAAAGATAAACAGCCTCCACCTGACTATTCGCACCCGGTGTTGCCACAAAGCGACCTTCCTCAATTAAGTAGGTCACGGTCTCGGCCTGAAGCGTATTGCCCTCTTGCACAACATCCACATTGCCACTTAAAACAATTCGCTGCTCACGGCTGTAATATAGCGCCTGAGCCGATGTCGCAAAAATCTGACGGCTGGGATAGTCGATGCGAACATTACCAATCGCCGTCACCACACCCGTATTAGAGTTCGCCTCTACCCGACTGGCCTTGAGCTGAATGGCACCCCCCGATTGTGCCAGGGCACTAGAGAGTAGTGCAGGAGAAAGCCCATGCCATGAAATAGCTAGTAGCAAGCCAATCGCCAACAAGCCAAATCGCTTTAGGCCAAACCGTTTTGAATGGGACATTTGGCTAAGACCTATCTTCCATAATTCTCTGTCATTGCTAGACGCTTTCCCTGCCGGCACCCGCCTCTGGACATCCTTAATAATGGAGCCAATGTGATGGAGCAACCGTGATGGAGCCAATGTGATGGAGCAACCGCTGAATAGTAAAAGTGACTCACTTGATTTTATTTGACTGTCGCTAGCATCAGCGAACAGCGATCGACCGCTTTATCAATTGTCAGGATACCGCTATCCATACAATCACAGGCAAAGGCTTGGGTAAATGCGCCATCATTTCAGCAAGACCATCAGGGCCTGCCGCCTGCACCGCCTCCAACCAGTCAAACGCATCATCCACCAGCCCAGCTACATCCACCTTCTGATAAACCGGCTCAAACTTCCTCAGGCGGCTAATCCCTTCACCCAGCAAAATCGCGCCACCGCGCCAATTGAGATTGCCCAGATGATAAAAGCCCACAGCCACCTGCAAAATACCTTGGTAAAAAGGCTTTTGATCGTAATCAGCGGCCATCCAAATAGCTTCTAGCGTGTCATGGCAGGCATAAAACTCACCCTGATTAAATTCATTCACGCCCTTTTTGAGCTGGGCTTCGACCTGATCGGTGAGCGGTTCTGAAGATTGATTGGGCATAGTGAGTGAGGTTGTCTATTCAATCTTTATTGATATGAGCTGCATCTCAGAATTGATATGAGCTGCGACTTAGAATTAGCCCCCAGATATCAGCCAGATATCAGCCAATAGATACCCAGCCAATATCAGCATTTGCGGCAGGCTGACACTCTGGCACTTTGGTGTGAATTGGCACATTTGCCAGCATTCTTCAGTCTAAGGTGATATCCTCCACACTTATAGCCCCGGCCAACGGCTACAGCCAAAGGTTGAGTGTTCGGTTCGGGTTTAGGTTTGGCGTGTGAGTTAACAAAATTGGCGCTAAAAATCAGCAGTAACGGCAGTGACTAAAAGTAGTCACTGCAAGTGGTCACTGTGCCAAGCGCCTATAAAAAATCGTAGTGTAGGGAGTGAAAAATGGTGAGTTTACCAATCAAGCGTAGCAGTCAGTCTACAGGTGAGTCTGCAACAGTCAGTACGGCAGGATTTAGCCCTGTCCCTGCGGCCAGATGCACCGTAGAGCCACTTCCTAGCACACCGCTCTTTGGGACCGATGGCATTCGTGGCAAAGCAGGCACGCTCCTCACAGCCCCCTTAGCCACTCAGGTCGGCTTTTGGGCCGGACAGGTACTGCGCTGCCATGGCGAAACAGGCCCTGTTATTTTGGGTCAAGACTCTCGCAACTCCAGCGACATGTTGGCCTCTGGGCTGGCTGCAGGACTGACTACAGCAGGGCTAGAAGTTTGGAATATGGGCCTTTGCCCGACCGCAGCGGTGGCACACCTCGCCATGGAAAACGCGGGCGGCATCATGATTTCGGCCAGCCACAATCCGCCCGCCGATAACGGCATCAAATTTTTTGGCTCTGATGGCACCAAGCTTTCTGGCACCATTCAAAAGCAAATCGAAGCCGCCCTGCGAGGCCAAGGCTTGCCAGATGATCTGCCCAGCGACAGCGACTGTTCTATTGAGCCTATTCAGTGGGGTCGAACCTATCAGCGCCCAGATTTGGTAGAGCGCTACATGGATTTTCTCCACCAGCCGTTCCAGCCTCATCCTGATTTGAGCGGCCTCCGCATCGTGCTAGACCTCGCCTGGGGGGCAGCAACACGCGTTGCAAAGCAGGTATTTGAGGCAACCGGGGCAGAAGTTGTAATTTTGAATGGGCTGCCCGATGGCGATCGCATCAACGTGCAATGCGGATCTACCCACCTAGGCCAGCTCAAAGCCGCCGTAGCCGATCTCAACGCTGATATTGGCTTTGCCTTTGATGGCGATGCTGATCGCGTGATGGCTGTCGATGCCCAAGGCCGGGTGATTGATGGCGACTACATTTTGTATTTTTGGGGAAACACCCTCAAGCAAGCTGGCAAACTGCCAAACGACACCATTATTTCCACAGTGATGGCCAACCTCGGCTTCGAGCGCGCCTGGGAAAAGCAAGGCGGCACGTTAGTGCGCACTAACGTGGGCGACCAGCACGTCTTTGCAGAAATGGTGAGCCAAGGTGCCATGCTCGGCGGTGAACAGTCCGGCCATATTCTGTGCCATCACTACAGCCTCACCGGAGATGGCATTCTGACCGCGCTGCACTTAGCGGACCTACTCAAGCAGGCTGGCTGCTCCTTACCTGAGCTAGTCGCACAAAGCTTTGAGACCTATCCCCAAAGACTAGAAAATGTCCGCGTAGAAGATCCGGTGATCCGCCGCAACTGGCATACCTGCGACGCCGTGCAGCAGGCGATCGCTCAGGCTGAGTCGGCGATGGGCAATCAGGGCCGCGTGCTGGTGCGCGCATCGGGCACCGAGCCATTGGTTCGCGTCATGGTAGAAGCTGCTGATGCTTCACTGGTGAATCATTGGACCGACACGCTCGCACAAAAAGTCAGTCAGCACTTGGCGTAGCGTTGAGTGATAGGGACGACTGGAATCGGAAGCGACTGAATTCCACATAAACCCAGGCAGCAATGTAAAGATTTGCTAAGCAGCCTGGGTTTGTGTTATCCATGGAGAAAGTTTTAACGAAAGTAATTTAAGAATCACCTACTCGCGAGAGCTCTATGGCAGCAACGCTTCCTCAATCAGCAGCCTTGAAAGCAGTGAATGCGCACCCTAAAAAGGTCATCGCGATTGGCGATAGTTTGGTGTACGGCTATGGTGATAGCGAAGGCGGCGGCTGGGTAGAACGACTGAGGCGCGGGTGGATGGACCCAGATAATCCAGGACCCATTTTTTACAATTTGGGCGTGCGCGGCGATGGCGTCACGCAGGTTGCCAAGCGGCTAGAGCAAGAATTTTGCGATCGCGGCGAGTTGCGCCATCGCACCCCTGATGCCCTTATCCTTTCTGTCGGCATCAATGACTCAGCCAGAGCAGGACGCATCACCGGACGCCCGGTTACCGACATTGAACACTTCGAACAGCAGCTCGCTCAGCTGCTAGCCAAGGCAAATCAGCTTTGCCCGGTCTATTTTGTGGGCATGGTGCCGGTAAACGAAACCGCCATGCCTTTTGCCAATATCTTGTACTTTACGCAGGCTGAGCAAGCTCGTTACCGCGATGTCACGCGTCAGCTGTGCCAACGCTATCAAATTCCCTATTTGGATTTGTTTTCGCAGTGGAGCGCCCAAAGTGATGATTGGATGCGCGATCGCCTCTGTTCTGACGGTCTCCACCCGAACGCCCTCGGCTATCGCACCATCTTAGACTCCGTGCAAAACTGGCAGCCTCTGATGAGCACCATTCACTAAGCAGCTCGCTGAACTGAACACCTTGCGCGTATTAACCCTAGCGCGCAGTCTTCGCACATCAGTCTTGTTGATTAGAAAACTGGTAAGCACCCACAAAGGTCAACAGGGTCGCAAACCCTAGCAAAATAGGAATGCAGTACCACGGAAACTCCGAGAGTGGCTTGTAGGCGATCGCCCGCAGCCCAATTGTGGTGTAGGTCAACGGCAAGGCATACACAATAGGCTTAAGCGCAACCGGCAGCATCGTTGGATCAAAAAACGTACCGCCCAAAAAGGACATCGGCACAATCAGAAAGTTATTGAAAAGCCCAACGCTCTCTAATGACTTCACGTTTAGCCCAACAATCACACCCAACCCAGCAAACACTGCGCAGTTCAAAATCACCACAAGAAAGAACAGCGGATTGATAAAGCTCCAGATCTCACGGGTAAACACCACAGCCACTAAAATGACTGCCGAGGCTGTCATCAAGCCACGGACCACACCGGCCATCATTTTGCCAAGGTGCAGTGCCAAGGGATGAATGGGGTACAGCAGCATTTCCTCAAAGGTCTTAGAAAAAAGCCGCTCACCACAAATCGAAAAGGTGGTGCCGCCAAAGCTAATCACCATAGAAGAGAGCGCCACCATCCCCGGCAAAATAAACTCTAAGTAGGTATCACCGGCAGTAGGCGTGCTGACGCGATCTAAGGAGCTGCCTAGGCCCAGGCCAAAAGCAAGAATGTAAATCAGCGGCGACACTAGCCCAGAGGCCGCCACTTGAGGAATCCGAACTCGCAAATCTAGCCAATCTCCCCAAAATACAGTTAGGCTATCGGCTAATAGCGTCTTAATCGACAGTCTGGGCGCTTTGAAAGCAGGGTCGCTAGGGATCTTCACAGGACAATAACAGATCGAATTCTAAAGGGAACCGTACGAATCCCTTTATTGTGCCGTGATATGTGCACTTGACCTAATAACGACGGTTCCTAATCACATTTACCCCAAACGATCCGCCGTCCTATCCGCCGTCCTACTGGGGTAATGGCTGACCAAACGGCACAGGCTCTGGCCAGCGATTAGCCTCTGTAGGTGCTGAATTTTGGACTGGAAGCTCTATCACCGGCGCGGCGATCACTTCATCGGCTTCAATCGGTGGGAAGGACGTCACAGAAGAGCTATCTGCAATTTTGTCAGAATCGTCTGGTAGCGCGATCACAGGCTCGACCGGAACGTCAGCAGCACTGCCTGCATCGTTGCCGAGTTCACCAATAAAGGGGGGGGCTTCAGGAAGAGGTGCTTCAGCCTCCTCAAAGTCATCCCCTTCAAAGCGGCTAGTAGAAGTCGCGGCTGTCGAAAAATCCTCCTCAGAAAAGTCACTCTCTGCAATCGGATCCTCTTCAACGGGCTCAGAATCACTAATCACCGGAATTTCGATTGGCGCACCTTCTGCCATCGGTGCGATCGCCTCTGGAGAGGACTCTGACGTAGGCACAGGCACAACAGGCACGGGCAGCTCACCGACACCGTCAGGCAATGAATCAATTGGTGGCACACTTACCGGCTCATCAGCAACACTCGGTTCTAGCACTGGTAAATCAGGAAAATCTGGGACCTCAGCGAGGCTAACCGGCGCTTGACGCAAGCTATCAGCCGAGCCTGTGGCACCCCCTAACGGCTCACTAGCGGTATCGCGACTGGCACTGTTTGCAGCTGCGACCGTACGACGGCTAGCCACTAAGGCAGGCTGCATTTGCCATTCCTGCAAGTCCGCAGCGCTACTATCCTGCGCGCTATCCAACGAGGCAGTAAAGCCAGTAGGAGCGACACTTTGAGCCTCAGCCAATACTGTGCCAACGGCAAACTCTACCACCATCCATACGGTTTCAGGCGTTGCTTGCTCCAGCACGATGCTTTCAACCAGCCCGTCGCCCACAGTCTGGCCAGCCACATCGCCCACTTGAGTATCGGGCAGCTCTAGCAGCAAGCGATTAGGGGCCACCACGGAAACAGAAGGCATGACCGCATCAGGCAGTAGAAAACTGAGCGATCGCGTATTTGAGTCATACTCCCAGGCCGTGAGTTCATCGGCCTCAGCAGGTTTTACCTGAATGCCAGCCACCATCACAGCGGCTATCAAAATATGGCTAAAAGCAAGCCGTCCCCATTTCATCCCCTTCCAAGAAAACTGAGTTAAAGCCGTTGTACGTCGGTCACTGCGCCCTGATTGCTTGCCCATGAGATGTGCTTCCATCAATCAAATTCAATGTAAGGATACGCCAAATCTAAAAAACTCAGTACGTAAATTTTCAGGAAATCGTTATCTTTCCCTCGCAATTTTCCCTATATTCTCGCTTTCAATTCGCCATGATATAAACGGCCTTTAAAAACGTCCATTCCGACTCATCCATCCTACAAAGCACCTCACAAAATACCTCATGGAACTCCACGATTTTTTCCTACTGATTCTTCTCCTTAGCCCTGGCTTACTACTCTCTGTCGTCGTTATGGCTGGCATGAGCGCAGGAGGCTAATCCCATGGTCAGAACCCAATCAACAATGCTGCCGTTAGGGACCCTCGCGCCAACGTTTGAGCTAGAAGATGTGATTTCAGGCAACCCTGTTTCCCTAGACTCATTCAAGGGGAAAAAAGGGCTCCTAGTGATGTTCATTTGCCAACACTGCCCCTTTGTTATCCACGTTGAAAAAGCCCTCGGTCAAATCGGGCAAGACTACACTACACAAGATGTTGGCATCATCGCCATTAGCGCAAATAGTATTGAAAGCCATCCGCAGGACAGTCCTGAGAACATGCGAAAGCAAGCTCAGCGTGCCGGCTTTTGTTTCCCTTACGCCTACGATGCCACTCAAGCAGTCGCCAAAAGCTACACAGCCGCCTGCACACCCGACTTTTTCCTCTTCGACGGTAGCTTTAAGCTCGCCTACCGCGGCCAGCTAGACGACGCTCGCCCCGGCAATGACACACCCGTTACGGGCAAAGACTTACGAGCCGCACTCGATAAAGTGGTCGCAGGCACGCCTCTCCCCGAGGCTCAACAGCCTAGCATCGGCTGCAATATCAAGTGGATTCCGGGAAAAGAGCCTGCTTACTTTGGCGCTCAGTAGTTAACGCTTAGTAGTTGACACAGAGCTGGCACGAGTTGGCACAGCGTCGTTGACGCTCAGCATTGCAAAAAAATCCACAGCCAAAAAATCCACAGCCAAAAAATCCGCAAGGGACAAACCAGCGCTGACGCCTCAACCCCAAAGCAAAAAATCCCTATTTCAAAATCCCTATTCCAAAAACGAAGAAATTACTTCACAAGGCCCATCTTCTGCGTCATACATCGCGGGCAGTGGGTCTTTTTGCTGCGTGGGTTTCCACGCTTTAAAGTACGCTTCTAAAATGGCTATCACAGCGGCTTCAGACGCTTCGATACCGGTGTCATTTTGATACGCCTGAAGCTGTATACGCAAAGCTTGCGGCACATTAACAGAGAGAGTTTGCATAGGACCATTCAAACTGCTGAAAACTAATCTTGACTGTAGCGGACTCTGACGCACTCTCAGTCGGGATTCACACCATTTAGCCGTCGCTTAAGCCGGTAAATCAGCGCGTGGATCAAATCGCTCAATATTGCTCAATTCTTGATACAGCGCTTTTTCCTCATCGTCTAACGCGGTAGGAACCACAACATCGATTTCTACAATCTGATCGCCATACAGTCCTTGACCCACAGGATATCCTTTGCCCGTAAGGCGAAGGCGCTGTCCTGGTTGCACACCGGGGGGAATCATCATGGTTACCCTGCCTTCTAAGGTGGGGACAGCCAACGTACCGCCCAGGACCGCTTCACTAGGCGTTACGGGCAGGCGGCAGTACACATCTCCCTCTTGCAGGGTGAAATAAGCATGAGGTTCCACCTCAATGCGCAAATATAAGTTGCCACCGTCAATACCTTGTCCTTTCAGACGAATGCGCTGTCCGGTGACCATCCCCGGCGGCATACTCACCTCTAAAGACCGGCCATCTTCCAAACGCACACGCTCACGCCCTCCGGAATAAGCTTTCTCCAAGGGCACCGTCAAATCAGCCTCAGCATCGCGGCGAGACGAGGGCGCAGACTGTGTTCTGTAGCGAGGCGTTGACCGACGACTGCTGGTTTTATCGGTGCTTGTGTCGGACCGGCGAGCGCTATCGTCAGTCGCTTGGCTCGATTGACGGCGGGTGCGATCGCCCCCACCGTTAGCCGTCCTTTGAGCCCCTCGTTTAGAAGCAGATGAATTAGCCGCTGACGGTGACGATTGCTGCCAAGCAACCGCATCATCACTCTGCTGGTGACGCTTTAGCAGCTGTTCTACAAAGTTATCAAAGTCTTCAAAGGCGCTGTACTCAGCTTCAGCAGTCGACATTCGGCCACCGCGTTTACCAAACTTGCCCCAGCCTTTGAAACCCTTTTGGTTCCAGTAACGGCTGTATTCTTCGTATTGCGATCGCTTATCTGTGTCGGAGAGCACGTCATAAGCTTCACCCAACAACTTAAATTTTTCTTCAGCAGCCTTATCGCCAGGGTTTAAGTCAGGATGATACTGCCGAGCCAACGCTCTGTAAGCGCGCTTGACCTCATCAGCAGCTGCCTCTTTAGAAATTCCAAGAATTTCGTAGTAGTCCCGAAAATTTTGCATGAACGCGTATCGTGCCGCAAACCATCATCTAAAAGTTATCTGTCGCCAAAGGCTTCTCGATACGTCAGTACGCGTCAAGAAAAAGGCACGCCTTAGAACCACTCGTCATCATTGCCCCAGCTTTCTTTTTGGGGCTTCACACGCTCCTGACGAGTCGGCGAAGCTTGAGTACTGCCGTCAGGATAATCGCCCTCAGCATAGCCGTTGCCTTGTGCTGAGCTAGAACCGTTCGCACGACCATTCGGAACATAGCCGCCGCCCTGGTTGTAAGTCTCTTGACGGGACTCTTGGCTGTATCCTCGGCTATAGTCATCCCGGCGGGATCCCTCTTGAGCATAACCGTCTCCATTGCGAGGAGCAGGGCCAGAAGGATCGGGATTGTAGCGGTCTTGGCGAGTAGTCTCAGAGGCGGCATACGCATCCTGCGGATAACCGCTGGCAGGTGAAGCCTGAGAATAATCGCCGTTAGCTTGAGGCGGACGTTGCACATACGGGTCGCGCGGCCCGTCAGGAGGGTAAGCCTGAGGAGACCCCTCTTGTTGGCGAGCAGCGTTATTTCGGCCATAGCCATCTTGAGGATAGCCGTCTTGAGCGTAGCCGTCTTGAGGATAGCTGTCTTGAGGATAGCCGTCTTGAGGATAGCGATCGCGCCCAGAACTCGCTTGAGGGTAGCTGTTCTGAGCGGTGTTGCCTGGACCGTAATCGTCTTGAGGGTAGCCATCCTGGCTGTAACCGTCTCGAACGGGCGGGCTCGCAGCGTAGCCATCATCGCGTCTGTCATCACGGTAGGTCGGTGTACCACCGCCAAATCGACTGGTGGGTGCCGTGCGATCGCGTCCACCTTGACCGCCACGAGCTACGTCATAACCAGACCGTTGCGTCTGTTGATCGTAATCAGGCGCACCGCCATATCCTGGTTGACCATATCCTGGTTGACCGTATTCCGATTGACCGTAGCTGTTTTGACCATAGCTGCTGTCTGGCCCCGCATAGTTTCTGTCAGCATAGTTTGACTGATTGCCATCATAGGCAGGGGGTTGTCCATATCCACTCTCTCGCCCTGCTTTGCGAGCTGGATTCGCAGGTGCCTCATAGCCCTGGTCTCTGTAACCCTGATCTCTGCCGTAGGGGTCCGAGCCATAACCGCTCCGGGCAGGAGAAGGCGCAGGCTTGTCCCAGTCATCATCCCCCCAGTCGTCCCAACTGCTACTCTGAGCAGGCGTACTGCGGTTCCAGCTAGGCGAATCCCACTGAGCCTGACGCGCCCAGTCATTCCCTGTGTTGTAGCCGTTGTCATAGCCACTACCGCTGCCGTAGCCGTAGTCACCGGTACGATAGTAGTCGTCATCTTCGCCAGCAAAGGCCCGCTTCAACGTGCCGCCAATCTGCCCTAAAATGCCGTCACCGTCTTCGTCAATATCGTAAAGGTACGCCTCACGGTTAAGTTCGTACACCTCATTTTGCAAATCCGACTGCGCAATATCGATACCGCGCTCATCAGCTTGCTCTAGGGCAACCCGCAGCTCTTGCACTAAGCCTTCAATTCGACGACGGCGATCGCGCGCAAACTGCATCCCAAAGTCAATCGCCACCTCTCGCAGCACACGCTCTGCTTTAAAGGTAAGTGCATCTGCCCGCTCTTTTTTATCTATGCGTTCTCGAACCAGTCGGTCGGTGGCAGCATTCTCTTCCGCATTGCGGATCATGTCTTGAATATCAGCTTCAGATAAGTTAGAAGCTTCTTGTACCGTAATGCTTTGCTGCCTGCCTGTTGTTTTATCGAGCGCAGAAACCTGCAAAATACCGTTAGCATCAATATCAAAAGACACCTGCACCTGAGGAATTCCGCGAGGCGCTGGTGGAATGCCCATCAGCTTAAAACGGCCCAGAGATTTATTATCTTGAACCATTGCCCGCTCGCCCTGCATGATATGCACTTCCACAACGGTCTGATTGTTTTCAGACGTGGAAAATGTATCCGAGCGGCGCACAGGAATCGTAGTATTCCGTGGAATCAGCTTTTTCATCACACCGCCAATGGTCTCCACACCCAGCGACAGTGGAGAAACATCCAACAGCAAGATGTCTTTAATTTCTTGGGTTAAAATGCCTGCCTGAATCGCCGCGCCGACAGCAACCACCTCGTCGGGATTCACATTGCGGTTAGGCTCCCGGTTCATTACCCCACGCACCAGGTCTTGCACCATAGGCATGCGGCTAGAGCCGCCAACCAAAACAACCTCATCTACCTGAGCTGGGGTTACATTGGCATCGGCAAGCGCCTGCTGCAACGGGCCACGAATTCGGCTGAGCAAATCACCACAGAGCGCCTCAAAGTGCGATCGCTCTAACTTAGTCTCAATGTGCTTAGGCCCATCTGCCGTTGCGGTAATAAAGGGCAAGTTAATTTCGGTAACAGGCACACCAGACAGCTCAATTTTAGCTTTTTCAGCCGCTTCGCTAAGGCGCTGCAAGGATTGGCGATCGCGCCTCAAATCAACCCCTTCTTTGGCTAAAAAGTCTTCAGCTAACCAATCAACAATCTTCTTATCAAAATTCAGCCCACCCAACTGCGTATCACCGCTGGTGGAGCGCACCTCAAACACGCCATCCCCCACATCCAACACAGAAACATCAAATGTACCGCCACCCAGGTCAAACACCAGTATAGTTTGGTTGTACTGCTGATCTAATCCATACGCTAACGACGCTGCCGTAGGCTCATTAATAATTCGCTTAACTTCCAGGCCCGCCACTCGCCCAGCATCTCGGGTTGCCTGCCGTTGCGAATCATTAAAGTAAGCCGGCACCGTAATCACCGCGCCCGTCACCGGCTGCCCTAAATACTGAGAAGCTTCCTCAGCCAGCTTGCGCAAAATCATGGCCGAAATCTCTTCGGGCGCAAACTCCTTAGCCAGTCTGGGACACTTAATTTTCACATTGCCCGTCTCACCACGCCGTACCGTATAGGGCACTCGCTTAGAATCAGGCGATAGCTCATCATACTTACGGCCGACGAAGCGCTTCACCGCATAAAACGTATTTTGAGGATTCAATACAGACTGCCGGCGAGCCATTTGGCCAATCAGCTTTTCGCCTTCCTTGCTAAAAGCCACCACTGACGGTGTCGTCCGCATGCCTTCTGCATTCGCGATTACGACGGGTTTACCGCCTTCCATCACAGCGACCACTGAATTGGTCGTGCCAAGGTCTATGCCAACTACCTTACCCATCCGTTTTGGTTTCTCCTCGATCTCACATATCTATAGCATTGGCCGCCCCCTTGCCAGTAGTGGGACAGGCAGTGGATAACCGTAATCCTTACAGACCAGCACCAGCTGCTAAAGCCATCCAACTAGCCGACCCACACCAGCTATCAGGATACGCTTTATCTGCTTTTACACGCCCTAATAGCATCCGTACATTCTGACCATTATCCCTATCATCATAAGCGCTTCTCGGGTTCATCGTCCTTTGAAACATTGCGGTTAGGTGGTGGCCTCTTAATCCTCCTTCAAATTAAACCGTCAAGAGGCAACATCTCGCTCGCATTTCTTGATACTATTAAAAGCCAATGCGGATGTGGCGGAATTGGTAGACGCGCTAGATTTAGGTTCTAGTGTCCTCGTGACGTGAAGGTTCAAGTCCTTTCATCCGCATCACACTCTAGGTTCAACAGCGATCTAAAGAACACAACGAAAGGGTAGGCACTGTTCCAAAAGCAGGTCTACCCTTTTTAGATCATCGCTTTCACTATCAAGAATCCACCAGCAGAATCAGACAGAACCCAGCTCTCGACCTCTATACTTTTCTAGCAGGGCTGATTTTTTACGTTCAAAGGACATCTCCAAAACAAGAGGTATCCCAGAACACAGATTTTTCTCCTATATATAAGGAGGAAAAATTAATCGCTGCATCCTTGCGGCTGAATTTTTCACAAAGGATTGGGTCAGCTACAGGCCTGTCCTCTACAGCCTCACTACTGCCCACATTTAAGGACGTCTACCACTGTGTTGCTATCCAAAGGTTTTGAAGTCGAAATGTATACCGGCACACCTGCCGGAGAAGTCGTTGGGTTTTCAGACAAAATTGTTGCGGCATTAGAAGGCTTCGTTCGTGAGCCAGACAAGCGAAATGTAGAATACACTACTGCGCCCTTTTGCCGATACGAGCACCTGCTATGCGAATTGGTCAAACCCCGTGTCCGACTCAGAAACTACCTCAAAACCCTAGGCGACTACACCATTATCCCCGGCAGCACCCTTCCCCTCGGCGGTGCCGGCACCTTCCATCGCTCAGATCCTAAAAACCCTTATCACACTTACATTGAAAAAACTTACGGCACAGATGTCGTCACCGCGAGCATTCATATCAACATCGGCATGGCCGACCCTGAAAAGCTCATGCAGGCCTGTCGTCTCATTCGCGTAGAAGCACCGCTGTATTTAGCACTCAGTGCATCGTCGCCTTTCTTTGATGGCAACATGACGGGGTTTCACTCCACCCGCTGGCACCTTTTCCCTCAAACACCCGCTCACGTACCGCTCTTCGAAAGTCACCTTCACCATATTCGCTGGGTAGAAGAGCAGCTCACCGCTGAAAAAATGCAAAGTGTTCGCCATCTATGGAGTTCCGTTCGCCCCAATGGCGATCGCCGCCCGTATAATCTAAACCGGTTAGAACTACGAATTTGTGACTTAGTAACCGATCCGCTGCATCTTTTGGCCATCACGGCACTGCTAGAGACTCGAATGCAGCAGCTGCTCCTTCAGCCCGAACTCGATCCCTTAGAGAGCAGTCAACTTAGCGCTCATAACCGCGCCGAAGATTTACTAGAAATCGCCTTAAACAACGAAAAAGCCGTTGCTAAAGACAGCCTAAACGCCGAACTAACACACTGGGCAACCGGCAAGACCATTACTGCTCGTGATTGGATTCATCAGATTTATGATGAGGTTCATCCCATCGCCCAGCACTCTGGCATAGGGTGCTTCCTCACCCCCATAAAACGCATCCTAAAAGACGGCAATCAAGCTCAGCAGTGGCTAGCAGCTGCTGAAAAGACCAGCCCAACAGAAGTAATACAGCAGGCGATCGCAAAAATGCAGCAGCAAGAAACTCTGCTTTCCCAGGACATTTGTCAGCCAGCAGAACCTGTCGCCGCCTAATAATCAAGCCCGCTTCCCCACAGAATCTCTGTCCCAATGCCTAACATCGTTCTAGTCAATCCTGAAATTCCGCCCAACACAGGCAACATCGCTCGCACCTGCGCAGCCACAAATACCCCCCTACATTTAGTGATGCCCCTAGGCTTTGAGCTCAGTGATAAATATCTCAAGCGCGCCGGTCTAGATTACTGGCCCCACGTAGATCTGCACCTGCACGAGACCTTTGAAGATTTTTGTAAACAGGCGCGAGCAGAAGGCGGTAGACTCATCGGATTCAGCGCGCACAGCCAGCAGGTATACACTCACATCGAATATCAGCACAATGACTGGCTGCTCTTCGGCAAAGAAAGCCAAGGGCTTTCGGCAGAGACACGCCAACGCTGCGATGAACTCGCCACTATTCCCATGCCTGGGCATCATGTCCGCAGCTTGAATCTGTCCGTCAGTGCTGCCGTAGGGCTCTTTGAAGCCATAAGACAAACGAGCCTGTGCCAGAAATCAACCGGAATAAGTTGAATTAATAGATATTGATTTGGGAAAATTAAATCTGGGCTTATCCCACAGCACCACGCAACAGCACCATGCATTAGATCCGCATCACAGGCCAACATCAAAAACCCATTTCATCACTGAAGCGCCCCGAGCTAAAACCTCAACTAAACCATCTTTTAGGTTCAAGAATACTTACCTCACAGAGCCCTCTAAAGCGTTCAGTAATTCGACGGCGTTCGTCAATATTTTTTAAAATCCGGTATTTTTGTGGCAAGAAAGAAATTCTATCTGATAAGTATTTCATATCGACAAACGCTTCGTTGATTACTCGTCATTAAGAGGATAGCCTTCTTGAGAATTCTACGTAGAAGCGTTTGAAGCGTAGTTATAGCAAGCCCTTGGGCAGTAGAAAATAATTCTTACCCACTTTTTCGCACTTTTTAACGTCAGTACATACAGACATCGAAAAATCACTCTTCAGCAGTGTGCCAAAAAATAGATTGGCCGCAATGTCAACACCAAAAAGACCTATCGTTACAGGCATTTAGGAAGGCTCAGCGGTGGACACCCAGCTGATACAACTCCGCAAAAACATGCACGGAGTTTAGGCCACACACATTTTTGGGCATTCAGAGTAGGTCGCGGAAGTGATGATTGAAATGAGCGTTAAGTCGTGTAAACTTGCCTAAGTTGGACAAGCCAGTCAGCTTGTTAACCCGCAATGAGCACATTACTGTCGAACTTATTCGGCAGCTGGCACTAGGAAACTAGCCCCGCAGCTCTTGGCGCTATTAGTAGCAATATCGCTATTATCGAAAGTCGTTGTCCCCTTAGTGCGGACATTTTTCCAAACGACGATCTTGTACTAAACGGTTAAACGCTGATCATTAGGAGGATTATTCCTTGGAACAAGCAATTTCACAGGAAACTGTGAGTGACCCCGGTCATTCATCGGTTTCAGAAGGAAATGAGAGCAATGCCTCAGGCAATAGCCTCAAGTCGGCTGCCATGCTAGGTATCGCCCTTTCAGTAGGTGCATCCGGAGCCCTGACCCATCAAGCTGAAGCCTCAGCTGCGGTCTCTGCTCCAGCAGCCTCTGCTGAGACAAAGGCTTTTTCAAGTGATTCTAAAGTTTCAGCGACAAAGGCAGCTGAAGGAGAGTTACCATCTCAGCAGCGCGTTGCAGACTATCACACTGTTGAGTCAGGTGAGAGCCTATGGCAAATTGCCCAGCAGCATGGTGTGGGATTGCGCGACCTTAAGTCTGCCAATGCCCTTCCTCCTGAGACCTCTATTCGTGTAGGCCAGGTCCTCAAGGTTCCTGAAGGTGCCCAAAGCCCAGTTAATGTATCGGTAGCAACCTCCAATGCCGCTCAGCTGATTGCTGGCATTACAGCTGAAGAGTCGGCGGACAATATCACTACTGCCGAAGCGCTAGAATTAGAAACGCCCGCAGTTGCTGAACCTGATGGGTTAGCTCAAGCCGTTTCAGCGTCCGATGACCTACAGGTATCCAACACTTCAGAAGTTGCAAAAACAGATGCAGCTGCACCAGTAGCTTCCATTGCAATTGAAATTGCAGAGCTTCCGCAAGAAGAGCCTGCACAGCCTGTTGTAACGGCACTTGCTGCCCCTGCCAGCTTAGATAGCTACCAAGTGCGGGCAGGAGATACGTTGGTTAGCATTGCATCCTCTTTAGGAACAACACCAGAAGAGCTGGTTAGAACCAATGCCATTAGCAACCCTAATGTAATTATCGCAGGGGCTACCTTGAGAGTCCCTTCATCTAGTAGCCTGCCCTCAGCACCTACGCTCGCCAAGAAAGCAGACTCAGCGTCTGAAAATATTGCTGCCAATCAGCAGCTACAAAACAGAGAGCGACTAGCCTACCTTCGTAGCACAGCCTCGCAGCCTGGTTCAGCCAGAATTTTGGAAGGGTTGCGAAGCGCTTCGCCTGAAGAGGCCCTTAGCATTGGTGGGGAACAAGCTACTGAGCAAGACCTCATCACTACCAATCCTGAAACGGGGGAGAGTATTGACCCCTATGTCGCCAATCTCATGGCAGAGGTTCAGGAAATCCGAAATCAATCAGTTCGAGCGTCAGAAGCTGAGATCACTGAAATTGAAGCGGATGAGACACTGATTGCCAGAAGTGAGCAAGTTGGTGTAAGGCCCAACCTTCTTTCTAGAGGCACTGAGCAGTCGACCAATGTTGCTCGCTCTACAGCAGCTCGTCCTGAAGTAAATTCTGACCTGTTGGCAGCAGCACCTCTAAGCCCAGATGCTTACGTGCCTGCTCAGCGCTCATCGGCAGGTCAGGTCGTAACACCTGATATGCCCATCCTGCCTTCGGCAGATGAGTACTTACCAGAAGCACCTAACCATTTTGATGGGTACATTTGGCCAACTCAAGGGACGGTCACTTCCGGATATGGCTGGCGCTGGGGCAGAATGCACCGAGGCGTCGATGTTGCTGGTCCAGTGGGAACCCCGATTGTGGCAGCGGCTTCAGGAGTTGTTGAGCAAGCTGGTTGGAACTCTGGCGGCTATGGCAACCTGGTTGAGATTCGTCATCCTGACGGCAGCTTGACCCGATATGCCCACAACAACAGCCTAAATGTTAGTGCAGGGCAGTCTGTACGTCAGGGACAGCAAATTGCTGAAATGGGTAGCACAGGCTATAGTACAGGCCCTCACCTACACTTTGAAGTTCATCAGGGCGGTGGAGCAGTTAACCCTGTAGCATACCTCCCTAATCGCTAAGCGGCATCTGCTGGTCAGCGAGGTGTTCATTAAAAGCCGACAACAGGTATCCCTTCACATGTGAAGGCAACTATACCTGTTGTCGGCTTTCTAGTTTTTTGGGGTCGAGGCGAACAATTAGCTTCGAAGCCAATTGTTCGAAGGCTTAGCGCATCACTCAGGTGTCAGAGGGGCCGATTGGTTTGACCATTGCAAGTAGGGATGTAAGCAGGAAAGGCTAGCCACTTTCTTAGGTACTTTCTGCTTAAGACATTTCATTTCGTGTTACATTTATTTAGCTGAGATTAGGACATTTCACAGCACTCAAGGCTCTGTAGCTCAGTGGTTAGAGCAGGGGACTCATAAGCCCAAGGTCGCAGGTTCAAATCCCGCCAGAGCCATATTTAGTACAGCCATATCAAAGGATATAAGGGCTGTCGTCATGCTGGACTCAGTAAAGTTCATAAATTGGGCAAGTAAACGAACGGTAGCAAGCTTACGCTAGCCGTTTTTTTTGTCTTGTGAAAGGTTGGCGTATTACTTTACCCCCAAGCTGCCGACAGAAGAAAGCAGCTGCGAACAAGGCACCCTTTAAGAGAGCTGAGGACAGAGCCAACGACTACTCAGCAATGCATGGCTCAGCTGAGACAACAGTAACGCGGTAAAAAAGTTGCCACCATGTAGCCTCTCTAGGCAATCGACAAATAATCAGTATGGTTGCTCACCCAAGAAAACTTTTCGGTCTGAAGCTGCCTCAAATAGTTGAAAAGGCCAAGTTGAAAGAGCCAACAGTGACAGGGCTGGCAACAGGTCTATTTAAAAGAGAACAACAACATCCAAAACCTAGTCAACAGTTGAATTCTTCTCATAGAGAAAGCTGAGTTAGAGACCTCAAAACCGATGATTTACAGGTCAGGTAAACTGCCTAAAACACCAATATTTGATTACTCCCCATAGCCACTTGAAGAACTATCTGTATGCTACTTGGATGTTGTTGCTGTTTGATGAGACAGATGTCGGTACAACCGTCGTCATATAACCTCCCTTAAACAAAATTTAGAGGTACACCTGAGCTTGGCTGTTGCAAACTGTCTTTATGGGCTTATCGCTCCATGTGTTAACTCTAGATCTTTTCTGTTATTTGAGTGCAGATCAAAATAACAAAGTTAACAATCAACCAGCGACTGGTAGTCAGCTCTAAAAAGGCTGATCGCTACAGGCTGATTGCTACAGATAGAGTGTCGTCATCAACACAGCAGCACAAAGGCACTAGGTATATGCTTCTTAAAAACCAATTTTTCCTGCTGCGAGCTGCTTCAGTCAATTTTTCACACCTTAATAGTTGGCGAGTTGAATAGTTGGCGAGTTAGCACCTTTAGTTGGCACAATTGCACTGCGGCTTGGCTGTGCTACTCACAATATCGCTAGCTAAAATCGCAATGAGTACCGGGGGTCGTTGATGTTAGTATTTTCTGGAGCTAGATATATGGATACAGCTTAGGGCCACAAACAGCCAAATTAATTTGTTTTTGAGGAGAGAATTCGTGAGCGACCTGAACCAAGAATGCCTTCGTGTAGGGCAAAGCGCCCCTGACTTCACTGCAACAGCGGTGGTCGACCAAGAATTTAAAACAATTAAGTTGAGTGACTATCGTGGCAAGTACGTCGTGCTTTTTTTCTATCCTCTAGATTTTACGTTCGTATGCCCTACGGAGATTACGGCTTTTAGCGACAATTACAGCAGCTTTAGCGACATTGATACTGAAGTCCTAGGGGTTTCTGTAGATAGTGAATTTTCTCACCTTGCGTGGATTCAAAGCGATCGCAAGTCCGGCGGCATTGGCGATATCAACTACCCTTTGGTCTCCGATATCAAAAAGGAAATCAGTACCGCCTTTAACGTGCTAGATCCGGATGTTGGTGTTGCCCTGCGCGGGCTCTTCATCATCGATAAAGAAGGCGTCATCCAACATGCCACTATTAACAATCTCTCTTTTGGCCGTAGTGTAGAAGAAACCTTGCGTGTCTTGCAAGCGATTCAGCATGTACAAACGCACCCCGATGAGGTTTGTCCTGCTGGCTGGCAGCCTGGGAGTGCAACTATGAATCCTGACCCTGTAAAGTCTAAAGAATTCTTTGCTGCGGTCTAGGTAGTCGCTACTTAGCGATCTATATATTTAGCGATCTAGATTTAGCGATCTAGCTAGTGTGATATGCCTAGCGTGATATGCGGCGGCCAGCTTTTCTCAGAAGGAAAGCTTTAAGGGTTGAGCAGAATCCGCCCATAGCCATTAGTTTAGCCGTCAGGATTCAGTGATTACTGAAAACACCTGACGGCTTTTTAGTTTTTGCCTGTTAATACTACGCCGATGAAGCTGACCTCCTACGACTTTCGTGGTTTGATCAACCAGCGATTTTTTCAAAATTTTTTGCCGATACCAGGACACTGCCGTTTTCAAATGGGTCAGCAGGTTCCGAATCTAGCGTTGCCCAGCGCTGAGGGCACCTTGCATGAACTCTCCAGCCACCGAGGGAAACCAGTGGTCGTGCTTTTTACACGGATTTTTACCGAAAAGCAGTACTGTCCGTTTTGCTATCCGCACTTACTGGCATTGGTTGAAAGCTATCAACAGTTTGTAGGGCTCGGCGCACAGGTACTCCTTATTACCAGCACTGATATGGCCCAAAGCAAGATTGTTCAGCGCGATTTGTCCTTAGCAATGCCACTACTGGTTGACCCGAGCTGTCGCAGCTTTCGTCAGTATGGGACCGGTCAGGCACTAGGGGCACCTCTGCCAGCACAATTTGTTTTAGATGCTGACGGGAAGCTTCGTTTTCAGCATTTATTTTCGTTCGCACATACGAATGCCAGCCCAGAAAGACTTCTTTGGGCTGTTCGCAACCTATAGCGGCTCTAAAACGGACGGATCTAAAATCCTTAAAACCAACGGAGAAGGAGGGATTCGAACCCTCGATGAAGTTTACACCCCATAACTCCTTAGCAGGGAGCCGCTTTCAACCGCTCAGCCACTTCTCCAAGTGAGAAACCATAATAGCAAGAACTCTGCGAAAGCTCTAGCCATATTTCACTTAAATATCCGACTTAAATAGTTTCTCAAGATCTTTGGAGCGATCGCTCTAGCTCATCCCTCTTCTTTTAGTGCCCTCGCCTCTGGTGACTTCAGCCCTTATGGTGACAATGGTAAAACGATTTCAACCGCATTGGGTTCTCTCTCACCACATTCAATACGCGGCAGGCGGTGCTTGAAACCACACAATATTTCCCAAGAGATTGTACCGGCCATCTCAGCCCATCGATCTGCACTGAGAACATGTTCGCCAGCACGCCCCAGCAAAGTGACGATATCGCCTTCTTGCACCTGCTTTAGGCCAGAAACATCTAGCATGAGCTGATCCATTGTAATAGCGCCGATTTGGCGAACTCGCTGCCCGTTGACGACGACCTGAAGGCGATTGGACAAAATACGGGGAATGCCATCGGCATAGCCAATACCTACGACCGCAATTTTCATCGGATCGCTGGCAACAAACCGATGACCATAGCTCACCCCGTCTCCGGGGTTGATGTTTTTGAGATGCGTAATCCGGGCTTTTACTTCTAAAACAGGACGTAAGTCAGCGACAGCCGCCGATTTTAAGTGAGGGGCCGGGTAGAGGCCATAGGTCGCTAAGCCAATACGCACCATGTCATAGTGCAAACTACTTTGCAGGCGCGTGCCATCGGTAGGGTAGGAGAGAAGAGGGCCAGCTGCCGCTACTAGGGTCGCCGCTGAATTCGCAAGGTGCAGCTGTGCGGGCAGCAGGTTTTCACGGCGCAGGGTTGCGATCGCACTTTCAAATCGCTCGTGCTGCTGTTGCAGGGTTCTCAAATCAGGGCTATCTGCGGTTGCAAGATGCGAGTAAACGCTGACGGTTTCCAGATGAGCTAACTGCTGTACAAATCGCACCAGCTCGGCAGGTTGCTCCCAGCTAAAGCCCAAGCGAGACATGCCAGTATCGAGTTTGATATGTACAGGCAACGGGGAGGCCAGGCCCCTACCCTTAGCTAAGGTATCTGAAAACACCAGGGCCTGTTTGGGGTTAACAATGGTTGGCTGAAGTTGCCAGTGGGCGATCGCCACCACTTCTTCGGGATTATTCACCGCGCCCATCACCAAAATGGGGGCCTCTATTCCAGCTTGACGAAGCTCTATGCCCTCGGGAACAGTAGCGACCCCTAACCAGCTAGCGCCCGAGCGCAAGGCCACACGGGCAACACTAATAGCGCCATGCCCATAGGCATCTGCTTTGACCACCGACATCAGCGCCGTGTGCTCAGGTAACAGGGCTTTGAGCGATCGCACATTGTGCGCAAGGGCCGCCAAATTAATTTCTATCCAAGCCCGAGAGCAACGCATGGGCGAAAGAGTAGGTGTGTTATCCCAGCTCAACATAACGACCTCACTAAGCACAAAAATATCAAGCGTGAACACACCCCAAAAGCAGATTGCAGTCATCAGCGGCTGCACAGCCAAGTTCACCGCATATCAAATCAAGTCTAATACGAAGCTAGAAAGCACTCACCAGCCGCACTGCCCAAAAGGGCTTAAAAAAATGTTGCATGGCTGCGATCGCTTTTCAACGAGCCGTCACCAGCACAGACATCAAACCTGACATAGGGAAAAGCTTCAACGTCACTCAGGCGATGACAAACCTGAGCCGTCGTAGGGTTTAGCCTCACAACAGCACGGTAGATTCAATCGTAAAAACGACGCAGTGTCTAGAGGCAACCTCTGCAAAAAAGGTGTTGAACCATCATTATCAAACCTTTTCCCCCCTAATATCCCGCCCTTGAAGGCGCTGTGACTCCTGTGCAACCGCCTAGATAATTTTACTGTGCTAGTATCGTTGACAGAATATAGGCACGCTGCAAAGAGTCAGACGCTATGAGTAAGGTTCTTGTCTTAAATGCTTCCTATGAACCGCTCAACATTACAAGCTGGCGGCGAGCGGTCGTGCTGGTGATTAAAGGAAAAGCAGAACAAATCGAAGAACGAGAAGAGCTGATTTATCCTGACTTTCCATTACCAACCGTTATTCGCTTGCGACACTACGTGCGAATTCCCTATAAAGACATTCCTCTAACACGTCGAAACCTACTGCACCGCGATGCACATACCTGCCAGTACTGTGGCTACTCAGGCGATGGGCTGACCCTAGACCACGTCATTCCGCGATCGCGAGGTGGTAAAGATACCTGGGAGAACATGGTAAGCGCCTGCGTTCGGTGCAACGTCAAAAAAGGCAGCCGCACACCAAAAGAAGCGAGAATGCCGCTAGAGCATCCGCCCCGAAAACCCCACAGTAGCCTCTACTTTGAAATTTCTCGTCACGTCCGTGGGGGTATTCACCAAGAGTGGCGCCGCTACGTTATTGGACTGAACTGAGGAGTTGTCTCGACGGTCTGGGCTCACCGGTCAAACGCTGGATGCGTAAGCGATGCGCGTATCTACCAAAGCTTACCAGAGGATGCCCTTAGGACAATCATCATTGAAAGACTGCCCCGCAAAATAGTCTTTACATAGCCCTACTGTTTCGCCGTTTTCGGTAAAGCTTCGGAGATCTGCCATCGAGTTCTGTAGAACGGAGTGGTCATAATGGTAGATGATCACATCTGTAGATTTTGATAAGTCTTGATAGGTCTTATCTCGTGGCTAGTGAAATGGTTAGCTGTTGAACAGCCATTTCTTTTCCTAGCCCCTACTCCAACTGCCTATTTCTGGCGATGGTTACTCCTATGTCATTACCCAAAAGCGCTTTGCTAGATAATCAAAAATCAAAACGAGTTACCAAAGAGCGCACTAATACCGCCAGTGCGCCAAACTATCGGGCGCTCAATAAGCAGGCACTAGGCAAAAAAGCTGCTGAACTCAAACGCACTGCAAACTTAGATAAAACGCCCACAGAGGCACTGGAGAATTTGCTCAAAAAGCATAGCGGGAGTCACCAGCTTGTCCTCCTTCAAGACTTTCCTGACCCAGATGCGTTGTCTTCAGCTTGGGCCTATCGGCTCATCGCGGGTGCCTACAACATTGAATGCGACATTTACTATTCCGGCACGCTCAGCCATCAAGAGAATATCGCACTGGTCAAGCTCACGAATCTTCCTGCGAAGCGATGGCCTGCTCAATCCAAAGATATCCCTGATTTATCCCAGTATCAAGGCTATGTCCTTATCGACACCCAGGGAACCACTAGCCAGCTAACAGAAGTCGTGAAAGCCGCTGAACTACCGCTGACGTTAGTCATTGACCATCATGCCTCTCAAGGGAAACTAGAGGCTGAGCTAACAGATATTCGCCCGGACTCTCATGCGACCGCCACCATGATGGCGCAGTATCTTCAGGCGGGTCTGATTCAGATGGATCGCAGTAACAGTCTCCATGTCAAATGTGCAACCGCGCTCATGCATGGCCTTCGCTCCGACACGATTCAGCTCATGCAGGCTTCTGAGCCCGATTTTCTGGCCGCAGCGTACTTGAGCCAGTATTACGACACGCAGCTTTTGAGCGCTGTTTTACATGCGTCGAGGTCGCGCCGGGTCATGGATGTGATTGAGCGATCGCTCCGCAACCGACATATGCAAAACAGCGTTTCTATTGCTGGAGTGGGTTACCTACGGTACGAAGACAGGGACGCCATTCCCCAAGCCGCTGATTTCCTCATTACAGAAGAAAACGCTCACACTGCGGTGGTGTATGGCATCGTGCACGATGAAGATGAAGAAAAAGAGCTAGTGGTTGGATCGCTACGCACGAATAAAATCACGCTCGATCCAGACGAATTTATCAAAGAAGCGTTTGGCCAAGATAGTCAAGGTCGATTCTTTGGCGGTGGTCGCTCAATGGCAGGGGGATTTGAAATTCCCATCGGCTTTCTGTCTGGCTATTATGAAAACAGCGATTACAACCGCCAAAAATGGGAAGTTTTCGATAAGCAAATCAAGCAAAAGCTGCAAAAGCTGGTCGATCCGGAAAACGGAGTGCTTCACACCGAGTAGCGACTCCATCACTGACGGACTGTACGCTCATATATCTGGATTAAGGAGGGTCCTGAGGATAGTTCTCAGGACCCTCCTTTAGATTTTGTTCTTTTCTCTTGTCGGCTTTTTCCCTAGAACCCCCGCCGTATCAATGACTTCTGTAAACGAAGGATATTAAACGATATGGTGTAGAACAACAGATCAACCGTTAAAGCTAAAGTTTTACTAAAGAGGGGAGGCGTTTGGGCATGGTGATGCAAAACGGCGTGGCAGAAAAAGAAATAGTACCAACCTGCGGCTACAGACCAGGGCTCGAAGGCGTTCCAGCAACACAGTCAAGTATTAGCTATGTCGATGGTCAGAATGGCACCCTAGAGTATCGCGGCATTCGGATTGAAGAACTCACACAGCAAAGCAGCTTTTTAGAAACCGTTTATCTTCTGATTTGGGGAGGGCTACCGACCCAGCAGGAACTCAAGGACTTCGCACACGAGGTGCAGTACCATCGCCGGCTCAAGTATCGCATTCGCGACATGATGAAGTGCTTCCCCGAAAGCGGCCATCCGATGGATGCCCTACAGGCTTGTGCAGCAGCTCTTGGACTTTTCCACTCCCGTAGAGCACTGGAAGATCCGGCCTATGTGCAAGATGCGGTCGTTCGCCTGTTGGCCAAAATTCCGACTATGGTTGCCGCGTTTAAGATGATGCGCAAAGGAAACGACCCCGTTCAGCCTCGTGATGACCTTGACTATGCAGCTAACTTTTTATACATGCTCAATGAGCAAGAGCCTGACCCTTTAGAAGCGCGCATTTTTGACGTGTGCCTTATGCTGCACGCTGAACACACGATTAACGCCTCTACGTTTTCAGCCATGGTGACGGCCTCAACCCTAACTGACCCTTATGCGGTCGTGGCCTCTGCCGTTGGGACGCTCGCTGGCCCGTTACACGGTGGCGCTAACGAGCAAGTGATTGCCATGCTCAAAGACATCGGCACGGTTGATCAGGTGAGACCTTACATTGAAGCGCGCATCGCTAACCGCGAGAAAATTATGGGCTTTGGGCACCGGGTGTATAAGGTGAAAGACCCTCGGGCAGTGATTTTACAGAAGCTCGCCGAGCAGCTCTTTGCCAAAGTGGGCCGCGATGCTTATTACGACATCGCCCTAGAACTAGAGCATGTCGTTGAAGAAAAGCTAGGCCATAAGGGTGTGTACCCTAACGTGGACTTTTATTCTGGACTGGTATACCGCAAGCTAGGCATTCCAACGGATTTGTTTACGCCCATTTTTGCGATCGCTCGCGTGGCAGGCTGGCTGGCCCACTGGAAAGAGCAAATTGGGGAAAATAGAATTTTCAGGCCCACCCAAATTTATACAGGCCCCCATGAGCAGACATACGTTCCTCTGAACAAGCGCCTACAGCTCTGGGATAAAAAATAATTTTCTCGCCAAGAATTATAAAGCGACGTAACCACCACCACAAAGGGAATTACGCAGTTTTAGTGTTTATGTAAATCAGTAACTTTACAGAGGTGATGGGCGTTACCCCCCTTGGCAAACTTCAAAAGTCCATTGAATATACATTCAGTGACGATTTTCAGGAACTCCAGCTCCTCCGGCTTTGTGCCGGGGGAGTTTTTATTTGCGAGCTTTTACGTAAGGGCCTCTTTATTTGGAGATAGATACAACCGAAAGCGGCTCCAGCGGTTGATTAAGCGTTAGAATCTTTTAGAGAAAGATGACACGTGCAAGTAACGAGGCCAGTAAACGAACATGAATCCAGGCATTGACCTACAAGGCACATTCGTCCAAGCCCTGATGAACCTGGGGCTTCCCGCAGGCGTTGCCAAAATGGTCTGGGTCCCCTTGCCCATGCTGCTAATGCTGATTGTGGCCACTGTCAGCATTTTTATCGCTGTGTGGCTAGAGAGAAAAATTTCTGCTGGCGCGCAGCAGCGTATCGGCCCAGAATACGTCGGCCCGCTGGGCGCCTTACAGGCGGTCGCTGATGGGGTCAAGCTTATTTTCAAAGCGGATATTACACCGGCTAAAGCAGACCCCTGGTTGTTTACACTCGGGCCTGCGATTGTGGTGGTGCCGGTCTTCTTATCATTTTTGATTGTGCCTTTTGGCCAAAACCTCGTCATTACTGACCTTGGCATTGGTATTTTCCTATGGATTTCCCTGTCCAGCATTACCCCTATTGGACTGCTGATGGCGGGATATTCCTCTAACAACAAGTACTCACTCTTAGGCGGGCTGCGCGCGGCAGCTCAGTCTATTAGCTACGAAATTCCACTGGCACTAGCCGTTTTGGCAGTTGTCCTCATGACCAATGGCCTCAGCACGATTGACATTGTCAATCAGCAGTCAGGCTATGGCATCTTAGGTTGGAACATTTGGCGACAGCCTGTCGGCTTTGTTATTTTTTGGATTGCAGCCCTCGCGGAGTGTGAGCGTCTACCGTTTGACCTGCCAGAAGCTGAAGAAGAACTGGTTGCGGGCTATCAAACTGAATATACCGGTATGAAATTCGGGCTGTTCTATGTCGGGTCCTATGTGAACCTGATGCTCTCTGCCCTCATTGTTTCTGTACTGTATCTAGGTGGATGGAGCTTTCCGATTCCTGTGGAGACTCTCACAGGTCTTTTAGGCGTTAGCGAAACGGCCCCATGGGTACAGATCATTGCAGCCTCATTGGGGATTGTGATGACAATGATTAAGGCCTACCTGCTGGTATTTCTCACTATCTTGCTGCGCTGGACAGTCCCTAGAGTCCGCATTGACCAGCTGCTGGATTTGGGGTGGAAGTTTTTATTACCCGTGTCCTTAGTCAACCTTTTGGTCACCGCAGGTCTGAAGTTGGCATTTCCCTTCGCATTTGGTGGATAAGCGGTACGGCTTATCCGCATCGAAGTTTTCACCGTTGCCTCGTCCCCCTTTGTTCATCACCTACCCAGCGCCATGTTGAACTTTCTCAAACAAGTCGGCGATTACGCCAAAGAGACCGCTCAAGCGGCCAAATACATTGGTCAGGGCCTCTCCGTTACGTTTGACCATATGAAGCGTCGTCCGGTAACGGTGCAGTATCCCTACGAAAAGGTCATTCCTTCAGAGCGGTATCGGGGACGGATTCACTTTGAATTTGACAAGTGCATTGCCTGCGAAGTGTGTGTGCGGGTGTGCCCGATTAACCTGCCAGTGGTGGATTGGGAGTTCAATAAAGCCACCAAGAAAAAGACGCTCAACCACTACAGTATTGACTTTGGTGTCTGCATTTTTTGTGGCAACTGCGTAGAGTATTGCCCCACAAACTGTCTCTCAATGACCGAAGAATACGAACTTTCATCCTACGACCGTCACAATCTCAATTACGATAATGTGGCTTTGGGTCGTTTGCCTTACAAAGTAACCAATGACCCGATGGTGACACCGATGCGAGAGTTTGGCTACTTACCGAAGGGTGTGATGGATCCTCATGATCTACCCAAAGGTACGCAGCGCGCCGGGCGATTGCCAAAAGATATCCTCGCTGAGCTAGAAGCAAAGAAGGCCAAGCAGACCGCTGCTAAACCTGCTGAAGCTACAGCAGAAAGTGAATAGGAAATGGGGAGTTTTAGTGAGAAGTCGCTGTTGAAAGTCTTGCCGTTGAAAGTCACTGTTGCAAGTCACTGTTAGCCACACAGCATAAAGCCAACCGCAACTGAGTGGGTCTCTCTAATCAAGGATCAACGACAAGATTCGAAGTCAAACAGCCTAGAAACAGATTAAACGTGAGGAGTATATTGTTTTGAATTTGGCAGAAGGTGTACAGCTAGTCTCGTTTGGCATTTTGGGGATGATGATGGTCGCCTCAGCCTTAGGCGTTGTACTGCTCTCAAATATTGTTTATTCAGCATTTTTATTAGGATTCACGTTCATTAGTGTTGCCGGGCTCTACATTTTGCTCAATGCAGGCTTTGTAGCCGCCGCTCAGGTGCTGGTCTATGTCGGTGCGGTCAATGTACTGATTCTGTTTGGAATCATGCTGGTAAATAAGCAAGAAGAGTTTGCGGAGATTGAAAAAGCCTGGATTGGGAAAGCCGCGACAGCAGTTGTTTGTGTCGGTATTTTCGGACTTATTAGTACGATGGTTCTCTCCCATCCATGGGCCATTTCTACGGCTGTGCCGGCGGGCGATCGCGCTATCGAAGTCATCGGACAGCACTTTTTCAGCGACTTCCTGCTGCCGTTTGAGCTGGCTTCTGTTCTACTGCTGATCGCGTTAGTAGGCGCTATCATCTTGGCGCGCCGCGAATTTATTCCCGATGCGGCGGCTGAGCAAGAAGTCGCGCTGACCCTCCCTGAGAAGCCTCGTGAGCTGGTCGCAGCTGGGGCTCCTGAGACCAATTAAGCTGGCGAAGCTTACTCTTAAGGCTTCATCTCCGCCTTTCACTTCACGTCTTTTAACTTCATTCCGTCCTCGCTACTCCACTATGCAACTCGAGTACTTCCTTTTATTAGCCGCTGCCCTATTTTGCGTTGGCATTTATGGCCTCGTCACTAGCCGCAACGTTATTCGCGTTTTGATGTCTATTGAGCTGATGCTCAATGCGGTGAACATCAACCTGATGGCCTTCTCTAATTACCTTGATCCGGCCCAAATTAAAGGGCAGGTGTTTTCAGTTTTTGTGATGACGATTGCCGCTGCCGAAGCCGCAGTAGGATTAGCGATTGTACTCTCTATCTATCGCAACCGTGACACTGTGGACATGGAGCAATTTAACCTGCTCAAGTGGTAGCTAACGCGAGTAGCAAGGGCGGTTGATAGGCAAGCGGTTCATAGTTAGTCAAACGGTTCATAGGCAAACGGTTCATGGTCAGACGGTTCAGCCAGACCGGGAGAGAACCTGCATAACATAAAAACCTCGAGGTTCGAGAAACCTTGGGGTTTTTGAGTTTTTATCATCTTGGATATAGAGTCGTGGAACTAAAACAGGTCATCATCGTATACAAAGCAGGTAATCAGCAGAGCAAACGCTTCGCTGACAAGTGTGCTCGCCAGCTAGAGACTCTAGGCGCAAAGGTCATGATGGGACCCAGCGGCGCTCAAGATAATCCCTATCCCGTCTTTTTAGAATCAACCCCTGCCCCCATTGATTTGGCAGTGGTGCTTGGGGGCGATGGCACCGCGCTTTCAGCGGCAAGACACTTGGCAGAAGCGGATATTCCTATGCTGGCAGTGAACGTCGGGGGACATTTGGGCTTTTTGGCCGAGTCTGACACTGTGATTGATGATTTTGAGCGGGTTTGGGAGCGCTTGCTGGGCGATCGCTTTGCCGTTCAGCAACGGATGATGCTGCAAGCGCGATCGCACAAAGGCGAGTCTGGCAATATTGAACCCATGAGCGATCGCTACTTTGCCCTCAATGAGATGTGCGTGAAACCGGCCTCACCCAACAGAATGATTACCTCCACCCTAGAGGTTGAAATCGATGGTGAAGTCGTAGACCAATATCAGGGAGATGGCCTGCTCATTAGCACACCCACGGGCTCTACCGGCTACACGGTCTCTGCCAATGGCCCTATTGTGCACCCTGGAATGCACGCCATTATTGTCACGCCGATTTGTCCGATGAGCCTATCGAGTCGCCCGATTGTATTGCCACCCGGCAGTACGGTAAGCGTTTGGCCCCTGCGGGACCCTGAAGGCAATACCAAGCTTTGGACCGACGGCGTATTTGGCATGTCCGTTTGGCCCGGCCAGCGGGTGGATATTCGTATGGCGAGCCATCTAGCTAAGTTCATCATCTTGCGAGAAGATCACTCGTATTACCGTACGCTCCGCAATAAGCTGCAATGGGCTGGGGCAAGGGTGAACTATCACAACGACCATCGGCAAACGCCCAGGAACGCTGACAGGTAAAGGTGCTAGGTCGGCCCTTCGGCCTTAGGTTAGCCCTAATCTACAGCCCAAGGCAGACGGAGCATCATTTGATTACGCCCACGCCGCTTGGCTTCGTACAGACCCAAGTCAGCCGTATCGACTAACGTGCTTACAGACATCTCCTGAGTGGGAATGACCGTCGTCACACCCAGGCTAATTGTGACAACATCGGACACTTTAGAGGCTTCGTGTTCTAGCGCTAACTTTTGTACGTTGGTAGCGGCATCTTTTGCAACTTGCTGAGCGCCTTCAGCCGTTGTATTGGGGAGTAGAATCACAAATTCTTCACCCCCATAGCGAGCCGCTAAGTCACCGGGTCTGCGGACAGAGTTGCCAATGGCACGGGCAACTTGGCGCAGACATTCATCCCCTTGAGGATGACCATAGGAGTCGTTATAGAGTTTGAAATAGTCAACATCACAGATGATTAAAGAAAGGGGGGTGTGCGATCGCAGTGCTCGCTGCCATTCTTGAGTCAAATTATCCTGGAAGCTACGACGATTGGCCAGCTGTGTTAGCTCGTCTATCTCTGAAAGGGCTTGCAGACGGTTGATCTTTTGCAGGCGAGCCATTATTGGCGCAGCGACTAAGGACAAACTCACCGGAACTACGGGAAACCACCAGCCACTCACCATGAGCGCCATGTAACTCACACTCACCGAACCAAACAAACAAAAACCAAAGAGCTTCAGGCGCTGGAAATCGTTTCGACCGGCCCGATACAAAATGATGCCCAAACCAGAGAAGGCGGCGATAAGACCCATTTCAACATGCTGCGGCAGGACCTTGATAACAGGCCGTTGGCCAAAGGCCGTGCTGATGATTTGACTCGCTAAGCTCGCATGAATTTCGATGCCATGGCTAGGCAACAGACCCACACGCCCTTTTCGCTTACTGTAGGGTGTAAAAAACACATCGGCATCGCCCGATTGCAGACTACCAATCAGCACAATTTTGTCTTGCAGCATGCCTGGCGGGACGTTGCCTGAGAGCACATCACTGGCGCTGAAGGTTTTAAAGGATAAATTGGCACGCCAGTTCATCACGAGCTGATAGCCACCGGCATCCGCTTGACTGTATCCTCCGGAGTTTGCTTCAAAAGGAGGCAGGCGGGCATAGCCTAGCTCTAAAACCTCAGAATCGGGATTCGGTAAAATGTCGTGGCTTTCTAAATACTCCAGCGAAACCCGAAACGCTAAGCCTTCTAAAATGCGATCGCCCGCCGCACTCGGAAATAAAAATCCGCGCCGCACTCGGCCATCAATATCGACAATCAGATCGCTCGCGGCTACCTGGTTGTTTTCCACCAGTACTGGGTTGCCCGTTACAGCCGCAAGCGCCTCGTCATCGACAACCTTCTCAATTCCAATGATGTTGGGTGTTTCTTCAAAAATCTTTTGTAAGCGATCGTAACCATCATCACGACGAACATTGCGAAAAAGATCCATCCCAATCACTGTCGGATTTTGAACCTTAACAGCCTCAATCACATCGGCCAGCAATTCATCTGAAATCGCTGCCGTTTGAAAGGACGCAATATCCTGCTCATCAATTCCAATAATGACAATTCGATCGTCCGGCTGCTCGGCCAAGCGATGGTTCATCATCCAATCGAAAGTGTGAAGCTCCCACACCTGCAACGCACCTAGCCCCCGCAAGGCTAAAATCCCACTGGTCGCCATCAAGCCTAACAGTGGCGCCACGTATTTTGGATGAATGAGCCGCCGTCGCCAACTGTTAAGAACATGTGTCCATCCCAGGGCAGGCAACTTTCGAGGCGTATCGACCACGTAAATGTCCCTTTGATGTTCTCCCCTAGCATTCGTATGCTAACGACACTAAAATCTCTAGTCTTTTAGGGTAAGAAGCTACCTGCTTAGTAAGCCCAGTCCACAGACCGGAGGCTCATTCAATTACAAACGACCCATCACAGACAATGCCAATGATTGGCCTTGACGGCCAATCAAAAAGCCCCCATCGCTCAAGCGCTCACCAGATAAAGACCATTGGGAAGTCTCGCTCCTTGAAGCAGATGAAAATGAAGGGCTTAGAAGCAGCGTCTTCAGCAAAGCGTTATCGACAATGCTCTCGGCAAAGTTTAGGAGGCCGTCGCTAAAGATAGATCCAACGGCACTTCAGTGCGGGCCTGTTCTAACAGCTCACGAATATCTAGGAGCGTGCTGATTTGTGAGTTTTCCCGGTAGGTATTCACCAGCGTATTGAGCGCGTCATACCAAATACCTTTGGAAGCGTAGGCATTAGCACGCTCCTCAGGGGTCATCATTTCGACAGAGGCTGCTAAATCAGCATCACTAACACGCTCAACAAAACTACGAGCATGAACCTCGTTGTCACCACCGTTACACTTAACAAACACAGTCCAGCGATAGCGGGTCTCTAGTTCTAACGCAGCTGACGACGGCAACTCGACTTCTACTAATCCAGGCTCTGCCTGGATCTGCTTGGTGTAAACAGGTTCTGCTTGCTCAGGATGAGACAAGACAAATTCCATTTCTGTTGTGTTCTCGCTTTCAATGTACCAAGAGAGCGTTGGCTGCGCTGACATCGTCAGCCCCGTAGCGCCTTGTGGAACTAATAACGTAATCGCAGGATCAGGCATGGAGGAATCGAGGGCACAGGCAGAAGCTGCCGCACTACGCCGCCCTCCAGAGAGCGTACTAGAAGCACTGCCGCGTTCTGGATTAGGCGTCCAACGAACACCAGCTTGGGCAGGTGCGCCCAGCTGTAAGCGCCCGTTCGTAGAGGCCGAAACCGTTGTTGCCGGAACGTATGTGCTTGACCAGGCCGCCAACGTTAAAAATGCACCAAAAATCTGATACTTGCTCATCTCAAAGTCCCTATGGTTGTGGTGGTGAATCTTTCCATCACTTGAAAGCAAGCGCAAAAAGATAACAGCCACATCATCAGCCACCTCAGTAGGCTGTGTAAGTGTGGTATAAAAATATACTCAGCAGTGAATACGAATCCGTGTCTTTTAAAATAAACTTCTGAAGAAGTCAGGCTTTCTTTTTATGCAGACTTTGTTAAGGAAGAGACTTGACTGTGAGCGCGCACAACGCTTGAATTCAAATTTTCAGAATTCCAAGGCTTCAAGTTACGCTGACTTAACTTGCGCTGACAAAGCCGCTATTTGTCGTCTACAAAGTTGACACGTTCGACCGTCAAATCAGCCAAAGAAGTAGCAATTTTGACAGCTTCTTCTAATGAAACATCACGGCAATTCTTTTGAGCAGGGTAGTTTTGCGTAACAATAGCGCCACTGATGTAGCGATAGGCACCGCTGTCACCGCTCATCCACTGGCTGACAAGCGATGCCTTACTTTTGCTTTCTGACGTGGGCTCAATGACAGCATCAGCAGGTGGCGTTGTTACGATATCTTCAGTCGAGGCCGAAGTAGAGAACGCTGCATCGGCCACCGACTCATCAGCTAAAGGGGCTGCTGAGTCGATTTGTTGCTCTAAGGCTTGGGCCTTTTTTTCAGCCGCTGCGATCACCCTGGCCGACCGACCGAAGTAAAGCTTTTGCCCCGGACCAAAAACAGGAGAGTCAAAAACTTGAAACTTTTGAGTGGTCTTTGTACGCCTCTCACCCTCTACTACAGCAGCATCAGAACTGGCAGTCTCGGAACTGGCAACCTCAGAACTGGCAACCTCAGGACTGGCAACCTCAGAACTGGCAGCATTGGACTGGCTCACAGCAGTTGGAAAAGAATCTGCACCATCGGCAGGATTTTCTATGGCGATGATACTAGAGACATCCTCTGTTAACTCATTCTCAAAATTAGCGGAGGCTGTAGCCCCCTGCTCAGTGCCATAAACCGGAGTCGTTAACGAACTTGGACTGTCGGCATCGAAGGCGGGTTGTGACGATGAAGCAACATATTCAATGGCAAAACACTGGCCTATTTCACTCTGGTAAAACAGGGCATAGCCTGTATCAGGCACCTCATGCTTAACCAAAGAAAAGCCTTCTGGGATGTAGGCTGGAGCCATGAGGGGTAAAAATTTCAGCTGGTTAAAGAGGCCAGGAGAGACTTGCCCTAGGTAGGACCCACTAGGTGGCGGCGGCGGAAGGGCGTCAGAGTCTCGAGCCTTCCGTAAAGTGACCTGTTCGTCGTTATTTGACGCGTCTTCGGATAACGCCCCATCAAAGGGAAAGTCTGCGGAGCGCGATGACTCAGGATTGGAACTACACCCTGAAAAGGAGAACGAAGCGATCGCAATCACGCCTAGGGTGACACCCCGCTTGACAATGCCTTTAGCACTGCACAATGATTTACCAATGAATGGGTTGATCGCAGGTGTCATTGCTCGAGTCACGTAACTTACTGGAACTAGCTACATTGTCTCAGACGTATTGATTTCATAAACATGTCTCCTGTGATCTTTATCACTCCCTCAAAAACTTTCCGTATGCAGCAAAAAAAAGCACGTTTTTACACAGGAGCTATCGCCTACGACACTGACGGCAACCATGAACAGAGAAGGCCCAGCGACTACGTATACGGCTGACCATTTTTGTGGGCAAAATGCCCACTGCCATTTTCGGCGATGAAGATGAGATCGTGATCAGGGTAGTCGACGAACTCCGGCATGGACTTATCACCAATTTCTAAGTAGACCGCAGCGCTGGCCGAACGGTTTACTAAATGATGGGCATTTTTATCGCCCGCAGCAAACCCCACCATCTCTCCGGGTTCTAGCAGCTGCTCGCCTTCATCAGTGATCAGCACAATTTCACCGCTGACCACATAGACAAATTCATCTTGTGCAGAGTGCCAATGTCTCAGCGCAGACTGGCTTCCGGGGGCTAATGTGGTTAGATTTACACCAAAATTTTTGAGCCCAGCGGCCTTACCTACTCGCTGACGAGATCGTCCGGCAACGTTCGATTTAAAGCTATCTGGATACGTTGTGCCGCTTTCAACGGGAATAGCAGACAGATCAATTTTCATAGGTGATACCACCGTTTAATGGCTGATAGGTTAATGGCTGATAGGTGCAAGAAAGATCCTATATATAAGGAGAGCTATGCGTCGCAAAGACCCTGAAATGCGTTAGGGTTTGGCAGCCCTAGTCTCCGGACAACGGCTTTGCGGACCAATCTGGCGTTAGAGGCGTTGCCATAAACGAAGGAAGCGCTTCTGCACGGGCAGACAAAGCCGCAATTGCAGGATACTGCGCCGCTTGAATCAGGTGAGGGCTTGTAAACTGGGTGAACTGCCATGCAACGCAAACAGTAATATCGGCCTGCGTTAGCTGGTCATTGAGTAGCCATGATGAACCGTTAGCAGCATACGGCTCAAGCAGGTCGTAGGCTCTGGTGAGCTGAGTTTGAACGCGATCGCGCCAGTGTTCGTACTGCTTATCAGCGGGTCGTAGGTCTCGCTCGTACACCATTTGCACGCTTTTATCACAGGCGTTTAGCCCCAGGCCAATCAGCCTGAGTGCCGTTTGATAAGTCGCTAAAGCACTGGGCATCAAGGTTTTGCCAGAGAGCTTTTCGAGATAGGCCAAAATCAACGTTGAGTCCATCAACACCTCACCGTTGTCGCACACCACTGTGGGGGCCTTGATGAGAGGGTTAATTTTGACGTATTCGTCGACGTCACGAAAGACAGAAAGGGGCCGGTGTTCGTAGGGTAGGTTTAGCTCGTGAAGTGCGATCGCCACGCGACGCACATAGGGCGAATCGAGCATTCCAATAAGCTGCATAAAGCATCCCCTCAAAGCTAACTGCCTGTAGCCTATCGCAACCACACACAGGGTCAGGCTAGATTACTTGGGCAAGCGCTGGAAGAGACCTTGTACGAGCATCTTGGTTTTATCGTCTAACAAACGCCAATCGACATCGCCGTCCTCATCAAACAGGCTAACGTCTGCTTCGAGTTGCTCATAGGCAGCTTCAGAAATCGGAGGACTCTGGTCGTCACAACGCAACGCAACGCTAGCCTCCACCTCAGACGCACTGACCAGATTAACGGCACAAACCTGATAACACAGCGCCCAAATATCAATCGTGCAATCTGGCTGGTCAGATTTTTTGAGTCGGAGGGTATACAGCGGCTTAGGCTGGGGCAACTGAGACATCAAACCTGAAACGCGATCATGCTCTTCAGGGGGAACCCCATGCAGAACCTTTTGCAGCGCCGCATATTCTTGCTGCTGTTCGGGCGTTGTCCCTTCTGGCCAAATCAGCGTCTCTTCGTAGCCGCCTTGCCAGTCACTGACATCTAGCTGCTTCCGAATATTGTCAATCACACGAATTAAGGCAGGCTGCATAAGCTGCTCGACCTTGGCTCTGGATAATGGCGTTGCAAATGTTGTCATCACAAAGTCTTCTTGAGGGTTTACTCCATGCGGAACCAGGCTGTTAGGGCCACAGCCAAACCATCTGCCGCATCGTCAGGCTTGGGCACGCTCTCTAGCTTTAGTTCTCGGGTAATAGCATCTTGCACTTCCACCTTATCGGCGTTGCCGTGCCCTGTAACCGACTGCTTAATTTGCGCAGGTGTGTACTCCACAAAGGGCAACTTTCGCTGAGCAATCACCAGCATCACGACGCCCCGAGCCTGAGCCACCACAATGGTGTTGCCCATACGGTAAAAAAATAGCTTCTCAATAGAAACCAAGTCTGGCTTGTAGGCATCAATCACGCTGTGCAGATCGTCGTACAGCGTGCATAAACGCTCGCCCATCTCAGTACGCGGTGTCGTTTTGACCACACCGTAGTCAACCGTTTTGATATTAGGGGAAAGCGCCCGCATTTCAGCAGGCTCGTATTCAATGACACCAAACCCTAAAATCGCCAGCCCTGGGTCGAGGCCCAAGATACGCTTGGTCGTGCTTTTGGTCACGTTGTTATTGCAAGAAACTATCGAGGAGGCACTGGCGACGACTAGCGAACACCCGCTGGCTGACGACCATTGGCAGAAGGTTCGGCTACACCAAACGCTTTGCTAAAGGTTTTTTCCACTTTAAAGCCAGAATCGATAGACTCCAGCGGATCTTTGCGTAGACGGTGGCGCAGGCAAAGGGCAATCACACGCTGCACATCTTCAAGTGTCACTTCTATACGACCTTCGTAGGCAGCAAGAGCCTTTGCCGCTCGGTTAGTGACGATGTCACCGCGCAAACCATCGACATCTAGCTCGGAACACACTTCAGAAATTTTCACGCGATACTCATGCTCGAGCGTGACATCAGCTAGGCGATTTTGCGCTTCGATAATCTTTTGCTGCAGGGCCTCTTGCTCAGCGTTGCACTGAGCAGAGAACGCATCGGGATTTTGGTCAAATTCAGTGCGCTGCTCTACGATTTGCACGCGCATTTCAGGATCGCGAACGGTGCGAATTTCGGCGTGCATCCCAAAGCGATCGAGCAGTTGAGGGCGCAGCTCACCTTCTTCAGGGTTACCGGAACCAATAAGGACAAACTGAGCCGGGTGGCGAATGGAAATGCCTTCACGCTCTACGGTATTCCAGCCAGAGGCAGCGGAATCGAGCAGGACATCCACTAGGTGATCGTCAAGCAGATTGACTTCATCTACATATAAAAGGCCGCGGTTTGCCTTAGCAAGCAGGCCCGGCTCAAACGCTTTGACGCCCTCTGAGAGCGCTTTTTCAATATCGATTGTGCCGCAGACACGATCTTCTGTCGCACCTAGGGGCAAATCAATCATAGGCACTTTCTTTTGAGCCGCATTAATCTCTTGGCCTTCACGATCGGCTTGAACATCTGGATCGTTAGGTGCGCGGTTAAAAGCATCGCCTTCAGCGACATCGATTGCGGGGAGGAGATCGGCGAGGGCGCGGATGGTGGTGGATTTGCCTGTGCCGCGATCGCCCATGATCATCACGCCACCAATCTTAGGATCGATAACATTTAAGATCAGCGCCAGTTTCATGTCTTCCTGACCAATCACCGCAGTGAAGGGGAAAACGGCTCTACGTGCGGGCGGCTTTGCGTTACTCACAGGCTTATCAGTGTTTATGTATAGAGGGTTTCACCATTGTGCCATAGGAGGTTGTACCTAGTAGCGCTGCAACCTTAAGACAAAAGGTCTACCCAACAGCTGGGCAGACCTTGAGACGAACTTTCGAAAGCACTGAGGTTCGGTCATGTCGCTGCCATCATGGCAATCACGGCCTAACCAGGCAGCTTGTCCTTGAGATTATCTACCGTCTCACCGACTTTACCCTCCACACCAGAAGCGACATCTTCGATTTTGGATTGCGCTTTCTCTTTCATATCTTCACCGATGTCGCCAGTATCACCGACAACCTCTTCAACTTTATCTTTGGCAGTATCTACAGCTTTTTTCAACTGATCTTCGAGTCCCATGGGGCTTCTCCTAAATGGATAACTAAATGGCGCACCATACTCTATCGCCAACTCGCTGGAGGTTGCAGTGTATGAGCACACAGTAGGGAGCTGAGGAAGTGGGCTGAGGATGCGATCGCACCACAAAGCAGTCCAGGATAGAACCTTAAGTCTTAAAAACAAGCAGTCCAAAAAAATCTTGAAGCATGCTTGGACGGTCTGAGTGCACAACCGATTACATCTGATAACGACAACAGCCGCCCTCGCTAGAAAGCGGCTGTTAGTCATTCGACAATCATTATTGAATGACGGTCACTTCATAGTTACTGAAGGCTCGATCTGCGCTAACCAAACGCATCTTCTCGATTTGAGCCTGGGCAATCAATAGTCGATCAAACGGATCTCGGTGATGCAACTCCAACGAACCAAGCTGATCAATATGAGCTTCGCTAATCGCTAAGATTTGTAGGCCATTGTCATCTCGTTGTCTCTGGACCATCGTTTGCCACGGCACACTTATCTGTAGTTTGCCTAACTGACTTTTAATCTGGATCTCCCACAGTGACACCAAACTCAGAAAAAGCTCGTTCGTCGGCGTAGCACAGCTTTCTATCGCTGCCTGACTCAAGTTCTCTGGACGGTCATTCAACCAGAGAAAAATATGCGTATCCAGCAATAACTGCGTCAATGATCTCCTAACCAAAACGAATCAGACAAAGGCGCATCGAAATCATCAGCAATCTGGATAAGTCCTCTAAACTGACCGAACTCACGCAGGTCTCGCGTTGTTACCCCTGGTTCTGTCGATGTAGCGGGTGGCGATGTTGATGATTTTTCTAAAGCATCGCCGTCATCTTCAAACATAACAATCACCTCAGCCGGACCAACCTTCACCCCTTTAGGCAGCTTCAAGTGAATTTCACAGCGATCATCAATGACAGCTTCTAGTTTTATTACCCTCATAGAACGCTACTTCCCCAGCCATAATACGCGATTGATCTTCAAGGGAGATTTATCCCTTAATACAAGACAAGCGCTGACGATTGTCAACGCTTTCAGGTCTTGCTATGCAAATATTATGCTGATCGGAGCGGCGGGATTTGAACCCACGACCCCTACTACCCCAAAGTAGTGCGCTACCAAGCTGCGCTACGCCCCGAAGCGTTCAATTTGCCTATAAAGAATAGCATAACCCTGAACGCGATCGAGGGGATTTGGACTGCTCCTTCGCCGATCTCAAAAGGCCTCAATTTGTGCCTAGAGGCCCTGTTACAAAACCGATAGAGAATCAGCACTAAACCTACCGCCTGCGGATGGACATTCCGGAGGACACGAAAAACCGAGTCAAACAAGTATTCCTGACGAAGAGCATCGTACAAACTAAAACCCTATGTTTTCAGCACTTGTAGAAAACAAAATCATCTAATACAGCACAGTCCTGAGGACAGTCCTGAGGATTTATTGCAGGACATATTGACGGATAGTCCTTAGGACATGCTATAGTAATGACAGCAAGAAGACTTGAGGGTTTAGGGGGAAACGGCTTCCACTGGTGGGTAGAGCCCCTGCTGGCGTACAAGTGCCAGAATGACTAAAAGTCCGCTACAGCAACCGATTTGAATGCCGTTTTGAAAGGAACGGCCTTTAAAACAACGAAGTAGCGCCAGTGCTAACATCAGCATCACTACTGACATCATCACCGACACTACTATCGCAACTACCGCCATCACCCAAAGCACCTCGTGAGAGGATGCATCGACTGACACAGATTATGACCTGATGGCAGTCAGGAAATAATCACACGGTTACATACCAAACAAAAACAGAGCTAAGAGCTGGCATCTATTGCTGGCTCTTTTTTTTGCTTTCTCCCATGTTAGCGCGTCTGGGCGCCGCACGCTAGTTCATTAGTATTAAAAACGGCTAGCGCCGTCAGTGTTGTCGGAGCAAATCTGACGACGCTAGCGTCTGTCGTTCTAGCGTCGGTTTTTAGAAACTGTCCAAGCGCCTTCGCCACCGGAGCGATACCCTGCTCGGTTGAAGACAAAGCCCGCCTCGTAGAAGGTTTGGCCGTATTGATTGATTTCTTCTGGAGATAGTTTGAGGAGCGCAGATAGCTCAGAAGTTCTGATCTTCCAGCCACCCGCCGCTGCTTTTTCTAAGGATTCGTAATAGGCCAGGGGGTCGGCAGGTGGCTGAAGTTTGGTGGCCATTTCAGTGGCGATCGCACTCATCAGCTTCATCAAATCGCCCTGATTAAGCGAAAGTCCACCACTGATATCAGGCGCATTGTCAGCTGCTAGCTCATTAGACGACTCACTGCCAGGCGTGAGCCCTTTACGGGCAATAAATTCGGCTACGTTACCGCCGATTTGAATAAAGTCATGTAATTCATCAAGCAGCTTAATTTGCTCAGCGTTCACATAGGCACGGTTACCAATTTTCTCGCGCTCAATGCCCAAGTCAGACATGCGCTTATAAACCGCACTACGCGCTAACTTGTAGCGATTAATCAGCTGATTGACAGGGATTCGATCAATATTACCGCCGCTCATGCCGTATCCTCTGGACAATCCTCAGGAAATGTAAGCCTAGATATACCACACATGCTTTCCTACGGACACTCCTGAGGAAAGTCATTAAGCGGCGTACGAAGCAGTTCATCTTTACTATACACACTTTCCTGAAGACAGTCCTGAGGACAACTACTCAGCTATCATTTTTATCAGGGTCCTCTGGAAAGGGGGCTAGCAAGGGCTGCACTTGTTCTAAAAGCTGTGGCACTTTCTGGGTTGCGATCGCCCAAATATTTTCATAATCGAGTTCATCGTATTGATGCGCAATCACGTTCCTCAATCCAACGATTCCTCTCCAATCAATCTCAGCATGCTCTGATTGAAACGAAAGCGTTAAACGATTCGCGGCTTCACCCACAATTTCTAACTCCCTTTCTACCGCACTGCGAAAAAAGCGGTCGTCAAGGTAGTTGTTGAACGTTTTGCCCGTTGTGAATTCTTGCAAAGCTTGCAGTGAATCAATCATGCTTAGCAAGGCGGCATTGTTACGGACAACGTCTGTCATACGCTCATTGGCCTCTATCAAAGCTGTGAAATTTGCCCGGTCAAACGGATATATTATTCGGCGAGTTTGCAAAATTTCTAGCCTACTAAACGGATTGTCTAGTAGGCGTTTTTCGGTTAGATCCACCGGGCGGCCGAACAGAGCAGCTAGCTCATCTTCGGAATGTATTCGAGTAAACATAGCTCGCTCGGCATCAGGGTCAAAAACCACCAACACGTCGATATCACTATGGGGGTCAAAATCAGTTCTTACAACAGAACCAAAAAGGCTCAACTCCTCTATGTGCCAACGCTCACAAAAGGCAGCAATTTCGGTTTTTGAGGTTTGCAATCGTTCGAATAGAACAGCAGCAGAGGAATTTGCTGCAATCGACTGAACTGCCATGACTTATTCCTCCAAATAACAAACGCATTCAAGCAAACGCACTCAGGTAAGCGATGTAGCTCAAGCCTACCGCTCAGACATCTGCATCAGCAACTTATATGGTCACTTGGGGAACAGACAGCCTTTAGTAGCCATAGCTCCAACGTGCGTAATAGCCACGAGTGTCAATGTGGGTAAAGATTGAGGAACTGGCGAGTCCGCCCTGTGAGCCCCACCAACGATTCAGACGGTCGTACACAGTGTACGAATGGAGGCCGATGACGACAAAGTCGATAGCATCGCCGGACAGATGGCGGGAATAGCGGGCACCACCAACCGCTCGGTTGGTGGCCGGATCGCGGTACCAGGAGTTGATGCGGATGGGACGATCGCCTAAGCGCGATCGCACTTCTTCCATCACGCGGGCTACCCGAATAATCCCGTACACAATGCTACGGCTCTGGGGGATACGACTCCCATTTTTAGTCGCTTCAGCCCAGGTAAAATTACCGTTGGGCACAATGGGCTCAGATAAGAAAAAGGTGCTATTAAAGCCGGGGAGTCGAAAAGGCCCGGTTGGAGCAGGCCGAGAAGGCGTGGTGGGCTTCGGCTTTGAAATGGGCTGAGAAGGCGTGGTAGGGCTTACAGGTTCAGGTTCAGGAACCGGCTGAGGAGATTGGCCCGCGCCACTATTCGGTGTATTACCGGAGGGATTGCCTTCAATAACAATATCTGGCGCATAGGCATACCAGTTTTTGAGATTGCGATCGCCTAATCCTGTCGTGACGAGCGAAACCCGCACGTGATTGCCCGCGACCTTTTCACTGTCGGCAATTTCAAACTCAGTCCCATTTTTGACAAAGACTTTTTGGTCGCTTGTCAGCTGATAGGAAAAAATTGGCTTGAGCTTGAAGAGCGTATCGCTGACGACCTTGAGCTTTACCGTAGAGCCGCTAACGCGGACGTCTGGCTGGTAGGCGTACCAAGTGTTGCGATTGTTAGGCCCCAAAAACTGGCTAGCCAAAGAAACTTTGAGATGGTTGCCACCCGCAGGCAGGTAAGACTGAAGATCGAACTGGGTGCCGTTTTTTACAAACACTTTGTCAGCGGCCGCAAGCTGTGAGGACAGGACAGGACGCTGCTTGAAGAGCGTATCGCTAACGACAGTGAGCTTCACCGGAGAGGACTCCAGCTCAATGTCAGGATTGTAGGCATACCAAACCTTTTGATTATTACCAAGGGTTTGATTGGCTAGGACCAGTCGGGTGTGGCCCCCTTCGGCCTCTGTGTAAGAGACCAGCTCAAACTGGGTGCCGTTTTTGACAAAGACCTTTTCTGAATTAGAAAGCTGGTTCGATAGCTTTGGGCTGAGCTTGAAGAGCGTGTCGCTAACTACTTTCACTTTCACTGTAAACCCAGCTCCCTAATGATGATGTGCACATGCCACAAGTCACTGACTCGATATGGCAACCTCGCTACAAGGGTCAATCTAACCCGTTGCCACCCCAGATAAAATAGCAAAACTTGTTTTATTTATAAACTTTGAGGTTTTTCTGAGTTTTCCAAGGGGCCTGTCACCGTTGTTGAATGGCTAATGTTATCGAATCGCTAATGTTATCGAATCGTCAATGAGTTGAAGGGTGGCATTGTCAGCACGTCCAACAGCTCGGCAGCCGCCGTGGCAGTCCATTCGCCTTCACCCCGACGACCTGTGAGTAAAATAAACCGCAAACTGTAAGCCTTAGGGAATCCTTCAGCCTCTAGCCAAATGGTTGAGGTTTCTTGTTCGCAGCTCAGGCGCTCTTGGTCCATGAGCTGCTCGGCCATAGCGTGCATCGTATTTTGTAGGTGACGAGCCCCTCGGCAAAAATCTGTAAATTCAGCGGCTGTCATTTCTATGGACCAGTCATCGGAACCGACTAGGCCCTGAAACGGATGCGCATTGGGATTCCAACCTATTCGCCAGCCCTTGCCCGTCTTCAGTTCTTGAATCATATGAAAGTTATAGGGTGAGCGTTGCGAGGTGAGCGTTGTGCGGTGACCGCTGTGCTGTCATCAAGGGCCTGAAACGCAAAAGGGAGCGCTGACGCAAAAGGTCAGCACTCCCTCAGATGACGAAAAAAGAACGGGCGCGCTATTCGCCGATAATCTCAGGCTGGGTCAGCTCGTCAGACATTTCTACAATGGCGCGAAGCACGGGCTTCATTTTAGACTCGTCGAGGCTATCGAATTCTTCAAAACGACGGCGCTGAGCGCGATTAGCCACTTGCACAGTGATGCGATAACGGTTGGATGCGGCGCTAATCAGATCCTCGGTACGACGCATAACTTGCTGGCTATCAAAAGGAAGGCGCTTCATATTGTTCGTAATGAGTTGCAGAGCACAAGTGTAGCAAATAGATGAGCGATCGCGCGATTGCAATGCTACGGAATTAAGGTGCCGCTAAGCATAAGCTCTGCGTTAATGACTCGAACAGACCTGTCCAACAGGGACAAAACAAAACTATCTCATGGGGTGAGTTGTTCCGGACTTAGAACTACCAGATTGGATAGTGTCTGTAAGAGCGATCATGTCGTCTAATCAAAAAAGCCCTCACAAGTATGGCTACCGCTTCTACCTCAGCTGCACCCTTAAGAAAATTAGGAGATACGTTACCAATGGCGACGCCACAGCTTGAGATCTCTTGCACCAGCATTCAAACAACCCTGCGCCGGGGAGATAAAGGCATTAACGTAGAAGCCCTGTGTCGGCTGCTAGCAATTAGCAAACGCGGATTCAGCAGTTTGGGTCTACAAGGCGATACGTTTACGCCTGCCATAGAAAAGGTCGTCAAAAACTTTCAGCGCCAGACTTTTTTAGAACCCGATGGCGTTGTGGGTCCTTCTAACTGGGCAGCGCTGTGTGCCAACGTACCGGTTCACATGCCTGTTTTACGATTGGGCAACCATGGCATGACTGTGGGCATAGCACAAAAGTACTTAAAGAAAGTAGGCTTCTACGGTGGGTCTATAGACGCCTACTTTGGACCAGAAATGCACTTTTCGCTGATTGATTTTCAATCGACCTTTGGCCTGGTTGGCGATGGCATTTTGGACACCATCACCTGGGATAAGTTAGGTAGAGCCAGCGCCCTAGCTCGCTGATTGGGAAGACAAGCATGGCTCGCTACATGCCTTTTGTCTCAATACCATAGGAGGAGAATGGCACAGCAAACAGCTGTAAATCGGGGTCGCTGATTTTGTCTCGAACCGCCCGTAGAATAGCTTGAGCGCGTTCAGCCGTTTCACACAGCGAGAACACGGTAGGGCCAGAGCCAGACATCATCGTGCCCAATCCGCTGTGCTGCTGCGAGGCCGCCGTCATGACTGCTTTTAGCTGGGTGACTTTGGGATGGGCGGGTAAAACCACTTTTTCTAAGTCGTTAGACAGCTCTTGGCCGATGGTGGCCAAATCGTGAGAACTGATCGCTTTCACCATTTTTCCAGAATGCACACGAGCTTTGCGTTCAGCTAAGTTATCGGTGTCAGCGAGGGGTAAATAGGTCCTTTCAAACTGCTGTCGATAGGCTTTGTAAGCCCAAGGCGTAGAGACAGAGATACTGGCGTACTTAGCCAAAACCGCGTGGAGTTTGGGCGTGTGAGGAAGGGTATCGACCTCTTCACCTCTACCCGTGGCGATCGCACAGCCGCCAGCTAAGCAAAATGGCACATCCGAGCCTAGCTCTGCGCCCAGCGCCTGCAATTCAATCCGCGTTAGCCCTAAGTTCCACATCACATCCAAGCCAAACAGCACCGCTGCGGCATTGGACGAGCCACCGGCTAAACCAGCTCCAACCGGAATGTTTTTCTCTAAGGTGATTTCTACACCACCTTGCCGATTGGTACGGTCGGGAAAGTACTTTTGCAATAGCGTGACCGCTTTGTAGGCCAAATTCGTAGCGTCATCAGGCACCTGCGGATGGTCACAGTTGAGCTGGATGGTAGGCGCGCTCAAGGGCGTTAGCATAATGCGATCGGCCAGGGCAACGTTTTGCATCACCATCACCAGTTCGTGAAAGCCATCGGAGCGGCTGCCGATAATTTCGAGATAGAGGTTGATTTTGGCGTTGGCAAACAGGGTGAGCATTTAGAGAAGTGATGAATGATGAGTGATGAGCAATGAAGTCGGAACCTCTGGCTTTCGGCGCTGCCGTCTGGCTTTCATGAATACCTATTGCATCTATTGAGTCTCGGGCATTTTCTCATCGACGGCATCGCTGAGGGCCACCCAGTCGGCAACACCCAAACCCTCAGCGCGGATTTGAGGGTTGATAGAAAGATCTTCCAAAATAGCGGTCAGGGCGTCTCTATCTAAGATGCTTTGCAGGTTGTTGCGCAGCATTTTGCGCTTTTGGGAAAAGCCTACCTTTACCAGCTGGCTGAGCCTTGCAGGATTTTTGGCAGGGGTGGGAAACGGCCTGGGGCGGAGGCGAATAACCGAGGAGTCTACCTTTGGCGGCGGCTTGAAAGCACTTGGTGGGACAGGGCACACTTCCTCGCACTCAGCGAGATACTGCGCGCGGATCGTCAGGGCCCCATTAGCGCGGGTACCGGGCTCGGCGCAGAGGCGATCGCTAATTTCTTTTTGCACCAGCAGCACAATATTCTCAAACGGCGCTGGATTCGGCTGAGCCATCGTCCCTAGCAGCTTTTCTAAAATCGGGGCGGTGATGTAATAGGGAATATTCGCAATCACCTTATTGGGACGCGCCAGCTCAAAGTCGATGAGCGCCTGGTCAAAATTCAGCTTTAAAAAGTCAGACTCAATCAGGCGAAACTGACCGGAGGCCATGTACGCAATAAACTGCTCACTGAGCTGCAAACACAAGTCGCGGTCAATCTCAATGGCCAACACCTTAGGCTTGGCATTGAATAGCCGCTGCGTGAGCGCGCCCTGCCCAGGGCCGATTTCGAGGACATGGTCGCGCTCGGTGAGTTCACCTGCAAGAATAATTTGATTGAGAATTCGATCGTCACGTAACCAGTGCTGACCAAATCTTTTGCGGGCTCTTTGTTTAGAGTTTGGGGGCACAGGCTACAGCCTTCCTTATAAAAAATCGAGGATTGGACGAACATGCGCTGATGGCGAACACAACAGTTGACGCACACAAAGCCACTGTGGAAAAAAACCACTTTGGAAAATTGTAGAGGTAAAACGGAGTGCGCTATCGAATGGCAATCTATTTTAGTAGTGTGTTTATTGGAAGGCCAGCTACCAGTCACCTGGGCTGAGCCCGTCTGGTTGAGCCCACCAGCTAAGTCTGTTGAATACATAGGAAACGCCGCCCCATGGAAAAGTCTGATTCTGTTAGCAGCCCAGCCCTAGAATCTTCAGAGAAACGCCCCGCTACGCCACTGCGATGTTTTACCGGGGCGCTGACCGCAGGCACCTTTTCCTTACTGGCCTACCGACTTACGCTTTCGATTGCAACGAGCTTTGCGAACAAGCCTGTGACCTCCTCGAATCCAGCCGTGGTCAATATCTCAGCAGCGGTTAGAACCTTGGTGACGGGCATTGTCGCCTTGGGCGCGGGCGTGTTTGGCATTGCAGCCTTGGGACTCGCCGCGCTGGGTATCCAGCTGCTATTTAAGGGCGCAAAAGGGTCTCAAACCCTTACAGAGAAGGCCGCTTCCGAAGATTCTGACTAACGTATCAATAATTACGCCGGTAAAGTACGGTACGCTTGCGATAATTAACGGCGCTCGCAGAGTGAGACGCTCTTTTGGTCAGCGACTGCATGGGCGCTTGCCGGGAGAACTCAAATCAAGCGATTGTTCTGGGTTGAGTTGTTTTGCCCTGTAAAGAGGGTCAGCTTTGGCAAGGGCTATTGGCACCTCTTCTACGCGCGTCTATGAGAGAGTCTAGTTAGCTAGGCAGTCACCATCAGGCAGCAGCGAGCATTTTCAACGGGTAATTTCCAAGATGGCACAAATTTTTATCTCAGCAGGGCATGGTGGCATTGAAAACGGTGTGCGCGACACAGGTACGCGAATAGGCGGCACGACAGAAGCACAGGAGATGATTGCCCTAAGAGATTTGGTTGTCCCTGAGCTGCGGGCCAAGGGCTACGACGTGCTCTCTGTGCCAGACGACCTCAGCATGACCCAGAGCATTGACTGGATCAACGCACGCTCTAAGGCCGGTGCGATCGCCTTAGAAATTCACGCGGCTGAGTTTGGCAACCAAGCCACCCGAGGCGCGACGGTTTATTACATTTTTAATAATCGCGATCGCCGCGACCAAGCCGAACTCATCTTACTCAACCTCCTCAAAGAAGTCCCTGAACTGCCCAGCCGAGGCGTCCGCCCAGACACGTCTGCGGGCACCGGCAGGCTCGCCTTTTGCCGAGAAACCGTGCCGCCCGCACTGCTCACCGAAATCGCCTACCTCACGAACCCCAGCGACTTTGCCCTCCTCACCGGTCGCAGACGCAGCTTTGCGGTGGGTCTGGCCAACGGTCTGGCCGCCTGGAGTCGGGCAATTACCGGCAGCAGCCCCACTCCGACAACGCCAGCCATACCCGCACCGCCAGAATTTCCTAGCATCAATATTGACGTCAACAGCGGGCCCTATGCCGAAAAAGGCATCATCGTCAGCGGGAACGCTTACATTCCTATTGATCTAGCTGATTTACTCGGGGTAGACCTGAGCCAAGACGAGCAAATTCGCCGCATTCGCTATCGCGGCGTGGTGTATATCAAAGCCATTGACCTCAAGCCCTTTAGCGTGTCCATCGGCTGGGAGGCTGACACGCGCACTCTCAAGCTCAAAACGGCGTCAGCTTTGAGCATTTGCCCCGGCACAATTGACCTCATTATGAGCCACGGCAATACCACTGAGCTGCATCTGACTATTTTCCTACGGGGCGAAAATGAAAGCGCCCTAGAAACGTTTCCCGATCTGCCTAAGATTTACCGCGAAGAAGCCACCATTGAGGGCGTTGACTACGACATTGCCTTTTGCCAAATGTGTGTAGAGACTAACTTCCTACGGTTTCCAGGGGCGGTGCGGCCCTCGCAAAATAACTTTGCGAGCTTGGCAGATGGCTCTGGGAATTTTGCGACCTTCCCGAGCGCGCGCATCGGCATCCGCGCCCAAATTCAGCACCTCAAAGCCTATGCCAGTACAGAACCGTTGGCTCGCGAAACGGTCGATCCTCGCTTTGGCTTTGTAAAACGCGGCGTTGCGCCCCTGGTGGGACAGCTGAGCAATCTGTGGGCCGCTGATCCTAACTATGGGAAAAAGATTTTGGCCCGGTTGGAAGATCTGTACAGGGTCGCAGGGCTACTGTAATTTTTTCTGCGAATGGCCAGGTTTATCAGAATCAAGGAAATATTTCCTTGATTCTCTTTGGTATTGTCCTTTGCTAAATATCTAAAACTTGCATAGAAGTAGTACTTTCAAACTATCTTTTAAAGATATCTTATGGCGATCAGAAACATAGATTTCCACAAGACTCACACCTGACATTGAACGTCCTAAACTAAGAGACAACCTAACCTCTAATGTTACGGTTATGAAAGTTAGTGATGGAGACTTAGATTTCCAGCAACATCTCGGTAGAATTCATCTTAAGACAGGTAGAATCACCACCTTTGCCTCTTGACGTAGACTTTGAGATCTTCACTTATTCAGGAGAAATACTTTAGAGCAACAACAATTACTTTCTCACTAGCAAAGTCGCTTCAGGCAATTTTCTTTCGCTCTAATTCTTACCTAGGTAAATATTTCTGACAAAATAAAGATAGGATAGTCGAGATTATTTCCTGGATTTCGATGAGTCAATTCAATATATATAAACTGGGAGCGACACACTTACTCAAGCTTTTGAGCCATCTTCCGTGGGCAGCAAAAGAAAGTGAACAGAAAACTTACTTAAAGCTAGTAAGAAAGGTCGTTTGTTACAACCAAGGTAAAATTGCTGACTATGCCTTTGCTACTAATGAAAGTCATAAAAGGCTGAGAAAATGCTACCAGCATATTCTGAACGACCCAAGCGCTGCTGAAGAGAAGGATTATGAAGCACTAGAAAAGGCGTATCAGGAGATATCTGTTGGCTTGATACGACAATTTAAGGGGTATGCAAAGAAAAATTTCGAGTTCATGGCAGAATTTTGTGAACTCAAGGACTTTAATAGAAAAAGAGCAAGATTTTGTGTAAAAAGCGCTACGTTCAAAAATCAAGAATACGAAATCTTGCCTATAGCCGGAAGTGTTCCCCTAACAAATAACGTGGCTTATTCAGCAGAAGAAAGCACAGGATTTTCCGCTGTAATTCATACGGGAAAATATTTTTTGTGTAACAACATTCCAGAACAAACAAAAGCTCGGAAGTATAAAAATTCTCGCATCAGAAGAAATCAGGTTCTTGATTTTTATCAACTTCCTGGATGGCGCAAAAACTTGGGATATCGCTTCGGTGACACAAAAGACAATTCATGGATAAGGTGTTGGGAGAATGGGAACTTATCTCAACAAATTACAGACCCAAGCGCATTTTATAAGTCAACTTTAGTGGTTCCACTTTCCTTATTAGCCAGACCTGGAGACCTTTCAGACGCTTTCATTAAGAACTTCGAAGTTCATGAGGATAAAATAATTCTTGGTTTTTTATGCCTAGATCACGAGAATATTAATTTCTTCAACCATAAGGCGGATGTAGATTTTGCCTACATCATTGCAGATCACCTATCGCTTTACTGGGTCCATTACTCCATCTGCACAAACCAGTCAAGCATATTTCAAAAAAGTTATGATTTACTAACCAGCAATAATCTTGGAGCTGCTTCCATAAACTAGAGCCCCTAGACAAACTGGCGTCTTAAATGAGGTTAGATTTTTCTTGTCAAATGATTTAAGGGGAATCATAGTGATACCTCCTCAGGATTGATACATCAGATTTATCTATAAACTCACATGAGTTTTAGGAACGGTAATCATTAGTTATATTCATTAACCTAACGATTACATCCTTGATAGATATGGGTTACTGTGGTACAACTCGCTCACTATCAGGCCAGGAAAAGACATGCTGAAATGGCTTAAGTTTGGAAGAAGGTCGAAGAAGTTGCAGGCCCTTAAACAAAAGCGTTCCTCCAGGAACACACACTCCCCTGGAAAATACAGCGTTCAATTTATTGGCATGAGTCCAGCAATTGCTGCTGCTATAAGAGCAGAGAACGATAGAGAGATTTTAGAACATAAGAAAAAGATGGAAAACCGTTAAGAGATTCAGAGTAATAAGAGATTCAGAGTAATCGTAAGATGGCAGAGGTATCGAATCTTACAGTCAAAGAGTAAGCAGTCCAACTTTAGGGCCGCATGTAAGCAAATTAAAAGCGCAGGCCGCATGCCTGCGCTTTTAATTTGAGCCGTAGAGCCGCTAATCCACAATGCTGTTGATTTCGTTGATCCAATGCATTTCACAGAGGACGTTACTCTCTGAAGCTTTCCGTTAAACACCAGCCTTAAATCCCCTAAGGCAGAAGCCGTCTTGATTAAAGGGAAAGACTCTCTTAACTCTGTCATAGTTACGAAAAATTAGCATCTTTACCTAGTTACGAAAAATCAGCAGCTTCAAGTTAATGAGTATGACAACCAGTAGTGTGGCTTGTTCGGTTGTTATCTACGATTACCTTTTGCGTCAATGCCGCCCATTCAACACAGACAGAGGTAAGCCACCAGTGGTCACCCGACAAACTGCCACTAAAGTTGTTTGGAAAGCTTCTGATTTTGGCGATGGTTGGGGAACGCTGACAAATATCCCAATTTAATTTGATGCATTTGCGCAGATGACCGCTGGGACTCTACTTGTACTCGCATTTTCTTCATCATGGCTGCACAGACTTCCCTCTTCTCGTCTAACTTTGCTAAAAGCTGGCTTTTGCAGCTGGTTTCGGCTCAATCTTCGTCCTCTACCTTACGTTGGGGCTTGCGATGGTTGGGGGGTTGTTTGCTGTGGATGATATTGGTGCTGCCAGCACAGGCGGTTGTTGAGCTAAGAGTGGCGATCGCACAAGGCGACGAAGCCATTAGCGTCGGCAGCTCTACCCTGGGCATTATTCGCGATGGCAGCGGCAACGCCCTCTACCAGCTGCCAGAACTTCAGGGCATCACCGTAGAGGCTGACGCCGGCGAAGTGGACCTCACCAACGGCGGCCAAACCTTAGCCGAGTCCAGCTCCTTTTGGCTAGAACCTTCCGACGATGGCTTTGTGTGGATTGGCGATAAGTGGTATCGCGGTCGGGTGATGGTCACCTTAGAAAACGGTGAGCTGACAGCAATTAACTATGTCGCCTTAGAAGATTACTTGTACAGCGTTGTCGGGAGCGAAATGCCCACCAGCTGGCCCCAAGCCGCCCTACAGTCTCAGGCTGTGGCCGCGCGTTCTTACGCACTCTATAAGCGAGCGCGCACCCGCAATCCGCTGTATGACGTGGATGCCACGACAAAGTATCAGGCGTACAAGGGGTTAGAGCAGGAGCACCCCAACACCATTCAGGCCGTAGACACCACCCAGAGCCAAGTCGTGACCCACAATGGCGAAGTGATTGAAGCTATTTTCCACTCTTCCTCCGGCGGCTTTACAGAGAATGCGGGCGATGTGTGGAGTAGCGATGTGCCTTACTTGCAGGGCGTAGAAGACTTTGATCAAAACGCGCCTGTTTTTAGCTGGGAAAAGACTTTCCCCTTGAGCGAATTTAGCGACAAAATTGGCGACATTGGAGAGGTGACCAGCATCGGCACACCTCAGCTCACACAGCGCGGTCGGGTCGCGTCTATCACCATTAACGGCGAAGAAGGCGCTGAAGTGCTCAGAGGTCGTGATGTGCGCTCCGCATTAGGCCTGCGGAGCACGCGGTTCACGATCGATCTTGACCCTGATACCGAGCAGGTGACTATTTCAGGCTTTGGCTTTGGCCATGGTGTGGGCATGAGTCAGTGGGGCGCTCGCAGCTTAGCAGAGCAAGGTTGGAGCTTTGAGCAGATTTTGCAGCACTACTATCAAAGTACGGCGATCGCACAACTCGAAAGCTAACGCTTGGTTGAACAAACCCTTACCCCAGACTTTGGCCAGACTTTGGCCAGACTTTAAAGCGCTAGGGCAGTACTAGCACCCAGTCAACACCCTACATACAGCTATCTCTTTCGACTTGGAACAGTCAGGAGATAGCTGTATTTTTTTGTTTTTATCAGCCTATATTTTTATCAGCCTACAGCAGAACACCAAACCTTAAACACCTTCCGCTGGTATGACCCAAGCGATTAATTAATAAGGGCTTCTGGCCACACAGATTAAGAATCTTCACGCTAAAGAATGACATCCACCGGTCAAAAGTAAGATAGACTTAAATCAATGGAGGAAGCATTTTGATAGATTCCAGTCTATTTGAGTGTTTTTTCTCCTCTCCTTGCTCAGTCCAACTCTACTCGTCCAACTCTGCTCCAGGAAGAACGCTCAATCCGGTAGAGCTGGGTCCACTTATAACAAACGACAACTACTGTTTATCCAGTATCTAGCTGTGCAAATTACCAATAAAATTCACTTTCGAAATTTAAAAGGTGATCTCTTCGGCGGTGCGACTGCTGCCGTCATTGCCTTACCCATGGCCCTCGCCTTCGGGGTCGCCTCTGGAGCAGGGCCTGTTGCCGGTCTCTGGGGCGCTGTTTTAGTTGGGTTCTTTGCCTCCTTATTTGGTGGCACGCCAACGCTTATTTCTGAACCGACCGGTCCGATGACGGTGGTCATGACCGCTGTGATTGCGAACTTAACTGCTGCCGATCCTGAAAACGGAATGGCGATGGCCTTCACCGTCGTGATGATGGCCGGCTTATTTCAAATCATTTTCGGCACGCTGCGGCTAGGCCGATACGTGACGATGATGCCCTACACCGTCATTTCAGGCTTTATGTCTGGGATTGGCATCATCCTAGTGATTCTTCAGCTAGCGCCCTTTTTAGGACAGGCCAGTCCTGCCGGAGGCGTGGTTGGTACGCTGCAATCTATTCCTGAGCTGCTCGGCAATATTCAGCCAGCAGAAACTATCCTCGCGGCAGTCACGATTGCGATCATTGCGCTGATGCCTGCCCGCTTCAAAAAGGTAATTCCCCCTCAGCTGATTGCGTTAATTGCCGGTACAGTGTTGTCGCTAGTATTGTTCTCGAATGTAGACATTCGACGCATCGGCGAAATCCCTATGGGCTTTCCCGCCATGCAAATGCCCACGTTCAGTGCCGCTCAGTTTCAGCTGATGTTTGTCGATGCAGCCGTCCTTGGAATGTTGGGCTGTATTGATGCACTGTTGACCTCTGTCGTTGCCGATAGTTTGACTCGGACCGAGCACAACTCTAATAAAGAGCTGATCGGTCAGGGACTGGGCAACATTGTGTCTGGCTTGTTTGGTGGGATTGCCGGCGCTGGTGCCACCATGGGTACTGTTGTTAACATTCAGTCCGGTGGTAGAACCGCGCTTTCGGGCTTAACCCGCGCTGGCGTCCTGCTGGTTGTGATTTTGGGTGCCGCCAACCTCGCCGCCGTAATTCCCTTAGCCGTACTAGCCGGGATTGCCCTCAAAGTAGGTATCGACATTATCGACTGGAGCTTCCTTAAGCGAGCCCATCAGGTCTCTCTTAAAGGGGCGCTGATTATGTACCTAGTGATTGCGCTCACGGTGTTGGTTGACCTGATTGTGGCTGTCGGCGTTGGTGTCTTTATTGCCAACATCTTAACGATTGAGCGCATGAGTCTGTTGCAGGCAAAGTCTGTGATGACCATTAGCGATGCGGACGATACCATCTTGCTCAATGCCAACGAAAAGCGATGGCTAGATGAGGCCAACGACAAAGTTCTGTTGTTCCGCTTAAGTGGGCCAATGCTCTTTGGGGTTGCCAAGGCAATTAATCGTGAGCACAATGCGATTAAAGACTGTGACGCGGTCGTGTTTGACCTAGCCGATGTGCGTCACCTCGGTGTGACGGCGTCTTTAACCATCGAAAACGCGGTGAAAGAAGCTATTGAAAAAGGCAGGCATGTCTTTATGGTGGGTGCAACCGGTCAGACTGGGCGACGACTCAGAAACCTCAAAGTGTTGAGCTTACTGCCGCAAAATCACATTTTTGAGAGTCGTGAGGAAGCGCTGAAGTGCGCAGCACATATGGTTTCACCCTCACTCATTGATGAGTCAGCGCAGCCACTGGTAGACTACGGTTCTTCTTCTACAGTGAGCTAAGCACAACCGAAAAAGAACCGAAAAAGAACCGAAAAAGCGACACCGAGAGAATCTGTTCTGTAACTAAATTCTCTCGGCGCGCGCTCTACCACATCACACAAGCATAAAGAACGAATAGAGCACGAGGCTTTCACAAAAAGCCTGTTGTTCAATTGTTGTCTCATTCAAACGTCGATCAACCTATGGCTATCTCAGAAGCCTTGATTTTTGCCACAGTCCTCTGTGGTTTTTTTGGCATTATCCTAAAAAAGAATTTGATGATGAAGATCATCTCAATGGATGTGATGAGTACTGGCGTCATTGGGTTTTACGTTTTAGTTGCGGCAGGTGGCGGGGTTTTCAGCCCTATTGCAACAACAGATGAGCCCTTAGCTAGGTCAGTAGCCTACGCCGATCCGGTGCCTCAGGCGGTCATTCTCACGGCGATTGTTATTGGCTTTTCAATTCAGGCGCTTATGCTGGTTGGCGTCATGAAGTTAGCGAACGACAACCCCACACTAGAGTGCGCTGACATTGAAAAGAACAACACGCCATGAATACTCTGATGCCTATTCTGACGCTTGTTTGGATTGTTCTCCCTCTATTTGTAGGGTTCAGCATTTATCTGCTCCCTAGGCTGGATCGCGGATGGGCGATCGCAGTGAGCGTTATTTCATTTGCCTACGGCCTATGGCACATCCTAAATCCAGCACCTGTGAGCCTACAGCTCTTAGATAGCTTCGGCGTTAGGCTGGTAGTTGACGAACTCAGCGGGTTCTTTATTTTGACCAATGCGGTGGTGACCGCAGCGGTTATTCTCTACTGCTGGCAAAGTGGCAAAAGCGCATTCTTTTACACGCAGACTCTTATCTTGCACGGCAGCGTTAACGCGGTTTTTGTCAGTGCAGATTTGATCAGTGTGTATGTGGCCCTAGAGGTGATTGGCATTGCCGCTTTTTTGTTGATTGCCTACCCCCGTACGAATCGGTCTATTTGGGTGGGGCTGCGCTATCTATTTGTGAGTAATACGGCCATGCTGTTTTACTTGCTAGGGGCGGTGCTGGTGTATCAGGCCAATCAATCCTTTGCTTTTGAAGGACTCGCCAATGCACCCACGGAGGCGATCGCACTCCTTTTCATCGGTCTCCTGACCAAAGGCGGCATCTTTGTCTCCGGGCTTTGGCTCCCGCTAACCCATTCCGAGTCAGAAACACCGGTATCGGCCCTACTGTCCGGCGTTGTTGTGAAAACCGGCGCTTTCCCGCTCGTTCGCATCGCCTTGTTAGTCCCAGAGATCGATCCGATGGTTCGCTTTTTCGGCGTTTCGACGGCGCTGTTAGGCGTCAGCTACGCGGTCTTTTCAAAAGATGCCAAGCGCATTCTGGCCTTTCACACGGTTTCACAGCTGGGATTTATTCTGGCGGCACCAGCGGTCGGCGGCTTCTATGCACTCACACACGGCTTAGTAAAGTCAGCCCTTTTCCTGACTGTCGGCAAGTTGCCCAGCCGAGATATCAAAGTGTTGAAGAAGAATCCTATTCCTACCTCACTGTGGATAGCGTTAGCGATCGCAAGCTTTTCCATCTCAGGCTTTCCGCTCCTCGCAGGCTTTGGCGCTAAGGTCCTCACCACCAAAAGTCTCCTCCCCTGGCAAGTCATTGGCATGAACCTTGCTGCGTTTGGCACCGCGGTCTCTTTTGCCAAGTTCATTTTCTTGCCACACACGCCTGATAACAAAGAGGGCGTCAGCCAAGTCAACAAGGGGTTCTGGCAGGCGATCGCAGTGTTACTCGGCGGGCTCGTACTAGCGAATGGTTTTTACTATCAGGCCTATGACATCAACAACATTCTCAAGCCGCTGGCCACTATCGCCGCTGGCTGGCTGGCCTACTTCCTCATCTTTCAAAAGCTCTCTATCAAGCTGTCTCGCAGTGCAGAACAGTTCGACCATTTGATTGGTGCAATGAGCTTAATGCTGACATTTTTATTTTGGATGGTGCTCACATGATTGGTTATCGAGACTGGCTATTACGACTGACCATTTGGTTTTTACTCACCGCAGATACGAGCTGGGAAAACATTCTGATGGGCGTTGCCATTTCCTGCTTACTACCAAAGTTTGGACCCAGGTGCTATACCGCGCCCAGTGTTATTAAAGACTGGCTACAAATTATGTGGGAGGTGATGGTCGCGATTCCAAAGGCTTATTTTGAAGCCTTTCAAATGATGCTACAGCCCCACCGTCAGGAGGAAATCACCAGAGAGCCCAGCAAACCCCGGCGGACACCTGGGCTGCTGTTTTTAGATATTTTCCTCATCACATTTACGCCCAAGTCCATTGTGGTCAAGCACCATGAACAGGGCTGGCACGAGGTTCACTGGGTCAGAAGAAGAAAAAGGAGGCCAAGACCATGAACGGATTGTTAATCGCCATGATTGTGGCCCTGCTCATTCCTATTTACGGGGTGTACCAAGAAAGAGACATTTGGCAAAAAATGCTCTCTTTTGCCAGCATCTCCACCAAAACCTCCATCATGATTTTGGTGATTTCGGTCATGCGTGACGACTGGATGATTGGGGTAGTGGGCGTGCTGATATTGAGCTTGGGCAATGCCTCTTTAATGCTGCTTGCCCACATTCTCAGACGATTGAGCATTAGTGAGGGGGTCGTAGAATGATAGATCTGCTGAGCAGTGTTTGTTTTGGGGTGGGCATTGTCTTTTGGTTTTGGGGAACCTGGCCGCTGATTGGCCATCGCTCGGTGTTGTTTAAGCTGCACAGCTTATCGGTCTCCGATACGCTAGGCTCGATGGCGATTATTGTGGGGCTGCTACCTAGGCAACCCCGTGAGTGGCCTTTACTGTTGTTCGCCCTGATCTCTTTGGCCATTTGGAATACCGTGCTGGGATATGTGTTGGCTTACTGTGCAAGTGGGAGAGGAAGTCATGACTAATGCCATAACTGATGAGTTCTATATGGTGGCCATTACAGCCCTATTGCCGATGATGGCGGGGCTGCTGGTACTACAACGGAATCCGTACCATGCCTTGGTGATTCGCGGGATTTTGGGGGCGATCGCAGCATTGGTATATGCGCTATACGGCGCAGCCGATGTGGCCCTAACCGAAGCACTGGTGGGCACAATGCTCTCTATTACGCTGTATGCGATCGCGGTACGCTCCTCTATGACCGTCCGCATCGGGGTGGTTGAAAACAATGAACAGCATGACCATCCACTGATCAAACACATACAAAGCGCACTCAACAAATACTACGTTCGGATTGAGAAAATAAGCTATCCAGACTTACCAGCACTCACAGCAGCGCTCCAAGAAAAGGAGATTCAGGTTGCTTACGGCCCCTCAAATACGCTTCAAACGCGAATCCAACGGCTGTACGGTATTTTGCAAGCAGGCCTGCCACCCGACACAAACCTTAGCTACACAGAACCGATACCGATCGGCCAGCCCAAACATCAACCAACGTCCGACCTTACCCAAAAGCAGTCATGAAGTGGATTTACATTGCAGCCGGTATTGCCCTCTACCTCAAAATGCTGGTCTTCCCGAGTCCTGCTGTGGACTCAGCCGAGCTAGCCATCGTCGATACCATCGTGCAAGAAAGTGGCGTACCTAACGCAGTATCTGGCATTATTTTTAGGAACCGCCTTTACGACACCATTTTTGAAGTGGTTGTGTTCACCCTTGGCATCATGGGTGTGCGTTTCCTCCTGGCCGATGAACAACCGTCTAAAACTATCTATCAGTTCACCGATCATCCTTCCATTGTTCTCGCCCGCCTAGGGGCCACCATTGCCGCATTGGTCAGCATCGAGCTAGCCATACGAGGGCACCTCAGTCCGGGCGGCGGCTTTGCAGCTGGCGTAGCTGGCGGTACTGCGATTGGCCTTGTCGCCATTACCTCACCGGCAGACTGGATGGAATCCCTTTATCAGCGCTGGCGAGCCGCCACCTGGGAGAAAGTATCGGTCCTAGTCTTTATTGTGGTTGCCGTACTCAGCCTTGCGGGTGTAGCCCTCCCCCACCGAGAGCTGGGCACGCTCCTCAGCGGCGGCTGGATTCCCATACTCAATGTTTTGGTCGCTATCAAGGTGGCTCTAGGCTCGTGGGCCGCCATCTTAATATTTATTCGATATCGAGGATTGTTGTAGCTTCCCCTAAATCTCTTCCAGCCTACGGCGAAAATCAGCCTCTAGCTGAGCGTCTTTATCAATTTCCTGCTCTTGCAAACTGGTTTCGGTGCTGTATACCGCCTCATCAGCGCTTAGCACCTTCTGCGCAGCAAACTGCTGCGCAAAGGCAAGCTTCTCTTGAAACGCAGGACCCAGTCGATTCAACGCCGTTGCTCGCTCAGCTCGCTCGTCGTTACGCCGCTCAATTTTGGCATTGCGGCCCTGCATCCAGTAGTAGCGAATAAGAGGAATCCCCAAAAAAGCCACACCATAGCCTAGCAAGAGCCAAAAGATAGACTGAACAAACGCAACATAGCCGCCAACAATCACAGCATCTTGTAGCATCGTCCACAAAACAGCTGCGCCAATCAGGTTCACAGATCCCAAGCCAATCGAGATCATGACCTGATCAGAGGTTGCTGCGGTAAACTTGCGCTTGGTTTCTTTGAGATACGCGCTCACCGCCGCCTTGCCCCGTTCTATGGCCGAGACCTGAAGCTCAGGAAAGTAATACACAATCTCACCGGTTGGGCTTACCTCAGGCTGACCATCAAACCGAGTCAGCACAGGCAGCATATAGTCTTCAAACTCCTTATCCCAACCTTCGCCCAAATCATCTAAATAAGGCGCAATCTGTTCTGCAACGACGGCCCCGCGATTGTTGTTGATAACGGTGCCAATGGTTTGCCAACGACGGTCTTCCAGATCGGCATTGGGGTCGCCATCGCCAAAGAGAAAAGAGAAAATCGCCTCTAAAAAATTGAGCTTACCTGTCTCACCAGAGGCGTTGTTACCACGCCTGCTTAAGCGACCACCAGATCGACCACCAGACCGGCTCCCCGATCCTGAATATCGATTGGGATAGCGCCGCCGACCACGACGATAGTTAAAGTCAAAGAGATAGAAAATATTGAATGGTGAAAGGCCAAAGCTGAAGCCGCCTCCACGACGGTCGTTATTGTTGTTGCCGCCTCCCCCCTGAGAGCTTGCCGCAATCATCAACGCAAAAATAGCGATAAAAATAAGCGCGATCGAAAGCAGCAGCATGATGCCAAAAGACAGGCGGATAATGTAGAACACCACCTGCCACACTTGATCTAAAAACGCCTGAAATCGTAGCTGCCAGTATTTGTTGCGCAGCACGCCACGAAAGTTCTTAGGAAATTCGTAGGCAATCTCGCCCGCATTCGATACCTGCAAGTGCGCTTGTGTTTCCGAAGCAAGGGCCAAGAGTCCCTGTTGAGCCACTTCTACATTCAATCCAGCCTGCGCGGCAACATCCCCCACCGTCACCCGGTACTTCAGGGACTCGACAGCCTTCATCACATCGGAATTGAGCTTTACTCTGGGGTCTACTTTTGGGTCCACGGCATCTGCCTCATAAGCCTGCGAAGTCTCTAGGTTTCAGCTTCGGCAAGCAGCAATTGTTTTGATCTGATTTTCTCCTAGTATAGGAGCCAACTCCTCAGACGACAGGACGGACACAGGTTCGGTTTTCTACCAAAAAGCAGGTCATCCAAAAGCAGGTCATCCAAAAGCAGGTCATCCAAAAGCAGGTCACCCAAAAGCAAACGCCGATGCTCACAAAAAGAAGCATCGGCGTTTGCCGTTTGACAAATTTTGAGTCAAAAGACTTCACAGTCTAGAGAAAAACTAGATTTGAGAAGCACGGCCCAAAATCTGATCTTTGAGGGCGTTCATTTCGCTGGCGAGCTCGCTGCGATTAGACGCTTTGAGCAAGTAGCGATAGATGAACCAACCGCTATAAATAAGACCAATAAGTTCAAACAAAGGCGCTAGAACAGGGACATCGTTAATAGCGGCCAAAATAGCCAGCGTGAGCTTGACCGAGATAAAGGCGCCAAAAATAAGACCGAGAGCCAGCAAGGGCCGTTTGTACTCGCTGAAAAATTCACCAAAGTACTTGGGTAACTCACCAAGGTTATCAACAACCTGAGCGGTTACGCGCTTGACCTGCTCTACGGTTTCAGCCGTAGAGGTATCCGTCGTCTTTGCATCAGCAGCTTGGCTGCTTTCGGCGTAAATGCTTTTATCCGTTTCTAATTCTGTAGGCATCGCATTTTCTAGGGGGTAACAACATTATCGTGATAATGCAGAACATATTGAAGGCACTATAGCGCCTCTACTGCAGGGGAGCCAGCAAAAATAGACAAGATATATTGACAAACATAAACTTATGCCTGCCAACGCCATGCTTGCCTGGTGCCAGCCTCAATTATTTGTGACTGGCTTGTACTCAAATTGTACTATTTTTTGTACTAATTAACCGGCTCCTACCTGAAAGATAGTGAGTCTTTGTTACATTCGCCAAGGCCCCCAAGGGAAGAACTCTTAGAATAAAGTTAGCCACGCTACAAAGGAGTGACCCCATAGAAAAAGTTTTTGGCGAACTAAAAGGACTCAAGAGTAATCAGCTCAAACAGCTCAAAAATATCTACCACCAGCGACTGCCGGTAGATCGGGTGACAACGCCTGAGTTCGCCCAGCGCATTGCGGCCATCAGTACTGACATTAACCAGCCTGTGTGCGCCTACATTGACCGGCGCGGCCATGTGATTCGAGTAGGGGTTGGCAACCCCCGGCAAACGCAGATTCCGGTGCTAGAGCTACCACGCTACGGCGCAGAGCGTCTGTGCGGCATTCGCTGCGTCGCCACACAGCTCAAAATAGAGGCCCCTAGCCACAGCACGCTGACAGCCATGGCCATTCAACGGCTAGATGCCATGGCCGTCCTCACCCTCACTGGCGCAGGCTTTAAGCGCAAAGGCGGCGGCGCTACTGGCTACATCCGCGAAGCCCATTTGGCCCATTTGGTGCCACATCCAGAAGTGCAGTGGGAGGTATCAGAGCCCCTCACGCTAGACGAGCTTGATGAGCAAGACTTTTTGGATTTGGCCGAGGGCTTAGAGGAAGAGTTTCGCCGGGTATTTGTGGCGCAGCAGGTCGATAGCGACCATGAGCGAGTGATTATTGTGGGGCTGATGACAGACAAAATCACCGAAGCGGCCTTTGATAATGGGTTAGAAGAGGTTGCCCGGCTGGTTGAGACCGCTGGCGGTGAAGTGCTGCAAACCATGTCCCAAAAGCGGCAGAAGCCTCATCCGCGCACGGTCATTGGCGCAGGAAAGGTCGATGATGTGGCGCTAGCGGTGCAAACACTGGGGGCTAATTTGATTGTGTGCGATCGCGATCTTTCCCCGGCCCAAGTCCGCAACCTCGAAGCCCACGTCGGCGTCCGTGTGGTAGACCGTACCGAGCTAATTTTGGACATTTTCGCCCAGCGAGCCAAATCCGGCGAAGGTAAGCTCCAGGTAGAGCTTGCCCAGCTGGAGTATCAGCTCCCCCGCCTCACCGGACGCGGTAAGGCCATGTCCCGACTCGGTGGCGGCATCGGCACGAGGGGTCCTGGTGAAACCAAACTTGAGACTGAACGCCGGGCCATTCAAAAGCGAATCACCCGTCTTCAAAAAGGCGTCACCGATCTCCAGGCCCATCGCTCTCGCATGCGGCTGCGCAGGCAAAATCAGGCCGTGCCTTCTATCGCCATCATCGGCTACACCAACGCTGGCAAATCCACCTTGCTCAACCGACTCACCGATGCCAAGGTCTACGCTGCCGACCAGCTGTTTGCCACGCTCGACCCCACCACTCGTAAAATTGCCATCCCCGATGCCGAGACCCATGAAGTGCGATCGCTCGTCCTCACCGACACCGTAGGCTTCATCCAGGACTTGCCCCCCGCCCTGATGGACGCTTTCCGCGCCACCCTAGAAGAAGTCACCGAAGCCGACGCCCTCATTCATATGGTGGATGCCTCACACCACGCCTGGAAAGAGCACATCCAGTCTGTGATGGGACTGCTAAGCCAAATGCCCATTGCCCCCGGCCCGATTTTGCTGGTATTTAACAAGCTCGACGAAGCCGATACGGAGACGCTAGAGCTGGCAAAAGAGGAATATCCTCAAGCCGTCTTCATCTCAGCGGCGAATAATTTGGGCTTAGACACCCTGCGACAGAAAGTTCTACAGCTTGTAGATTACGCAGTTGTAAGCTAGTCGATGACAGCACACGAGCTACTTGGCCGGGCTATAAGCACCCTCAGCATCAGAAGAACCTTCAAAAGCAGGTGGCTCATCTTCAGACTCAAACCCAGAGAGCGCGGCTAGCTTGCCCAAAGGCTTAGCCCCTAAATAATATTTACCGTCAATTACCCACGTTGGGTAAGCCTCTATGCCTGCTGCCGCGCAAAGGTCTGGCTGCGGATCGTAACCATTCGGATCGCATTCGATATAGGGGATACGACCCACCACACCATCAAAGTAATCCTTTTGCGTGGCGCAGTGGGGGCACCAGTACGCACCGTACATTTTGGCCCCGGTTTCAGTCAGGTGGTCGGCTAGGCGGCCTTTGTAGGAATTAGGTAGACCACTACAGCCAGAGATACAGCCAGAGAAAAGAAGTGCGATCGCAGCTAGTCGCCAAACGCGCGATGTCTCAATAAGCGACTTCAACAACACCACACCCTCTCTGCCTACACCCCGTTCATCATGACATGGCTGGGAAATCTAACGCTAAAGAAACGCGCTAGGCCACCCGCGCTAGGCCACAGTGTGCACTCTTGATTGGTGCCTACCGGGTTAATTGAGGAACACAAGCGATGCAATCCCTATTCAAACGCAACGGGAAACCGTTTTACCGGCAGCCTATGGCGATGGTGATCGCAGGACTCCTGAGTTTCACACTGGCCTTTCTGCCGCTGTTGCCAGGATTTGCGATCGCCCCTTCTGCCGTCCCCAATCCGCGCCAAACCGACGGCACATGGGTGGTCGATATGGCCAACTTACTCAGCCCCAGTACCGAAGCAACGCTAAACCAAACCATCACACAGTTAGAAGCGACTAACGGCTAGAAGCGACTAACGGCACAGAAATTGCGGTCGTCACCGTCCCGGATACGCAGCCCTCACGCTCTCCAAAAGCCTTTGCAACCAAGCTATTTAATAGCTGGGGCATTGGCAAATCGGACGTCGATAACGGCCTATTATTTTTGGTCTCTGCAGGCGAGCGGCGAACCGAAATTGAAACAGGCTATGGCATCGAAGGCGTGTTGACCGACGCTGAGCTAGGCAATATTTTACGCACGCAAGTGAGCCCCGAGTTTAAGCGTGGCGACTTTGACGCAGGCGTTTTAGCAGGCGTTCAAACCATTGCCGCTCGCTTAGAAACTCAAACCTTTAGCGCGGCAGCTACAGCAGCGGCAGCCGTTACAGTGGCGGCGGATCTAGCTACAGCAGCGGCGATGCCGGTGGGGGAAGCTTTGGCGGTGGCTCTAGCGGTGAGGGCGGTGCCGGCGATAGCTGGTAAGCGAACGTTCACTGTCGGTTCATCACAGCTGTTTGCATGCAGATTTCATCATATGAGTAGGGTATCCACACCCCCCATTTTTGGAAGAAGCTGGCAAGATATTAAAAACATTAGCCTGCGTGTCCTTTGTTTTTAAGCCACGCTCTTAACGCTGCGTTTTTAAGCTACTTCTGTTTTGTGAGTGAGAAATCTGATGAGTTTTCTTCAACGACTGCTTGATCACCCCTGGGGTCTATGGCTACGACGCTGGATGAAAGGAGTTACCCCTGCGGCCTCCATGCTTTTAGTCACGGTGTTTTTGCTCACAAACAGTATGTGGATGCTGCCAGCCTGGGCGCTAGCAGCCGTTGAAGAAACCGTCCCTCTGGCTCAATCAGAACTGGCCCCATCAGAACTGGCCCAACCAGAATCAGCCACCGCAAAACCGGCCCAAGCTGACATCGCCCAAGTCGCCACGCCCAGCCCTCGCCCCTCAGCCGCGGAAAGCGTACTAGCAGGAGAAAGCTTCGTCGCAAATGCCGTTCGTACCGTCGGCAACGCAGTCGTTCGCATCGATACAGAACGGACGGTCACCCGCAACGTACCCGATCTTTTTTACGACGATCCCTTCTTTCGCGGGTCGTTTGGCAATCGAGGCGGTGGCTTCCAAAGCATTCCTCAAGAAGAGCATCTTAGAGGCCAGGGCTCTGGCTTCATCATCAGCGAGCGCGGCGACATTTTGACCAATGCGCACGTTGTAGATGGCACTGACCAGGTCACAGTCAAGCTTAAAGATGGCCGCTCCTTTGAAGGCTATGTCGAAGGTATCGATGAAATTACAGACCTTGCCGTCGTCAGGATTGACACCGCTGGTGAGCCCTTACCGGTTTCTCATTTGGGTGATTCAGACGGTGTAGAAGTCGGTGACTGGGCGATCGCAGTCGGCAATCCACTGGGCCTAGATAACACCGTCACCCTTGGCATCGTTAGCACCCTCAAACGATCCAGTGCTGCGGTCGGGATCCCAGATAAGCGCATCGACTTCATTCAAACCGACGCCGCTATTAACCCCGGCAACTCCGGCGGCCCCTTGCTCAATGCTCAAGGCGAAGTCATCGGCATCAATACCGCCATTCGCGCCGATGCTATGGGCATTGGGTTTGCCATTCCGATTAACAAAGCCAAGGCGATTCAGGCTAGCCTTTCACGGGGGGAACGCATTGCCCATCCTTACCTCGGCGTACAAATCGCAACCCTCACGCCCGACATGGCCCAAATGAACAATGAGGACCCCAACAGCGCCATAGAGCTACCGGTCACCAATGGGGTGTTGGTTGTCCGCGTGTTGCCCAACACGCCCGCCGCTAAGGCAGGACTTCGCCGGGGCGATGTAATTACCGAAATCGCGGGTATCCGCGTGAAACAAGCCGACCAGCTGCAAAGTCGAGTGGATTTGGTCAAGGTTGGCGAGTCGCTAGAAGTGACCTTACAAAGAGGCGATCACACGCAGAAGTTTTTGGTTAAAACGGCGGACCTTTCAGCCCAGGAAGAGGCATAGTTGAGCCAACAAGCCATTTAGTTGCTGTTAGTAATTAGGCGCTGTAAGCTGACTCTAAAGAGGCAGATAGAAAAAGCAATACAGAAGACAGTTTGTTGCTGACCTAGAGACAATCGTTCATTATTCCTTTGCAAAAATAAATAGCATAATAGTGTATGCTCAAAGCGTGGTTTGACATACCGTCAAGCTATAGAGAACAACCTCACAATTCATCTTGTGTTCCTAGGGTTCCGGCCTTTAATTAACGGCGTGTTGGCAAGCGTTGTTAGATAAAGGTGTCTGGTCCGAGAGGAACAACTGGATAACCGTTAAACGCTTCCACGTCTCTAACGCTTACTCAGTACACGGCGGGACAAAAGCCCGGGAGAACCAACTTAGCTTCCTTAAAGAAGCTGTGTTTTTTCTTCGGGTTTTTTTGCTGTTTATGCTACTTCTGGGCTAATTTTGAGGTCAGATACAGTATCAAGACCTCCACTAAATCCCAGTAAGCAGTTGTTACACCACCCCTCAAAAACTAACCGTTATCACCACATATGAAACTTATCAACATAGGATTTGGCAACACAGTTTCTGCCGATCGAGTCATCGCCATCGTCAGCCCAGAGTCGGCACCCATCAAGCGAATTATTTCAGACGCACGCGATCGCGGGCAGTTAGTGGATGCCACCTATGGACGCCGCACAAGGGCGGTCATGGTGACAGACTCAGAGCATGTCATCCTCTCCGCCATACAGCCAGAAACCGTTGCCCAGCGCTTCGTCAACTAAGCAAGTCGTCGGTTGTACAGCCAGCACCTCTCAAAGCAGCTGTCACCCACGCAATAAAGCACGATGCCAAACCCCAAAGGGGACCTCGCAAGCTACGCTGAGGTCCCCTTTTTGTTGCCCCGAGGTATAAAACTCTCTCTCGCTTTCTGCAGCATTCTGCTGTTTGCCATTAGCTGAAAATGACTGTTCGTCACCATTGCCTCACATCCACTGAGTATTCCGCTGAGCAATACTCTGCTGAGGATCACAAATTGAATAATCTGACCATTATCCTGCTTCCTGTCGCCCTCACCCTAGCCCTCTCCCGACGGGAGAGGGAACCGGATCTAGCTCCCTTCTCCCAAGGGAGAAGGGTTGGGGATGAGGGCGACGATGAATACGCAATTGGCTGAGTTATTTAATTCTCATTCCTGAGCAATACTCCGCTGAGGATTCAGGATTAGTTTTCAACATAATTGGCCAATCGTGCAAAGCTATCGGCCTCTAGGCTAGCACCGCCCACGAGCGCACCATCTATTTCGCTCTGAGCCATAATCTCATCGACGTTCGCCGGCTTCACCGAGCCGCCATACTGAATTGAGACATCTTTATTCGCCAGCTGGGCGCGAATTTTGCCAATCACCCGGTTGGCCTCATCACTGGCACAAGTATCGCCGGTGCCAATTGCCCAAATCGGTTCATAAGCAATCACCAAATTAAACTGATTGACACCAACTAAGCCCTTTTCGATTTGGCCTGCGATAATCGCTTCAGTTTCATTCGCATCTCGCTGTTGCTTGGTTTCACCCACACACAAAATAGGCGTGAGTCCTGCATTTTGAGCCGCTTTCAAACGAGCATTCACCGTTTCATCGGTTTCACCAAAGTACTGTCTTCGCTCGCTATGACCAATCACCACATACTGCAAGCCCAGCTCTTTCAGCATAGGCCCAGAGATTTCGCCAGTGTACGCCCCCGACTCCTCCCAGTGAATATTCTGCGCACCCACTTTCACCGCGCTGCCTCGTAGCTTGTCAGTGAGCAAACCCAGCGTAGTAAAAGGAGCACAAAGCACCAGCTCCCTATCCCCAGGGACCTCAGAGAGCTGAGGCATCAACTGTTGCACAAACTCTGCGGCCTCGGCCTGAGTTTTGTGCATTTTCCAATTACCAGCAATTACAACTTTTCGCACGGGGTTTCTTAATATATAGGCGCAGCATCCCAAATCGTACAGGTAAACCCTGACGCCAAGCAATTTTTTGGCGGCTGGCGAAACAATAGTCATTAAAAAGGGCCTCCGGTGTTGGAAGCCCTTTTGGGAGCATGGAGGCTATGTATGAGGCGTACTGTTGAGCGTAGAGCGTTTCAGCGCTACCGCACTAACTGACTACTCAACCCCCGCCTCAGCCTTAGCCGCCGCAGCTTCATCCGGGTGAATGCCCAAACGCGTTAGGTTCACACGGCCACGGTTGTCGATTTCGCGCACCTTCACCAGCACTTCGTCATCCACATTCACCTCGTCTTCGACCTTGTTTACGCGGTAGTCGGCGAGCTGTGAAATGTGAACCATGCCTTCTTTTCCGGGCATGAATTCTACAAAAGCGCCAATTGGAATCACGCGGGTGACCTTACCCATGTATACATTCCCAGCTTCAGGGACGTGAGTGATGCCTTCAATCATCTTCTGGGCCTGCATGGCCTTTTCAGAATCGACTGCTGACACGGTGACCGTACCATCATCTTGAATATCGACCTTGGCACCGGTTTTCTCGGTAATGGCCTTAATCTGCTTACCACCTGGCCCAATCACCGCACCGATTTTGTCGGGGTTGATTTTCATGGTGAGCAAGCGTGGCGCATACGGAGAAACATCCTCACGAGGCTTATCTAGCTCCGCGAGCATCTTCTCCAAAATGTGCAAACGGGCTGGGCGGGCCTGATTGATGGCGTCACTAATGACTTCCATCGGCAGTCCGGTAATCTTCATATCCAGCTGTAGGGCAGTGATACCGCTGTCGGTACCGGCGACCTTAAAGTCCATATCGCCGAGGAAATCCTCAATGCCTTGAATGTCAGAGAGGACGCGGAATTCTTCGCCTTCGCGAATAAGGCCCATGGCTGCGCCACTCACGGGCTGGCTAATGGGTACACCGGCATCCATTAGCGACAAGGTAGAGCCACACACAGAGCCCATGGAAGTAGAGCCATTAGAGGAAAGACACTCGGAGACGACTCGAATGACGTAGGGGAAGGCTTCCTGGGAAGGTAGAACCGGCACGAGGGCACGTTCGGCCAGGGCACCATGGCCTACTTCACGACGACCGGGCGATCGCATCGGACGCGTTTCACCTACCGAGTAAGGCGGGAAGTTGTAATGGTGCAGATACTTTTTCTCATCGCCAGGATGCAGGTCATCCATCATCTGCGCATCGCCAGGGGTGCCTAGCGTGGTGACAGACATCACCTGCGTGAGGCCGCGGCGGAAGAGCCCCGTACCATGCACACGCTGAGGCAAGACGCCCGTGCGACAGGTAATAGGCCGAATCTCATCGAGCTTACGACCGTCTACACGCACGCCTTCTTCTACAATCTGCGCGCGCATGACCTTTTTCGTCAGGCCCTTGAAGGCCTTGCCGAGCGCCTTCTTATTTTCGTCTACGGCTACGCGTACCGCGTTGTCTTCATCTAGCGCCTGAATCTCCTCAGCGATACCGGCTTTGATCTCGTCTAGCTTGCCATCGCGCTCAGACTTCGTTTGGTCAAATTGCTTGAGCACTTCTTTGATGCCCGCAGTGGCTTTGTCGGCCAAATAGCTTTCAAGATCCTCGCTCACCACAGGAGCTGGCTCGGTAGGACGCTCTAGTCCCAGTTCCTTCACTAGGTCTAGCTGCGCTTGAATCAGATCGCGAACAACTTCGTAGCCAAAGTCAATCGCTTCAATCACGTCTTGCTCGGGCAGGCGGTTGGCACCGGCCTCCACCATAATCACACCGTCAGGAGAGCCTGCAACCACTAGGTCTAGGTCGCCTTCTTCAACCTCTGCATAGGTAGGGTTAATGATAAAGTCGTCACCTACGAGGCCCACGCGCACAGCGGCCATCGGACCATTGAAGGGAATTTCAGCGAGGAGAACCGCGATAGATGCGCCGGTTGCCGCCAAAACATCGGGGGGAACATCCTCATCCATAGAGACAGTGGTTGCCACAATTTGGATATCGTCGCGAATCCAGTTGGGGAACAGAGGACGCATGGGCCGGTCGATGAGACGGCTGGTGAGCGTAGCGCGCTCAGGCGGGCGACCTTCTCTGCGAAGGAAACCTCCAGGGATGCGTCCTGCAGCGTACAGACGCTCTTCGTAGTCGATGAGCAGCGGCAGAAAATCTATACCGTCTCTACCAGATGACCGGGTAGCTGTGACCAACACAGCCGTATCGCCAGAACTTACAAGTACCGAGCCACCTGCTTGGGGCGCAAACAGGCCCACTTTTAGATGAATCTCTCTACCGTCGAGTGAAATCGACTTATCAATTTCTTGCATTGATGAATCCTTACGCTTTCTTAGTTTTCTCATTTATGCTGTGGCAATCGTATCACTGATAATGAGGGTTGTGTGGCTGGTTAAAGCAGGCGTTGCAAAAGTGTGTTTGCTTGCGCTACCTGGACAGCACTGACTGTTCACAAAGAAAATGACGGATAAACGCTCAAGGGATTTGTAAACCCGCCGTGATGCTTGCGCACTCGGCTTTTATTTTTGGAACCCTAGCCTTAAGGTTGGTGTGCGGGTAGGATGCACACCGCGCGGCTGTATTTTCTAATTTCTATTGATTTCACCATGGCTATTCTTGTAACCGGCGCTGCCGGATTTATCGGCTACTTCCTTTCTTTGCGGCTACTCGAATCTGGCGAAACCGTATACGGCATCGATAACCTTAACGATTATTACGATGTGGGGCTTAAGAAAGGCCGATTGGAAAAGCTGCAAGCATTTGAGAATTTTACGTTTGAAAAAATGGATTTGAGCGATCGCACCGCCATCGCCAACCTATTTGCCACGAACACCTTCAGCTGCGTGGTAAACCTCGCGGCCCAAGCCGGCGTTCGTTACTCCATTGAAAATCCTCAGGCCTACGCAGACAGCAACCTAGCGGGCTTTATGAATATCCTCGAAGGCTGTCGGCATTCCAAAGTGGAGCACCTAGTCTTCGCCTCTTCTAGCTCGGTGTATGGCCAAAATAGAAAAGTGCCCTTTGCCACCGAAGACCGAGTGGATCATCCGGTGTCGCTGTATGCCGCCACCAAAAAAGCCAATGAGCTGATGGCCCATTCCTACAGCCACCTGTACGATTTGCCGGTGACGGGCCTGCGATTTTTTACGGTGTACGGCCCTTGGGGACGGCCCGATATGGCCTACTTTAAGTTTGTCGATGCGATCGCCAAAGGTAAGTCCATTGATGTGTACAACCACGGCCAAATGCAGCGCGACTTCACCTATATAGACGACGTGGTAGAAGGCGTGATTCGGGTAATGAATAAGCCCCAGGTCAAGATCACTAAAAAAGACGCCGCGGCTCAGGATAAAGACACCACTGCGCCCTACAAAATCTATAACATTGGCAATCACAGCCCGGTCACGCTGATGGACTTTATTACCACCATTGAGCAGGCCATGGGCAAAACGGCCCAAAAGAACATGATGCCAATGCAAATGGGCGATGTCCCTAGAACTTACGCAGACGTAGACGAACTCATGAGTGACGTGGGGTTTAAGCCAGACACTTCGCTAGCGGAAGGTATTCAAAAGTTTGTGGAATGGTACAAGGACTATTACAAGGTTGAAGCGTAGGGCCCGACCCTTGCAGAAAGCGGCCCTTTGCAAAGGGTGGCGTAGCAATAATTTTCGATGGAGCTAAGGAGATTCGAACTCCTGACCCCCTCAATGCCATTGAGGTGCGCTACCAGCTGCGCTATAGCCCCAGGATCTCGTCATTACTGACAAGAGGTCCAAGGCTTTTATAATTGCGTACGAACGAAGGTTCCGTCAAGCGCTGATGGGTATAGCGGGACGGAATAGTTGAAGGGCTTGGCAGAAGGCAGCGCGATCGCAACGATTGCGTAATATCTCCGCTCGTAAAATTTCCTTGGCGAATCTGTGTGCCTTTATCAAATAGCGATACAGTCATGGAGTAAAAGCATTCTTTGTTGGGCCAATCCCCGAACGCTAAGCGACTATGACCGCCAATCCTCCTTCGAACGTAGGGCCTCAGGAAAATACCGAAACAAATACTGCTAATACGTTTCAGCCCAATATGCCAGGGAACATACCCAATGCTGAGGCGACGGCTGCTGAGGCGATCGCAACTATTCAGCAGCAGCTCCGCCGTAAAGAAGGCAGCTGGGTGGAGTGGGGCAAAGCCTGCCAAACTCTACAAAAAACCGGCATGAAGCCCCAGGACATTTTTGAGGCGACGGGCTTTGAGCCCATTCAGCAAAACCAGCTAATTGTTGCCGCCCAGGTGTTTGAGTCGATGGTAGCTGGCGGCGTCAAAGACAAAACCAAGGCTCACTATCAAACACGGGGCAGCGATAGCCTGTACGAATTTCGCATTTTGCCCGCTGACCATCGCGCTGCGGCGGCTGACTTTGCCTTTGAAAATGGTCTGGACAGTGACCAAGTCAAAGACATTGTGAAAGGCTTACGCGACTTTACCTACAGCGATACGCCGCCCGCCGGATTTGAAAAAACGATGGGCGATGCGGCGGCCTATCACTATTGGAGATTGGCCCGGCAGCAAGGGGATTTACAGGCGCGATCGCGGTTAATTGCCCAAAGCCTACGCTTTGCGACCTCAGATGAAGCCCGCAGCAAAGTCGAAAAGCTCCTGACAGACTTTTCTGTAGTGAAAGCCAAGCCCGCCCCTCGCCTGCCCATTTTCCGGCTAGAAGACGAAGCCGACTCGCCCGTGATTATGCCGGTAGCGGGCCAAATGCCGCTGGCTGTTGAAGACTTTAAGCAGGTGCCGGGCGTCCTTCCCGAAGAGCCCTTCGGCATGGTGAAGTTTTCCGGCACAGGCGCATGGATACCGGTCCCTGGCTGGCAGGTCATCACCACCGCTGAAGATCCTATCGCCATTATTGGCACCTGCGGCGACCTGCCAAACTTGCCAGACACGCTATCACCCACTGAGCCTGTGATGCTTGTTGTCGATCGGGCTAAGCGGGAGTGGAGTGAGTTTGCTTACTTTGTGATTGACGCAGGCGGTCAGATGGAGGTGAAGTGGTTCGATGAATCACCAAACACAAAACTGTTAGGGGGCCTGATTTTGATCATGCGACCTAAGAAAATATTCGACAAGGACTATGCCCAAGAGCTGTGGCAGCTAGACGAATAGAGAACGGTCTAAAATAGTTGAAGAAGCGATCGCACTTGGAGAAAAACGTCCTATGGCATTAGAGCGCCGCATGGCCCGAGACATGTTCAATGAAAATGCGATCGTTGAGCTTCGCCAGGTGTGCATGACCCCCAGCGGATTCTTTGAACCCGGCAAGTATCTCGTCGGCCAGCTGCCAGACGAAGCCTTTGAAATGGGCCTCGTTGAAGCGCTCCCGCCCGTGCGCGGAAAAAGCGAAGAAATCGCACCGCCCACCGACACCTCTCCCCAAGGAACAGATTAGATCCACAGATTAGGGCAACTAGAATCTGCCGATCTGAAAGAAACTGGCGAGGCAATAACGTACCTGCTTGGCCCTCACCCTAGCCCTCTCCCTGAGGGAGGGAGAGGGGACCGGAGTCAAAGTCCCTCTAGGGAGAGGGCAGCAGTGTAGTCATCGCCATTGGACTATTACTCACGTACTACACGCACTTTCGCAATCCGCCGTTCATCACTTATCATTTATCACTCTCTCCACCGGAGCCTCCGACCATCTACACCCGTCCCCTCGCCAAACTCATTGAAGAATTTCAGCGCTTACCTGGCATCGGCCCCAAGTCCGCCCAGCGCCTAGCAATGCACATGCTAAAGCGACCTGAAGCAGAAGTGCGAGCCCTCGCCAATGCCTTGATGGCTGCAAAGCAGCAGGTGGGTCAGTGCTCCCAATGCTTTCACCTCTCTGCCGAACCCATCTGCGATATTTGCCGCTCCCAGACGCGGGATAAAAATACGCTGTGTGTCGTCGCCGAATCACGAGATGTGATTGCCCTGGAAAAAACGCGCGAATACAAGGGCCGCTATCATGTGTTGGGCGGACTGATTTCACCGATGGACGGCATTGGCCCTGAGCAGCTAAACGTGGGGCAGCTCGTCCACCGAGTGAATAAAGAAGACATTGGCGAAGTGATTTTGGCGATTAGCCCCAGCATTGAAGGCGATACAACAACTTTGTATGTGGGCCAGCTGCTAAAGCCTTTTACACGAGTGACGCGCATTGCCTTTGGCCTACCGATGGGGGGCGACTTGGAATACGCTGATGAAGTCACGCTGGCGAGAGCCTTAGAAGGACGGCGAGAGCTGGACGCTTAAACATACAGCCCCTAAAAGAAAAACAGAGTCAAAAGAACAACAGATGTAGTAAACAAGATGGTAACCGTTAAAACATATGGGCATCCCTTTGAGATGCCCATGGAGAAAACAGCGCTACTCATCATTGATATGCAAAATGACTTTTGCCACCCGGATGGATTTAACGGGAGCGAGCTAGGGCTAGATTTAACCGCTGTTCGGGCGATTATCCCAAAGGTTCAAGCACTGGTCACCTGGGCCAGAGAGTCGGCAATCCAAGTAATTTTCACCCGAGAAAGTCATCAACCAGATCTCTCGGACCTATCGCCCAGCAAACAAACTCGTTATGCCAACGCAGGCTCTCCTATTGGGCAAGCGGGTAAGATGGGCCGCTTTCTGGTGCAGGGAGAACAGGGTGTTGCCATCATTGACGAGCTACAGCCCGCCGCAGAAGACTGGCAACTGGACAAACCGGCTCACTCTTGTTTTGTCCATACGGCCTTAGATGCAAAGCTACGCGCTGCTGGCATTACCCACTTGTTGATTGCTGGGGTCACAACAGAATGCTGCGTTTTGGCGACCTATCGCCATGCTAGCGACCTAGGATACTACTGCCTATTGCTAGACGACTGCTGCGCGGCCTTTGATGTGAAAGATCATAAGAGTACGGTGCATATTTTGCAGGCAGAAGACGGCGTACTCGGCTGGGTCGCCGAGTCTGCTCAGCTGTATGCGGCCCAGTAATCTATAGCCCAGTACTCTATCCCAGCAATCTATATGTGTGGCCACGCAAATAGGTCAGCTCAACTAAATGTCGATAGCCATCAGCTCACTGCATTTGCCCCATTCATGAGAAGACTCTGAGGATTTCCTGGGTGCTTTGATCTCATTCTATTCACAAACGCTCAGTTATCCCTTAATTCTTGCTCAGCTGAGGCTTTTTCACCCATGGCATTCTGAAATCAATGAAGCAAACCCATTGATTCGGCAAGGAGCCAACTCATGAAAAACGTAATCTTTTCTGCTCTCGCGCTCGCTGCGACAACGCTAACTTTTGCACCCGTTGCTAACGCCGCTGAAACCGTCCCTTCTACTTCTATTCAGCAACGCCGCCTTCACTTTCTTGACACGCAGACTAAAGCTGTTGAAAACATCCAGGACACCCGCCTGCAATTTCTTGAGAATCAGACTAAGGCGGTTGAAGACATTCAAGTCACCCGCCTCGACTTCCTCGATACCCAGACCAAAGCCATCGATGATGTTCAAACAGGGCGGTTAGATATTCTTAACAACCAAACCAAAACTATTGAAAACATTCAGAAATCACGTCTCGAATTCCTGAACAATCAAACCAAGACCGTTGAAAATGTCCATGAGACCCGGCTGGTAGAAAGAGCCCGTCGCAACAAGGCCGTTGAAAATGTCCATGAGACTCGGCTGGCAGAAAGAGCACGCCGCAATAAGAGCAACCTTCGATAAGCCATTTCAATAGTTCTTCAGCCTCGCTGTATTAGCGAAGAAGTCCGTTTCTCCTCCACACCGACAAGCCTAGATTTATGCCGACTGCTCTGGTGAGCTAGCACGGCTGAGTCTAGGCTTTTTTTGGCATTTTTTATATTGGGGTTCTCTTACTACTACGCGCGATCGCTGATATCACGCTAGCCTAGTGGCTTACCCAAAAGACACCACTAGGATTTAACATGGCACAACTGCTCACCGAAGGCCCCGTCGGCAATCGACTGGTGAAACTGACGCTGCCGATGGTGTGGGGCATTTTTGCCATTGTTGCGTTTAACCTGGCCGATACCTATTACGTGGGGCAGCTAGGCACCAATCAGCTGGCGGCAATGAGCTTTACTTTTCCGGTAGTGATGACGCTGGGGAGCTTAGCCTTGGGCCTGGGGGTGGGAGCATCGTCCATTATTGCGCGGGCGATTGGGGAAGGCGATCGCAGTAGGGTTCAGCGCTTTACCACCAATAGCCTAACCCTGGGCATCACAGCGGTCGCGGTCCTTTCGGCCATTGGCCTGCTCACGATTGATCCACTGTTTACGGCGCTGGGTGCTGGGCCAGAGGTAATGCCCTTTGTACGGCAGTACATGCGGGTGTGGTACTTCGGCATGGTGTTTTTGGTGGTGCCAATGGTAGGCAACAGTGCCATTAGGGCCTCGGGCGATACCGGCACGCCGAGTATCATCATGACGCTCTCGGCAGGATTCAACATTCTGCTTGATCCGCTGTTGATTTTTGGGATGGCGGGCTTTCCTGAGCTGGGGCTCGTGGGCGCGGCCTTAGCGACGGTGATTGCGCGGGCGATGACGCTGGTGGCTTCGCTGCTGGTGCTGCAATTTAAGGAACACATGCTGTCGTCGCACCTGCCTGACTTGGAAGAAACGCTGTGGTGCTGGCGTGATGTGCTTTCTGTGGGACTACCTGCGGCGGGCTCAAATATGATCACACCCATTTCGATTGGGGTGATTACCAGCCTGCTAGCGACTCATGGCCCGCTGGCGGTTGCTGGGTTTGGGGTGGCCTCACGGGTGGAGTCTTTCGCGATGATTGCATTGATTGCGCTGAGCGCGAGTATTGGCCCGTTTGTTGGGCAAAACTGGGGCGCTGGAAAGTTTGGGCGGGTGACGCGGGCCTTGCAGCAGAGCTATTTGTTTTGTGTGGGTTGGGGGGTGCTGATGGCGGTGGTGTTGGCGGCGAGTGCTTCGCAGATTGCGCCGTTGTTTAATGCGGATATAGAGGTGGTGAAGGTGGCGACGTCGTATTTATGGATTGTACCGGTTAGTTATGGCACAGCAGGCATTATTCAGGTGGCGAGTTCAGCGTTTAATGCGCTCGGCAGACCGATACCGGCGGTTGTGATGACCGTGCTGCGGATGTTTGTGTTCTACATTCCGTTGGCGTATTTAGGCAGTCGTTGGTTTGGGCCATTGGGTATTTTTGGCGCGGCGACAGTTGCGAACGGATTGGTGGGGATAGGCGCTTATTGGTGGAGTAGTCGGGCTTGTTGTGGCGTGGAGGGCGATCGCGCTTCGGTGGGATAGGGGGTAGGAAAAACTTTGCCACAAGCGATCGCTCTTTAGAAGTGAAGATAGATATCTCCGGCCCTGAGCCAGTGGAAATGTGACCAGCCAAAGATGAATGGATGAAGACAACCGCAAAGCATACCAAGCGGTCACTTTAGCTTTGCAGCGATAATCTAGAGATGCTGAGGGAAGGAGCCGAAAATATTATGCTGCGCAGTAAGGCAATCAATGCTCACCATAACCGTAAGCGTAAAGCGTTAGTCGTGGAGTTCACTGATGGTTCTGCCGGTATGTGGACAGTGCGACGGCAAGGCCCTTCAAAAGAAAGGTCTAATCGTCTGGTCTACCGACATCGCTAAATTAACGCCCTTTTTTTGGGACAGACCAAATGCATAGACTCAGGCACTGATAGGCGATCGCGTAGTTCAGGTAGCATGAGTCCAGGCCGCTAACTTAACGACCGTTTTCTGACACTTAAAGCTTAGTCGCTTTAACGCATCATCTTTACGACAGCACTTTCTTTTAACCTGTGATGCTATAGTGCAGGCGTTCTTGTCAATCACGCTCCATGCACCAGTACGATAATCCGGCTCGTCGGCTCCACGATATATTGACGGAAGCCATCGAAGCTTCTGAGGAGATTGGCCCGCCGTCGAAAGTAGCAACAAAAGCAGTATGGAACGCTGTCTTCGGAGAAGGCGATGATTCTCATATCATATCTAGCATAGATGAGATTCACGGCCTTATCTATCTCACTAGAAACTGTATCAATCGACTCCAGGTATCTAACCGAGTATCTCATCTCAAAGGCTTGAACAGGTTAGCAAAGCTGTACACTCCACTAACCTTCTAAGTGGTACATGGGGCGATATGCACACGAGGCTCAATCAGCCGATGGTTTTAGACTTCCTCGCAGTCATTGCAGATGCCATAGATAGCAATGGACAAGTTCTAGCTTTGGCAGAAGGGCAGCAACTCGACTTGCTAAATTCTGCTCAATCACTGCTAGATGAGGTAGCTAGTAGCGCTATCGACAGAGATCTCAAGATTTTTCTTTCTATAAGGCTAGAAGAGGTCTGTTCAGCGCTTAGGCATTATAGTTTTAGCGGCAGCGAAGGACTCAGGATTGTCGTCGAGTCCAGTATCGGAGGAGCTGCGTTGAGATCTTACAATTTTGACGAGAGGCAATCTGGGCAGTCTCTTTTGGGCAAGTTTCTAAAGCTGCTACTGAAATGCGGCACGCTCTTGGGTATCACAGCTAATGTTGACGGATTCCTTTTGCCAGAAGTCACAGAGTTAGCTGAGAAGCTCCTACCGCCTGGCGAGTAATTACATCAAAGTTCATTGCGCACCTTAAACGAAGCTCTTCCAAATGATTAAGTTGTCTCATAACTCGTACAAGTCGTCACTTATGAAACAATCTACGAGGCCGAAAAGGTAGAGCACATCTGCGCTTTGCACTTTATGGTTGTCAGCAATCTAAAAGTGCCAAAAACGAAGGATTTTGACACTGTCATGAGACGCTGAAACGCTTTTCCATCAGATATTTAAGCTGCCGATATGAATATCAGAAAGGAGTGAGCTTTATGCTTCCGCAGTCAATAGCGATCATAGTTGTCATCCTGCATGTTTGAACCAGCGGGAGCATTCGCTGAGAAACCTGTCGTTATGAATTAATACGGTTGCTGTTTTGAGAAGCTACAGGTAGTCAATAGCGTAAAAGCGCCTGTGGTCAAAGCTTTAGGCTCTTAACTATCGCATATTCATCCGTAGCTTCTCAAAAGCTAATTCGTATTAGGGCCTACACAATTGTGCTTACCGCATTCCAGGCATTCGCAATACGGCCACTGAAACTAAAGACATCAATGGTCCCTGCATCGTACTGGTCCCAAGCCTCTACAACAGCATTGACCTGTTGCTTGACCAAGGTTGCACCGCCTTCAATCTTGAATTCGTCGATGCGATCGCTCACACTCGAATACCAGCTCTGTACTAGCACCTCAGAACCATCACCCGAATTGATCAACAGATCATTCCCTTCTTGCTCAAAGCGCAACGCCTGAATATCGGTATCACCACCAAATAGGAGGGTATCTGTTGTGTCGTCGTTTCCGACGTTATTAACGGTCATCCTGCCAGACTCAGGCGTGTCATCTCCGCCAAAGAGATCGCCAAAACTACCATCATCAACGACAAATGTATCTGCGGCTGCGCCACCAATGAAGTCGTTCGTAGCACCCATCATGAAAATATTAACGCCGTTGCCGCCGACCATCGTATTACCGCCACCGAAACCAAGGAAGAAGTTATCACCACCGGTTCCCTTAATGACGTTGTTTTGACCAATACTGAGCACGACATTATAGCCACTCCCCGCCTCTACGAAGTTAGATTGGCCACCCGCAATAATTAGATCACTGCCACTGCCAGTTTCGATAGAGTTCTGCTTACCAAAACTGACAATAATGCTATCGCCTTTACCACCCTTAATGTCGTTGGTTTGGCCACCCGCAATAATGAGGTCGCTACCGTCACCAGCATCAATGGTGTTGCTCTGTCCGCCAACGAAGATGTAATCACGACCACCGCCTGTGCTGACTTCATTGGTTTTTCCGCCAGCTAGGACAAAGTCATCACCGCCGCCTGTGCCGATTTTATTGGTTTGACCACCAGCCAGGACAAAGTCATTACCGCTACCTGTGTTGATAGTGTTAGTTTTTCCGCCAGCAAAGACAATATCATCACCCCAGAACGTATGAACTTTATTAGCCTCACCTGCACTGATAACAACATCATCACCTAGCAAGTCAAAGAACTTGTTATTTTTACCAGCAGCCAGCAACCAGTCATCGCCATTGTCATCCACGAGGGTATTGCCTTTACCCAAGCCCAAAATAATATCGTCACCGCTGCCACCAAAGAAGGTATTCGACTCACCGGCTGCAAAGAGGAGGTCGTCACCTGCACCGCCCGAGAGCTTGTTGCCTTTACCTAGGCCCACAACGATATCGTCATCGTTGCCGCCATCGGCATAGTTGGCTTTGCCCAGTCCAACGATAATGTCTTTGTCATCGCCGCCAGAGACAACGTTGGTTTGACCTGCCGTGACAATAGTATCTTTGCCGCTACCGCCCAAAACGACGTTTTTCTTGCCTGCGGCAAATACCAAGTCATTACCGTCGTCACCGGAGATGAAGTTTTTCTCACCTGCCCCCAAGACGATGTCATTGCCTAGCCCGCCAAAGAGAAGGTTGTTCTTGCCTGCACTGACTACGGCATCGTCACCAATGCCACCATTAACCGTGTTGAGTTTGCCTGCCGCTAACAATATATCGCCAGAGTTTTTGAAGAGATCAAAATCGAAGCGTGATAGGCCTGGGGTAAAGCGATCGAAGCTTGGCAAAGAGAACTTTGGCATTCTCAAATTGAAATCTAAATTTGGCCCGGACAGATTTGGGAAGTCAAATTTAGTGAGATCTACGTTTGGTAGATCAGGAAGCTTTAGAACGGGGAGATCAAACTGTGGGAAGTTGAAATTAATATCTGAGAAGTCAGGCAGCGGTAGACCTGGCAAGGCAATGTTGGGTAGCCCGAAAGAAGGTAGACCAAATGATGGAATACTCAGATCAACAATTGGGACGTTTAGGCTAGGCAGTTTGACATCGGGCAAAGAAAAGTTTGGAAGAGATAGCTCAGGCATGCTGGGCGTGCTAAATCCAATATTGCCGAAGCTAATATTGTTGAAGTTAAGATCGCCCAAGCCAAACATATCGAGGTCAGGGTTGCCAAAGCCAAGGTCGCCAAAGCCAAGATTCCCGATATTAAAGTCGGCAAAATCGAATTGAAAGGCGTCTAGGTTGAAGTCAAAGTCAAAATCTAGGCTGAGATCAGGGAGCGCTGCATCAATAGATACATCCAACAGCTCTGACCAGCTCAAATCTGGCAGGAGAAAATCTGCTAAATCTGGGAGACCAAGATCAATATCAAACTCGCTGAGGTTAAACCTGCTGAGGTCTGGCAGGAAGTTTGTCAGGGTCGGCAGGTCAACTTTGACATCGACATCTAAAATCTCATCGCCAAAGACAAAGTTATAGCTGCCGCCCGCCAACACGATGTCTTCACCGCCACCGGCAACCAAACCGTTGTACTTGCCGAGGGCTACCATGCGGTCATTGCCACCGGCTGCTTTGCTCGGATCTACGTCATTGACGTTATTCCATTCCACATCGGTCTCAAGGTCGTCAGTCTTGGCATCTTTACCGGCGTCCTTACTTTCTGATGCGGTATATCTGCTAAGGCTAATGCCCAGCGCATCGCCAAAGGCGACATTGCCTTTACCCGCAGCAATCAGGGTGTCATCGCCTGCGCCACCAACCAGGGCATTCATTTTACCGACTGAGACCATGGTGTCTTGGCTGTTGCCAAAGGAGGTCAGGACGTTCATCATCGCCCCGGCAATCATGGTGGAGCTGCCATCACCGACTTTCGTCAGCAGGTTGCCTTTGCCCAAGGCCACCATCAAGTCCTTGCCATCCCCCACTTTGGTCAAAACGTTATAGGCCCCGCCTGCCATCATCGTGGCGTTGCCATTGCCGATTTTGGTTAGGGCATTGAGGTATCCCAACGCATACATTTCATCGTTACCATTGCTGGTAGAGAGGAAAACGTTACCGCCTGCGAGGCCGTACATTTTGTTGTTGCCGCCATTGGCATAAAATGCGTTGGCAAGGCCGACGCCGACAACTTTATCATTGCCGCTGCCAACGTTAATGGCATTTAATCCGCCAGCAGCATAGATATCGTCATTGCCAGCCCCAGTTGAAATAATGTTGTAAGCACCACCTGCAATCACCCGATCATGGCCACCTCCGGTGACAACAACGTTTGAATGAGCGAGTACATTGACCGTGTCATTACCTGAACCTGTCGTAACGGCGTTACCAATGCCTCCAGCTATCACGTTGTTCTGACCGTTGCCCGCTAAGATAACATTGGCACCCCCTAGCGCCGTAATTTTGTCATTACCATGTCCTGTCGTAATGACGTTGGCTACACCGCCTGCTTCAATGACATTGTTTCCCGAGGCTGATTTGATGACATTGGCACCCCCGTAGGCGTTAACCGTATCGTTGCCAGTGCCCGCATCAATGACATTAGCGCCCCCATAAGCCGTGATTTTGTCATGGCCCGTTCCACCGTCAATCGTGTTTACACCACCACTGCCTGTAATGTCATCGTTGCCAGCGCCACCGTACAAAAAGTTGCCAGCTGCGGCTGCAACAATTTTGTCATTACCCGATTCGCCGTATGCTTTGTTGGCCGCGCCCCAAACCTTTAGGGTATCGTTACCCGAACCACCCTTTACGTTGTTGTACCCGCCTTTAGCTTCTACGTAGTCATTACCCGCATCTGCGCGGACAGTGTTTTTACCTCCTAGAGCTTTAATCGTATCGTTACCATCGCCGCCGATTACCGTATTGCTAGCAGCGGTGGTTTTAATGGTGTCATCTCCGCTACCGCCATCAATATAGTTGGAAAGACCTACCGCTTCGATGTTGTCGTTGCCAGTGCCGCCGTACAGTTTGCTTTTTCCAGCGTAGGAACGAATTTTGTCATTCCCATCGCCGCCGTATAGTTTGGCAGAGATTGCATAGGCTTTGAGGGTGTCGTTCCCGCCGTTTCCACGGGCGGTGCCTGCACCATAAATGGTGAGGGTATCGTCGCCGGCACCGCCGACCTGGTTTACATTGACATAGGCCGCAGCATCTTTTGCCGCTTCGGCCACAGCCGCTGCTCGCTGGGCAACAGTTTTGGCAGCTTCAACTGCGGCATCGCCTACGGCTGTAGCCAGTGCTTCTTCTGCGGCCTGTAATTCAGTAGCAGCATTTTCTACAGAGTTGATAGCAGAGTCCTTTGCAGCCTCCAATTCAGCGGCGGCTTTCTCTGCAGCAGCCTTGGCTTCAGCTGCCGCTTTTCTAGCTGCCGCTTCAGCTGCCGCTTTTGCTTCAGCCGCTTCCTTAGCCGCTTTCTCTGCAGCAGCCTTGGCTTCAGCCGCGGCTCTTCTAGCTGCCGCTTCAGCCGCCGCTTTTCTAGCCGCTGCTTCAGCCGCGGCTCTTCTGGCTGCTGCTTCTGCTGCCGCTTTCGCTTCAGCGGCTTTTTTGGCCGCCGCTGCTTCTGCCGCTCTCTTAGCGTCTGCCGCCTTCTTAGCCGCCTTCTTAGCCGCCTTCTTGGCTTTCTTAAAAACTCCCATATTAGAATTCCAATAATGTGCGCATAGCAAATCGTCTCCAAGCTGTTGTTTAGACAGCTTGGAGGTAATCAAAATTACGGTGCGTCTATATCCGGGATGGTGAAGTTAGCTAGGCGGGGCTCCATGAGTAGCCCCGCCTAGCTAACTTCACGGAGCCTACTTCGACTAGACCTGTCCAGTAACACAGACGTTCGGTATCAAATATGACTTCACAAGCTATTGAATACGAAGAGTAAATTTACTGAGAAGATGGTATCTGGGCACAATCTCTTCTTCATCTAGTCTCAAAATCTAGACGACACTGTTGGCGAACTCCTGCTGCCCTTTCTGGCCCCTGCTATCAACCCAGGTAGTCAGCGTCAAGCCATGAAACAGTGACCACAACGGACCCTTGAATAATTGCAGGCAGCAGAATCCGTTCGAGGTCAGCAAGCTATCCTCGATAAGCTGTTGATTATATTGTTGTTTCCTAATATTGTTCTTTTGCGAAAGCCTCTGATGGCAAAGCTAAGCAGGCTCTAACGCCTTGAAGTGAGAGATTCTAGTCTTAGCCAGCGGAACACCCTGAAACCAGTTGAACAAACGGTCGATGTTCATCGCAGCGCCGATAGCCATGTTCTGTAGATGCGTCTTCGCCAGGCCAATATACCGAGAACGGCGTAGTCCGAAGCCCTTCACGCCTTGGGCTATCGTACCTTCAATGCCTGCCCTGCGCTGATAGCGCTTCTGCCCGTCGTCGGTCTCCTGTATCGCTCTGGCTCTAGCGAGGGCTTCGTGAGCCGCCTGTGGGAGCAGATGCAGCGTAC
>JBCBPY010000003.1:0-63286 GCA_039820525.1 Cyanobacteria bacterium J06634_5
AGCCAAAGGTGTGTGAGGTTGGTTAGCTGCCCAAGGACCTCAGGAATCTGAGTAATTTGATTGTTAGAGAGCCCAAGGTGTGTGAGGTTGGTTAGCTGCCCAAGGACCTCAGGAATCTGAGTAATTTGATTGTTATTGAGCCAAAGGTGTGTGAGGTTGGTTAGCTGCCCAAGGACCTCAGGAATCTGAGTAATTTGATTGTTAGAGAGCCAAAGGTGTGTGAGGTTGGTTAGCTGCCCAAGGACCTCAGGAATCTGAGTAATTTGATTGTTAGAGAGCCCAAGCTGTGTGAGGTTGGTTAGCTGCCTAAGGACCTCAGGAATCTGAGTAATTTGATTGTTATTGAGCCAAAGGTGTGTGAGGTTGGTTAGCTGCCTAAGGACCTCAGGAATCTGAGTAATTTGATTGTTATCGAGCCCAAGCTGTGTGAGGTTTGTTAGCTGCCTAAGGACCTCAGGAATCTGAGTAATTTGATTGTTATGGAGCCAAAGGTGTGTGAGGTTGGTTAGCTGCCCAAGGACCTCAGGAATCTGAGTAATTTGATTGTTATGGAGCCCAAGCTGTGTGAGGTGCGTTAGCTGCCCGAAAGCCCTGGGGATTGTTGTTAGCTCAATTTCTACGGCAGTAAAGCGGGTTAATGCTCGAAGTTGAAAAATGCTGGTTGGTATTTTTCCGAGTGGATTACCACTCAAGTTTAAATTGCTTAGTTTTGTGAGCTGAGCAATTTCTGTAGGCAAGGTGGTCAGCTGGTTTCCGATGACGGTAGGGACCTGGACATCATCTATCCACTTCCATTCTTTTACCCGGCCTAATGTTAGCGTCTCTAGCTGCGTTAACTTTCCTATATCTGGCGGCAGCACCGTCAGCTCTTTCCCCGATAAATCTAGCTCCGTCAACCCTTCCTCAGCCGCTTGGTCTATCAGTACAATCAGCTCATCTTGAGTCATATGTTGGGGCTAGTGACAGGATATTCTTTATTTTGCCAGAGCTGTCTTGGTTTGCCTAGGAATTAGGGATCGTTGTGCGGAAAGTGTGGATATTCGACCCTTAAGGAAGAGTGGGCAACGTATTCGAATGCGCTCCTCACTTTTCCTAATCATCTCTTTTTTGAGTTCTTCTTTTACGGTGTTTTTTCTTGAATTTGGAGGGCTCACCAACCCCAAGTATCTGCTCCTCCTTTAAAGGGACCCACAATATCTTGAGTAATCCACCCAGCATAGAAGTTGCCCGCTTGAGGCGTTACTTTTTCGCCATCGATGTAGCAAGCATCCATCGGCCCCGGATAAAACCCTATGTGCTCTTGGAGTGCTGCGTAGGCAGGCGAAATTGTTGGATAGTGCCAAGCAACGTTTTTGACAGTGCGATCGCCCACTCGCAGTGTGTAATACTCCGCTCGCCCCTTCCACTCACACTGCGTAGTTTGCGTACTCGGTGTCAGATACGCCATCGCAATGTCTTCTATTGGCAGATAGTAGTTAGGCGGATGACTGGTTTCTAAAATCCTTTTAGCACAGTGAGTGTCGACAATCAGCTGGTTGTTGAAGATGATTTTAATGTGCTTGGTCACCGCTTCAAGCCGAGGCGGACGAGGATAGTCCCATACCGACTCTTGATTAGGACCAGGGACAATAGGCTCAGGACGCATAAACAGCTGATGGAGGATACGACTTCTCCTTAAAGCCTAAACCAATATTTATTGCCGTAGATTTATTTTATAAAAATAGACTATACGGTTTAGTTATAATAAAAGCCTAATTTTTAAATGAGGAGATGTTAACGTTTATCTCTATTTCTGTATAGCCAGCGTACGGGTGCATTCGTACGCTGGCTATACTTCTGGAGGCTAGCGCCAAAAATTTTCTATTTTGCCAGAGCCTTCCCGACTTGGCTAGGAAATACGCTTTGCCATAGGAGCGTAGGGTAGAGCGTGACTTGCTAGACTATAGACAGCTTTCCGTAAGGCTTATTATCCAATGGTTCCTAGTAATCTTGAATCTCAGCTGCTAGCCTTAAACACCGATGAAAAGACTCAGGTGATTGAGCTGCTGCTACAAAGCATTCGAGAGAAATGGGTAGGGATAGAAAAAACGCCCACTGTTTGCGGGGGAGCTGCTTGTATCAGACGCACCCGTATTCCTGTGTGGGTGCTTGTTCAAGCCCGCAATTTAGGTAGTAGTGAAATTGATCTTTTGCGCGATTACCCAACGCTCAACGCCAAGGATTTGGCAAATGCCTGGGCCTACGCCTCTAGCCATGCAAAAGAAATTGAAGAGACTATCCGCGAGAATGACGAGGCATAGGCGTGGTTGCTTTCTATGCTGACGAACAGTTCCCTCTGCGCACTAGCCAACATCTTAAATCCCTAAACCATGATGTTCAAACGGTGCAAGAAGCGGGTAATGCTAACCAGAGAATTGCTGCTGATGATGTGCTTGCTTTTGCTACTCAGCACAGGAGAGCTGTACTCACCCTGAATCGTCGCGACTTCATTCGCTTACATCAACACAGCATTGAGCATGCTGGAATCGTTGTTGTCAAAGATGATGCAAATAAAGTCGCACTAGCCGAGCGAATTCATCGCGCTGTTGAAGCGAATGTTCCTCTCATTGGAAAATTAGTACGGGTCACTAAGGCAGATTAATGCCCGCCATCGTTAGCCCAAAGCCTTTTCTAACTGTGTTTTTGCTGTTTCCATGGCTTCTGGCAGCTTAGACGCATCGCGTCCGCCTGCCTGGGCGAAGTTTGGCCTGCCGCCGCCGCCGCCGCCACACAGCTTAGCGATGCCACCGATAAACTTACCGGCTTGAAGCCCTTTGCCAATGACCGGCTTGCTAAACGCAGCGACTAGGCTTACCTTGCCTTCTGCGGGTACAGAACCCAGCACAACGGCGCCGTCGCCTAGCTTTTGCAACAGCCGCTCAGCGACAGCCTTTAGGGCGTCGGGCTCTACGGCGTCCATGTTGGCAACGATAACGGGGATGTCACCAATAGTTTCGGCTTTGGCGAGGAGCTGATCGGACTGGGCGAGGGCCAGTTCGGACTTGAGGGAGGAAAGTTCTTTTTGGGTGGATTTTAGGTCGCTTTGGAGACTGTTGACGCGATCGCTAATTTCCTCCGGCTTAATTTTGAACGATGCGCTAAGGTCTCGCACAATGCGATCGCGCACTTCCAAGTAATCCAGCACCGCTGGACCGGCCACCGCCTCAATGCGACGAATGCCTGCGGCGACGCCCGTCTCAGAAATAATTTTGAACACGCCAATTTCAGCAGTGTTGCCCACGTGGGTGCCGCCGCACAGCTCCATAGACACGCCAGGATAGTCCACCACGCGCACTTCATCGCCGTACTTTTCACCAAACATGGCCGTGGCACCCTTGGCCTTGGCTTCGGCAATCGGCATAGACTGCACGTCTGCGCCGTGGGCTTCAGCAATCCAGGTATTAACCTGCTTTTCGACCTGCTGCACCTGCTCGGGGGTGAGCCCTTTGGGGGCATGGAAGTCAAAGCGCAGACGGTCAAAGTCTACCAGGGAGCCGGCCTGTGAGATGGACTCGTCAACTAAGGACTTGAGGGCGGCTTGGAGCAAATGGGTGGCCGTATGATTTGCCTGGGCCCGGCGGCGGCAGGCCCGGTCGATTTTGGCACTGAGCGGGTCGCCTACTGAGAGGGTGCCGCGCTCTACTTTGCCAAAGTGCACAAAGAAGCTGCCTTCTTTTTTTACGTCTTCAATGCGGATGACGATATCTTCGCCGCTGAGGTAGCCGCGATCGCCAATTTGCCCGCCAGATTCTGCATAAAAAGGCGTTTGGTCTAGGACAATCTGCACCTCGTCGCCGGTTTTTGCGGACTGAGTCGATTTGCCCGCGACTAAAATGGCTTCTACTTTGCTCTGGCTGTCGGTATGGTCGTAGCCGACAAACTCAGTTGACTCGATGTTTTCAGCCAGCTTATCTAAGCTGCCTTGTACGGTGAGGTCAATGGTTTCATGGGCGGCTTTAGAGCGATCGCGCTGAACCTGCATTTCTGTTTCAAAGCCTTTGGCATCCACCGCAATGCCGCTTTCTTCAGCAATCTCCTGGGTGAGTTCCAGGGGAAATCCATAGGTGTCGTACAGCTCAAACGCCTCTTTGCCAGAGACTTGCTTGGGCTTTTTCGCCAGAATATCGGCGAGCAGGCTTTCCCCGCGATCCAGGGTTTTAAGGAACTGGGTTTCTTCGCGAGACAGCTCGTTTTTAATGTTCTTTTCGCGGGCACGGACCGCTGGATACGCTGCTTCTGAAAGCTGGATGGAGGTGTCGGCAACTTTAGTGGTAAAGGGCTTATCAATTCCTAGCAGCCTGCCATGCCTCACCACGCGGCGGATCAGACGGCGCAGCACATAGCCGCGACCGGTGTTAGAGGCTGTGATGCCATCGGTGACCATGTGCATCACTGAGCGGACGTGATCGCCCACGACTTTAAGCGATACTTTTTGCGCGTCGGTGGCCTTGTGATAGTCCACACCTACAAGATCAGCAGCGGTTTTAATAATCGGGAAAATCAGGTCAGTTTCGTAGTTGTTTGGCACGCCCTGCAGTATTTGCGCCATGCGCTCTAGGCCTAGGCCTGTGTCAATATTTTGCGCTTGTAAAGGCGTAAGCTTGCCGTCTGAGTCTCGGTTGTACTGCATGAATACCAGGTTGTAGTACTCAATAAAGCGACTGTCATCTTCAAGATCGATGCTGTCGTCACCGCGTTCGGGATGGAAGTCGTAGTACAGCTCGGAGCAGGGGCCGCAGGGGCCGGTTGCGCCCGATTTCCAAAAGTTGTCGGCCTCGCCCATGCGAATGATGCGGTTGGGGGCAATGCCAATGTCGTCGCGCCAAATTGCAAAGGCCTCGTCGTCGTCACGAAAGACGCTAGGCACAATCCGCTCGGGCGGTAGCTTGAAGACCTTTGTGGAGAGTTCCCAGGCCCATGCGATCGCCTCTTTTTTGAAATAGTCGCCAAAGCTGAAGTTGCCCAGCATTTCAAAAAACGTGTGATGGCGCGCCGTGCGACCCACATTTTCAATGTCGTTTGTGCGAATGCACTTTTGAGCAGTCGTGGCCCTGTCGAACTGGGCCTTGCGCTGTCCTAGGAAGATAGGCTTAAAGGGCAGCATGCCTGCAATCGTTAGCAATACTGTGGGATCTTCTGGCACCAGCGACGCACTGTCGAGGATCTGGTGGCCTCTGGCCGCATAGAATTCTAGAAACTTTTGGCGAATGTCCGCGCCGCTTAAAGGTGTGAGATTGGAGGAATTGGATCGGCTCTTTTTAACAGACATAAAACTAAGCTAACGGCAATTAGGACGGTTAGGATCTCCAGATTTGATCAATGGTGCCACACTCTTGAAGTTTTCGGGTTGCTCTATTTAAAACTGCGTTAAAACTGCGGCGATGGTTTTATATTTTTTCGATGACCTATCGTGGGTTTTACCTAGCTTTTGGGAAACGGCCTGATGAGAACGGGCCTGATGGGAATGTGCCTGACGGGGTGCCTGTAGAGTTGCGCACAGGTGATGTGCCTATTAGGCTTTTTAGCGATATATTTGGAAAGTCCAATAGGATGCCATCGGCAAAAGTCAGGGTTTAGTGCCAAGAAACCGTTTATTTTGCCGAATTACAGTCATTATGAAAAGCTAGGAAGCATTGAATCGCCCAGATTTAAAACAGTGCAATATGAACGCACCTGCCAGGACGGACCGATGGATTCGGTATGAAAACAGTGCTGGGACGATGTGTGAGCGACTTAAAACGCCTTTGGGCTATTTTTCCAAATGCTAGTGAATTATTTCCATCAATGGAATGATATAGCGGGTTCATGACTTTATTCTGAGTCAAATTAGATACTTACAGATTCGCAAACGACCTGATGAGATTGTCATGAATAGCGTCCTGTTGATTGGAACAAATAGCTTTACAACCAGCGTAGTTACTCAGGTGCGGGGACTCAATGCCCTGACGGTTTTGACCGCTCAAAATACGACGCAAGCGGTTCATTTTATGGATGTGAATGCACCGGACGTTGTCATTGCTCAAGCGGCTGAGCTGGTGGAAGGCTCTTTGTCAAAAACGTTTGCGCATGAGGTGTATCACGCCTACTGTGTCGTGATTGAAGACCGTGAAGCCATGACAGGGGCGCCGGCAGCGGTCACAGCCAGTGAGCGGCCATCTCAGCCGTCGCTGAATACATCGGTGGGGCCAAAGCCACTCTTTGACCGTTACAAGGGGGATCGTTACAAGGCGGACCGTTATAACGGCTCCCGTAACGGTCATTACGATGCGGATGCTTATGACGTAGAACGCTATGAGGGCGATGAGCACCCGCCTAAAAATGTCCTGTTGCAGCAAACTATGGTCAATGATGCGATCGCGCCTGTAAGACTGTCTCACGCCGAAGCTGTGTATTTAGAAAATACCGCGAGCGCTATAGAATCTGGGGCTGATGCCTATCTATGGCTACGCTCAGGCCTGTCTGGGCTGTTACACCCCAACCAGGCACGTTTGATACAGGCCCACATTCAGCGGGGGCTCAACCGGGCTCAGCGCTACCGAGACCTTTCCCGTATCAACGATTGGCTCTCAGCGGTTGCCTTGGTAGACGCGCTGACTCAGCTCAGTAATCGCCGGGCGTTTGACTTAGAACTCCCCCGTCAGATTAAGGTGGCGCGCAGTAAAGGGACGCCCCTAGCAATGATGGTGGTTGATATTGACTATTTTAAGTCTGTCAACGATCGCTATGGCCACTTGGTGGGAGACGATGTGCTCAAGCAGCTGGGTAAGCGACTACTGTCCGACATGCGCTTTTATGACACGCCCTTTCGCTATGGGGGTGAGGAGTTCGTCATTATTTTAAGCAATACCGACATCACTGAAGCCAGGGTCATTGCCGAACGGCTACGTCAGTCTATTGCTCAAAAGCCTTTTGACTTGCCTCATTTGTCGCCTGTTGACCATGAGTCTCTTCAGCTGCCCATTACTATTAGCATTGGTCTGAGCGAGTTAGCCGTGGATGACGACATCCAGGGGCGTGACTTTTTGCACCGGACGGATCAAAACTTGCTTAAGGCTAAGTCGTTGGGACGTAATCGGGTGGTGTGGCAGTGACTCGATGGGCCTCAATTTGCTGGCAGCAGCTCTCTACGGAAGCTCTTTGTGCCATTGCCTCAACAAGTGCTTGGTAGGCGTCTGCTTGATTTTCTAAGAGGGTTTTAGCTTGAAGGCTAGCCCAGCGCATTTGGGTGTTCGCGGCAGCTAGGGCCGTGTCAGCGTCGGCCGCAGGCTGAATTTGCTGCCACAGGCGGCGGAGCTGCATTTTATCGTCGTTGCCCCCCTGGGCGCTGCCGTAGGTTTGGCTTTCGGCGGCGATGCCGGCCATCCAAATAATGCAGTAGCGGTTGGCTTGCTGGCGGGAAAGGGTGTTTGTGCCTGTGTCGTCGTCTGTGTCGTCGTCTGTGTCGTCGTCTGTGTCGTCGTCTGTGCCGTCGCTGGTGCTATCGGCGTCTACTGCGGTGGTATTGACAACCACGCCTCCCATGCCGGGCAAGCCCGCCTTGATGCCTTCCCAGGCGCTAAGGGTGTAGCTTTCTACGGGGATATCGAGCAGGTGTGCAACCAGAAAGTGACCGGCCTCATGGTGAAGAATGCGCTGCCGGTATTCGGAGTTTTGGCTGGAAAACAGATCGACGATGAGGTTACCGCCTTTGCCTTGCCAGCTGAAGCGATCTAAGGCGACGATGCCGGCGCAGCCAGTCAGTGCGATCGCCACGGCACCGGGAGAAATGTTGAGCAGCGGACCTACCAGGCTAAGCAGCACAAAGGCAAAAACTGAGACCGATAGAATATTGAGAGTCGTAGGGTTCATTAGGCGCGTAAACGTCGGCGCGTAAAAGAGCGTAGGGTCTTTTAGCGAGCCGGAGAGCTATTTATAGAACAATTCTAAGCTTTCGCGGTTGCCGATGTAGCGCCAGTGCCAGGGTTCGTAGCCCACTTTTGAGGTGGGCTCGTCGGGGAAAGACAGTTCAAAACTGTAGAAAGCAGCGTTCTTTTGCAGCCATTTGTAGGCGGGGGTGGTTTCAAAGGAGCGCTCTACGTGGGTATCGGGCTTGCTTTCGTCAATAAAGTCAACGGCATAGCCGGTATGGTGCTCGCTGTAGCCAGGAGGCGCACTAACTTCTGCTCTGGTTTTGGCACTTTCGCCGCGCTCGGCTTTGACATCAAAGTAAAGGTAGTCCTGGTCTTCAATGGTCCTAAAACCAGAGACAATACCCAGCTGTACGCCTTCGGACTTCGCCTTGGCGATCATTTTATTAACCGCGACTTGAGCTTCGGGCTGTAGCTTAATAATGCTGTTGGGGTTGAGCGTGACCAGCTGCTCTTGCTGGGCTTCATCGTACTGGCGGTGATTGAGCAGCTCATTGGGCTGACTCGTCTCACCCGCCGCCGCTTCGGTGGCCACTGGGTTTTTGGACAAGGGGCTGTTTGCCCTAGGCTCTGTGATAGTAATTTGGCGAGGCGAGGCTGCTGTGCCAGGGGCTGTCGCGGTGGACGCTGGAGACGATGAGGGGCCTCTTTTGACCGCCTGTTGTAAGTTTTTGGTGGCCGTTGCGATCGCATTTTTCCCCTGAGAGGCCATGACCTGAGCACTGGCAATCGCTGGCTTGGCATAGGGCCAAATAGCTTCCCACTGCCAAATGCCAATGCCTGCGGTGCCTATTAGCACTAAAATGCTGAGGTTCCTACCGGTTTTGCGCGGCTTGGGCTGAACGTGGGTGCCAATACGTTCGATTTCGGCAAGCGAAATTTCCGTCGGTTGACGACGCGCCGGGGGGATTTCTCTTCTGGGTGTTTTTCCGGACGTTTTGCTCACAGGGCTATAGGGCTTGCTCACAGGGCTATAGGGCTCGAATTACCAGTGGGTCCTATGGTCACAACCTTATCTAGTAAACCAGCGCGACAAAAACAACGCGCTAGCGTACTTGAGACAGTGACGGGCTTAAGTGTATAGCAAATTAGCACGAATCATCTATGGGTGAACTCACGGGCTGATGTCGCCTTCTCACGCACGCTGTTTTCCGGTGTGATTACGGGTTTAATGCCTGACTGGCGTGCTGGCGTGATTACCGGCTGAAGGCTGGGCAAGCTCATCCCAACTCATGTCTTCATAGTTTTCAAACGGCTGATGAATCCAGGGGTTGTTTTGTAAGTGATGGACGGCGTAGTCCGGCGTCACGCTAGAGCAGTCTTTATGCCAGAGCACGGCGGTGCGAATTTCATCGATGTAAAACCCATACTTATGCTGTAACCAAGAAATGCTGCGCTCTAGGCTTTGGCCGGAGTCTACCAAATCATCGACGAGTAAAATGCGCGAACCCAGATTGGCAGTGGTCATGCTCAACTCTTTAGAGAAGGTGATCGATCCTCGGGTGCGGTTACCTTCACCGCCGTAGGATGCGGTGGACAGAATCGCCAGAGGCTGGTCAGAAATGCGGCACAGAATATCGCCAATGCGCAGGCCGCCTTTGGCCAGACACACAATTTGATTAAATTGCCAGCCAGAGCGGTGTACCATCAGGGCCAGTTGCTCAATGTTTCGGTGGTAGTCTGACCAAGATACGTAGAGATCTGCCATCTAGTTTTACGTTGTTTCGTTTCTAAACCGTTACCTATTTATACAGGGTTTTCCTTATGGCTAATGCAGGGGCTCAGCCGGGTTCTAATGTCAGCTATCCATCACCTAAGCTATCGCTGCCGGTGAAGCTGGCCTATGGCGCGGGTGATTTGGGGGCGGGGCTGACCTCCCAGTTCCTCGCGTTTTTTCTGCTGAGCTTTCTGATTTATGTGGCGGGAATGGATCCGCTAGTAGCTGGTTCGGTGCTTGCTTTTGGCAAAATTTGGGATGCGGTGAACGATCCGCTCGTAGGGATGCTGAGCGATCGCACTAAAACCAAATGGGGTCGCCGCTATCCCTGGATGTTTCTGACCGCCATTCCCTTTGGGCTCTCCTACTTCCTCATTTGGATTACCCCTTTTGGAGAAGGGGCCAGTGACGGCCAAAAGTTCTGGTACTACGTGGTCATCACCACGGTCTTTCAAATCTTTTTTACCACCACGAATCTGCCTTACTCGGCGCTTACCGCTGAAATGAGCAGCGATTATGACGAGTGTACGGATCTCACCTCATTTCGTCTGGCCTTTTCTGTGGCAGGCGGCGTGGCAATTTTGATCGTGGCCGGTATTTTTGGTCAGCTGATTGCTGATGACGCGCAGCGCTATATGGCTCTGGGCGTTGTGGGCGGTGCGATTTCGATTTTATCTGTTTACTGGTGCGTATTTGGCACCTACGGCCATATGAAAAAAAAAGCGACTGCTGAAGGTAAAACCCTGAATGCAGTCGCTGAGAATGGCGGCGAAGAACAAGAGTCTTTTGGTGAGCAGCTCAAGGTTGTCTTTAGCAATCGTCCTTTTTGGTTTGTGGTGGGCATTTATATGTTCTCCTGGCTCGCGCTGCAAATTACAGCGGCGGTGATTCCGTTTTATGCCAAGTCTTGGATGGGCACCGATGAAAGCCTGGTGGCGCTGCTGGTGCAAGGCCCGGCGATCATCATGATGTTTGTATGCGCTAGCTTGAGTAAGCGTATTGGAAAAAAGAATCTGTATTTTTTGGGCTCTGGGCTCTGGATTATTGTGCAAGGGGCGCTGTACTTTTTACAGCCCGGTCAGCTCAATATTCTCTATGGGCTATGCCTGCTGGCCAGCTTTGGTGTGGCGACAGCCTATGTGGTTCCCTGGTCTATTTTGCCGGATGTGATTGATTACGACGAGCTCAAAACAGGCCGTCGTAGAGAAGGGACTTTTTACTCATTTATGACGCTGTTGCAAAAGTTTGGTCTAGCGCTCGGTCTGTTTTTAGTAGGGGCCGCGCTAGAGGCTGCGGGCTTTGTTAAGGACACGATTGCTCAGCCAGATTCGGCGCTGCAAGCCATTCGCATTTTTATGGGGCCGATCCCTCTAGTGTTGGTTATTTGTGGTGTGGTGTTGATTTACTTTTATCCCCTCACCCGCGAAGCTCACACCGAAATTAAGCTCAAGCTTGCCGAGAGAAAACGGTTAGAAGAACAAGACGCTTAATCTAGAAACGCCGTAGCACAAGTGAAAATATATTACGAGCCAGACATGGCGTTTCTTTCCGTTTCTTTTGGGAAGTTTTTAGTGCTAATTGAGTTGCTGCTGAGTTGAATTTGTCAGCCATGATCAGAGTCACACAATGAGAGTCAATAGCGCGTAGCAAAAAATTACCGGATCATCAGTCATGCGATCGCACCGACCCACCTCATCGACCGTGCGACAGAATCGCTGTGCTGTCTCGAACTTGCCGACGCCCAAAGTGACATACGTAGCCCAGGCTGGTTTTTCGTTGTAGAACCGCTGCCTAGTGCCCACTCTATTCCAACCTGTTTTTAGACAAACAAGTTTGGGTAACTTGATGTATGAAGTTCATACTTCGTATGCATACTTCATGGATGTTTGTTGTTTTCCGATATCTAATGCCGATATCTATCAGCTATGTTGCACTCCAAAAATAAGACCCATTAGCAAAAAGGAGGCTCTGTGTGCAACAACATTCATAGCAAGCATCCTTCCTTAGCTCTTCGGTTCAGCCGGATGAGCTCCCACATTGTTGTGGTATCCAAGTCTCGTGATTGCTATCAGAGAGAAATCGTACGCTAACTAGAACCATACAAACGTTGAAGAGAAAAATTTATATGCGACGCGCCTTCCAGTTATACGCACGATTACTCATTATAGGACTATTAGCCGCTGGGTGTAGTCGCGCTGTAGAACCTGAAGCACCCAGCGTATCTACCCAATCAAGCGAACTGCAACAGCCGCGCTTCAATGGCGTTACCATCACTGTCACCGGACTAAAATATCCCATCGGCAACGCCTTCGAATCTCATACCGAAGCCTTTGAAGACGCCACAGGCGCTAACGTCGTCTTTGAAATGGTTCCCTTTGGCGATCTCTACGAAACCATTGAGACTGACTACAAAACAAATGAGAATCGATATGACGTAGTAATCTATCCCCCTATCTGGCTTTCCGACATGGTGAAGGCTGAATATCTAAGCGATCTCACACAAAAAGTGCAAGCAGATTCGGCGCTTGAATGGGAAGATATCACTCCTTTCTTTCAGAAGCATGGCGGTACTTACGGCGACAAGATCTATGGTATCCCGGTCGATGGCGACTACTACATGCTGTATTACCGGAGCGATTTGTTAGAAGCCGCCAACATAGAACCACCCAGCACGTGGGACGACTACCTTAAAATTGCTGAGACATTTCACGGGAAAGATCTCAACGGTGACAGTGAGCCTGACTACGGCTCTTGCCTCACTAAACAACCCAATCATGTAAGCTGGTGGGCCTTCTGGTCAATAGCGGGTTCTTTTTTACAGAGTGAAGGCACTCAGCAAGGGGGCTTTTTCAATACGGATACTATGAAGCCGCTGACTAACAACGCAGCTTTTGCCAAAGCTTTAGATGTGTACAAGGCCACAGGCAACTACGGCCCTCCGGGTGAACTTAACCATACGATGGATGACGCCAGAGAGCTGTTTATTGATGGCCGATGCGCGCTCACGCTTGATCATGGCAACACGGGTACCCTCACCATCAGCCCTGGCTCTAAAGTTGTTGATAAAGTCGCTACTGCGCCCTTGCCCGGATCTACCGAGGTGCTGAATCGAGAGACTGGTGAATTAGTCGCCTGCGATAAGTTCACCTGCCCCTTTGGCATCAACGGTGTCAACCATGCGCCCTATGCCGCACTCATTGGTTGGTCGGCAGGTGTTAATGCAGCTTCGACCCCCGAACAGCAGGCCGCGGCTTACACCTTTATCTCTTACGTCAGCCAGCCAGCTCAGTCCAATGTCGATGTCACTATCGGAGAAACCGGCTTCAATCCCTATCGCATTTCTCAGCTCTCCGATACGCAATCATGGGTTGAAGCGGGCATGAGCAGCAGCGCCGCTAACAAGTATCTGGGCGGAATTGGTGCGAGCTTGAACAATCCTAATATCATGCTTGATCTGACTATTCCTAATGAACACAGCTATCAGCAGGAAATCGTTGATACCACGCTAGCGGCCTTCCTCTCAGGAGAAATGAGTCGAGATCAGGCGATGGAAAAGATTACCACTGGCTGGGAAAAGCTCACTGACGAAATCGGCCGAGAAGAACAGAAGACATTTTACAGAACCAGCTTAGGTCTGAAACTGTAGCGAGCAATTATATGTCTGTTCAAAACTGGAAGCTTAGCACTAAAATCGTCCTTGCTTTTTCTAGCCTGATGGTTTTGGGCATGGGCAGCTTAGCAACTGGTCAATATTGGCAGTTGAGAACAAGTCAGCGAAAGGCAATGGCCGATCGCCTGTCTGAAATTGTGCAACTTGCCGCGCCTCAGATTGATGGCGATTATCATGCACTGGTTGTAGAGGCCCAAGATGCAAACACCACTTATTATCGAATCAATCAAGAACAGCTTGGAAAAATCCAGGCAGCCAGCAACGATATTCAATATCTCTACACGGTGCGCCAACAGGCAGAAGGCCATTACAGCTATGTTCTAGAGAAGTGGAAAGAGCGTGAAGCCTCGCTAGTCGCTGTGGGCGAAGCGTTAGCTGCACCACCACCACTCCTGGCAAATCAGGAAATGATTGAGTCTCCTGTGGTAGAGGACAAAATCACCTACAACAGTGCAGGGATTCCAGTGCTGATTGGGTATGCCCCTATTTATGGACAGTTTGATCGTGTTGATGGTCTGTTAGTGGTGGAGTTAGATGCGCGGCCCGTACTGGCAAGAGAGCTTCAGGCGCAAAGAAGCGCCGCAGTTACCCTACTCATCATTATCATAATTACCTTTGGGACTATTCGCTATTTGTCTCAGTCGTTGGTTGTGCGTCCTACGCTCATGCTAAACCAGGCGGCAAAACGGTTAGCTGAAGGTGAGTGGACTGCGACCTTGCCGACACAGAGGTATGACGAGTTTGGAGAGCTGGCGCAGTCATTTAACAATATGGCTCAGCATCTCCGCGATTCTTTTCAGAAGCTAGAAGATTATTCTCAGAATCTGGAGGCGAAAGTAGAGACAAGAACAAAAGAGTTGTCAGCTTCTCAGCAGCTGCTCAACTTGGTGATGAATAACATTCCGCAGTCTATTTTTTGGAAGAACGAAAAGAGTGTTTATCTCGGATGCAATCAAAGCTTTGCTAACGTTGCAGGCGTAAGTGTAGATGAGATTGGGGGGAAGACAGACGATGACTTACTTTGGTCGGCGGCGGACGCTCATTTCTTTGCTGGGTGCGATCGCAAAGTACTCGAATCAGGTGCTGCTAAATTAGGTATTGTTGAACCTCATCAGGCTAACGGCTATCAGTCCTGGTTAGAGATGAGCAAGGTTCCGCTTTATGACCAGGAAAACAACGTCATGGGACTCATTGGCATCTTTCAAGATATCACGCCTTATAAAGAAGCCGAACGGGCTGCTCATCAGGCGAGTGAGGCTAAAAGTGAGTTTTTAGCAAATATGAACCACGAGCTGCGAACGCCCCTAAACGGGATTTTAGGCTATACCCAAATTCTTCAGAGAGATGCAGAAACAGGTGTTAGGCACAAAAAGGGGTTGAGAACAATCCACCAATGCGCAACTCATCTACTGTCGCTTATCAACGATATTCTAGATTTCTCTAAGCTAGAAGTGCAAAAGATGGAACTCCATGCGCAAGATTTTCACTTGGGAGACTTCCTGACCGCGACGGCTGACATGTGCCGCATTAAGGCTGAGCAAAAAGGTGTGGCTTTAGTCTATGACCCTGGGCCAAATATTCCAGCAGCGGTTCATGCTGATCCTAAAAAGTTACGCCAGGTCCTTATCAACCTACTCGGTAACGCGGCCAAATTTACCGACAGTGGCCGTGTTACGTTTAAAGCGACGGTATCTGAGCCGCCTGCGGCCGGCCGCACATCTTGGCGGATTCTGTTTCAGATTCAAGATACTGGTATCGGCATCGGGCAAGACCAGTTAGAAAAGATTTTTCGACCTTTTGAGCAAGCAGGAAACAGCGCACATCATTCGGAAGGCACTGGATTGGGCCTTGCTATCAGCCGTAAAATTGTGCAGATGATGGGGAGCGATATTCACGTTGATAGTGAGTTGGGAGAAGGCAGTACATTTTGGTTTGAAGTGGAGCTGCTTGCAGTGCGTGAGTGGTGCAGTGAAGATCAATCACTTCGGAAAAATGAGATAACTATCGGATCACAGATGGAGACTCACCAAAGTCAAAGTCAGCAAAACATCCATCAACAGAGCCAAAGCCAGCGAAATCTAAATCAACAGCGCCAAAATCAACAGGGACAAGCTAACTCCGAACAAAAACGGGTCGGCCATAGTCAACGCTCGCAAATGCCCACTTATATCATGCCGCCTGTGTCAGAACTAGAGATGCTGCATGCCGCTGCTAAAACTGGATTTATGGCAGATGTCATACAGGAAGCTGAGCGAATCAAAGCGTTAGATGAGCAGTATGCTCCTTTGGCAGATAGGATACTTGAGCTAAGCCATCAGTTTGATGATAAAGCCATTCTTGCGCTCGTCCAATCCTCTTTTCAGGAGGCTACTGTCTCATGACTTTCAACAGCTCGTCAAATCCGCCTACTGTTCTAGTGGTCGATGATACGCCTACCAATTTGCAGGTTTTGTTCGATGTTTTGCAAGGTCAAAACTATCGAGTTGCGACGGCTACTGACGGGGAAACCGCGATCGCTAGGCTGGATGCTTTCCTACCCGATTTAATTTTGTTAGATGTGATGATGCCAGGTATAGATGGTTTTGAAACCTGCCGTCGAATTAAAGCAAAAGAAGCGACTCAGGACATTCCTATTATCTTCATGACGGCGCTCTCCGATACGGCTGACAAAGTTAAGGGCTTGACGCTAGGTGCTGTAGACTACATTGCTAAACCACTTCAGCATGAAGAAGTACTTGCTCGAATTCGAGTGCAGCTACAGCTACGTCAGCTTAATCAAAGTTTGGCGCTACGCATTGCTGAGCGAGATCAGTCTTTACAAGATCTCAAACAAGCTCAATCAAGACTAATTCAAAGCGAGAAAATGTCTAGTCTAGGACAGCTGGTTGCTGGCGTTGCTCATGAGATCAACAATCCTATTAATTTTATCCACGGCAATATGATCCATGTGGAACAGTACTGCCAGAGCTTAGTGTCTATGGTTCGGCTCTATCAGAAAGAATATTCTCCAACACCCGCAATTCAGCAGTGTGCTGAAGAACTAGAGCTGGACTATGTGTGTGAAGATATCGCAAAGCTAACAACCTCTATGAATTTGGGAACTGAACGTGTTATGCAGCTAGTGCGATCGCTGCGGAATTTTTCAAGACTGGATGAATCTGAACATAAAATCGTAGATATTCACGAGGGCATTAACAGTACGCTGGCGATGCTAAGCCATCGCCTCAACGCCTCTGACGAGAAAATTCGTATTAACGTTGTTCGAGACTTTGGAAATATACCTCATGTAGAGTGCTATCCAAGCCAACTCAATCAGGCGATCATGAATTTTATGACGAATGCGATTGATGCGATAGAGATAGCTCAGCCAAGTAGTCCAACTATCTCTATTCGTACGGAGAATGTGTCTGATCAGTGGGTGGCGGTGACGATCGTCGATAATGGTACAGGCATCTCCGCTGATGATGAGGCCAACCTATTTGATCCTTTCTTTACTACCAAGCCTGTCGGGAAAGGGACCGGTCTAGGTCTTTCCATCAGCCATCAGATCATTACTGAAGAACATGGCGGCAAAATTGACTATCATTCAACTGCCGGGCAAGGTACCGAGTTTGTCATACAAATTCCAGTCAGACTCAGCTTTGGTGTTTGATCAATGAACAATCTGGGTGGGGTCGGTCGCTGTATCCTCTCAATGCAACAGTCTGCTGGTGCTATTTCCTGGTACTAGGGTGCTGCTTGTTCAATCGCTAATTTCCAGTCCGTTGGTGAGGTGACGGCCCAGGCGATCGCATCTTGCTTCCCCTCTTGTTGAAATTCCACGTACAGCAGCGCCCGACCCAGAATTCGTTTGCCTAGGTGAGACTCTACCAGTTTTACCGAGGTGATGCTTTGCAGTGGAATGCTGATATCCTCTCGTTTTACAAAGCGGCTAAACCATAGCTCATTGGGTGTGAGTGCGAGCACGCCGTTGCCACGAAGTTGACCGCGTCCGCGAGAGGTTAGGCCAAAAAAGTTAGCGGTGCTTTCTGATCGTAGAATTTGCTCAGTGGGAAATTGTTCTTTGATTCGACGGGCCCCTGAGGTGTCCATTTTTTCCCAAAAAATGGTGAAAAAGATGCTTAAAGAACCGCCTACTAGGAGAATAACAGCAGCAGCGATCGCGAGTCCTAGGGTGAGTCCTTTCATGGGGCGGTAGTAGAAGGGAACAGCATAAAAAAGGAACAGGCAGAGGAGAGTGAGGTTATCGAGAGGCGGAGACTTTTATATTATCAGGAGTGCTGTGGACTACGGGCTGCGATCGCTTTTTAGAATACTGGTTTGCTGGATCTTTGGCGTACTGGCAGCGGCGGAAGTCATAGGTAGGATCTATGGTATCGGCTCTGATAGCAAGCGCTAAGTAAAAGGGGGGATCGTGCAGCGCACCGCCATTATCGACAAAGTCTTGCAAAATTGCGGTTATTTCATCGGCAGAAAGCCCTTCAGCGGCGGTGCCTGACGTCTTTTTAAAAATTTGCTTCAGCGTGATGGGCGCGTCAATCAGAGTATAAATGGCTGAGGCTGCTGGGCTGAGCTGTTGAGGTGCGGCGTGGACCCATCGGGTATCGGTGAGGGTGATGTTGCCGTCGTCATCTGCGCTGTAGGTGAGTCGTGGCAGCTCATCAGCTTCTCGCCAAATACGAATCCAATGGATAATAATATCAACTACCCCGTCATACAGTTCTGCGGGAAGTGTGTCTTTCCAGTCCACATCAAAGTAATAGGCTATGCGGGAGAGATCTATTGTCTCTTTTGGAAATAGCCCTTGATACCAGGCCGCAGGCTCTATGCGAGTTAGCCACTTTTTGGGCTCATTGAAGTAGGGGCTAAAACGATGGCATTCAATTTTAGGTGAGCCGCCGGGTGGCGGGGCTAAGTGAACCAGTTGAGGTAGCCATGCTTCCATTTGTTGGTAGGCTTCAGCAGTTTCGCCGGGTAGCTGAATAAGATTGTTCCACAAGACCAAAATGCCATATTCGCGACAGCACTTAAGAAAATAAATATTTTGTAGGGCGGTAGTGCCCTTATTCATGAGCTTAAGGATCTGGTTCGAGAGACTTTCTATGCCGGGTTGCACACAGGTAATGCCTGCATCGGCCATCAGCTTGATTTGTTCGCGGGTCATGGTGACACGCACTTCATAAAACAGGCTGATGTCTGTACCAAAAGGCTTGTTGGCTAAGGCCGGCAGCAGCGTTTTGAAGTAGTCGGTCTGGAGAACGTTGTCTGTGGCACGGTAGGTGCGGGTGAGCGGATATCGCTGGCTAAAGGCTTCTAAAGTGCGTAGAACAACTGCTGGTGATTTTGAGCGGTAGGCCATGCCATCGCCGTTAAGCCCGCAAAAAGAGCAGTGGTGCTTTTGGCCCCACCAGCAGCCCCGCGAGCTTTCAAAGGGGAGAAACAACAGCTTTCGCCATTCGGGAATGTTGGTAAGGCCAAGGGCGGCAGCATCGGTGAAAAAATCGTCGAAGTTTGGCACGGGTAGAGTGTCGAGCACTTCGGCAGTAACGGGCTGGTAAGGTGCTGAGGTGTGGACGTTACCTTGAGCGTCACGGTACAGAATGCCCTGGAGATTTTTAGGCGCCCGGTTCTTTTGCAGCGCCTGAAATAACGGCACTATCACGTCGTCTGTTTCTCCGACGGAAACCGCGTCTATCCAGGGGACTTTGCGAATGAGTTCATCGCCCATTTCGCCGTGAAAGCAGGCCCCACCGTAGCTGAGTTTGAGGTGGGGATACTGTTGTTTTAGCAGGCGTCCGAGTGCGATCGCTGGAATCGTTTGGAAAAAAGTGCAGCTAAAAACAACTACATCTCGCTCCGCTTCACCTGCTAACGGTGCATCGCCCAAGGGCTTAGAGATATCTAGCCTGCTCAAACACTCTTGTAAAAATCCAGGTACAACGCTCTCACGAATGAGCCGCAGCCAAGCTTTGGGGTCATGCACTTTGGGAATTTGTCCTAGCTCTTCGCCGCACAGCTCCAAAAAATCATGCACTGAAGGGCCAATGGGCTTACCCCAAGCCTGTTCGGCAAAGAGCCATTCACTGACCTGGGTTTGTACGCCCTTAAAGAGGGCGATGTGCTCGTAAGAGCCAAACCCGATGCGCTGGGCAAAGGTGAGATTGAAATGGTGCACCCGGCACGGCATACCCGCCGCCTGGAGCTGTGCTTTGAACAAGCTGAGTGCCAAGGGCGGATGAGTGATGGAGCCAAAGGGCATGTAAATGAGGTGAATCATGACCAGTCCCAAATTGCAGAAACAGACGCCCGTTAAATAAAAGGAATAATCGGGATGACATCAATAGCGCAGGCATCGGCCGCGCAGGCATCGGCAAGGCAGGCATTAATCGCGCAGGTGTTCGCGGCGCAGGCATCGGCTCCACAAGCGTCGATGACGCTTGCTTCAGCCGCACAGGCATCGGCGCCGCAGGCTTCGATAACATCGGCATCTCCTCCGCAGGCGGCTGCGCCACAGGCACCGACACCCCCGACATCTGCCCCACAGGTATCTATCGCACAGCCCTCTACAGAGCAAGCTGCAACGGCACAGGCGGCTGCCCCGCACAAATCTGCGCCGCAGGCGCTAATGCCGCCAATATCTGCGGCGCAGGCTTCTGCCCCGCAAGCCGCGACGACACCTGCATCAACAACACAGGCATCTACCGCACAAACGGCGATCACAGCAGCGGCTGCGCCACATACATCTGCGCCACAAACGGCGATCGCGGCTGCCGCTGCGCCACAGGCACTGGTGAGTGAATAGGCTGCTCCACAGGCCGCTGCGCCGCAAGCATTGGCTCCACAGGCTTCAGAACCACAAATTGAGAGGTTTGTCCCAGCGCCCTCTTGGCCGTGGTGAGTCCCTTTTGCTAGGGCACGGGTTCGAATCGCCCATTTTGCGGTGGAGTCAATTGAGGTGGACTCAGCATTGACGCGCCCTGTGGTTTCAGCAGCTAAATATCGACCGTAGGTAGACTGTAGGCTGATGATATCGCCTGCCGTGACAAAGAGATGGCTGAGGGTATCGCCGGATCTGAGCAGCCGCCATCGCTCTTCGGCGGTAATATCGGTTCGATGAGTGGTGACTGTTCCCTTGGAACTGGCTGCGATATAGCTGTTATTAATTGCCTTGAGTGAAAAGATATCGCCATAGCTGACGTAGTTGTTGTAGCGGGTAGCCCCTGCTCGAACAATTGTGAATTCTTGCGGGTTGTCAATGGCTGTTGCATCAGCACTGGGTGGGCCATCGGCGGTGTGGGTGAGATATTTTTCGTGGTGCGATTGCAGCACTACTTTGTCACCGTACTTTAGTGAGCCTATGGGAATCTCCACGCCGATAGCCTTAACTACCAGGCTGGAAGTAATGTCGTTAAAATCATCTCCTAACCACGCCGCACTTTCTAAAAAGATGCGAAAGTGCCCAGTATAATCAGCCTGCTCGTACAGGATAGCCATGTACCCCTCGGGCACCTTGATAGAGCTAGCAAGGTTGTTCCCTTTTTGAAGATCTTGCAGGCTGTAGCGGCCAATGCCAAAGTCCTGATGCTGCCCCTCATAGTCAGCAGCTTCGTACAGTGAGACCACCTTATCGACCAAGATGGCTGATGTTTGATTGTTAATATCATCGCCGACCCATGGTGTATCTGCCGTGAAGGCATGGGAGGCACCTTTGAAATTGTTGTTTTTATAAAGGGTAACCCTGAGCCCCTCCGGCACTTTTACCGAGCTAACGGTATTATCGCCAATGGTGAGCAACTCCATGCTGTAGGAACCGACGCCTAAAACCTGACTTTCTCCACCAAAGTCTCTATTTTGATAAAGTGTTGCCTGCGAATGGTGGGTAAACGTCTGGTCTGGCTTGGAGAGTGTAGAGAGCTGCCACTGCTGATGCAAGGTTAAGGCATCGCCCCAAAAATAGGTGTTGGTTCGGCTATTGACCCCCCAAATGTGGTCGACGTTGCCGACAGAGACTTGCTCAAGCGCGTCGTTTATTTTTTCCCATTTGTTGTTGCCCAAGTAGCGAAAAACATCATTGTCCTTTTGGACGCCCCAAACGGTGCCATCTGCGCCAACAGAAATCTGTTTCATTTGACCTGAGACTCGCTGCCATTGGCCGCCTGTCCAAAAATAGGTGTTGGTCTGGCTATCTACACCCCAAATATATTTTGAACTTCCGACAGAGATCTGTTGGAGCTTGAGAGTATCGTTCACGCGTGTCCAGCGGCTGTTTTGCGGCTGGTTTTGATATTGCCAAACCTCACCTGCTGCATTGACGCCCCATACGGTGCCATCTGCGCCAACAGAGAGTTGTTGTAGCGTTCCGTTGATTGACTGCCAGCTGCCGTCTGTCCAGCGATAAATATTGCCAGTGGCACTCACGCCCCAAACATTGTTTGCATTGCCGACAGAAAGCTGTACAAGCGTTCCGTCAATGCCCTTAATTCGCTGCCATTTTCTGTTGCCGACGTATCGAAAAATATCGCCGTCTGACTGTAGCCCCCAAGCACTACCGTCGGCACCTGCCGAGATTTGCTTAAACTGTCCTGGAATGCGATGCCACCTGTCACCATTCCATAAGCTTTGAATAACCTCAGCGCCTTGTTCGTTGGAGCGGTCTGCCACAGTGAGAACTTTTCCGCTCAGGCGAGAGAGCAGCCGAACTCTACCGTTGCCCAGCTTTTCAACTGACCATTGCTGCCCTGGTCCATTATTCCAAGACTGTATGCATACTGGTTGATTTGTAGTAGAGGACGTTTCTAATACTGTGAGCACACTGCCTGAGTGAACAGAAACAATACAAAAGTATTGGCTGTCAGTTCCAGAGAGCGCGGCAATCTTCCATTGCTGTCTGGGTTCTTCGGTCCAATTTTGTTGTTCTACAACAACTTCATTATCCCGAATGCTGATGACCTTGCCACTGTGAGCGGCGGCAATCACGTATTTTTTAATTTGAGTATCCGGAATCGTCCCCGGCATCATGGCAGAGCCTCGAATGACCGGATGCACGATGTATTTCATGACATGCCTCTCGCCAGCTTTCTGGGCATAGATTTGGGCATAGATTCGGGCATGGACCTGAGCATGGATTCGGGCAATGTATTGCCCCCTGACACGGGTATCTCAGTACATAAATTGCCTGTTTCTGTTCGAATGTCTTCAGGGTGGTAGTCATCGGCGGTAATATGGCCTGTTTTTTCTGCTCGGAGAATGAGTCTCTCGTTAATGTTGTATTTCCAGCTGGGGCAAGGCAACACGGCGGCTTCTCCTCGGGTCTCGTCGGCGTGGATAAACTTGTAGGCGCAGGCACCCGCACAGTTAGGCAAAATTTTGCAATTACGGCAGGTTTTGTTGGCAAAGGGTGTCCAACGTAGCCAGGCTTTCATGGATTCGCTTTGGTTAAAGCTGTCAATATCAAAAATGCTGCCAACGGCATACAGTGGATTGGTGACGGTATCCCAGCACTTATGAATCGTACCTTTGGGCGTGATGACCATGCCTTTGGGTTTTACGGCGGCGCAGGTGCCATGGTATCGGGGCGGGTAGGGGAGCTGTGTGAGTCCTTTTTCGTAGCCGTAGCGATACAGTTCGGCTTCGAGCTGACCGTAGTCTGACTTGCCCATGGTGGCCTCTTCTACTAAGTGACAGCCTTTTGTCATCGATTCGATAGGGGCAAAGTAGAGCTTAAAGTTGTCGCGATGGCTCAAGCCCCGTTCATCGAGTAGGTCTAACAGCTGGACAATTTGCTTGCGATTGCGATGGTCAATGTTGACCCGAATGCTGATGCTGATGGGGACTTCGTCAACAATGGATTTTAGATTATCAATAATGCGATTAAAGGTAGGCTTGCCGGAGAGCAGGGCGCGGCGCTGATCGTGATATTGGGGAATGCCATCGAGGGTGACCTGAACGGTTTTGACCCGATGGGTATACAGCGAGCGGGCCATGTCTAGGTCCAGGTAGTAGCCGTTGGTGACGATCATGGCGCTGTAGTCTATTTTGTTGCGATCGCACAGCGCAATAAACCGTTTGGAGAGTGCTTCAATAATTTTGGGCTTCAGCAGGGGCTCTCCGCCATACCAAGCAACTCCTAGCTGTTTGATGCCGGGTGCGGCTCGTTTTACCAAGGCCAAAATAGCCTCTTGAACCTCTGGGCCCATGACGTCTGCTGGTTTATCTTGTCCCTGAAAGCAATAGTCGCAGCCGAAATTGCAAGAGAGCGTGGGGGCAATGGTGAGTGTCATCACCTGGGGATTAAATCGGTTTGCATGGTAGTGCTTTTCAAGCAGTGCTAGCTCATCGATATGATCGTCAACGAGGTATCCGCCATAGGCTAAATTTTTAATATTGGGTTCTGCTGGGCCAATTAGTTCACCTTCAACAACACGCTGATAGGTGTCTTTATCTTCTGAGTCCCAAATAGCGGATGCTCCACTGAGGCTGTTGTAGGCTAAAACCCGGCCTTTCTTTAAAGGCACAAAAATGTTGTAGCTAGATGCTTTCATTTCAAAAGTCTCTTTTGGAATTTATATGTGGAGCCTAGGAATGTGCTCGAATACTCAAGGTAAGTGCCGTTAGATAGTGCACCTTTGAAAACTACAACAACTGTATCCATTGCCTGAAGCCATTACCTGAGATAGTTGCACCTCATGATGATGACGATGATGGTGGAGCTATAGGATGACGGATCTAATTGTGTTGGATGATTTTTGATGGAAAAATCACCCTTGGTAAAGCCTTTTTTATAAGAACACGGTCAATGTACTTCTCAGGGGCTGTTGAAGTTGTGATCGCTGGGTGTGTTCCTCTACATTATTCACAAGCCTTAATCTATCGTAAAACTCTAATACGCCTGAAGCACCCTAGCATCGGGCTGCCTGTTTTATTTGTTACTACAGTCCAGATCCTCGAACTTTGTAGGAGGTCTCTTCAATGGGTAAGTTTTCGCAGTCCCAGTCGCCGTAGCGCAGTTGGACTCTCTTTTCTTTTGCGTATTCTACTAAGGAGCCGCCGTAAAGCTTCGCATCGAGTCCCATGCTTTGGATGGTAACTTTGCCGTTAAACACCGTCGCACGTCCTAAATAAATCACTAGGTCGTCTCTAGACGGGCGGTTGACGGTGGTGCTTGCTGTCAGGTGTCCAAGGCCACGCTCGTCCATTTCGTGGGAAAGGGCAAAGGCGGTGTCACGAATGCCGCGAATGGCGACAATGGCAGATGCGATCGCCATCGTAATATCCACCCCTTCATCGGTGAGAATTTTTTGATGAGAGAGGTACTGAAAATTACGCTCTCCTAAGTCGTCGCGAATGCGGCGGTGGACAAGGTTTTGCTGCTGATAGTCTTTGAGTGCACCGACTATGGCACCGCAGGCGGCGCGGGGTTCTCGCCAGGGGGCTTCGCGCGTTCTGCCATAGATGACATGTTTACCGCCTTCGCGCAGGCGGCCTACGTGGGTTTTTAAATCAATAGCCACCAAAGAAATAGACTGGGGGTTACCGGCATAGAGCTGCTGCTTGAGATGTTCGTCCAGCTCGTGGGCGACGGTGACGTGAGCTAAGGTTGCGCCATTTTCGGTGCCGCCGCCTGCGGGAAAAAAGGCTTCTAGCTTGAGTTCGCCAATTTCGGAGAGGGTGGCGAATCGGGAGGCCACCACGTCGCGGTAGCGCTTGGTGGCTTCGCCTTGATGGATGCGATCGCCACAGTTAGTGTAGGCCAGCGTGGTGACGACGCTCGGTAAGCTCAGGTCTGCCCCGCAAGACTTTACGGCTGTTGGGCTAGCAGCGGCGAACTGAAGTTCGTCTCGCAAAATTTGCATGCCGTTGATGAGTGCGTAGCGGTCGCTGACAATCTCATTGAGATAGTTGTGATAGGCATTGCGCTCCATGCCAAAGCTGGCGGGCAGCTGCCAAAAGTTATCGACCCGTTTTTGGGTGGCCTCAGCATCAAAGGGCAAAGTCATGAGCGTTTAGGATGGCTCCGTCGGAGCCAGTGAAAGAGCCAGCGAAAGAGTTGGTGAGATTAGCCAGCAAGATAGCCAGTGACATAAATATAGGTTGCAATGGCGTTTTCGGCATAACGACCAGTGCCCAAAGATGGGAGTGCCTTCACATTAATTAAACTCAATCTAGCTGCATTTTTTGTGAATCACCTCTGATTTCAGCCTGTTTTTAAGTATTTATTTTGGATGTAGTAGAAACTACGGTACAAATAAAAAAATATCAGTAAACTTAAAGAGAAAGTACGAAAAACTAGAACAACATTAAAGCCGTAGAACCTGCGTGAAGCTACAGGCGTGAAGCTACAGAGCCTGCGAGCGCTGGGTTCCTTGGTTTCTAAAAACAACCCAGAGAGCAACCTATGACTGCTATTGTTTCTTCTCAATCTTCCGATTTTGCGGCGTCTTTGGAAGTCACCCCTATCTCTGAGCAGGTGCTTAAAACGCTAGATGCCTACTGGCGTGCCTGTCATTATTTAGCAGTTGGGATGATTTACCTACGAGATAATCCCCTGCTTAAGGAGCCTTTGAGAAAAGAGCATGTTAAGCACCGTTTGCTGGGTCACTGGGGGGCGTCGCCTGCGCTGAGCTTTACCTACATTCACTGCAATCGGCTAATTAAAAAGTACGACCTGGATATGATTTTTATGGCGGGCCCAGGTCATGGCGCCCCGGGTGTTTTAGGACCCGTGTATTTAGAAGGGACTTACACTGAGTGCTATCCCGATAAAAGCGAAGATGCCGAAGGGATGAAGCGCTTTTTTAAGCAGTTCTCTTTCCCCGGTGACATTGGCAGCCATGTTACGCCCGAAACGCCAGGGTCTATTCATGAGGGTGGCGAGCTTGGCTACAGTGTTTCTCATGCCTATGGTTCTGTTCTTGATAATCCTGATTTGATCACTTGTGTGGTGGTGGGTGATGGTGAATCGGAAACGGGCCCGCTAGCAACTGCGTGGCACTCTAACAAGTTTATAAATCCGGCGCGTGACGGTGCGGTGCTGCCTGTTCTGAATCTGAATGGGTACAAAATTGCGAATCCAACAATTTTGGCGCGGATCTCGCATCAGGAGCTGGAGTATTTGTTTAAGGGGTATGGCTATATGCCCTACTTTGTAGAGGGTAAAGACCCAGCTGCCATGCACAAAAAGATGGCTGAGACCATAGAAGCTTGTGTGCTTAAAATTAAAGAGATTCAGCGAGATGCGCGGGTTAATGGAAAAATTGAGCGGCCAATGTGGCCGATGGTTGTGCTGCGCACACCAAAGGGCTGGACGGGCCCTGCTGAGGTGGATGGGAAAAAGGTGGAGGATTTTTGGCGATCGCACCAGGTCCCGATGGGTGGTATGCACAGCAATGATGACCATCTACGCAAGCTAGAAGAGTGGATGCGTAGCTACAAGCCCGAAGAGCTTTTTGACGAAAACGGAACTTTAATGGCTGAGTTAAAAGAGCTGGCGCCTGTGGGCGATCGCCGGATGAGTGCGAACCCCCATGCCAACGGTGGACTGCTGCGCCGCGCCCTAACGATGCCTAAGTTTCAAGACTATGCTATTGAAATGGAGAAGCATGGTGTAGAAGAGTATGAGAATACGAAAGTGTTGGGCTTACTGATGCGAGATATTTTTCGCGACAATGCCGATAACTTTCGCCTGATGGGCCCAGACGAAACGGCCTCTAACCGGCTACAAGATGTGTACGAAACCACTAAAAAAGTTTGGATGGCTGACCTTTACCCGGAAGATGAAGATGGCGGACAGCTTTCTCGCGATGGCCGGGTAATGGAGATGTTGAGTGAGCATACGCTTCAGGGCTGGCTCGAAGGGTATTTGCTTACCGGGCGTCATGGATTGTTCCATACCTACGAGGCGTTTGCCCATGTGGTGGACTCCATGTTTAATCAACATGCCAAATGGTTGGACATTTGTAAGAACCACGTGCCCTGGCGGCGACCGGTTTCTTCGCTAAACATTCTGCTCTCATCTTTGGTTTGGCGGCAGGATCACAATGGCTTCAGCCATCAAGATCCGGGGTATGTGGACTTGGTGACTAATAAGAATCCTGAGGTGGTGCGCCTTTACTTTCCGCCCGATGCAAACTGTTTGCTCTCGGTTGCCAATCACTGTTTTCGCAGTGTGAATTACATCAATGTGATTGTTTCTGATAAGCAAAAGCATCTGCAATATTTGCCGATGGATGAGGCGATCGCACACTGTACCAAGGGCCTTGGCATTTGGGATTGGGCAAGCAATGATGACTGCGGCACCGAGCCGGATATCCCTGATGTGGTGATGGCTTGCTGTGGTGATATTCCCACGATGGAATCGTTAGCAGCGACGGCCATTTTAAGAGAAGAGTTTCCCTATCTTAAGGTTCGCTTTGTGAATGTGGTAGATCTGTTTAAGCTCGTGTCTGAAAGTGAACATCCGCACGGCATTTCAGATCGGGATTTTGATTCTCTCTTTACACCCGATAAGCCTGTGATCTTCAACTTTCACGGTTACCCTTGGTTAATTCATAAGCTGGTGTACCGCCGGTCTAATCAGGAGCGAATTCACGTGCGGGGATATAAGGAAAAGGGGAATATCAACACGCCCCTGGAGCTGGCTATTAACAACCAAATCGACCGCTTTAACCTTGTTATTGACGTGATTGACCGGGTGCCCCGGCTGGGCTCGGCAGCAGCCCATGTCAAAGAGCGTATGAAGAACAAGCTGATAGCCTGCGTTAGCTACGCTCATGAGCACGGTATGGACCCAGAAGAAATTGTGAACTGGAAGTGGCCTTACTAAGGTAGCTGCAAGTAAACGATGAACATATTGGTTCTGAATGCGGGCTCTAGCAGTCAAAAAAGCTGCTTGTATGCGGTTGAAGGCAAGCTGCCTGACCAGCCGATAGCGCCTCTTTGGGAAGCTCACATTGATTGGCTTCCTAAGGAAGGCGCTGCTCAAATAGTGGTTCAAACAGCATCAGGCAAACAGCATCGGGAGAGGGTTGCGTCTGACTCTAGAAAAGAAACGCTGTCGTACTTGTTGGCTTTGTTGCATCAGGGGCCGACTCAAGTGATTTCAACGTTAGATGAGATCGATGTGGTGGGCCATCGGGTGGTGCATGGCGGACAAGCCTACCAGGCGAGCGTGGTTGTCACGCCCGAGGTGAAGGCCGCCATCAAGCAGCTGAGCGCGCTTGCGCCTAGCCATAATCCCGCAAACCTAGAGGGTATTGAGCTAACAGAACAGCTTTTGCCAGCGGTCCCACAGGTTGCTGTTTTTGATACGGCGTTTCACAGCAAAATGCCGCAGGTTGCGGTCACTTATCCGGGGCCCTACGACTGGCTGAGTCAGGGCATTCGCCGGTACGGTTTTCATGGCATTAGCCACCGATACTGCGCTCATCGCGCGGCGAGTATTCTGAGTCGTCCGCTGAACGAGCTGCGCTTGATTATCTGCCATTTAGGTAATGGCGGTTCTTTATCGGCAGTGAAAAATGGCCGCAGTATTGATACAACGATGGGGTTTACCCCCTTAGAGGGGCTGATGATGGGCACCCGTTCAGGCACGATTGATCCGAGCATTTTGATTCACTTGATGCGCCAAGATTACAGTGCAGATGAGCTGGATACGCTGTTGAATAGTGCCTCTGGACTGGCGGGTGTCTCGGGGGTCTCTCACGATATGCGAGAGATTTCTCAGGCAGTTGAGGAGGGTAATGAGCGGGCTCAGCTGGCGAGAGACCTCTATATTCACCGATTCAAAGCTTGCTTTGGCGCAATGCTGATGAGCTTAGGGGGTGTGGATGTGGTGGTGTTTACAGCAGGGGTTGGGGAGCATTCTGCTTGGGTGAGGGCTGCGGCCTGTGAGAGTATGACGTTTTTAGGGTTAAAGCTAGATGCTGAGGCCAATGAGCACTCTCCTGTAGATGCAGATATTGCTACAGCAGCGTCTGCGGTGCGGGTGTTGGTGATAAAAACACAGGAGGATTGGGCGATCGCACAAGACTGCTGGCAGTGTGTAAGCCAGCTCAAATAAAAAAGAGGGACAACAAAGCGCTGTTCCTCCTTGACTGTTCTTCTTTTTAATTAAAGATGTTCAAGAAGACATCCCTGGAATATCAGGAGCCTCAAGCCTCAACGAAGAGATCTTCGCCTTCTTGCGTGACTGTAAAGCTGGCGACGTCAGTGGGTTCCTTACCCATTGCCATCATTTTTTTAGCCACGCCGGGTAAGGGAATGCCGACGACAGAGTCTACCCATTCGGTGTTTTTGCCGCTGCAAATTTCAAATTTGGAGCCATGGAAGGGGCAGGTTACGGTACCATTTTCAAACTTACCTTTAGCCATTGGTAAGCCTAAGTGAGGGCATTTATTGGCGATCGCACAATACCCGTCACCGACCTTGGCAATCAATACCTTCTGGCCGTTGGCATCGGCTTTTAAGACCTTATCTGTACTGACATCAGCTGCGGCTGCAACTTTGACCTTCGTCATGATAGAAGACTCCTAAGTATTATGAAAAAATTTAAAGTTGTATGAAAGTTAATTATCTAACATGACCGGACTAACCCGAGCGGACTGTAACTAGCTGTAACAGGCTGGGATTGGGTTAAGGCCAGAAGGTAAGGCCAGAAGGTTAGGTTGCAGGCGTAGGGGAATTAAAGCTGCTCACCTTTAATCGACATATCCAGTAGCTGCATGGGATGCAACAATTTTGTTGTTTGTCCTTGTTTTTCTAACGCCTGTTTGATTTGTAGCGAGCAGCCTGGATTCGCTGAGGCGATAAGTGTGGCCCCTGTATTGACTAGGTTGATAGCCTTCATTTGGCCGAGTTCTTCAGCAATCTCGGGCTGAAGCATGTTATACACGCCCGCGCTGCCGCAGCAAAGCGCTGCATCGATGGGCTCTTTGAGGGTGAGTCCGGGAATAAGCCGGAGCAGATCGCGAGGCTGGCGGCTGATTTTTTGCCCGTGCAATAGGTGGCAGGCATCTTGATAAACAGCGGTCAAAGGCGCTTCTTGCAGCGGGTGGAGCTTTGTTGTGAGGCCAACTTCGGCTAAAAACTCTTGGACATCGCGGACTTTTGCGGCAAAGTCTTTTGCTTTTTGTGCGTAGGCTGGGTCGTCTGCCAGGATGTGGCCGTACTCTTTGAGGGTGTGGCCGCAGCCTGCTGCGTTGATGATGATGTAGTCCGTGTCGGTATGCTCAAAGCTGTCAATCATTTGGCGAGCGAGGGACTGGGCTTGCGCGGTTTCTCCCTGATGCTCGGGTAGGGCAGAGCAACAGCCCTGGGATTTTGGCACAATAATTTCGCAGCCGTTAGCGCTGAGCACGCGGGCGGTGGCTTCGTTAACGCCGGTGAAAAATACGCGCTGCACGCAGCCTAAAATCATGCCGACTCGATAGCGTTGGGTGCCCCCGGCTGCGATACGCTCGGGCAGGTTATCTGCAAAGCAGCTGGTAGTGACTGGAGGAAGCAGGCTCTCCATCGCTGATAGGTTAGGCGAAAAGCGCTTCAGCAGCCCGGTAGTGCGCAGCAATTTGGAAACGCCTAGCTTTTGGTAAAGGGCCAGGGGCGTGAGCAGCAGACGAATGCGATCGGGGTAGGGAAATAGGGAAAAGATGAGCTGGCGGATGGCGTTTTCTGGCCAGGGGCGGGTGTGGTTTCGCTGAATTTGAGGGCGAATGCTCGCGATCAGCTGATCGTACTGAACGCCGGAGGGACAGGCGGTGGTGCAGGCAAGGCAGCCCAGGCAGGTGTCGAAGTGCTCAACAGCAGCATTAGAGAGGGGGACTTCGCCTTTGTTGATGGCATCCATCAGGTAAACGCGGCCTCGGGGCGAGTCGTTTTCTTTACCAATGACGCGGTAGCTGGGGCAGTTGGGTAGGCAAAAGCCACAGTGCACACAGGCATCGAGTAGGGATTGCTCAGGCGGATGAATGGCGTCGAAGCCGGCGGCGTGATTGCGGGTTGTGGCGAGTTTGTTGGGTGATGTGGCCGGCACGGCACCAGTGATGATGTCATCACTGCCTAGGTCGCTCTCTAGGCTGGTATCTATTTTTAACGGCGTGTTCTTTAACGGCGTGTTTTTTAGCGGCGTGTTCGACGTTGGCATTTGATGTGTGTTTGGCGCGGTTTCCCTCTACTAAGTAGCTTACCTTGTGAGGGGATTTCCGACTTTTTTCCAGACTTTCATCCGACTTTTTCTGGCTACATGCGGAATGCATTAGAGGATTTTTGTAGCATCCTAAACGAAGGCGGTACCACGCGGCTTGCCGTGCTCGTTCGTTTCAGGTGCATGTTTTTCAGATGGGCAACATTTAGGGCTCTTTTATAAGCCAACATTAGGAAAAATCTAATGAATCATTTTTCAGTGCTGATTCAGCTATTGCGCGATCGCAAAACCTTTTTGGATGAGGTGCGAGATGAAGCCAAGCTAGAAACCAAAATCGTCTCGTTACTGATTGCTAGCAGCAGCTTTTTTGCGGTGTACGGTGCTATTGTTGGCGCCTATGGTGGCGGCTTTCAAATTCTCTCTTCAGCGATCAAACTGCCTGCTTTGTATTTGGTGACGCTGGCAATTTGTATCCCCACACTTTACTTTTTCGATATCTTATCGGGTTCCAAACTCAGCTTTCGGCAATACGTGACCATGGCGCTGACAGCCGTGTCTGTTATTAGCGTATTGCTTTTTGCTTTTGCGCCGGTTGTTCTGTTCTTTTTAGTTTCTATCAAAGACTACGTCTTTTTTCTTTTGCTCAATGTCCTGGTTATGACAATTACCGGCGGTATTGGCGTGAGACTCTTTTATAAAGGGATGCGCGATATGGTCGGTGGGCCCAAGGCCTTGGAAAATCCAACCATTGAAAATCCCGTGGTTGAAAAGGCCATCGTAGAAAAAAGGTTGCGACGTTATTTATTACAGGGCTGGGTGCTGCTATACGGCCTGGTAGGGTCTCAGCTGGGCTGGACACTCAGACCGTTTTTGGGGGTAGAAGGTGAGCCTTTCCAGGTGTTTAGACCTGAGATTGACGGTAATTTTTATGCCCAGGTGTTGCGCTCTGTGGGCACGATGATGGGTTGGCATTAGCCTACCTTAGCCATCGTGGGAATGATGATAAAAATTACGCTAACGGGATTTGTTTAAGGAATTTCAAAAAACACTATGAATCATTTTTCGGTATTAATTGGATTGCTGCGCGATCGCAGACAATTTTTAGAAGAAGTAAGAGGCGGCATTAAGCTAGAAACTAAAATCGCCTCGCTGCTAGTGGCCAGCAGCTTTTTCTTCGCAGTGTACGGCGCTATTGTGGGCTCTTATAGCGGTGGCTTACAAATTATCTCTTCGGCGATTAAGCTACCGGCGCTGTATCTGATTACGCTGATTATTTGTATCCCGACGCTTTACTTCTTCGATATTTTGTTCGGCTCCAAGCTGGACTTTAAACAATATGTGACCATGGCGCTCACATCGGTGTCTGTTATCAGTGTTTTACTCTTCAGCTTTGCGCCGGTTGTTTTGTTCTTCCTGATTTCTGTGCAGGGCTACAACTTCTTCTTGTTGCTGAATGTTTTGATTATGACCATCACCGGCGCCATCGGGGTCAGGCTTTTTTATAAGGGTATGCGCGATATGGTCGGCCCAGAGGCGATTGAACAGCAGCTTCGACGCCGTTTGCTCAAAGGATGGGTTGTACTATACGGTTTAGTTGGATCTCAGCTGGGCTGGACACTCAGACCTTTCTTTGGTGCGGAGGGAGAGCCTTTTCAGATTTTCAGGCCAGAAATCAATGGAAACTTTTACGCCAAAGTCTTCCAGGCCATCGGTACCATGATGGGGTTTTAGGGTGGACAATTTAAGACTTAAACCGCAAGAGCTTGATAAGCTCACCGGCCTAGATATTGGCGAGGTGACTATGGGCTGGGCCTACCGGCAAACGGCGTTTCAGCCGCAGCGCCGGCTCGCCTGGATAGGTGAGCAGCTATTGACGCTGGGCGTAGCGTTGGTGTTTTGTGTGCCTGTGACACTAATGCTGGTGCGCGCCGTTAGCGGGGATGATATGCAGGCGGTGATGCGATGGCTGCCTCTGGGTGGATTGAGTGCGATCGCGCTCTCTGCTGCCTGGGCATTTTACCGCTGGCAGGAGGGCAAACGGTTAATCACGCTCAGCCATCTGCTCGATGAAATTGACCGATTTAATGAAATGGTATCAGCGGTTGAAATTTTAGAAGAGCTGGGCGCGAGCCAAAGCAGTCACCTAAATTTAGAAAACCGGCAAGAGGTGTTAGAGGCCCTGCACCTGACTCGTGAGAGCTTGGTGTGCGGGCTGATGACGGAGCGAGTAATGCGCAAGCACCAGCGGTTTATGGCTAGGCGCGCTGAAATGTTCTCTAGCATTGAGAGAAATTTGGCCACGCTACAGCTATTGCAGGTGAGTGATGAAGCCAGTGACTATGGTCGCCTGCTCAATGAAGCGATTCAGATTGGCACCAGCGTGCATCGCGAACTCAGTGATGGGGCGCTCAGCAATGAGTCGCTCAGTGATAACCCACTGCCTTAGAGCAAAGCGCCGTAGCTGAGAACGTTATACTGTCAAAACCTTGCAATGTGTAGGTTTAAGCTGCCGAATTTTAGTCGTTAGATGCAGTTGGGTAGCCTTGAACCTGTGGATTTGAAGGGTTGTTGAGAAGGGGCTTAAGAAAATAGCGTGGTGGAGAGTTCAGAGGTTTACGATGTTGTTATTGTGGGTGGCGGTGTGTGTGGTACGGCGCTGCTATACAGCTTAAGTCACTACACTAATGTGGGCAAAATCGCACTGATTGATAAGAATGCTGGGGTTGCCCTCGTCAATTCTAAGGTGACTAGCAATAGCCAAACCCTACACTTTGGAGACATTGAAACTAACTACTCTCTAGAAAAAGCCACTAAGGTAAACCGCGCTGCCAGCATGGTGAAGCGCTACGTGCTAGAACATGATGCAGCACAAGCTATTCATACGAAGTATCACAAAATGGTTTTGGCGGTTGGTGAAGACGAGGTTGCTTTTCTGAAGGGCCGCTATGAAACTTTTAAGGATCTTTTTCCTGCACTAAAGCTGATTGATAGAGCTGCGATCGCGGCCCTGGAGCCCAATGTAGTGAAAGGCCGAGATGACAGCGAACCCATGGTGGCTTTGTTTACCCCGGACGGATACACCATCGATTTTCAAAAGCTCTCTGAGTCTTTTGTTAGGTCTTCGTTAGCACATGTTAAAGAAGAAAGTGGTCAGAAAGAGGGCTCTCAGGAAGAGAACCGGAAATCTGCCGAGATCATGATGGAGACTAAAGTGGTTTCTATTGAGCCTGATGGCGACCGGTATTTGATAAAAACACAGCAGCCAGAAGGCGTCACGAGCACGCTGATTGCGAAAACAGTTGCTGTGACTAGCGGCGCGCACAGCTTGTTGTTCGCAAAGTCTCTCGGCTACGGAGAAGACTACGCCTTGCTCAGTGCGGCTGGCAGCTTTTACTTTGCGCCTAATTTGCTCAAAGGCAAAGTGTATCGGGTGCAGATGGAAAAGCTCCCTTTTGCGGCGATTCATGGTGATCCGGAAGTGCATGATCCGGGTAAAACGCGGTTTGGCCCCACTGCCAAAGTGTTGCCGATGTTGGAGCGCCACCGCTACGGCACTATTGTTGAATATTTTCAGACGGCAGGGCTAAGTTGGGATGCCTTCAAGAGCTTTTTCACCATTCTCAGCGACCTGACTATTTTGTGGTACATGATTATGAACTTTATCTACGATATTCCTGTGGTAGGTAAGCTCTTTTTCATTCAAAAAGTCAGAACTATTGTGCCTTCTATTAAGCTGGGTGAGCTGACGTTTGCGAGGGGTTATGGCGGCATTCGCCCGCAGATTGTGAACCTGCAATCGAGGAAAATGGAAATGGGAGAGGCCAAGATACTGGGTAAAAACATTCTATTTAATATCACGCCGTCTCCAGGGGCGTCCACCTGTCTAAAAAATGCTGAGGATGATACCCAGCGACTTATCAACTTTTTAGGGGACAGCTTTTGGTTCGATAGAGACAAGTTCTCTCAAGATTTGACCTAAATACGGCGTTATTAGGATATTAGACCTTCAAGATATCAGGCTATCAAGACGTTCACCCATTAGCCTCATTTTGTGAGTGTCGATCAGCTCGGGCTTATCACGCTAAAACTATCCAAAATAAGACGGTCAGCACAATACTCATCGTACCGATTAAGTTCTCCAGCGTTTCTGGTGCTCGGGGCAGTGAAAATGTGGCCCGGCGAAAAAAAACGTAGTACGCGAACCAGCCAATGCCTATTTTGCCTAGCGCTTTTGTCAGGGTAAGGGCCGTGTAGTCTTCTGTATGTAGGGCGCTAGCTGCGACTAGGCCAGAGAGTAACAGGGCGATCGCGATGGCAGAAGGTTCTGGACTATCAGGGCCTGTCGGTGCTGCTGAATTTTCCCGACTATCCTCAGAGGTCAAAGCCAACTCTGCTAAAGGATTGGCCACCGGAAGAAAAATCAGCTTGGCCAAGGCAGCCGCCGTGCCGACTGCGGCAATATCCATTGCAAGCGCCCAAGGGCCACTCAGCTGCTTAAGGCTTAAAACCTTAGCATCAAAGCCTGCTAGCAACGGAAACCCTGCCAAAGAGAGACTGCCTGCGGCGATCGCAAGCCATAACGGAAAGCTCATAGCGCGCTCTTTGAGCACATCAAGATTACGGCTCGGCAGGTTGCCTACGCTCAAAAAGAGAGCGGCTTTCGCCAAACCGTGGGCTAGCGCATAAAACCCAGCCGTTATCGGCACTACCAGCACAAATCCCATTTGTGAAATCGTGCTACAGGCCAGCAATCGCTTAGTGTCTTTTTCAAAAACAGCGCAAACTGTGCCCAGCCCGGCTGTCGCTATCCCCAAGATCTGAATGATGGGTTCAATAGCTGGGTTTAGGAGTGCAAAGCGGACTAAGGGGAAAACACCCGTGGTTACAACTGCGCCAGACAGCAGTGCTGACACCGGCACCGCCGATTCGGCATGGGTAAGCGGTAACCATAGCCCCGAGACAAACACGCCGCCTTTGGTCAGCAGTCCCAAAAAGATGAGTGCGATCGCTTCGGGCGGTGCATTACCTAAGGCCGAAAAGGCAAATGACTGATTGACCTGATACACCAGCAGTGCGCCAATCATATAAAACAGCATGGCCGTATTGCTAATGAATAAGTAGCGTAACCCCACCCAAATGGCACGGTTTGTTCTCGGATAGGTAATGAGCAAAAATGCGGCAATGCCAATGACTTCTAAGGCAACGTATAAGCTGATTAAGTCTGCACAGATAAAAACAGCGTTGACGCTGCCATGCAAAATAATCACCTGGGTATAAAAGAAAGCGCCCTTGTTCTGTTGCCAACAGTAAATAATCACAGCAGCGGTCACGACTGCGTTTGTCAGTACAAAGTAGCCGCTCAGCGAATTGATCAGCAGCGTCACGCCAGAGCTATCGAATAGCTGTAGGCTCAGCGTGGCCGGGTGTAGGATTTGCCCTAGGCCATAGCCTATGGAGGCGATTGAAACACTCACCGCAAGTAAGCGATCTATCTTTGGAAAAAGATAAATGCTAAATCCGACAAACAGCGGCAGCGCAATCCAAATCAGTGTAAGCGTTACAATCGGGGGCATAATTGTTTGTTATTCATTTCCTGTTTTGCAGTAAGCATCAGACTATTTCTGAGCACCTTGTGATGATTATGGGCATTTCTTTGCATAGACTAAAATCTATTGAAAATTAAAATGCTTTTACTTAAGTCTATGTATTATTTCTGAAGATGGATCGTTTTGACGGTGTTTAATCTCTAATGATATGCAAAAGGGTCGCTTATCGATTGTTCATTTTCAGCCTTGCTGAAAGTAGGTTTTTCAAAGCGTTGTTAGCAATACTTTAGACAGAGATAGGTGCCTAGAGGGCCGTACTCAAAAGGTTGTATAAATAAGCAATTACAAAAAGAGGGTCAGGATTTTATAAAATCCTGACCCTCTTTTTGTAACTAACATCCGACTAGAGATGTTAGGGTATGCTCTCTTAAATACGGACGACTGTTCGAGCTGCGACTATAGCCTGACGGGCAGCTATGAAGGAGGAGGTTTTTGCCAGGGCTCTCAGTTCGGCAGGTGAGGCTTCGGCAATAACTTTGTTAATAGCTGCTATGGCTCTAGGTAAGTTGGCAGGGGACGCTCCCAACTCTGATACAGCTTCTGCTAGATCAGAGAGAGCTTCTGCCGTGCCCGGGCTTACACTCGCTGACCCTGATCCTGATCCTGACTCTAACGCTGACGTTAGCTCTGAGGTAATCTGCGTATTCAAAGCAGTGGCTGCTGCTGTTACGGTGCTCGGTGTTGCTGTTAATGCAGCTTGCACGCTACTAGCCCCTTCAGGTGACAGCGCTGGTGTCGATATGCCCGGTACAGGACTTACAGGTATAGCTCCTGCTGTAAAAGACGCTGCTTGCCCGCTGATTGCAGTGGTGAGCGCGGCTACCGTATTGGAGTTAGAACTAATCCCTGCGGATGTAGACGTAGTAGCCTCAACAGCTAGTGGCTGTGGCTCAAAGGTGACGCCGCTGGCACCAGAGCCTGTAGTTGTAACACCAGCAGGTTCAATGCCTGCCTTTGCCTGCTGAAGCGTAACAGCTTCTACAGCTGTGCAACAAAGTAGAGTAACTAAAGTGAGCTTAGCAAAAGATTTCATGAGAAAGACCGAGTAGTTGCTTGTGGTTAAGTTCCCTTCTTTTCTGTCATTGCCTCCACAGACATGGAGGTAATGACAGTGAGAGACTTCAATGCGTGAAAACGTTGAGGTATTGATGATTGCTTCGAGGCGCACACCCTAGAAACTAAAGCTATAACCAGCCGATGCGTTAACTCTAGCTCCGTTCTCAGTGTTGTCGGTGACATCCGTAACACCAACGGTAAAGACTAAGGGGAAATCAAAGGGTGCTGCCGAAACACCAAGTCCCAAAGCGTTGCCTGTCCAACCAGAGACGACAGAGACTTCCGGAATCACTCGTAGACCTAAACTACCGAATACGTTAGGTGCATTATCTTCAGCTGCGATCGCTCCGGTAGAGCGAAACGCGCCTGTTCCAATACCTAAAGAAGCTGTGAGGGGAAGTGTGTTTCTCTTTCCGGGCTGAAGCTCAAATCGCTTCGTAACGACACCATAAAAGGTGTCCTCAGACTCTCTAGCATCACCCCATTTGATCGCGTTAGACCAACCGAGGGCAACTGCCAAATTATCAGCTTTGGGAAAGACTTTGTGCAGCTTAATGCCTACCGTGCCATCATTGCCGAATCCATCTAGGCTGATAATGCCCAGGCTGACTTCCACGCCGATATTATCGACCGCGTTACCAAAACCAATACCTGTGCTGATAGAACCATCTGACTTAAAGTCGTTGTCGCCCTGTGTGATATAGGATAAACCCACAAAAGCATCTCCCCAGTCAGCGCCATAACCAGAAGGGACCAAAAAGCCTGACGCTGGAGCAGGCTTGGGTCCAGCCTGCTCAAAGTTAGGATCGACGAGAAGGAACTGGCGTAGCTCATCGTCTGTCAGGGGTGCAAATGTCTCATCTACCGGTACTGTAAATCCCTGGGCGGTCGTGGGCTCTGTTGTATTGACTTGCGCAATCGTAGCAGCGCCCGTAGCTGACGATCCTTTTTTAGGGAGCAAAGTACTCAGCGCTTTGCTATTTGAGAACCGTGCCTGGTGGATTGCTTCGACGACAGGTGTTGCTGCGGTAAGACCAAGTTCATAAGATTTAATCTGACTGCCGAGCAAGTTATGGGCTGTTGGTGCACTACCTGCCGCCTCAGAGGGCATTAATTCATGGATAGTTTTACGGCTACTAGCCTCTGCTCCAGACACGAGCGCAATTAGAGGAAGGGTTAAAGCTAAAGCTACGCTGGTGAATGCTTTTCTAAATCTTGTGGTCATGTGCATAGGGAATAAGAGTGCAAAATGATGAACTTTAGAATAGTGAGGTAGTGCGAATAAGGAACTGAAACTGATAAAAATGCTGTTGTCTGAGAAATTTATTCACTAGCTATGCGTGCAAAGTTGACACAATGGCTAGAGCCATAAAGACCCAAGGTGAGCATCTATCTCAGTTGTTGTTGGTTGAAGAATGGTTGTATGCAACCACGACAAAAAACGCTTACCTGATAGAAGCGTTTTTTGATAGAGAAATGTTCTTTGAACCATACATAAGGATTATTCCCAATCAAGGTCTGGAACACACAAACTTGATAAGTTATTTTGTCTCAATGCCTTTGTATCAGAGCGTTTGCAGCAGGCATCTCTGCGTATTTTGATTGTCAAGCTTGTTGTTGTTTGCAGAAAGAGTCGTGCGGTATTTACTGAGCTGTTCTGATTGTGAGATGGGTTGCGGCTCTGCAAACCTGTTGAGATAAACAAAGTTAAGAGTGAGAATAATCACGTGCCTTGGTCAGACCCCAAGTAATAAGGTCGGTAGATCAGCTATTGCGTTCAATGAGCAGTCTTTTCGGTGAGTAATTTTTTAATGACATGACTTAGTGATATGAAAAGGGACATGACAAGAAAAAGGCTCGCTTATCGATTGCGAACTTTTAGCAGGGCTCAAAGGGGTTCTTTTTTGGGGTTCTTTTTTAAGGTGTCTTTAGGCGAGCTACTGTTTGCTAAGAAGTTGCTAGCATTAAGCTATTGGGCCCTTTCTCTATTTTTTGGACTGCTTTTTCTATGCCGCGATCGCCTATTCCTTCAATGCTCACGCCAGATTTAATTGGCCGGCAGCGTGAAATTGTTGAAGTATTTTTGAAAAATGGCTGGGACTATATGCGCCGCCTGCTAGCAGGGAGTGCGCCAGATAAGCCCGAACTGCCTCCCCCGGCAGTGCTATGCAATATTCTCATTGAGCTCGGTCCGGTCTATGTAAAGCTGGGTCAGCTCCTCAGTACCCGGCCAGATCTGATGAGTTCTTCTTATATAGAAGCGCTGAGTCGGTTGCAGTCTACGGTGCCTGCGGTCCCTGCGGCTGAAATAGAGAGCTTTGTGCGATCGCACATGAATAGGCCACCTGAAGATGTGTTCTTAGACATTGACTATGTTGCGATCGCAGCAGGGTCTATCGGCCAAACCCATCGGGCCACCCTGAAGAATGGTAAAGCGGTTGCGGTAAAAGTGCAGCGTCCCGGTATCGACAAACAGGTTGACCGCGATATGGCCCTGATCAAAGACATCGCTAGGTTAGTGAGTGCCACCCAGTTTGGCCAGCGCTACAACATTATTCAGCTAGCTGAAGAATTTAAATCAGCCCTAAGTGCCGAGTTAGACTTCACCACCGAAGCCCGCTACACAGACGAGCTTCGACAAAACTTAATCGACAGTGACTGGGTAGCCTCTGACAAGCTCACCGTGCCCAGCATTCAGTGGCCGCTCACCAATTCCAAAATACTGGTGATGGAATGGCTTGAAGGCTGTCCGATCCTTCAGGCGAACTTACCTAAAAGTGGAATAGGCTCTGAGTCTCAAAGGCAATCTGAAAAAAACTTTTTTGCAACCTCTGTGGGTAGGGCCGAAGCACTGCTCACAGGCACCTTTGAGGATGCCGTAGGAACAAACTCGGAAGCGGCTTCTCGTAAAACAACCGATCAGAAAACGCCCACCCAGCGAAGTGAAATTACATCTTTGTTGTTTAGAGCATTTCTCTTTCAGTATTTTGTGACGGGCTTTTTCCATGCCGATCCGCATCCTGGCAATCTGTTCTATCTCAACGATGGCCGCATTGCTATTTTGGACTGTGGGATGATGGGTCGCCTCGACCCTAAGACCAGAGCGACCCTGACCGAACTTGTGTTGGCGATTGTCAGCTCAGATGCCCAGCGCTGTGCCCAGCTGACACTTCAGCTCACCGAACCACTCAAGCCCGTGAACTTAGTTCGCCTAGAAAGTGACTACAGCCGGTTGCTCGGGCGCTACTACGGTCTGACGCTAGACCGCTTCAACACCGCAGAAGCTTTTAGCGCAGTGATTGAAACCGGGACCAATAATCATTTGCGGTGGCCTGCCAATATCGGGCTTTTTACCAAATCCCTCGCCAACTTAGAAGGCGCTGCCAGACAGTTCGATCCGTCTATTAACCTGATGGCTGAAATTCAGCCACTGATGGTGGATTTGTTTCGTCAGCAGCTAGCTGGCGATAACCCGACACAGCTGCTGTTAAGAACAGGCTTGGAGCTACGTAACCTGTCGCTTTCGGCCCCCCGCCAGCTTGGCTTTTTGCTCGATCGTCTGAGCGATGAAACCCTGCGATGGAACTTGAACATTGTAGGGATAGAAGCCATGCAGCGAAGTATTGAGCGAGCGGCCAACCGTCGGGCGTTTAGTACGGTGGTGGGTGCCCTGATTATTGGCGCAGCGATTATTTCAACCAGTCAGCAAACCGCACAGCTTCAGTGGCTTAGTTCGCTGTTATTCGCGGCGGCGTCTTTTCTGGGGCTGTGGCTAATTGTGAGCATTCTGCGTTCGGGTCGATGGAAATAACAGCAAGCAACGCCTTTGCCGTATGATAGTTAAGCATCCACCTCGCACTTTTTCTCCAATGCTTCTGGATACGTGGCATTCCTAATTTTTGATTTTGACGGCACCATTGCCGATACGCTAGGGGCCATCGTGCGAATTACCAATCGCATTGCCCCGGAGTATGGCTATTCGCCCACAACGCCCGAAAAGCTAAAGTACTATCAGTCTTTGAGCACAAAAGAGATGCTAAAACAGTCTGAAATTCCACTGTTTCGGCTTCCTTTTTTGCTGCGCCGCGTCCGTCGCGAAATGAGCGCAGAGCTTCCGAGTGTCTCACTAGCACCTGATTTAGCGCCGACGTTACGAGAGCTTTCAGCCGCCGGTCATCAGCTCATGATTATGAGTTCTAACTCGCGCAAAAACATCGACAATTTCTTAGAACTTCACGGATTAACCGATGTTTTTGACTCTGTTCAAGGCGGAGTAGGCTTGCTGAGCAAGGCTCGCGTGCTTAAGCGTATTATCCAAAAAGGCGGGCTGGATTTTTCTCAAGTTATTTATGTTGGAGATGAGACCAGAGACGTCGATGCCTCTAATCAAATTGGTATTTTGATGGCAGCGGTGAGCTGGGGCTTTAGCAGCCGAGAGGCGCTGGCTGCTCAAGATCCTGCTTTTTTGATTGATCATCCAAGGCAGCTGCTCGGCGCTGCCCAAACCCTGGTAAACCCCAGTTGGATTCGTCGAGAGTATCGGGCCGGTTCAGCTAGCTCACGACCGTCTGCTACACGGCCTTCTGCCAAAAGAGTTAGCAAAGATTCGGCTTTACCTGTGCGATCGCCTCAATCTCACTCGCTGCCTGCAAAGATGCCGCCTCTGAACCTCAACGTTCCTAATCCTGAAGTGCCCTAGGGCGCTTAATCACTCCACACAGGGTGCGAGAGAATCGCATTCATTGTCCTAACGCCCCTCAACTGATTGGATAAGGGCAGGTGGCCAATGGGAGCTGACAGGTCCCAAATGAATTCATTGGGATAGCGCGTCCATGCATTCCCGTTTTTCCAGCTGAGCTGAGGCCATAGGCGATCCCAGTCTCGTCCCAGGCGTGTCCATAGGTCGTACTGTCTGCTCCAGCCAAACTTATTTTCGGAGTATAGACCCCACAGAATGTCTATCGCCATTAAATCCAAGGCTGGAAACTGTTCTACTTCGGTGAAGTAAACCCACTTTCGCGCGATCGCACTTTCACCTGCCAGCTCACACAGCTTTTGATTAGTGAGCTTATCGGCTTCTTGATAGCGGCGTTGAATTAGCAGTTTGTGCAGTTCGCTGTAGTCTATGCCTTTGCTCGACTGTGGAGAAACGAGCCCATCCGGGAATTCGCTAGTCAGTGCCTTGGCGGCTTCTGACTTGCCTTGATAAATGTATTGATAGGCACTTCCATGTGCCGCTGTGGGCCGCTCAGGATTGTTTTCATCCATTCGCAGGCGAACAAACTCGACCAATGCAACTTCACCTTCGTTCCCCAGCACAGCTAACTCACTAATGGCAGATAGCTGTTTTTTCAGGGTATTAGTCTGGAGAGCCAACTTGAGCTGAGCCAGCTTATCTGTGCGAGATGCCGCTGGGCTAGCTGTAGAATCGATAGCTTTGGAAGACATACAGTGCGAATGAACAGAAGAACAGCGTAATGGATTATCGCCCGCCAAACAATAATAATGGAATACCGGGACACTCGTCGCTGATTTGTTACGACCGTCGCTTACGTTTGCTTTGAGCAGAGGCTGTACTTCGGCGCTGGCGAGTTGTCTTGCTGGGGGTTTGGTCTTCAGCCTTGGTGTTTACATTTTCTGATGCTTGGTTAGCGGCGCTTTCAGTTGTATTGGGGGCCGTACTTCCAGCCGATTTCTGGGTTGTGCCCCGTCCATTACTGATCTGATTGCTGCTGTGTGGGGGCTGGTAGCCATTTTCAAAAGCATAGCGAATTAGCTGAGAGCGATTTTCTAAGGCAAGCTTGCTCAGGATATTGCTCAGGTGGGTTTGAACCGTACGCGGACTAATAAACAGGCGATCACCTATTTTTTTATTGGTAAAGCCTTGAATGACTTCCCAAAACACCTTTTCCTCTGCCGGGGTAAGCGGTAGCGGGGGCCTATCAACGTTGGCTAGCTGCTGGGGCGCTTTTCGCTTGAGCGCTTTTTCAATTTCGGAGTGAATGCGCAGGGCACGGGCAAGCTGCGCCTCTATTTTCGCAATCAGCTCTCTGGGGTGAAAAGGCTTCACTAAATAATCGTCTGCACCGATACTGTGGCCCTGTATACGGTCTTCTAAGTCACAACGACCCGACAGAAAGATAAAGGGGACAAGCTGTCCGGGGCCGGTGTCTCTGACTTTTGTACACAGCTCAAAGCCGTTCATCTCAGGCATTACTACATCAGAGACAATCAAGTCAGGCGGATCCTGATTAAAGCTTTCTAAGCCTTCAATCCCCGAGGCGGCATTGCGAACGATAAACCCACGATCCTTCAGGTAGCGCGTGAGCGCCGCTCTTAGAGTGCTATCGTCGTCAACGATGAGGATCTTTTGCATGCTGTGGGTAGTGACCAGCCAAATGAATCGAAACTCTGAATTTTTAAGCAGTATTCAGAACTATCAAAACTATATAGCGATCTGGCATTGGCTTAAGTGATTTTCCTGTGAGGATTGGAAAAATGACGTTTAAAACCGCACACCCTCTTCAGCGGGAAGCTCCGTGGGCTGGATATTCACTGTGATTTATTTTTGCTGTGATTGATTGTTTAGCGCCGCTGTCTATTTTGCGCTGGTTGAATAGAGCTAGGTGCGGTGTAGAGCGTGTCTGGTTGTGTGTTGGCTGGAGGGGCGGCTGGTGTCGCTGGGGCTGCGGAGAATGGATTGCGCGTTGGTTGGGTTTGTGGCCTATTGAAAATAGGTAAATTCGATGTGGCAGGCGCTGTGTAGCCAGTTGTACCAACGGGGGGTGACATGTTGGGCGTTGTTCTTGTAAACGGCACCGAGAGGGTGCCAGAAGGGGCTGCTGGCTGGAAGCTGGGCTGGCCGGAGGAGGTTGGTGTAATGGGCTGGCTAGCTGATTGTTCAGCCGCTGAGCTTGCCTGTCCAATGGGTACTCTAGTAGGTACTCCGGCAGGCTGTTGGTTGATGCTGCCAGTGCCTGATGTCTGAACGTTAGTGCCTATGCCTTCTTCGCTTTCTGCGAGCGATGGCTGCCTGCCACCATTTTGTTGAGCTTCTTCTGCGGCTTTGGCGGCTTGCTGTCGCCCTAAGGCTTCAGATAGGGCGCTGTTAGTCGCGGGTGCTGCTGGGTTGATAAGCCCGTTGCCAAAATTAAAGCTTTCTCCGCTGCTGGTTGCCCTAGTCGTTGAGGGGGTCGCCGAGGGGTTCCCAATACCGGTTCCTGCGCTGCCCAGGGACGAAGATCCTACCGGGTTCAACGTGGCATTTCCAGCGGCTACACGGGCGCCTGGGAACTCGTAGTCAGCTGCGTACGGTGCGAATGGATCTTCTCGTCCTGAGAGCTGTCGGCTGTCAGGCAAAGCCGCTTCGCCCGAAAGATCAGTGTTTAATACGCCGTCTAATACGTCGGGATCTAGCACGCTATCGGGTGCATCAGGATTAATCCGACTGGTTGCTTGGGGCGTGCCTTCTGGTAGCTTTGTTTGCTCTAAGAGTAGCTCTAAGGTGTCTATCTCAGAGAGTTTTGCCTGCTCTTCTGCGGTTAAGCCAGAATCTGGATTGCGATTTAAGATTTGTTCTCTATCGAACCGCTCAGGATTTTGACTGTATTCCCAAGCAAAAATGCCTAGCAGGGTTGCAATGGCCAGAGGGGCCCACACAGCAGGCTTACTGATGGATCTGACGTAGGGGGGGAGGTTTGTCAAAAAAGAGGGCCTAGCCATAGGTATATAAAAACCAGAGAGATATTGATAGAGAAAAGTTAGTTTATGGAAAAAGTTAGCTGTATTGCCTTAGTGTTGCTTCAACTTTAACAAATCACCCTGATGAAACCTATATAACTCTATGATGCCCTAAAACGACTCTAGCTAAGGTCTGGTGTTAGGGGCAATTTTGTTTGCATTTTTCCGGTGCTCTTGGCTAGTTTGCCTGACTCGGGTCAGTAGTATTGTTCTATTGCCTACTGTGAGATTAGCTTTAGTCAATTATAGACTGTGAAAAAGCGATTACAGCCATTTCCCACAGGTGCTTTCATAAGGGGGTTTTACGCTCATGAGTTCTCTATCTTCTGATGCTGCTAATTCGTCTTCTGATGCTAATTCGTCGTCGGTTTCAGCGAGTCTTGCGCTTCCTCCGTTGGATAACGCTGCGGCGATCAGTCAACGTCATGAGGTGAACCCTGCACTGGCTTTAAATTTGCTAGCCGATATTCAAACGAATGTAGTGACTTGGCAAGCGCAGCTAAGGGGCTTAGTCATCTCGATTGATGGGACGCACGCCCAAGGACCGATGGTGGATGGGTGGTTGGAGTCGTCTGCGGATATTAATAGCCGGTCAGTGGCCGTTGCAACGCCTGAAGCCACCCTATTGCGACATGGCGATACTGAGGCTTTGATGCGCTACGTTAAGGCGCTAGAAGGTCATGAGCGCTCAGGACATAACTTAGGTGTTCAGCTGGGCGGCGATTTAGGAGACAGGCGTGCAGGAAGTACAGGGGATAACTGTGCAGGAGATAGCCGTGGTGCTGGCCGTGGTGCTAACCCTAGTGCTAGCCCTGTAGGTGCAAGCTCTCATCACGGCGAGGCTACTGAGTATTGGTTACGTACGCTAGATGATGACGGCACGGTGCGATCGCAAGTCTGTCCGCCTGAGCAGATAGCCGTTGTCAGTGTTGCGATCGCACGCTATCAAAAATACAAGCAGCTGGTTGCTCAAAAGGAAGCCATTGAAGCAAAGCTTCAACAGGCAGTGGATTTGCTTACGGGCGTTCGGAGCGCTTTGCAGTCGGATAAAGCGACCTAAACGCGATCTAAACGACACCTCGTTTTTACGCTAGGGTGTCTGTGCTTAATTCCCTGCACGCCAGCGTCTAATTGCTTGCTGGGTGGGCTCGTAAGCCGTTGTTCCAGAAGGCACTAAGATCGCTGCTTGAATAGCGGCACTTTCTCTCCCTTGGGCGGCTCTGGCCTGGGCAATACTAAAAATTCGCTGGCTCCAATCGTCTGCTAGACGCTGTGCTGTTTCATACTCAGGATGCTCAATAGGCACTTCTCTGAGTTTGACGATGCCCTTTTGGTAGGTGCTTGCCTGCCCAGATTTTGGGATTTTCTGAGCGTCGCTAATGATATTTCGACTGCGCTGGCGCTGCTGCCAAAAGACAATTCTGTCCTGCGCTTTTTTATGAAATTCACTATTGGCGTTGGGCATGACGTTTGCAGCTGCGATCGCACCATTTAGATTTCCACTCGTAGCGCGTCCTTCTGCAATATCCAAAATAATTCGACTCCAGCTGCGAATATCTTCCTGCGCTTCGGTGTAGGAGGGCTCGCCCCTTTTAATGAGTCTGGCTTTGGCGATCGCCTGAGTAAATTGAGACGCTTGAGTCGGTTGAATAGAGGTTCGTGCTTCAGTAAGTACAGAGGCATTGGCCTGCTGGACTTCAGCAGCACCTGCGCGTGCTTTTGTAAGCACCGTGGAAAAGGAGCTGTCTCGCTGAGAGTTAGGAACCTGCTGTAGGGTAATCAGGGCTTCCGAGTACTGTCGTTGCTCTAGGGCTGTATTGGCTTTGGCAATCAGCGCTGCGGCTGTGGCCTTATCAGCCTCGGGATTGGCGGTGCTGTTAGCTTGAGCTGCGGGTGCTTCTGGCTGCTCGGCGGGTGTTTCTGTGGACTCCTCTAGCTCCGTGTTTTCTGGCTCCGTGCTTTCTGGGTCCTCTGGGTCCTCTGGGTCCTCTGGGTCCTCTGGCTGAGCATCCGGCTGAGTCGCTGCTTCTTGCGTTTCAGCTGTCGCAGGTTCAGCCGCTGGTGTTGTTGTTTCAGGTGCATCAGCTTCTGGCGCTTCAGACCCGGGCGTTTCAGACTCGGGCGTTTCAGCAGTCGGTGCTGTTGCGGCTACCGGTCCGTCGGTGCCGAGGGTGGCATCACTTGTGTCTCCTGCCTCAGGTGTTTCTGCATTGGGGTCAGTGGCTTGGGTCGCGCCTAGTTTATCGCCGAGCCCTTTCCAGGCTGTTTTTACAAAAGGTTGCTTGAGTAGCACTAGCCCCATGAGCAACGCCAATACGAACAGTCCCCAGTTGCGTAGTTTAGCGCCATTGATGGGGCGCCCTTCCTCCTGGTAAGGCACAATCGCGCTGCTAGATTGGCTGTCGCCATTGTTTTGGTTGCGACCTGCGTCACTGCGGTAGGTTCCAGTTTCTTCAGGGCCTTTTAAGCCTTTCTGATACGAGGCTGACTCTATCGGGGGCTCTAACGTTGTGGCGGCGGTGGCTGTGACAGCGGTGGATGAACTGGTTTTGTTAGCTGCGATCGCCGCACCTGTGGCACCTGCGCCAACGCTGCCTGCGATCGCCGTTTGCAAACCGGTGCTTCCGCTGCTGCTTTCAGTAGCGCGGTCACTGCTCGGTTCATAGCTTTCTTCGTAGCGACTCACCGCAGCGGCAGTATCTTCTGTTGCAGCGCCTTCTGTGTCAGTGAGTTCTGCAGCAGCAATTCCCCTAGAGGCAATAGTAGAGCTAACCGTGGGCACAATAACCGCCGCTTTGACCGCTTCAGGAATAATGCCCACGGGATTTTGAATAGGTCGCCAGTGATGGTCGCAAAGTTCCGGTAATCGCTTGGTGAGATAGTTGAAAATTTGGCTAGGGGTTGTGCAATTTTGCTGCAAGCTCTCTAAGAGTGCTGCGGTGAATAGACCGTGGCGAACGCCCAGGGTTTCATGTGAATACTGTTCGGGCTGGCAGGAAAGCAGGGTGGCTACTTGGTGAGACTCAGCCAGCTCAATGGCCTGATTGCCAATGGCTTGTCCGGCAAGGGCGCCCTGAGACCGGTTGATATCTAAAACGACTAGTACTTTATTGGTTGGCAGCTGACTCAATATTTCAAATAAGTCTGTCACTGCCATGCCCGTGCTTTCAATCTGGCCGGGATCACCATCAATGGCCATGAGATAGTCTGCACCGTTTATTTGGCTGCCATAGCCACTGAAGAAAAACCACAGGACATCATCGGCGGATACTTGCTGGGTGATGGTTTGTATCCACTGGGCGATCGCAGGTTTGTCGGGATAGACCACCTGATGACCCACAGAGGTGGTCAAATCGCTAAGTAGCACACAGTGATCCGATGGAATATCGGCGTCTTCTGTGAGAAATCGATGAGTAAAAAGCGCGTCGCTCTGCGCATGCATCAGCGGCTGTAGGTGCCGGTATTGGTTGATGCCGATGGTGATGGCCCAGTGGTTAGCCATTGACTGTCTCCAAGACTATGACAAGCAGGCAACGTAATTCGACGCTAGTGCGATGTTGAGTGAGGACAGGTCGGCGGTGTGTGGGAAAGTGGCCAATCGTCTGGCTGACTCTTGCCGGTACCTTTTATCTAGGCTGATTGAGTAAGCTGTGAACGGCAACTGTTAAAAGTTTCAAGCCAGTGACTATCCTATTTCTGACCGTTCAATCGCTTTGCTCAATCGCTCTGTCCAATCGCTCCGTCCAATCGCTAAGCATGAATTACGTGTGCCACCAGAAACTACCACACGTATAGCGCTTCGTGCAGACGACTTTTTAAAAAGTGTAGCGAGATCTTCTAAACTGGGAAACTTGATAGGTATGACAATCTATGCCTGCTTCTACAACTGCACCTCAACTTTGACTTAATCGCATGTGGCCAACTTCCTACATAGCACCTTATTCAGGTCCTTCTCATTCGCCTTCGCAAGATGAGGCTTCACAGACTAGGGCTTTAAGAGCTGGCGTGCCAGGAACTAAAGCAAGCGCCTTGTTTCCTTCAAAGACGTCAACTAGAGCCAGTAAACCTTCTCGGCGTGCCCGTTCTTGGCAACGCTCTATTTTGTCGGCAGGCTTAGCTGCCATCATTGGTGGTACGGGCATATGGTTAACAGAGGCACTGATTGCACCCCAGGCTTCGCAGGCCTACACGTCACGCCTGGATCTTTTTCTCGCTCGTGAGTCTGGTGAAACTTACGATACGTTACTTCGCAGGGCTGAGATGGCTGCTAGGGCCGGAGCACAACGCAGCTTTGATCAAGATTTGCTTATTACTAATGTGTCTGTGACGGTTGTTGCTGAAGGCGATGGGATCACCGTTCCTATTCTGGCGCTGCGTGTTGATCGCGATCAGTGGCGGGCTAGACCCGAAACCTATTACTGGGCTACGTATTACCGCACAGCTGAGGTTTTGCTTAATACACCGGCAAGTTCTTTGAGCTTTTAAGTTCTCTTTACCAAAAGCCATCTACGATTCACTAAAAGCCATTTACGATGATCAAAACCGATTCTATCCGAGCGCTTTAACAGCGCAAAGATGGTATCGGTTTTGTCGTTTGTTCAGCGTTCGTATTGAGATAGTCATGATAATTGCAGCATCGTTTGTGCCTTGGCATCCTGGTAGAAAAGACTAGGATAGTGACCGAATTTATGCCTGTATAGGGATGCGATCGCCGCTCTTTTTTTACACATTAAAGAAAGATTGAACTCAAAGAAGGAACTTAACACTATGCTAGGAATTATTTTGCCGGCAATAGTTACGGCCATTAGCTTGCTGCTGCTGGACTGGTTACTGCCGGGTGTCGCTATAGATACCGTTACCTCATCGCTACTGGCGGCGGTTTCTCTTGGCTTGGTAAATGCGATCATTAAGCCTTTTATTAAGTTGCTGTCTCTCCCACTAACGCTGATTACGTTCGGACTATTTTCCTTAGTTGTCAATGGTTTTTGCTTTTGGCTGGCTTCTGTGATTGTTCCTGGCTTTCATGTATATGGTCTATTTGGTTTTTTGGTGGGTCCTATTGCGCTGTCTTTTTTGAGTACGACGCTAGGCCACTACATTGCTGAAAGCCAAGGTCAACTGCCCAGCGCTGCTGACTAATCAACACAACGTATAGATAAGCCAAAAATAGCGCCTACCAGGGGCTGCCAATCATGGTAAAAGCAGACCAGTAAAACGGATGGGAAAAGTCCCATGAGCCACTGGCTTCCAGCTCTGGAATGGTGCTTAGCGCATCGTTTTGAGGTCCGTACACTTGGCCATTGTGAATGCCTACTTCGCCTTTGAGCATTGCGATCTGGGCTGCTCTTAGGGCTTCTGAACGGGTGTGGGCGGTCGTGAGCTGCCCGTAAAACTGGGTCATAAAGCCCAGTGTGCCTTCGTCACTGACTGGCCATAGGCTTGCGAGGGCTGAGCGCGAGCCCGCACTCACTGCAAACCCTGCAAAACCATATTCTGCCTGTTGGTCGCCAGTGGCTGTACTACAGGCGCTTAAAATTATCAGATCAATATTGTTTTGTTCTAGGTTGAGATCTTGAAGCTGAGATAGTCGTAGGCGATCATTCCAAAGTTGAATGTAGGAGTTATCGATATTGCCTGGCTCAAAAGCGGCATGGGTTGCTAGGTGAACAATGCCATACTCTTGGCTAGCGATTTGGCTTTTCAAATTTTGTAGCGTAAAGTGCTCATTGAGAAAAGTGCTGCCCAACCATAGATCTTCTGAAATGAAGGCAAGCTCGGCTTTTACAGCTGGAAGCGGTGGCTGATTGTCGAACTGCGAGGCTCCCATAGCCAGTACTTGTTGAGAGTGGCTCGGTGTTTCATTAAGACCAAAGTCTGTCAGGCTCACTGTGGGCATTAAGCCCAAGCTATATTTTTCGATTAAAAACTGTTCGCCATCGTGAAGTGCCGCAAGCGGTAGCGTCCGCAGCCCATCGTCCATAATCATGGCGAGGTTATTGGTACCTGCCTGGGTGAGGTACTTTTCCATAGGTGCTATCAGCCAGCTGTAAAGCTGTTGTGCTGGCTCTAGATAGTCTGCGGGGCGAGAAAATTGGTGGGTGGTTTGATAGCGAAAATCTGCTGCGACGGTTTCTACCTGTTTGCGGGTCACGCCCCAATGCCTTTTCCGGATAGGATCTCCTTCTGCATTGACCAGCATGATTTCTAGCTGATCGTCTGGCTGTGGTGCACGATCGGCGTTGGGGTACACCGAGTCAGAAGAGGCGGCATTGGGGACAAAGTAAACGTACACCAATGAGGAGCGAGCGTTTCGTTGCGTTTGGACCTGTTGCAAGGTGTCTTGTACTTGAAAAAGCGTTAGGGTTTGGGAGGGTTTGCGGCTATTGGAGGGTGATAGGTAAGCCTCAAATTTGGCGCCCATACTGGACTCAAGCTGGCTGAATAGTTCAGCGGCATTATCTGATTCTGAACTGTTGAGCACTACGCTGAGACTCTCGTTGGCTTGAGAATCTTCTAGGATGGGCGCTATGGATGCGGGTAGGTTAGATGTTCTAATGGCTGGAGGGTTGAGCTGAGGACTAAGTGGTGCCTCGACTTCTAATTGAGCGGGTGGCTGCTGGGCTACTCGCTGAATGGGCGGCTCTGGGAGAATGCTCTCTGAGACTCTCTCTGGGGCTCTTTCTGGAACTCTCTCTGTAGGTGTTACTAGAGAGGGCTTATCGGGTGACTCAGCTTCGGGTATATCCAATGCCTCTGTCAGGATGCTAATGGTGTTGAACGTTTCGCTTGCCAATACGGCTAGTGTGTCTACTAGCTCTGTTGTTTGTGTGACAATGCGACCTGCTGTGCCGTTGGTGCCTGCATCACCTACCGTGAAGGGCAGTGTTCCATTGCCCCCGTGCCGAATGCTGATCTTGTTATTGCCACCGGTTTCTATGCTGGTGCGATCGCCATTCTCAAGTTTGCTTTCAACGGCGCGAAAGTAGCCTGGGGTATTGACCGTAATATCTCCATTTTCTGTAGTGAGGGTGCCTGTTGTAATATCGCCGTTGGCCTGTAGTGTTAAATCGGCGCTGCCTGTAGTTGCAAGTGCGTAGCCATTGGTATTGATGGTGGTGGGCGATCGTAGTGTGACAGAAGGCGAAAAGGTTATATCAGAGACCATGGTAATCGCGCCTCCCGTTTCGCTTTCTTCTGCATTAGCACCTGTGTCACGGCCAATATAGAGTTCTTCGATGCGGTCGTCTAAGGCCGTGGTTAGTTCTGCTTCTGAGAGATCAAGTTGGCTGCGCCGATTTTCGCCATCACCTAGCTGAATATTGGTGCTGCTATTGTAGGCGTCCAGCGTAAGGGTAAGAGTTTTTATCCCACTTTGTCCCCCTGTAAGACTGATGCTGTCACCGATTAGTTCAATACTGCCTACGGTGTCGTTAGAGTCGGTGTCGTTGGAGTTCGTGGTTGTAAGCCTGCCGACTGCAATAGTAACGCCGTCGCTCTGATCTACCTGAAATAGGTTTTCTTCACTACTTCCATTTCGAATGCTCAAATTTCCACCGAAGACCTCGATTGAATCTTGCGATCGCATCGAAAATTGCCCGCCAAACCGCTCGTTAGAATCCGCAAAAAAAGACACTCGGTCTCCTGATTGAAAGGTGAGTGCACCGTCTTCTAACGATCCGATGATGATGTCGTGCTTCGCGCTTATAGAGAGATTTCTGAGCGATTCTAAGGTCTCTTCATACAGTGTCGATAGCTCACTTTTAGAGAGGCTAAAGAGATCTGTTATGTCTTCAGCATTGACGGCATCAGCTGCACCGCTTTGAACAACAACATTATTAGTATTGAAAGAAATTGCACCGGGCTGATCTCCCTCAAGGTTAGTCGTGCCTTCGTAAATGACGCTGTTGCCTGTGATGTCAATACTGCCGCTGTTACCCTGTGTGCTGATGTCGCCATAAATTCGAGCATCACCCTTGGCCCAAATGGCGACTTGCCCGCCTAAGCCGTTGTTATTCTCATCAGCTGAATCAGCGTTGATTGAGCTGTTGGGTCCGATGTACAGCTGCTCTGTCAGGTTACTGCTGCCTAGGTCGGCACGCCCTATCTGCACTTGGCCGCCAGCCGGTCCTGATGCTGTGATGGTGCCTTCGACAACGCCTACTTGGCTGCCAAAAATCTCGATTTGTCCGCCTTGGCCTGTGTCGCTATCAGCATTGAGCGTGCCTTGTGTGATGATGCTGGCCTGATTTTCAGGAACCGTGATGGCTCTTTCTGCTAGCTGAACTTGACCATCGACAACCCTTAGCTCAAGTTCAGCGTCGTTGAAACCACTGCCTGTGAGCATGGCGGCTAGTGTCGTCGGTGTGGGCTGCTCGGTGGCGAGTACTTCAATTGCGAGGAGTTGGCCGCTAGGATTGATGCGAATACGGCGACCTGACTCTATGGCACTTAGGTTAAGGTCACCCGCAGTGAGGTTGCCGGTGTTAATCAGGGTGCCGCCCATTAATGAAAGAATGCTGTTTTGGTTGACGCTCAGGTTTCCTAAGTTTGCGATCGCACTATTCGTTTCAAAATTAAATGCGGTAGGACTGCCGTTCAATAGCGCGTAAGTCGCGTCTTCTGTGGGTACAAGATCCTCCAACAGATTGAGTATTTGATTTTCAAAGCCAATGCCGGTGGCGGTGGTGGCGGTGAAGTTAGCGGGTAAGTTGAGCTGCGCGTTAGGGCCGAAGAGCACGCCTGCAGGATTGATTAGGAAAAGATTCGCCGTTGCTTCGGTTGATAGGGTCAGAGTGCCATCAATTACAGAATAGCTGCCCGTAATGTGGCTAAAAATATTCTGAATGTCGGGTTCTGCGATGAACTGAGCGCTTTGACCAGCTGACAAATTGAACTGAGATAGTCTGTGGAAGAGATTGTCGCCATTTTCAGAGCGTGTCCCTCCAAAAATTTCATACTGGGTTGGGGTGGTTGAGGTGGTGGTGGCTGCCACACCTGTGCCGGTGCTATTGGGCACATCAACAAGAACCTGAGATCGAGCGCTGTGGGCACCGCCTGTGAGCGTGAGGAGGGCTAAGCTTCCTTTTATGCAAACATTAACAATAGAGCGAGCGAGCTTATTACAAATGCTGCGCATGGTGATTGGGAAGTGTCAGAGAAGGTCAACGAACCCGTAGGGGGTGGACGTAGTATGCCCAAAAGCACACTTTTTCGGAGCCTGTGGGTATCGCTAGAATCTTCTGAAAAATCTCTGTAGTTAGGCTGTTGGGCATTGAAAATAGGATCGTTTTAATTGAGGGTGTTGGGCACATTTACCCATGACTTTTTTTACAGTGGCCCAAAGTGATTATGCTGATGAACAAGATCAGTGCAAGAGTGCTATTAATTTTTTGAAGGTTTAGGACTTAAGGGATGACGGATTATCGACAATATGCACCTGCAACTGAGCGAAATCGTCAGCCGATTTTGACCGTACTCAAGCGCGTGCTACCCACTGCTGGGACCGTGCTAGAAATTGCGAGTGGAACTGGCGAGCACATTACGTTTTTCGCTTCGCAACTGAGGCACTTACGTTGGATAGCGAGCGAGCCGACTGAACAGGGTCGGCAAAGCATTCAGGCGTGGGCTGAGGCGCTACCTACTGATAATTTGTTATTGCCGCCGTTGAATTTGGATGTGAGTATGCGGCCCTGGCCAATTGAAGCAGGTGATATTGAGACGGGCGATATTGAGGCGGGCACTAAAACAGACAGACTTGAGATAGATCGCGAGAGGGCTCGGTCGATTACGGCGATGGTTGCGATCAACATGATTCACATTTGCGGGTGGGAAATGTGCGAGCATTTGATGGCAGGTGCTGAACGTGTTTTGCCGAGTGCGGGGCGGCTGTATTTGTATGGTCCTTTTAAGCGATCGCAGCAGCACACGGCCCCTAGCAATGAGGCGTTTGATCGAATGCTACAAGATAGGAACCCGGCATGGGGAATTAGAGACTTGGAAGCGGTGGTTGCGACAGCGCAGCAGCACCGTCTTCAGCTGACTGAGGTGATTGATATGCCTGCTAACAACTTTTCTGTCGTGTTTACGCGGCAGTAGGGAAATCTCTTGAGAGGTTTTTACCTCAGATTACCTCAGAGGGGATGGCGGCACTATTTTTGTATGTGGTGCTTTTTTAGACGCGCCAGCGGTTGAATGTTGTGAGGGGCTAGCTGCTAAAGGGATACTGCTGTACCCGTAGCGGTAATGAGCATCAAAACGCCATGTTCATCAATATTGATGGTGTCGGTTCTGATTTGAACGCCGATGACGGCATTGGCCCCTAATTTATTGGCTCTGGCCTCTAGCTCTTTGAGCGCATCTTTTTGTCCTTTTTCAAAGACACGTTCGTAAGCGCCTGTGCGTCCGCCCAAAACATCCCGGATCCCGGCGAAGAAGTCTCGAAGAGCATTACTGCCGTAAACGACCTCGGCAGTGACAATGCCCAGATAGTTCTGGATATTCTTTCCCTGAATAGAATCAGTTGTTGATAGAATCATGAGTCAGGTCCGGCGCAGTTAACGTTTTTGCAAGTGCTCTCTTTATGTTTGCACGTTTTTGAGTTTCCACACTTTTGAGTTTTTGAAGATAAGTTTTAGGAGGTTCGGTTAGTCCATGGGCTACCCACAGAAGTTCACAACGTTACTGATGGCTGCTGGATTGGCTAGTATCACAACGCTGGTATCTGTTGACAAGGCGAGTGCGGTAGAGGCTCGTTTACAGGCAACAATACCTAGTCGTAACCTGCAAAATCCAGCTCCACAGCTGCTGGCTCAGTCTCGCCGGGATGACCTGAGCGATGAGCAAGCGGCCCGGTTGGCCGATCTCCTGGGTGATGCCCAAAAAAGAGTTGATTCTGGAGACTACGGCGGTGCGATCGCCCTTTATTTACAGGCTGTTCAGGTCGACCGTGACAACCCTCGGCTCTATTCTGGGGTGGCGTATTTGCAGGTTCAGCAAGGTAACTTTGAGGCGGCGGCTGAATACTATCGTCAGGCGCTGGATCGCGATCCTCGGAATGTGCCTTTTCGCTACGGCTTGGCTCACAGCTTGTTTATGGATAAGCGCTATGAGCAGTCTGCTGAGGCGTACCGCAACCTGCTAGATGTTTCGCCTCGTGCGGCGGATGCTTATATTGGCTTGGGCGGCTCCTTACTCCGGCTCGAAAGTTACGAAGAGGCTCGCGCGGCCTATGAGCAGGCGGTTAGCATTGAGCCAAATAATGCTCAAGCCTATGAGGCAATTGGCATGCTTTATTTGGCGCAGGGTGATATTGACGCGGCGATTAGGCCGTTAGAACGGGCGCTGTCTCTCGATGGCGATCGCAGTAGCGTGCATGCTAACTTGGCTCGCATTTGGCTAGAGCAGGGTAACGAGGCCCGCGCGTTTGAGTCTTTGCAGCGGGCGGTGCGGCTAAATGAATTTGATGCCGATGCGCAGTTTCAGCTGGGCGAAATTTACCGCAATCGTGGCGATAACAATGCTGCGCTCAACCACTACGAGCAGGCTGTAGAGTCTAATCCGAGGCTGATGTCTGCGCAGGCGGCACTGGGCGAGCTGTTGCTGGCTCGCGAGCAGTATTTGCGGGCGGTGCTGTCCTATCGTCAGCTGATTCGGGCTTTCCCGGAGGATCCGGGGGTTCGCTATAACCTTGGGCTGGCGCTGTGGGGGCAGGGTAATGCGCGAACGGCCATAGAGACCCTGGAGCAGGCTAGGCGGCTGTACGAGCAGCAGGAAGATGGCGGTGCGGGGGTTGAGCGGGCCACGGCACTGTTAGAAGTTTGGCGCAACAATTAAGTTGAGTTGCCGTTTAACAATCACCTGGAGAGGTTAACGATCACCTAGGGAACAGAGTGCGCCTGACGGATGTGCGGCGCGATCGCACAGGACCAGTTTTTTGGGTTCTTCTTAATCTGATGAGGTGCTTAATGTAGGCGAGATAGTGTTTCCAGGTGATTTTGCTGTCGCCGGTTTCTCGCTCCTGAAAGACATAGCCTGTTTCTGCAATGCTCTTAATATCGCCTCGGCCCAGTACCTCTAACAGGATTTTGTAGCCGAGTGGGTGGAGCCTGAAGCCTGCGATCGCACTGCGCCGTACGGCAAAGTACCCGCTCATAGGATCGCTCACGCGGCTGACAACGGCTGGACACACTAGCAGGCCCAGGAGCTGTGCGCCTCGGGATAAAAAACGGCGGGTTAGGCTCCAGTCGCTGACGCCGCCACCGTTTATGTGGCGGCTGGCAACGGCTAGATCAGCGCCTTGTTGAGTTTGTTTGATGAGTTGAACGAGGGCTTCGGGAGGATGCTGAAGATCGGCATCAATGACGGCTAAGGTGTCACCTTTGGCGGCTTGCCAGCCACGAATAACTGCCGAAGAGAGTCCGCGTTCGTGGGCTCTTCGCATGACGCGCAGCTGTGGATAGGTGCCGATTAGGTTTTGGGCGATTTGCCAGGTGCGATCTGGGCTGTTGTCGTCTACAACAATGAGTTCGTATGTGTGAGCATTATACGCATCAAGACAGGTTGTGAGCTGGGCGATTAGCTGGGCGATATTGTTGCTTTCGTTGTAGGTAGGAATTACCACTGAAAAGGCTGGCAGCGCTGGTGGGTAGGCTATGGCCGATCGTCGGTAGGCTGATGCTACATGAGTGTTGCCAGTCGCTGAGTTGGCGGTTGCTGGTTGGGTGAGGACGCAGGAGAGTGGAATTTGTAGGGGTCCCTGTGGCGTTGGCAGCAAAGCATGGTTGATGGCGGGGCAGACTGGCCTCATTGCAGAACGGGTAAAAGAACGGTTGGACTGGGGCACAGAAGACTGGGGCATAAAGGTCGTACTGCCGGTGATTAGTGGGTTAGCGTTACTTGCGCGATCGCCAGCTGATAGTCAGGTTTAAGCTGTAATTCCAAAGCGTTACGAGAACAATTGCGATGACTTTGGTCACATATTCGTGTGCATTGCTGGTCCAAGGGGCGCTGATGCCTTGGCTGAGGATGTTGGGCAGGCGATGAATAGTCGGTATTAACAAGAGCAGCGCCATTATACCTATCTGTAATCCTGCGCCGAAAATGCAGACTGCGTTGAATGTGCAGAATCTTTTGAGGCGAGCAAGCCAGCCTTTTGACTGATGGGCAAGGTCTGCAAAGGTCCAGGCATCGTTCCACAGGAAGTTGTTAATGATGGCGACTTCAATTGAGAAAACGGTACTGATGTACCAGGGGAATCTTATAATCTCGCGGAGCAAATAGAAGACGACAATATCAACGATAAGGCCGCTAAACCCGACTAAGCCAAACTGGATAAAGCGGATGAGGTGCGATCGCTTTTTTCCTAGCTTTATCCCACGCCTCGGACTACCCGATAGCGGGTTCGGTTGAGCCTGCTTGCGGATGAGTGGGCTGTTGGGAGCGTGCTTTTGGGTGCGTTTTGGTTTCAAAGCGCGAGGGCATTTTTGTAAATGCCCAAAATAATAACAATAACCGTACTGACGATGAGGATGGTGCGTGCCCAGCGGCGAAAGAATTTGGGCTGTAGTTGCTCGGATAGAACGATGCTGAGTAGAGGAATGGGTAAAAGAGAGATCGTTTCTTGAAAGGGTTGGGTGTTGGGCGATCGCAGCATGAGCGGCAGGCCGAGAATCCACAAGATGCTGACACTCAGCATGAATCGGGCAGTGTTTGCTGGGGTGTTGTTTGGCTTGGCGATAATGCCGACCCGCTCAACGTGGGCGGTTTTGTAGCCCTTAAATCTGTTTTTTGTTTTGCGGCTGGCCCGTTTGAATTCTGGACTAAAGAGGGCAGCGATGAAGACGACTAAGGCGATGGGAAAAAAGAGTGTGAGGCTGCTTAACTGTTGGGTGAAAAAGGCCGCAATTTGTTGTGGGCCGCTGGTGAAAGCCGCTAGGTTGAGCTGCATGGCCGGGAGTCCTAGTGGGTAGCCGTATACGCCGTAGTTGAGTGCAAATAATGCGCCGACGGTGCAGGCCATGCCGCCGATGAGAATAGCGGCTTTTACTAGCGTGAGGGGCGAGGTGAGGTTCCAGCTGGGTAGCAGGCAGCCAATGAGGGCCAGCAGGCAAATGACTGCGACTAAGTAGATAAACGCTGGCTGGAACCAGACGGCTAAGCCGATGAGAATCCCGCTGGAGAGTAGCTGAGGGCGGGAGAGTAGGGTTGCTTTTACAAGCTGTTGACCTGAGTGGGATTGGCTTGCGTAGGCTGTTATGGGCACTAAGGCGCTAAGGCCCCAAAAGGCGAGTGCGATCGCCAACGTTGTGGGCTGGTACAGGTTGCCGTAACCACTCAGCGGAGAAGCAAAAATGAGGCCGATTAAGCCTAGGCAAAGGGCGAGTGTGCTCCAGCCTGCGCGTTTGCCGATGGCCCAAAACCTAAGCCAAATGGACCAGAGTGCTGCGAGTGGAAGCGCGTAGAGCCCAGGATTGCCAAAGAGGGCGTATAAAGGGGCGCTAATGAGCGGGAAGATAAAGGGGAACGCGCCAAATTGTTGATTGCCAACGGTGTAAACAGAGGGCGGGGCGAAGGGATACAGGCCTTGTTGTTCTAGTAAGGGCGTCCAGGTGGCGTCGGGGGCGGTTAGGGCGACGGTGAGCGGTAGCTGAGCGTTAGAGAGCTGCTGGGCAATTTGTTGGGTGAGCAGTACTTGCAGGGCGCTATCGGTTGTGAGGGGCGCGCCACTGCGTAGTGTGGTTTGGGCCATCCATAGGGTGAGGATGAAGCCGGTGAGCACAATAAGGATAGGGGACAGGGCTGCGAGCTTACGTAGTGGCGATGGGGCTCGCGAGGTGGCGGTGGTAGATGGGTGAGTGGGTGAAGCAGGCATACGGTGACGGTAGGAAATAGTTAGTCGCTACTTTCGTTGTGGGGAGCCGGTAGCGACGGGTGGGATGTCTTTGGGTCGAATTTTACAGGGATAGCCTACGGCTGTCAGCTTTGTTGCGCGTTTGCGACTGGCGGAGGGTTGAGAAGGTCGGATTTTTGAGGGTGCCGGCCTGTGAGTTTATTGAGATGCTCTACAGGTTAATTAACCCTTTGAGACGGCTGAAATCTTGAGATTTTTTGTGCAATTTCCTATTTACTTTTGACAGGGATTATTCTGAATTACAAATATTCTTATCTTATTTCCTGTTCGTATTGTTACTCCTATGAGTTCAAATTCGCCGCTGTCAGGCGCGTTAATTCGGCAAAGTACTGAGGCTGTCGGCAATTTTTTGCGGTGGGTGGCGGAGCTGATTGTGTCGCGCAATTGGTTTTCGCTGTTGATTTTGATCGCGATCGCGTCTCTTTTCCTTTTTAATCCGTCTAGTGGCTTTGCCTTTAAGGCTTTTGCCATAGATGCGACAACGCTAAAGGGCTATGCGCTGGGCTTTTGGCTGGGGGAAGCGGGGCTGCTATTGGCGGCGCTGGCGATCGCGGTAAAAACAATGCCTCGGGTGGTGCCCGCTAGTAAGGCAGATACGGCGGACCGCAAGGCGATTAAGGGGTTACGGCCTTTTGATACTGATGATGTGGAGATTTTTGCGCAGCTTCAGCGGCAGCGAAATTTGCGGGAGTGTTTGGAGTCGATTACGAGCGGGCCGTTTCGGTTTGGCATTTTGCATGGGGAGTCGGGCTGCGGGAAGACGTCTTTTTTGCAGGCGGGGGTGTTGCCTCAGCTGGCGGTTGATTCTACTCAGGCGGGAGAACGGGCTGAGGGGGAACGGGGAAAGGGGGAATGGGGAAAGGGGGAACGGGCGGTTGGGGTGTATGTGCGGTTTAGCGATCAGGAGCCGGTGAGGACGATTGCAACGGCGATTGCCGATCAGCTGGAAATTCCTTTGAGCTGGCTGTTGCCGGAGGGTGCGGGTTCGACTGAGCTGATGGTGGTGCTGCAAAAGCTGGCGGACAGTGCTGAGCAGCCGTTGATTTTGCTGCTGGATCAGTTTGAGCAGTTTTTTGTGCATCACAAGCGGAAGGCATCGCGGCAAGACTTTATTCAGAGTTTGGCGGCTTGGTATAAGGGCGATCGCACGTCGCCGATTCAGATTGTGGTGGCGGTGCGGTCGGATTTGATGTATCAGCTGGATGAAATTCATCAGGCGCTGGGCTATTCGCTGGCACCACAGGAGGTGTTTCGGCTAGAGAAGTTTACGCCGGCTGAGGCGAGTCGGGTGTTGGAGGCGATCGCGCAGACGGAAAACTTAGCGTTTAACCGGGAGTTTGTGACGGAGCTGGCGCAGGCGGAGCTGGCGGACCGGGAAGATGGCTTGATTTCACCGGTGGATTTGCAGATTTTGTGTTGGATGATTGAGCGGCAAACGGCGGATGAGCTGCGGGCGTTTAACCGCAGTGCGTTTGAGAAGTTTGGCGGGGTGGAGGGGCTGCTGCTGCGCTTTTTGGAGCGGACGCTGGAGGCCAGGGTGACGGAGGGGCAGCGGCAGGCGGTGGTGAAGGTGCTGCTGGCGCTGACGGATTTGGAGCGGCAGGTGCGGGCGGGGATGCTGACGGCCCCGGAGCTGAGGGAGAAGCTGAAGGGGTCGGCGAAACCGGAGGAGGTGAGTGAAGCGGTGGCGTGGTTGGTGCGGGGCGATGTGAGGCTGATTACGCCGCAGGAAAAAGAGGGTGAGGTGGCTTATGAGCTGGCCCATGAAAGGTTGATTCCGGCGCTGATGCGTCAGGCGGGTAAGGAGCTATCGGCGGTGGATCAGGCGAATCGGCTGATGGATAAGCGGGTGAATGAGTGGTTGGGGAATCACTGTGATAAGCGGTACTTTTTTGGGCCGCGTGAGCTGTGGTTGCTGAGGCAGCAGCAGCCGTATTTGGTGTGGGGTGCTAAGCGGGAGCAAAAGGAAAAGCTGCTGAAGCTGAGTCGGCGGCGGGTATATGGCGGGTTTGCCGCGCTGTTGGCGGCGGTGATGATTTCTAGCAGCTTTGTCGGGTGGCGGAACTTTACGACCAGTGGTCAGATTTGGACTATTCAAAGCCAGCTGTCTGGACTGGTGAAAGAGACGAGCAGTGGTGCGATTGTGGCGGATGCGGCGGTTTCTTTTGTCAAGAAGGGGGAGTGGGATAAGGCGTTTGCGATCGCTCAGCAACGCCTTACTAATAAAGACCTCACTACTTTTATTGCGAAATGCTCCGAATTGATAGTTCGTTCGACTTCCATTGATAACAAGTCTCAAGTTCTCTCCGATTTAAAGATCTTAATTCCCGCCATCCAAGACAAGCGCTCTAAATCGTCTGCGTTGCGTGAGATTGTCAGTGCGTATGTCAGCCTAGAGGCTACGGTGCAGGCCAAAGCCGTGTTGAGTGAAGCGTTGACGGTCGCTAAGTCAATTCAGGATGACCGCTCTAAGTCGACTGCGTTACGTGAGATCGCCAGTGCGTTTG
>JBCBPY010000003.1:63386-63692 GCA_039820525.1 Cyanobacteria bacterium J06634_5
TCAGCCTAAAGGATTCGGTGCAGGCCAAAGCCGTGCTGAGTGAAGTGTTGACGGTCGCTAGGTCAATTCAGGATGACCGCTCTAAGTCGACTGCGTTACGTGAGATCGCCAGTGCGTTTGTCAGCCTAAAGGATTCGGTGCAGGCCAAAGCCGTGCTGAGTGAAGTGTTGACGGTCGCTAGGTCAATTCAGGATGACTACTCTAAATCGTATGCGTTGAGTGAGATTGCCCGTGTGTATGTCAGCCTAGAGGATTCGGCGCAGACCAAAGCCGTGTTGAGTGAAGCATTGACGGTCGCTAAATCGA
>JBCBPY010000003.1:63789-373862 GCA_039820525.1 Cyanobacteria bacterium J06634_5
CGATTCAGGATGACCGCTCTAAATCGGATGCGTTGAGTGAGATTGCCAGTGCGTCTGTCAGCCTAGAGGATTCGGCGCAGGCCAAAGCCGTGTTGAATGAAGCGTTGACGGTCGCTAAATCGATTCAGGATGACCGCTCTAAATCGGATGCGTTGAGTGAGATTGCCAGTGCGTCTGTCAGCCTAGAGGATTCGGCGCAGACCAAAGCCGTGTTGAGTGAAGCATTGACGGTCGCTAAATCGATTCAGTCTGACGGCTCTAAATCGTCTGCGTTGAGTGAGATTGCCCGTGTGTATGTCAACCTAGAGGATTTGGCGCAGGCCAAAGCCGTGTTGAGTGAAGCGTTGACGGTCGCTAAATCGATTCAGTCTGACAGCTTTAAATCGGATGCGTTGCGTGAGATTGCCCGTGTGTATGTCAACCTAGAGGATTCGGCGCAGGCCAAAGCCGTGTTGAGTGAAGCGTTGACGGCCGCTAAAGCGATTCAGTCTGACAGCTATAAATCGTATGCGTTGCGTGAGATTGCCCGTGTGTATGTCAGCCTAGAGGATTCGGCGCAGGCCAAAGCCGTGTTGAGTGAAGCGTTGACGGTCGCTAAAGCGATTCAGTCTGACAGCTCTAAATCGTATGCGTTGCGTGAGATTGCCAGTGAGGCAGTCAGCCTAGAGGATTCGGCGCAGGCCAAAGCCGTTTTGAGTGAAGCGTTGACGGTCGCTAAATCGATTCAGTCTGACAGCTTTAAATCGGATGCGTTGCGTGAGATTGCCAGTGAGGCAGTCAGCCTAGAGGATTCGGCGCAGGCCAAAGCCGTTTTGAGTGAAGCGTTGACGGTCGCTAAAGCGATTCAGTCTGACAGCTATAAATCGGATGCGTTGCGTGAGATTGCCAGTGAGGCAGTCAGCCTAGAGGATTCGGCGCAGGCCAAAGCCGTTTTGAGTGAAGCGTTGACGGTCGCTAAATCGATTCAGTCTGACAGCTTTAAATCGGATGCGTTGCGTGAGATTGCCAGTGAGGCAGTCAGCCTAGAGGATTCGGCGCAGGCCAAAGCCGTTTTGAGTGAAGCGTTGACGGTCGCTAAATCGATTCAGTCTGACAGCTTTAAATCGGATGCGTTGCGTGAGATTGCCAGTGAGGCAGTCAGCCTAGAGGATTCGGCGCAGGCCAAAGCCGTTTTGAGTGAAGCGTTGACGGTCGCTAAAGCGATTCAGTCTGACAGCTATAAATCGGATGCGTTGCGTGAGATTGCTACTGCTGGGATTGCGCTCGGGGATGAAAAATTAGTGGAAGAACTTGTTACTGAAATTTTGGTGGTGGCTCACCGGGAAAAAACTTCCGTGCCGATGGTCATTATCGCTAACCACTATGCGAAGGAATCTCGTTGGGCTCAAGCACTCCATGCCCTTAGTAAGGCTGAAAAACGAGAGAAAGCAGTGGGCTTAAGCAAATTGCTGACCATTTTGGCGGAGAAGGAACAACCCGCCCTGATAGAGGGAGCTGTTGTGTTGCCCACGGATCAAAAAGGGATAACGTACAGCGGACAATCTGGCAATTACACACTACAGGTAAAGCTTCAAAGCCCTGATGAAACATGCAAGAAGCGCGCTGACTGGTGGGAAGTGATGACCCCTGAAGGCAAATTAATCAAACGCCAGCTGATGACCACTGTACATAAAGATGTACTCACTTTTGATAGTGACGAATTAGCAGGTGTTGATATAGCGTCTGACCAAACAGTTCTAATTCGGGCTCATTTTAATGGTCGGTATCTATCGGAGAAAGACTTACTGGTAGATGACAAACTTAGAGACCGTATTGGTGGCACTTACAACAAGTCTGGCTACACCGATCAGGCATTGAAAGGTAGTATTGACCAAGGATTCGACGTTGTAAGAATTTCTGAAAACTTTGCGCCCTGGCTGAAGGAACAGGAGCCCTTACCCGATCCTGAAGCTTGCTCAGACAAATAGCCTCACAGTGACTTGATGTCACGCTTTACCCAAGGCGATAGCCGAAGCCGCGAACGGTCTTTAGGTACTTCGGTGCGCTGGGGTTTTCCTCCAGCTTTTCGCGGAGCCAGCGGATGTGGACGTCTACGGTTTTGTTGTCGCCCATGAAGTCGTAGCCCCACACCTGATCGATAATTTGATCGCGAGACCAGACCCGCTTGGGCTGAGAAATGAGCAGCTCTAGAATTTTGAATTCCTTCGGTGACAGGCTGATTTCGCGATCGTCGAGGAAGACACGGCATTCTTCTACATTGAGGACGATGTGCTCAAACTTGAGGACGGCTGCGTTTTCTTGGGTGCTTTTGGTTTGGCAGCGGCGAAGCAGGGCCCGACAGCGGGCAATCAGCTCTCTCATGCCAAAGGGTTTGCTGAGGTAGTCATCCGCGCCGACTTCTAGGCCCAGCACACGGTCAGTTTCGGTGCCCTTGGCGCTAAGGATAAGAATGGGGACAGTGAGGCCGCGATGGCGCACCAGGCGGCACAGGTCTAGGCCGTTCATGCCGGGGAGCATGAGGTCTAGCACTACAAGGCTGATATCTGCGATCGCCTCTTTGCCCCTATCTGGCGAGCCCAGCAGCATCTCCAGCGCGCGCTGGCCATTGTCCGCTACAAATACCTCAAAGCCTTCATCGGCCAGTGATAGCGCGACGGTTTCTCTAATTAAGGCTTCGTCTTCAACCAATAAAACCTTGCCGAGCCCAACACGAACGTTTGTTTGAGTTTGCACTGACGTTAAAGAACCCATCAAGCGGACCTAAGTTGTATCTTCTTCCGCGATTCTATCAGGGAAAACCCAGAGAGAGGCAATACCCAATTTTCAATCTATTGTTAACCTGTTGTTAACCTGGCTTTTGTCGAAATAAGCTCGTTGGCTTGTGCAGGGGGTTAGGGTGGTCGGTCGGCGGCTGAGGTTGCGGACCCACCCCACCCTATCGGGCACCCCTCCCCAGAGGGGATTTGTCCCGTTTTTGCGGCGTCATGTGATCGCAATAGAGCACTTTTAATTTCATCGCCTGAAGTAGATCCCCTCTAGGGAGGGGTGGCCACAGGCCGGGGTGGGTCCGATGAGAGGAAGCAAACCGCTGAAAATAACTCCCTAAAGCAGACCGCTACATCGCCACAAAGTTAACGAGTTTGCCAGGAACCACAATCACCTTTTTAATTGCTTTGCCGTCCAGATACTTCTGTGCAATCTCAGACTCACGGGCATAGGTTTCTAACGCGGCCTTGTCCGCGCCAGCAGGCACTTGTAGGGTGCCTCGGGTTTTGCCCATCACCTGAATCACTAAGGTGATTTCATCCGCGATGAGTGCATCATCATCTACCTCGGGCCATCCTTGCTGATGAACTGAGGGATCTCCGGTTACCTTGAGCTGAGTCCATAGTTCGTCCGCGATGTGCGGGGCAAACGGCGCAATCAGTTTGACCAAGGTGCAAACGCCTTCTGCGTAGGCGAGGGTGGTTTTATCTTTAGCATCATTTAAGGCGTTGTTCAGCTTCATGAGCTCAGAGACCGCCGTGTTGAACTGGTAGTCGCCGTCAATATCTTCGGTAATTTCTTTGATGGCGGTGTGGGTGGCGCGGCGCAGCGTTTTTTCCGCTTTACTAAGCGTCTTGTGGTCTATTGTGCCGATGTCATTGGTTTTGCTGACGCTTTCGGACTCGGCAAAGCCCATCACAGCGCGCCACACCCGGTTGAGGAATCGAAACTGCCCTTCTACGTCGGCGTCATCCCATTCGAGATCTTTCTCCGGCGGTGCCTTGAAAAGAATGAACATGCGGGCGGTGTCTGCGCCGTATTTGGCGAGCACCTGAGACGGGGGCACGCCGTTGAACTTAGACTTGGACATTTTCTCGTAAGAGACTTTTAGCGGCTCGCCAGTGTCCGGGTCTTTGGGATTGTCAAGGTCGGCGATGTTTTCCGGCACGATGAACTGGCCTTCTTTGTTTTTGTAGGTGATGGCTTGCACCATGCCCTGGGTGAGCAGGCGCTGAAAGGGTTCATCAAAGCTGAGGAGGTTGCGATCGCGCAATACCTTGGTAAAAAACCTGGAATACAGCAAGTGCAAAATGGCATGCTCAATACCGCCCACGTACTGGTCCACCGGGAGCCAGTCGTTCACCTGCTCCGGTGTGAACACCACGTCCTCATTATTCGCATCGGCATAGCGCAAAAAGTACCAGGACGAATCTAAAAAGGTGTCCATGGTGTCGGTTTCGCGCTTGGCGTCTTCTTTGCAGCTGGGGCAGGGCACATTGACCCAATCTGCCATTTTGGAGAGCGGAGACGCGCCTTTGCCGGTGAACTCCACATTGTCCGGGAGCTTGACGGGGAGGTCGGTATCGGGGACGGGCACTGCGCCGCAGGTAGGGCAGTGAATGATGGGGATGGGCGCGCCCCAGTAGCGCTGACGGGAGACGAGCCAGTCGCGCAGGCGATAGTTGGTGGTGCCGGTGCCAAGATTGTTTTTTTCTAAGTGTGCGATCGCCGCGCCCACACTTTTCTTTTTGCCTTTTCCAGCGGTGACCCCATCGAGCGGCCCGGAGTTCACCATCACACCGCTGCCAGGGTAGGCCGCTTCCATCGTGTCTCCGTCAAAAGCTTCACCCTCTGGCTGCACAACCACTTTTACGGGCAGCTCAAACTTCCGCGCAAAGTCAAAGTCTCTTTGGTCGTGGGCAGGCACGGCCATAATTGCGCCGGTGCCGTAGTCCATCATCACGTAGTCCGCCGTCCAGATGGGGACTTTTTCACCATTTACGGGGTTAAGGGCATAGCTGCCCGTCCACACCCCCGTTTTCTCTCGACCTTCGGCGGTGCGGTCAATCGTGGATAGGTTAGCCGCTGCCTCCTGATAGGCTTTCACCGCGTTAGCCTGCGCTGATGTTGTGAGCGTCTCCATCAGCGGGTGTTCCGGCGAAACCACCATAAAGGTTGCACCCCAGAGCGTGTCTGGGCGGGTGGTAAAGACGACGAGGTCGTCACCGGCTTCGGTTTTAAAGGTGACCTGAGCGCCTGTGGATTTGCCAATCCAGTTGGCCTGCATGGTTTTTACCCGGTCTGGCCAGCCGGGGAGCTTATCTAGGTCATTGAGAAGCTGCTCGGCGTAGTCGGTGATTTTGAAGAACCACTGACGAAGGAGGCGGCGTTCTACCTTGGCTCCGGAGCGCCAGGAGCGGCCTTCGCTGTCTACCTGCTCGTTGGCGAGTACGGTTTGATCAATCGGATCCCAGTTAACGGCGGCTTCTTTTTGATAGGCGAGGCCAGCATCAAAAAACTGCAAAAAGATCCACTGGGTCCAGCGGTAATAGTTGGGCAGGCAGGTGGCGACTTCGCGGTTCCAGTCGTAGGAGAGCCCAAGCTCTTTGAGCTGAGCGCGCATTTGGTCGATATTTTTGAGGGTCCACTCTGCGGGGGGGACGCCGCGCTTAATGGCCGCATTTTCGGCGGGTAGACCAAAGGCATCCCAGCCCATGGGATGCAGCACGCGGTAGCCCTGCATCCGCCGAACGCGCGCGATGACGTCGGTGATGGTGTAGTTACGCACGTGGCCCATGTGCAAATCACCCGACGGGTAAGGAAACATGGAAAGGGCGTAGAACTTTTTGCTGTCGGCTGCTGGATCGGCCTCAGCAGTGTTGTCTAGTCCGTGGTCGGCCCAGTATGTTTGCCATTTCTTTTCGATGTCTGCTGGGCTATATCGCAATTCCACGCCGCTTTTATCCCTTAATTTCTGTCAGGTTACTGTAGCAATCTGCCTTCTGTTTACGCTACTGCTTGTGCGTAAGGCTGATGCCTATAAGGTTGTATTTTAGTGGGTGAATGGGAATTCCAGGGTACTTAATGCTGTGTGTATTGGTTTGTACGTATTTGTATATGGCACGCTAAAGCCGGGTGGACGCTACCACCGGCACTATTGCGGCAAGCACCTAACCGAGGCTGTGCCTGCGATGGTGCGCGGGCAGCTGTATGACTTTCCTCAGTTGGGCTATCCCGCGATGACCGGCGGGGCGGACTGGGTTAAAGGCTACCTTCTTCAGTTTGCTCAGCCGCAGACGGTGCAGGCCGAGATTTTGGCTGGGCTGGATGCCTTAGAAGGTTACCGGGCAGACCGGCCCAGTGAAGAGAGCGAGTATGTGCGATCGCGGCTGCCGGTTTTTAACCTATCGCAGGAATTTTTGCAGGAGGCTTGGGGTTACCGGATGGCGCTAGAAGCTGTGCGATCGCAGCACGGCCTGTATTTACCGGAAGGGAATTGGCCCTAGCGGCGGTGCGATCGCAGCACGGCCTGTATTTACCGGAAGGGAATTGGCCCTAGCGGCGGTGCGTATTAGCTCCCGTGTTTCTAGCTTCGCTCCGTATTTCTAGCTTTGCTCCGTATTTTCAATGACTTTTGAAGAAAAAATAACACAAAGCTTAGAAAAAACACTGTACGCACCTTCTATGACTGCTTTTTACCATTAAAGGTAAGACAGATGCAGCCGGAGGCCTACCTTGGCGCAGCTGGTGATTTTACAAAAAATGCAGCCTAACGATGCGATCGCAGCTCATGAGTACGAGTTGCTCGAGTCGGTCGGGCTTGCAGAGGTTGCGACCGTGCCTTTAGTGATGTAGCGATACATCTCCTAGCGGTCGAGATACGAGACAACAGAAATACAGGTTAGAGGCGAACAGGTGTGTAACAGCACGGTTCGCCTTTTTTTTGGCTTAGCAAATGCTTGGCGAGTGTTGGTTGAAGGCTGGTTGAAGGCTGGTTGAAGGCCCAACAAACCGGTGAACTATGAGATGTCGTGGGATAATAAAGAAAGCTGTTGCGGGGCGAATAACAGGTGATTGAACAGATTTTAGCGCAGGCGCTAGCCGGAGAAGATATTTCAGTTGAGGCGGGTGTGGCGTTGCTACAGGCCAAAGAGGCCCCGCAGCGAGAGGCGATTCGTGCGGCGGCTGATACCTTGCGGCAGCGGCAGGTTGGGGATACGGTGACCTACGTGCTCAACCGAAATATTAACTACACCAACATTTGTGAGCAGCACTGTAGCTTTTGTGCGTTTCGGCGAGATGCCGACCAGGCGGGCGCTTACTGGGTGGACTGGAGTGGCATTTTGGAGAAAGCAACCGAAGCTGCTCAGCTGGGAGCGACTGAGGTGTGTATGCAGGGTGGGCTCAACCCTGACGCGAAGATTGACGGTACGTCCTTGGCGTATTACTGCAAGCTGGTAGAAACCATTAAAGCGGCGTCGCCAGATTTGCATGTTCATGCGTTTTCACCCCAGGAGGTGCAGTTTATTGCGCGGGAAGATGGTTTGAGCCTGGAGGCCGTGCTCGTAGCGCTGAAGGATGCGGGTGTGGGCTCTTTGCCAGGGACTGCGGCAGAAGTGCTAGACGATAGCGTGCGCCGAATACTGTGCCCAGAAAAAACAACCGCCGCAGAGTGGTTGGAGATTGTAGGGCTGGCCCATAAGGTAGGCTTGCCGACCACTAGCACCCTGCTTTCGGGACATATTGAGACGATAGAACAGCAGGTGGTGCATTTGGCGTTGTTGCGGCAGCTCCAGCAGCGATCGCACGCGGCTGGATATCCAGGGATTTCGGAGTTTATTTTGCTGCCGTTTGTCGGGCAAGAAGCGCCTAAGCCCCTGCGGCGTCGGGTAGGACGCGACCAGCCTGTGTTAGCCGATGCGCTGCTGCTAACCGCCGTGGCTCGGATCTTTTTGGGCAATTGGATTGTGAACCATCAGCCGAGCTGGGTGAAGCTGGGGCTAGGCGGGGCCACTGAGGCATTGCGCTGGGGCTGTAATGACATTGGCGGCATTTTGATGGAGGAGCATATTACGTCTATGGCAGGGGCCACGGGTGGGACGTGCCAAAGTGAGGCAGCTTTGATTGGGGCAATTACATCGCTAGGGCGTCCGGCACGGCAGCGAGATACGCTGTACGGCACGGTGACGAGCCAGTTGGCAGTGGCGTAAGGGTTTATGAAGCTCTGGGGCGTAAAGGCAGTGGCGTAAAGGTAGTGGCGTAAAGGCAGTGGCGTAAAGGCTGGGGCGAAGGACTTTAGCGAGCTTCGAGCGTGGCTAGGAGTTCTAATAGTTCGGTTTGAATGGTTTGATGGGTGTAGTCGGCGTTGGGGTGGGGCTCGCTGCCAGGCGCTTGAAAGTAGGGGCGATCGCCCGTGATGTGGGATTGTGCGATCGCCACTTGCCGAGAAAATTCGCTAAAGGTAACCGCTTCACCCAAAAGGCTTTCTAAAATTTGTGCGAGGGCGATGAGGGGGGTATCGAGCTGTTTGCTGACGCGAATGTCGTTGCTTGTCCAGGTTTGCAGCGTGGTGGAAAGGGCACTGCTTGGATCGCGCAGATGCTGGGTAATGAACTGGTTGATGATGTGCTTTGCCCTTAAGGGACGCGGAATGGTGGATTCGCCCTTCATAAAGCTGCCGCCTTCACGGCCCAAGGCTTCAGCCATGGAGAACTTTCGGCCCAGTCGAATTTCTCGCTCAAGGTCGTTTGCTGTCGCTGGGGAGAGTGTCTTGGCAGCAGGTTTTTGTTCTGCCAAACCGGGTTTGGTCGCAGCGGGTAGGTTTTTCTTGAAAGATTGTTGTGGCTGCAATCGCCCTCTAATGAGGGCTACAACAACCTTCGAATACCTTTGAAACCAAGAGAGCATTGCCACAGTATTTACAGACAGTATTGACAGAACGACAACTAGAGTGACCTTCCAAAACTGGCGTGGTCACTATTTTTTTAGCTGTTTTCGTACTGTTTTTTGAGCTGTTCGTAATGGGTGCGCTGTTCTAGCTCTATCAGTTCAGGGTCTATTTGTCTGACGGCAACAGGCTCTGTGATTTCGGAGGCGGGCACATCTACGACGTTAATGGTGATTTGGTCGCCGACTTCTAACGATTGCCTTGACCAGGTAATGTGGGCGTGTTCTTCTGTCAGGCTGCCAATATCGAGCATAGGGGGCTCTTTGCCATTGATAGTTGAGTCTCCTCGAATGGTTGCCATGACGTTTGCGATGCTTTGGGAGCTGACGGTGTAGGTTGCTTTGCCGTTGATCACTACTTGGAAAGCTATCATTTCTATTTTCTATTTATAGTCCTGGCGATGGGCTGGAAGCAGCCGCTATCCAATCATCTTAAGGTGGCTAGGTCCGCGAGAAAAGCCCCTGTTCAAACAACTCGGCTAAAAAAGCCCAGTGAAAAGCCCAGTGAAAAGCCCAGTGAAAAAGCGATCGCCAAACAGTAGCCTTGGCGTTCTGTTCGATTCGGTTCTATTTCTTAGGATCTTTGGGTCATTTTGGGTGCTTAGGGGCTTCTAAGTGGGCTGTAGCTGATGTTCCCGACAAAAAGACTGAACGACCGCTGCATAGCTGTCCCCCTGAACTGTGCTGATATCGTTATGGTTTGCACCTGGCGCAAACCATAACTGCTTGGGTTCATAGGAGGCGTCGTACAGCTGCTGACTCATGTGGGCAGGAATATCTGGGTCTTGGTCGCCATGAATGTAGAGCACGGGAACCTGTAAGTCTTTAACTTTACTAAGGGAGTGGAAGTGCTCGGTGAGGAGGAGGTTTACAGGGAAGAGGCGATAGAGCTTTTTGGCGTGGACGGCATCTTTCATGCAGGTGAAGGAGCTTTTGACGATGAGGCGGGCCATGCTGGGATGCTGGAGGGCAAGATTGATGGCGATCGCACCGCCTAGGGAATGGCCAAAGACAGTGATGGTCTCTGGTTCAATTTGACGGTTCTGGGTAAGGTAAGCCCAGGCGGCTTCAGCATCGGCGTAGGCGGCTTGTTCGTTGGGGCCGTCGCCAAGGCTTTTGCCATAGCCGCGGTAGTCTATGGCCAGAACCGAAAAGCCCAGACTGTGATGAAACTGGATGCGCTCTAGGTTGTGGCTGATGTTGCCGTAGTTGCCGTGAAAAAATAGAAGCGTGCGATCACTTTTGGGATTGGGCAGCCACCAGCCGTTGAGTTTGCCAACGTTGTGACCGGCAGTTTGACCGGTCTTGTCTTGACTAGAGACCGGAATCCAGACTTCTTCGTAAGCCAGGCCGATATCGGCAGGGGTGCGGAGCACGAGCTGCTGTGGCTTAAAAATGAGTTTTCGTTGGTTGAAGTAAAGCCCGACACAAATGCCACCGTAGGCAAGGGCGGCAAGGCTGCCTGCTGCCATGAGGAGAAAGGATGGAGTCGCGTCTTGATTTACGGTGCTGGCCATAGCGGTGCTTTGCAGTAAGGAGGAAAGGAGTTGCATGGCAGTACCAGGATAAAACAAGAATATTTATTCTAAAGTTTACCGGCGCTGCCTACGAAAAAAGGTGCGTTCGAGCACCTTTTTTCTCAGACTATTCTTAGCCTATGTGTGGTTGGCTAATGCGATAAACGGGGTGTTTTATTTGCGTAGCCATTTGGAGGCGATCGCGCCGAGGGCTGCGCCGACCAAAGGGTTGCTTAAAAACTTCAGAATAGCAGGCTGGTCGGCGAGCACCTCGTGGAAGATGTCGGGGTGAGCGGTGTAAGCAAAGGATGCAAGTTTGCCCACATCGTCGGCATTCATTTTACGAGGACGGTGTGTTGAGAGTCCTAGCTGTCTTTCGAGATCTTTGTCGCTTAAGCCTCTCTCTTTTAGATGCTTAAAAAACTCGCGGGCGACATCATCTCGCTCGTTGGGTTTGATTTGTTCAATGGCTTTTTTTAGCTCGGGGTCCATCTGAGCGGCGGGAACATTCTCAGGATGAAAGGAGCGCCTAATAAGACCGTGGCGCTCATCGCGAGACGATCGGTTGGCAAAGTCATCGAAGCTGCTGTATTTTTCAACGGTAGCGTCGTTGCCGTTGGGTTCTAAAATCTCTTTGTTGCCAGCGGCGAGATCTTTCATAATCTCGCGCTTGTACTTATCGCTAGTTGACATGGGGGCACACTCCAAAATGAGTAAGTCTTGTTTTGTTTAAGTCTCTTTGAGACTTTCTTTTTAGGTTGTCTCTGTGGGTTGAGCTGCAAGTCAGTGATTAATTAAGCAATGTTTGACTGAACATTGCTGGACAAAAACCGCTGATTCGTTCGCTAATGAGTTCGCTAGGAAACAGACTAGCTAGGGGTGGTGTACTCTACTTCGCCAGACTGTGAGTCGTAGTCTGCTGTGAGAATCAGCTCTTTGTCTGGGGCGTACATGAGGACCTGGAGGTCTTTGTCGGGGAAGCTTTGGCGAAACCCAAGCAACAGTGACTTGGATAAGTCTCTGACTTCGCTGGGTTCTACATCGTTAGAAATCACGACGCCGAGTTTGTTGTTGTCTCTCACGTAGGCGTCGGAAATAAGGCCTTGGGCGGCGTTTATCACCCAGTCGCCGTATTCTTGGCCTTTAGCGGAGTTGCCTCGCTCTAGCTGGCTGTAGCTGACGCTGCTACCGGCTGGTGCCGTAGTGGTTGCCGATGAGCAGGCAGTCGTAGAGACGGTGAGGAGCAGTACGAGAGCGAGGGCGGTGAGCCAGCGACGAGAGCGCTGAAAGAAAGTCATGGTGTTTCCATGCTCCTTACTTAACGATAGGTGTATTTCAACACTAAAAATGTAGTTGCTGCTTGCACCTATGGAGCGAGATCTGTAATTTATTTAACACTCTGGGGAGGATATTGGACGAGAAATAGGTGCTTTGGGCTTGTTTAAGATAGGGTGAATTCTCGTTGTTCTCACAGGCTTTTGGCCGTTTCGCTTGCTACTTTTTGCCAGTACTTTGACGCGCTGTAGGCCATGGTTACCACGCCTGTGAGCAGCGCATCTTCATCAATTTCGAACTGGGCGTGGTGGAGGGGATGGTTGATACTGCGATTGGAGAAGCCGACGCCAAGGCGGAACATAGTGCCGGGGGCGATGTCAGTGTAGTTGGCGAAGTCTTCTGCGCCCATGGAGGCGTCGGCTATCCACTGGATGCGATCGCGGCCAAAGGCTTCTGTGGCGCAGCCTGCGACTAGGTTGGTGAGATCTATATCGTTGAGTACGGAGGCGCAGCGGCGGGTGTAGGTGACTTTGCAGGTGGCCCCGTGGAGCTGGCAAATGTCGGTGGCGATGCCTTCTATCCACTGGGGGAGCATGGCGTGGGTGTCGGCGTGGAGCGATCGCACGGTGCCGGTGAGGGTCACCTGGTCGGCAATGACATTAGAGGCGCGGCCACCGGAAATTTTGCCGATGGTGATGACGGCGGGGTGGAGCGGATTGATGGTACGGCTGATAGCCTGCTGGAGCTGGGTGATGACTTGGGCCGCAATCCAAATGGCATCTACAGCTTCGTGGGGGCGTGCGCCGTGGCCAGATTCGCCGGAGATCGTGATTTCAAGATCGTCGGCGGCAGCGGTGAGGGGGCCTTGGCGCAGACCGATGACGCCTGCGGGAATGGAGGGAAAGGTGTGGACGCCAAAGATGGCGGCGACGTCTTTCATGACGCCATCTTCGATCATCCACCTTGCGCCTTGGGCGGTTTCTTCGGCGGGTTGGAAGAGGAAGCGGGTGGTGCTGGGGAAGGGGGTGTCGTGGGTTTGGGCGAGTTCGGCGAGGATCATGGCGGTGCCGAGGCCGACGGTGGTGTGGGCATCGTGGCCGCAGGCGTGCATGATGCCGGGGCTTTTGGAGGCGAAGGGGAGGTTTGTTTTTTCGGCGATGGGCAAAGCGTCCATGTCGGTGCGGATGGCGAGGACGTTGCCGTTGGGTTCGGCTTTGCCGGGGAGTTCGGCGACGACGCCGGTTTTGCCGACCATTTCTTGAACGTGGAAGCCGCAGGAGGAAAGGACGCCGGAGACGTAGGCGGCGGTTTTGTATTCTTGGCCGCTGAGTTCGGGATGGGCGTGAATGTGGCGGCGGATTTCGATGAGGCGAGGGGCGAGCTTTGTGGCGATTTTTTGGATGGTGGGGAGCATGTAGAAAGTGTCTTGTAGGTTAGGCGCTTTGCCTGACGGAGTAGAAAATGATAGCGGCTATGCAACCTGGCTAGGTGTTGCTAGTGCATCATCTTGAAAGAAAGGATCAATCTCTTGCTGTTTTTCTCGCTGACGAAATAGATCTAAGAGCTTAAAGAAGTTTGAAAATGCAGTCGTTTCGTCGAGGTATTTAAAGAGTAAGATTTTGTCCCAGGCGTTGGTTGTTTGAAACTGAAAATGACGCTGGAGCCAAGGCTGAAATTCACGATAGAAGTCAAGTTCTGCTTCTGTCGGCATGATGTTGAGTTCTTGGCGAGCGAATTTGTAGCCGACTAGAAAGTGACGTAAGGCTGTCACAGAAGGCGTTCCTAAATACAGTCCCGGCTCTTTATTGATCCTCTTCAAAAGCCCAAAGATATCTTCCATACTTTTGCTCCTTGAGTTACCAACTCTCAATTTCTGTCACGATAAATTGTTTGCTATGGCATCTAAAATCCTGCACCCATTTCTCACGAGATTGACCTTGTTCTGCAAGGTTATCAAAAACTTGTCCCCGAACTTCTACTCCAAAGTGCTGACCGTTAGTGGTGATGGACTGACTAAGCCCGAGTTTTTCAAGTCTGTCGCTCAGGATGTAGTCCTCACCATTTTGAGTCTTGAGTTTGAGTATTTTGCCAGAAATGCCTTGCTGGCGTAGCCACCGCCGGATGGCTTTAGCGCAGTCAATACATTCTAAGATGCTAAATTGCGAGGTGATTTGGCCTATTTTTTGATGAATTTCGTCATCTGACCAATTTTTGGAAGCCTTGCTAATAGTGCTGGTCCTCGCATTTGCAGATACCTTAATTATAAGGGCTGAAGCGTTTAGAGAGCGTATGCAGCGCTGTGCGCTGAGCAGAAAGCGTGTCAAAAGTAGTCACTGCATAGAGAATGGTAGTAATGTGAGGCTGATTGCCTTCGACTATTTTCGCTATTTGGCGAGCTATTTGGCTATGGTTACTCGCAAAGAAGCCTTTCAAAAGGCGTACTCTAATCTCAATTTGTCGCCGCTGGTAGAGGAACGGGCGCTGGCTGAATTTTGGGTGGAGTATGGTGCGGATGTCATAGATGACTTAGAGCAACTGATAGAGGACGATGATACCGAAGATGGCAAAACTATCTTTGCCGGACATAGGGGTTGTGGGAAGTCTACTTTGCTAGCTCAGTTTGCGAAGAACTGTGAGCAGCAGGGCTTTTTCGTGGTGTCGTTTTCTATTGCTGACACGATTGAGATGTCGGATGTTAACTACATCAATGTGTTGTTTGCGATCGCAGTCAATATGATGGAGTCGGCTGAGATTCGAGATGTGACTATCTCAGCGTCTGCCAAAAAAGCCTTTAAAGAATGGTTTGCTGTGAAAACGCAGACAAATATTCAGGAAGCTAGTGCGGAAGGGGAAGTGAAATTTAACCTTTTTACGATTATTAAGAACAATTTGAAGGTGTCTTCCAAGGTTCGCAATGAGTTGAAGCTAGAGTTTGAGCCGAAGGTGTCTGAGCTGGTGATGCAAATTAATGCGATCGCTGCGGCCATTCAAAATGCCAGTGACAAGAAAATACTGGTGATTATTGACGACTTGGATAAGTTGGACTTAGGCGTTGTCCGTGAGCTATATGGCGATCATATTAAGACGCTGTTTTCTCCTGGGTTTCGTATTATTTACACAACGCCGATGGCTTCGCTAAGGAATAAGGCCTTGCAAGCAACCATGATTACTGAATCTGACAATCAGATTGTTGAAATGCCGGTAATGAAGCTCTATAAACAACGAGACTTTCGGGAAGATGACGTTGTTTCTATTCCTAAGAACCACGATTTGTTGTGCAGGTTGCTGAATAAGAGAGTGCCTTCGGAACTTATAGACTCTGGCATTGCAAACAAGCTAGTGCTAAAAAGCGGTGGCGTGTTGAGAGAGCTGATTCGGCTAACTAATCGGTGTTGTCGAATTTGCTTGAGGCGAGTGCGGCGAGAGCGCGATCCAGATGCGGTGAAAATAGATGAGGCCGTATTTGAGCAGGCCGTTAAAGATATTCGATTAGATTTTGAGGTGCCCTTAGGCAAAGCCGACTACGAAATACTCAAACAGACTTATGAGAAGTTTGAGCCGTTAGATCCTAAGGATCAAACTTTTTTGGATTTGCTACATGGCTTATATGCGCTGGAATATCGTAACGGGGAAGTTTGGTATGACTTGCATCCTGTTGTTAAAGACTTGCTGGTGCTGAAGGGTGTACTGGGTGAAGAGCAAGCAGCTTGACTATGGTGAAAACGGTACTTTCTCCTGAAAATGAAGATGCTTTAGAAGATTTGCTGGTGGGCATTGAGGCCAACGGGAGCCGGTTGGGGATTTTTATTGCTGTTTGTGATGATCCGCAGCTGAAAAAAGAGATTATTTCGCGGTACGAGGAAGAGCTGTCGCCTGAGTTTCGGCACTATCGGCTGACGATAGATAAGGATGAGCCGAATATAAAAGGCATGATTGCGCAGGTGGTTGAAGATGATGAGGCGTTGCAGCCTGGGGTGCCTGCGGTGATGACGTTGCTGGGCAGTGAGCAGCTTTTTTCACTGCGGTTTGGGGAGGAGAAGTCGCAACAGGAAGAGTTTTTTGGGTATTTGCAGTGGACGCGGGAGGGGCTGAGATCTTTACCGTATGCGATGGTGCTGTGGATTACCTATTCTATGCAGAAGTCTTTGGGGCGCAGGGCTCCGGACTTTTGGAGCTGGCGGCAGGATGTGGTGCGGTTTGTATCGCCTAAAAGAAGTGCGATCGCTGTCGATAGGCTTGATAGTGATAGCTACTTCAAGCTGAATTTGCCAGAGGAGGTAGGAGAAACTCTTCCTGTCGCTGACTTAGAAGCTTTGATAGCCGATACAGAAGCAAAGTCGCCAGATAGTCCGCTGCTGGCGAGCTTGTATTTACAAGTGGGAAAAGCCTATGCCGCGCGGCTACGTGACGGTGCGGCGCAAAACTATGTAGAAGAAATTGAGAAAGCAACAATCTACCTAGAAAAATCCGCTGCCTTAGCAAAGAAAGACGAACCCAGCGAAGATTACATCAGTAGCATTGGTTGGTTAGCTAATTTATACGAAAGTCAAGGCCGTTATGAAGAGGCAGAGCCGCTGCACATACAAGCGTTGGAGCAAAGGCGGAAGCTGCTGGGTGAGGGGCACCCCTCTGTAGCAACGAGCCTCAACAACTTAGCTGAGTTATACGAAAGTCAAGGCCGTTATGAAGAGGCAGAGCCGCTGTACTTACAAGCCTTGGCGCTATGGCGCAAGCTGCTGGGTGAGGAGCACCCCTCTGTGGCAACGAGCCTCAACAACTTAGCAGGGTTATACGAAAGTCAAGGCCGTTATGAAGAGGCAGAGCCGCTGTACATACAAGCCTTGGCGCAAAGGCGGAAGCTGCTGGGTGAGGAGCACCCCGATGTGGCAACGAGCCTCAACAACTTAGGGGCTTTATATTATGCTCAAGGCGATTATGCAAAAGCAAATCCATGGTTTATTGAGTCGTTGGCAATAAAGGAGAGAATATTAGGAAATAATCATCCTTCGACAAAAACGACGCAGCAATGGTTGGAGGCAACGCGATCGCGCTTAAACACAAAGCCTACTCGCAATCCTATCGCCAAGCTCCTCAAAAAAATCTGGCGTTGATTTGGATGAATGGTTGAGAGCGATCGCCCTTAAATCACCAACCCATACCCCGTACACCAAAACACCATTAACCCACCCTGCAACAACCCCAACCCAACCATCAACCCCACATTCCATTGCCGCCGCTGACTCAGCGACGCCAAAACAATAAATAGAGGAAACACCGCCAGGGTAAACCTAGGCTGAGACGCAATCCCTGACGACAGCGGAATCACCAGCGAATACACGCCCAGCAGCCAATAAGCCAGCCCAATCCTTTTATAAAAAACAGTGAGCCCGACTAGCGTCGTACTCCCAAAGGCAACTTCCAACAGCTTTTTGAAGCTGGGCTCACTCACGCCTACTTTCAACGCTTCCCACATCACGACCAGCGGATTGCCAAACTCTCGATTCCAAGCCGCCTGATTCGTTTTGAAAAAGAGAAAATCGCCGGTGGCGCGATAGTTGTAGGCGCAAAAGGCTAAGAGCCCTAAAGGAATTAACAACAACCATAGGCAGCGCCAGCCCAACAGCGGGGGCCTATCGTCAAAGCCTTGTCGCTGTGCAGCTTCGGACTTGACCCGAGGACGCTGCAAATACTCTATAAATAGTGGCAGCAGTATGAGCACGCCCAGGGGCCTGGTGGCAGAAAGTAACATGCCTGAAAAACCGGCTAGCCTCCAGCGCTGCTGCCTCGCTAGCCAAAAGCACAGCAGGCTCAGGCATAAGTACAGCGATTCGGTGAAGACGCCTGAAAGAATGAACGACACCGGATACAAGAACAAATACTTGACGGCTTGCCTGGCGATGTTGCGATTAGCCTCGGCTTCTACTAGCCGGTAGAGCAAATAGGCCGAGATGAGCAGGCAACTGTTGGAAATGAATAAGCCTGCAAGGTAAGGGTCGTTGATGAGGCTGCCGAGGCCTTTCATTAGCAGTGGGTAGAGCGGAAAAAAGGCGAAGTTTGTTTGTTCAGGAAACTGCGCTGTGAATACCTCAGTGGAATAGCCATTTTGGGCAATGTTCATGTACCAGCCCGAATCCCATACGCCCCAAAGATCTAACCATAGATGGGGCGACCAGCTGACCTGCTTACCATAGCTAGTGGGCAAGGATGTGCGCGCTAGCCAGCCAACGAGGATGAGCACAAGGCGAGTGCTGATGAAAAGCGTGGCGATGTTGCGAAGCGTGGCGCTTGTGCTTTGAGGTGGAATCGGTGAAAGGGTGGGTGACAGGGGGCGTGCTCGGAAGGCGTCAGCAACCCTGGGTTTTAATGACTCGACGGCTTTTTCAAGCTGGATAGGTGTCCGTGGCTTCATGGGTAATGGCCTAGCGATGGTAGACGACACAAGCGTTTTTCGCTGCCTACTATTATGGACCCGTCAGTATTTCCTCAGAGGAGATTTTATATATGGGTGCACCTAACGGCGTAATGATGCAATATTTCCACTGGTATAACGAGCCAGATGGCACACTGTGGACTGAATTGGCCACTAAAGCCAAGGACCTAGCGGCAGCGGGGATTACCGCCGTGTGGGTGCCGCCTGCCTACAAAGGCACCGGTGGGGGCTGCGACGTGGGCTATGGCGTGTACGACTTGTACGACCTAGGCGAATTTGATCAAAAGGGCTCGGTGCGCACTAAGTACGGCACGCATGATGAGTATACAGAGGCTATCAAAGCGGCGCAGCAGGCCGGGATAGAGGTGTATGCCGATGTGGTGCTTAACCATCGGTTGGGCGCAGACGAGCAGGAAGACGTGGTGGCAACCCCTTTTGCACCGGGGGATCGGCATCAGCCGATTGGCGATCCGGTGACGATTAAAGCCTGGACCCACTTTACGTTTCCAGGGCGGCAAGGCAAGTACTCTGACATGGAGTGGCGTGCTGAGCACTTTGACGCGGTGGACTACAACGCCTACGAGCAGGGCGGCTTTGAAGCAGTGTACTTGTTTGAAGGGAAGGCGTTTGATACCGACGTGGACCTGGAGAAAGGCAGCTTTGATTATTTGATGGGGTGTGATGTGGATGCGACGAACCCAACGGTACAAGCAGAGCTGAATAAGTGGGGGGAGTGGTATGTGGAGACCACGAACGTTGATGGCTTCAGGTTTGATGCGGTGAAGCATGTGCGGGCGGGCTTTTTCCCAGAGTGGCTAAAGCATGTGCGCTCGGCCAGTGGTAAATCGCTGTTTGCGGTGGGGGAGTATTGGTCTGCGCAGATTGAGGCGCTGCATCACTTTATTGAAACCACGGGCGGGAATGTTGCCCTGTTCGATGCGCCGCTGCATTACAACTTTGCGGCGGCGGCAAAGGCGGGCAACGGCTACGACATGCGCCAAATTTTTGATAATACGCTGGTGAAAGATCAGCCTGCGCTGGCGGTGACCCTAGTAGACAATCACGATTCGCAGCCGTTGCAGTCGCTGGAGTCTGTGGTGGAGGCGTGGTTTAAGCCGTTGGCCTATGCGCTGATTTTGCTGCGGGAGCAGGGCTATCCCTGTGTGTTCTATGCCGACTACTATGGCGCGCATTACAAAGATACGGGTAAGGACGGCGGTGAGTATGAGATTTGGTTGGATAGCCATCAATGGCTGATTGATAAATTTTTGCAGGTGCGGCGATCGCATGCCTATGGCCCACAGTACGACTACTTTGACCATGCGAACACGATTGGCTGGACGCGGCTAGGCGATGACGCGCATCCTGGCGGGATGGCTGTGGTGCTCAGTAATGGAGACGCGGGCAGTAAGTGGATGGAAGTTAGCACGCCAAACCAAGTCTACGTGGATGCGACAGAGCACATTGCAGAGGCTGTGACCACGAATCACGAGGGCTGGGCGGATTTTCGCTGTGAGGCGGGGTCGGTATCGGTGTGGGTGCCAGCGGCGTAAGCTGCGTTGACGGCATGAGCAGCGTTTGAAACGCAATGAATAAGACCGAGTAAAAGGGATGCAGCCACTTGTTTTGTGGCTCATCCTTTTTATTTTCTAAGGAAAATCATAAAGCAACGGTATCAGTGGCCGCAAAACTGCAAAAAAGCTGCGAAGAAACCAGTTGCGTCACTGGCATAGAATTACACTCTGTTGTAGTTTTTGGCGAAAATAGACAAAAGCCTCGAAACTAATAGAGTTTGAGGCTTTCACTTTAACGAAACAATTAACCCATCGCTGACCGCTTCGAGCATTGTCACAAAGTTGTTGTATCGCTATACTAGGTAAAATATTGGTAAAACGAAGCTTGAAATGACTGGTGTGAAAGGGGTTTAGGGTTTCCCCGCTGCGGTCGCCAGTTTTAAATTAGCCTTGGGTCTGCCCTGTTTTCAAAGGTTTGTTCAACGAATGCGTAACTGTTGAAAATCTGTCGAAGGTCATAAATAGTTTTCACTATTAGCCACTTATTGAGTGTGGCACAAAGGTTTTAAGACAGTTTGAACGCTTTGAACAAAGAAAAAGTGAAGCTGTACCGGAAAAAGTATGAAAAGTGTGATTTGTTTGCGAAGGTGCCGCTGAGATCACCGGCACAGCAGCGATAGCGGGTGACTAAAATCCTGTTGTTTTTTCTGTTTGTTTTTGTCGTTATCCTCTTGAAAACTATACATAAACGATAATTGATTTACAGTTGCTTAAAGCAGGGCTAAGACTCAGTTATACCAAGGGTTTCAGGGTTCTATAGCTTTGCATCCAATTGTTGTACTGGCACAGGTTTTCGCTTTAGAAGAGATTTATATTTGCTTTGTGATATGACGCCAAAACCGCTGTATGAAAGGATTTTGGCGTCATATCAAGTATTGTCTTCATGTAATTTGGCAAGAGTCTTTGCAGAAAAGCTGTTGTTTTGGGTGAGAGATGGTCAGTAGGATTGTTGCAGAGATGAGAAAGAGATTTCTTTATCTGATTTCTTTTCTGACGAACTACAACCCCCGTTTTGAAAATTAGCCACATATATTTCAGGTGCCCCCCATGAACATTCTGCCAACAACCTCTTCTTTTCAAAGTACTGCTTCCGATTCCACAGCTTCTAGTAATCTTCAGTCTGGTTATGTGCTCGGTGGCGATCGCGCTGCGGCTGCCCTCCTTGCTGTATTGATGGCCACTGGTGGCGTTGCCCTTAGCGGACAAGGCGCCATGGCTCAAACTGCTGGCAATATTGACTACAACGCCGCTACTGGCGAAGTGAGAATTGACAACAATGCTTTTGATATCCAAACAGGTGCGTTGGAGAATGAATCGTTTGTGCCCTTACCGGCATCACTGCCTGAAGAAACTCGCGAGCGGATGGCACAGCCTGTTATAGACGGCAAGCTCGCCCCTAACACCATTGAAATTACCCCTGATATTGAGTACATCAACGAGGCTTTTAACGATGAAATCGCTGATGAGGCCGCAGGCACTCGCTACACGGTTGAGTCTGTAGAACTGACGACTGACTTTGACCTAAGCCAGCGCGAAGGCTCTCATGCTTATGGTGAAGGGATTGAAATTACCGTTTATGACGCTAACGGTGAAGCGGTGAGCCAAGAGTCTACGTTTGTGCGCGGCCGCCGGGTGACAGTGGGCCCCGATGGTAAGCCGTTGCCTCAAGCCTCTAGCCTGAGTGCGACCTATAGTGAAGATGAAAAAGTTGAGCTGCGCGTGCTCAACCTACGACAGAACGGCCAAGACGCCAAAGAATCTGGCATCTATTTTAATGCTGACGGTGAGTTCATTGTCGAAGACATGCAAAACGGTGGTGACCTCGACTTTGACGATGGTAACTACGTGCAAATTACCGGCGGACGCGGTGCGGCGATCGCCACTGAAGAGCGCGATGAAGTCTCGGAAGATACGGTGACGACTGAAGCGCCACTAGCGCCTGAAATGCGCGAAGAAGCGGTGATTGAACAGGACATTCTTGAAACTGTGGCCGAGTCCGACGCCATGACCGAAGAAGAGCGAGACTGGGGCGCGATTGAAACGCCAGATACGGTTCCCACTCGCTTGGGCCATGCAACGGGTGCAACCACTGATGAGGGTGAGCACTTAGTGTACGACCAGTATTCTGGCGCGGCGCAAATCCGTGCGGGTAGTGATGGCCTGGGTATCACCGGTCAGCTTAAGCCTTTGTTTAACAACCCTAACGTGCCTCCCACACTGCTCTCGGGCAATGCGACTTTTAATCCTTTTGTCAGTGATAACGAAGCGGGCCTCACCGGTACGCTGAGCGTCACTCAGTTTTTGAACCCCACTCATCGCCTTGCCCAAGATGCCTTTGGCAACGTGATTGAAAACCCCGAAGGTGGCCGGCCCCTGGTTGAGCCGGGTGGATTGTTGAACAATCGCCGCATGGTGGGTTATGTGCCCGCAACGCCAGAAGAAACCGTGATGGGTAACCAGCTGGCTTCGGTCAACGGCATTTACAATTTGCCCGCTGACCAGCCGGTGATGATTACGCCCGCAGATGCGCAGCGAGTGGGCCCGGGCAATGCGGCCTATACCGATAACGTCGGTGGATTGTTGATTGAAGATGCGGCGGGTAACTTCAGCTTTATGCCTCAGTGGACTAAGGCGGGCTACGAGCAAGCGCCGATTACTCTGGCTGCGGGTGAGGCTCAGCGCGTGATTTACGCATTGGTGCCACAACAAGCTGGGCAAACCCTAGCGCTGGGTGAAACTTACGGCGTGATCGAAGGGGCTGACGGTTACCAAATTGCTAACGGTGGCTTCTCGATTATCTCGGCAGATAGGCAGCCTCAGAACTTTGTTCAAGAGACTTCAGAAGTGTATGCGGTAGAAGATACTGTCGCTGGGCAAAACGCAGTGACGACGTTGTTCAACGGCTTGCAGGGTGTGTACGCTGAGGAAGTCGGTGGGCCTAGAAAGCAGACAGTTGACGTCGGGCTGGCGGCTGAAGCAGATGCTCGGGTGGGCAATACGCTATTTCCTACTGAGGTGATTGCGGCTGAGCCTGGCCAAAGTGCGTATGCTCAGACGACGCGTGCCGCTGGCTTTTACCTGGGTGGCTCGCTCACCGGTGGGATTGGCAATCAGCGCGATGAGGTGAGCCGGACCGCGATTGAAATGGACCGCATTACTAGCGAACTACGCACTCGGCAGACGGTGAACACCTACATGACGCCGCTGTTGCAAACCGACAGTGTGACTACGCGTAGCACTGAAACAACACGGGCCGATGGTAGAGCTTTCTTTGATATTGCTAGGGACGGAACGCTCACCAATGTGCGGTTTATTGAGAGCGATCGCACCCAAAGCGTAATTGGAAGCGATGTGATTGACGAGCAGCGCAACATCGTTCGCGGTGAGGAAGTGTTGATTAGCTCCGAGACCACTGAAACGATTGAACTGCTCAGCTCCGACATGATTGAGCTAGATAGAGAAACTACAGAAGAATCAGAGAGCTACGCAAACTTTTCTTCTGTGCAAGGTGAAGTTGCCTTAGGCGGCGTGCTCAACTTTGGCAATACGCCTTGGTCTGATGCGGCGAATACGGTTCGCGCTGAGCTATTTGCTAGAGACACCGTGATTGGGCGTGGCGGTAACGGTTCGGAAGTGGGCTGGCGCGCGGAGGCGACATTCCACCCCTTTGGTGAAGTGCAACGCGAGGCGTATCAGTACGATGAGGCGGGCAATGCAGTGCCGGTGTACCAAACCGAAGCCGTGCGAGATGCCAACGGTCAGCAGGTTGTTGAAACCTTGACATCTCCTGACGGTCAGCAGGTGGACTTGTTGGTGAACCAGTTTGCACTCGATGCGAATGGCGATCGCATTGCGCAGACTGTAGGTACCGGCGAAGCTAAGGGCCCTGGCATCTACATCCGCGTTGAAGACGCTTTTGATGATGATGAAGGTGTTGTTGTTGCCGGTGGTTTGCAGCTGTCATTCTAGTCTGGCGGTGGTCGATGCCGACTGGCTTTTCTGCAAAGTTCTTGACTAAAGTTCTTGACTGTAGAGCACTTGAGTAGAGGAGCCAGTTGATGCTCAAAATTGACTCTAGATTTTCAGCCATAGTGGAGCATATTCTGATTTATTAGCTGAATTAAGTTGGTTCACAATTAGATACCTCCCAAAACGGGACCAAACCTTGTAAGTGTTCAGTGTTATGAACACTTACAAGGTTTTTTTATATTTTCTTCCTAATTATCAAGATTCTTTACTGACGGGGAACCTGGCTTTTGTTGCTTTTTGTAAATCAGTATATTTACGTAGATCAGTGATTTGAAGTCGTTATTTTTATCTGGAAACTCACTACTATTACGCAATAGTTATCAACTTTTCTTGATTCTTTTCTAATCCGCTTTTTTGATGAAAACGGTTTAATACCCTAGTTTGCTATGAACGATTGTGTCTCTGAAGGTAGTCCGGTAGTCAGTATATTTTGTTTCTGGGATGCCCTGTGCTCATGGACGCCCAGCCTAAAAGCCAGCCTAAAAGCCAGTCCAAAAGCCAGTCCAAAAGCCAGCAAAACATCCGAGACAACGCCTCGTCTCAAATGGCTACGAAGTGAGATTGCAACAGGTTGCATGTTGGCAATCTCGCTCAATGTTTTAGCAACTAAAGCCCATGCTCAATCTTCAGCTGAGCTTGCCCCTGAGCTGCCAGTAGGCACTGTTCGTCGCAATCTGGACGGTTCGGTGGAGGTGGATAACAACGCTTTTGATATTCGATCAGGGGCGCTGGAAAATGAGTCTAATATTCCCCTGCCGAGCATTTTGCCAGAGACCGTGGAGCAAGGCGTCCCGCTGCCAGTAGAGACCAATCAGCAGGTTCCGAACAGCATTGAAATTAGAACAGATATTCCTTTTATTGAAGACTCACTGGCCGAGGCGACTGGCGATAATGAGACTTTTTCTAGCTTTGATCTGGCACCGGAGTCGCTGGCTGTAGATGTGGACTTTAGTTTGCGCTATCGCCCTGGTGGCCATGCGTTTGGTGAGGGCATTGAGGTCAGCGTGATCAATGAGAGTGGCGAGGTTGTAAGTCGTGAGGCTGTTTTTGTCCGGGGTGACCGAGTCACTACTGGCCCAGATGAGCAGCCGCTGCCCGATAGCGCCCAGCTTACCGCCTCGTACGGGGGTGATGAGACGGTGGTGCTGCGGGTGTTGAACTTACGAGAAAATGGCGCGCCGCCAACAGAGTCGGGCATTTATTTTGCTGAAGATGGTGAGTTTATTATTGAAGACTTGCCGAACGGCGGTGACCTAGACTTTAACGATGGGGTGTATGACCGAGCGCCCAGCGGTGAGGGGATGGCGATCGCGGTAGAAACCCGTGGTGAGACCTCTACAGATACGCAGCAGAGCCGTCAGGATTTACCGCCTGAACTCCGCCAGGAGGAGGTTGTTGAAAGTGACGTGATTACGCAAGAGATAGAACAGGTTGTGACGACCCGCGAAGTCGCCAGAGAGTACGGTAGCGTTGACTATTCGACGACAACACCGTCAGTGCTGCCGTTAGGACATGCGACTGGCGCAAGTGCTGTGACGGGCGAAGCGCTGATATACGATCGCTATACGGCTGCTAGCGAAGCCCGACTAGGCAGCGATGGTGTGGGTTTGGCAGGTCAGCTGCGCCCTTTGAATGCGAACCCTAATGCTGCGCCTACGCTGCTAACGGGAAAGATTGGATTTAATCCTTTTGTGGCTGACAATGAAGCTGGGGTGACCACCACCGTCGGCATCACGCAGTTTTTAACGCCTACGCATCGGCCCGCGAGAGATATGTTGGGCAATTCACTCAGTGATGTGCTGGGTAGTGCATTGGCCAACCTGCTGGGCGCACAGCTCTCGGCAGAACCCGCTTTGTTGGAGCCGGTGGGCCTGTTTTTTGATCAAACTTTAGTGGGGTTTGTACCTGAAATTCCGGCGCAAAGGGTGCGGGGAGAAGCCTTGAGCGCCGTGAACGGAATTGTGAATTTGCCTGAAGGCCAGGTGGTTGTTCAGCCATCGGAGCCGGGACAAGTGGGGCTCGGCAATGCTGCGTACGATAGCAGCGTGGGTGGTTTACTGCTCGATAATATGGACGGCTCGATGGTGTTTGTGCCGCAGTGGACTCAGCGTGGTTTTTCGCAAACGCCGTTGACCTTAGACGGCCAGCAGACGGCTCGGGTGATTTATGCTTTGGTGCCGCAGCAGGCAGGGCAGGACTTGCAGCTGGGTGAACAGTACGCTGTGACCAAGGGGGCGAGTGGTCATAGGATTGCAGACGGTGGCTTCACCATTATTTCAGCCGATCGTCAGTTTCAAAATTTTGTGCAAGAGATGCCGGATGTGTATGCCGTGGAAGATACGCTGGCTGGGCGGAATGCGCAGACGGAACTTTTCAATGGGTTGCAGGGCGTGTATGCTCAGCAGCCGGGAGGAGAGCCCGTGCCGACGGTGGATGTGACGGTGGCTTCTGAGGTGGATGCGCGGGTGGGCAACTTGCTATTCACTGAGACGGTGATTCCGGGGATAGAAGGGCAAGCTGCCTATCGTGAAACGCGGCTGGCAGCAGGGCTGTATGTGGGTAGTGCGTTGATGGGTGGCTTTGGGAATCAGCGAGATCGCGTGGTGCAATCTCAGCTAACCGAAACCGTGGAATTCGACATTGTTAGAGAGCAGCGATCGCGCAACACTTTTATGACGCCCCTCACCCAAGTTGATAGCATTACCACCGAGACTATCGTTGCTTCTGAAACCTTAGGGGAAGCCACTTTTGACATTAATGAAGGCGGCTTGTTAGACAATGTCCAATTCAATCCTGTTGAAACCGGCGGGCAACCTGTGCTCTCCCAACAGGTGGTGAATGAGTCTACCCGGATAGAGCGCGGTGATGAGGCCCTGATGGATTCGGTGGTACTAGGTGAGTCTATTGAGCGATTGCCCTCGCGGGTGCTGGGGGCTGATGAGCAGCTCACTCAAGAGGCTGAGAGCTATCCTAACTTTTCACCATTGCGCGGCGAATTTTTGATTGGCGGCGTGCTGAACTTTGGCAATACGCCTTGGACAGCAGCGGCGAATACAGTTCGCGCTGAGCTGTTTGCTCGCGATGCGGTGTTGGGTCGTGGTCGTGGTGAAGCGGGCTGGCGGGCTGAGGTGATTTTTCATCCGTTTGGAGAGGTTCGCGAAGCGGCTTACCGCTACGATTCGGCAGGCAATGTGGTGCCGATTTATCAGACGCGATCGCTGGCGAATGAAAACAATGACCCTATTACAGAACTGCTGCCCACAGCCACAGGTCAGACTGTTGTAGTGCCAGTGAATGAGTTTGTTGTAGATGACAATGGCGAGCGGGTTGCCCAAACGGTGGGCACGGGTGAGGCCAAAGGGCCCGGTGCCTATGTGCGCCTAGAAGACGTGATAGATGATGGAGAGAGTGTGGTGATTGCGGGAGGCATTCAGTTTAGTTTTTAAGGGATTAGCTTCAGGGTCTTAAATTTTAGGGGATTAGCTTTTAGGGCCTTAGCGTTTGGCCTTAAGATTTTTGGGGGCTTGAGAGGGTGACTTAGCGTGGGATAGTGTTAAGCGATAGTTGTTGCCCTCACCAGCCTTTTGACTACAATGCCAAAAATTACCCACCTGATTTATGACTTTGATGGGCTGCTACTGGATACCGAACCTATTTACTGCCGCGTGAATGAGATGATTGCCGAGCGCTATGGCAAAACGTTTACGCGGGCTATGCATCGGATGATTATGGGCCGTCAGGCGATGGACTGTGCGCAGATTTTGGTGCGAGAGCTAGACTTGCCGTTGACGGCTGAGGAGCATTTGGCGGCTAGGAATGAGCTGATTTTTGATATGTTGCCGGAGGCTAAGCCGATGCCGGGAGCTTTGGCGCTGACGAAGGGCTTTTATGCTAAGGGGGTACCGCAGGCGATCGCAACGAGTTCGGCAGAAGTCACTTTTAATTTAAAAACACAGAAGCATCAGGGCTGGCTGGCGATTTTCAATACTATTGTGCTGGGCAGCGACCCGGCGGTAAAGAATAGCAAGCCAGCGCCGGACAGCTTTTTGGTCGCGGCGGATCGGCTGGGCGCTGATCCGACTGAGTGCTTGGTGTTGGAAGATTCTCCGGCGGGCGTGAAGGCAGGTAAGGCCGCAGGGATGTTTGTGGTGGCGGTGCCTGCTGCCCATATGATGCGATCGCTCTACGCTGAGGCCGATGTCATTTTGGACAAGTTGGCTGACTTTGATGCGAGCTATTGGCAGCTGCCTGAGTAGTTCAACTTTTGAACAATCTATCTGTTATTGTTTGCTTTAGCTATTTCGCAAGTGATCGTTGTCACAGTGTTGTTGCTTAAGTATACTTACTGACATAGCTAAAACATGAGTGCGCAGAAACACGTATGGACGTGTGCTCCATGTGTTGTTCTGTTTTTGACTCTCAACCTTAGCCGTTCGGATTCTCTGAAGTCCTTATTTCGTCGGCAATATAGCAGCTTTCTCTCAGGTCAGCATGGATATCTCTATAAGCAGGCAAAAATATATAGTGCCTAATTTCAGGGTAGAACTAACAGGCTAAAAGACTTTTTTTGAGACTTTTTTATTTTCACCAATTAATCTCTTTTTAGATGAAGTCATCACACGTACCCTTCTCACTGAGGGGTCTGCGTGAATACAACAGTAGGACAACAAGCGCGTAGCTATTTATACCGAGAGCGAGCAAAGGTTTGCGTACGGGTAAATACTCAGACTTTGACTCTGAACGGGCATTCACCTACTACAAAAAGATTAATCATGATGAACAAAGCTACTTTGATTGCAACTACTGTCGCTAGCACCATTGCTGTGGGTGTTGTGAGTACCCAGGCTGCTCAAGCTGGCACGCTTCACCAAGGCTGGAACTACAGCATTGATGCGATTGGTGACGGCTCGGGCGGCAGCGTGTACGACATCAAAGGCTTAGCGATTAAGGAAACAACTGACGATATTTACGTTTCTATTAGCGCGAACCTTCCACTAGCGGGCGTTGAGTCGCAGTATGCCACTGACCACAATGTGGGTTGGGGAGACTTGTTCTTTGATTTTTCGGGAGGTACTTTTAATGAGGCCAATGCTAATCAGAGCTTGTTTGCCGTGAACTTTGCGACTGGAACAGATTCTGATGCGTCTGAAATTGGCGTGTACAGCAATGTTTCTGCTAAGAGCGTGGGTAAGCAAAACAGAGGCTACGACACGCTGAAAAACTATTACAAGAACTGGGATAAGCCCATGACGATGGGTGACTTGGAGACTAAGGACGCGGTGTATAGCTACTATGCGGGCAATACTACCGGTGAGAATACGCTGATTAACAATGTAATTGATGAAGGCGATCGCATCGGTGACATTAGCTTTGTAACTGACCAAGAGGCTGCTGCTGCTGGCCTAGATTTTGGAAACTTCAACGCATTAGGCGACGAACAAATTACCTTTAAGTTCGACCGATCTTTGTTGCCGAGCGCTTCCTACATTTCCCACCTGTTTGCAGAGTGTGCCAACGATGGTGTGGCGCTTACGGGTGACCTAGCGAAAGATGTGCCAGAACCTAGTGCCATGCTTGGCTTGGCTGCGTTTGGGTTGTTGGCTGCTCGCCTGCGTCGCCGTAACGAAGCGTAGAGTGGAACAGAATTAACAGCAACATTGCTAAGTTGCCATTCCTAGGAAATAAAGAAGGAGATAATGATGGTTTGGGTCAGCTTTACGGTCTGGATAGTCAGAGTTTCCCGGTGGTGGGCAGCTGGCGAGGAATTAGATGATTAGTCGTTTGTATAGAACGACTGGCCTTGTTCCTAATTTACAGGCGCTATAACGCTCCAAACCGGTAGCGCCTTTCAAAGTTTGAGTAGGTTACTGCTCCCTAGAGTCTCTTTTGAGGCGCTAGGGAGTTTTCTCTTTAAGGTGGTTATTTGCCTCTATTAAAGCTCGGTGCTAGAGGCGGTTTTAATGTGTAACAATTCACTACTTTTTTATCTGAGAGTGTCAAGATTCCTAGTTTTCGCTACGTTTAATGAGCTAAGTAATCCGTCACTTGACTTAGAGCGCACTCTAAGAACTATGGTAACCACATGGCTACGGAACTTTCAATTCAAGAAGTTGCAACATTGACCCAGCTCAGCGCCTATACCTTGCGCTATTACGAGCGTGTTGGGTTGGTCAATCCTGTGGGCCGCACTCCTAGCGGTCATCGTCGCTACGCGAGCAAAGATATCACCTGGCTCGAGTTTGTGACTCGCTTAAGGGCTACAGGCATGTCAATTAAAGACATGCAGCAATTTGCACAGTTGCGACGGCAAGGCGATCGCACTATTGCCCAAAGGCGACAGCTACTTGAAACACATCAACAGCACGTGGCCCGGCAGTTAGTAGGGCTTGAGCAAAACGCAAAAGTACTCAATGAGAAGATTCTGTACTATAAGGAACTGGAGAACAAGCACGATGCACATACCTCATAAGGAACAAAAAGGTGATTCCCCGCAGGAGAGTTACAGCAACCGCTATCAGATAGGCTTTCAGAAGCTTACAGAGATCGACGGTGAAGCTGGAGAGAAGGTGATTGAAAGCCTAAAGGACATTGCCCCTGACCTCGCTCGCTACACTATCGAGTTTCCATTCGGCGACATCTACACCCGGCCAGGTCTTGATTTGAAGTCCAGAGAGATTGCGACCGTCGCTGCGTTGACAGCGCTTGGATGTGCGCAGCCACAGCTAGAAGTTCACCTCCATGGTGCTTTGAACGTGGGCTGCACTCGTGAAGAAGTCATCGAGGTCATTATCCAGATGGCTGTTTATGCGGGCTTCCCAGCTGCGCTCAACGGAATCACTACGGCAAAGTCAGTATTTGCACAGAGAGATGCAAAGTTAGAGAACGACGCACAGTGAGCACGAAAAATTGTACTGTCAAAAATTTGGGCGCTTTCAGGGTAGTGGCTATGTTCGAATAAATCCTGTTAACAGTGCCATATTTTTAACAGTGTCATATTTTCTTTTAGACGCTCAGATAATCTTGCAGGGCTTTTACCTGTAGTTTGTTCTCGCGGAGTGATGTAATGGCGGCTAGCGTGGCTTTTGCGCCAGCAATGGTGGTGATGATGGGGATTTTGTTTTCCAAAGCCGTTCGGCGGATAATTTTGTCGTCTTCTTGGGCGGCTTCACCGACAGGCGAGTTTAGGATGAGCTGAATCTCCTCATTTTTAAGGGCATCGCCGACGTGAGGGCGACCTTCATGAATTTTGAGGACACGCGCGACGTTAATGCCCTTGGATGAGAGGGCGCTGTAGGTGCCGCTGGTGGCAATGAGGGTGAAGCCTAGGTCTGCGAAGCCTTTGGCGATTGGGATAACCGCGTCTTTGTCGCGATCGTTTACTGAGACAAAGACGGTCCCCTCGCGAGGAAGCTGCTGTCCGGCGGCGAGTTCGGCCTTGGCGTAGGAGAGTCCAAAGCTGGTGTCGATTCCCATGACCTCTCCGGTGGAGCGCATTTCGGGGCCGAGGAGAATATCGGTGCCAGGAAACTTGTTGAAGGGGAGCACCGCTTCTTTTACGGAGACGTGAGGAGGTTTAATTTCGTGGGTGATGCCGAGTTCTTCAAGGGTTTTACCGGACATGACGCGAACGGCGACTTGCGCGAGGGGGGTGCCGGTTGCTTTAGAGACAAAGGGCACGGTGCGTGAGGCGCGGGGGTTGGCTTCAATGATGTACACCTGCTCGCCCTGGATGGCGTACTGAATGTTCATGAGGCCGATGACCTGTAAGCGCTTGGCGAGCTTGTAGGTCCAGTCGCGAATGGTGGCGAGGGCGTTGTCGGAAAGGGTGATGGTAGGAAGAGAACAGGCGGAGTCTCCGGAGTGGATGCCGGCTTGCTCAATGTGTTCCATAATGCCGCCAATCACAGCTTTCCCGGTGCGATCGCACACCGCGTCAACATCCACTTCCACTGCATTTTCTAAAAACTTATCGATCAAAATTGGGTGGTCTGGCTCCACCTGTACGGCGGTGGTCATGTAGCGCTCTAGGTCCGCGTCGGAATAGACGATTTCCATGGCGCGCCCGCCGAGGACGTAGCTGGGCCGAACCACAACGGGGTAGTCAATGCCTTGCGCGATCGCCAAGGACTCGTCGTAGCTGCGGGCAATGCCGTTGGGCGGTTGGCGAATATCCAGCTCACGCAAAATCTGTTCAAACCGCTCACGATCTTCAGCGGCGTCAATTGCGTCGGGAGAGGTCCCCCAGATTTTGGTGTTTAGGCTGGTTTGGGCTTCGGCTCCGCTCAGCCCACGGGAGGTATCGGTGTCACCGAGCCCTGAGCGGAGTCGAAGGGCGGAGGCTTCCAGATAATCCTGTAGGGGAACGGCGAGCTTCAGCGGCGTTTGACCGCCGAATTGAACAATCACGCCGTCGGGGTTTTCTGCTTCGATAATGTTGAGCACGTCTTCTTTGGTGAGGGGCTCAAAGTACAGGCGATCGCTCGTGTCGTAATCGGTCGAAACCGTCTCTGGGTTGGAGTTGACCATGATGGTTTCATAGTCGTCATCTTGCAGGGCAAAAGACGCATGACAACAGCAGTAGTCGAACTCAATGCCCTGACCAATACGGTTGGGGCCACCGCCTAAAATCATCACCTTACGGCGATCGGACGGGAGCACTTCACTCTCTTTTTCGTAGGTGGAATAGTAGTAGGGCGTGAGCGATTCAAATTCAGCGGCGCAGGTGTCCACCATTTTGTATACCGGGACGATGCCTAGCGCTTTACGCGCTTTTCGAACTTCATCCTCAGTAGTTTTTCCGGCGAAGGCAATTTGTTTATCACTAAAGCCTTCTTGCTTTACGGCCAGCATTTGGGCCTTAGTCAGATCCGGCAGGGGCGTGCGCTTAATAAATTTCTCGACAGTTAGCAGCTTTTTGAATTTGTCTAAGAACCATGGGTCAATGGCCGTGAGTTCATAAATTTCTTCGACGGTGAGGCCGAGCTGCATGGCGTGGCGAATGGCAAAAATGCGCTCGGGATGAGGGCGGCGTAAGTCGCTGCGGACTTGTGAGAGGGTAGGGAGCTTTTCGGGGCCGTCGCAGCCCCAGCCCGCCCGTCCGGTTTCGAGCGATCGCAGCGCCTTTTGAAAGGACTCATTAAAGGTGCGACCAATCGCCATGGCCTCACCCACGGACTTCATTTGAGTGGTGAGGGTAGAAGAGGCGCCTGGAAACTTTTCAAAGGCAAAGCGAGGGACTTTGGTGACCACGTAGTCAATGGTGGGCTCAAAGCTCGCCGGTGTCTTTTTGGTGATATCGTTCGAAATCTCGTTTAGGCGATAGCCTACCGCTAGCTTAGCGGCGAACTTTGCAATCGGGAATCCGGTCGCTTTAGACGCCAGTGCGGAAGAGCGGGACACACGAGGGTTCATTTCAATGACGACCACATCGCCATTTTCAGGATTGACTGAAAACTGAATGTTAGAGCCGCCGGTTTCAACACCGATTTCACGAATGATTTTAAGTGACGCGTCTCGTAGGCGCTGATACTCTTTGTCTGTGAGGGTTTGGGCCGGAGCGACGGTAATAGAGTCGCCGGTGTGTACGCCCATCGGGTCAATATTTTCAATGGAACAGATAATCACCACATTATCTGCCAGGTCTCGCATGACCTCTAGCTCGTACTCTTTCCAGCCCAGCAGCGATTGCTCAATGAGAATTTGAGACACTGGGCTCGCTTCTAGCCCCGAGCGGCTGATGGTTTCAAACTCTTCCTGGTTGTAGGCGATGCCGCCGCCGCTGCCGCCCATAGTGAACGCAGGGCGAATAATGAGCGGATAGCTACCGATTTCTTTGCCGATGGCCTTAGCTTCGTCCATGGTTTCTGCGAGGCCCGACGGACACACGCCGACGCCAATTTTGACCATAGCTTCTTTAAAGAGCTTGCGGTCTTCGGCCTTTTCAATGGCTTCTAGCTTGGCCCCGATAAGTTCTACATTGTGCTTTTCGAGCGCACCGCCTTTGGCCAGCTGTACTGCCAAATTCAGTGCCGTTTGACCGCCCATAGTGGGGAGGAGGGCGTCGGGCTTTTCTTGCTCAATAATTTTTTCCAGCAGGGGCGCAGTGAGGGGCTCTATGTAGGTGCGATCGGCGACTTGAGGATCGGTCATGATCGTCGCCGGGTTGGAATTTACCAAGATGACTTCATAGCCTTCCTCACGCAGGGCTTTGCATGCTTGCGTGCCGGAGTAGTCAAACTCACAGGCTTGGCCAATCACGATGGGGCCAGAGCCAATGAGCATTATCTTTTTGAGGTCACTTCGACGGGGCATAAAAGGGAAACCAAAGCTTGATAAATCCCACCTATTCTAGAGGGTTTTCGGGAAGGTTTCGGTGCCATTTGCTGTCGTTATGAATAGAATCGATAACAATTCCTAATAGAATAACTTTTCCGAAGCGGATCTTTCCGTACTAAGGTAGAACGGTACTTAGTAGTAATCATTGTCAATAAAAAGTTGATTAGTGTCCAAACCATGAAGACATTTCTGAGAAGACGTTCTCTCCAAGTTACCCAACGGTTCACCGGGCGGCCGCTATGGAGATTAGCGTTATTGCTGTCGGCGGGACTGTCGGTAGGACTGAGTGCCTGCCAAGGTACTGGCACTGGCACTGGAGAAGATGCAGAGGGCGGTGCTGAGTCTGGCCAGGTAGTGAACCTGTATTCTGCACGACACTATGACTCGGATGAGACGCTGTATGACGAGTTTACAGCAGACACTGGAATTGCTGTGAATGTGATTGAAGGGAAGGCTGATGAGCTGATTGAACGGATTAAGAACGAAGGTGAGCAGAGTCCAGCCGATGTTTTTGTTGCGGTAGATGCTGGTCGGATGTGGCGGGCTCAGGAAGCTGGAATTTTGCAGGCGGTGACGAGCGATGAACTCAACAGCAAAGTGCCAGAAAACTTGCGTGAGCCTAATGGTGAGTGGTACGGGCTGACGACTCGGGCTCGGGTTTTGGTGTACAACACTGATGCTGTGACGCCAGATGAGCTGTCTACCTATGAGGATTTGGCAGACCCTAAGTGGAATGGGAAAGTCTGTGTGCGTAGCTCTGGCAATATTTATAACCAATCGCTGGTGGGCTCGATGATTGAGTCTATGGGTGCTGAGGCGACTGAGGAATGGGCCAGTGGGCTGGTGGCTAACTTTGCCCGCCCTCCAGAAGGCGGCGATACAGATCAAATTAAGGCAGTAGCGGCTGGCCAGTGCGATGTGGCGCTGGTGAATCACTATTACTGGGCTAGATTGGCCAAATCAGACGATGCTAGTGACCAAGCAGTAATTGAGCAGACAGCGGTGTTTTTCCCTAACCAAAATGATCGCGGTACGCATGTGAACATCAGCGGGTTGGGTTTGGTTCAGGGGGCACCCAATGCTGAAAATGGAATTGCCTTTATGGAATTTGTCATGAGCTCAAAGGCACAGAAGGTGTTTGCTGAAGGGAACAACGAGTATCCAGTGGTGACGGGTATTGAGGTTGATCCTATTGTGGCGGAGCTGGGCGAGTTTCAGGTAGATGACACCAATGTGGCTTTTTATGGCATCAACAATCCGCAAGCCAGTGAAATTATGGACCGGGCTGGCTGGCAATAGAGACTGGCATGATTTTTACAGTTCCTGAGTTGTTTTCAGCAGCAGAGGTAGCGGCATTGCGATCGCAGCTAGCTGTTGCCGAGACGAATGATGGTTTGAGTGATGGTCAGGCCACCGCTGGCTGGCACGCGAAAACCGTGAAGAAAAACCAACAGTTAGACGCCCAGCATCCGGTAGCTGGGCCGCTGGTGGCCCAAGTGAAGACAAAGACGCTCAAGCATCCGTTATTTCAGGCGGCGGCGCGTCCCCGAAACCTTCACACAGTGCGCTTTAACCGCTACAGCGACGGCATGTCCTACGGGCGGCACACGGACAATGCGCTGATGAACGGGCAGCGGACAGATTTGTCCTTTACGCTATTTTTATCTGATGCGGAGAGCTATGAGGGCGGTGAGCTAGTGGTCGAAGGGGTCGATCGGGAGCAGGCATATAAGCTCCCGGCGGGTTCTATGATTGTGTACCCGTCTTCTAGTTTGCATCGGGTAGAGGCTGTGACGAGCGGCGTACGGTGGGCGGCAGTCGGTTGGATGCAAAGCCAGGTGCGCGACTCGCAAAAGCGAGAGATTTTGTTCGAGCTAGATACTGCGCGGCGATCGCTGTTTGCCCAGCATGGAAAAACCGATGAATTTGACCTGATTACCAAGAGCCTAAGCAACTTGTTGCGACGTTGGGTTGATTAGGCTTGCTTGATGAGAATGACTACTACCAGGAAGTGACCTATAGTAAAGAGATATCTCTGCCCAAAATTATGTCGTCACTGCTCCCTGTCCTGACCTGCCGAAATATCACCAAGCATTTTTCTCAGCTTGCGGCACCTGCGGTGGATGGGGTGAGCTTTGATTTGCATGAGGGTGAATTGCTGGGCTTGCTAGGGCCGTCGGGCTGCGGTAAAACCACGCTGCTAAGGCTGGTGGCGGGTTTTGAAATGCCTGAAATTGGCGATGTCACCCTCGCAGGGCAGCGGGTGTGTGGCAGCGGGCAGTGGATACCACCAGAACGCCGTCATATTGGGGTGGTGTTTCAGGACTACGCGCTGTTTCCTCACTTAACGGTGGTAGAGAATGTGGCCTTTGGGCTCAAGCAGCTGGCCCGACGCGGACAGATTCCGAAAAAGCAAATTAGGCAGCTAGCGACAGAGGCGATCGCACTGGTTGATTTGTCGGGGATGGAAAAACGCTTTCCCCACGAGCTATCGGGCGGGCAGCAGCAGCGGGTTGCCTTGGCACGGGCGCTAGCACCTCGTCCGCCGCTGGTGCTGTTAGATGAGCCCTTTAGTAACCTAGATGTGCAGGTGCGGCTATACCTGCGGCAGGAGGTGCGAGATATTTTGAAGAGTGTTGGGGCCTCGGGTATTTTTGTGACGCACGACCAGGAAGAGGCGTTGGCGATCGCAGATAAAGTTGCGGTGATGCACTCGGGGCAGCTGGTACAGCTAGACACCCCCGAAGAGATTTATCAGCAGCCGGCCTCACGCTTTATTGCCGAATTTGTCACGCAGGCCAACTTTGTGCCAGCGGCGCGGCAGGGGCAGCTGTGGATAACAGAGCTAGGCCCCTTAGACCGTGAGCCCTGCGGTCAAGCCGGTGAGCCCTGCCAGGAGGGTGACCTGATGATTTGCCAAGAGGATTTGAAGATTTTGGCCGACGATAGCGGGCAGCTGCTGGTGCAGGGACGACAGTTTTTGGGCAGAGAGTATCAGTATTCGCTGCTGCTACCGTCTTCACAGGTGTTGTGGGTAAGAACGCCCGTGGGTCAACGTCTGGCAGTGGGCGATCGCGTTAGCGTGAAGGTACATTGGGACAGAGCCCGCTTTTTTGAAAAGGGCGGTGGCCCAATGGAGATGAGAGCACGAGAAATATCGTCAGTGTAGTACGGCGACTGCTGTTGTCTTACAGTTGAATGGGATCGCTCTTTGGCGGGTGCCAACCCCCTCTTAACCATAAACGACGTGCTTTAATAATTGCGCCTTCATCATGGCTGTCATCATTCATGTCTAATCGAAGGCAAGTCGCACGACCAATGGCATTGACGACAATAATGCGTAAACCATCAGAACTCCAAGAAAATTGCTCTGACCATTTGTGGATTCTAGGATTGAACAATGGCGTGATGCTTTGAGTTGTTGAATCAATCCCTGTTGTGAAGTTATAGCGACGAATGTTACAACGATGGCAAGCAAGCGCTAAGTTTGTCAATGCGTCTGTGCCCTGACGTGACTTGGGTTGTAGGTGATCTATGGTGAATTGCGAAGTACTTGCTTCTTCGGATGAATGGCAATATTCGCATAAATAATTTGCTCTTTGCCTAATTTTCGATTTTACAAGCGCATTGATACTCATGCTTCCGAAATAGACTTAGCATTAAGCAACGTAAAAATTCGGTCTAATTCCTGTAGACCCTTTAGTTCTGCTTCTTCAGATTCGTCTAATTTGTGCGTTTTGTGCATTTCTATCAGCTCTTCAAAGCGAGACTGTAGCTCTTCAGTGAATTTGAAGAGCTTTAGTCCTCTGACCAGTTGAGTGGTGATGCCCTGCTCAATCCAAGAAGAGGGCTGAACCATGAATTCAGCAACCATAGATAATACGAGCTAACAAACTATTTTCTATTTTACCGGGTTAGTTGTGTCTTTGAGGCACTGTGCTTACAGCTCGCTACGGTAAACGCTGCTGCCATCGCCGGGTAGGAAGGTGAGCTGATACGGGCGAACGCTAACGCCGACGCTGACTTCAGTTTGGTTGCCCCACTGTTCTATGGATAGGACCGCGTCACCTGGGCCTTCGTAGTCGTAGTATTTGCAAGTTTCGCTGGTGCCGGGTTTGCGTAGGCGGGTGAGGGTGGCCGTGCCGGATTCTTCTTGGGTGTAGGTGATGTTGTTGTAGTTTATTTCTGTTTCGGGTGGGTTGCCGACTGGGCAGTCTTTAACGGTTTCGGTAAAGGCGACTTCTAGGGTGTCGTCGTCCTCTACGGAGAGAAATCCGATGCGATCGCCATCTTGGAGCAAGTACTCCACCCATTTCCACCCGTCTTCGTTGTAGGTGAGCTTGTCTTCTATTACCCAATCATTATTTTCGTATTGAACAATATCGCCAAGCTCAAGGGTGAATACTGTGGGCTGGCGGAGTCCTGACGCAGTGGAGCTGCTGTTGCTACTGGTGCCTTTGAAATACCAAGCCAGCATAACTGCCAAAGCGACGAGGATAAGCAACCAAAAGAGACTAAGCATAGGACTATAAAATAAAGAGTGAACAAAAAAGAGAACAGTTAGTTAGCAAACAGGGGCGTAAAATAGGCGCGTAAAACAGGCTAATACACCGACCAGCGCGGATTGGACTGATAGGGCACAATCACAGGGTTTGAAAGCTGGTTGATTTCGACAGCGGTGTCGGTGATGTCTTTGGCCATTACAAACAGTGTCGGTAGCAGTTCTGGGCTGAGGAATTGGGTGGTAATGGGTAGGGTGGTGTCAGTAAAAGAGAGTGCCTGCTGGCTGGCAATAACAAAGCCCCAAGGGCCAAAGCTGGGGATGTTGACCGCGTAAGGATAGGCGGTAAGGCCAGTTTCGCTGAGGGTTTTGGCGATGCAGGCGATGACTTTGGGGGCGAAGAAGGGGCTGGAGGACTGGGTGACGAGGATGCCTTTTGGGGTGAGGTGCGATCGCAGCTGTTGATAAAAGCCCTTGGAGTAGAGTTTTGCGATCGCAACCTCATCTGGATCGGGGAAGTCCGCAATAATCACATCAAAGGTTTCTGTCAGCTGCGGAACAGATTTAAAGGCATCGCCATAGCTGACCACTACGCGCGGATCATCGAAAGCGCCTTGGTTGAACTTGCGCAGGGCCTGCTGGGTTTTTGCCAGCTCTACAACAGCCGGATCTAGCTCAATGATGTGAACTTGTTCTACGCTGGGCCACTTGAGCACTTCGCGAAGGGCCATGCCGTCGCCAGCGCCTAGGAGCAGCACATTTTTAGGGTCAGCGACTGACGCCATGGCCGGATGCACGAGGGCCTCATGGTAGCGGTATTCATCCACGGTGGAGAGCTGAAGTTCACCGTTGAGAAAAAGCCGGACATCTTGGCCAAAGCGGGTAAGCACAATCCGTTGATAAGGAGACTGCTGCCGCCAAACAACGGGGGCTTTGTACAGTTTGTTTTCTAGGTTTGCGCTGAAGGGAAGGACGGCTGGGGTGATCACGCACAGGGCAACGGCTGTGCCGAGGCCCAAATACTGCCAAGGCCGCATTTGAGGAAAGGCGCGGGCAAGCACAAATACCATCCAAGCGGGCAGAGACCCGATGATGAAGGCCGAGGGGAGCAGGCCGACCCAGGGCAGTAGGACGGCAGGAAACAGCAGCGATCCGGCGAGGGCTCCGACATAATCCAGTGCAAGCACGCCTGCTAAGGAGTCGCTGAGGTCGTGCTGATCTAGCTCAATGAGCCTGGTGAGTAAGGGGACTTCCATTCCGGAGAGTACGCCCAGTAGCAGGGTGCTGAAAGTAAGACCCACCCACACAGGGCCGCCCAGGGTGAACAGGGCAAACAGGCCCAGCGGTACCAAGGCCACGAGCGGTGCTAGGACAATTTCAATGGTGAAGAAGCTTTGGATAAGCTGCTTTTGCTGCGATCGCTCAGAGAGATGTTGGCCGACCGCGACAAACCGGCTGAGATAAGCACCGAGCCCCATCGCCGCTAAAAAACCGCCGACTGCGACACCGTAGGCAAGGGCCTGTGCGCCCACTAGGTAGCTTGTAAGGGTTCCGAGCAAAAGCTCGGCAGCTAGGCCACAGCCGGAAGAGACTGCGGCGGTAAGTAAGAGAATTTGTCGCTGTTTTGACGTTAGCGCGGTGGAGGCGGTCGCAGAAGAGATCGTTGGGCTAGACATAAGTGTTTATTTGCCGCTGCCGGGGCCACCGCCCCGATAGCCGTCGTAGCTGGAACGAGAGGAGCCGCTGCCGCTGCTGCCGCTATTGCGACTGCTGCTGCCGCCACCGCCGTAGTAAGGGTTGCCGTAGGTTGATCCGGGGACAATGTAGGTAGTGCGGGAGTAGCGACGGGCGCGGTTATCGACGAAGTTTTGCTGGCGGAGGGTGACTGAGCTGGCGCTGGCGAAAGAGCCGATTAGGCTGAGGGTGACGAGGCCGAGAGTGAGGCCGAGACAGACTTTATAGAACATTTTTTGGAATGGAAAACATAGTTTGCAGCCGAGGGACAATGGTTTGTTGCTTCGGTAGGGAGTGGGGAACAGGTCGTCACCAGGCGGTGCGTTCTCGCCTTTCGGCGAGGGTGACGATGATCCATAGGCCAATGCAGGCGAAGAGGGCAGGCCACAGGAAGCGGCGGTTTAGCCACTGATGGTAGATGTTGACTTCGAAAATGACCGGGACTTGGGCGGCGGTGACGCCTGCGGGGGGCGTGGCGGTGATGTTTTGATTAGCAACGGTGAGGCGGACTTTGATTTTGTCTGGGTTGGGCCAGTCGGTGATATCAACTTGCTTACGGGAGGCGTCATTGCGGCTGGTGACGTCTTGACTTACCTCGGTGATGAGGGTGCCGCCTTCGGCGATGACTTCGGCTTTGTAGAGGGCGCGCTGGGTGTATTGCAGCTGGGTGATGACATCGACAGTGGGGCTATGCTTGCCCGCGACGTCAATCAGGACAGTTTCGGCGCTGCTACCGGCGGGTGCGTTGAGAAACTGGGTGGCAATAAGCTGGCGCTGAGCGCCAAATATCATCATGACAATGAGGAAGATACCGGCGATGGTGATGCCTTTTTTGGCCTGTTTGGCCGAGGCGATCGCGGGGGATGCATTTGCCATAGCGGAGCTTTAAATAAAGGATGTAAATAATATTGACGCTGGCGGATATCTGGCAGATATCTGGCGGATATCTGGGGGTAACCCAAAGCCGGAGGATCCAAGACTTTGATAGTATACGTGGGCCTTTAATCGGTATTTAGAGCTACTCTGAGCGGTCTTTAATATCAGGAAAAGCTGATAATGACTTATTTAAGGTACCTTTATCGCAAGAAAAATAATCATTTTAAGGGTGAAATGCAATATGTCTTTTGCTCTGGTGATGGCGGTAATAAGCAGTCAGCTTCATTTCTGGTTGTGTTTTTCGAATCTTTTTTAGTCTTTTTCTATCTGGTCTTTTTCTAGTAATGGCGCAGCTATGTTTGGGATAAATCTTCAGCGTGTAACAGCTCCGGTGACCTCGGGGGTGACGCTCAATCGCTTTGCTTTTCACCAGTGGCGAGAAGTGAGCATACTGCACAAATTGCTCTCGCCCTTTCGCCGTTGGCGGCAGGGGAGCTGGCTATTGGCCTGGGGCGATGGCATCGCCTGGGTGTTTGTGGCGGCGATGATTGCGCTGGCTCCCTATGTCTCTACAACGTTGATTGGTTGGTTACTGATGGCTTCGGCGGCTTTTTGGCTGTTGCTGACGGTGAGCGATCGCGCGGAAGGCTGGCTGACGCCGGTGCACATTGTGGTGATGGCTTACTGGGGGGCGATGCTGGTGGCGACCATTTTTTCGCCGGTGAAGGCAGCAGCACTCTCTGGCTTAATTAAGCTGACGCTGAATATCTTTTTGTTTATGCTTACAGCCCGCATTTTGCGGATTAAGGAGCTGCGTTCGGGGCTGATTTTGGTGTATTTGCTCACGGCGCTGATTGTGTCGGTGTACGGCATTCGGCAGTACTTTTTTGGGGCAGATGCGCTGGCAACCTGGGTGGACCCAGAGTCGAATATGGCGAGCGCGACGCGGGTGTACAGCTATCTGCGCAATCCGAATTTGTTGGCGGCCTACCTAATGCCAGCGGTGAGCTTTGGAGCGATGGCGATGTTTGTGTGGCCAAAGTGGCTGCCGAAGCTGCTGGCGGCGGTGATGGCGTTTACGAGTAGCGCTTGCCTAGTGCTGACCTTGAGCCGAGGAGGCTGGCTGGGTTTTGTGGCGATGGGCTTTGTGATGATTGTGCTGCTGGTGTTTTGGTGGAATGCCAAGTTTTCGCCGTTTTGGCGGCGGTGGGCGCTGCCGCTGTTGCTGGGCGGTTCGGTGGCGGTGGTGGCGGCGAGCATATTGCTAGTGCCGCCGGTGCAGGAACGGGTGCTGAGCATGTTTGCGCTGCGGGGCGATAGCAGTAATGACTTTCGCCTGAATGTGTATGAGGCGGTGTTCGATATGATTCGGGCGCGGCCGATTACGGGGATTGGGCCGGGAAATGAGGCGTTTAATAAAATTTATCCGCTGTTCCAAAGGCCACGATATACGGCGCTCAGTGCGTACTCTATTTATTTTGAAACGGCAGTAGAAGCGGGCGTGATTGGGATGCTGAGCTTTAGCTGGATGCTGATTGTGGCGTTTCAGCAGGGCTGGCATCAGCTGGGACGGCTGCGCTCAGCGCTGGCTGCGGAAGGCTATTGGCTGATTGGCGCGATCGCAGGTATGGCAGGTTTGCTGATGCAGGGGGCGTTTGATACGGTGTGGTACCGTCCGCAAATTAGTACGCTGTGGTGGGTGATGATGGGCCTGATTGCTAGCTACTATGCCGATGCGCGGCAGCGATATAAGGCGTTGCCGAGTGCAGAAATGATGAGTGATGAATGATGAGTGCCGAATGATGAGTGATGAACGGCGGCGATTGCCGGATGAGGCGAAGGGGCTGACGGAGGAGACTTCGATTGCGATCGCGCAGAATATCCAATGGGTAGATGTTGAGCTGCATGCTCCTGAGGGGAGGGTGACGGTGGCCTCTAGCTATGTCCAGATGGGTGAAAAATCGGCTGGGCGTACGCCGCTGGTACTACTGCATGGTTTTGACAGTTCGCTGTTTGAATTTCGGCGGTTGATGCCGTTGCTGGCTCGGCAGTTCGAGGTGTATGCGATTGACCTATTAGGGTTTGGCTTTTGCGATCGCACGGCGACAGAACAGGTGGACCCGGCGGTAATTCAACAACATTTGTTGGCTTTTTGCGAGCAGGTGGTGGGTGAGCCTGTTGTGCTGGTGGGCGCTTCTATGGGCGGTGGCGTGGCGATAGATTTTGCGGTGAGCCATCCTGAGCAGGTGCAGCGGCTGGTGCTGCTGGATGCGGTGGGGTTTGCGACGGCATCTGGACCTGGAAAGCTAATGTTTCCGCCGCTGGACCGGTGGGTGACGAACTTTTTGCGAAGCGCGATGGTGCGGAAAAAAATTAGTGAGAATGCCTACTACGATAAGGGCTTTGTGAGCGCGGATGCGGAGCTGTGCGCGTCGCTGCATTTGCTGATGCCGCGTTGGTCTGAAGCGCTGATTGCGTTTACCAAAAGCGGTGGCTACAACTTTTTATCGACAAAAATTGCGCAGATTTCAATGCCGACGCTGGTGCTGTGGGGACGGCAAGATAAGATTTTGGGGACGAAGGATGCGGCCCGGTTTGAGCAGGAGATTGAGCAGTGTGAGCTGGTGTGGGTGGACGATTGCGGGCATGTGCCACATTTGGAGAAGGCGAAGGTGACTGCTGAGAAAATGACAAATTTTCTGGCGTAGGCGGGCCTGAGCAATACATAATTTTTCGGGTTTACTTGCCGGGAATTCTTCTTAGTGATGGATATGTTTTTTTAGACCCCCACGAATTTGGCTTTTGCAAAGTCGTTCTTCGTCTGGCTTCTAGCAGGCAAGGGCTCAAATAAAGCCTGCTCGGGTCCGCTATCATGACGTTACATAGCCAGCACAAAGGATGCCGAAGCAATGTATGCTCTCGTTTCTCCAAAAAAAATGCAGCTACCTGCGGGTGCGGTCGTGCGGCTTCCGGCCACATGGAGCGATTATCAAGCATTACTTTCTCAACGCGGTGATGGCTCGGTGCCACGGATAAAGTATTGCAACGGAGAAGTTCTGCTTATGGCCCGGTTACCTGTACACGGGCGAGATGCGAGCTTAATTGCTGACATTGTGAAAGCACTGTTGGACCATCAGGGACAAGAGTACGATGCTTTTACTCCAATCACGATGGAACTGCCTGATCGCAGCGGCATTGAACCTGACTATTGCTTCTACATTGATCACTGGCAGGCTATCTCTGGCAAACAGCGGATTGATTGGCAAACTGACCCACCCCCTGACTTGGTGATTGAGATTGATGTCACTAGCTATACGAATATAGAAGACTACTTGCCGTACCAAGTCCCTGAAGTTTGGCTTTATAGAAAGCAGCAGCTATTGGTGTATTGCTTGCAAGATAATCAATACATACAACAGTTTAAAAGTCAGTATTGCTCCAGCCTTCAGCTGCAAGAAGTGGTATCGCGCTGCCTGCAACTTGCTTATAATCACAATACTAGCGCCGCTATTCGTGACCTAAAGAAACAGTTGCGCTAGCTCGGGCGAAGGATGCGCATATCAGTTTTTTTGAACAACAATCGATGCTTTCTGGATCAGCAGTGCTCCCCCGACTTTGGGAGTTGGGGGCTTCGAGAAGGCCCAACGTAAAGCCAGAAGCGTGATAGCAGCGCTTTGTCAGTTAATCAGGGGAAAATGTCCTGATAGACAGAGCGCGATCTTGAGGTGTAGCGTAGGGTATCTTTCCTGAACTATTCTCCTCTGAAGGTCTATGACCCTTTCATTTTCTGAGCCACCGATGAATCCTGTTGATATCGTATCGAGGGGATGGGCGCTCTATTCTCAGCATTTTAAGCGCTATGCCGTTATCTCATTAAGGGCAACGGCGTGGTCTTTTGTGCCTGCGATCGCACTCATTGTCATCGTTGTCATATTTGCTATTACCCACCAGCAAGACTTTGAGGCTCTAGCTAACCCAGCGGCTCTCGGTGAGTTTCCGCCTTTGTATCGCAACTTAGCCAGATGGTCTGCACTGGTGATACCCGCTTGGCTGGTGCTGTCGTTTTATTGTGTGGCCCAGTCTTTTGGAGAGTATGCGGGGATTTCTCGTCTTGCCTACAACAACTTACGTAATATCGAAGAGACTACGCAAGTGGCTCTGCGATTTACCCGGTCTCGTAAGTTCTCTTTTTTAAAGGTTTCTATTTTACAAGGCCTGATTATCTTTGGTGTGTACCTGGGCGCGCTAGTGTTCATGTTGCTGATTTTTGGTCTGTTGTATCTCGGAAATATGTTAATTTCTACCGGCGATCGTCCGGCAGTTAATGCCGGGCTGATGGTGTTGCTGTCGCTGCTTTTTATCGTTGTGATTATCGGTGCTATTTTTGCGGTGGTGTGGCTGATTGTGCGGATTATGCTCACAGAGCAGCCGCTGGCCATAGAGACCGCTTCAGGTGCGATCGCAGCGATTAAACGATCTTGGCAGCTCACGCATCGCCACGTTTGGCGTTCGTTTTTGGTGGTGCTTTTGGTGTACGCCATTACGCTGGGGCTGACGATGGCTATTTTTACAGCCTCTCAGTTTATTGGTCTGTTTGTGTTGGGTTTAGGCTTTTTGATTCCGGGGACACTTGCAGAAGTGACGTTTACCCTGATTAGCGTTGTTATTCAGGTGATTTTGACGCTGCTGCCTACGGTTTTGATCGCGCCGCTTTGGCGAACGTGCCTAACAACGCTTTACTTTGATTTAGGAAATTATGGGCAGCTCAGCCAGTAGAATAAGCCGGTACTGCTGAGCCCGCAAAGAGCTTGAAAAAAAGAGCCTAAAAAAAAGAGCCTGAAGAAATAGTCTGTCGTCACTGAGCTGCTGACGTAATATTAGACACACTATAAGGAACTGCCTATGACTGCGAATACTCCCAACGACCTAACGCCTCCTGGCAATGGGCCTGCTTCAACGACGCCGATTGATGTGGGCGATGTGATTGCGACGGGCTGGCGACTCTATACGAAAAACTTCTCTCAGTACTGGCCGGTTTCTTTAAAGGCTAATTTGTGGATGTTTGTGCCTTTGGTTTTGGTGGCACTCATCACAATGTTGTTCCCTTTGGCGGCTCAGCGTCCTGAAGACTATCTGGGCTTTTTGGCCCTGCTAGTGCCTGCGTTTATTGTCGTTGGGCTTATTTGCTTGGCTCAGTTTTTGGGCTGGTCAACGGGAATTTCTCGAATGGCTTACCAGTCGCTGAGCGGTACGAGTGAAACGGAGCGAGAGTCTCTACGGTTTACGCGATCGCGTAAGTACTCGCTACTTTGGCAGGCTATTTTGAAGGGTCTTATCTTTTTTGCTGCTTACATCGTCTCTGTGATAATTTTGACGATTTTGATGGTGATTGTTGCGATCGCAACCGGTGGCTTTGGGAGTGCTGATGTGGCGGCGGGCGTTCCGGCTGCGATTGGCGTGATGACGGTGATTGGCGTATTGGCCTTTCTTTGGTTTTTTATCTGGCTGGCGCTGCGGATGATGATTGCCGAGCAGCCGCTGGCGATTGAGCAAGACTCGGGGGCTGCGAAAGCGATTGGCCGCTCATGGAATTTAATTAAGGGCAGTGCGCTGCGATCGTTCTTAGTTGCGATTGTGACTTACCTGATTACAGTGCCTATTGCACTGGTGATTTATGTCATTTTTCAGCTAATTGCCTACCGCGTGTTAACCTTAGCGCCGCCGGCTGCTGCTGGAGATACCATTGCGACATTTGCCGATTTGCTGCCTTTCTTGGGCGGTATTGCGATCGGGGCTGTGGGTTCTGTTGTGGGTAATGTGGTAACCATTCCGCTGTGGCACACGACGCTAACGGCGCTTTACCATGCCCTGCGGCAGCGAAAAGAAGGGGTGCTTACCCCGCTGGTGGCCAGGGATGCTATTGCTGACTCATGAGCTTAGCGGCTTACGACCATGCCTTCGTAGGCGACGTTGGTGTTTTTAAAGCGATCGCGCATATCGCGCTGTAGCTGATCCAAAATGTCGTCGCTTTGAACTGGGCTATGGTGCAGCAGCGCCAGCTCTTTAATGCTGGCTTTTTGGACAATATCCAACCCAATTTCCCACGGCTGTAGGCCCTCGCCTGCGGCCGTGTTGTGTAAGTAGCCCAGGTCGGAGTAGGTGCCGTCGTAAATTAGCAAGTCTGCCTGGTCGACAAAGGCTAGCAAGGCTGAATCGACGCATTCGGTTGGGGTGTCTGTGGCGTATACCAGGGTGTAGTCTTTCCAAGTCAGGCGGTAGCCAAAGGCTTGTGTCACTGGGTTAGTACAAATCGTTTCTACCAGAACCTCGCCGATGTTGAATCGTTTGTTGGCAGTGAGGGTTTGAAACGTTAGCTGGGCGCGCATGTGTTGCAGCGGCATGGAAAAGTGAGGCTGAAGCATTTGGTCGGTCAGGCAGTGCTTAATAGAGGCCCCATTGGGCGCGGTCCCGCCGTACACTGAGAACCGATTGCCCTCGGTAAAAGCTGGCTGAAAAAAGGGAAAGCCCTGAATGCGGTCCCACTGTGTGTGCGTAAAAAAGATGTGGGCGTCTACGGGCTCACCTTTGGCTTGGAGGTGCTGGCCGAGCTCAACTAAGCCTGTACCGGCATCAAAAATAATGCGCTGCTCGCCAAGCTGCACTTCTACACAGGCTGTGTTGCCCCCATAGCGCTGGTTGCTCGCAATGGGGGTTGGCACGCTACCGCGCACACCCCAAAACTTGACAGATAGCTGGGTCTCTTGAGACACAATCTGTGAAACCCCAGGGTTAGAAGGGTGAATTGCGGATGGGTGAGCTGCGTGAATCATGACAGGCAAAGAAAGGTTTAGCTAACGTAACCGACTTGTCTATAGCATCTGTAGGTTTGTGTTAGCTAGTGAGCCCAGGGGAGAGGACGGTGGATCTCAGTGTTTCCATTGATTTTGGGGGCTTTGCGGCGAGGCGCTACCTGAGGAATCCGTGACTGAGCCGGGTGCTTGAGGGGGCGCTTTGGGGGGGCACTTGGAGGGCGATCGCACAGCCGCCAAACCCAAAAAGCCCTGAAGCATTTAGATAACACTTCAGGGCTTTTTGGATGATTAAGTGCGCCCAGGATTAAGGGCCAACCACGCTATTATTTAGCGGCTTTAATGCATTCGTCGATCAGGGGTTGAACCTGGTCAAGATTTTTCCAGCCCAGGACTTCACATTCCTTCTTCTCTAAGTTTTTGTAGGTTTTGAAGAATTCTGCGATTTCAGCGAGGCGGTGATCGTCAATATCATCGATAGTTTTGACGTTGGTGTAGCGAGGATCATCGGCAGGGACGCAGAGAATTTTTTCATCCCTGTCGCCACCGTCAATCATTTCCATCATGCCGATAGGACGTGCAGGAATCACGCAGCCAGCGAACGTAGGCTCATCCATGATGACCATACCGTCGAGTGGATCGCCGTCATCTGCCAAGGTGTTAGGGATAAAGCCGTAGTCGTAGGGATACTTTACGGAGGAATACAGCACGCGATCGAGCGCGAATGCATTGATGTCTTTATCAAATTCGTACTTGTTTTTACTGCCGCCTGGAATCTCAATAAGGACATTGACAAGGCCGGGTTTTGGCTGAGCGGGAATGCGAGATAGGTCCACAGTTTCTCCTATTAATTAATGACTTGATGGCTCAAATGCATTTTACGGGAGTGTGGGGCGCATTCAGCATAGAACCGACAAAAAGCGGCCCAGTCTTCACTGAGTCGCTTTTTACTTTAGAGTTATTTTAGATTTTCCTGTCGTATTGATTTTCTTCTAGAGGTCCCGTTTGCTTGGGAGGGCTTTTTCCGTTCCGTTCTAAGGCTGTGTCCTCATTCTTGTGCCCTCATAAATGATGGGGACGCTTGCTGTGGAACAGTGGCCTCGGCGGTATTGAAATTTGATATCGCGTACAAGGGCAAGGTGAGCGTCATCGTGGCGATCACAATGCCGACAAAGTTGGCGATATGGCCAGGAGGTTGCTCGCTTTGGTGCTCGGGACTGGCAGATTCCATACGGAAAAAAGGACGGTAGACGGCTCTATATAAAGGACAAGTGAAAAGTCGTAACCTATCACCTACGAAAACAATTAATAGTAGCAGCTATTAGGCTAGCGCCTAAACTGGTTTCCTATAACAGAAGGCTTTTGCAGATAGGCAGTGAGTGACAAAGGGGATGAAAAGCTGGTCTTAAAAGCGATAAACCTACACGAAAGAGCAGATAATCCCACTTTATGAGAAGAACCTTACAATCCTTATAATTTAATGTTACCTAAGCTGCTGCTATTCGGCACAGAGAACCTCACTTTTGTCACAGAGTCGTTACCTTTCTCAGTATTTACCGCAGGGCGATGGTGAGATAAGTCACTACTTTTCTACCTAGAACAGTAGCATCCTTACGCTCGGACGGAATACAGCAGATTTGCGGGGAAGGAGGGTCAAGTTAGCCGTTGCTGGTACCTTGCCTGGCATCTTACCTGGCATCCTGCTGAGGTACCGACTGTTGATGGGTGTCGGCAGACGTTTGAGCTTCTAGCAGCTGCCTGATGGTCTGTAGCTCAGAAAGAACCGCTTTAAGCAGACGGTTGGTTTCAATTTCGGCGGGGGGCGTGACTTCTATGGTGACTTGCTTAATGCCGAGGACATCTTGCGCGAAGCGGGCAACCTCATTGGGATGAAACATCAGAGGTGCTTCTTTGTCGTTGCGGATTTCGGCGTTTAGACACTTGGGCTCAAAGGGCGGATTGAGCACGTTTGGGTCGGTATTAGCGTAGCGATACACCGACGCGCGGGAGCGATTGAGAATTTTTTGAACCGACTCAATTGGAATGAGCTGCTCGGCAGAGTCAATAGTGATGCTGTCGGTCGCAATGTTAACAGCCGCGCCGTCTTTGGACTTTGTCATTTTTATGCCGTATCAGTGTAAGACCAGGAAAACTTACCTTAAGTCTCGCAATTACACAATCGAGACTTCATGCACTGTAAATAAAGTTTCAAGACGTAGGATTGGCTGAGCACGCTGATCATAATGGTTTGATAATGATCCTGGCTGTACTCGGCCTTGCTGTCTAACCCCATCTCACGTTAGGGCGGTTTTCTTCTTAGGGCGGTTTTCTTAGGCGGTGTTCTTACCGATAAGGTGAGATGGGGACTGAGAGCTTTTTTACGCTGTTTTATACACAGCGCTTCACGGTTTATGCAAGAACGCTGGAGCCTGTTCTAAGGGTTGTGGTTAACTCAAGCCCTGCTTCTAACACAGCAACGTCTGTACCATCGACGGCTAATAACCCAGAGAGCGGATCGTAATTAGTGTCTGTACTGCCGACAACGACAATTGAGTCCTGACCCAATTCAAAGTCAAGGATGACATCTAGCTCGCCTGCAACAAACTGCTCGGAAAAGAATTCGAAGATATCGCTGCCGCTGCCGCCGATCAAAACGTCAGAACCTTCATTGCCAACGATGACATCGTCACCTGCGCCCCCTCTAACAATGTCGTCGTCCGTGCCGCCAAACATAAAGTCTGTGCCTGCTGCACCCATGATGTTATCGCTGCCGTCTTCGCCCATAATAATATCGACCTCATTGCCCCCAACAGCAACATCATTGCTGCCGGTGCCGTCTTCAAAGAGGATAAGGTTGGTGGCGTCTTCTTGCCCAGCTACAAAAATGCCACCACCGGGCTGAGGGTTTTCAAAGAATGAGGCACCTGCAAAAAAGCTGGAGAAGAGAGGTGGCGTGCTCCCGTCTGCTAGAGCGGTAGTGGCGGATTCTAAGCTAGTGTCTTCTAAGTCAGCTTCTTCTGAGTCAGCTTCTTCTGAGTCTGGCATACTCATGCCGGGCATCGTGGCCAGCGCCGTTCCAAAGCCGGAGAGATCGGCCTCAGACGAAAATAGAACAGTTGAGTCGGTTCTTGTTAGAACATCTAAATCTAAGCCGGTGCCAAGAGAGCCTACAACGACGCCATCGACAGAAAGCAGACCCGTAATTGAATCGTAGCTAGCGTCAGTACTTCCTACAATGACTAGGGCATCACTGCCCTCTTCAAAGTCAAGAATGATGTCTCGGTCGCCCGGTTCAAACTGGTCGGCAAAAAACTCATAGATATCGCTGCCTTCACCACTGACAAAAACATCAGAGCCTTCGTTGCCAACGACAACGTCATCACCGGTACCGCCTCGGACAATATCGTCGCCCAGTCCACCAAAAACAAAGTCTGTGCCTGCCGCGCCCATGATGTTATCATCGCCTGCATTCGCCATCAGGATATCGACTTCGTTACCCCCGGCAGCAACATCATTTTCCCCAGCAGCATCACCGAATATAAAGATATTTGTTGCCGCTTCTACGCCTGTTGCAAAGACACCGCCACCAGGGGCCACGTCTGAGAAAAAATTAGCACCTGCAAAGAAACTTGAAAATAGGGGACTTGTACTGCCGGGCAAAAGCGTAGAGGCTGGATTAGTGGGTGATTGTTGTAGTGATTGTTCTGCGGATAGGCTTAACAGCGTGTTGGTAGAGTCTGTTGTGAAACTATCGTTCATAGAAATGCACTGGTAAATAGGATGTTGTCTTTTTAGACATGCCTATTTTTGTCTCAATTTCTGTTGTGGTATGAGTGGTTCCTTAAAATGGAAAGAGTTTAAAAATAAAAAAGCGTGTTTCAGAGCTTATCTCTAAAACACGCCTGCAGGGCCACTTTTACTTAGAACTACTGAAAGGAGTGGGTTTCTCTTGTTACTTGCTACTGTCACGCGTATCCAAGGCATCCAGTCGGGTTTGCTGGATGTTGATATCCTTGACGCTCTTGCTAGAGTTGTGGGTTTCTAGCTGTTCTATGCGACGCTTGTGGATGCTGTTACCCCCGGCAACATCTTCTAGTTGCTCATCCGAAACGTTTTCCGCTGGGTTGGTGTTTTTAGAGTTTTCGGTCATGATTTGAGTCTCTTGGTTTAGGTTAAGAAAAAGACTTGCCGTAATGCACGAGCTGACTGCCGATGTATCACTATTGACAAATCATATATTGTAAAAAACAATATATGGTTTACTCTACAAAGCGTACAGAATTATAAACTGAGTGAATCATTAGAAGTTACTTACGGTTAAAAAGAGAATTCTGAGACGAATAGTTTAGGCAATGGTGACTTCTGAGGAAAGATACACCTCTTGAATAGCGTGGAAGAGCTTTACACCTTCACTAAAGGGGCGCTGAAAGGCTTTTCGCCCAGAGATAAGCCCGCAGCCTCCGGCCCGCTTGTTAATGACGGCGGTGCGCACCGCTTCTGCAAAGTCGTTATCACCGGAAGCACCGCCAGAGTTAATCAGCCCTGCTCGTCCGGCATAGCAGTTGAGCACCTGATAGCGAGTGAGATCTATCGGATGGTCGCTGGAGAGTTCAGAGTAGATTTTGGGATGTGTTTTTCCATAGCTGGACACTGTGGGCACTGTATTTACTGCGCCATAGCCGTTATTCACCAGGGGTAGTTTTTGCTTAATGATGTCAGCTTCAATTGTGACCCCGAGATGATTGGCCTGCCCGGTGAGATCGGCTGCTAGGTGGTAGTCCTGCGTTTGCTTAAACACATCATTGCGTAAGTAACACCATAGAATGGTGGCCATCCCTAGCTCATGGGCACGGGCAAATGCCTGAGAGACTTCTTGAATTTGTCGCCGTGATTGGGTGGAGCCAAAGTAGATGGTGGCACCGACGGCGACGGCACCCAAGTTCCAAGCCTGATCGACGGAGGCGTACATGGTTTGGTCGTACTGGTTGGGATAGCTTAGAAGTTCATTGTGATTGAGCTTGACAATGAAAGGGATTTTGTGGGCGTATTTGCGAGAAAGTGAGCCGACGACGCCCAATGTTGTGGCAACGGCATTGCACCCGCCCTCAAGGGCTAGCTTGATGATGTTTTCACTATCAAAGTAAATGGGGTTGGGTGCAAAAGAGGCCCCTGCGGCGTGCTCAATGCCTTGATCTACCGGTAAAATGGAGAGATAGCCTGTATTAGCAAGTCTGCCATGTGAGTAGAGTTGTTGTAGGCTACGTAGCACTTGGGGGGCGCGATCGCTCTGCGCAAAAATGCGGCTCACCCAGTCGGGCTCGGGTAAATGCAGCAGATCTTTCGAGACTTTTGCCTTGTGGTTCAGCAGTGAGTTGGCCTCGTCACCAAGAGCCGTTGCGATCGCATCGATAGCGGTAGGGGCTGATGAAAGTGTGGTTACCATGGGAAGCGGTCTCCTGAAAAGTAGGATAGGGCAGAGCTGAGGGCAACAGCTAGATTATGCAGTGGCCGCAGTGGCCTTAGCTTGAGTACTGGCTGACGGGTGCTTATTTTCTTGGAGGAAGCTTAGGTAGAGATCGACGAGAGCCGGCGAGCCAATGACTAAGGGCGATCGCTGGTGAATGGATGCCACAGGCATGTCTAAAATTCGCTGGTGCCCTGAGCTAGCGAGTCCTCCGGCTTGCTCTACTACAAACGCCAAGGGCGCATTTTCGTAGAGTAGCCGTAGCTTTCCGTCTGGCTTATCTGTGGTGCCAGGGTAAAAATACACGCCGCCTTCTAGCAAACAGCGGTGCACATCTGCGACTAATGCGCCGCTATAGCGAAGAGAATAGGTTGGCTTTGTTGTTTTCTCGCCTAGGTGATCGACAAATGCTTTTACCTGGGGTTCCCAGCTTTGGTAGTAGCTTAAGTTCGCACTGTAGAGTTTGCCGTCTTGAGGGCAGCGGATATTTTCGTGGGAGAGCAAAAATTCACCCAGGGTCGGATCGAGCGTGAAGCCATCGACGCGATCGCCTGTTGTGTACACCAGTACGGTACTGGTGCCATAGAGGACGTAGCCAGCGGCCACCAGCTTATTACCGGGCTGTAGCGCGTCGGCTTCAGTGCCACAGTTGCCAGTGGTGCTGCGGCGATAAATACCAAAAATGGTCCCCACCGCGCTGCTGCTGTCGGTATTTGAAGATCCATCTAAAGGATCTGTGCAGAGGATGTACTGGGCGTCACTGCCGCACTCTATGAGCTGTACCTGGTCGAGTTCTTCCGATGCGATCGCCGCAACGAGCCCCGTATCCGAAAACGCATCCACAACCACTTCATTACTAAAGACATCTAACTTTTTTTGGGCATCACCTGTGGCATTTTTCTCTCCAACAAGGCCCAGCCGCCCAACCAAGGCCGCCCGCGAAATCTCTCGGGTTAGCACCTTAGCAGCAAACCCCATCTGGGTGAGTAAAATGGACAGCTCAATTGGATGTTTTTCCTGACGCTGCTGCTGCCATAGGTGGCGGTTGAGGGTGATTGTTTGATTACTCATAGTTTAGATGGGGCGGTAAGGTGAATGGGTCGGTAAGAGCGTCAAGCTGAGGGACTACAAAAAACAGGACTGCTGGCACGCCACTGGCGACCATCACGGGCGAGCAACTCCTCTGCGGCCTTGGGGCCCCAGCTACCTGCGGCATAGTTCGGAAATTCTCTGGCGGGCATCGCCTGCCAGACATCTAAAATGGGTGTGACCACTTCCCAACCTAGCTCCACGTTGTCAGAGCGCTGGAACAACGTTGCATCGCCGATCATGCAGTCATACAGCAGCGTTTCGTAGCCTGTTGTTGGCGTGGCATTGAAGTAATCGGCATAGCAAAAATTCATGTCCACACTGCCCATTTGAACCTTGGGTCCGGGTACTTTTGCCCCAAACTGGAGGCTAATGCCTTCGTTGGGCTGAAGCCGAATCACCAAAAAGTTAGGCACCAGCTCATCCATGGACGTGTCACGAAACAACAGCGACGGCACCTGTTTGAACTGAATGGCGATTTCACTTACCCGCTCTGGCAAGTGCTTGCCCGTACGGAGGTAAAAGGGCACCCCTGCCCAACGCCAGTTATCGATGTTGAGCTTCATGGCGACAAAGGTTTCTGTCTGCGACTGAGGATCGACCTTAGGCTCTTCGCGATAGGCCACTAAAGGCTGTTGGTTTGAACTGTTTTCTGAACTGTTGTCTGAACGGCGGCTTGAATTTTGGCCTGCACCATATTGACCGCGCACAACATTTCGCAGCACATCTTCTGGGCTCAGTGGCTCAATCGCTCGCAGCACCTTAGATTTTTCATCTCGCACAGCGTCAGCAGCAAAGGACACGGGGGGCTCTATCGCGACCATTGCCAATAGTTGAAACAAATGGTTTTGAATCATATCTCGGAGCGCGCCCGACGCGTCGTAGTAGCCGCCACGGGCTTCTACGCCGACCTGCTCTGCCACCGTGATTTGAACGTGGTCAATATAGCGATGGTTCCACACCGGTTCAAATAGTCCATTGCCAAATCGGAAGATGAGAATATTTTGGACGGTTTCTTTGCCCAAATAGTGATCAATACGGTAGATTTGTTGTTCCTTAATGACTTGACCAATAGCCTTGTTTAACTTTTGAGCAGAGGCCAGGTCTTGCCCAAAGGGCTTTTCAAAAATGACTCGCCGCCACTGATCGTTGTTTGTTTCTTCACTCTCTTGAGCAATCCCAGCATGGCCTAGCTGTTGAGTAATCTTTTCAAAGAACGTCGGTGAGGTGGCTAAATAGTGAAGATAGTTACCCTGAGTGCCCTGTTCCTGGTCGATATGACTCAGCATTTCTTTGAGCTGTTGATAGGTGTCAGGACTTTGAAAATCGCCAGAGAGATAATGGAGGCGAGGTGCCAACCAGCTAAGAAGCGTATCTTTAACATCGCCAGTGGCGAATTCTTTGAGGGCACTCAAGATTTTATGCTTAAAGTCCTCTGTGGGCATAGCCGTGCGACCAATGCCGACAATTGAGAACTGATCGGGCAGCAAATTTTGCTGAGCCAAATTGTAGAGCGCGGGGATGAGCTTACGCTTGGTAAGATCCCCTGTGGCTCCAAAAATGACCATAACGCAGGGACCAACAGATTGAATAGTGCTTTTCAGAGTGCTCTGTAAGGTCGAAATTTGTGAATCGGACGATTGAGCCGCAACAGACATCTCTATTTCGCTCCTTTCTCGACATGACCACCAAATTTGTAGCGCATAGCTGAGAGCACTTTTTCGGCGTAGGTGTTCTGTTGGCGAGAGCGAAATCGGGTATACAGGGCGGCTGAAAGTACGTTGGTCGGAACGGCTGCTTCGATGGCAGCCATGAGTGTCCAGCGTCCTTCACCAGAGTCCTGAACCTGGCCGGAATACTCAGAGAGTGACGGATTTTCGGCCAGCGCCATCGCCGTCAAATCGAGCAGCCAGGAGCCAACAACACTGCCGCGTCGCCATACTTCGGCGATATCGGTAACATTTAAGTCGTAACGGTACTCTTGTGGCACTTCCTCAGAATTGGCGTTACGGAAAATATCAAAACCTTCTGCATAGGACTGCATCAGGGCATATTCAACACCGTTGTGCACCATTTTTACAAAGTGCCCAGATCCGATGGGTCCGCAGTGCAGGTATCCGGATTCTGCGGTGGGGTTAAACGCTTCTCGACCCGGCGTGATGTCTATGTCTCCTTTGCCTGGCGCGATTGTTTTAAAGATGGGGTCGAGGTGGCTAACGGCTTCGGGCGCGCCGCCAATCATCAAGCAGTAGCCCCGCTCTAGCCCCCAAACGCCGCCACTGGTGCCCACGTCCACGTAGTGGATATCGCTCTCTTTCATGAGCTTGCCACGACGAACATCATCTTTGTAATAGGAGTTTCCACCATCGATAACAATGTCGCCAGGCTCTAGCTTTTGTGAGAGCTGCTGAACGATAAATTCTGTTGCCTCTCCTGCTAGGACCATCACCCATATACAGCGAGGTTTTTCTAGCTTTTGAATAAAGTCATCTAAGTTTTCTGAGCCGGTTGCACCTTCTGCTTCAAGCTGACGAACTTTATCAGGCGTGCGGTTAAAAACGACGCAGTCGTGTCCATCTTTCATTAAGCGTCGGACGATGTTTGCGCCCATGCGGCCTAGGCCGATCATACCGAGTTGCATGTTGGTTTCCTGGTTGTTTTTTTTGCGTTAGTGCTTAACTTTTTGTTCAACTGCTTCGAGTAGCTGGTCGAAGGCTTGCTGAAAAATCTGAATGCCTTGTCTGAGAAGCTTGTTGGTCACAAAGGAGAAGTCAATCTCTGCTGCTGACAGGCTAGCCATAACAGCTTTTGCGCTATCGATGTCTGTGGTGAGGCTGACGGAGGGTTGTCCGTGGTCCATAAAGGCGGAGAGGGTGTGCGGGGGCGTTGTATTTACGGTGTTTGGCCCAATGAGCGCTTCCATATACAGCACGTCGCTGTACTGGGGATTTTTGGTGCCGGTGCTGGCCCACAGTAGGCGTTGGGGTTGGGCCCCTTGTTTTGCTAGGGCTTGCCAGCGGCTGCTCTCACATAGTTTGAGGTATTCTTGATAGACCAGTTTGGCATTGGCGATCGCAACTTTTCCTTGCAGACTCTTTAACCGCGCCGATGCCTCATGGTTTTCTTTGGTGTCGTCCCCTTCAATAGCCTTCTCTTTGATGGTCTGAAGCTTTTTCGCAATCATAGTGTCCACAGCGGTATCTATGCGGCTGATAAAAAAGCTCGCTACGCTGGCCACTTTTTTGACGTCACCACCTGCGTTGGCAAAGCTCTCAAGGCCCGAAACGTAGGCTTCGGCAACTTCTAAATAGGCTGACTGGGAAAATAGCAGGGTCACATTGACGTTAATCCCTTCGCTGATGAGCTGCTCAATGACAGGAATACCGGCAGGCGTGGCCGGAACTTTTACCATCAGGTTAGGACGCTTGACTTCGTACCACAGCCGCCGGGCTTCTTCGAGGGTTTGCTCGCCGTCGTCAGCAAGATAAGGAGAGACTTCTAAGCTGACGTAACCATCTTTGTAATGAGAGCTTTCATAGAGGGGCTTTAAAATATCAGCCGCGGCTTTGATATCTTCAATGGCGAGTTGTTCATAGAGGGCTAGGGCATCTTGATCAGCTCCTAATGATAGTGTGCTCAGCAGTTTGTCGTAGTCGGTGGTGCTGGCGATCGCTTTTTGAAAAATGGCTGGGTTGGAGGTGACGCCGCGAATACCGTCTTCTTCAATCAGGCGGAGTAGTTCGCCGCTACGAATCATGCAGCGCTGGATGTAGTCTAGCCACACGGATTGGCGATATTCGTGCAGGGCCTTAACAGGTGTTTGCGATTTTCTTGGGGATTCTTTTTTTTGCGTTTCTGGTGGTGTTGATTGGGTGGTAGGCATTGCCATACTCCAAAGCTAGGAACCCATCATTGAGTGTGAGTAGATGGGTGAAAGTTATCGATAGTGGCCATAGTGCAAGGCGTTTATTAAGCAACAGTGAGAGCAGTGTGAAACAGCTGTTAGTTAATCGGGTTAGTTAATCGGGCTGTGGAACTGTAGCAATGGCATGAGGTATTTTTGTACTTTTTCATGACTTTATAAGGCCGGTCTCATCTTTATAGGCCAAAGACTTTATACGCTTTTTAGCGGAGTGAAGTGTCTACGTCTTTGGGTTGCCATGAGTGAAATTTTCGCCAACCGTCCGCCTAATTCTTTGAACTCTCAGGCTATGTTAGTGGCTTCACGAGCGCTGTCGGCTGCTCGTCCGGCGATTATTGCGCTGTTAATTACTAGCGGGCCCGCGTTGAGTGATGGCGTCATGCATCCTATTTCGTTTTGCAATGTTCTATTTATTGGGAACTTTTGCGCATCGCTGCTAGTCGGTTTTTGGTTTGGCTTTAGCAACATTTTGACAGATTTTAGATCGCTAAAAACAACGGTTAAGCTGGGGCTATTGTTGAATGGCTGCTTAGCGACGGTGCTCTCTACGCTGATTTTTTTAGGACTAGAAGAGACTACGGTGACCAATGCGGTGCTGTTGGGACGGCTGGGCCCGGTGTTATTTGCACTGGCCGGTGCGATTTTGTTGGGTAAGTCCGTGCGTTTTTTAGAATGGGTGGGCTTTTCTTTGATCGCGGTGGGGGCAGTGGCGATCGCACTTCATTCCAGTGACTATAGGGCTAACCATGGCGACCTGCTGATCTTGCTCTCTACGCTTGTTTTTGCCGTATCGGCCCTGGTTAATCAGTTAATGATCGCTAATGCCGCGACCCTTCATGTTGTTGTTTTTAGCCGCAATTTTCTCTCTTCTGTTATCTTTTTTGTAGTGGCGATGCAGCTTTTTGGGCCAGGTCACTTTGGCGACACCTTTAGCGGCTCGCTGTGGATTATTATGGCCATTTATTCACTGGTGGTGATTGTGTTTGCACAATTCCTCTGGTACGCGTCTATCAACCACTTAGACTCTAGAATTGTGGGCCGTTTGACGGTGCTCTCGCCGGTGTTTGGTGTGGGCTATGCCTTTTTGATTAATGGCGAAGTGCCTTCGCCGATGCAGCTGAGTACGTTGCTGTTGATTATGATAGGGGTGATGATTGCGAGCATCGGTGGGCAAAAATACGCCAATCCTAAAATTGAGCTAATGGCTAAAGATACCGAAAGCGTAGCCTCTATTCCTTAGGCTCTTAGCGTGAGATAAAGACCTTGTTTAAGTTTCTGTTGCTCAACAGTTGTGCTGAACATATTAGGCTGAACAGAATTGTGCTGAACAATTGGATGCTTTGATAGGGATGGATGCTTTGATAGAGAGTTTTTTAAGGGTTGGTTTTGTAGCTTGCATCAAGCTAATTTAATCTTTTTGTGTTTAGATGAAAGGCCCTGTCTCAAAAGTGAGTGCAAAATCTACGTATGTTTCAATCTTCTGACTACCTCAACCTATTACAGCAGCTAGAAGGTTTTTTTAATGACGCTGCAAACGGTAAGGTCGTCGAATCTTTTGCTGACCCTGACACGCTTAAAGCCCGTCTATCGCTGGCGCTACCCACCGAGGGCAGACCCCTCAGCTCACTTAATGAAGATATTGCCAGCTACTTATCTCACGCGGTCAGAACGGCTAATCCTGCCTACTTTAATCAGCTTTGGGGCGGGTTTAATGCGGCTTGCTTCATGGGTGATATGCTCTCTAGTGCTACCAATACCTCCATGTACACCCATGAGGTAGCGCCGGTCGCGACCCTAATAGAGAAAACCCTGATTGCCAAAATAGGCGAACTGGTCGGCTTTGCAAACCCAGAGGGTCAGTTCACCACGGGGGGTAGTAATGGAAATCTGATGGCGATGGCGATGGCCCGCCATCGCGCTGTGCCCACTCTAAAGCAAACGGGGCTGGCGGGCATACCCAAGCTGGTTGCGTTTGTCTCTGAAGAAGCGCACTATTCTTTTGTTAAAGCGGTGCAGCTGCTGGGATTAGGCGCTGACCAGCTATGGAAGGTACCTGTCGATGATGATGGCAAACTTATCCCTACTGCCCTAGAAGACCTGATTGCGTTGGCAAGGCGGCAGGGGGCGCAGCCTTTTTTTGTAGTAGGGACGGCGGGGACGACTGTGCGCGGTGCTTACGATCCGCTGGCTGAGATTGGCGCGATCGCCCAAAAAGAAAACCTTTGGTTCCATATAGATGGAGCTTGGGGCGCTAGCGTTTTGCTTAGCAACACCCATAAGTCACTCATGCAGGGCGTAGACACTGCCGACTCTGTTGTGTGGGACGCGCATAAAGCAATGGGGATGACCCTCATTTGCTCTATGCTGCTAGTCAAATCGCGGGGCACGATGCTGAGCACGTTTTCGGCGCAAGAAGGCTCGGACTATATTTTTCACGGGTCGGCCCCTGATCCGATTGATTTAGGCCCTGCGACGATTCACTGCGGGCGGCGGGTGGATGCGTTGAAGCTTTGGCTTGCCTGGCAGCACTTGGGCGATCGCGGCTGGGAGGCCATGGTTGATGGCTACTTTTCCTTAGCTGCTCAAGCTGAAGAGATTATTCACAATCATCCCTCGCTTGTCCTGATTGCGCCAAGGCAGTCCCTCAACATTTGTTTTCAATACCGCCCGCAGGGCGATCGCGCGCTTTCTCAAGAGCGTCGCAATGAGCTAACCCTAAAAATTCGCCAAGCTCTCATCGAAAAAGGTTTGGCAATGGTGAACTACGCTGAACTCAACGGCGATATCTTTTTTCGTTTGGTGATTTGCAATAACCAAACCAAACCAGAAGATATTGAGTTGTTTTTTGAGCAGCTCGTTGAGATGGGTCATCGTTTTACCGGGCAGGTTGCGCGGGCAGTGACGGTGTAGCCTACTCGAAAAGACGTCTGAAAAGACATTCGAAAAGACACCTGAAAAGACATCGCTTAAAGATACCGCCTAAGAATATTCAGGATGCTTCACAATGCAAGTTCACGCAATGCACAGTCCAGAATTAGTCTCTTTGTTTAAGCAAACAATTCACTACCGAAACAGTACTGCTGATATGGCAAGGCTAGGGCCTTGGTTGCAGCGTCAACTTAGTAAAACCCATTTCCCAAACTTGAGCCATCTTCCGTTTGAGCCTAGGGCCTACACCCGTAACTGCATTGCGAAAGAAGATGGCTCTCACCCTCAAGGTACGCTCACAGAGGCGGCTACTGCGCAGTATGAAGCCTTGATTATGCGCTGGGATCAGCAGGTTAAAACCTCTATTCATGGCCATCCTAAGTTTTCTTTTTATTACGTGATTAGTGGTTTGTTTGAGATAGAGTTTTTTGAGCTGGCTGTTGGCCGTAAGCTTAACCTTAAGGCCGTCCAGCGTCATGGTGCCACAGAAGCCAGCTGGTTTTTAGGACAGGCGCACTGCTATGACAACTGCATTCATCGGGTGACTTGTTTGCGGCCTGGTTTTACGTTTCACATTTACTCTGAAGATGCCAGGAAGGGAAGGGTGTATGACTGAAAGAACACTGAGGATAAGCGCCCTTTTTCGCTGAGTTACTCAGATAGTGAATGAGAAGAAAGATTTCGCAGCTGCTGGCTCTTTTCTACAGTGTTTGTAGCCAGCGTGTTGTTTGGGTTAATACTGCCGTTGAGGTAATGGACGGCGGGGTAGTGGGCGATTAAAACGGTGCGGCTGCCGTGGGTAGCACCCTCTGTGACCTGAGCGGGTTGAACATGGTGAAATACTTGATTGTCGTGCCACAGCATGGCTTGGCCGGGTTGCAAAACAAAGGGGCTGATGAGCGATCGCACGCCCTTTAGGTCAGCGTAAATTGCGCTCTCGGCTCCTTGGATGCGATCGCGCTCCAAACACACTAATATTGCCCGATCAGCCCCATCGGAGTGAATGCCTTGACCGGTTAGGCACTGGCCGGCATTATCGGCTGTGACATGGCTTTGCTGCACCTGCACGAGTACGGGCTCATTATCAGGAATGTTGTAGGTGGCTTTAAAGGTATTCAGCACTTTTTTGGTGGCTGGGCAGGTCAAGAATGTTTTGGGCATTTCTTGATAACAGCGCTTGTAGCCACCTGAAAAATCGTTGTATTGTTGCGGCTGGGTGAAGCAGTGCGCCCGAATTTGAAACCATTCTCCCTGAATGCACAGTACGTAGGCAACGTTTTTGGTGCGGGTTGTAAAGTGATCTGAGCTAGGGTCTGGGCCGAGTTCACCGCAGGCAGCGATGAGCTGTGAGGTTTCAGCGTCACTTAGGAGTGGCGTAGTGGTCGCCATGGACCTGTTGAATGCGGTGTCAAGCGTTGTTTTTGTAAAATCAATGGCTGCGGGATAAGTGTTTGTCATTGTAAAACCTCTGCGCTAAATGCTGGATTACCGATTGCGTTCTACCGATTGCGTTCTACCGATTGCTCTGAAGGGCGCGGAAATTTTCAATGGTGTCTTCTTCAATGACAATTGTTTCGCCTTGGCGCTCTTGGAGTGTTCTGAGTCTAAATTCTGTTGCGTTTGCAGTAGGTGCGATGATGCCAAGCGTTGTAACTGTGAGAACAAAGGCAGACAATAGCTGACGTTTTATCTGATATTTCATAGTGGAATTTCCTCGAGAGTGGCGTGGTTTGTTTCAGTGATTTCATAGTCGCAGGTGTGCACTGGTGCTGGCTTAGAGCGTCTTAAAGGGTGACTGAATGAAGTTCAGTCAATAAATCAGGGAGGTCATGGGATATTCTCAGCGGCTAATCAGGTTGAGGCAGCAGGCATTGTTCAGCCCGTGAGAGTGTGAGGCAACCTCAGTTTTTCAAAATCATGAATTCTTCTCTGATTCGATTTGCCTAGCGTTTGAAGTTAGAGCGTCATCCCTACCGATCGGATAGGACGCCTTTTTGGGGTTGTACGGTAGCATTCTAGGGAGCCGAGATGTGTCAGCAATACTCCTTATGGCTACTCCCGTCCCATTAGCACAGTCACAGCAGCGCCAAAACAACGGACAGGAACCGGATGTGCTGCGATCGCACGCTTTGCTAACAGGGGTGGCGATCGCGGCGCAGCGGCTATTGTCGATTGCGGATTTTAATGCGGCGGTGGAGGGGGCATTAGAGGCGATCGCAATGTCAGCAGGCATCGACCGCATTTTTATATATGAGCATCACTCAGCGACGCTGGCTACACCTGAGTTGGCAACGTGCCCATACGAGTGGACGGCTGGGGGTGTTCCTGTTCACCGAGAAATGCCGGGTCGTTTTCCACTGGTCTACAGGGAAATTGAAGGGTTCAGCGAGTGGACACAGCGACTGAAGGCTGGGGAGCCTGTACAAAAGCTGAAAGCAGAGATGTCTGCGGAAGGGCAAGCCTTACAGGATATCGATCAGGCGTTGTCGGTGCTGACGGTGCCGATTTTTGTGGAGGGTGAGTATTGGGGCAATTTTGGCTTCGATGACTGCACGACGGCGCGGGTGTGGAGCAATGCGGAAATTGCCGTGCTGGAGACGGCAGCGGCGACCTTTGCGGCGGCGGTACAGCGGCGAGGGAGTATAGACACGCTGCGAAGTCGCGATGTGCTGCTTGATAGCGTGAATGCGGCAGCGCAGTGTTTGATGGCGACTGAGAATTTGGATGAGGCGATTCCGGCAGCGCTGCGGATTTTGGGCGAGGGAACGCGGCAGGATCGGGTGTATTTGTTTGAGAATGTATATCCGAATGGGCCAGATGAATTATTCTGGGCTTTTAATACTTCGCATGAATGGCATTCGCCAAAGGCCATTTCTGTCCAAGAGGTTGTAGAGCAATTTCCGTTTCCAGCCAATGCATTTCCAGATACAGTTCTCGCACCGCTGGCAAATGGTAAAGCTGTTCAGTTTCTCACGCGAGATTTGGAAGGGATTGCAGCAGAAGCGAATGCTGATACAGCAACCCAGGCGTCGGTTGTTGTGCCTATTTCGGTCGCGGGTGAGTCCTGGGGACTCATTGGCTTCGATGATTGCGCGATTGAGCGAGTATGGAGTGAAGCCGAGATTGCGGTACTAGAGACGGCAGCGGCTTGTATTGGTAGTGCCATTGAGCGCGATCGCACTCGTAAGGAAAAAGAAGCTGCTGCGAAGGCCCGTGTTGCTGAGCTAGCAGAACGCGATCGCATCCTAGAAGCCACCGCCACTGCCGCAAACGTCATGCTCACCGATGATGACTTTACTCAGGCTGTGAAGACTGCCCTACAAATTGTTGGAGAAGGGTTAGATGTAGATCGCGTGGGCTTGGTTCAGTATTTTAAGGAGCCAGAGGAAGTCGGCTACCATCTAGCATTGCCCAATGAGTGGGTTTCTCCTGGTATGCCTTTACAGACAGAGCATCCTGAGCTGGTTGAAATTAGCGATCACGGTATGGAATTTGCAGTAGAAATGTTGCAAAAAGGAGAAATCTTTGGCGGCGTCGTAGAAGAACTACCAGAACCCTTCCGCAGCGGACAGCAAGAGCTGGGCGTTAAATCCACCTATGCTATTCCTGTTTTGCTAGATGGGCACTACTGGGGGATGATCGGCATTGATGATTGTCATAATCTTACCCGCCGCAGCGAATCTGAACTTGAAGCACTCACAACTTTAGCTAATTGCATCAGCAACGCAATTGAAAAAGACCGAAGCCGCAAGGAAAAAGAAGCTGTTGCGAAGGCTCGTGTTGCTGAGCTAGCAGAACGCGATCGCATCTTGGAAGCGACAGCCGCCGCCGCTAACATCATGCTGATTAATGACAACTTTGAGAGTGCGGTGAACGAGGCACTGTCAATCGTCGGAGAAGGTTTGAACGTTGATCGGGTTGCCTTAATGCGACACTTTGATGTACCGACACAACATGAACTAGGATATTTTCAAATTTTACACGAATGGGCCTCTTCGGATATTTCTCTACAAATAGAACATCCAAAGCTATCGATAATCACGGATGATGGGATAGAAGCGATTGTTGAAGATCTCTGCAACGGAGAGGTCTTTGGTGGCGTTGTTGAAGAACTTGACGAACCCTTCCGGAGTGGACAGTTAGAGCTAGGCGTACAATCGACCTATTCAATTCCAATTATGGTGGAAAACCACCTTTGGGGCATCATCGGCATTGACGATTGCCATCAGCAAACACGGCGTAGCGCAGCCGAGCTAGAAGCACTGATGACGCTAACGAACTGCATTGGCAGCGCAATTGAACGCGACCAGATGCAGCGGGCTCGGGAGCAAGCAGAGCGGGCGGTACTGCTGGAGCGAGAGCAAGCCGCTAAAGAACGAGCAGCGCAGCTTGAGGCGAGCAATGAGATACTGTCTTTGCGCGATCGCTGGTTAGAAGCAACGGCAGCGGCATCAGAAGAGTTGTTGTCAGTAGATGATTTGGATAGCGCGATCGCCCCCGCGCTAAAAACCATTGGTGAGAGTATTGGTGTAGATCGTGTTGGCCTGATGCAGGCGGTGAAAAGGGAAGGCCAAGATTTCTTAAAGTTTGTAGGAGAGTGGGTTTCTCCTGGTCAGCCCAATCAGGGAGAACATGACGACCTCTTAGAGATCCCCTTTGCTGATGTTGGGGAGCATATGGAATCTTTGCTAGGGGGGCAATGGACAGGCGGTGATATCGAAAAATTTCCGGAACCGTTTCGTAGCGGCCAAAAGTCCATTGGCGTACAGTCTACTTACTCGGTGCCCATTGTAATTGATGGTCAGTTTTGGGGCTTAGTCGGTATTGACCATTGCACAGAAAAGAAGCTCCTGAACTCTATCGAAATGGCTGTCTTCCAAACGTTAGCAAGCTGCTTTAGTAGCGCCATCGAACGCGACCAAATCCGTAAAGCTCGCGAAGCCGCTGAACGCAAAGCCCTCATTGAACAAGAACGGGCGGCTCGCGCCGATGAACTCGAAGCGGCGAACCGAATTCTTTCGGTACGAGATAAGTGGCTGCAAACAACTGCGGCAGCGGCTAACGAACTGCTTTCTACAACAGATGTGCCTGCGAGCGTGAATGCAGCATTAGCAACCATTGGAGAGAATTTGGAGTGCGATCGTCTCTCTGTGCTGCGCTACTTGCCTAACCACGAAAGCCACCCCCTTGGTGCTATGACAACCCTGTATGAGTGGGATGCAGAAGGCATCAGACCCCAAGGTGAAGATCCTGACCTCCACACAATTCCGGCGACGGGCGTTGAAGATTGGTTTGAGCAGTTTTTGAAAGGTGAGGGGGTTGGGGGCAATATTGCTGAGCTGTCAGAGCCTGCCCGGAGTGATCAGATGGCGCTAGGCGTGCTGTCCACTTATGCGGTGCCCATTTTTATTGATGAGGTGTTGTGGGGCGTTGTTGCAATGGACTATTGCCGCGCAGAGAAGCAGCTAAAGGCCCCGGAACTGGCAGTGTTTAAGACGGCAGCGACCTGTGTGGGAAGTGCAATTTATCAGGCGCAGGTACGGCGAGATAAGGCAGCTCAGGAGCGAGCGAAGCTGTTGGGCAGCGTGGCGCAGGTTGCAAACTTGTTGTTGCGTTCGGCAGATTATGTTGCAGTGCTGCCAGAGGTAACGCGGTTGTTAGGTGAAGCGGTGGGAAGCGACCGCTGTGGTGTTGTGACAACGAAGGTGCAGCCTGTCTCAGCCAATTCTCTAGTTTTCTTAACGGCGGAGTGGTTTAGCTCAGACATTCCGCCAACCCACGAGGGTGCCCCAGGCTTAGATTTCATGACTTGGCAGCAGTTTCCTGAGCTGTACAACTGTTTAGTTCAAGGAAAAGTTGCCAACTATCGAGTCGCCGATCTCGCCGAACCGGGTCGTACCTGCTTTGAGTCGCAGGGCGTCAGCTCAGTTGCCTACATTCCGATTGTTGTTGACGGCAGACCTTGGGGACAAATCGGCTTCGACAACTGCGACGACCCTCGACTATACAACGAGGCTGAGATTGCCATTTTGCGAGTTGCGGCAGAGAGTATCTCAGCCGCCGTTTCCCGTCAGGCGGGAGACGAAGCTCTAAGACAGGCAGAGACCGCAATATTGACAGAACGTGAGCAAGCAGCAAAAGAGCGATCTCAGCTATTAGGCAGTGTGGCAGAAGCCGCGAACTTGTTGTTGCGTTCGGCGGACTTTACAGAAGTGTTGCCGGAGGTGACACGGCTACTGGGTGAGGCTGTGGGAAGCGATCGCTGCAGTATTGTGCAGGACATGCCACCTGATTCTGACAACAATCTCTCTATGAAAATTTTAGAAGAGTGGTGTCGTGAGGGTATTGAGTTGGCAATGAGTTTTGCCTCAGATACTTTAAGCCAGCCCGACCTCATTCCAGTAGCAGGCGACTTTCTGAAAATTCACCAAGCGCTAAGGTGCGGAAAAGTGATGAACTTTCATGTAGCTGATATTTCAGGGAATGAAAAGGCTTTCTTAGAGGCGCAGGGCAACACTGCAATGCTGATAGTGCCTATTGTATTGCGAGGTAAGCTCTGGGGAAATATTGGCTTTGACAACTGCGGCGAGCCTCGGCTTTATGATGAGTCTGAGATTGCGATTTTGCAGATTGCCGCAGAGAGTATTGCAGCAGCGATCGCCCGACAGGCACAAGAAGCCACTGTCCGCGAAGCTGAAGAACGCTATAGAAGATTAATTGAGTTAAGTACTGAAGGGATATATCGTCTCGAATTAGACGATCCGATTGCTCGCGATCTTCCCGTACCAGAACAGGTCAATCTCTTTTATCAAAAATGCTACGGAGCAGAAGCCAATGCCGCCTTTACGGCGATGTATGGCTATCAAAATCCAGAAGAGATGCTCGGATGGCGGTTAACCGATATCCATGTTGAAGCCTCTGAGCAAAATACTAAGTTTTTGAATGAATGGCTGGCCAACCCTGACTGTCAAATTAGTAACAGTGAGTCTGAAGAGATTGATGTTGATGGTAATATCCATTATTTTCTCAATAACGTTACCGGTATTGTTGAAGATGGCTATCTTGTTCGGGTGTGGGGCACTCAAACAGATATTACCGAGCTAAAGCAAGCGCAAAAGGCTCAAGAGGCTGCCGAAAAAACTATTTTAGAAGAACGAGAAAAGGCTGCGCGCGATCGCGCTACTAAACTGGCCGAAACCAATGAAGCTATCAGCAGAACACTCTCCACGCTAGCAACTAATCCTGAACCAGACAACTTCCTCTGTTTGCTGGTACAAGAACTTTCAAATATACTCGGCGCTCACAACACAGGTTTCTTCCTCTACAACAAAGAGAACAATACACTGAGCCGATATATTGCTGTGCAAGATAGCACAGCTTACATAGGTAAAGTTCCTAGGGATACTGAGATGCTTCAGCATCCCTTCCCAGCAGACATAACAGATGTTTGGAACGTGATTGTTGACTCTCGGCAGCCGCTTACATTTATTGAGGTAGACGATCCAGAATCAAACGCACGAAATCTATGGTGGGAAGACACTATCGATTGGCATATGCAGGAGGGACATCAACAGGCTGCTTTCGCTCGAATGAAAGTCGGTGATCTGCCGATTGGTTTTATTGGATTTTGTTTTAGAGAACATAAAACATTTTCTGCTGAACAACTCGAACTAATTCAAGCGCTGGCCAATCAAGCAACGCTTTCTATTCATCTCACTCGCCTTGCCGAAGAAGCCAAGCAAACGGCAATCTTGCAAGAACAAGAAAAGGCGGCACGCGATCGCGCGACAGAACTGGCCAAAACCAATGAAGCGCTCAGTAAAACTCTCAGCGCGCTGACTGAAACACCGGATCCAGACGAGTTTCTCGGTCAAATTTTGGCCAGCATCTGTCAGCATATTGAAGCTTGTACAGCAAGCCTCTTTTTATATGATGAAGCAACACATTCGCTGAATCAGCATCTCACGGTTCAAGACGGACAAACGTATCAAGATGCAGCACCCACTGATCCAGACATGTTTCGTCATCCTATCCCTGCTGATTTATCGGATGCTTGGCAAGTCATCACAGCGTCTAAAAAGCCTTTCACGATGGACGAAAGACATCCTGAAAACAATGCAATAATGTGGCCCGAAAGTGTTCCCTGGCATGAGGAAAAAGGACATGTATCGGCGACCTGCGCCTGCATGAAGGTCGGCAATAAGCCTGTTGGCTTTATCGGCTTTGCCTTCCGCCACTTTCCTACCCTTAGCGACGAACAGCTCGAATTTATCCAGTCTCTTACCAACCAAGCAACTCTTTCTATTCACCTCACTCGCCTTGCCGAAGAAGCTAAGCAAACGGCAATTTTGCAAGAGCAAGAGAAGGCGGCACGCGATCGCGCGGCACAGCTTACTCGCGCTAACCAAGCTCTTAAACGCAGCCTTGACCTACTAGCTCAGCAGCCAGAACTCGAAGCCTTTTTACAAGGCGTCGTCAACGAAGCTGCTGCTCAAACTGAAGCCGCTACTGGCCATCTGTTTCTTTACGATGCGGCAGCCGATGCCTGCTGGCTACGTGTCGCAACTGATAACAACGGTGACTGGCGCAGCGTACCAGATATGGCGCTGTGGTCTCAGCCTGTTCCTATTGATGAGGCACCCGATTTCTGGGCCAAGATATTTGAGCGAAAAGCTTTCATTGTTGAGGACTTGAAAACAACTTTGCAACCTGGTCCGCATATCTGGGAACCTTCCATTGCTTGGCATTTGCGGCGCGGTCACACCAGTTTTATTTGTGCTCCGCTGGTGTTAGGTGAGCAAGCTATTGGCTTTTTAGGTTTATCGTTTGTCGGAGAAACCAAGATCACACAAGAGGCTGTAGAGCTAGCACAGGCATTGACTAATCAGGCAACTCTGGCAATCCAGTTTACGCGCCTAGCCGAAGAAGCCCAAGAAAACGCAGTTTTACAAGAACAGGAAAAAGCCGCCAGCCAACGAGCCGCCCAGCTAGCCAGCTCCAACGAATCCATCAGCAAAACGCTGACTAACTTAGCCGCTCGCCCCGAGCTAGATGAATTTTTGGGCTATATTTTAGCCGAAATGTCCCGTCAGCTCGAAGCTGGTAAAGTGCATCTGTTTCTTTACGATGCGCCCACCCACACGCTCTCCCAGCGCGTCGTCGTTCAAGATGGCAAAATTTACCTCGGCGCAGCCCCTACCGACCCCGACCTTCTTCACCATCCTATTCCTGCGGATCTTACCCCCGCCTGGAAAACCATTCTTAGCTCCGGTGAACGCCTCACTTATGATGAAAATACGCCCTACGACAAAGATCTCTGGTGGCCAGAAACCGTTGAATGGCACCAATCCCAAGGTCACAAGTCCGTCACCTGCATCCCCATGAAAGCAGGCGAACAGCCCATCGGCTACATCGGCTTTTGCTTTTACAACAGCACTATTATTACCGACGAACAGCAAGAGTTTATGCAGGCCCTAGCCAACCAGGCCATTGTTGCTATTCAGCTTACTCGCCTTGCCGAAGAAGCCAAGCAAACCGCGATTTTGCAAGAACAAGAGAAAGCTGCCCGCGATCGCGCAGTCGAACTCGCCAAAACCAACGAAGCCCTCGGTCAAACCCTCAGCGTACTCACTACCACACCCGAACTAGACGACTTTTTAGGCCAAGTGTTGTGCAAAATCAGCCAACCTGTTCAAGCCTGCAAAGCACTCCTCTTCCTATACAACGAAGACACCCATACGCTCCACGCTCATCTCTCCGTTCACGACGGGCAGCAGGTTTATAAAGGCACCGCTCCTAACGACCCCGAAATGTTCCACCATCCGATTCCAGCCGACCTATCCCCTGCGTGGAACAGAATTATCAACTCATCCAAACCCTGGATATTAGACGAAAATAATCCAGCCGATGCTGACCTGTGGTGGCCAGACTCCTTACCCTGGAACAAAGCAGAAGGCCACTGCGCCGTCATCTGCGCCGTGATGAAAGTTGGCGGTAACCCCATTGGCTTCATCGCCCTTACCTTCCGCATCTTTCCGATTTTAACCAACGAACAGCTCGAATTTATTCAGGCGCTCACCAACCAGGCCACCCTCGCGGTTCACCTTACTCGTCTCGCCGAGCAAAGCAAAACCGCTGCTCTGACTAATGTTCTTACCAACGAACGTAATCGCCTCGCCCGTGAAATTCACGATACCCTTGCCCAGTCCTTTACGGGCGTTTCCCTTCAGCTCGAAGCTGCCAAAGGTATTCTTAGCAGTGACCCCGAGACCGCTCGTACCTACGTCAAGCGGGCTGGTAAGCTTGCTCGCCAGGGACTCTCTGAAGCGAGAAGATCGGTACGAGCATTGCGATCGCAAGCCCTAGAAACCGACACCTTACCTACCGCGCTGCAAATCGCCCTCACTGAAATGACCCAAGAGAGCCCCGTCCAAACCGAATTTCAGCTCACCGGCACCCCCTATCCCCTCCCTGAAGACATCCAAACCAATCTTCTGCGCATTGGCCAAGAAGCTATTACTAACACCCTCCGCCACGCCAACGCCAAGACCCTGCGCCTCACGCTCCAATTTCACCCCCACCACATTCAAATGAGCATCACCGACGACGGTCAAGGCAGTGCCATCACCTCCCTTGCTGAGGTTGAAGGCTTCGGCCTGCTCGGCATGCGCGAACGCGTCCTCCGCTTCGATGGCCAATTCACTTTCAATAGCACCCCTGGTAGGGGTACGGTAATAGACATTACGATGCCAGCTCAGGAGGAGCGTTAGCCTATGACCCTTTGGGATAAGCTTGAGATAGGAAACCGTTAATGCATGTTATTAGTCGAAAAAAATTGCAAGTTTTTTGTGCAAAGCACGCAGATTCTTGCAACGCCTTGGATGAATGGTATCGAACTGCTGAAAAGGCTAAGTGGAAAAATTTACTGGATGTCCAGAAATCTTATCCAAAGGCTGAAGCTGTCGGAAATCTTACAGTTTTTAATATTAAGGGAAATAATTATCGGCTAGTGGTTGATATTGTCTACGCTTCTCAGCGAATTTATATCAAATATGCACTAACACATGCTGAATACGACAAGGACAAGTGGAAAAATGACCCATACTTTTGATACAAAATCCTATACCAATTTACTGGTACGTTATCAGCCCAAACCCATTACAACTGATGCTGAGAATGACGCGGCGATTGCTTTAGCAGAGGAACTTGATCATCGTCCTGACAAAACATCTGAAGAGCATGTTTTTCTTGAATTGCTTGTAACACTGATTCGAAGGTTTGAGGACGAGCACTATCCTACACCAGAAGTCTCACCCGACCGTATTTTACGTCACTTATTAGAATCCAGCGGCAAAACTCAAACAGACTTAGCGACCATTGTAGGAACCTCAGAAAGCGAAATAGCGACCTTCGTCAGTGGTGAAAAAACAATGAATGAGGCCCAGGCTACTATCTTGGCCGCGCACTTTAAAGTCGAACCCAGCTTATTTATTCAGTCTTAGCCGCCCATGACTTCTGACCTTTCCATTCGAGTGCTTGTCGTTGAAGACCACAATGTGGTTCGCCAGGGCATCGTGGCGATTCTTAATCAGCAAGAGAATATTACGGTTGTGGCTGAAGCCAAAAATGGGAAAGAGGCGATCGCGCTCCACGCTACCCACCAGCCCGACGTTACCCTAATGGATTTGCGCATGCCGCAAATGGAAGGTCTAGACGCCATCATCCAAATCCGTGACGCCACCCCCAAAGCCTACATCATCATCCTCACCACCTACGACACCGACGAAGACATTTACCGAGGACTGCAAGCCGGAGCCCGTGGCTACCTGCTTAAAGACACCACTGCCAAAGACCTCGTTAAAGCCGTCCGACAAGTGGCTCAAGGCAAACGCTTCATCCCTTCTAACGTTGCTATGAAGCTTGCCGACCGCATGGAAACTGACGAACTTACTAACCGAGAAAGAGATGTCCTTAAGCTGATGGTGCTTGGCAGCAGCACCACCGGGCTGGCCGAAGCCCTTAATATTTCCGAAGGCACCGTTAAGTTTCACGTGGGGCATATTTTTCAAAAGCTCGGTGTGAATGATCGTACGCAGGCTGTTGTTGTGGCCTTGCGTCGAGGGTTGGTGCGGTTGGAGGAGCCTGAGCAAGAGTAGTCGGCGTGGGGAGACGCACTGTCTTTTTTGGGCAGCTACGTGTTTGGGCAGCTATGTGTGTTTTCCTATCCGATCGTCTAGGTTCACACCTCAATCATCACCCAGCAAACATCCTCGAACTTGTGCAGGCGTTTTTTAACCCTAAAAAACTCAAAATAGAGCGTAACGCTAATAATTCGCCTTCACTCTTGCTCCGGCTGATTGATTATGGACGCTCCCTATTCGCCCCAAGAAATCCCAACCCTTAGAGACATCGATCATGTTCGAGGGCCACTTTCAGCCGTCCTTTTGATGTTCATTTATGGCAACTATCAGTGCCCACACTGTGCCCAAGCCAACGAAACTGTCGATAAGCTGCGAAAAACATTAGGCGAACAGTTCTGCTATGTCTTTCGCCATTTTCCAACTACGGACCTTTACTCACAGTCGTATAGGACCGCTGAAGCTGCCGAAGCCGCCGAAGCCCAGGGCCAGTTTTGGGCAATGCACGATAAATTATTTGCCAATCAAGATGATCTCGATGACGCGTCTCTTGTAGAGTATGCCAGCGAGCTAGGGTTAGAAATTGGCCAATTCCTAAAAGAGCTTGGCTACCATACCCACGCTGCCCGCATTCAATCTGACATTGATAGCGCCCTAGACTATGGCGTCAAAGAGGCACCGACTTTTTTTATCAGCGTTCGTCATACAGGCAGCCGGAACTTGGAAACGCTAGTCCAACAGATTTTGACAGCCACACTAGAAAACAAACCGCGTGACTAACGAAGTGAATGAGCGTTTCTTCCGTGGCCTGCTCTCTGGCTTTCTCTCTGGCTTTCTCTCTGGCCTGCTTTTAGGGTGAGACATCATCTGCTCACAGGCTGCTCAGATAGCGGATGAATTTGGTCAAAAACTATTAAAATACGGTGTGACAATCTCTGCCTTGTGGTCTTCAATGTAGTCCCAAATCAAACGACACACCGGACGTTTTTGTCCGATGTTGCAGTTTTCGTGCAAATCTACATAGGGCAAAAAGTTATATTCGTTAAACGCACCTCCTGTTTCGCTGAGCGGCTTAGAAATATCTGTTGTAATGAGATCAAACCCCAGGGTTAATGTCGAGAACTTATGAGAGAAGTCAATGCACTGGCGAATGATGCTGTGGTGCAGTCGGTCTGTGCAGTCTATATAGTCGGAGCCGGTAGAGGCTGTGATTTTTTCCTGTAGGTAGAAGCGCTTGCCTAAGGGGAGAACCGCGTCTAGGGTATAGCCTGATTGTGCCAGTAGGCGGCGGCTAGTGTCGTCGAATACCAGCTTGTGAATCGTCGTGTGGGCTTCGGTGCGATCGCCCCGCCCGGGCTCCTGATTTCTCAGATGAAATAAGTCTAAAATGGTATGCTGACCATCGCCTGTTACATTGGCTGGTCGCCGTTCTACACAGCCCGCATATTGATGATTGAGGATCAGTACCCGGTAGTCGCGTCCTGAAATGTACGATTCCAGCTGAATTTTTTGCCCTGTTGCCTCAATGGTAGACGCGGCCTGTTCTAGTTGGGCGAGCGTCGTGATGTTAACAAACACATTTTCGCTCAAAGACCCTGAATTGGGCTTGGCCACCAGTGGAAAGGCGAGCGGCTCTAAAAAGGGTTTATGGAAAAAATTAGCATGAATTTCAGCAGCTGTTGTGAACAGGCCGTAGGAAATGGGGACAGTGAGCCCGTAGGCTTGCATCAGTGAGAGCTTGTGGGCCTTGGCCTGCTGGCCATCGTAATCTGAATACTGGCTGCGAAATGAAAAGTGGCCGGGATAAATTTTGTAGATAAAGCCTTTGCCATCGCGTTCAGCGAGGAATGTTCTGTCTCTTAGGCTAATAATTTTGAAGGTAAATCCGCGTTCCATCCCTGCTTGCATGACGGTCCAAATGCGTTTGGTCACCTGCCGGTAGTCAATGCTGTTTTCGGAAGGGTCACTTTTAAAGGCAACCGTACGGATGGTTTTTGGGCTGATTTGAGTGGCGGTATCGACGAGGGCAGCTTGTGCGATCGCGCGTGCCTGAGCGCGTGCCTGGTGCACACTAGTCATGAGTGGGTGTTGCTGTAGGGCCTGTGCGAGTGCTGTTGAATTGTCTACTAGCAGTTGAGCGGCTGTATTAACAGCAATAGACGCTTCCCCCTTCGCTTCAATAAAGCCCTCAGCAGTATCCATGGGCGGATACCAAGTAACCGTATTGTCAGGAGGCTGAGTATAGCCCAATTTGCTAAAGTCCTGGCAGGTTTGGGCCACGCATTGGCCGCTGTTGGCTGCATCACCCAGCAGCAGCAGCCCAAATACTTTGTTGTATAGAGCGGAGCGGCCCGTTTTAGGATCTATGTGGCTGGGCAACCTGTGTAGGCGTTCGATGAGGTTATGGCACTCTGAGGACCGCATGCCGCGATGAATAGGCATTCCTACCACCAGAATATGGGCCGATTGGATGCGTTCCAACACTTGAGGAAACCCATCTTCTAGGCTGGGATTTGCAGCACTATTTTGCGGCAGAATGTTGTAGTCAGCGGTTCGTAACTGCTGAGCTTGGTAGCCTTGCTTCTGATATTTATCGGCAATGACTTGCCAAAGTGCTTCTGTGTTACTGACTTCGGGCGAACGCTTTAGCGTACAGTTCACAAATAATATAGTGATGGCGTCCATGGAGAGAAAGAGCGCTGCATGGTGACGGTAGCATGGGTGATTTGGTGTTGTATGAGAGTTTTCTGAGTACGCCTTACACGCTTAATGACCGTTCTTGTTTCTCTCAGCGTTTGGTTCGACTATTCTCATTTTTCTGTGTTTTAATTTGCGATGGCCTTCGCTCCAAAAACTTGTTAGCAGATGTCATTTGACAGTCTGAAATATTAACCACTCACGGCAAAAACAACGCTACTGAGCTAGATCGACTGGTAAAGCATCTACTGGTGAAGTAACGACTGGTGAAACAATCTGGAGCACGGATGAAGGCTCAAAAGGGTCTGTAATAGCGACCCCTTTTTTACGAGACTTTTAGCGCGCTCTCATCCCACACAAATATCGAGTCGTTACGGTGTTTTTAGCAACAACAAAAGAAAGGGCAAAAATCGCTTTTTCTTAAGCAACACACTTTGTATGGATGAGGTTTCTGGGATGGTTTCGACGGCTTATCATAAGGGACAGCTCCAGTATTGTGCTGATGATTTAACGACGGTCTATCCAGCCAAAATTGCGGCATTTATTAAAAAAATGCAGGCGGAAAAATATTTAACCCCTCAACACATTACTGAGCTGGTTCGCGAGGCGGCCATTTCCTCGGAAGACCTCATGCCGTGGGCCGATTTCGATCATTCCGCCTACGATAGCTATGGTCGAAAGCTTTTATTCTATGGCGGGCATTTTGAAGTAATGGTTATGTCCTGGCGCCCGGGCGATTTTAGTGCTATTCACGATCATGGGGCAACTCAATGGGGTGCGGTGCAGAGCTTTGGTGCCGCGAAGCACTACATTTATCAATTGAGCCACTGCCAGTTGCACAGCCCGGTTGCGGCGCACTATTCACCGGGAATGGTGCATCCGGTAGACCACGATCTTATTCATCAGATGGGTAATGACAGCCAGCAGCCTTTTTTGAGTTTGCATGTGTACGGCTGTTGCAAAACCATGCCGTCGATCACGGGTAATGCCCGTGTGTTTGACCTGCTTGAGGGCAGTATTCAGTACACCGATGGTGGTGTGTTTTTTTGCCTGCCAGAGGACAAAATTAACAAGCGGCTGTACGGCATTAAGGGTGATATGGCAACAACACTGATGCAACATCGGCTGATGGGCAAGCGGCTTCGCCATGCCTTAAAAGAGGTCCGCAGTTTCACGATGACTCAAAAGCTTAAGCGCTTAAAGACGCGGCTAGAGATTATGAAAGAGCGCCTATAGATGAGCGTGCCATCGGCGTAGGATAGGAGGCGCAGGGGAGGAGACGCAGCCTAATCCGATGAGAAGAGTTTGCTCAGTACAGCTTTAGTTGATAAGTATTTCTACCGAGTGCGTAAAAGGCTTGTTGCAAAAGCGTTTCAGCGGATTAATACAGGCGTACCCCTACCGATCGACTAGGTATGTGCCATACCGGCTAGTCGAGTTAGTGCCATATTTCTAAATAGATACTCTGCCCGGCTCACGACCTGATCGAAAGTCAGGCTCGCCGCTAGGCGTGAGGAAAGTAGGGTTTTCACTAAGATAGCTATGTCAGTTGAGGACACCTACTTGCGATGTTTCTAACGTTGGCTACCTAGCTTACATCATGAGTGCTTACGTCAGTGACTGCTGAAACCGCACTGCTTACTCGCTAAGTGAAAAGCAAATGGCCAGATGCCCCTTAGCCGTTTGCTTGTAGGTTTGCTTTTTACCCCCTTCTCTCATCAGAGACCGCACGCTTATGGCAAGCTCACAAAGACAACTTCGGGCCCAGGATACCCGGCCATTGTCTCAAAAAAATCGACCTAAACACATCATTTTTATCTCCGATGAAATAGAGCTAGCAGAAACTCTGCAAATGGAGCTATCTCAACAAGGGTATCAAATGAGTGTCATTCATGATGGTTTGCGTGGGCTGCTCGCGGTTAATCGAATGAAGCCTGATCTTGTGGTGATTAGCTGGTCGCCGCCCCGGCTTTCGGCCTTAGAAATTTGTGAGCGCTTGCGGGCGAACAAACGCTCTGATGCCATTATCGTGCTCACTCAGGAAGATTCTCCACAGCAGCGTATTGCAGGCTTTGAGGCCGGTGCGGATGACTGCTTATCGCTCCCGTTGGTTAAAGAAGAGTTTATTGCTAGGGTTAACGCTAATGTGGTTTATCGCGATCGCGCCCAAGCCGCCGAGCCGCTTCTCCGCTGCGCTGGCCTGCTTCTCAACCGTGAAACACGAGAAGTGTTTCGAGGCGATCGCTTTATCTCTTTGACAGCCAAAGAGTTTAATCTTTTAGAGTATCTTATGGAACACCCGTTTCAGGTGCTCACCCGCACTCAAATTTTAGAGAGTGTTTGGGGGTATGACTACACCGGTAGCTCAAACATTATTGAAGTGTACATCCGCTATTTGCGAAAGAAACTAGGCTCCACGCCAGACAATCGCATCATCTATACCGTTCGCAGCGTAGGCTACATCTTAAAAGAGACCGATGGAGAGTCTTGAGGGAGTGTTGCTCATTCAAATTTTATGGGTGAGCGCTCAGATTTTTTTAATGCCGCTCCAATAGGTTTTGAGTAGGTTTTGAGTAGGCTTTTAGTATTGTTAAGCTGCCGGCTATTTAGCGTCTTTATTGTTGTTAACAGGAAATATAAAGCATGGAAAATCAGAACAAGAACAGTCAGACAGAAAACCAACTCTCCGACGAAACCTTAGCAGAAATATCGGCTGGCAGTAAGGAACTGGTTGGTTCGATTGACAATGCAACGGTTGACGACGAGCCCGAGGCTGTTGCAAGCGTAAAAGGGCACTTATTCAAGTTTAAGAAGAAAAAGTTTCTTCATGATTATTTCCATCATGAACATCATGAATAAGCCAGCGGCGGTGATGTCATAAAAAAGCTCTAGCCATGTATGTGACTAGAGCTTCTTTAATGACGCTATTTTGAGGGCAGGTTAGCTGTTAGTGATTTCTAGTGATCTTAGGCGATCGCATCTTCAATTGCCGATTTCAACGCGTTTAGTCCTGCCTCAACATCACTCCCTAAGTGAACGCGAAGCGCCCTGCGCTGACGCTCCGCTAAGACCTGAAAGTCTCCTCGAGCTTGGGCTGCTTTTACCACACCAAAGCTATAGCGTTGTTCAGGAATGGCTATATCAACCGCATCATCGCAGGTGATTTGTAAGAAAACGCCGCTGTTGGGGCCGCCCTTGTAGGCTTGCCCAGTGGAATGTAGGAAGCGCGGACCAAAGCCCAGACAGGTGGCAATTTGCTTGCGATTTTCTGAAGGGTGCGCCAGGCGATCGCGCACCGTCTGACGGATGCTTTGCAATATCTCCTGATGAGGCTCATTCATTTGGATATAGGCCAAGAGTGCAAAGTAATCACCTTCGGTTAATCGCTTCAAATGAGCTCGCAAGTAGCCTTTAACGGTACGGTCATTCTCCACAATTTTGTGCAACGCCGCCGCATTGGCTTCATCGGTAAAGAGCTTTAGAGCACCCTCTTCCAGTAAAGGTGTTTCAGGTGGCAGAGATCCTGTTTTTTCATAGTCGTCGGTCAGCTCACGGGTGGCAATTTTACTGGCTTCCACATCGGGCTGATTAAACGCATGAATGCCTAAAATGGCCCCGGCAACAGCGGTCGCCATTTCCCATCGGAAAAACTCTTGACCCAGCTGGTAGGTCTCTGCCACTTTAATTTGAATCACTGGATGGCCCTCGGCAATCAGCGCTGCGATCGCGTTATCTTGTTCACTATCTGGTGCCGCATCGAGCCGGATATAGGCAAACAAGCGATCGACCCCATAGGTGTGAGGGTCACCCAACGGCTCTTGATCAATCGGGATAATCCCTAGCCCTTCTTTTCCAGTAGATTCTGCTAAGAGTTGTTCTAACCACGCGCCAATACCCGCAATACCGGGCGAGGCAATCAGCGTGAGCTTGTTTCTGCCCCGCTTTGCCGCGACCCCTAAAAGCGTGCCTAACACCACCCCTGGATTATCTGTTGCAGGCACGGAGGCCGAGCAAGAATGCACCATTTCTTCGGCAGAATCCAAGAAGCGAGCGACATTGACGCCTATGCAAGCTGCCGGAACCATGCCAAAGTTAGAGAGCGCTGAGTAGCGACCCCCAATGCTCGGAATCCCAAAGAACAGCTGTTCAAACCCATCGTGTTCGGCAATGACTTGTAAGTTGGAGTCTGGATCGGTCACCGCGATAAATCGCGATTTCGCTCGATCACCCATCGCCTGCCTAAGCTGGTCGAAGAAGTACTGCTTGAAAATATTGGGTTCTAACGTATTGCCCGACTTACTAGAGACAATAAAGAGGGTTCGAGTCATGTCAATACTATTGCGAATCGCCTGCACTTGCGCAGGATCGGTTGAGTCTAGGACCAGCAGCTTGGGATAGCCGTCAATCTGGCTGTCAATTTGGCCGTCAATTTGGCCGATAGCTGGGTTAGCTGTTTGGCCAAAGGTTCGTTGCATGACTTCAGGGCACAGGGAAGATCCGCCCATCCCTAGCAACACAACGGTATCTATATCCATTGCCTGCACATCCACCGCAAGCTTTTTTAGCCGGGTCAAATGCGCCAGCTGATCTTCCGTGGTGCCGAGCCAGCCAAGCCATTGGTTTTCATCCTGGCCGGTCCATAGGCTGGCGTCCATACGCCATAGCCGCCGAGCTTTACCTGTGTTTTGCCAGTCTGTGAGGGTGGCGCTCACTTCTTTGTCCAGCGCATTGGGGAGCGTGTAGGTTTGTTTATTCAATGCCGCGCCTAGCTCAGACTCACGCTTTTTCTCAACCGCGCTGAGCAGCTGATCAAAAGCTTGCTGAAACAGCTGGACGCCCTGTGCCAATAGGTGATCGGTAATGCTATTGAAGTCGATGAGCACTTCGGGCAAGCAAGCGAGAATCTCTTGGGCAATATCAATTTCTTCGGTGAGGCTACTGCGAGGCTGGCCATGGTCACTAAAGGCGGCCAGTGTGCTGGGTGGGGTGGTATTCACTGTGTTGGCACCGATGAGTTCTTCAATGTAGAGGACATCGCTGTATTGTGGATTTTTGGTGCCGGTGCTGGCCCATAACAATCGCTGAGGGTGCGCGCCAAGCTCTGCTAGTGCCTGCCAGCGCTCACTGTCATAGAGTGCCAGATACTTTTGGTAGGTGAGTCTGGCGTTTGCGATCGCAACCTGTCCTTCCAGGCTTTTGAGCAAAATCACTTTCTCATCATTGCCAGCAAACTCTTTTTGCCGCTTGGCCAGCAGGTCGTCAGCTGCTGTATCTATTCGACTAATAAAAAAGCTCGCTACGCTGGCAATATGACTCACATCGCCGCCGTTAGCGGCAAAGGTCTCTAGCCCTGTGAGATAGGCTTCAGCGACCTGACGGTAGGCCGCTTGAGAAAACAACAGTGTGACATTCACGTTAATGCCTTCGCTAATCAGCTGTTGAATCACCGGGATGCAGGCCGGTGTCGCAGGCACCTTTACCATGAGATTAGGACGACTGACTTCTTGCCAGAGCCGTCTGGCTTCAATCAGCGTTTGTTCAGCATCATCGGCCAGGTAAGGCGAGACTTCTAAGCTGACATAACCGTCCTCGCGATGGCTCTTGTCATAGAGTGGCCTCAGAATATCAGCGGCGGCTTGGATGTCTTCAATGGCGAGCTGCTCGTAGAGGGTGATGGCCTCTTGATCATGGTCTTGTTCTAGGGCTGCGAGGGCTTCGTCGTAGTCTGTGCTGCCGGCGATCGCCTTTTGAAAAATAGCTGGGTTAGAGGTCACACCCCGGATGCCATCTTCCTCGACAAGGCGGCGCAGCTCTCCACTTTGAATCATTGAGCGCCGAATGTAGTCTAGCCAAACGGACTGACCAAGCTGGTGAAGCACATGAACAGGTGTTTGCTTTTGGGTGAGCTGCTGGGTTGGTGGCATGGGTTTACTCCAAAGGGGATAAGTTAAAGGGGATAAGTCAGGAGGGATAAGTCACTGCTGTGATAACGGTCTTTATAAGGCTCTATAGGGAAGTTGTGCACTGCCTTTCTGAAGTCAGTGTGAGAGAAATCCGAAGCGGCTATTAAATCAGGGTTGCTTGGGCTAGAGACTGTCTGATGAGGCGGTGTATCGGCTGTATTGGCTAATGAGCTTGGCCACAAGTCCCGTCCAGCCCGTTTGGTGGCTTGCCCCGATACCGGCACCATTATCGCCCTGAAAATATTCATGAAAGAGAATGTACTTCTTCCAATTCTCATCGGTTTGAAAGGCTTCAATGCCACCATACACAGGACGCTGACCCGTTTTATCCTGCAAAAAAATCTTAACCAGTCGAGCTTCAAGATCTAGAGAAATCTCCCACAGATTTTTCTGTTGGCCGGATCCGCGAGGGCATTCTACGGTGTAGTTTGGCCCGTAATAGTGGTGGAATTTTTGCAAGGATTCAATGAGTAAATAGTTCACCGGAAACCACACGGGGCCGCGCCAGTTAGAGTTGCCGCCAAACAGGGCCGTACTCGATTCAGCTGGTTCATAGTCCACACGGTACTCATGACCGTTAACATCAAATGTGTAGGGATTGGCTAAGTGATAGCGAGAGATGCCGCGAATTCCATAGTCCCCCAGGAACTCAGATTCATCCAGCATTTTTTCGAAGATGCGAGAGAGCTTCTCTGGGGGGACCAGGGCTAATAATCTGCGTTCACCTACGCCCTTTTCAACGAAGCATGCCACATTGTTGCTCAGCTCAGGCCGGTTTCGCTCAAACCATTTTAGGCGTTCTTTAAAGCCGGGCACGTTGTCTAAAACATCGGGTTCTAGGGTTGTGACAGCAAACAGTGGAATGAGCCCGACGAGCGATCGCACTTTTAGCTTAATTTGTTCATTGTTTGGCAGGTACAACGCATCGTAAAAGAAACCATCCTCGTCATCCCAGAGTTCTGCTCTACCGGTGCCCATGTGGTTCATGGCATCGGCAATGTAAATAAAATGCTCGAAGAACTTCGTCGCCATATCCTCATAGACATCGTTCTTTTGGGCCAGTTCTAGGGCAATGGTCAGCATATTGAGGCAGTACATCGCCATCCAGCTCGTGCCGTCAGCCTGCTTGAGATAGCCGCCCGTGGGCAGCGGCGCACTCCGGTCAAACACACCAATGTTGTCGAGTCCCAGAAAGCCTCCTTCAAACACATTGTGGCCGTCTGCATCCTTTCGATTGACCCACCACGTAAAGTTCAACAGCAGCTTTTGAAAGACGCGCTCTAGAAACTTTCGGTCTCCTTTACCGGTCATTTTTTTCTCAATTTTGTACACGCGCCAGGTCGCCCAGGCGTGCACAGGCGGATTCACATCGCCAAAGGCCCATTCGTAGGCAGGGATTTGGCCATTGGGGTGCATGTACCATTCCCGCGTCATGATATCGAGCTGTTTTTTTGCAAAGGCTGCGTCGATCATTGCGATGGGGACGCAGTGAAAGGCCAAGTCCCAAGCAGCGAACCAAGGATATTCCCATTTGTCGGGCATGGAAATAATGTCGTCACTGTCCAGGTGCGCCCATTGACGGTTGCGTCCGTATCGATGGCCGTCTGGCGGCGTGGGCATGGTGACATCGCCTTTTAGCCAGCGGTTGACGTCGAATTTGTAGTACTGCTTGCTCCACAGCATGCCAGCGAAGGCCTGCCGTTGAACGTTGCGCTTGTCCGCTGTCATGGGGCAAGGGGTGACTTGGCGGTAAAATGCATCGGCTTCTTGAAGGCGGGTTTGCAAGCATTGCTCAAAATCTGGGCCAAAAGGTGCGTCGAGATCCGCCTGATGGGAGAGCCTGAGCTTCACCTGACGAGTTTGCCCAGGCGAGATTTCTAGCGTGTAACGGGCGGCAAACTTAGTGCCTTGCTTTGCCGGGTTCACAGCGTCGGTTTGGCCGTGGATGACAAGGTTATGAAAGGCGTCTTTTACGTAAGGGGTATGGTTTTGAGCGTTGAAGAGCTTTTGAAAATTGGTTTCATTCTCTGTGAATAAAAGGGAGTTTTCTCCGGCGGCTTGTCCCAGCTTGTCGCAGTATAGCCAGGCTGTTCCATATTTTGAATTAGCTGCTTCAATTACGCTAAAGTCCGCCTGCTTATGCATCAGTTTCAACAGCGGCTTTTCGACATCGTCTCCCCAGGACCAGGTATTGCGAAACCATAGATGGGGCAGTACCTGTATTGTTTTAGTTTCGGGGCCTTGGTTGGTAATGGAGACTTTTATCAGAATGTCTTTGGGGTCGGCTTTGGCATATTCAACGACGACATCGAAGTATCGGTTTTCATTAAATACTCCTGTGTCGAGCAGTTCGAATTCTGCTGCGTTGCGATCGCGCCTTTGATTTTCTTCGATCAGTTGGCCATAGGGAAAAGCTGCCTGAGGGTATTTGTACAGCCCTTTCATGTAGGAATGGGTGGGCGTACTGTCGAGGTAAAAGTAGTATTCTTTAACGTCTTCGCCGTGGTTGCCTTGGTTTCCTGTGAGGCCAAACATGCGCTCTTTGAGGACCGAATCTTCGCCGTTCCACAGCGCGAGGCTAAAGCACAGCCGCTGCTTGACATCGGAGATGCCAAAAATACCGTCCTCGCCCCAGCGATAGGCACGGGCGTGGGATTGTTCAAAAGAGAAATCCTCCCAGGCTTCTCCGGTGGCGCTGTAGTCTTCACGGACGGTACCCCACTGGCGCTCGCTCAGGTAGGGCCCCCACTTTTTCCAGGGCGTTTTGTCGGTGATGATGGCTTGGAGCCTTTGATGTTCAACGGTCATGGTGGGTGCCTTTTGGGTCTGGTTGTACTGTATTGTTAGCGCAGATAGCCCAGTGTGGTCTGTAAAAAAGCGCTAATTTCCAAGCCCGATGGTTGGTTGATTACCTGCATTGACCCACCGCCAATCTCTCGTCAAAGTTGTGATGTCATGATTGATTTACAATGAGCCCCCGCCCTGCTGTACATACTGCCGGCAGTCTTTATCTAATTGAGCGTCTTTGAGGTTGGCCCCTGTGAAAACTGCCCCCTCGAAATGAGCCCCCCGTAAGTCAGCGCCTTGCAGATTGGCTTTGATAAGAATGGCTTTGGTGAGATTAGCGCTAATCAAATTGGCCCTGCTTAAATTAGCCTCAATGAGTTTTGCACTGGAAAGGTCGGCGTGAGCAAAATCAGCGGATTCTAAATTTGCTCGACTAAAGTCGGCTGAACGGGCATCTGTTTCTATAAGGTTCGCTGAGGTGAGATAAGAGCCACTAAAATCTGTTTTTCGCAGGGAAGCCTTACTCAGATCGGCACGCCTCAAGTCAGCCTGGCTGAAGTCAGCCATCATCAGGTCGTTGTTGTGCAGATCGCTTTGACTCAGCTGTGCTTTTTGTAGCTGACAAACCCTACAGTCAGCCCCGTTAAAATCAGGTGCAATGCGTGGGTGCCTTTTTCTCCACTTGTTCCAATGGGCTGCGCCTTTCTTTAATTGATTCACGTGATTGGCATTAGACATAGGGAAAGCCCTTAAGGAAATTTTGAGATGAATTAAAGCGGGCAACTGTTGGCGTGCTTATGGTAATTTACATTCCTATCGGCTTGATGGTTTTAGCCGCCGCTAAGCTATCCACCACGCTAAAGTTAAAGGGCTCTGTTGGAAATTCGTTTAAATAAGCCTGGTTAAGAAACTGTTCTGCCTCAGGCTGATTTTGCAAATGTCGATTGAAGAACGCAAGACTGAGCGCCCTGGTCGGCTCACGAGCGGTTATCGGATCGGGGCCCGTCAACCCCTCCGAGAAGGGTAAAACACTCTGCGTTTGCCGGTCTAAAAATGAAAAGTGTGTGCCCCCTTCCATCACAACGAGTTTTTTATGTTCGGTTGTCAGCCAGTTAAAGGGCTCAATTTGCTCCGGTAAGGCGGGTGCAACATAATCATTGGTCCCCGCCATGATCATGACAGGAATTTGAATTTTTTGGAGGCCACCCATGCCAAAAATGCTGCTGGTGAGCGGATTAAGAGCCACAACGGCTGACACTCGCTCATCGGCAACAGCTAGCGGCGTCTCTTCGGGAAGGTCTAAAAGGGTGCATTGGGTGAGGAGTGATAGGTTAAGCGTGGGCCTTTCTGCCAAGCTCGACTGGCATTCCTGCGCGAGAAACTCTGGATCAATGCCGGCACCGCCTGAGGCGAGGACGGTATACCCGCCTAGAGACTGTCCTAAGAGACCCACAGAAGTCAAATCCAAACGAGTTAACGTGGAGTCTCCTTCTGTTTTTTGACTATTCAACGTGTCCAACACCGCAGTAATATCTTGGGACCTTAGCAACAGTTCCTTTCCCCCCGGCGCGTCCTCTTTCCCCCAGAGAAAACGAATGAATTTATCAGCACTGGTTTCAATATGTTCTAGGGCAACCACGGCATACCCGTGGGACGCTAAATGCTCTGCCATATACGCAAAGGTTTTACGACTGGAGGCGACACCGTGAGAAATGATGACCACAGGTGTACTTTCGGCAGCTGCCTCAGGTCGATTGGGCTCAGGCTGATTGGGCAGATAAAGATCGGCAACAGACGTCTTTGGGCGACCGGGCGTTTGAAAGGGAAGGGTTGTAATTTGCCAAGTGTAGGGGCCTGCTGCCCGTGGGTCGTTATTGAGGGAAAGCTCAGACTTTTCACGGGCCTGGGCCTGGGCGAGCTGCTGAATATCCTCAACAACACTATCTCGTCGCATAAAAATTTGTTCATTTTCTGCGATAATCTGCCGTGCGAGAGAAAAGTCGATCTGAATTGTTTTGGCAGGAAAGCGGTGCAGCACATTGAGTGTGGTTAGCCCACCGTTTTCTGTATCATCTGCCGCTAAAATAAGCGACCCTCGAATGCCTTTCATCCCATTCAAAAAGCTATCTGTTTGAATCACCTGGCCTAACTTTCCCAACAGGTTTTCACCCAGTGAGGAGTAGGTAAACTGAGCGACTGGAATTGGGCTGAGTTCATAGCGAGCATTCAAAATTCCTCGAAAAGCCTGCTTTTGTTGATCGTTGAAGCGATTGGTAAAAGGCGCTAACCGTTCAGGGGCTTCCCCCGTTTCTGCAAATGTTTCAAGATCTTCGACGTATATCGTCGGTTCAAAAGGACCAAAGAAAAATTGAATCCTTTCAGCCCCTTGCGCAGGAAGCGCCGTCAGCGTACTTGCCAATACACCCAACATCATTGCAACTCGGCGAGTGGGAACTGTACCGCAGATAGTAAAGAAACCGTAACAAAAGCGTTTTAGATGAGAAAGATTAAAGTAGGAAGACATGGGCCACAAGCCTAGTAGCAACAACAGTTCGATGAAGGCCATCCCTAGTTGATAAGAATGTCAGGCCGTCATTCAGGAAAGATTAACGGGCAGTGAAAATTTCCTGTGACCGGTAGCACGCCTCCAAAAACATCGCTCTACTCACCAAATTCTCATTGCTAGCTAAGTAGCTTTAGTCATTGTTTAACTCATCTCGATCGTATCCTTTTTACCTTTATGCCTACACTTCTTGCGGCAGATGTTGGTGGAACCAAAACAATTCTACGATTAGCAGCATTTTCACCCCCGATAAAGCTCCAATCAAAATCGCCTCCGATTGATGTTCTCTATGAGCAAACGTATGTCAGTCAGGATTTTCCTGATTTAGTCCCGATGGTAGAAACCTTTTTTGTGGCGGCGAAAGAGACCCTGGAGACACTGCCGTCTCCAGAGGTTGCCTGCTTTGGAATTGCGGGCCCTGTGGTTAACAATCGCTCTGAACTTACCAACTTAAAATGGTCTTTGGATGCAAAAGTCCTTGAAGAAAAGCTGAACATACCCCGTATTGAGCTGATTAACGACTTTGCTGCTAACGGTTATGGCGTGTTGGCTCTAGCTGATTCAGACCTACATACGTTGCAACCAGCCTCCTCACAAGCGCGTGCACCCGTTGCCGTTATTGGTGCTGGGACGGGATTGGGAGAAGCTTTCTTAGTGCCTCAAGATGGCTGCTATCACGTTTTTTCCGGTGAGGGTAGCCATGCTGACTTTGCACCACAAACGGATCTGGCTTACCAGCTATGTCGATACCTTCAAAAGCGAGAAAATATCTCGCGGGTTTCTATAGAGCGCGTTGTTTCAGGTATGGGAATTGTCTCTATTTATGAATGTTTTCGAGACGACTATGCACGGTTTCGAGAGATTTATGGATTTGAGCCAGAAGCTTCTGACATAACATTAGCTTTAGAAGCTTGGCAGCAGGCCAGCAAAACTGGACAAAAGGCAAAAAGTCCAGCAGCCCTGATTGCAAAACATGCCATGGAACATGACGATACGCTTTGTCAAAAGACGATGCAGCTCTTTGTTCGGCTTTATGGGGCAGAAGCCGGTAATTTTGCGCTCAAGCTCCTGCCCTATGGTGGGCTTTATATCACCGGCGGAATCGCCGCTAAGATTTTGCCACTGATGGAAAAGGAAGGCTTCCTAGACGCGTTTTTAAGCAAAGGCCGCGTCAGTTCACTGCTGAAGGATGTGCCTGTGCATATTGTGCTAAACCCGAAGGTTGGGCTGATGGGGGCTGTGCTGTATGCAGCTAAGTTAGGAGGGTAAGCGGAAGACCTACCTCTTCGTACTCCCTACCTCTTTGTACTCCCGACTTCATACTCTCCGTACTCCCGACTTCCCACTAAAGCGACAAACCACTCTCCCTTTCCTGCAAGGTATGTTTTTCCGCTTCCTTTCAACAATACTTATCCTTTCATCACAACTCACCCAACATGAAACTCACCCAATGGATTCTTTTCGCTAGCGGCGTCATTTCAGCGTTACTCATCTCGACGACATGGCAAGTTCCGATCGTTGCACAAAGCACTCAACCCGTTTTGTTAGCACAGTAAACTGTTCAAACAACGGACGATCAGCTGCCTCAATTAGCGCAAACAGAAGCGCTTCCTGCCAGAGAGCCGATGATGACTATGCCGATTTTACAGGGCAGCGTCAGCGTTCAGATTGAAAATATGACGGCTAATACCCTCACCTATCAGGCCCTGGGTGACACTGAGCCTCGAACCCTAGAAGCCGACGGTGATATTGCCTTGAACAATCTCCTTGTTCCGACCACGGTGACTTTTTCCTATGTCGATATGGTAAGGGATCGCTCAACGGGGAGCGGCTTAACGAAAGCTGAGGTGCGAGCTGAGGCAGATGGCATGCTCCACTTGGTGATTCAACCGACGACTGATTTAAACACGGAAGTGAGTAACCTTACTGTTGAGTCTGATGGAAACGTATTTGTGTTTTAGAGCTTGTGTTTGACGGCCCGGTGCAAAAAAGCATATGACCTGTTGTTTAGGACGACATGGAGAGTTTAACTGATGGTGTTACAACTGCCTTCGGATTTAGTGCCTAGCGATCGCTCGCAGGGGTTACCAGCCACCGAAGCGCCCCCTCAACCCCCTTCTCAATCCCCCACGCAAGACCTTAACCAAGACCTTAACCAAGACGTCAATCAGGCAGTCGCAGCAGCTCAAGATTACTTACTTTCTATCCAAAAGCCTGAGGGCTACTGGTGGGCTGATTTGGAGTCGAATGTTTCGATTACGGCGGAGGTGGTTTTGCTCCACCAAGTGTGGGGAACTGGTGGCAGTCGCCCGTTGGAGAAGGCGGAGAGTTATTTGCGATCGCACCAATGCCCCCATGGCGGATGGGAACTCTTTTACGGTGATGGTGGCCATTTAAGCGTTTCGATTGAAGCCTATATGGCCCTGCGTTTGCTGGGCGTTCCGGCCAATGACCCGGCCCTCATACGCGCTAAGACCTTTATCCTCAGCCAAGGCGGCATTAGCCAATCTCGCATTTTTACCAAATTTCATTTAGCGCTTATTGGCTGCTACGACTGGCAGGGCCTGCCGTCTCTTCCGGCTTGGTTCATGCTGTTAGAGCATCCTTTTCCCATTAGCATTTACGAACTCTCCAGCTGGGCTAGGGGCAGCACTGTTCCACTCCTCATAGTCTTTGATAAAAAGCCTGTTTATCCGGTAAGCCCTACGTTTAATCTTGATGAGCTATACGCTGAAGGCATTGAAAATGTGCGGTGGGAACTGCCTGAAAATGGAGACTGGAGCGATGCTTTTTTGTGGTTGGACAAGGGCTTTAAGCTTGCAGAATCGCTGAACTGTGTGCCCTTTCGAGAAGAAGGGCTGCGGCAGGCTGAAAAGTGGGTGATTGAGCGTCAAGAAGCCACGGGGGACTGGGGCGGGATTATCCCTGCAATGCTCAACTCAATGTTGGGCCTGCTCGCCTTGAACTACGACGTGAATGATCCTGTTGTACAACGGGGCTTTGGGGCGCTCGATAGCTTTGCGATAGAAACCGAAGAGACTTACTGGGTGCAGCCCTGCGTGTCACCGGTGTGGGATACGGCCCTTGTGCTGAGGGCCTTAACAGATTCGCAACTGCCCAAAAACAGCTCGGCGCTGGTGACGGCTGGAGAGTGGCTGCTGAAAAAGCAAATTACTGACTACGGTGACTGGGCTGTCAAAAATTCGCAAGGCGTGCCAGGGGGCTGGGCGTTTGAATTTGAAAATCGGTTTTATCCTGATGTCGATGATACAGCTATGGTGGCGATGGCGCTGCAAGGGATTACGCTACCGGATGAATCGGTGAAAAAAGCAGCGATCGCACGGGCTGTACGTTGGATCGCAACCATGCAGTGCCAAACAGGCGGCTGGGCGGCTTTTGATATAGACAACGATCAAGATTGGCTTAATGCTATTCCCTACGGCGATCTAAAAGCCATGATTGATCCGAGCAGTGCAGATATCACCGCTCGGGTGCTAGAGATGCAAGGCCAGCTATCGGGAGGCGTGGGCACAGCGGATCTCTCCGGGGGCAGACTGGCAAAGGGCCTGCATTACCTGCTTGAACAGCAGGAATCAGACGGCAGTTGGTTTGGCCGATGGGGGGTAAATTACATTTACGGCACCAGTGGTGCCTTATCGGCATTGGCGGTTGTAGAGCCTGCTTGGGCGGCTTCCAGTTGGGGATCGGCTCGCTATCAGCGGTCAATTAAGCGCGGTGTTGCCTGGCTTGTGAGCTGCCAAAATGCTGACGGCGGCTGGGGCGAAACCTGCGAGAGTTACCAAGATCCTCGCTTAAAGGGTAAAGGCGCAAGTACGCCCTCTCAAACGGCGTGGGCCTTACTAGGCCTATTAGATGCTGAGACAGCATTAAACTCAGCAGATAATGTTGCCCTTCGATCTACTATTCAATCCGGTGTTCAATATTTATTGACCACACAACAAGAAAACGGGATTTGGACAGAAGCTGAGCACACAGGGACAGGCTTTCCAGGACATTTTTACCTGCGCTATCATCTTTATCCTCAGGTGTTTCCATTAATGGCACTGGGGCGCTACCGCGCTCTTAGCCAAAAGTAAGTGGCCAAAAGTAAGTGGCCAAAAGTAAGTGGCCAAAGGTAAGTGGCCCAAAAAACCACTGAATACTCCCTAAATTCTCATTGTTCGTTCAGACAACAACAACAGCGTCTAACTATGGTTTAAAAGACAGAGATAAGAAAGCTCTTTTCTTGTTTTTGTTTTAGCACTCACATACCTCAAGGTTAAAATCATGGAGAGATCAGACAAGATAGTTTCCCAAGAACCTCAAATTTCTGAAGAACAGCTAGAACAGGTAGCCGGTGGCAAGGATGCAGAAAGCCTTGTGGCGGAGGCCTCAACGAATGAAACTAAGCATGAAACAGAGGAGGAAGGCGCAGGTGCAAAGGGGCTCTTCTTTAAAAAGAAAAAGTTCTTTGGTCACCGCTATGGCCATCACCACTAAACGCTGTTTTTTTACGTCTACATAGGCTCAGAGAAGGAACGCCTAACCGCTGGAATTCTTTGAGCGCTTGCTCATTTGTTTTCGATAATCCCTAATACAACGGAATGTCCAAATAGCTTTTCAGAAAGAACTTCTGAAAAGCTATTTTTTACCCAGGAAGATACCCATGAACCGTTTTTTATTGTCTATTGTTTTGATGGCTGTGGCCATGGGCGCAATGCCTGCCAGTGTGGAGGCTCGCCAGCGCGGCCCGAATCATCAAGTTTCCTCGCCTAGTGAACTCGGTGAGGGCGCTACTATTTTAGACGTTGTTCGTCATAATCGTGATGTCCGAAACCGCAACTAACCATGGACTCTCTCCTGACGATTCGTTAGCGTTAGTCAGCGTTCACTGATTGCTCAAATGCCGAATAAAGACCAATGCCTTGCTTGAGTTAATACCTTTAATCTATTCGATCTATAAGGAGGTTTGAGTATGAAACGCCAAGTTTTTATTGCGTCAGTTTTTGCCACTGTAGGAGCTATCTCGACTGTATCGGGTGTGATGGCGGTTGAGTTTAACTTCAGCACTCTACAGGAGCGGCCGACCGAAGTTATTGAGCAGCACAATGTTATTCGAAACTTTCGAGCACTCCAACAAGAGCGACTGGGCAGCCAAGATAACGATACTATTAATAATGTTGCCGATGAAGAATCTGTGATAACGGAGCAATCTAGCACTGAAACTGAGATTGTCGATGAGAGTGAGTTAACTGATACAGCGACTGACTCATCCACAAACACTAAACAAGCGAAGACGCTTGGAAAAAATCGTCTTCGTTGAAGCCTTTGATTAGGCACTCTAAAGTCTCTGTTTCTGGAAAGTCTCTGTCTCTGGCTTGAAAAATAATGGGAGGTGGAGATTTTTTAACAGTTTGAGCGTTATACACACTGTTCCTTATTCTTTGCTTTTTGTATGCCTACTCTCTTGACTGATCGCAGCACAGCGCATAGCGACCAAACTCATCATTACGGTATTTTAGGGCTCCATAACAACGATATTTGTACGTTACAGGCTGGTTTTCCCCAAGCCCAGGCACCCATTGCCCTAATCGGGGCAGGCAATAAACTAGAAGAGGGCTTTTTGATTCCTCAAGACGGTCACTGCCGAGTATTTCCCAGTCAAGGTGGACAGGCGGAATTTGCCCCCCAAGATGGTTGGGCCTATCAGATTCTTCTCTACTTGAGACGCCGAGAAAATACCTCATATATTTCAATGGACCACGTGATTTCTGACAGGGGAATTGTTTCTATTTATCGGTGCTTGAGAGATGACTATAGCGCAGCGCCAGAGAGCCCTGCTTTGACAGCGGCCTTTAAGCATTGGGCAGAGACCTCCCAAGACCGCTTGAGAACAGAGCGTTTGGCCGATGCGATCGCGCAACACGCTATTGAAGGCCAAGATATTCTCTCTCGAAAAACCATGGCGCTATTTGTGCAATTTTATGGCGCAGAAGCTGGGAACCTGGCGCTCAAGCTATTTCCTGATGGCGGTCTTTATATTATGGGCACTATAGCCTCTAAAATTAAGCCACTCATGGAAAGGGAGGGCTTTTTAGAGGCTTTTCTCAATAAAGGGAGACTGCGATCGCGCCTAGAGCAGATCCCGGTACACATTGTCATGAACTCTAAGGTAACTTTGGCTAGTACAACGCAGCGCCTAACCACTGCTGCTGAAGCTCAGTTAGTCTCTTAGTCGTGCCTCTTAACCGTGCGGCCTAGGAGCGTGGTAGCCCCACCGAGCAATAAAAGGCCACCAATGATTGCTGACCTGTTCAATACTGTGGGCCGAAAAGTCATACTGATTTTTCCGGTAGTGCTTTTGGTCGGCTAAATACTGTTCGAACAAAGGTTTCGCCATCGCCCAACCGTCTAGCCCTAGCTGACTATAAATTCTTTGTAATTCTGCCATAGGGTTTGTTTCAAACCTTTCAAACTGAAGTTCTATAAAATCTTCCCTGGGGAGTGTTTTGGTATCTCTGTACAGGGCTTCCATCATTTTGGGATAGCTGCTGAGAATGGTGTCACGAATAGGCACCTGATCGAAGGGCTGGAGCGCCATTTCAGGAAACAGTTTGTGGTAGAAGTTTTCAGTCGATTGAAAAACGGTGTAGGGATTACGGTAAATGTGAATGAACTTGGCGTTAGGCCACAGGCGTCGCAGCTGCGCAATGCGAGCAGTGTACACCGGATTTTTGATGAGGAGCTGCCTGCTTGGATGCTGGAGCTGGAGCTTTTTATAAAAGTGCGCCACGGTCTTCTCCCAGTGCCTGATTTCTCTGCGACTACAGCCTTCTAAAAAGATGCCTGCATTAAAGTGACTGGTAAAGTGCTTAGGGAAGTAAAGCCCATGGTAAAACGAAAGAGACTGCATACTCGCTAGGGCAATTTCATCTTCCTGGGGAGAGTCTGGGCTAACCGGTACCCGGTCGATAAAACGACTTTTGGGGAGTGCTTTGTTTAGTAGGGGCTGTAGCCAGCTACCCAGGGTCAAAAAATTCCATGGCAACCCTGTCGCCAACGGCGAAACGTAGGTAAACTGAGGCGCTCGGCTTAGCACGTTGTACAAAAATGTGGTCCCACTACGCCAGTGCCCCACAATGAAAATGGGTCCATTTTCTGGCCCGCTTTCTGGCACGCTGTTGACAGAACGTCGCGATACCTGCCAGCGCTCATAGGTAGAAAACGGCCAGCGCAATAGGGCCGTGATCAACAGAATTACAACATGAAAGGGATAGCGCCCTGTTCCATTTTTAGCAAAAAGCATTAACAGAGTACGCACATCACTTCCCATGAGAGGGTGTAACAGTCGAGGTTTAGGGCTAGCTCGTTTTAGAGATGATTTTAGTGAGGTCTGGCTAGGTAAAGTTTGATGAGGCACTGGTGAATTTGGTAATGGTGAATTGAGAAGAGGCGGTATGGCAAAAAACTGTTTGGTGACAGGCGGGCTCGGATTTATCGGTCAATACGTGGTGAGAGTGCTGTTATCCCGTGGTGACAGGGTGCGCATTTTAGATTTGGCTGAGCCAACGCAGGCGATCTCAGGGGTTGAGTATATTCAGGGCTCAATTACAGATCGCGACCTAGTCAATTCGGCTATGCAGGACATGCAGTGGGTGTTTCACTTGGCGGCCAATGCGGGACTATGGTCTCCTCGCAAGCAAGATTTTCTCACCATCAATCAAACCGGCACGCGAAATATTATGTTAGCGGCTCAATTGGCCGGCGTAGACCGTGTGGTGCATACGTCTACTGAATCGATTCTCAAAACAGATAAAAGAACCTCACCTAAACAGGCCAATAGCCTAATTGACGAGTCAGTGCAGCTCAGCTTTCAAGACATGGTGGGGCCGTATTGCCAAGGTAAGTATTTGGCAGAGCAGGAGGCGTTTGCCGCTGCTGAGCGAGGCTTGCCCGTCGTTATTGTGAACCCCACTATTCCGATCGGACCTGGCGATCGCCGTCTCACGCCGCCCTCGCGGATGATATTGGGTTTTCTCAATGGAGACTACCCCGCTTTCCTTAACAGTACGCTAAACCTCGTGGATGCCCGCGATGTTGCTATGGGGCATATTCTCGCGGCGGAAAAAGGCCAGATAGGAGAGCGCTACTTGCTGGGGAACACCAACCTACAGCTCAAAGAGCTTTTGCATCTGTTGACCAAGCTCACTGGGCGACCGATGACTCAGCGGCAAGTTCCCCACTGGCTTGCCCTGGCAGTTAGTTTTGTGCAGGAATTCATCGCCGATCGCATTACCCACAAGCCTCCACAGGCCCCGCTCACGGGCGTGCGATTGGCCGGTAGCCCCATGCACTTTAGCAGCCGCAAGGCCGAGAAAGTCCTGGGGTTTTCGGGTCGGCCTGTGGAACTCTCTTTGGCGGATGCGATTGACTGGTATGGCCAGCAGGGGCTTTTGAAACGAGGAAGTGTGAACGATGAATGATGAATAGGGGTAACGCGTGATTGTCTTAAAAGAGACTGGTGAGCGATCGCATCATATTTTTTGGCTGCATGGCATCTACTGCTGCTGTGGGCTCGTACCCGCAGTGCACCATGCAATTGGCGCAGCTGGGATTACCACTTTTTACGCCGTACTGATCCCACTCGGTGTTGTCCAATAGTTCTTGAAATGTTTTGTAGTGACCCTCATTGAGTAAATAACAAGGCTTCTGCCAGCCTAAAACGCTGTAGCTAGGGCTTCCCCAAGGTGTACAGTCGTAGTCTTTTTGTCCTGTGAGGAAGTCTAAGAAAAGGGGATTATGGTTAAAGTCCCATGACTTTTTACCTGCGCGAAAGGGGCTGAGAATTTCTCTGAATAAAGCCTTGGTCTGATCCCGCTGTAAAAAGTGCGCTTGGTCGGGAGCCCATTCGTAGCTATAGCCAGGCGAGACCATAATGCCATCGACTTCTAACTCGGTTAAGTAGTCAAATAGATCTTGAATAGCTTTTGGCTGAGTGCCAGCAAACACAGTCGTGTTGGTCGTCACTCTAAAGCCCCTTGCCTTAGCGGCTCGAATCGCACTAACGGCAATATCAAAGACGCCCTCACGGTCCACACATTGATCATGTAGTGCTTTCATGCCATCGAGATGAACGCTAAAGCTCAGGTAGGAAGACGGCTTAAACTTATGAAGACTCTTCTCTAGCAGGAGCCCATTTGTACAGAGATAAACAAACTTTTTCCGGTCGATTAAACCCTGCACGATCTGATCAATTTGTGGGTGCAAAAGAGGCTCACCGCCAGGGATAGAAACAACCGGTGCACCGCATTCTTCTGCCGCAGCAAAACACTCTTCCGGAGAGAGGTTCTGTTTTAGGATCTCTTTAGGATGCTGAATTTTTCCACAGCCTGAGCAAGCCAAATTACAGCGAAATAAAGGCTCCAACATTAGCACTAAAGGATAGCGCTTGCGGCCTTGAAGCCGCTGCGTCATCAGGTACTGGCCAACGGATATTGCCTGCTGAAGGTGAATGCCCATTTTGTTTACTCCTTACTATAATGGATGCCTACTGGTCGCTAAGGCCGTCGTTACTTCGTCGTTTGTCGTCTTGACTGGTCGTCTTGACTGATCGTTTTGACTGGGTCGTCTTAACTGGTCGTCTCAGCTTACTGTCTCATTAGGTTGCCTGTATCCTAGCGATGGTCGCTATCGTATGACTCGCTAAAGGCCAGAAAAACGTATGGATTTTTTCTGTTTTACAGGCTAGCTCAAGGTCGAATGCTTCCTATCTTTATCGATTCTCTTTCTATATTAATTAATCCACCATTAATTTTTCTTAGGTAAAAGTTAGCAAGATAGTTTTATTAGCCTTTTGGGTGAGGAGAAAAACAATGTTTCCAATCAATTCTGCTCTAGAACATCTCAAAGCAACCAGTCGAACTTTCTATATCCCTATTAGCCTTTTACCCACGGGCCTCAAAGAAGCCGTCGCTTCTGCTTACTTATGCATGCGGGCAATTGACCAGGTTGAAGACCATGCCACCTTGGATCCCGCCGTAAAAACTCAGCTGCTTAGACAAATTAGCCTCAATTTACAGTCAGGGACAGCCTCTTCTTCAGCCGAAGACTTTACTGAAGGGCTAGATGGTTTTGAAGCGTCTCTTGAGGAGGTAACGCTTCGTATAGGAGAGTGGGCAATGCTCGCACCCAACAGCATCGCACCTCGAATTTGGGACGCCACAGCGGCGATGGCCGATCGCATGGCCTATTGGGCTGAGCGCGACTGGCGCATTGAAACAGAAGCCGATCTCAATCGCTACACCTTCAGCGTTGCTGGGGCCGTAGGACTGATGCTCTCCGACCTTTGGGCCTGGTATGACGGCACTGAAACCAGTCGCAGCGAAGCCATTGGCTTTGGACGCGGCCTGCAAGCTGTCAATATTTTGCGTAACCACGGGGAGGACTGCTCGCGCGGGGTCGATTTTTACCCTGATGGTTGGACCGATAAAGACATGCAGTGTTTTGCGCGTCAAAATCTGGCCATGGCCGATACCTATACAGCAGGGCTTCCCAAAGGGCCTGCGCTGTTGTTCTGTCGAATTCCACTGGCGCTTGCCCATGCCACCTTGGAGGTGATGTCGCAAGGCAAAGAGAAGCTAACGCGTAATGATGTGATTGAGATTGTGACACCGTTGAGTAAGATTGCGGGCTAAACTTTTCCTGCTCTCTACCCCCTGCTACAGCGACAAACCACTGTCTCTTACTAGCAAAGTGTGTTTCCCACTCTCCCCATTTCTCATAATGCGCGATCGCTTCAACCTCTCCAGATTCGCCATCCGTCATTCAAAGCTAACCATGAGTTTCTGGCTGGCTGTCGCAGTCGCTGGCCTATTTGCCTTCAGCTCGTTAAAGTACGCCCTGTTTCCGGATATTACCTTTCCGGTCGTAGTGGTCAATGCCACCGCGCCTTTAGACACTGCACTCGCTAGCGAGGCGCAGTTGACTATTCCTATTGAGGATGCCATTCAGTCTCTTGACGGGGTGAGAAAGCTCGCCTCTTCCACGACTGTGGGGCGCAGTGTGGCAAATCTGCGCTTTAGGGTGGGCACGAAGCTGGAGGAGGCTACTGCACGGGTAGAAGAGAGACTTTCCCAGGCGGATTTGCCCTCGACTGTAAAGATTGAAGTGATTCCGCTCAACCTCAATGAAGTGACGGCGATAAGCTATGCTCTTTCTCTTAATCAGACGAGCGAGCAAGCCTCTCTTACCACTCTTGAAAACTTAGCGGAACAAGAGATTATACCGCTGCTACAGGAAGTTCCCGGTGTGCTGCGGGTGGATTTGCTCGGCACCGGATTTCAAGCGAGTGCGGGCAATCAATCCGACGCTTCAGGCGCTGTTCTTGCAGGGGTAAATAAGGCGCCTCAGCTCGTTCGCTTTAATCAACAGGACGCGTTAGCTATTCAGGTTGTGAAGCAGGCCGATGCGAACACCTTAGAGGTCGCTCGCCGGGTGATGGATAGGGTAGAGCAGCTCTCCGACTCTTTTCCAGCTGCGCAGCTTACTTTGGCGGCCACCCAGGCTGATTACATTCGCGCCGCTACACAAGCAACCATTGATTCTCTCATTGGCGCCATTGTCATTGCAGTGCTGGTGATTTTTGGGTTTCTACGGAGCTGGCGAGCGACCCTCATTACTGTACTTGCCATCCCCTTGTCGCTGCTGGGCACCTGCATTGTTATGGCGATTTATGGCTTTAATTTGGAGACTATTACGCTATTGGCGTTGGCCTTGGTGATTGGCATTATTGTGGATGATGCCATTGTGGAAATCGAGAATATTACGCGCCATATTGAGCAAGGCAAAAGTCCGCATCAGGCTGCCCTGATCGCGACCCAGGAGATTGGGTTAACGGTATCGGCCTCAACCCTGACGATTGTCGCGGTGTTTTTACCAGTGGCTTTTATGGGCGGTACCGTAGGACAATTTTTTAAGCCGTTTGGGTTAACAGTATCTGCTGCTGTGCTCATCTCTCTGTTGGTTGCCCGGACGCTTTCTCCGGTACTGGCAGCTTACTGGCTAACGTCGGACCAACACCGGCTGCATCGGCCAGGTCTTGACCCCTTATTTGACCGGAAAAAGTCTCATAATCACACCCCTGAAATGGCCTCTATTCAAAAACCAGTCTCAAGCTTAGAGAGAGGTTACCACTGGCTGTTGGCTTGGGCGCTTGGCCATCGAAGCACGGTGATAGGGATGGCGATCGCCAGTTTTATTGCCGGACTTGCCGTGATTCCATTTATTCCCCAGGGCTTTATTCCCCAGCTAGATCGGGGCGAATTTTATCTTAATTACACGGTGGCGCTTCCCGCGGCACCCACAGCACCCCCAGCGGTAGACTCACAAACGCCCTCCGTAGCGCCAGGGTTATCCAACGATCCTAGAAGGCAACTTCTACAGCAGAGCCTTGAAACCGCGAAACAATTAGAGGAGACTATTTTTAACTTACCTGATGTATCGTCCGCGATCGCGATCGCCGGTCGTCAGGGACAGCCCAATCAGGGGCGCTTTTACATCAAGCTACGGGATAAACGCGATCGCACTACTGCTGCCGTTCAAGCCCAGCTCCGGCAAGACCTACCTAACCTCTCGATGGTTACCACCAGCGTAGAAGATATTCAGTTTGTTGATACAGGCGGTGAAAAGCCTTTACAAATAGCGCTTTTGGGCGATGACTTGAGTGTGCTCAGCCAATCGATTCTCCAAGTGAAAACAGCGGTAGAAGAGCTGTCAGGCTTCGCCGATATTCGTATTTCTGGTGCAGACAATACCGCCGACAGCATTCGTGAGATTAACCGCCAAAACGGTCAGCGGGTAGCCTTACTGAGCGCAAACCTCAGCGACGGAAAAGCGTTAGGAGAAGCGACGCAACAGGTTGTTGACATCGCCAACTCTGTTGTTCCACCTGAGATACAGATAGACTTAGGCAGTGATTCTGCCCGCATTCGGCAGGTTTTGGGGAGCTTTGGCAGAACGCTGGTTTTAGCAATTATTGCCATGCTAACGGTGCTGTTTATCCCATTTAGGCGCTTATTAGAGCCTGCGGTCGTCGGTCTTGCTTTACCCCTATCAGTTGTTGGGGCCGTTGTTGCCCTATTAGTCACCCAGAGTGACTTTGGCATGGTCTCGCTGCTGGGGCTGTTGTTTTTACTAGGATTGCTCGATAAGAATGCATTGCTGCTGATGGACTATGCCAATCAGCTGCGGCGAGCTGGCATGGAGCGATCGCAGGCACTGCTTAAAACAGGACTGGTGCGCCTGCGTCCTATTTTGATGACGACAACCTCAACGGTACTCGGCATGGTGCCGATTGCACTGGGGCTGGGTGCTGGTGCTGAACTCAGGCAGCCGATGGCAGTAGCGATTATGGGCGGACTGATTGCCTCAACACTGTTGAGCTTGATTGTTGTTCCGGTTCTCTACAGTTTGCTAGAAGATGGCTGGTATTTTTTCGTGAAAAAGCCATCTGTGTAAAATATCCGACGTGTACCATGCGCTTAGTTGCTTTTCTGTTTAAGTCTGCTTGGAAGGGTGTCGCGATCGCGTTGGTCACAGGCTTTATCAGTGGTGGCTGTAGTGCCGGATTGATTGCCCTTATCAGCCGAGCCGTCGCGCAGGAGGACCCTCCTGTTACGGTGACGAGCATTGCCTTTATTGCGTTAGGTCTAATTGCCCTCATCACGGCAGCTATCTCGCGCATTTTACTGGTTCAGTTCTCCCAGTCTGTTGTCTTTGGGCTACAGATGCGCCTGTGCCGTCAAATTTTAGCCACAGAACTCAAACCGCTCGAAAAGATGGGTCTTCCTCGGTTAATTGTTGTGCTTACCGAAGATATTCAGGCAGTCGCAACCGCAGCAGGCGCTATTCCCATTATTGCGATCAATATTGCCAGTGCGACCGGCTGTATGATTTATATTTCTTGGCTTTCCTGGCAAGTGTTAGGACTGGTCTTACTGCTTACGCTGATTGCCTCTATCAGCTGTCAGTTCTTTTTAGTCCGGGGCCGCCGCTGGCTGGCCTCAGCGAGGAAACAACAAGACCGACTTTTTCAACATTTTCGAAGCCTGATTGAGGGCGTTAAAGAACTTAAGCTCAAATACTATGGCCGGCAAGACTTTTTGACGACTGATTTGGAGCGCAGTGCGCTGCAAGTGAAGCAAGCCAATACGATAGGGCTGAGCCTGTTTGCCATACTTGATAGCTGGGGTAAGTTCGTTTATTTCTTCGCCGTTGGCCTTATATTATTTCTCCTACCCCGTTGGCTTGATATCAGCGCCGAAACTCGAATCAGCTATGTACTGACCTTCACCTATGTGCTAGGCCCAATGGAAAGCCTGGTGAACAAGCTGCCTTTGTTGAGTAAAGCCAGCATTGCACTCAACAAAATCGAGATGCTTGGACTGAGCTTAAACACGTCCGCTCAGGTTACAGTGCCCCCCAAACCGCCTGCTGAGTACCCTCATCTCACGCTAAAAGGGGTAACGCACACCTACCGCACCGATCGAGATGAGCACACCTTTACGCTGGGCCCTGTGGAGTTGTCCGTTCACTCAGGCGAACTGATTTTTATTGTTGGCGGAAATGGTAGTGGAAAGTCAACCCTAGCTAAGCTACTCACCGGACTTTACCAGCCGCAGTCGGGTCATATTTGGCTGAATAGGCAGCTCATTACGGCTCAACACCAGGAATGGTACCGTCAACATTTTTCAGCCGTCTTTTCAGACTATTATCTGTTTGAGCGATTGTTAGGCTTTGACCGTATCGCTGATGATGTGAGTGCCCTGGCCTATTTAAAGCAGCTTCAGCTAGAGCATAAGGTTCATATCAACCATGGACAGTTCTCAACCACATCACTGTCCCAAGGACAGCGAAAGCGACTGGCGCTCCTGAGCGCCGCCCTCGAAAATCGACCGATTTACTTATTCGACGAATGGGCTGCCGATCAAGACCCGACTTTTAAGCGCATTTTTTACACGCAGATTTTGCAAGACTTAAAAGCCAAAGGCAAGATCATTTTTGTGATTAGTCATGATGACCGTTATTTTCACTTAGCCGATCGCTTAATTAAGCTGGACTACGGCAACATTACGTATAACGGGCCACCTTCGACCTCTACCTGTGCCCAAGAGACATGACTTTAAGAGACATGACTATTCGAGTTGTGCTAGTGCCCGCAGGTGCTGAATATCGGGCTGTAAAGCGAGGCCTAAAAAGGATTGACAAGCAGCCACAGGTGGTTGCGATTCCGGCGGGACCGCAAGCTGCGAAAAGATTTTTAGAAGAGTGGGTACGAACGTCTCTGCTGCCAGGGAGCGAGGTGCTATTGATGGGATTAGGGGGAAGCTTATCTGCTCAATACGGCATTAGCAGTGTCCTTGTTATGGGACGCGTTTGGAACGCGTGTAAACGTCAGGAAAGACTTAGCCACCTGTGCGACTCTGAGCTATCGGCAGAGATTGCTGAGCGGCTAGGTACTGAAATAGGTGTAGGTGTGACGTGCGATCGCGTAATAACGACCGTGAAAGAGAAAAAGGCGCTGTGCGATCGCTATCAGGCCCAAGTTGTTGATATGGAAAGCTTTGCCTTACTCAAGGTACTCTCTCATCACAGAGCCAATCATAGAAACAACCACACCGCCAACCACAGCGTCACCATCCTCCGAGTTATCAGCGATTCGTGCTTTCACGATTTGCCCGATATCTCAGAAGCTCTCGCGCCTAACGGTTCGCTCAAAACAATGACGTTACTATCAAATTTTTCAAAACAGCCTGTTGCGGCCCTACGGCTTATCTACGGCTCTCTCAAAGGGCTAAAAGCGCTAGAACAGGTAGCCTATAAGCTGTTTTTATAACCGCTTAGAACAGACTTAAAACAACGTAAAATTGTACCCGACACCTACCAAAAGACCCACGTCAGTCTCGTCATCCCCAAAACTGACGTTAACCCGATTCGTAACGGTGAAATCTTCACCCAGTGGGACATCTACTCCCGTACTAATGAGAGGATTTACATCACTATCTGCAATAGAAATACCGCCCCCCAAGAAAGGAATCGCGACGATGTCTCCTGACCCATTCTTTAGGGGCACTTCCCCTGTTAAAGCGGTTGCAGATGTTGTCTCACCTCCAAAAATTATAGACCCTCTGACAGACAAATAATCAATAATGCGAGTTCTTGTCACAATGGTAAAGCCACCGTCCCCAATGGAGGTCTCATCACCACTCAAACCAATATTTCCGCCAATGCCAATATAGCTACGTTTAGGTTTGTCTTCTGGTTCAGCCTGTTCTGACTCAGTCTGGGCCAGTTCAATCTGGACAGGCTCAATTTGGCCCAGTTCAATCTGGGCAGGCTCAATCTGGCCAGAGACCTGAGCGATCGCAGGCACACTATTCACTACAATACCAACAGCACAGAACGAAGCGATCCAATGTATCCTGAGCATCCTATTCAATTCCTGATTGTATTAATAATTAGCTAAGCGGACTTGAGAAATCGTATGTGCTATGCGGCCACTGTAAATCCAGCTTGAACGATCTCTTTAACATGATAAAGGCATCCTAATTTTGCAGGTGATATATAGGCTTCTTCTGCATCTATGCTAGGTCGAAACAACATTAACGCTACTATTGCAGACAATTTTGCATAGGAATGAGACCGACCTGAAAGAACTCTGAGAAGACTAAAGATGATGTAGCGGCCAGCGTCGTCCCAAAAGAAAGACGCTTGTCATCCCCTTCAAATCAACAATTTGAAAGCTTTAGCACACTATTCCAAAAACTTAATTCATGATGCACTCAAGGTATTTTCTCAACATCAACGGTGTGCAACAAGAAACCTGAAAGTCTCAATATAAGACTTTTATTGATATTAAACAGTCTCGATATGAGACTTAATAAAATTCTAATTGGTCTCAATATGAGACTTGAGGGTCACCTAGCTTGTATTTTGAAAGGGCAAAAATAGTCTTTAGGTGTGTCTGTCGATTTTGTTGGAAAAATCTAATAGCGCTGAAAAACTCAATTATTAGACCCCCGAGTATGTCAAGGACTGTTCGATGGTCTTTCGCGACTATTTTTGACGGTTTAGCGGAACTGTTTATTTTCCATTTAGGGCTAATGCGGTGAAAAAACAACAGAAAATCTGAAGACAGTTGCAGTATTTTGAAGGTTTTCCTGTGGTTGGTGTGACACTATAGACATAAGGTGCATAGATTCTTCAACTTAGAATCTTCAACAGATTTGACTATAAAGCGATCGCTTATTATGAAGTGCTTTTCTATTGCTCCTAAAGTTTTAGCTGTTTTGCTTTTGTGGCCTGCTGCTGCAAGTGCTCAAGATGCTTTGCCACTGTTCGGCACGTCTCCTTCAGCGGAAACTTCTTTGCCTACACCTTCAAGCCTCATCGCGCCTGAGACGCCATTGCCCCCCGTTATTCAGACCCCGCTGCCAGCTCGTAGGCTAACGTCCGTGCCTGCTGTTACACCCACAACCCTGCCTGTAGCAACCGGTCCCGGCGTTCTTTTTGTAGAGTCTGCCGGAAGGGTTAGAACTGTTCTTGCTTTTCAAGCAAGTGACTATCAAGTGCAGGTCTCGCGTTTGGGAGAGGCCTACGTGATGAGCGTTTTTAACCAACGCACGTCTCAACAGGAACTGGATGAGGCACCAGCCGTCATTGCAAATTCTGCGCAGCAACCCTACATAGTCGGCAAGCTTATTTTTACGGCTCAATCGGACGATTTGATGTATACGGCCTACGCGTCTCCTTCTGGGACAAGGACTTTGCGGATTGCACCTTCTGATGTGATCGACGAGGATAGGAGCCTCCGCATATCACGCTTTTTTGACTGAGTCATCGAACAAAAGACCTTTTGCAAAATGAAGCCATCCTGAGTCTCGCTTAAGACTCAGGATGGCTTTTTAAGACCAATTGTAATTTTAACTGGTCTCATGATGAGAATCTCCAAAAGTGAAGTGAGACCAGTTGAGATTATTTTGAGACTATAAAGAAGATTGGTTGGTCTCAAAATAAGACTAAAAATATATTGTGACACGCTGCCTGTCAGTTCAATGGTGCTGTTGGAGAAACGTTGGTAGTTGAAGGTGGCTGTGGGTGGTCAGCTTTTTGCGATAGGCTTTGGGTGTTTCGCGCTGTCTTGTTATGGCTCCGTCTTGTTATGGCTTCTTTGGCGGCATCACCGATTGTTTTGATCACAGGCTGCTCGTCAGGGATTGGGCGGGCGCTGTGTTGGGCTTTTTATCGTCAGGGTTGCCAGGTGGTGGCAACGGCTAGATCGGTTGAGCAGTTGGATGACTTAAAGGCGGCGGGGATGTTGACGCTGGCGTTGGATGTTACGGACGCAGGGGCGATCGCCCGCGCGCTCAGCACGGCATTTGCTGAAAAGGGTCAAATCGATATTGTGGTGAACAATGCGGGCTTTGGGCAGTTTGGGCCGTTGCTGGATGTTGATCAGCAACGGCTGCAACAGCAGTTTGAAACGAATGTGTTTGCACCGATGATGGTGGCTCAACAGGCTGCGCCGATAATGCGCGGGCAGGGTGGTGGAACGATTGTCAATATTGGTAGTGTTTCGGGGATTGTGACCACCCCGTTTGCTGGTGCTTATTGCGCGTCGAAGGCGGCTTTGCATAGTCTTTCTGAGGCGCTGCGGATGGAGCTGTCGCCGTTTGGGATTCGGGTGGTGACTGTTCAGCCTGGGGCAATTGTGTCGAGCATTGGTGAGGCAGTGCAAAAGGCGTTAGACGGTGTGGTGTCTGCAGAGTCTTGGTATGTGCCGCTAGAGCAGAATATTCAGGAAAGGGCTACGTTGTCGCAGGTGGGGGCCACGCCGACAGCGGTGTTTGCGACACAGCTGGTAAGGCAGCTATTGCAGCCCGAGCCGCCTGCGGTGATTGCGCTAGGTAATAAGAGTGTTTGGTTGGTGTTGTTGAAGCGGGTTTTGCCGCGATCGCTGATGGATTTTCTGTTGATGCGACGGTTTGGGCTGCTATCTCTCAAATGACGATCGGTGTGAGGGTGGCGTCTATTTGAGAGCGTGTTGTTGAGTGCCTATTTGATCTTGCTCATAATAATGCGGTCAAAGGTGCGATCGCCCATCCATTTGCGTAGCCATAGCAGCAGCCTGGCCGATTTTCCTGCGGTGTAGCGCGTTTTTGGCCTGCGCGCACGGACAGCCGCAGAGACTAAGTGAGCCATAACAGCGGGGGATGAGTTCTTGGTTTTGTTGCTGTTGTTGTCGATCTTGTGGGTGGCTTTGGCGATACTGTTTGCTAGTGGTGCATAGGCACCGTCGCCCGATCTTTTGAGCATGGGACCGGTTAGAGAATCACCTACCTGAGTGTGAACAATGCCCGGTTGAACAATCACAACATCAATGCCTAAGGGAGAAAGCTCTAGGCGCAAGCAGTCTGACCACCCTTCTAGGGCGTGCTTAGAGGCATGGTACCAAGCCCCTAGTGGCGTGTAGAGCTTGCCACCTATGATAGAAGACATATTGATGATTTTGCCCGTGCCTTTTTGGCGCATGGCGGGCAACAGTAGCTGGGTGAGCCGGGCCAACCCAAACAAATTGACTTCAAACTGATAGCGGGCATCAAAAATAGGGGTGTCTTCTACAGAGCCATAGCAGCCAAAGCCTGCGTTGTTAATCAAAATGTCAACGCCGCCATAGGTGGCGATAATCCCATTGACGGCGGTTTGTATGCTGCCTTCGTCGGCAAGATCCATGCACAATCGGTGAGCACCGAGGGCTTCTAAGGCTCTCATATTCTCTATGTTTCGAGCGGCGGCAATGACTGTGAAGCCATCTTGAAGGAGTTGGCGGGTGATCGCTTCGCCAATGCCGGAGGAAGCGCCTGTTACTAAAACGATGTTGGCGACCGGGGCAGGTGGCGAAGAGAGAGACATGCGCGTTCGAGGATTGACGAGGTTGTCATATTATTACGGGTAGAGGTTTTCATAGGCTTTTTTCCAAGATGGTTCATCGCAATCGATACTCTACGGCGCAACGAATTGAACAGCTGGACCCGGATCGAGATGCGATCGCCATTTGTCATTTACTCGCAGGCTACGAGTTTCCGTGGGACATTACGCGAGCGTTGGAAATTGCCCTATTGCGAACGTTTTGCACGCCGGCTGTTTCAACGCTGTTAGATAAAACAGGTGAGTTTCACCGTCACACTCAAAAGCGCTATGACGATACGGGCCTGATTGTTTCAGAACTGTTTAAGTGGGGCTACGAACACCCTCGAGGGCAGGTATTTTTGGATCGGATGAATGCGATTCATCAGCGCTACCCGATTGAAAATAGCGATTATTTGTATGTGCTTTCTACCTTTGTTTATGAGCCGGTGCGCTGGTGTGGTCGGTTTGGCTGGCGTGCCTTTAGCGATCGCGAAAAGCAGGCGGTGTATGTTTTTTGGCGAGAGGTCGGAAAACGCATGGGGATCACGGATATTCCAGCTTCTTACAGGGCCTTTGAAGCGTATAACCGAGCCTACGAACAAACTTACTTCGCCTATACAGAGGCGAATCAGAGAGTTGCTAATTCAACTCGGCAGCTGTTGTTGAGCTGGCTTCCGCCTGTAGCCCGCTGGCCGGGATTCTCTTTTATAGCGTCTGAAGTTGATAAAGCTATTCCGGCCCTGCTCGATCCACCGATGCTTCAGGCCTTGGGATGGCAGCGTGCGCCCGCAGGCCGAGCCTCTACTATTGAGCGCTTTCTCCAGTTGCGGAGCCGCTTGCTACGACGACTGCCGCCTCGCACACTGCCCGATTTTTTTGTTGATCAGGCGATTCGCTCTTACCCAGCGGGATACTCGGTGGCTGATATTGGTCCGCCGTCGATGTTGCCAGCGCTGAATGCGCAGGGGACGAATGCAGACAAGCAGAGCTGAGGCGGCTCTAGGTACGTGGGTGAGTCGTGTTTACTTAACGCAATATGTTGATTGTGCGTTGATTGTAAGTGGTTTGACTAAGATGGGTGCAGCTCGGCGATACGATTGAGTTCTATATTTCCATGCTACGGATCTTCCTATGAAAACACTGTTGCTAAAAGGTTTGTCGAAAAAACTGCTGTGTGCGATCGCGCCACTGAGCGTATTGGCGCTCTCTTTGCCGGCTGAAGCGGCTAACTTCAGCCAAATTTATGCTTTTGGCGATAGCTTAGTCGATACTGGAAATGCCTTTGACCTAACCGGTTTCCCGCCGGCCCCCTACTTTGAGGGACGCTATGCTAACGGGCCTTTGTGGACAGAGTATTTGGCCGCTGACCTGGGTATTCCAGCAACTCATTTTGGCTTTGGGGGTGCATGGACCAGTCGTGAGGGCATTGTTCAAGCCGGACCTGATAACCTTGTGCCGGTTCCGGGGCTGCAAACTCAGATTGACAACTTTGCAACCGAGGCGACCGATCCAGATGCGCTCTATGTTCTTTGGGCGGGCGCGAATGACTACTTATTTGGCGGCATTACAGATCCTACGGAGCCGGTAGCCAATCTGGTCAATGCTGTCAATACGCTTAGCAGCGTCGGGGCACGGCACTTTATGCTGGTCAATCAGCCTGACCTAGGCAACCTACCGATCGTTGGATTGGTGGGGACTGCCGAGCTTGCAACAGGTCTCAATCAGCTCTCTGAGTTTCATAACCAAGGGCTGGCCGCTGCGGTGACGGCCCTTGATGGGACAGGTATTCATGCAGAGCTTTTGGATGCAAATGCATTGATTCGGCAGTCGCAGGCTGGCGGATTTGGCTTTACGAATCCAACGGGTGTTTGTACTTCAACGCCAGCGTGTGTGGCCGATGAGGCAGTGGCGTCTACTTACCTGTTTTGGGACCCGGTTCATCCGACCACTCGGGCTCATTCTATTGTGGCCCAAGCCGCTCGCGAGCAGCTGGCTGATAAGTTTGACAAAGCTGACAACAAGGTTTCTACACCAGAACCGGGTATGTTGCTAGGCGCGCTAGTGTTAGGCGGTTTGGTCGCAGGCCGAGTTAAGCGCGATCGGGTTTCTGCTTAGATTTTTTAGAACTAAACCTGCAAAAATACGCTGGATATTAAAAGTGCCGACGATGCGTCATCCTTCCTGACACGTCGTCGGCACTTTTTGAATGTGTTCAGGGGGCTGCTCTTAGCCCATGGTCAGGCTAACGACTGAGCCGCTGCGCGCTGCAAGTCCTTGTTGGAAGGGACTTTGGGCTTGGAGGCCAGACCAACCGCTGCCAATGCCTGGATAAAAATGAAGGTGGGATCGAGGAGGTACTTTACACGGCCATTGTTTAGGGTAATGCCCTGACGTGCTGACCAAGGGAAAGCATGGTGGCAGTTGTGCCAGCCTTCGCCCAGGGTCAAAAAGGCGACGAGCCAGTTATTACGGCTGTGGTCATCGGATGTGAAAGGCTGGGAGCCAAACTTATGGGCTAAGGAATTCACGGTAGCGACGCCGTGGAACAGCAGGGTGGTGCTGACAAAAAAGGCCGCTAGGTATTCAGCGCCGCCGAGGGCGTAGGACAGTGCGCCAAGGGCAAGGGTGGGCACAAAGTGAAAGCGATCCATAATTTTCAACACCCGATCTTGCTCAACATCTGCGGGGAGTTTGTAGGGCAAAAAGTTTCTAGACAGCAGCCACTGGTAGTGAGACCACCAGAACCCATTGACAGACGCATGGGGATCACGGGGCTGGTCGGAAAATAGATGGTGCTCATCGTGATGGCCTTTCCACCAGCTAGGGCCCATTTGTCCGGCAGCGGAGGCAATAAGGCAGCCAATCCATTTGACGATAATAGGTGCGCTGTAGGACTTGTGGGTTAGGAGCCGGTGGTAAATGCCGGTGATTGCAAGCATCCGAAGCCAGTACAAAAAGGCCACCCACAGCCATGCACCGAGGCTCAATCCGGTGAAGAACGCTGAGAAAGAGGCTAGGTGGCAGGTAATGATTAGGACAGGGCCCATCCAGTAGCCTGCGAGCACAAGCTTAGAGAATTTTTGTTTTTTGTGTTTAGTGGCAGACCGGTTTTGGGTGGTGGCAGTTTGCTCGCTGTCGGGCTGTTGGTTAGCGGTCTTTTGGCTGGCAGGCTGCGACTGCTGTAGATGCTGCGGTCGAGATGGACTTTGCAATGGCATCAAATTAAATTTCCTTATGTAAAGTGAAGTCCTAACAATAGTTAACACTTTAGAACAGTCGAGTGCCACTCTGTGAGCGGGCCGCAGATGTGACTGAATGGTGGATGCCTGTGAAGGGGGCTCCTTTTTTACGGGGTGCGATCGCAGATCCCTCTCATTATTCGCCCTGTCTCATGAGAGTCTTTATTGTCTTTTTATTAGACTAATTTAGACTCTATTGAGTCTCACAAAAAGACCGTACGTACGTGGAGTCTTTAAAGGATATGTAAAGTGGTAGTGATTTCACTGGCGTATTGTGAGCGAGTGGATAGTATTGGGGCGTTGCAGGTGGCTATATTGCTGGTCAATACATCGGCTGATGGCCCAAAAAGCAAAAAGTTGATGCTTTTTATTAAATTATTTTTTACACGATGCTCATTGCAGAAAAACGTACTCAGGACTCGACAGAGCCCAAGCCTTTGGGTAAGAAGCTTTCTTATCGTCCAGACATTGACGGGTTAAGGGCGATCGCCGTTATCCCTGTGATTCTTTTCCACTTAGGCTTTTCTTGGATGTCCGGTGGATATTTGGGTGTGGATGTCTTTTTCGTGATTTCTGGCTTTTTAATCACGTACATCTTGGTCTATGAAATGGAAGTGGGAAAATTCTCTTTTAAGAGCTTTCTGTCTCGGCGAGTCAAACGAATTTTGCCTGCGCTCCTAACCGTTACTTTAATTACTTTATTTGCTAGCATTTGGATCGCGTTTTTGCCTGATCTTCAGCCGATGAGCGTTGATGCTTTATCTGCAACCTTTTCGTTTGCCAATATTCATATGCTGAATAAGGCCGGTGACTACTGGGGGCAAGCGGCTGAATCTTCTCCTTTTTTACATGCTTGGTCACTGTCGGTTGAAGAGCAGTTTTACTTCTTTTATCCGGCATTACTGCTGGTTTTGGTGAAAGTTAAAAAGGGCGTTGCGAGGGTGATCGCAGTGCTCTTTTGTTTGAGTTTGTTCTCTTTCTATAAGGGCATTTCTCACGATCCTATTTCAACATTTTATCTGTTGCCTGCCCGTTCTTGGGAGATGCTGGCCGGTGGGCTAGCCGCCCTATTCCAAAGGCGTATGACCCTTTCAGTTCCTCGCCCTTTGCGTTCATTTCTGGTGGCGTTGGGCTTGTGCTTGATTGTGGTTGCGTACTTTTACAACGGTGCTGATGAGACGATTTCAAAAATTGTTTTCCTGTCTGTTTTGGGGTCAATTTTAATCGTTTTCTTTGGGGACGTGAGCAGTGCGTCTACGAGAGCGTTGGCGCATCCTGCGCTGGTGCTGATTGGCAAGTTTTCATATGCGGCTTATTTGGTTCACTGGCCCATTATCGTTTTGGCGGGGGTGTACGGCGTTAAGTATGGGCTAACGCCTAATGTTTGGCTGTTGTCTGTGTTGATTGTGGCCGCTACGCTGGCGCTGTATTTTTGGGTTGAAAAGCCTGCTCGTAAGATGAAGCAGGTTTATCCGCTAGTGGTTGCATTGCTCGCAGGCGTGGTCCTCACGACTACGTTGATTGCGCCTTCTTTTGCCAATCAACGCTATGCCTCCGACTATGAACCGGTTGCAGACTACGGTGCTTCTTACGATGTTTCGCCACTGATTAAGCCCGCTTCTCGAAATGCGCTTTTGATGAAGGAAGGCGTGATTAAGCCCGATCGAGATCCGGCTTATGCCACGGCCTATGCAGAGGATGGAATTTTGGCAGGGAATCTGCAATCTTTGCCGCCTGAGATTATGGTGATTGGAGATTCCCATGGCTGTATGTGGGCCAAAACGATTGCAGAGGCTGTCAGTGAGATGAATCGTTCGGTTTCATTTTTCACAGCGCTAGGGAATAAGCCTGTCTTTGATATTCCGCTAGATCCTAGTCCGCAAGCCAATGAGCGTTTTACCAGTGAAGAGAAGTTTGAATTTCACCAGAATGTTCTGCAAAAAATAGAGGATTGGAGACCGTCGGTCGTTGTTGTTGTTTCTAAGTGGAGCAATAAAAGCGACAAGGACTTTCAGCGGCTTGAACAGTTGATAGAGTACTGCAACCAAAGAGGGGTTAAAACGTTGCTGATGGAACAGCCGCCACTGACGGTGGCTGGCGATCGCAACACGGCGCAGTTTTTAGCGTATTTGGGCCACACTGCCAAGGCCGACGGTGAGCAGTACATCGCAACTTCGGAGATTGAAGATGCGGCAATTTCTAATCAGAAATTGCAGGACGTTGCTCAAAAGTATGAGCAGTCTTCTTTATTTGAAGTGTTTGATGATTTTCATGCCGAGGAAGGTGCCTTAATCGCTAAGGGCCCTCAGATTTTGTACTTTGACGATGACCACTTGAGTTACCAAGGTACAAGCCTGTTGAAAGGCAGGTTTGCGAAAACGCTCGACGCTTTACTGTCGAGCTAGCGACCATTTGGCGAGCGATTGTCGGATTAGCTGAACCTGATGGCAATAGGCGCTGCACACGTTTTTTTGTGCAGCGCCTATTGCCTTTTTGAGCGAGATGGCATTATGGCTGCGCTTCTACTGAACTTTGAATAGTCTGAATGGCAGGTATGAGTGTTTCTAGTTCTTCGGCGTTGCCTAACACTATTAGCCTGATGTAAAAGTCATCGGGAAGAATGGCTAGGTATTGCAGGATTGTGCTGGTGTCTGAGGTTTCAGCAGCGCTTTCCGATGACGATTCTTTGGGCAGGGTCGCGCGGATGAAGTCGCCTGTTTGCCCAGCAAATTCAACGGCTGATTGTTCAACAATATCGGCATTGGCAAATCCGTCGGTGTTTTGCAATAGGTTGGTGGCCAAGGCCGATAGGCTAGCCGGCTGTACTGAACTCAACGAGTTGGCAATGATGATGAGCGGCTCTTGCCCAGAGGGGTCAACCTCACCAGTGAGGTTGAGCAGTACGCTGGAGCCGGCGAGGACTTCGAAGAGCTGGAAGGGCTCGGCGGTTTCAAAGGTGAAGGGAAGCGCGGCGGCTTTTTCTGAGAGGGAAAGGGTCGGCGAAATTTCAATGGAGCTGACGGCTGTGATGATAGTGTCTTCGCTGAGCGGGTCAGGCTCGATGACATTGACGGTGAGTAGCTGGGTGCTTTCGCCGTCTTTGCCTAGGAGGCCAAAGTATTTTTTAACTCGGATACCGTCTGCGAATTGTGTAGCTATGACCCAAGGGATAGCGCTCTCTTGCACTGAAAGCGTCTCTACGCTTTCGGTTTCAATCGTGATGCCGCGCTCTGCAAATGCTTCGTCGATGGCTGCGGGGGTGTCTGAGAAAATTGCGGCTAGATCTGAATAGGCTTCTGGTGGCATTTCGACCAAGACGATGCTGGAGAAGCTGTCTGGATTAACGAAGCCGGAGAACTGATCGGAGAGCACAAAACCGGGGGGCGGGGAGAGGGATACGCTGGTGCCTGGAATCAGGACGCGCTCTGACGGGGCTGTTGGAGTTTCGGGGGTAGAACAGCTTTGAGTTGACTGAGTGGGGGTTTCAAGATTGCTGCACTCGCGCGTATGGGCGGGTAATGCCAGTAGGGAGAGGAGGCTGGTTGTCGATAGTGCGATCGCGCATACGATCCATTTGCAGGGCTTTCTCTTGGCGCTGGCGATCAATCTCATAGGACTTTCAGGAGTCTCCAGTTTGGGTGGGTAGGGTGATACTAAAGTGATGATTACTTAGCTGTGTAGCCATAGTAACTGAGCCGGACTTTCTAGTTCGCCATAGAGGATGGCGTTTTGGTTAAAGTATGAGCCAAGTTCCATGGCTTTTACTTGGGAAATGCCAAAGATGCAGAGGCTTTTTTCGGGTTTCCAATGGCCTGTGCGATCGCGGCCAACTGCGTCAAATGTAGGTAAGCATAAAGGCTCAACGACTGCCAGTAGCTGACAATGGCGCTGGTGATTTTCAGCGTCGCTAAGCAGCCGGGAGTAGGGATTATCAGCGGTAATCAGAGTCCAGGTGGATTTTTGGTAGTGGTGAAGGTACTGGTTGAGTGCGGCGCTGGCTTGATTGATCTGAAGGGTGAGAGTTGTGCTGTCTATAAACACTTCGTAAACGGCTTGGGTGTAGGCTGCTTCAAGCGAAACCTTTGGCTTGGAACTGTTGTTGGCCATACATAGTGCTCAGGCAGCGCTCGGATAGTGCTCAGCGTCATTGATGTTAGTGGGAATTCTAAGGCAATTTTGAGCAGGGTGTGAGCTGTGTTTGGGTGGCAGGGTGCTTTTCGCCCCCATCGATCTGCTCGGGGCGAAAAGCAGGCTAGACTACTAACGGCTGTCAGAAGCTGTCACAAAAACCGCATTTAATTTAGTCCATTTTTAGTCCGACTAAATTTAAATAACTCTAAATCCCTTTAACTGCGAAGAATTTAAGGATTGATTGTTTGCGGTATACGCAACTAATCTTGGCTTGCCTGCCCTGAGATAACTAGGCAGAAGGGTTTAACAGGAATGATGTGTCGGCCCACCCGTATGCACGTTCAATAAGCGCACTGCCTCTCATCTCAATGCTCTTGCTTTGTATCATCTGTCCGCCTAACGCTTCGTAGAATTGGCAAGCAGGGTTATCTTCTAGCACCCAGACCAGCATGGATAGCATATCCATCTGCCTCAATCTTTCTGCTGCTAGTCGAACCAGGTCTCGCCCAATTCCTTGGTGTTGATAACTGCTCAGAATGTAGATTGCGTTAATTTCACCCCGGAAAAGCTGATTGCCTGTACGCTCTCTGCCACCATCCATAAATCCAATAATTTGGCCAGTTTCATTCTCTGAAACGTAGGTGAAGCCGTTTGAGTCAGCAGCTTGGTCAAAGACGTTCTGCCAAGCGTTTTCTCGTTTCTCGTAAGACAAATCAGTCAGTACCTGGTCTGGAATGATGCCTGAATATGTATTCCTCCATGTATCCACGTGAACTCGCGCAATCGCAGGTATGTCTGTGTAAGTTGCCTCTCGCGTCAGAGTCATGACCAAGCTCCTAAAACATGTCTGCTTGGTAGCATGTTATCAATTCACTTTGTTCGAAGAAGAAAGCCACGTCGTTTGCACCCCACATATAACCAATCGGTCAGGCTGCGTGCCCATGAACCTACTAACGCAGCTGCTGAAATAGCTTCTTGCTCGACGACCCATTGAACAATGAGTTGAATGATATAGTCTACCTGCTGGCTCATGAGTTACATGAAGACACTGTTAATTATAAGAATTCTATTGATAGGTATACGCTATTCTTTTGCCTTAACCATGAGAAATGATAGTGGTTGAGGCGTGCAATCCAGATTGGTGGTGTCCCATTCATAAGTCTTTCAACAACTGGCGGGGGCGAGCAAAGGCTATATCCTGGTAGCGGTCAGGATAGTTGACAAATATATAGTGCTCGTACTCATACCAGTGGCGTTCGGCCTTCTCTCGGTTGCAGTCCCGGCAAATCACCCACAGGTTTTTAAACTCCATCGACAGCCAGGGATATTGCGCCCGAGGAAGCTTGTGATCGACCGTAGGACCGCCGCAATCAGAAAACTTCCGCTCGCAAACGGGGCACGCCCAACTGGAATGCTCTCTTACCCATCGCCTGCTCTCTTTGGTCGTCCCACATTCAAAGTCGCCGTTAACGTAGCGCCAATGGTCAAACTTGCGATAATCTTCAAAATCCTGACTGGTGAGACGGTGATAGCGCTTTTTGCCAACCTTGTCAGCCAAAGCAAAAAGCTCTTCGATGTTGGGTGAACGTTCACTCATAATTAACCCTTTTTAGGCACTGACACTATCGATGCTTGCGCTTAGTAACCCGCTGAGGTTTAACGGGTTGACGTCTGTAGTCAATAGATTCTGTTTCGGTTTCCGGAAACTGTTGGTCAATGGCATCTGCAATTTCATTAACCTCTGTTGCCAGCTTGCGATTAAAGTCAGCAATCTCTTCAGCTGTTTGGTACTTATTTCCTATCCGGTCAGCTTTTAAAAACAGCTCTTCTAGGGTATCTTCGCCCTTCTTGGGTCGCAGTGATAGCTCATTCAGCTTTTGATAAAGTGCGATCACATTATCCCAGCCAACATTTTTGTATCCCTGCTTTTTTAATAGACTCTGATCAGCCTTAGGCAATTGAGCACGCCGACTTGAGTTAGCCCGTTGCACCTCGCGGTATCCCATGCCGCTGAAAAGACGCTTGTTAGATTTTTTTGTTTTTTTATTAGCCACTGAGATAACCCTTACCCCAACGTCCATCTAAATAAACGAATCATCGCTTTTCGGATCTCATTGTCTTCGTACTGAAGCAGCATTTTTGTATCGTGAGCCAGTCGCAAGCGAATTTGATCGACTAAGTTTTTGAGATTTTTATTGTCTTTTTTAAGCTCCGTATTGGCATCAGTCAGTTCGCTATTCTCGTTCGTTAGCAGCTTCACTCGAGAATTGAGAGCCTGCTTTTCATCCTGCAAACGCTTAAGCTCCGCCTCCAGGTCTTTCGTCTCAGTGGCAATCAGGTGCTTGCGATCGATCAAGGAATCCTTTGCCCTTTCCATATCAGCAACTTGCGCCTCCAGCTGTTGATAATCAGCCTCTAACGACCGCAGCTTAGCTTCAGCATTACTTCGAAGGCGTCCAAAATGCTGGTTTCGCTTACCCAAATCAGCATTCTTCCCAGCAAAAGAGTCAACAATTTTCACAGCACTCGGCTGACTTTGCAACGTTACAAGTAACTGCTCACAATCCTCAGTCGCCAGAGCTTGACTAATGTTCTTATTGATACCGTATTGTTCTCGAAGAATGGTTTGCAGCTCTTTTTTTGAGGGCATTGCCAGTGTCTCTAAAGGTTTGAAACGATGGATCATCCATCATTAGTAAGTGTACTCAAATTATATCCGCCTATTTCTATCCAAAAACCGGATACTTCATTGCCGCCCTTGGCATAAATGGAAATCAGGACCCCACAGTTGATTGGGAGCGCCACTTTACAAGGACAACCATAAGGCTACCCTCACAAAATTTTGCATTTGCAACTAAGTCTTAATGTGAGACTACTATGAATATTAATGAGTCTCACATTAATATTTTAAAAACTCATTATGAGATATGCGCCTGTCACGATCAGCCTTGTACAATCATGATTGATTGCACTCACCCTCGCAGTCAGCAAAATTTCTGGGTGCTGAACAGGAATGGATTGCGATCGCGCTAAGCAAACGAACGAAAACTTAAAACATGCAGCTATGGAATCAACATTTTTGCTCCATAAGCCAGTTGTTTACGGCAGTTCCTTGGCAAATGGGATTTTTCTGATGATTCTGTTGTTCCATATCGCTGCGGCTGCGATCGCGCCTATTTCTGCAATCGCAGCTTTCACGGTGAAAAAAGGTCATAGAGCACACAGGCATTCCGGACAGCTTTTCGCAGGGGCGATGGTTGTTGTTTCACTCACCGGCATCATTCTCGATATTGTCCGACTCTGCTTTTTTGTAGAAGAAAACCATACAAAATATTCAGGATACACAATGCCTAGCACCTATCCCGCGCGTTTAGGTTTTCTGTTTGTAGGGGTTTGTGTTCTTTATATTTTACGAGAGGTAACGCCGCCGCATGTATTTTCTCATTCCCTTAAAAAGACGAAAGCCTTAGGGATACCCAGCTTGCTGGTCACGACCGGACTAGCCCTGACCAGTATCATTGCAGTGAAACTCAATCCATGGACAGGTGCACTGTGGATGATTTGGACATTCATTCTCATTGTTATTATCCTCAGCCAAACCACCTCTTCTGTATCCAATCATCGTGACAGAGCGATCGCGCAACATCGATTGGGCTCGACCTGCCTCGCCGCTTTTAGCTGGTGGGGCGCACTCCAAGGCTTTGGCCCAGCAATCGTCATCCAGGTAGCTGGCGATGATCTATCAACGACCCTTTACGTTGGCAATCAACCAGGGTCATTTTCGCCCGCATTTTTACTCTTTTTCCTAAGCTGGGCACCGTTTTTTATCCTGGCGGGGTATTTAATTCGTCGCTTTTCCAAGCGGCATCAGCAGTCGTGAGTATCTAAACATCAGGCCGTGCAAAAGCCTCAGCCAAGAGGCATAATGCCCGTGTAGCCACATCACTAAAGACCTGATGATTGCCAGACTCCCCCTCCTGGAGACTAAGCTCTATCTTCCGAAGTGGTCTGCGGGGCTAATCTCACGTCCGAGACTGAGCGATCGCATCCACCCACAGCGCAAATTAACCCTAGTCTCAGCTCCAGCCGGCTTTGGGAAAACAACGCTGCTAGCAGACTGGGTAGCAGCCGTACCCACCCGTCCCGTTGCCTGGGTTTCCTTAGACCCCAGTGACAATGCGCCGGCTGTTTTCTGGACCTATGTGATCACCGCGCTGCAAACTATTCAACCCAGATTAGGAGAGCGATCGCTCTCGTTACTGCAATCACCACAACCCCCTCAAATTGAGTCTATCTTGATGACGTTGCTCAATGAGATCGCAGCAGTTGAAGAGACTGTTGTTCTGATCCTTGACGACTACCATGTGATTGAAACCCAGGCAATTCATCACGGGATAGGCTTTGTGCTCAGCCACCTGCCGCCCCAACTGCATTTAATTGTTGCCAGCCGTGCCGACCTACCCTTATCGCTGGCACGTTTAAGATCCTGCGGCGACCTGACCGAGCTGAGGGTGAGCGACCTGCGATTCACGCCAGATGAAGCTGCCGCGTTCCTTAACCAGGGGATGGGTTTAGAGATTTCGGCAGCGGAAGTGTCTGCATTGGAGAAACGGACAGAAGGGTGGATTGCAGGACTGCAACTAGCGGCGCTATCCCTGCAAGGGCGAGAAGATATCCCTGATTTTGTGGCGGCTTTTTCAGGGGACGATCGCTACATCGTGGACTATCTGATGGAAGAGGTCTTACAGCGGCAACCCGATTGCGTCCGTCGCTTCCTCTTGCAAACAGCTATTTTGGACCGTTTGAGCAGTTCTCTTTGTAATGCGGTTACCGAGCAAAACGATGGCCAGGAAATGCTGGAAACGTTAGAGCGTGGCAATCTGTTTATTATTCCATTGGATAACAAGCGCCAGTGGTACCGTTACCATCACCTCTTTGCCGATGTGCTCCAGGCTCGTGCCCTGATGGAGCAGCCAGAGCACCTGCCCACACTGCACAGACGGGCCAGTGACTGGTATGAGCAGAATGATCTGTTCTCTGATACGATTCGTCATGCCCTGGCCGCACAGGATTTTGAACGAGCGGCCAGTTTGATGGAGCAGGTATGGCCCGCCCTACGCAATCTTCAGCAGGAAACCACGATGCTGAGCTGGACAAAGGCACTCCCTGACCCACTCATTCGCGATCGCCCTGCTTTGAGCGTGGCCTATGCGCTAGTGCTATTAAATACCGGCCAGCTAGAGGCGGTTGAAGCCCGTTTACAAGACGCAGAACGAGGATTAGCACAAGCTGCTGGCCTCTCTGACTCTCAAGAGGCGCAGCGAATAGAAGAAAACCAACATTGGTCTTTACGGGCCTCTATTGCGAATGCCCGTGCCTTTCGTGCCCAAGCGCTGGGCGATTTTGCCGGTGCCATCACCTATTCCCAGCAAGCCCTAACACTATTACCCACCGAAGACGATAACGAACGGGGCGTGACCGCAGCATTCCTGGGTCTGGCCTACTGGGCTCGCGGCGATGTAAAAGCTGCGCTCCAATCCTTTGCTGAGGGATTGATGATTTTTCAAAAGCTGGGCAGTATCCAGACTACAGTCTGTGCCACTCTAGGTCTTGCGAATATGGGGTTAGCACAGGGGTGGCTGCAAGCAACGGTCGAAACCTGTGGACAGACCCTACAACTGGCCGCGCAGCAACCGGTACCGATTCTGCGAGGGACGGCAGATCTGCACTTGGCACTCAGTGAGATTCGTTATGAACAAGGAGATTTAGCGGCTGCTAGTCAGCTACTGCAAAGTGGGGAGGCCCTGCGGGAGCAGGGTTCGGTATCGGGGGCTGACTATCTGTGGTGGTTGGTAAAGGCTCAATTAACGGCGGCTCAGGGAGACTTAGACACTGCGCTGAAGCAGCTCCAGGAGGCCGCGCGGTTATATCGGCGATCGCCCATTCCAAATGTGCGCCCGATTGAAGCCCTAAAAGTGCGGTGGTGGTTACGGCAAGGCAGATTGGCTGAAGCGCTGAGCTGGGTACAGACATGTGGTTTGTCGGTAGACGACCCGCCGAGCTACCTACGTGAATACGAACACTTGACCCTGGCCAGAGTTTTGATTGCTCAGTACAGGCGCGATGGTCAAAAAACGGCCCGTAAGGGCGATCGCACAGACGAGCTGATCCATCAGACTATAAAACTCCTGACTCGACTGCTAAAAGCCGCAGAAGAAAAGGAACGCACGGGCAGCATTATTAAAGTTCTGGTAGTTCTGGCCCTGGCGCAGGAGGCTCAGGATGATCTGTCAGCTGCGAATCTCCAAAGGAAAGACTGCGCGATCGCATCCCTCGAACGGGCCTTAATCCTAGCCGAACCAGAAAAATATGTTCGGATCTTTGCAGAATCTGGTCCCCAACTGTCGCGACTACTGAAAGAGGCAATGACTCGCGACATCACACCCACCTACACCCGTCGACTCCTGATCGCATTAGAAACCTGGGGACAAAAGCCAAAAGAGAAAAGCCAAGTACAACAACCACTCCCGGCGACTGAGCGTAGTCGAAATCTCCACTCCCTACTCCCCACCCCCCACGCTTCCGCTCCCCAACCACTCATCGAACCCCTCAGCCAACGGGAACTAGACGTTCTCCGACTGCTTAACACCGAACTCTCTGGCCCAGAAATTGCCCGTGAGCTAGTCGTTGCCTTGAGTACCGTGCGCACCCATACCAAGCGTATTTACAGCAAACTCAATGTCACCAATCGTCGATCCGCGCTCAAGAGAGCAGCAGAGCTAGGCTTGATTTAGCCATGCCTTAGCAAACAACAGAATATCGGTTGCTCATAGGAGAGTTTATCGTCGAGGTTCCCATCGCAGATGATCTGAAGTGGATTTTAGGGTCATAGATTTACAGGCGTACCCAATAATCAAAAGCAATGCGGCGCATTCAACAACGGCGAAAAATGCATCATCCAGATCGGGTGCCAAGTTGCTGCTAACGATCATCACAATCATAATGATGGCCGCTATGAGATTGGCCCACCGACTGACTTTGACATTCAGCACCTGAGTGAGAAAAATCATGCCAATCGGAATTTGCAACACAATGGCAGCAGCTAGCAGAAACCCCTCTGGTATTTGCGCACCGTTGGATGTCCTTGCTAGCATTTCTTCCAGAAAACCGGTGCGAGCGAATTCATGGACATCGCGGAATAGCATGTTGAACAACACCACTGTCCATAATGCTGAAAGCTTCGTTTTCGTCTTGAGTAAGGTGGTGCTCGAACTCATTGTCATGTTGACCTCCAGAGTGAGTCGCTAAAAAGCGAGTGTTGGCTTAATCACCTCAAAGGTACAAACGGATGTGGGGAGCCGTAATCCTCAGATGTGGGGATTCGTGGGTGGTGCCTGTGGGGACTGTAGCAAAGAAAATGGCAACCAAATTTATATAATCGAAGGACACGTATTGATATTGACAATGCGGGGACGCGAGATGCCATGGATGAAGACCTGACAGGAGCGTGTGAGTAGGGATGCGCTATCTGCTAGATACCAATGTTTGCGTGATGCATTTGAATGGTCGTTCAGTCTCCGTGAGAGATCGACTTTTGGCGACGCCGAGGGCTTTGTTGTACAAATAGGTCAATAGGGAGAGTGCGAAAAGCTATCGCTACCGATGATAGATAGCTGTGACACTTGTACTGTCGAGCATGTTTGCACGAATCATAAAACCGACAAGGGCATTGCTTGGATTTTCAGGCAATTCCAGGCTTTCTGTACCCAGTGCATACACTGTGAAAATATAACGATGTACTTCATCAGGTGGAGGGCAAGCGCCACCGAATCCAATAGTACCGTAGTCATTTCTAATTTCAACCGCCTCACTAGGTAGGGTCTCATTGCCACTCGCATTCTGCGCGATCGCATTCGTAGCAGCTGGAATATTAACAACATTCCAATGCCACCAGCCTGATCCCGTTGGTGCATCTGGATCATATACATTGATCGCAAAGCTTTTGGTGCCTTCCGGCGCGCCCGTCCATGACAATTGCGGTGACTGGTTTCCACCTTCACAGCCAAACCCCTCAAAGACGTGGGCATTCGTTAAAGCTTCACCTTCAGAGACTGTTGTGCTAGTTAAGTTAAAATCTTGCGCAGAAACATGGTAGTACGGACACCTTTAACATAGTACGGGCCTCCCGCATGACAAGAAATACAAGTCAAGAATACATTGAAGACCCCTTGTATTTGTGTGCGAGGCAGTAAACAGTCGTCAAGTTGTCATCCCGTAGCTTGAGCAATTGCAATAGCGTGAAATGGTACCCGTCTAAAGCGATCGCACTCCGCATTAACCAAAAACTAATATGAACTCGTCTTACGCTCTCAACCTAGCTCACCCTATATGGCTCATTGGTTCAACACAGCTAGCCCCTGCAAGGCAGATATCCACTACATGCTCTTCCTCCTTCGCCTAACGCAGCTAGACAAATACTTATCAGGGCTAAGCCTAAACCAAGGGTGGCTAGTGATCTTTGACAGTCGCAGCCATGCAAAGCCGCTGGCAGAGCGAACAACAACGGATCAGACAACAACGCCTGAAGGCAGAACAGTAGCAGTTATCCGTCGCTAGTGCTCGCGATCGCCTTAATTCGATAGCGGCATGTCTGCGGTTTCATCGAGCCGGACAGCACTACCATCGTCATTCGTTCGATAGGTATAGCGATCTCCCGTGGCCGAATCCACCACCTCTACCTGCCACCCTTCTGTCAAAGCAGCCAAGCAAGCTTCTGCCGGGCCACCCAAACCAAGGCAACCATCAGACCAAGTTTGTTGGCTATAGCTCTCAACAGTTGTTACCGTGTCTCCAATCTCGTCAGCTAGCGCTGCCTTCACAGCTATTTCCACCCCATCTGGTAAAGCTGCTTCTGGCTCTGTCGGTTCTGGCTCTGGTTCTGTTGGTTCTGGCTCTGGCTCTGTTGGCTCTGTTGGCTCTGGCTCTGCGGGTTTCGCTGGCGGCTCATCAGGTGTACCAGCACCGTCGGCCATCACCACTACCACATCCATCTCTGAAGGTGCCCCTTGAGTCAGTACTGGGTATTGTGTATCTGTTGTCCAGCGCAGCTGATCATCCACCAAAATGTCAGCACTGACGATGTAGGTTGCGCTAGGGTCGATGTCGCTAGCGGCGTAGGGTAGAGAAAAGGGAATAGGCACCTGCTCCCCAGTGGTGACAATGGTTTGCTCTGCAACCGTCACCGAAGGTGCATCCGCTAAGCTAACATCCAATAGCTTGACCTCAACCACCGCTTCAGGCGGCAGGGCAATTCGAGCCCGATACAGCACTGAGCCAGTCACAGTCGTTTCAGCCGTTTCACTGCCAGTGTTGTCCGGTTCACCGCCTTCAACGACAGCAGGAGAGGTCCCTCTTTCCAAAATGCTGCCCGGCTCAGCAGGCTGGTCAGCGACTTGAATCGTACAGTCGTCAGTCTCAGCATTGGCATTGACCGTCGTAATCATCTCTCCTGAAGGATTACGATACTCAGTCCCCTCAGCCAGCGACTGCTCTTCAATCGGCACGTTGTTCATCCACAGACTATTCTCGGTGCGGCTAAAAGCTCGCATCAACAACTCCCCTTCTTTTTCGTACACTCGCACAGCCGCACTGCTAGTCTCACACATTACAATCGTGCGCTCATCTGTACCCGCTTGCGCAGTGGCTGCTCTGTGGCTAAAGGGCAAAGCGCTAAAGGTAACAGCAAGTAGCGCACTGGCCATAGGGAAGATTTTGAATGGTTTCACTTTGAATGGTTTCACAGTGAAAACAGAACTCACTAACAAGAGAGAACTAGCGCCTTTAAAATTTGCCATAGTGCTTCCTCATCAACTCTCAACACATCACTTTTACTGTGTGATTCAAATCACATAATCGGACGATGTGCCACTTTGCCTGCTCGCATCTTGATACGATCTAGCTTCAGAGCCGTGGTTATTTATGCAGGCTTGTTGGCTACGATGAACACGGCTTTACCCTTGCTTGGTTGCCACTGGTAGTCCAGTTCGAACCCGGCATGGGTCAGGCTAGTTTCCAGTTCTTGGGTAGTAAAAACGGCGACGAAGGGGAAAACCCCAAGGAATCGGCCAATGGGCGCGATCAGCTTAAACCAGCCCATGGTGTCTCCGATGCAAGGGGTGCTGGTGACAAAGATGCCCCCCGGTTTAAGCAGTTGGTAGACCCGCGCGATCGCAGCCTCTTTCTCTTTCAACAAATGCAAGATGCTGAGACCTAGCACTGCATCCAGGCTCTGCTCGAGACTATCGAGGTCTTCAATAGCGGTCTGTTCAAAGGTCACATTGTGGATGTGTTCAGTCTCGGCTTTGCCCCGAGCAATGGCAATCATATTGGCAGAAAAATCAATGGCGCGAATGTGCTTGACATAGGGGGCATGGAGGATTGCTGTTGATCCTGTACCGCAGCCGATTTCTAGCAGTTCCATGTCAGGCCCTAAGTAGTCGCGAGTGACCGCTAATTTCTTCTGATAGGCAGCTTCATCGGCGATGGGCTGCTTAGCGTATTTTTGGGCGATTTTATCCCAAAATTGGGGTGCTTGAGCCATGTTTCAACTCCTGGGTAACGTTGGATGAATTGATTACCTCAAAGGTACAAACGGATATGGGGAGCCGTCATCCCCAGATGTGGGGCCAGATGTGGGGATTCATAGGCGAGTCCTACAGGAATTGACGCCAGGGTGAGAGGAAGAAAGGGCGATCGCGATGATTAAAGACCGGTCCCGATGATTAAAGACCGGTCCCGATGACCATCGCAAATCGAATACTCAATAACGTGCGTCGCTAAATAAATCGTTGAATAACATGTGTCACCAAGCAAGTGACCGCAGGTAATATTAGATTTTCCCCTCGGGTTTTTCCAGTCTTAAACCAAGGGGGCATAATGCCTTTATCGCCGAATCACTCAAGACATGATGATTGCAGGACGTCCTCTCCTAGAGACTAAGCTTTATCTTCCAGAGTGGTCTGCTGGCTTTGTATCACGTCCAAGACTGCTCGCTCGAATCCAGCCAACGCGAAAATTAACCTTGGTGTCAGCCCCGGCAGGATTTGGCAAAACGACCCTGCTGGCCGAATGGATAGCGTCTGGTCCAACCCAACGAACTACTTGGGTTTCGCTTGATCAAAGTGACAATGATCCCGCATTTTTCTGGACGTATTTGATCGCTGCTCTGCAAAAAGTACAGGCCAAGCTAGGAGAGCGATCGCACGCTCTCTTACACGCCCCTCAACCTCCCCCTATCGAGTCTGTTTTAACCACACTTATCAACGAAATCAACGCAGTCGAGGAGACTTTCGCACTTATCCTCGATGACTACCACGTTATCGAAAACCAAACGATTCATCGCGCTATTGACTTATCTGATAGAAGAAGTCTTACAGCGCCAGAGTGATCGCGTCCGCAGCTAAATGTCGCCTTGCAGAAGGCGCATTTCCCAGTGATGGTGGCTCTATTGCTCGCGCAGCAGTGGCTCACTTTCTGTTAACAGAGGCAAAGCAATCTAACTACATTCGCAAACTTGTTGGCCTGTGTGGATAGAAATCCGTGCTCTATAAAAAGTGGAATTTTTATAGGGCACGGTAGGCTCTTGGCGTGATTCCCGTTAGTTGCCGGAATTTTCGCCCAAAATGGCTGTGGCTATTGAAACCGCAGTCAAGGGCGATCGCAGCTACAGGGTTATCTGTTTGCTTCAACAATTGCTTTGCTCGCTCTACCCGTTGTTGCAGGAGATATTGGTAAGGCGACAGACCCAACGATTGCTTGAAAAGCCGCCCAAAATGAAATTGGCTCATGCCGACAAGTTTTGCTAAGTCGGCCAGGGTAATCTCACGGCTTAAATGGGCATCAATGTAGTCCAAAACCTGAACAAGCTGACGTTGAGGCAGTCCGCCTTTGTAGGTCGGCAGTTCCGGTCGGGTAGTGGCGTGGTGCCGCAACAGATGCACCGCTAAGACATTAGCGAGCGAATCGGTATATAGCCGATTATCGGCAGACGCCTGATGCAGTTCTGCCAACAACAGTGTCGCAATTGACTCAACTTGAGGATCACGGGTCTGAAATGCGGGAACAAGTTCAATGCGATCGCCATTCTGCCCCACTGTATCCTCTGCCACCTGCCGTAAAAAAGAGTCTTGGAGCCTTATTTGCGCAATGTGAACGTCTCCCTCGGCTTGAGTTGCCAGCAGAGTATTGGCTGGGGTAACGAGCAAATCGCCTCTGCTGTACAGCCCTCTATGGCTTTGGCTATCTTGCCGATGCGCAAATTTAAAGGGACGCGGCGACAAAAATAGGCCCAGGGTATGTTCGGCTTGATAACACCATGCGTCTGCACTGCCCCCACCACGACAGGTATGGCGCGCATATCGAACACCAACCGGGCCCCACTGCTGAGTGACATGCCATTCCGACAGTGAAGCCGTCTCAGGGGATGAAAGTTGGCTGTGGGCATAGGACATAGGAATCAAAGGAAAGACAGCAAGATCCCGGCATTTTAAGCAAATTCACCGCGCTTTTAATTGGATGAACCTCAATCAAGCTTAGCTCAATCATCAAAATTGGGCGCAAGAATGTGCTAGTAGCGCGGGAATTAGATAGCGACGATCGCGCAGGTTTCCTAAGGTTAAACAGAACCGACCAATACAAGACTTGGAGAACACCATGAAGCCGAGCAAACGGATGACAGATTTGGAGAGAAAATCGCTACTTTCTACCCTGTGGATTTTTGTGCTCTTAAACATGATCTATGCAGACATTTTAGGTATGCTGCGACCAGGATATGTGGATCTGTTAAATCAACTGAGCCAGCAACTGACAGGGAGTACGGTATTGCTCTTTGCCGTGTTGATGGAAGTCGCAATCGCGATGGTCTTGCTATCTCGTATCCTAGACTACAAAGCCAATCGTCAGGCACATTTTGTTGCTATTCCGCTGACCATATTATGGGTTGTCGTACCAGCTTTGATGCCTTCATTAGGAGATACCACACCGCTCTCTTATGTATTTTTTGCAACCGTAGAAGTGGTGACGATGCTAGTCATTTTTGGATATGTCTGGAAATGGCCCAGGCTACAAAAGAGAGAAAACTATAGAGAAAACCTATGAATAGAGTTGCTGTATTTGGTAATACGGGTGGCGGCAAATCGACCTTGAGTAAACGGCTAGCTGACATGACAGACCTACCTTGGCTACCACTTGATTTGTTGCAGTACCAGCCCGGTGGCGATGAAGTTCCCCACGTTGAGTTTAAAGCTGCCCATGATGCGCTGCTCGAGCAAGATCAGTGGGTTATAGATGGCTTTGGCTCTATCGATACCGTATGGAAACGACTGGAAGTGGCTGATACCCTGGTGTATCTCGATATGCCCGTATTGCAGCACTATTGGTGGGTCACGAAGCGATTTCTACAGGGGCTTTGGGTGCCACCTGCGGGTTGGCCAGAGCGAAGCTCGCTATTGAAAGGGACCCTGAATTCCTACAACACAGTCTGGCTGTGCCATACCAAACTGACGCCAAAATATCGGGACTATGTGGAGCAAGCAAAGGCAACAAAGCAGGTTTACCATCTGCGATCGCGACAAGACATCGCTCAGTTCTACCAGACCATAGCAGCGCAAGTTACATCACCCAGGCATTGAAACATGACTATAAGCATGGCTAGCTATGCCTACGATTATCAAGGATGGAATATATAGTTCTGATCGACATATCGAAGCCCGATATTCCTTCCATCTCCGCCATCTCTATTACAGCTTTTCTTATTGTGGTGGGTATGGTTCATGGCGGTACGTCGTTCCTAACTTTTGAACCAAGGATGGAGATTGAAGCATTATGAAAGCCGTTGTATTAACTCAATACGGAGCTGCCGATGCGCTAAAACTCACAGACGTCGAAAAACCGACCCCAAAAGCAGGGGAAGTTTTAATCAAAGTCCACGCTACCTCTATTAATGACTGGGATTGGTGTCTCATGCGCGGATCGCCATTTTATATCCGGTTACTCTGCGGCCTGCTAAAGCCCAATATCAAGATTCCTGGTGCGGAAGTTGCTGGACGAGTGGAGGCCATTGGTCAAAATGTCACGAAGTTTCAACCAGGGTATGCAGTCTATGGGGACATCTCTGAATGTGGTTTTGGTGGGTTTGCTGAGTATGTCTGTGTGCCTGAAACAGCGCTAGCTTTAAAGCCAGAAAGCATGAGCTATATCGAAGCGGCGGCAACGCCCCATGCAGCTATGCTAGCAGTACAAGGGCTGATCGATGAAGGCCAGCTTCAGCCTGGACAAACGGTATTGATCAATGGTGCAGGCGGCGGTGTCGGGACATTGGGCGTGCAAATTGCCAACGAGATTGGGGGAGATCATGTCACTGGCGTTGATTGCGCTAGCAAATTTGACTCAATGCGTTCGGTTGGCTTTGCTCAAACCATTGACTATACCCAAGAAGACTTTACCCAGCGCCAACAACATTACGACTTAATTCTGGATACCAAAACTAATCGCTCTATCTTCAACTATCTACGAGTCCTGAGTCCTGGGGGCACATACGTGACGGTGGGCGGCTCAACGCCAAGACTGTTGCAGGCGTTATTGTTGGGGCCAATCATCCGTCAGTTGTCTGGAAAGAACGTGCGGCTAGTTGGCCTAAAACCTAACAAAGACTCAGCGTACGTAAATGATCTCTTTGAGGCAGGAAAGCTCAAGCCAATCATTGATGGCCCCTATTCACTCAGCGAAATCCCCAAACTAATCCAGTACTTTGGTGAAGGCAAGCACAAGGGCAAGGTTGTTATCAGCTTAGAGTAGCGCGCTCCTCACATCCATCTTGCAATAATCCCCACCTCAATCCCCACATCTGGGTATTACATCTCCCCACATCTGTTTGTACCTTCGAGTTGTTCCGATTATTGACAAGCGGTAGGCATTCACTTGCCGAAACAAATACGATGCAGCATGAGTGAACACCAACTATCTCGCAAAGGTAACGACCTCTCTGATCTCTACGAGATTTACCTCAAAGGACATCTCAATACTAAATGGACAGACTGGTTTGACGGCCTGACTATCTCACTAGAAGACAACGGCTATACCCGGCTAACAGGTCACATAGTCGATCAGTCTGCCCTGCACGGACTGCTAGCAAAAATCCGCGATTTGGGCTTGCCATTGATTTCACTCATGCGTGTTTCCTCCCATCAGAAAACCGAGGAACAGAAAACTGAAGAACAGAAAATTGAAGAAACGGAGACAACAGATCATGAACACCTCCCACATGACACATAATCAATTCGATGTTGCCATCATCGGCTCTGGCATTGCAGGCTCCACCCTTGCCGCAGTGCTCGCTCGTCAGGGCCTTAGCGTTATTCTCTTTGAGGCAGGCAGTCATCCCAAGTTCGCCATCGGTGAATCAATGATTTTAGAGACGTCTGAAATGATGCGATCGCTCGCCGAAAACTACGACATCCCCGAACTCGCCTACTTCAGCTCAGAAAACTACTTCGAGCACATCGGCACCTCCCACGGCATCAAACGTCACTTCAGCTACGCCCACCATAGCGAAGGTCAGCGCTTCAACCCTCTGCGCATCTTGCAAGCCGTCATCCCAAAGCAACCCCACGGCCACGAGTTACATCTCTACCGACAAGACACCGATTACTTTTTGATGACCGTCGCTATTCGCTACGGGGCCAAAGTCTTACAAAATACGCCCGTTCAATCTGTTGAAATCGATGAGTCAGGCGTGACACTACAAACCTGCAAAGGACAACAGTTCACAGCAGAGTATGTCGTCGATGCAGGCGGCTTTCGCTCATTATTAGCCGAGCAGTTCGACCTCCGCCATCACAACTTGCAGACCCATTCGCGAGCAATTTTCACCCATATGGTCGGCGTGCCCTGCTTCCACGAAGTCACCATTCCTCGTGAGTCCTACCAAATCCCCTTTCAGCTTTCAGAAGGCACGCTGCACCACGTGTTTGAAGGCGGCTGGCTTTGGGTGATTCCATTCAACAATCATGCCAAATCCACCAATCCACTGTGCAGCGTTGGGCTCATGCTCGACCCTAGAGTGCATCCTGCCCAACCAGACATCAGCGCAGAAGCCGAGTTCTTCCAATTTATTGAACGCTTTCCCAGTATCGCCAGCCAGTTTCAGCAGGCAAAAGCAGTCCGTAGCTGGACTCGCACCGGGCGCATTCAGTATGGTGCAAAGCAAGTGGTGGGCGATCGCTTTTGCCTGCTTGGCCAAGCCGCTGGGTTTGTCGATCCGCTCTTTTCTAAAGGGCTCTACACCGCACTCACCTGCACTGCCATACTAGCCGATCGCTTACTAGCCGCCAAAACAGCTGGCGACTACTCTGCTACGTTCTTTAAGCCTGTAGAGCGCGTCACCCAGGCCCACCTTCGGGCAAACGATCGCCTCGTCGCCTATGCCTACAAGTCTTTTACTGACCACCGGCTATGGTCGGCCTTCTCCGTACTTTGGCTAACGGGTGCGTATCTAGAGCTTGTTAAGCTCATCAACGTCCGGGCGCTATCCACCGGTCGGCAAGCATACCATCAACAGTTGCAAGCACTAAAGCAAGTCGGGGGCGGCTTTGCTGAATTTGATGAACTGGCTGAAGGCATATACAACAGTTTGGATAAGCTGAACGAACCAGATGCTGTGGAAAATACTGAAGCAAAGACTGTGCTGATAGCCCAACAAATTTCGCAGCAACTAGAACAAACCTCATGGATGCCTCACGTCTTCAAGGCCGTTCTACAGGGTAAAAACCACCTTCCACGCAACAAATTTCATCCCCGACTATTCAAGCTTCAGCAAGGGTTTTTAGGAATTGGACGCTATCGAACTCACTTTTTTGCCAATCGCTCTCTGCCTTTTTTCCTAAGCTTTTATTTGCGTGAACGAACAAAGTACTCTCAACAGCTATTACGGTTAAAGCGCACCCATAGGCTATGGAAAGGAGAAGACTTACATCCGGTCAGATAAAGAACCCGTAGTCTTTGCTTTCGCCCTCAATGGCGTCCATCTTACAGCCATCCATCATAACCATAACCGCCAATCTTACCGGTACGCCTGTTTTTGGATCTCTTTTAGCCTGGCCTCAGGGCGCGTCAGCCGATCCATATTGGCTTCAAAAAAGTCTCGGTTTGCCTGCAAATGGTCAGGATTGGGGTCATCCAGGGGATATAGCAGAGCGCCTCTCAGGGCTTGAAAAACCGCTGAGGTAACGTTGTACATTGAACGCTGGAAGGTAATCCCTAACTGAATGAGCACGTCGTCTCTACCCCGAGCATTTTGCTCGTAATAGTCGCACAGGTAGGACGGCAAAAAATGCATCATGTCCTGCATTAGCAGCGTTGGTGGAATGCCCGCACTGCCCACGGGGAACACATCCGCATAGAGAATGCCATAGTGAAAATTCTGTTGCTCTTTGGGCACCTGACCCGCCTGGGCATTGTAAGACTTAGTGCCGCGAAAGGGTGAAGTGCGATAAAAAACAGCTTCTACATAGGGTAAAGCGGCTTCGTACAGCCAGGTAAATCCCGCTGACTTGGGGATAATTTCAAAGCACTCCCCGTCGATATACACATGGTGATAAATCGGACGCCCGGCCACCGCAAAAATGCCATTGGTTAAAAAGTCCATGGCATCGGGAACGCCCGCAAAGCCGCCTTCATCGTAAATGTCTGACATTTCGAAAAAGACCGGTGCCATCACCTCCCAAAACAAACCCAAGTTAGCGTAGTACGAAAGCTCTCGCACTTTTTCTAAAAACATGTCAGGGAAGAGCTTATAGAGGCCCATCATGACTGGATTGCGCTTAAAGTAAGCCTTAATCGCTTTATCCGCAGCGGCTTTATAGACATCGCTATCTAGATAGTCATTAAATCGAGGATTGATGTCTTTGTGCCAAAACATCGAGCGCATGCAGGCTTCGGCAAACTCCATATTGACCCGCCCGTGCCAGAGGTGATGGAGAATTTTCGGCAGCTTTCGGCCCGCTTCTCCCTTTTCGATAAAGTCCATCAGCTCAGGATGCACGTGAGCCTCACCCCGCCAAATTCGGGGTGAACCGCTCTCACCTGCATAGGCATTGGGACGCTGGAGATACTCCTTGGAGATGAAGTATTTGAAGAAAGGGAGCGGATTGAGGAAGACGTGCTCTGCGATGTAAAGCAGGTCTCGCCAGTAAAAATCCATAGGAACCGCGTACGCCTTGTAGATCCCGATGATTTGCATCAGGTTTTCGGGCGTGTCAGGCAGCATAGATCCCCCCGCTTCCAGCCGGTGGACAATATCGGCCAGAGTATGGGTAGAGGGCGGGAGGGTTGGCTTGGAGAGAGTGGCTGTCATGGGTTGGAAGGGGAAACACATTTTGTTACCGGAGGACAGTGGTTTGTCGCTCCAGTAGAGGATAGAAGGATTGCGCACTATTTGGTGAGCATTTCAGGTGACACTGGGGCTAGTGACACTGGGGCCGGTAAAGAGGCCGGTAAAGAGGTTGGTAACAAGGCGGAAATCGCAGGTTGGCTAACGGTTGTTTCGGCCTTCATCGTCGGGATAATAATCCGCACGGCGGTGGGTTCACCCCAGCGCAGTAGCCAGCCGGGTTGGATGCCTAATACAACGATCATAACGGCTAAAACATAGGCTGGAATTTTCTCGTTGAGCGTTACTTTTGGAAAGTAGGCCCGCTCATTATCAAGGCGGCCAAAGCAGGTGCGATTAAGCAAAATCACAAAATAAACTGCCGTTAGGCCGGTGCCCACCACACAGGTGAGCGTTTGGACTGGAAACTGGCGGAAGCTGCCCTGGAAAACAATAAATTCTGCGGCAAAGTTAATCAAACCGGGGAGACCAGCGCTCGCCATACCGCCCATAATCAGTAAGGCACTGATAACAGGGAGTCCCCGAATTGGATTCATTAAACCATTCAGGGCGGAGAGTTCGCGGGTGCCCACCTTTTTTTCGATGATGCCGACTAAGGCAAATAGAATCGCCACAATAAAACCGTGAGACGCCATTTGCGCGAAGCTACCGGACAGGCTCAGTGAGTTACCGGCTGCGGCCCCTAACAAAATAAAGCCCATGTGACCGATGGAGCTGTAGGCCACCATGCGCTTGATGTCCTGCTGCGCGATCGCAACCAATGATCCATACACCACCGTAATCGCACCCCACACTGCCAGTCCCGGTGCCAGCACATGCCAGCCGTCAGGCAACAGACTAAAGCCAAAGCGCAGCAGTCCGTAGGTGCCGAGCTTAGCCAACACGCCACCGAGTAAAATCGCCACTGGGGTAGAGGCTTCTACATAGGTATCAGGCAGCCAGGTATGGAGCGGAATCAGCGGAATTTTAATCCCAAAGCCAAACAGTAGAGGGACTAGCAACAAGACCTGATAGGACACCGGCAAGCTGATCTTCGTGAGGGTTTCGTAGTCAAAATCACTGGCCCCGCCCAGCCAAACCATGCCGAGTGCACCGGCTAAAATCAGCGCCCCCGATAGCGCCGTATAGAGTAAAAACTTAGTGGCCGCATAGCTCCGTCTCTCGCCGCCCCAAATCGCAATCAGCAGATAGATCGGCACCAGTTCGACTTCGTAAAAGAAAAAGAACAACAGGAAGTTTTGTGCCAGGAAAGCCCCTGAGACCGCGCTGTTGACGAGCAGCATCAGGATATAAAAGAGCCTAGGGCGCTCCACAGTATCCGAGGCTGTATAGATAGCAATCCAGCTCAAAAAGGTATTGAGCCCCACCATCAATAGACCTAAGCCGTCCAAGCCCAAGGTGTAATTAAGGCCCAATTCAGGCAGCCAGGGGAGCGTTTCAGTAAACTGAAAGCCCAAGTCGGCCATGTCGTATTGGGTAAATAGCCAGACTGCCCACAGCAGCGATAGTCCTGAGACCGTTAAGGCCCCGAGTCGAACCTGCTTTTCGGGGAGTAAAAACAACAGTGCGCCGCCGACAACCGGCAACCAAATTAACAAGCTCAGCATGATGGTTTCTTGTTATAGTCCTCTGTTAAAAATGGGAAATGATGGGTTAGACCATAAGAGCCGCAACGCTCATAAACACACCGAGAATGACCACAAAAGCCGCAATGGTCAAAAGATAGAACTGCGATCGCCCCGTGTTGTTGTACTTTAAGCTCTCACTACTGGCCACCGAAACAACCCCAATGAGATTCACCGCGCCGTCTACCACGTAGCGATCGAGCCAGTCACCAATTTTGGCCAATGTCGCCACTGCCAAAATGACCGTATTTTGATAGATCTTAGGCGTGTAAAAGTCGTAGGCAAACAGATCGACCAGCCAGCCCGGAAGAATTTTCTCAGGGTGTTCTTTTGCTCTGAGCCCATACAGCACCAACCCCAGCACCCCGCCCAGCAGGCTAGAGACCAGCAGCAATATCCCCATTGTCCCGACACCGCCAATCGGCAGCAAGGCCAAAGAGTTCAAAATAATGGGCGTGTGCAGCGCCATAGCCGCCAAGGCCATCATCGGCAACATCACAGACCAAATCGGCTCTGGTGCCCGCGCCGTCATTACCTGGGTCGGGCCTAAAAACATCAGCCCAAACATCCGCATTAAGCTAAAGGCGGTAATCGCGTTCGTCACCAGCAGCACACCCACGAGCCAGAAATCGCCCGCATACCACAGCCCATCTAATAGGGTGCGAATTGACCAGAAGCTACCCAGCGGCGGGAGCCCCACCAGCGCACAGGCCCCAATTAAATAAGAGATTCCGGTCACCGGACGGCGAGACCATAGTCCTCCCAACTGGGTCAAATCTTGGGTGATGCAGGTGAGAATCACCGAGCCCGTACTGGCCACAATAGCGGCCATGGCCACCCCTAGGGTCAACAGCAAAAAGTACGCTGCCCCCACCTGCTGGGCCCCCACCGCAATAAAGACAAGACCCAAATACGAGCTAGAAAGATAGGAGACGACTCGCTTGATATCGACCTGAGCCGCTGAAATGAGCGCCGCCCCAATCGCAGTGAGCCCACCGAGTGCGATCGCCACCCACTGCCCTACCGGTGACAGGGCTAGCACAGGCGTCAGCTTAATCAGCACCCACGCCCCCACCGAAACCACCACAGAGTTCCGCAAAATCGTACTGGGCAGCGGCCCTTCCATGGCTTCATCCAGCCACAGGTGAAGCGGAAACTGGGCGCATTTGCCCATCGGCCCGACCACCAGCGCCAGGCCCAGCAGCGTTGCCGTCAGCGGCGATAGTTCAGCGGTCTGCGCCCACACTGCCAGCTCACTAAAGTTCCACGTGCCCGCCAGGGGATACAGCGCAATCACCGCCATCAGCAGGATTAAGTCCCCCACTCGCTTGGTCAAAAACGCATCTCTGGCCCCGGTCACCACCAGCGATTGATTAAACCAAAAGCCCACCAGCAGGTAGGTGCCCAGGGTCAAAATTTCTAATAGGACATAGCTGAACAGCAGTGAATCGGTCGTCACCAGCAGCACCATGCCCCCAACAAACAACGCCAGCAGGCCAAAGAACCTAGCCCAGCCCCAGTCCATTTCGAGGTAGCCAATCGAGTACAGCTGCACCATCAGATTCAACGCGATAATCAGCGTCGTAGCCGCTAGCGACAGCCCTGAGAAGGTAAAGGGCAGCTCTATCGCCAGCCCAGCCACCTGAAACCAAAGGAACTCCCAGTGAATCGGCGGTTGCCCCCAGAGGTAATACAGCGCTCCAACTGAATGGACAAAAGCGACCAGCGTCGCCAGCACGTTGACGTAGCCTGCCGGACGAGGCCCCGTCTTTTTAATAAATGCTGGTGACCAAGGTATGCTCAACAGCAATCCCATTAAGGGATACAGCGGAATCAGCCAGCCCGTTTCGAGCCAGATGTTATCCATAGATGGCGACCTCCGAATAAACCTACCTAAGAACTCTAGGTCTTAACATCTTGACACCAAAGGCTTAGGCACCAAAACATATTTGGCTAAAATTATTTAAATGCAAGACATTAGGAAAACCTATAGGCAAAAGTCATTTGCTTACGACACTGCCCCCAACAACCTTCTTTTATTGTAGGATTGCGCTTCCGTTTATCTTTTGGGTGTTTGTTTTTATAGACAAAGACCGTCCTTGAAAAAGCGCTTTTATCAGCCCCACTCAAACGGATGCGAGTACTGTTGGGCGCAGCAGGGCTTAGGAACGATACAGCCAAATTGTCAGCTGCCCGTAAGTCAGTAGCTCTGACCTAAGCTTCATAGGCACGGACTTGCCCAAAATATTTGCCTCCATGCAAGTAGGCACCCAGCGCATTCGTAAAATCGTTAAGTCGCTCCGTGTGTTTGCCCGCTTAAATGAAGCTGAAGTTAAAACAGTAGATATTCATCAAGGCATTGATAGGGCGTAGGCACCACAGCTGTTATTTCGCTAACCTTACCCGCTAGCTAACCCAATTAATGCTGCGGACCTATTTAGCCCCGCTGACAGAGCCTTGAGCAAACCGCTAATAGTGCAACAGCGAACCCAGCTGACGCCCTCGCCAATAGCTCAGCGAAAACAAAATCACCAAGCCGATAACAGAGAGTAAAACAAAAACGCCTGAGCCGCTATAAAGCGCTGATCCTAGGCCCACCCATCCCCAGGGCGCAAACGACTCAATCAAGGTGAGTAGCAAATCGGTGCCATTGAGCTTTTGCCTGCGAAACAAATCGCCTAGGGCGACCGGGCGTGAGTTCCACAGCCTTAAAAACGACGCGCCTATGGAAGCACCTAAGGTGGCGACAAATGCTGAGGCCCAAGGGTAGCCCTGCACGATCAAAATTAAAACGGCAGGTAGCAGCAACAGCCACACGGGGGTCAGTGCAGCGACCTGCTTTAAACGCCGCAGCGAAGGCCCAGACGCCGGAGCCGACTTTAATAAGTCAGCGGCCTCTTCGCCCGATAAGCACACATAAGTGAGCGCGTACGACAGCTGTCCGCCCAAAACAGGCATTGCCACATTGACGACTCGGCCAAGGGTAAAGAGTGAATTTTCTTCACCCCCCTGCAATATCACCCAGGTCAGCGGCACCATTAGCACCACTTGCAAGGCCACCTGCGAAATCAAATACGGATGTCGGCGCATCGTGCGCCACTCCTCTGCCAATATCACGCGGCTAAACCCGTCCTTAAAGGCAAAAGCCCGGTTCCCTTGCGCTCGTCGCTTTTGGGTAAGGGACTGCTGCATCCCATGGGTAAACGCGCTTTCAAGGGTGTGCACAGTCACAAGTGCGATCGCCCCACTCACGCTCAGCGTCAACACAACAGAGAGCGGATCAAACCATAGGGTCTTTGCGGGAAACCAAACCCAGCTTTGAGCACTCAAAACACTACCCGGCGCAGTCCACCGCTGTAGCTGCTCAATCAGGCCCTCTAACTCAACGCCAGTAGACAGCAAAAAATTCGGCGCTTGAAACCCTAAAACAGTGACCAGGGTTAAGCACAAATTCAAAAACTGTACCAGCGTTCTCGCTCGCCGTGCCCCGACCCAGCGCACCACCCACAGCGTGACTAACAGTCCAAAACTCGCAGCGACTAAGCAAATGCTCACTAATGCCGGATATAGACCGAGCAAGGCTGGAAAGCCTATCAGCACGACCAAAACACTCAGCGGAACCACTAAAACACAAAACGAAAAAAAGACACTGAGAGCCACACTCAACAACCGAACGGTAAAAACGGCACGGTTAGAGATAGGCGATGACAACAACAGATCCAAATCGCCCCGCTCAAACAAAACAACAACACTTTCGCTCATTGCCTGGTTAAACGCGAACATAAAGCCAATAAGCCACAGACCAGCCGCCATCCAAAGCGCAAGCTCTAGCTGATCGCCGAGCAGTTCTGTACCTGCCGTTGCAGTGCGCAATTCGCTCAAGCCCATCCACAACAAAAACAAAACGCTAGCAACCACTAGCCCCATGAGGATAACCCACACCCAAAACTGCTTGACCCCCGTGACTCTGCGCCACCACAAGCGCAGTTCATGTTTCATGAGTTGCCCGGTCATGCTGTCTGTTAATCCGCCCATTAAGCCGCCTATCATCGGGCCACGCTTACCCATTCGCCTTACCTCCCTGAGCCTCCTCTGTCTGTTCTGCCTGTTCTGATTGGTCAATCAGCTCTAGGAAAACACTCTCCAGCGTGCCGCCCTTTTCTCCGCTTCGGGCCCGCAGCTCGTCTAGCGTTCCGGCTGCAATTAGCTGCCCTCGGTTCAAAATGCCAATGTTCTGCGCCATCCGCTCGGCCACATCTAAAACATGCGTGGTCAAAATCACCGTATTTCCTTGCTGTACATAGTCTTGCAACATTGTTTTGACCAGTCTTGCCGCCGCCGCATCTAGGCCATTGAGCGGCTCATCGAGCATAATCAGCTGCGGCTCATGAATAAAGGCCCCCGCCAACGCGAGCTTTTGTTTCATTCCCCGAGAAAACGTTTCGGTAAAATCGCCTCTCACCGACCACAGATCTAATTGCTTCAGCAAATCCTGGGCTCGAGGCTGTGCCCTTACCGCTGACATGTTCCACAACCCGGCGACAAACTCCAAATACTCCATGGGTCGGAGCTTGCTGTATAGCAAAGGATCATCAGGCACATAGGCGAGTCGTTGCTTCGCTGCTTGAGGCGATGTTCTGATACTGCTGCCAAAAATGAGCGCATCGCCCCCATCGGGCACAAGCAGCCCAGACACCATTCGCAGGGTTGTTGTTTTTCCGGCACCATTCGCCCCCAAAAAGGCATACAGCATGCCAGCCGGAATAGATAAGCTGAGCCGGTCTACCGCAAGGTGGGTGCCAAATTGCTTACTAAGGGCCTGGAGTTCTAAGGCGGCAACCATACTTACGCAACCATATTTACAAGGTCATCTTTCGATTGAGCCCGTTGATTATAGTCAACATCTTTGACATTGCCACCTGAGGTGTTGCGAACCATTAAACGAAAAAACAGCCAACCAAAAAACAGCCAACAGAGAATCGCTAAAAGGGGGCAGCGCTCTCAAACGTCATCACTTGCTTTGTCAGCGGATGCGTTAGCTCAAGTGTTGTTGCATGTAAATGCAGCCGGGTGGGTGGGGTTGGCATCGTTCCGTATAGTGAATCGCCCAAAATAGGAGACTGTAGGCCCTGGGCCATATGCACCCTAAGCTGATGGGTGCGGCCCGTCTGTGGCACTAGCTCCACTCTGGGATGCTCTCCTGAGCTCAGTTGCGTGAAGGTGGTTTGGCTGGGTTTACCGCGTTGGCGATCGACCACTTGTTTTGGCCGCTGCTGAGGAGCGCCCCACAGCGGTAATTCAATGACGCCGTGGGATACCTCAATGGGGTGAGACAGGAGGGCTTCGTATTTTTTGCAGAGTGTGCGCTGGGCAAACTGAGTGCTTAAGGCCGCATGGGCGATCGCACAAGTGGCCACCACCAAAAGCCCTGAAGTCGCCTGATCAAGTCGGTGAACCAGCCGAATAAACAGTTGTTCTGGCAGCTGGCACCGCAACCGGCTCAGCACGCTATCTTGCAAATGGTATCGCCGCCCAGGCACGGAGAGTAATCCTGCTGGCTTGTCGATGACCATCAAAGCCTCGTCCTGGTACACAATCGGCAAAGGCGCGACCGGCGTGCTTTTGTGTTGGCGAATGTAGGCATGGTGCAGTTCAGCTTGCCATGCTTTTGACAGTGCTGTGTAGCGTTGCTTCAGCACGCGCATGTGTTCATTGGCCTGGGCGATCGCCTCTAATAGCGGGCGTAGGGCCTGAGTTTTGGCCTGTTTCAGGCGTCGTTTTTCAGTGCTATCTTGCTGACTTTCCTGCGCAAGGCTACTCAACGCTGCGGCTAGTGCACTTCCCCGCACTGTATTTTTGTAATGGGTGTTGTTGTAATGGGCGCGATCGCGATCGCGCTGCACTTTTCGCTGACGATGGCGATGGCTTAACCGCTCTAGCTGGCGTGCATACTGCTGAGCGATCGCATCATGCTCAGCTCTTGCCGGAAGTGCTTTTAGCGCTACAAGCGTTTGCTTTAACTGAGCAAGCTGCGCCAGGGTCTCTGCTTCAGACATCGCCATGAATAACGCACTCTCTCCTAAACCATACCTCTCCTAAATCATACCCTCAGCAACAGTTTCAAGAGGGCGAACACAACACGACGCTAAACGCCACATTGGCTAACGTTCCGTAGGTCAGATCTCCGTGTTAGATTCCCGTGTCAGATCTCCTTGTCAGATCCCTGTGAGGGTAGTGCTGTATACCTCATAAGACTTCACCCCTGTCAGGGTTTCGATCAGCTCACCCCCTTTAAAAAACATCACTGATGGCATGCCCTTAAGCCCAAATCGTTGAGCGACCTGCCGGTTGTTGTCAAAGTCTAGCTTGACGACTGTTGCGCGATCGCTGTACTCCTCTGCTAGCCGATCTATCAACGGCGATACCTGCTTGCAAGGGCCACACCAAGAGGCAATACAGTCCACCACCACCACTGGCTCGGCGGCCAATAGCGCATCTAGCGCCGCCTCATCGGCTAAGAAGCCTGCGGCCCCGGTTTCCACTTCGCCTAGTTGGACAAGGTCACGGGTCACCTCAGCTTCCGACCGGCTACCGTTAATCATCGTGACGCGATCGCCCGTCTGGTAATACGACAGCACAGGCGAAGTAGCTGCCTTGTAGCGCGTAATGCTCTCACGCAAAGTCGCAACGTTCTTATCTGCGCCCTCCCTGGCCAGCAGGCGATTAATCAAAATCCCCGTAGTGGCTTTGATATAGCCCACCGCCACGACCGGCTGTTCAAACCTTACGAGCAGCGCATCTAGCGCCTCAGCCTGCACGACCGTTTGCGGAAACCCTTCTAACACAAAGCCATTGAGCACAATATCAGGTTGCTCAAACCGCCTTCGTATAAGCGCAATCATCACCTCATCGGGCACCTGTTCACCCTCCTCCAGCAAAGGGCGCGCCTGCTCTCCCAACTCAGAACCCTTTGCGATTTTTGCCCGCAGTAGCTCGCCTGCGAGCACGCAAGGAAGTTGCCAGCGCTCAGCAAGTATCCTTGCCTGCGACTGGGTCCCTGCGCCAGGAGGGCCTAAGAGAATAATCTGCTTGGAATCCATGGAGATAAAAATTAATCAACAGCTTGTCAAAACAGTATCTTTTACTCTTTTACGCTGCGGCTAATTGCCTGCACATTCTTTTACATTTATCGACGGATATTAATGGAGCCTAAAATCCTTAAAAAGCGATAAAGGGTAGTCAGCTACGTTTTAAGACAACCGAATGGACGAAAGCCCAAAAATCTTATTTTGAGACTCAATTGAATCCAAAGTAGTCTACGAGTAAGTCTCAATGCGAAATATTAAGACTTTTTGAGACTCGCGAGCATCGACCTTAGGCATATCTAGAAGGTTCTCTTCTGACCGTTGTTTTATGAGCGATAATTCAAACTTCACCAGCCCTTCTACTATCCTAGGCTTTATGACCACTGCGCCCCTAACCTGCGATCGCCTTTTGTCGGCCCATCCCCAAGACTGGCAAGCCGCTACCGTTCATCCCTTTTTGCAGCAGTGTCAGCAGGGCACCATCGCTGCCGACCAGTTCAATACCTGGCTCGTGCAAGACTACCTATTTGTTACCGAATTCACCCGTATGGCGGCGCAGCTGCTATCTGCCGCGCCGGTCAGCCATTTCGATACGCTGCTAAGCGGCTTGGCTGCAATTAAAGACGAACTGCTGTGGTTCGAAGCCAAAGCCGCCGAACGCAAGCTGTCGCTAGCCGCCTCACCTCAGCCTACCTGCCAAACCTACTGCCAGTTCATGGCCGCACTCTCCGGTGAATCCTATGCCGTACAGGCCACGGCCTTTTGGGCGATTGAGCTGGCCTACAACCAGGGCTGGCAAACCCACAGCCCAATGCCCCAACCCTATACAGAATTTGCCGATCGATGGGGCAATGCGGGCTTTACAGACTATGTAAAAGTCCTGGCACAGCAGGCCGATAGCACCCTAAAAATGGCCAGCCAGGCAGACGGGCAAAAAGCAGAAAAAGTCTTTTTAGAGATTGCCCGACTCGAAAAAGACTTTTGGCAAATGGCATTTGTTGCAGAGCGTTGAAGATAGCCAGTTACTTCAACAACGCAATGGCTTCAACAACTAGGACACGAAGCGAACCGCAGAACTCTGTAGGCTAAAGTCACTATTGCCCTTTAAGGTCGCAATCAGCTCATCTCGGCCTTACTCTTTTACTTAGCTGACTGTCGATTGCTCATGACATCACTGATCAACTGACGGAACCATTGGTGACGCTCAGAAGTAGCACTGTGCTGATGCCACACCTGTGCAAATTGTAATGTAGGGAGTTCAACGGGAGGATCAACAAAAGAAAACCCTGAAAACTGAGAATCTTTGAGGCAAGACGGCATTGTCGCAATCAGGTCAGTGCCTTGGATCAGCGTTGCTAGCGTGCCAAAGCCAGGTGCTTCTAGAACAACCTGGCGCGCCTCTCCACGTGACATTAGGAATTTATCAATCTCACTAGGCTGTATTCCACCTGACGTTATTACCGCATGCGAGGCTTTGACATAAGCCTCAATACTATCTGGAGCTAAACGATGAGAGGCATCATAAAAACAAACGTAGCGGTCCTCAAAAAGTATTTGTTGGTTCAGATCATTGTCCACCGCTACTTCCGCTAGCGTAAAGGCAAGGTCAGCTCTACGGTCTCTTAAAACTGTTAACCATTCCTTGCGTCCATAGGCTCGCTTGACTTGTAAGGACAAGTGGGGAGCGCGTTGGCGTAGCAATGGCAACACGGGCTTTAATACGCTCTCCACCACAAAATCGTAACCTGCGATCGCAAACGCTCCGTCATCCGAGACAGGATCATATTGTTCAGTTTTTGCAAATTGTGCCAACCGCATCAAAATGTCTTCAGCCTGTTTGGCTAGCGCATGGGCACGAGGTGTTGGGACAATACCTCGCCCAGAAGCAACAAATAATGGATCATCTGTAATCTTTCTCAGTCGTGCTAGGCCATGACTAACCGTAGACTGGGTCACCTCCAGTTGATAGGCCGCTTCTGTAACTGATGTGGTTTTGTACACCGTTATAAACATTTTCAGCAGTCGGCCATCTAAGGAAGATTCATTCATTTTCGTTCATGAGTTGTATGAATAACATTATATTGCTTCATACGACTAAAGTTGCTTTACTTGAACTCATCAGTACTTCTTCTGAGTTTTGACATCAGCTACAAAAAAGGAGAAATGCTCTCACGCCTAAAAGCACTTTTCGTACTAATTCTAAGGAGTCACGTCCAATGGAATCATCCACCCCTAAAGACAAGGTTGTTTCTCTCTTAAACAGTTTTAACACGGGGGATACAAGCCCCATTGCCTACATCAATCCCAACAAATATATTCAACACAATTTGGCGGTAGCCGATGGCTTAGCTGGGTTTGGTGAAGTAATGCAAGCTGCGCCTCCAGGAGGATTCTCAGCGAATGTTGTTCGAGCCCTTCAAGATGGAAAATATGTCATCACTCATACGGAGTATGATTTTTTTGGCCCGAAAATCGGTTTTGATGTCTTTCGGTTTGAAGAGGGCTTTATTGTGGAGCATTGGGACAACTTACAAACCACAGCAACTGAAACGGTATCGGGCCGTAGCATGATTGACGGACCCCGTAAAATCGTGGATCTCGACAAAACCGAGTCAAACAAAAATTTAGTCAAGAACTTGCTCAAAGAGGTGTTTTTTAACGGGAACGTAGACAAACTTCCGAGTTACTTCTCACCCAGTCAATACGCTCAGCATAATGCCGTCATTGGTGATGGTTTGGACGCTTTAATGCAGGGCATGGCTGCTATGGCTGAGGCTGGCAAGCCAATGACGTATACAAAAAATCACGCTATTTTTGGGCAGGGAAATTTTGCATTGGCAGTCTCTGAAGGAGAGTTTATGGGCAAAGCAACCGCTTTCTACGATCTTTTCCGGGTTCAAGAGGGGCTTATTGTTGAGCACTGGGACACGTTAGAAGCCATTCCCTCGCGTGATCAATGGAAAAATAATAACGGTAAATTTGGATTTGGTAGTGATGTTATAAAAGCTGGCGACAGTTAACGGTTGAAAAAGCTTCATCGCAGCCAAAAAAATGTCGGCAGACTACACACCTAGTCTGCCTTCTTCTTATCCTTTTGCAGTGCGTACTGCATCTGTAAAAGGTAGCTGCTCACCGAAATAAAGAAAACAGTGAGTGCGATGTAAATGTAATCGCTGGCCTGCTCCGCTTCAAACCCAAGCATTTTTTTAAACAAGCTTACAATCAGCGCCACAACAATCACCTTGACAAGCTTGCCTTTGAGGTCTTCTAAGGATTCGCTTTGTAGAATATTGGTATCGTGCTTGAGGCGAACATCAATTTTAGAAATAAATAATTCATAAATGCCAAAGCTAAAAATAAGCAAAACGATGCCAATTAAGTAGTAATCAACACCCCCAATGATGTAAGAGACAATTTTGTACGTTGCCTCCCCTTCTGGATCGCTGATGTCAAAGGATAGCGTGACTCCAGCCCAAATATTCAAAGTCCCAATTACGAATAGTTTGATCGCACTCATCAAACTAAACACAACAGGGATCAAAACAAAAAAGCGAAAATTCCAGATAGTGCGCTCAAAAGCGATCTCTATTTTATGGGCTAGTCTTTTGTGGGCCAGTCTCATAGTCACGGTCCTACTCTCGTATTCTCAAGCTTATAACATCACCATCCTGCTGCCGAGAAAGCCTCTTGAAAAGATAAACTCAAGTCTTATAATGAGACTCAACTGACCCAAATGCAGAGTCTTGATTCAATATAATAAGACTCTGTTTACAATGTGCCCCGGAGCAGCAGCACCTGAAGTTGGATAAGCGCGGCTTATTTAGCGGCTTCTTTAACTGTGACGATGGCCCTCCAGTCAATGGTCGCTGGCCTTCGATTACTGCGATGTTTGAGTCTGTTGTTCGGTATTACGGGCGTCAGGCGGTAGGGGTATGCTCACTGTAATGGGGCGTGAGTGAGGCTCTAATTGCCCTGATTAGCGATCGCTACCGAACTCTCTTCAGAATTACAGCCTAAGCATAAACAACAACTATCTGGCTGTCGAACTCTCTGCGCTCACAGAATTTACAGGCATTCAACGCGTTACCTCCCCAAAATTTTGAATGTAGATCCTTTAAGTATCGAGCAAGAAATATCGATCAAGTGGTTTAGACAGCCCTACAGCTCAACCCTACAGCTCAATGGTGCTGGTCAATCACACTGCTCAATCACACTGGCCGTTACTGGATATAAAGCGCTACTATAAGAGCTTAGGTAAATTCTCTGAGCAGCTTTATAAAATAAAGTGGGCTTTTCCAACGGCCAGCGCCTTTTTGGAGAGAGTAAGAGATGAGAATACTTCAAGTGGCACGATGGATAGGATTTCCGTAATAACAGCCTTAACATCAGCTTTGAGGCGACATTACTGGGCAGCTTTGGCAACCTTTGCTTCAGTGATGGGGGGCTCAGTGCTGTATTTACTGCTCACACCCCCCACCTATGAGTCCGTTGCGCGGTTAATGGTGGAAGCTAAAGAAGTCAGTGTCTCAGACTTAGGACGTGCCCTGAACGATCAAGAGAGCAATTCAGAGGTGAATCCTCTGGCTACCCAGGCAGAACTGATCACATCCGAACAGGTGCTGAGAGGGGCTTTACAGAAGGTGTTTCCCAGCACACCGCTTGGGGCTGAAGGGATTGGAGCTGAAGGGATGCCTTCAACTGCAAAAATTAGGAAGGGACTGGATGTCAGAATTATCCCAGCCACTAACATTTTAGAGCTGACCTTGCGGTACACCGAGCCCGCCTTGACGGCCCAAATTTTGGATGCCACCGTAGAAAGCGCCGTTGAAGATAATGTGGAAGTGATTCGGGCAAAAGCTTCTACCGTGCGAGCATTTTTAGAAGCAAGCATTCCTCAACAGGAAACTCGGCTTAAACGGGCTGAATCTCAAGAAAACCTCTACCGTCAGGAAAATGGCATTGTTTCACTGCCAGAACAAACCCAAAGCTTGATAGGCAGCTTAACGCAGTTAGAAAATGAAGAACGGGCGTTATTTGCCCAGCTCCAAGAATCGGCAGAAAGGGTCAACTTACTGGCGCAGGTGACCGGATTTGAACAGCTCGGCAGTGCCTATGACGCGGTTCGGGTGGGTCAAGATCAAGAACTGATCGACCTGCGTAACCGCTTTACTGCCCTACAGGCTGCGATCGCAGAAACCAGCTCAGTCTTAGGCAATCGGCACCCCCAGCTCTTAGAATTGGTCGCACAGCGAAATGCGCTTAGTCGGTTGTACCTACAAAAGCTCCCCAATCAATCAATCGATCCTCAAAATCAGCTAATTGGGGGCAGCGCCTCCAATCCGTTGAGCCAAGACATGACCGCTCAATACATTGCCGGAACCATTGAAAACCAAGCCCTACGAGAGCGGCTGGCGGTGGTTCAAGGGAATCTGCAACAGCTCAGATCGCGCCTTGCTGAAATTCCAGGCTTGCAGCAACCGCTAGCCACCCTAGCCCGTGAACGGCAAAGCGCCGAAGCGTCGCTCCAGCTATTGCGAGATAAATTAGAAGAAGCCAAAATTGCCGAAGCCCAGCTGGTGAACAATATTCGGGTGATGGGGCCAGCCGAAATTCCCTCAGAGAAAGCGGCCCCCAGCGTGCCTGCGGTACTGCTACTCGGCGGGGTCACAGGGCTCATTCTTGCCAGTGGCGTTATTTTGCTCCTAGAGGCGATGGACAACACCCTGCGGGATGCCCCCGAAGCACAGCGGCTTTTACAGCTGCCTATTCTGGGCCGATTGCCCAAACTTCCTGCAGGCACCCTAATTTCTGAATGTCCGCCTGAAACGCCTGTTTTGGAATGTCTGGACGGCTTTTTAGACCACCCTATGCTCACTGAGCCCTACCACTCCCTATTACAGAGCCTGGAGTCGGTGATTGGCCAGCGCCCTCACGACAGTCTTCCGAGCAGTGACCCTAGGCCCTATCCAGCTGAGGTGAGCGCGGCCCCCGCTAGGATCATCGTTGTAAGCAGCGTGTTCATGGGCGAAGGCAAGTCTGCTATTGTTACCCATTTTGGGGCCGTTGCGGCCATGCTTTCTCGGCGAACCTTAATCGTGGATGCTAACTTTAGCCAGCCCCTGCAAAATCAGTTCTTAGGGGTCCCTAGCTCTCCTGGCTTGGCCGATGCCATAGAGACAGAAAGCCCCTTTTTGGATACGGTGCGGCTCACCAATATTCAAAATCTTTCGGTGCTAGCCCACGGTCACTTACCCGCTCGCCCATCTGCCCTAGTAGAAAAGCCAGCTGTTGGAAAACGCCTAGCAGAAGCCGCCGCCCTGTATGACTGGATTATTATTGAAGCCTCACCGATTACCCTAGCTTCTGAGACGCTGACGTTGAGTCGGTATACCGACGGGATGCTTTTGGTGGTCCGCCCTAACTTTATGCCCCGTGAAAAAATTCGGCAGGCGATCGCAGAGATACAGCAGCGGGGTACGTCTATTGTAGGGGTTGTTCTCAACGAAACACAAATCTCCTGGGAAGACGATAATCCCCACGCAGCAGAGTATCTTCCCAGCCCTGCTCGGGCGATTTTACCGTCTAGGTCCAGCGGTAGATTCCGCTAAATGCTGGGCCTACCAGCCATACTCAGTCGGCTAAATCCAGCTCGATTAAGACTTCTAGCACAGCGAATCAAACTAAGAAATAGCCCGCTTTTTCCAGGTTGCAATCAGCTCTAGGGGCACCCGACGAATACTGGCATTGAGTAAAAAGAGTGCGCTATAGCTCATAAGAAATAAGCCGATGCCATAGCCTACCGGCAGAAAAACACTCCCTAATAAAGGCGGCAATGCAGCCAAAATCAGCCAAGATGCATTGCGGTAACTAGGAGACCCCGAAAACTTGACTAGGGCGCGATGAATCACAAAAAAGCTTGGGATAGTGAGCAGCTCGGCGAGGCCGTAGCCCCAAAGATCAAACGAGGGTAAAAATAAACAACAACCGAGCCACAATAACCCGATATATACGAGGTTTTGCCGGCCCACGTCGCGATTGTGACCCGCAGCGTATAGGGCCGCTGCATGCAGGTCAAAAATGGCGCTGACCAGAGCTGCGATCGCAATTAACGGAAACACCTGAACACTCGGCAGCCATTTTGCCCCAAAGACAAGCGGAATAATCCAAGTGCCCACACAGGCAAACCCAGCGCAAATTGGGCCAATCAGCAGGGCCTGATAGGTCATGCCCTGGCTAATGGCCTGCCGGGTTGCTTTCGCCTCTCCAACAAACTTGGCCATCACACTAATAGACATACGGCGAATAACAATGCGCAGCATCCCCAACTGCTCCACGAGGCGAATAGCAATATTCACCAAGCCCGCTGTTTCAATGCCACCGATTCGGCTCACCAGTAAGGGCACGGTCAAAGCCTTAAGGCTTAGCACCCAATCTGACGCTGAATAGGTCACACCATACTGCAACGCGGGCCTTAGCACCCGCCACCGCCAGCGAAAGCGCCAAGGGACTGAGTAAGCCCGACGCGCCAGCAGCAGCAGCACCGAAAACTGCATCACCAAACCAGCGATCGGCCCCCAGTAGCTCCACTGCATCAGCACCAGTGGTACCGCTAACAGATAATTAGCAGCCTGGGCCAGGGTTTCAAGCAGGCCCACTTCAGCAAAGCGAAGCTCCCGCTCTAGCATTGCTAGAGAGACCTTAGCAATCATTTCGAACCAAATAGGAAAGGGTAGCCACCGGACAACCTCGGTGATTTCGCTGCGCCCTGTCCACCAACCAAATAGCGGGGCGGCAAACCACAAGAGTGCGCACAGCCCTGCACCCACCGTCAGAAAAAAGGCGAGCACCTGCTCAGCCATAGCGTCTTGCAGATCAGGTTGACGAATCAAATAAATATTGAGACCCAGCTTACTGATAAAGGTAGAAAAGTAGAAAAGCCCCATAGAAACAGCTACGATGCCGTAATTTTCTGGGCCGAGTATCCGGGCAATAATGAGGATACTCACCAGGGAAATGACAACGGAGAAAAGTTGCCGCAGAGTTAAGTAAATGCCACCCTTGAGTACCTTTTGTCGGAGCCCTTTTTCACCTTGCATAAAGTTGACTGAGCATAAAGTTTACTAACTAATGAATAGTCCAGGGCAACAAGTCCAGAGGCAACAAGTCTTTTGAAGTCCGTCTTCTGATGTTTAGGTTTTGAGGTTTAGGAACGAGAATTGAGTAACTTAGCCAATTGCGTATTTATCGTCGCCCTCATCCCCAACCTTTAGAACCAGCTACTTGGCCCCTTGGCTCTTTCAGTGCGTTTTCCCGAGGGAGAAGGAAGCTAGATCCGGTTCCCTCTCCCCTCGGGAGAGGGCGACAGGAAGCAGAATAATGGTCAGATTATTTAATTTGTGGTCCTTAGATAACTCCATTCAAAGTAACACTATAACCCTCATCGTCTATAGCGCTTATCGCATTGTGTAACGGCTTACAAAAGAGCTGGTGTGACCGCTGTTGCGCCAGGCCGACCTTGTTTTTAGACCTTTTTTAAGAGAGCGGTGACATATTTTTCAAATAAAGGAACTCAATAGCAGTAAAATTCGTCCATACTTTAATAAGTAAAAGAGATAGGTTAAAAAACAACAAGTAAAGATTGGCAGGTCAATGGTGACTGAACGACTGAGCATGGACGATTGAGCACAGATGGTTGAGCAATGCCGTGCCAAAAGCCAAGGCCGGCGAATTGAGCCAGCACGAATTAAGCCAACAATAGCGGTCCCATAATAACGGTCTAACAGTAACGGTCAAACTTTAAGGGCAAATCTTCTTGAACAAGATTTGAAGGTGATATTGAGCGAGCATCTGCTAAATCAGAGATTTTTGATCACCACAGGTATTGTCGCGTTGGCGATGGTGGTGGGTCTTGCCGCAGGGTTTTTGACAGGCTTCTCACCCATTTTGATGGTAGCCGCGTTTGTTGCGATCGCAGTGGTCATTGGCTTTTTCTCCAGCTTCGAGACCGTCATCCTTTGCCTGTTGCTAGTTCGTAGCTCTCTAGATGTTTTATCCGACTACCAAATTCCAGGTTTGTTAGCCCTTGGCATCGACGCTCTGGCGATCCTTTATGTTGCAGCCGCTATACTCACCCAGCAGCCGATTGAAACCGATAACTTTTGGTGGTTTTTTCTAGGGTGGGTCGCCCTAAAAGGACTGTGGGTTGTGCTGTTACCCCTGGGCGGGTTAGGCATGGACAGCGCCCTGCTATCGGACAGTATAAGAGAGTGGATTCGCCTGTTCTCCATGGTGATGGTGTATCTGTTGGTAATGCAGCTCAAAGGTAAAATCCCGCCTCAAAAGTTAGCCTCTATTTTGCTGCTGGGTTTGATTGTTCCGTTGAGTGCTGCTGCCTTGCAGGTGGTCGTGCCCTTGTCCATGCTGCCCGATATCCTCGTGTGGGATCCCGGAGATGACTTTGAAATTGGTGCTCGTATTAACGGCACCCTAGGCCATCCGGCCACCTTCTCCACGTTTACGCTACTTTTTTTGGGGCTCACCTACTGGAAGCTAACGCAGTCTGTACAAAAGCTGCCCTGGCTATTCCTAATGGGACTATTGGCATTTTTCTTAGTCGCCTCAAAATCGCTGACCGGGCTTTCTATGTTAGTCGTTTTTGTCTTTGTTTTAAGCGTTCCTCGCCTTAATAATGCCTCAGCTCTCATAGGGGCCATTCTTTTGGTGGGGTCTGTATTTGTGTTATTTGGCAGTAGTGAATTTGGCCAAGAGCGATTCAGCTCGCTGATGAACACACCCCTGTTAAACCGCGATCTCAACTGGTCGCGGACAATTTTGCTCTCATGGCGTGATGGCAACAGCTTTAATTGGCGCATTGCCCAGTGGACTTTTTTAGTAGATGCCTGGCGTGAGCATCCCTGGTTGGGCAATGGCATTGCCAGCAGTCGCTACCTGACAGTATTTGATGCCCTGGCACATAATGACTATATCCGGGCCTTGGCAGAACAAGGCATTGTAGGTCTGGGTCTGTTTCTCGTTTTCCTGTGGGCGCAGGTGCTTCGGCTGGTCAAATTAATGTCCGCAGCCACCCGTAATGGCGGACAGTGGACGTTTTGTTTATTTTTGCTCGCGCTGTTGGTGGCGATGATGTTGGGGATGCTGACGGATAATATATTGACCCACACAACGTTCTTTTTCTATTGGTGGACGCTGTGTGCGATCGCAGGTTGGGATTGGAACGAGCCTCCGCGACCTGCGCGCGCCCAACTCTCTTCAAAATATAGTGTTCCTTAGTGCTATTTCAACGACCCCCTAGATATCTCTGCATTATCTGGACTGCACTATCTGGGAGACTTGCCCCAGAGCCATCTCTTCTACTTACAGGATCTGCCTACCATGCAACAAACTCAGCTACTCAAAGGGTACGGGGTGGCATTTCTTGCCAATGTGTTCGTCTTCTCGGTGTTGTATGGGCTAATACCAGGGCTTCGGGACAGCTTTACTCAAGAAGGCATGTTGCTAGAAAATTTAACGGCGATTTTAGCTCTTAACAGCTTTTTGGTGGGTTTGTTTTTTGTCTTACAGAGAAGAAAACAGACCCTTCAAAAACAGTCCCGTAACAAGCAGTCCTATAAAAAGTCAGGTCAAAAACTGTATGCGTTGCTTCCGGTCTTGGGCCTCCTTCTTTTTTTGGATGAATTAAGCTTTGGCGAGGACATTTTTGGCTTTGAGTTTTTCACGCTTGGCGGGATGAAAATCGATTCTCTCCACGATTTTATTAGCCTGTTCTATAAAAAAGCGATTATTCCGGTAGGGGGCCGTGATGGCCTTTGGTATGGTGTCGTGGGCGTCATTGCGATCACGAGTCTTGCTGTATTAATACGGTTTGTGCGCCTTCATCGCCATCGTTTCAAGCAAGCTGAGTTACGACAGACGCTAAACCGGCTCAATCAAACCTATCCTCCGCTGATTTTTGTCGCGATCTCAATCGGACTTGGCCTACTCGCGACAACGGTTGATTTGCGAATTGTACAGTTCAAAGGCGCCAAATTTTTAGAAGAACTGTTCGAAATGAATGCCGCCCTTGCCCTTTTGCTCGCCTGCTTTGCCATCAAAATTTCCCCTACTCAAAACCACAGTCCCTTTTCGGAGCAGTTAGCGTCCCGGCAGTCAGCTCAGCCGTTAGCTCAGTCGCCAGAGCAACCACCAGAACAACCGCTGGCTAAGCCAAGGTCTCAAAAGCGATGACTCACCCGCTTTTTCCCAGTAGTCCCTGCCTGTCTCAACAGGCAGTAGACTTTTCAGCAATTGTTTCCTCGCCAATCACGATTGCCTCAATTGAAATTTTAAAAGTTAAGCGTAGGCGTATTGGCCTGCCTGGGGTACTGCCCAGAAACCGTAAAGAAGCGTTCTTTATTCGTACTCGATCAACCGATGGTGCTGTTGGCCTCTCAGTGGCGCACTCACGTATTAAGCAGCTGTATCCCATCTTACAAGAGTTAGTGATTCCCTATTTTATTGGGAAAGATGTGAGGGATTTACCAGCGCTGATTGATGCAGTGTATGTGTTTCGCTCCAACTATAAGCTCTCAGGACTAGCGCTTTGGTGCTGTGTGGCCTGGGTTGAAATTAGCCTGTTAGATCTTTTAGGAAAACAGGTCAACCAGTCTGTCGGGCAATTGTTAGATCTCCGTGATAATGGCCTAAAACAAGATGATCAGCTCGCCAACAAACAACAGGATATTCCAGTTTATCTGTCGAGCCTGCGGCGAGATACCACCCCTGAAGAAGAAGTGGCTTGGGTGGGCGATCGCATCCAGACACTGGGCGCTAAAGCCATCAAGTTCAAAATCGGCGGGCGCATGAGCCAAGATCAAGACGCCATGCCCCACCGCACCGAAAAGCTGGTGGCACGGGCCCGGCAGGAACTGGGAGATGATCTGCTCATTGGCGTAGATGGCAACGGTTCTTTTAGCGCCCGCAAAGCCATTGAAATTGGCCACATGCTCGAAAGCTATGGCGTTTCCTTTTTTGAAGAGCCCTGTCCCTTTGATGATTTTGAGGCCACTGAGCAAGTGACCAAAGCCCTAAAGCTGAGCGTCACGGGCGGCGAACAAGAAACCAGCTTTGCCCGGTTTAAGCACCTGATTCATCGCCGGGTTGTAAGGGTATTACAACCCGATATTGTGTATAACGGGGGCTTCATTCGCACCCTGCGGGTGGCCCAAGTAGCCGCGAGCGCCCAAATGCCGGTGACCATTCACAATGCGCGCTTAGGGGTTGATCCTATTTATATGGCGCAATTTGCCCGTTTTTTACCGGGTAATTATCAGGAATTCAACGCCCAGCCGGAGCAAGCGTTGCCCTGGTGCGCCCCGGCCCTGACGGTGAGCAAGGGTACCCTGCAAGTGCCCTCTGGCCCAGGGCTAGGGCTGACTATCGATCCAGGGTATTTGCGACAGGCCCGTAGGCTGTGAGCAGGAGGGACTGTGAACCAAAAAGGGAAAATGAGTATTGGCAAAAAGGCCGCTAAAGGTGTGTTCTGGTCTGTTATTGAAGGCTGGGGAAGTCAGGCGATTTCGCTGGGTATTTTCTTTTTGCTGGCGCGGTTACTCTCGCCAGAAGCCTTTGGCCTGCTGGCGATGGCCAATGTCTTTTGGGCTTTTATGACGGTGTTTCTCGATCAGGGCTTTGCCCAAGCGCTGATTCAATGTCGCGAGCTAGAGCCAGAACATTTGGATACGGCCTTTTGGACAAATCTTGCCATTGGCATTGTGCTAGCGGGCGTGAGCCTGAGCAGTGCCGGATTGATTGCTAATGGCTTTGGCCAGCCTCAGCTCACCCCGATTCTGCAATGTTTTTCAACCCTATTTGTTATTACCGCCCTCAGTAATGTGCAAAAAGCACTGCTAGAGCGAGAGTTTGCCTTTAAGGCGATCGCAACTCGCTCCCTACTCGGACTCCTCAGCGGCGGCGCAGTCGGCATTACCCTGGCCCTTTCTGGTTATGGCGTGTGGAGCTTGGTCTGGCAGCGAATCACCCAGGAAGTCGTGGGCTCTTTGGTCCTTTGGCGCGCCAGCCATTGGCGGCCCCGCTTCAAATTTTCCAAATCGCATTTCAACCAGCTCTTTAGTTTTGGCATTAGCCTGCTGGCGCTGAATTTTATTGGCTTTTTCAATAAGCGCGGTAATGATTTGTTGATTGGCTATTACCTGGGCCCTGTGCTCCTAGGCTATTACGCGATCGCCCATCGTGTGCTCGAAACCCTGATGCAGCTCCTGGTGAAAACTACCAGTCAGGTAGCGCTTCCTACCTTTTCTCGCCTACAAGAAGACTTGCCTCAATTTCGAAAAGTGTTTTACACTGCCACGCAGCTCACTAGCCTAGTGGCCTTCCCTGTTTTCCTCGGTTTAGCCGTCCTTGCCCCGGAGGTGATTGCCCTACTGTTTGGTAATAAATGGGAAGCTTCCGTACCCATTATTCAAATTCTCACTTTGGCAGGTATTGTCCAATCAGTCTCCTTCTTTAAAGGACACATTCTCATGGCCATGGGTAAACCCTCCTGGCGGTTATGGCAGGCTTTGCTGAGCGTGACCCTCAATATTATTGGTTTTATGGTGGCCTTTAAATGGGGGCTTGCCGCTGTTGCGGCTGCCTATGTCATTCGGCGCTATTTGGTTTTTCCGATTGGCCAGTGGGCCATTTCCTTACTCATTCACTTTTCGTGGTCTACCTATCTAAAGCAATTCATTACGCCGATGGTGAGTGCCGCTACCATGGCGACAGCGATGTTTTTTGTCCGGGGGGCAATGACCAACTGGCTCAATTCAACAGTCTTTATTATTATCGTCTGTTCTCTATCAGGAGCGATGGTCTATATCTCCTTAATTAAGCTGTTATCGCCGCAGCTTTTTCAGATGCTGCTTAAGTTGTTTCATCGGTTTATGACTAAGCTAAAACCAACGGTCGAGAAAACTTAGAGACGGCCTATAGGCGTGGGGATGACAGCTCACTTTTCCCGTAGCACTGACGTTTCTTTAAAGACAGATGATCGCGAAGGGATGCTTCTGAGAGCTTCAAGTACGGTGGCCGCGACGGATGCGCCAGATGCGATAGGTGAGGAAGCAGGCCCAGGCGAGGACGATGATAAGGGCGAGGGGCCAGTGGCCTCGGATGAGGTTAAGGGCGGCAAAAATGAGGAGGGCGAGCTGGGGTAGGCAGCCGATGAGGATTTGTTTTGTAGAGATGCCGTAGGGATTTTTGAGCTTTTGGGCGAGTCGTTTGGCGGCGGGCGCATCGGGGTGGATTTTGGTTTGGGCGTTTTGCCAGTAGTCGATGGCTTTATCGTATTGGAGACGTTGTTGGTAAAGGTTACCGAGATTATATAAGGTAAGTCCTTCGCCGTGGCGATCGCCCAGCGCGCGAAATATCTCTAAACTCTGTTCGTATTGCGCGATCGCCTTCTCCAAACGACCCTGGGATTTATAAACTAAGCCCAAGTTGTTGAGAGCTGTACCTTTGCCATGTCTATCCCCCAGCGCACGACATATCTTTAAATCTGCCTCGAATTGAGCACTCGCCTCCTCCAAACGACCCTGAGAGTAATAGACTAAACCCAAGTTGTTAAGGTTTTTGCTTTCGCCGTGGCGATCACCCAGCATGCGTTTTATCTCTAAACTCTGTTCGAATTGAGCGATCGCCTCCTCCAAACGACTCTGAGATCTATAAACTAAACCCAAGTTGCTGAGAGCTGTACCTTTGCCATGTCTATCCCCCAGCGCACGACATATCTCTAAACTCTGTTCATATTGAGTGATCGCTTTCTCCCAAAGGCCCTGAGAGTAATAGACTAAACCTAAGTTATTAAGGGCTTGACCTTCACCGTGTCGATCGCCCAGTGCGCGGTAGACATCTAAGCTTTTCTGATATTGCACGAGAGCCTCCTCCCAACGCCCCTGGGAGTCATAAACCATACCTAGGTTGTTGAGGGTATCACCTTCACCGCATGGATTACCCAGCGTGCGTTTTATCTCTAAACTCTGTTCGAATTGAGCGATCGCCTCCTCCCAACGCCCCTGAAATTTATAAACTAAACCCAAGTTGTTGAGGGTTTGGCTCTCACCCCTCGTGGCTCCACTTTTTTGGGCTGAAGCCAATGCCTTTAGTTGAGTTGTTTCCCAATCTTTCCAATAGCCACGGATTCGGAAAAAATCTACAAGATTTCCAGAAAACGAAATAATTTCCTGATGCTTTTTCTGCTCATATCCCCAGTCAAACGCTGCTAGCAAATTGAGGCGCTCTACTTCAAACCAACTCAGCGCCGTCTGCACAAAACGCTGCTCAACAGCCTCATCCACCGTTCCCTCATGCTGTGCAGAAACCATTCGCCGCCGCCGCTGTGGGCTAAACGCATTCTCAAAATAGTTCGCCCCGCCGGCATACCATCGAAAAGACCGTTCCTCAGCCGCCATCACCGCCCCCGCGCCTAACAGCGCCTTCGCATACAGCCGCATCAAGTCGTGAAAGCGATAGCGCCCCCGCGCCACACTCTCCACTAGCTGAGCATCAATCAACCCTTCCAAAATCTCCCGAGCCGCCTCACTCTCCAGCTCTCCCACCGCCGCCGCCACCAAAAGGCCAAACTCTCCAGACAGCACCCCCAATTGCGAAAATAGCGCCTGCTCCGTCGCTGATAGCTGCTGATAGCTCAGGTTAAAACTCGCCCGCACATCTTCCCCACCCACCTGCGCTAACTGCCCCAGCCGTAGCTTCTCATCCCTCAGCTGCGGCAAATAATCCGCCGCCAGCCCCCAGTGCCCTTTCCCCTTCAGCACCCCGCCCGCAATCCGAATCGCCAACGGCAAATACCCACACAGCTTCACTATCTCCGCCGCCGCTGCGGGCTCCGCCGCCACCCGTTCCTCACCCGCCAGCTGCGCCAGTAACGCCAGGGCCTCGTCCGGCAGTAATGTCTTCAGCCGAATCTCCTGCGTCCCCGCCAGCGCCGCCAACGACTGCCGGCTGGTCACCAACACCGCACACCCCGCCCCACCCGGCAGTAAAGGCCGCACCTGATCCTCATTCAGGGCATTGTCCAACACCACCAACGCCCGCTGATTCGCCAGCTGCGAGCGGTAGGCCGCCACCCGCGCGTCTAACCCCGCCGGAATCTCTGCCCCGTCCAAGCCCAGCGCCCGTAGCCACTCCCCCAGCACATCCCCTGGCTCCCTCGGCTGCGCCTCATCCGCCCCCTGCAAGTTCACATACAGCTGCGCATCCGGAAACTGCGCCGCCAGCCCATGGGCCGCATAAACCGCCAGGGCCGACTTCCCCACCCCCGCCATTCCTGCCACCGCCGAAATGGATAGCGACACCGCCCCATCCGTAGTGCCCAGAACCGCTTCAATTTTAGCCAGCTCCACCGTTCGCCCTGTAAAGTCCGCCACCGCAGGTGGCAACTGAAACCGCGACGTTACCCGCTCAGCAGCCTGCTGGGTGACCTCTTGAAAATACACATCCCGCGCACTGCCAACAGCCTTACTGTCACCAGACATCGAGCCAATCGCTTGATTTTGCTGGCCGCTGGTCTGTTGACTGCCAATCTGTTGACTGCCAATCTGTTGCTCACCAGCCTGTTGCTCACCAGCCTGTTGCAGTGGAATCGGCCTATCCGGCTGTTCAGGAACGCTCATGAATACTCGTCACTACGGTCTTGTTGTTATAGGCTTGTCACTACGATCTCGTCACTACATCGTCACATCGCCCGTCACTGAGCCAATCGCCTTTGCATTCCCGCCCATACTGCCAATCACCTGATTCCCATCCCCCTGCACCTGAATCCAGGTTCCTTGGGGGTCAGCCTTCGCCTCAGTGAGCAGTGCTTCCACCTCAGCCGCCAGCCCCACATCACTCTCTAATATTTTCTTCAGCTGCTTACGCAACGCCCCCAGCGAATCCTCATCCGCCGGATTTTGAGCCACATCCTCTGCCGCCTCTTTCGCCGCTTCCTTAGCGCTCACCTTGGGCCATAGCCGCTGCCAAATTTTCCCCGCCTGCGCCGCCGATTGCTCACCCACTTTTTTCGCAGCCGCTGTAGCACCTGCCTCTGCACTCGCCTCGCCCACCTTTTTCCCCAGGGCCATCAGCCCCGGCAGGCAAGGCGCAAGCAGCTTCACTAATAGGGCAACATCCATGGACCATTTCCTCGCAATCCGCGTCTTATTTCACCTTAGCGATAGTTCCTCAGCTGGAACCTAAAAACATTCCAAGATTCGTCACTATTTCAGTCACTATTTCACAAAAGCTCTCATATTTCACTGAGAATAGCCTCACAGGATACTACGCGACCCCTCAGAAGGCTTGTACCTGGGATGATAGATATACCTCTTCTCAAGACGCCTCATCTCACGCATGGAAGACACGCATAAAAGATATTGTGAAAATGATCAACAAACTAGCTCAAATACTAAAGATGGCCGTCGTCATTTTAGGGTTAGTGTTGTCGATGTGATTCAAGTTGGGTCACAATCAGGCAACACTTTGACTCGGAGATAGATCGTTCAGATGCTGACCCAGCTGAACCTTGAGGCTTTAGTGATCGATCGAAAGTGTTGCCTTAGGTTGAACCATAGCGTTTTTTGCACCTCGCAGTAACTTGACAATCCCGAACCTACATCATGGGGTAATTTTTTGCTACGCACTATTGACTTTCATCATGACTGACGGTTTCACTCGACAGTTCCAACAAATCTCCTTCCTCAACCAAATCTTCGAGGTTGCTGCGTTTAGCTTACAGGCAATGGTTTTGCGATGTAGTCAGCATTCCTTTCAGACCCGTTCCCAATCATCTCAACCTCATAGTTCCACTCCCGTAGCAGTGCTAGCGTTCTTTGCTGATTTTTCTTGCCATGAGTTGCGACAAATATCACTGGCCTGTGTTGCGCAATTAATTTTTTTCCGCCTTGCAAAACCCAGTACTCCATGCCTTCAGTGTCTATCTTCATGACATTGGGAACAGAGATCTTTTCTTCTACAGGGAGTGTATCTAAGGTAACAACCTCTACAACCAGTGCATCCTTGCCGATGTTCTCTACTGCATCGGCTTCTACGGTTAAAAGGTGACCCATGAAGACATTAGCGGCTTGAAAGCTTCTTTCTCCCTTGGAACCGCCAACAGCAACTTCCAATAAGGTGATATTCTCACAGCTATTTAAGTGGCAATGTTCTTTAATGAACTCGATATTTTCAGGAAAGGGCTCAAAGGACACAATGTGCCCTTGTTTACCTGCCATCCGAGCGGCAACCAAGGTAAAGTATCCAGCTTGTGCGCCAATATCAAATACGATGTCACCGGGGTTAATAGATTGAGCGAAGGCATTGACATAATCTTTTTCGTGCTTTCCTAGCCAATAAGCATGGTTGCCTGAACGTGGCAACCATTTCCATCCTCGTAAGGGGCCAGAAAAAACCGGGACAGCTTTGTTTTTCAGCAATGAGTGAAGCAGTGTTGAGACTTTTTGTTTAACTAGCATAATTTGGCGTATTGACGACTCCCGCCGCTGACCGCGTCGCGGTACAGCGCGGACCTCCCTGGCTCACCCCAGAGACTTTCTGCACCCACGAGCTTGCCTAGACTAAGTCACCCCAATCCCCGGCATATCCCATCCGCAGACGTTTTGAATCGCCCGTAGACTCACAGTCATGACAATGACTCATTCTAACGCTCAAATCTTTTTTGACCGCCATGATTTTAGAAGATATACCATAGAGTTAGCCAATGGAAAGAATTCAGAAAACAAGCATTAGGGTCACTGTCACCTTGATGTTGGTGCTGTTGTCCTGCCTAGTCGTCTTTCATCTATTAATTCTATCAGGGACAATTCCATACAACATTGTTTGGGGTGGCCGCTTAGAAAGCACGTCGCAGATGTATTGGTTTGAGGGGGTGTCGATAACAGTCAATTTGGCGGCCATTGCCATCGTGTTTACTCCGCTCACGTTAATCAGTGCCGCTCTGTGCTACAGAATGGCTGTCGTCAGTTGAATTTACATCGTCGTTTTTGCAACACGTGCTGCAATGGGCCTGTAAAGTTGACTCAATAAAATTGACTCAAGAACAGCTAGATTGTGTCTGAAATGGATGCAAGCGCATCCGAGATAAAGCATTGTAAATGCTTGTAGCTTTTTAGAGTGCTGAGGGAGTGATCTGCCGTAAACGTTATGCCGGTCGGCCCAAAGCCAGTTTCCTGTGCGATCGCCTCGCCATCTTTTGACCACATAAAGTGAGGAGTTCCTGACGCAGTGTAGATAATCGAACCCGCAGGATAAGCTATAGCGTCGTTTGGATCGAACTGCTCACCTACGCCGTAATACATCACGCCAGAAACAACAGTTGTAATTCTGTTATCTGGATGAACGTGAGCCGGAAAGACGGTCCCAGGTTCCATCTTTCCTAGCATTGCATAGAGTTCCGTACTGGATGGATCGCCCACAACGATAGCGCTTTGAACACCAGCAATATCGGGGTTTGTTTGCCATTCAACGCTGTCTAGCTGCATCGCTTGCCTCTCGAATGAGACATATTCAGCATTCGAGAGGCCAGTGCTTAAAAGCGTAGTAACCGCTAAAGCCAGGCAAAAACAAACTGCTGAAAAAACATTTTTTAGATTTCTTTTCATTGTTTGACCTTCGAGTTACGGCGTTGTTTTTTGCTTTAGCTGTCCAACCGTGGTGAAGACAACCGCTATTAACCAAAGCGTGGGGCCAACCCAGCCTCTAGGAAACCAAGGAAATGTGCCCGGAAGAATGAACAGCCAAAACAGCCCAACTTCAGTCCACCCAATAGCGATTAGGTTAATCCAAAAACCAGTTCGACTGTTGCGCCAGTTCATAACGCCAACGGCGATGGCGCAGACAACAAAGAAGAGAATGTGAAACGCACCCTGCTGAAGGCGGACGCCTATTCCCGCAGGCTCGCTCAACGTAGCGCCGAGCTGCCATAGTCTGATGACGACCTGAATATGCCATAGGCCCCAGAGGATGTATGCGATCGCCCCAACCTTATACCAGGCGAAACCTGTTGCTCGGTGCCGACTACGTGGGACATCTGTCTGACTAGCCATGCTATCTACCTCTTGAGCGTGTTGCGAATACATGAACCGTGTAGGTGCTGTTTGTGATGATTACTGGTAGTGTAGATAATTCCATATTTGATGAGTAGTGGGTAAAAATGATAATCGCCTTCTCAAATATGGAAAGCTGACGGAAATTATGGCTATGGACTTAAATGCAGCAGCGCTCTTTGTCAAAGTGGTTCGCTACGGCAGCTTTTCGGAAACGGCTCGACGAACAAATATACCTGTAGCCACTGTTAGCAGGCATATTAAACAGCTAGAGACTGAACTAGGCTTTAGACTACTAGAGCGTTCTACCCGCCATCTACGATTAACAGATGCAGGCACAAGCTTCTTGGACTATGCGAGCCAGGGCGTTGAAGCGTTTGAATCAGGACTCTCAGCGCTAGATCACCATGACATTGAGCTATCGGGCAAACTACGGCTCTCTTTTCCAAACGGCTTCTTACCCTGCCGCAAGCTACTACAAGACTTTCAAACGCGCCATCCCAATGTTCATATCGAATTATTAGCAACAGAGCGTAAGGTAGATTTGATTGAAGATGGTATTGATGTCGCGTTTAGAATTGGTGGTCGTAAAGACAACATCGCGATTTCACAAGCGCTGGGTTTATACCGCCATCTTTTAGTGGCTAGCCCAAACCTGTTAGAGAAATACTTTCTTCCACAGCAGCCTGAGGATCTTCTCAAATTGCCTTGTGCAGCTTGGAGAGAGACAGCTCAGTCAAACATTTGGCATTTGGGCGATGAGTCTATTCAAGTTCAACCGTTCTTTCAGGTCAACGACTATCTGCATCTGTTGGAACTGACGCTAGCAGGCACCTGTGTGACAGAGCTACCGCCTTTTCTTGCTCACCCTTACATTCAGAGCAATCGGCTAGTTCTCTTACTCGAACACTATCCGCTGCCTGCTTATGAGCTGAACCTGCTCTATCCTTCTCGAAAGCAGATGTCTCGTCTCGTTAAGACATTCATCGATTTCTGCTGCGCTAATGCTACGCTGAACGCCTTGCTGAGTTAACAGACATTAGCCATCAGCGGGCTCTAGTCGTGTATATCAACCTTTCGATTGGAGACATCTTCTCCTTGAGTATTTTCGTGCGAGAAAAGCGCAGCAGCTGGCGCGTTAATTAGGATAGCGGCGAGTAGAAATAGTCCAGGGTATGACCCGCTGAATCCACGGATCGATAGAGATCCTTCCACACCCCTTTTATTTGGGTGTAAGTTTCATCTACCCTCCACGAATCGTTGGTGGGCTTTCACAGATATTTAAAGTAATCTTCTGTGAGGCTAAGCGCCTGTGAGCCCTGCACAATAGCGACTAACTCGTCGCTGTCACTGAGGTTGCCATTCCTATTGGTATCAGCGTAAATCGCCGTCCCAGAGATGCCATCAATGGGAGAGGTGTCCAGCACATATCGACCCGCACTGCCCATCAGCTCAATGCGGTCTTCAGCTTTATTAAAATCGGTAATCAGCGCATACTCGCTAAGTCCCTTATTACTGGAGCGATCGCTAAAAATAAGCTGAGTCCGACCCGTCAGCTGAAAAATATCACCGTCGCCATTACCCGTAAGCCGATCGCGCCCCGAGCTGCTAACGAGACTGTCATTTTTCAGGCCCCCCAGCAAAATATCATCACCTTCCCCACCATCTAAGCGCACCTTGCCCGCATCAAAAGCAGATGCATCTAGAGTGTTATTCCCCTCGCCATCACTGAGAAAAACCCGCTCAATACTTTCTAACGTATCTGAGCCCCGGCCTTCTAAGCTGTTGTTGGTTAGCACAAACCCTTCATTGCCAGATTCCACCAGGGTGTCGTAATCCAACCCGCCGTCAATAGTATCGTCGCCATTCCAGCCTGAAAGGAAGTCGGCCCCAATGCCCCCCTCTAGCGTGTCGTTGCCTTCTCCACCATCCAGATAGTCTTGCCCCGCATCCCCTCGCAGACTGTCATTATGTCGCTTGCCGAATAAATAATCATTGCCGTCCCCGCCGATCAGCAGGTCATCACCGTCCTCTCCGTCTAAATAATCGTGGTTGCTAGCCCCTTCCAAAACATTGTCGTCATCATCGCCTTCTAAAATGTCACGGCCTGCCCCACCGATTAAGGTATCTTGATCAGGGCCGAGCAACTCAAGATCTTGTTTGAAGGGAATGCCGTCGGCACGGTTGTTGTTACTAAAAGGGTTGGCCTCTGACGGGCTGCTAGTAGTAGAGAATGCCGCGACAGGCACGCCAAATTCAGGCGCTAATGGCGCGCGGGGCGTACCGCCCCCACCAATGTTGTTGGGGCCATTATTCGCCACCACATGCAGCTCAGAAAACAGCGTCATGTAATCATCATGAAAGTCGCTCTCGGTGTTCTCAATCTCGTAGCCGTAAGCTGCTTCAAATTCATCAGAGACGCCTTGTTCTACTGCGATCGCATGGGTGTCCCAGTTGGTATTATCAGCCACGTAGGCCCCATAGTCCTGAAAGGCATAAAACAGTTTTCGACCCGCTGCGGTTTTTAAGCCTAGACGCTCAGGCGTAATCTCTGGTGGAATTGCCAACAGCGCGCCCATCGTCAGCGCTGGGACCTGGCCGCCATAGCGCTCTTCATTGGCATAGCTGTCCGCGCGGGTAGCAGGCCAGCGAAAACCAGCCCCACCGCTAGGTCCCTCAGCATAGGCCAGGTATTTCTCAGCTTCCAAGTTGACCTTCAGAGCGTGCCTGATCGGCGCGTCTCCAGTAAGTTCGCCCAAACGCACGGTGCCGCCAATGCTAGAGAGCCCAGAGCCACCATGACCGCCTCTGATCCCCTCTTCGTAAATGTCTTCTGTGGCTGCGCGCCAGCCAGAAATGGGGCCGCCAACGCGATCGCGCGTCAGCGGATTCAACTGCACTAACGTCCGCCCATCGGGCAACAGAAACGCCGCCGCATTATTAGGTGTCTCGTCATCGGTAGCATCGGGCACTAACAGATCATCGGGAATCGGCAGGGCAATGTTGCGATACTCCGTACCCGAGGCCCGCCCCGGCCCCCAGTTACCCGGCGCAAATACAGGCTGTAGCGGATCGTTGGCATCGAGGACATAAAAATAGTCCACATCCACACTCGCCTGCTGCGCCCACTCTAGGCGAGCATCCACATACTGAGCATTCGCTCCAATGGGCATGTTCCAGATAGACTCTCGGGAAAATGGCCACTTGAGCGGATCGCGGGCTGCGGGGAACCCAGTGCGATTTGGGATTAGCTGAGGGTTCTTGGAAGTTGTCATTTTAAAGGTGGTGGTGTGGTGACCCTGAGGATTAACGGTGGGAGTAAGCGCCTTTAACGTTGGCGTGGGCGGATGAAGAAGACTCCGAGGATTGGGTGGAAGCTGCTCAAAACTGTTTTCACCCCCGCAGGCAAAGACCAGTAGCGCCGAGAACATCGCGGCCAACCATTGCTTTCCTCGGCGCTTAAAAACAAACTTGAACATAATTCTCTTGCGGCATCATATTCACGGCATTGTATTTACGGCATAGCATTGTGCAAAGGGCTAATTTTTAAGCTCTAGCGGCTGACGATTTTGCTGCTTGTGGCGACGGGTCACATATCGATTAATCGGGTGCTCTAGCTTGCCTATCACCTTCGCTAAAAAACGACTGCCAATGCCCAGCAGCAGGCGGCGCGCAAACGGATCAATCAGAGTTTGCCGGCGCCGCCAGCCCAGTTTTTTATACTTTGTGGTGAAGTATGCGTCCTCTGCTAAGGCCCACTTTTGCCGAATACGATCGAGGCTAGAGAGCGTCCAGTCATTGCTCCAGCGCAGCATGTAAAAATGCACATCGCTGAGCTTCAGCGGCGGACCTGGAACGTAGGTCACCACAGAGCTAGGCTCAAAATACACCTGCTCGCCGAGATCTCTAACGGCCATACAAAAGTCTAAATGCTCCTTGGTATTCACCATTTTTTCATCGAGCGAGCCGAGCTGATCAAAAATAGAGCGCCTGACCAAGACACAGTGAAATTCGGCCAGTTCTGTGGGCTGTCGTTGCAGTCCAGCTTCAACCTCAGACACTCGCTTTCCCTGCAAGTACATTTTCTCTCTCAGCCGACGCCGACCGGTTTTGTCCACCCAAACGTGAGACTCTCCCCCGGCGAAATGTACCATTTGGTGTACGGGCTCATCCTCACACATCAGCGGTCCGACGACGGCGGCATCCGTGTCTTCGGCGCATTGAATCAGCTGCGCTAACCAGCCAGGGGACAAAATAACGTCGTTATCTATAAACACCACATACTTTGTGTTGACCTGTGCTAGGCCCAAGTTTCTCGCTTGGTTAGGCGAAAGATAGCGCTCGGTGCGTAGCAGCGTGAAGTGTTTGGTGTTAGCCTGCTCGGCTAGGTACGCCTGAACCGATGGCGGGGAATTTCCATCGACGTAAACCAGCTCAAAGGGAAGGGTGGTTTGTTGATAGATGCTCTCTAAGGACTGCCGGGTGTAGCTGAATCTTTCACGAGGGACCACCACGAGGGTCACCTCCGGCTGAAGGGAGGCAGGCTGAGAGTTTTCTGTTTGAGTAGGTAGTTGAGTAGGTAGGGGCATGGGAGCGTGCACGATAGGGTTGTGTCTACGGTAGGTCATCGAACGGACGTTGCTACGGGATAGTCGGGTGCGGGAGGCCCGTTCGACAGCTGTTGTCGCTGAAGCAGTTGCTCGTAGTGCATCACCAACTCATCGTTGAGCTGATTGAGCTCGTAGTCAGCCAAAACCTTGGCGCGACCGGCTGCGCCCATCTGGGGCCAGGTTTCAGGATGGTTAATAAGTTCGGTTAGCTTCTGTGCGATCGCCTCAGCATCACGCTCTGGGACCAAATACCCCGAAACACCATCTTCTACCAGCTCAGGAATGCCCCCATGCCACGTACTCACCACGGGCAGCCCCATGGCCATGGCCTCCTTGAGGGTATTAATTGGGGCATCCTGATCGCCACTACTAGCCGTGATACAAGGGGCAATAAAAAGATGAGCCCGACTGAGAATCTCGATAATTTCTGTCTGTTGCTTTTTCCCCCGGAGGTGCACGCAATGGTTTAGGCCTAACTGTTGAATAAGCTGTTGTAGGTCTGCTCTAAGGGCGCCTTCACCGATGATGTCGTAGTGCACGTCAAACGTCTGTGCGAGCTGCGAATTCTCCATGAGCTGGGCGATCGCACGAATGCCGTAGGCCAGCCCCTTTTTCTCTGTGAGCCTGCCGACGGTGGCTAACCGAAGCGTTATTTTTTGATCGGCAGCGGTTCTGTGTGCGATCGCTAGCTGCCTAGGGCTAAAGACAAATGTATCGCAATCAATACTAGAACGGTGCACAATTATATTGTCAGCATCCCCGCCAAGGGCAATGACACGCTGCCGAAAAAAGTCACAGTTTGCAAAAAATAAATCCCCCTGCGCAAAGAGCCGTAGGTACACCCCCTCACCCTGGCGTCTGGGGTACTCACTAATATCAAACCCTCGAAAGGTCGTGACCAGTGCACCTGCGATCGCACCCATCTCGCGCAGCGATACACCAAGCAAGCCGTAGGTACCAAACTGACAATGAATAATGTCGTAGGATTTTCCACCTAAAAAAGGAACAACCAGATGCAAAAAACGAAGAGACGCCGCCGTTTTGCCATACCGAAAAACATTCAAAGCCCGTAAAAAAAGAACAGGATCTCGCCAGCCCCACTGCACCAGCAACCGACAGCCACTGATCAATCGAGCCAAAAACGTTGCCGGTAAGCTGGGCGCGTAAGTCGTCCGTGAGAGCAACTTGTATTTCGCCACATCGGGATGCACCTTCGTTTCTCCCGAAAAGCCAGACAAAGCATAGATATCAACCTCATGCCCCCTCGCCAAGAGCCCGGTGATTTGATTAACAATAAAGGCTTCAGAGAGTACTGGGAAGCGACCTACCAGAAACGCGACTTTCATGGTTTCCCCACCTGAGCCAACACCAACCGACGAATTTTATACCCCACACCGCGTAAGCGATGATAATTACGCTCACCTAACCAATGAACAATCAAAATAGTGACTCGCAAACGAAGCGAGTCCTGAGACAGCTTATTCGTAGCCGTCTGTTGAGACTTTTTCCAAAAGGACAGCGCCTGCTGGTGGGAGTGTTTCCGAATCGCCAACCATCCTAAATAAAGATGCAAAGACGTGTAGGCCTGATTATAAATAGTGGAAAGCTCCGCTTTTGAAACATTTCTAGGGGCAGCGTTAAAGGCACGATCCAACACTAAGCAGCTACATTTTTGCATCAGCGACCACTTGGCACTGGTATTACCCGGATGTTTGCGGTAGCGCACAAGCGGCTGCTTGATAAGTGCAAACTCATACATAGCAGCAACCCGAATCCACATATCCCAGTCCTGGGCCAAAGGCAGATCAGGAGAGAAAAAGCCCACAGTATCAAAGCATTCTCGACGCACCATCGGTGTACTGCCGCAGGCCAAAATATTCTTTAAAATTAGGGCTTTCCACACGTCGCCTTCCGCAGGAGAATCCAGCAGTCGCCCCGTCGCTCGCCCCTGCGCATCGGCTAAGGCCGTCCAGGTATACACCAAACCCACATGAGGGTTTTTATCGAGCATGCGAACCTGCTGTTCGAGCTTGGTTTGCTCCCACAGATCATCGGCATCCAAAAAAGCAATATAGTCTCCTTGGCTATGGGCAATGCCTCGGTTTCGCGCTGCCGATTTACCTTGGTTATCCTGGGAAATGAGCGTTATCCTCGGGTCAGATTGGCTTAGCATCCACTGCTCTGTATGATCTGAGCTGCCATCATTAATAACGATAATTTCGATATCAGCAAACGTCTGCTCCAGCGCACTTTCAAGCGCATCTGGAAGATAGTCAATATTATTGTAAGCGGGGATAACAACGGTAACCTTAGGCATATCTGAAAGGGTTATTAACTGAGAGACCCTATGTGAGCGAGCACCTGCTCTTGTCGTTGAGTCAACAGGTGGTGTGATACATTTTCTGTCATCCCGAGAGAGACTGTAAAAAAAGTATGACTATCGTGCATCTGTCTCAATAGGCTCAAGAGGGTTTTCAGCAGAAGTGTTCGATTTATCAGGACGTTAAGCTTAAGCGGGGGCGAGCTATCTAAGACGATCGCAGCATTGAAACGCTCCAGCGCGTGTTTAAAACAAAAGCTTGGATAGAGCGGTATTTATCGACCCCAAAACAGGCCAGTAATAGCAACAACACCCCCATATTGATAAAGGATCTAAAAAAAACGATGGAAGCATACCCTAAAAAAGCTTTCCGCCAAAAGGAAAGCGCTAGCTTGTAATCCCTTTGGTAGTTTTGCTGTTTGCCTTGAAGTACTTTCCAGGCAAGACAGAGGTGAGTATGGGCGTAGCTGCGATGCTTCAAATGAGCAACCTCAGGTGGCGCTGAGGCAAACGCTTTCTCCAATACTTTAGGGCAGCCCTTTGCCATTCTTTTCCAATGGGTTGAGCAGCTGCCAGGGTACTTGCGGATAATCACCTCGAAGTCGTCAAAGGTTTGCATCAAAAGGCTTTCCACCGTTTGCGGAAGGTAGGGCATCGCATTGTAGGCAGGAATAACAACTGAGACTTCTAACATGTCAACACAATCAAAATAAAGGTGAACGCGCTTCAAATACTTCTAATGAACTGTAACCTTAGCGGCCTCTGACGAAAGCGTCGCGTACCTTTGCATTGCTTTAGGCGTCTCAAGCACCTGTAAAAACATGGAAAAGTACTTGTATACCTGAGTCTCATAATCAAAGTCCTTAGTCGCCTCCGGCCCCACCAGATTCGGTGACATCAGCGCTTCAGCGATGCTTTTTGCCATCACATCCGGACTGCTCACCGGCACGAGTCTCCCGTATTTCCCATACTTTAAAATTTCTGCGGTACCGCCCTGACAGGCCGTGGCCACCACGCGTTTCCCTAAAGATAACGCTTCAATTAAAGTATTGGGCAGGCCCTCGTACCGCGAACTCGATACATAGATATCGGTTGCAGACATAAAGGCATAGGGATTAGGACGAAATCCAATCAAATCTACATCGTTTTGGATGTTTAGCTTAACGGCCAGTTCTTCGAGATGTTCCCTGAGCGGGCCTTCCCCTAAAATGATTAACTTTGCATCAGCTGAATAATGTCTTTTAAGCTTTTGGAAAGCTTTCAACAAAGTTTCAAAGTCTTTCTGAGGCTTGAGGCGACCCACAGATAAAATGACCGGATATTGCCGTTGACCCGTTAGCCACTTATGGTTAACGGCATCTCGCGATTTTTCAGCAATGTCTGCGGTAATTGTCGGGTTATAAATAACCTTAATTTTCGCCTCATCTACTTTCATAAATTCAGTGAGGTCAGAGACCATCGCACTGCATTGGCTAACCACCAAATCAGCTCTTTTGTAGGCTAAGTACGTCAGGGGATGAAGCACTTGAGAAATCACTTTAGAATAGTCTTTGAGCTGTTCTTGAAGGGTATTGGCCTGACGCAGGATGAGCTTACACTTAATTCTCGAAAGCGCCAGAGCCAGCGTTGCGACAATATTATTAAAATGAATCGAGGAGAACAACACATCGGGCCGCCTGCGCTTAAGGTAGGCAGATAAGGCCAGGGTGTTTTTAATAGGGGTAAACCTAGACCCTCTCAGATTGATAATTCTAATAGATGGATCAACCTCAAGCATGGTTCTCTCAGACGCTTTGGAGAGAATAAGATCAACCTTCAGCCCCCGATGAACCAGCCCATTGGCTATTTTTAGTAGGATTTTATCAGCGCCATAGCCCTGGAGAGAATCCAAATAGATAGCAATCACGCTGGATAGGCGATCAGTTTGCTGAAATTCAGTTTGCTGAAAGATAGGTCGCTGAAGCATAGAGGGGCTTACTCGCTCTGGTTTTTTACACTAGCGATGCCTACTTTGTTGTAGGTTGCTAATGATTATCTGGTTCGTGTCACTGTAGTTCGTGTCACTGGGGCTCGTATCACTGGGGCTGTTGCATCTCGTCAGGAACGCTTTATCATCTAGGCAATAACATAAACTGTTTTTCGCGGCTGCTCTGCCCCGTCTGCTGCGCCCATTGCGCCAGCATATCGGCATAAATTTTTCTTATAACGGTCTTGCCTCTGTAAGGCTTAACCGCCTGAATGCAAGCTGATTGAGGGTAGCGCTCTGGGTGATTTAGCAGCTGTGCCATAGCGCCAGCAATTGCCTCAGCGCTCCGCTCATCACAAACAATTCCACTATTGGGGGTGAGCACGTTAGGCGTATCGCCTGCTCGGGTGGTAATCACTGGCGTACCACAGGCTAAAGACTCCAGGGCCACGATGGGCAAGCCTTCATAAACGCTGCTCAGGACAAAAGCCTCGGCAGCATGATACAGCTGCGATAGCTGAAACTGATCGACGGTACCGAGCAGCGTAACTTGAGAGGTCAAATTGAGGCGCGCGATTTCTGCTTGCACAGCTTGGGTGAGTTCTCCTGCACCTGCAATCAGCAGATGCGCCCTAGGATCGCTTAATGCGGCTAGGGACTGCAACAGCAGCAGCGGATCTTTTTGTGGATGCAGGCGTCCCGCAAACAGAAAGAACCGAGTGTGCTTCGGCAACGTTAGCTGCTGTGCTAGAGACTCTCTGCGAGCAGTCCTCTCTGCCGCTGAGATCGGATAAAAGACCTCATCATCAACGGCATTGCGAACATGAAAAATTCGGTCTGCAAATGCCGGATACTGCTTGTGATAGAACTCAGTAGTCTCTGAATTGCAGGAGAGAACAGTCCCAAACTGACGGAGCAATAGCCGCTCTAGCGCAAAGTAGAGCCAAGGGAAGCGTTGCCAAAGAAACGACTGGCGATCCTTGGAGGCCTTTACCTTCTGATGCATATCGTTATGAATGTAGAGCAGCTTATGACCCGCCCATCTAAAAGCGGCGATCGCAGGCTCCATTCGATGGAAATGCATAAAATCTGAGGACAGATCGTGCCTAAAGAGTGCCAAGGTATAGCGCAGCGACGTCGGAATTAGTTTGCGAACATTGTCCTCTTGTATATCAAAGAGAGGAAAAAACAAAAGCTCCCGGCCAGCAAAGGTTGCTCGATGCCATTGGCCGCTAGGCATCGCCCTATCACCTACGCCAGTACCCACTAAGCGAATCTCAATTTCGGCGGGCGCGTACTTAATAAACGAGCGAATAATCGTTTGAATACCACCCAAGGAAGCTTGCCAGGGGTTAAATTGATAAAAGATAGTCAGCACTGGCTTTTGCACGGCCTCATCTCCAAACTATTTGAAAAATAAAATTAACCTCAAAGATAGATTGAAAGAAATGAATTACGAAGAGGTGAGCTAGCTATAACCATACTTTTCCATAAAAAGTACTGAAAACAGTTTAGATAAATTGCTTAGCGGCCACGCTCAGCAGATTATGAATCTATCCACAGCAAACTTAACTCAACTATCTCTCACCCAATCATCCTCATCACCCAATTGTCTTGGAGACCTCACCATACTTTTCATCAGATTGTTATGTTTGTGAGTTATTGTGGCTGGAAACCGTCACTTAAGAAGCTGTTGCGCTATGAAGCTGTTATGTTGCCAAACAAACACCTTTATGTGTAACACCAATATCCGGTCCGCTCAGTCTCAATTTATACAATCCGCTTCAGTTAATATACCGCTATACAGGCTTAAGGACGAGCGTTGCGCTTATAAAGTTCCAAAAGTTGTTCGTTATGATGCACAAGTTGACAGGGACTCTCTAATCCGGCATGGCTCTTATCTGGCCCCTCGTCTGGCATAGCAAGGTTGGGACAGTATTGTTGTTTATCAACTGCTATTTTTAATATTTTGGCGTTTTAATCTTTTGGCATTCTTGCTGTGGCGTTCTTGTTGATTTTTGGTACGCCAAAGCCAGTAGCATTCAAGAGTAGCCAGAGGATTTGCTGCGTTTTTGAAACGAACAAGCTAAAAATGAACAAGCTAAGACTTAGTGACATGACCTTACGATGACATGACCTTACGGTGACATGACCTTATAGTGACATGACCTTATAGTGACATGACCTTATACAGCACTCGCCCCTGAAAGGTCTCATGTAATCAGCAGCAGGCGATCGCGAAAGCATCGCCATGCCCTTAATTACTTTTTTCCATAGCATCGATGACCACTATCAACGACACCAGCTACTGACCTGTGCTGGTGTCGTTGATCAGAAACTCGCAAAGATTTCTGAAGATCTTGAGCCACCACGCCTGTTTCTAGACTCAGGCCAGCTGCATATCAACAAACTGCAATAATCGCTGCATCGGAATCTCCACTTCATCAGAGCGATGGACTATTTTATAGCCCACATCATGAATCGCTTTTGAAAGAAAATAGTTGTTGAGCAGCACTTTCATCGTTTGTTCTGTGGTGGGCAAAAAGTTGCCAGCCTCAGCCGTTGTCAAATACGAATTTAGGAAAGCTGCACTCACCCACTGCTCCCAAAACTGGGTCCACTGCTGCATGTATTCGGCTTGCTCGGTATAAATGACGCCGCTTTCCACCTCATTACGGAAGCCATAGACCGCCGCATAGTGGAAAGACTGAATCATCCCGGCAACATCGCGCAGCGGCGATCGCTTAATGCGTCGTTCGCTCACGTTGCGAGTGGTTTCTCCTTCAAAATCAATCAGGATAAAGTCTTTTCCGGTATAGAGTGCCTGACCTAAGTGATAGTCTCCATGGAAGCGAATACGCTGCGCTTCAATTTTGCACTCTAAAATTTGGCGAAACTGTTCTAAATACAGCGGTTGATACTCCAGTAGCCGCTGTGCCATCGGCTGTAAGCTCTCAGGGAGTGACTTCCAATGATCCTTAATCAACAAGAAGACTTGGCCTGTTAGATTCCGGTTATGTTGGTAGATAGAACGCTGGTGAAAACTGTTGAATGCTTCCGGTGCGAACGCGGCATTTGTAGTATTTGCCGCTAATGCCAGGTGCAGTTCAGCAGTGCGCTGACCCAATAGCTCAATGTTGGCAAGGTAGGGGCCCATAAGCCGGGTTGCCAACCGTTTTTTTTCGGTATCTTTTCCATACTCGGCTTGCAGCGCTATTAGGGAGGACGGGAGAACCGGAGCCTCAGTCATCTCTGAGGACTGCAACAGCATTTGGTCGTAAAAGTTGCGAATGTTGTCGAGCGTGTATTCCCAGGTAGTTTGGACATCTGGCACATACTTTTGAAAAATACCGACCGTGGCCGTACCGCCTTGCGATCGCGTGTAGTTGAGTGAGCCAACAACCTCATTAAAGTTGTTGAACTGCTGCTGCTGACTCAGGAAATGACGAATTTCCAAATCGGGATTATCGCCATCTTCTACCCGGCGAAACAGCTTTAAAATCAGCTGGGCATCACTCACGCTATCGGTATCGGCATACACAATAGAAGTGTTGTGGTAGTCGCCCTTAAGGTGAATAGAATCTAGCTTAGGCGAGTTGGCTAGCTGCGGATTGGCATTGAGCGAGTTCATCAGCGCGGCGGTAATTAGCTTGCCCGCTCGGCCTTCACAAGCGCGGCTGTGAATGGTCATTTCTAACAGGTGCTGCAAGAAGGTTTTATTGGCGATCGCATCGTACAAAACACCCCTCTCCTCGCCATCTGCCAGCGTCAGCTGGGCAATCACAGTCGGGGGCGGCTCATTTAGCATAGCCGCTGCTTCCTCACCGGTCGCCGCACTAACAAACAGCAAATACGTCGCTGGGCTGCCCTGTTTAAACTCTACGCGCAGGCAAACCAGCTGAGTGTTGTCATCGGGCATGGCCATACACTCACTAATTTGAGCAGCGCGCACAGCGCTAGGCAACGCGCCCAACAGCTGACGCCGCGCCAAATACTCCGTCAGTAAAACCGCGAGCTGCTCTTGCTTATCGGCCTGAAAAATAGCCCCGGCATCGGCTAACCGCAAGCGCAGCACTTTCTCAGGAGGCTGGTCCACCACAGCACTGGGCTTGAGCGCAAACCAATAAAAAGAATAGGGCCCCAAGCTCAAAAAGTAGTTGCCATGATCTGCGATCGGCGGAAACGCCGTCCGCCCAAAAATCTCCACTGGAACAAGCCCTTTAAATGCGGCCAAATCTAGCTGCACCGACTGCACAAAGCGAGAGAGATTGGCCACTACCAAAATCTGTTCATCTTCATAAGTCCGCGTGTAGGCAAGCACCTTACGATTGTCAGGATGCAACAGCGTAAAGTCCCCCCAGCCAAAGGCCTGATAGCGCTTACGGGTCGCAATCAGCCGCTTTGTCCAGTTCAGCAGCGAGTTGGGCGCAGTGCGCTGAGACTCTACGTTGTAGGTGGTGTAGTTGTACTCTGAGTCAGTGACGAGCGGCAAATACAGCTTGTGTGGGTTGGCATGGCTAAAGCCCGCATTTCTATCCGGGCTCCACTGCATGGGGGTGCGCACCCCATCGCGATCGCCCAAGTACACATTATCGCCCATGCCAATTTCATCGCCATAGTACAAGCAAGGCGTGCCTGGCAGCGACAGCAACAGGCCATTCAACAGCTCTACCTGCCTGCGGTCGTTCTCGAGCAAAGGCGCAAGCCGCCGGCGAATGCCTAGGTTGATGCGCATTTCCGGGTCCTGCGCATACACCCGGTACATATAGTCTCTGTCTTCGTCGGTGACCATTTCCAGCGTCAGCTCATCGTGGTTTCTTAAAAACAATCCCCACTGACAGTTATCTGGAATCTCCGGCGTCTGCTGCAAAATGTCAATAATCGGAAAATTATCCTCCATTCGCAAAGACATAAACAGCCGAGGCATCAGCGGAAAGTGAAAGTTCATATGGCACTCGTCGCCTTCGCCGTAGTAAGCCGCCGCGTCTTCTGGCCACTGATTGGCCTCTGCCAGCAGCATGCGCCCGCTGTAGCGCTCGTCAACGTAGGTGCGCAGCGCTTTTAAAAAATCGTGAGTCTCCTCTAAGTTCTCGCAGTTAGAGTCCTCCCGTTCGTACAAATAGGGCACCGCATCCATCCGCAGTCCGTCTACCCCCATCTCCAACCAAAAGTCCAACACTTCAAATACGGCTTTTTGAACTGCTGGGTTGTCGTAATTTAGATCGGGCTGATGCGCATAAAACCGATGCCAAAAGTAAGCCTTAGCAACCGGGTCCCAGCTCCAGTTAGAGGTCTCAAAATCCTGAAAAATAATTCGAGTGCCTTTGTACTTTTCTGTTGTATCGCTCCATACATAAAAGTCTCTTTCCGGGCTGCCTGCGGGTGCCATCCGTGCCCGCTGAAACCAAGGATGCTGATCGGAGGTGTGGTTCACAATCAGCTCAATAATCACTCTAATATCGCGCGCGTGTGCGGCTTCTAAAAACGCCTTAAAGTCGTCTAGCGTGCCATAGATAGGATTGACCGACTTATAGTCCGAAATATCGTAGCCATCATCCCGTAGCGGCGATGGGAAAAACGGCAGCACCCAAACAGCTGTAATCCCTAGCTCTTGAAGATAGTCCAGCTTTTCGGTGAGTCCTCTAAAGTCGCCAATGCCATCGCCGTTACTATCGGCAAATGCCCGGACGGGCACTTCGTAAATAATGGCATTCTTAAACCAAAGCAAGCTGTCTTCAGAGGACATCGTTGTAGGCATATTCGCACGTAAAAAGTAAACAAGGATGCTACAAAACTATCGGATTATTGAACCGTTATCTACCCCACTGAAGTCAGAGCTATTGACGGTTCATGATTCCGGCACAAAAGATTCGGAAAACTTTTGGATAGAACTTTAAAGAAGCGTAACGAAACAGCCGCTAAGCTCTCAGCATTGTGCCTCACTTTTCTCATCTACTCTCTTGTCACAAGCCCCTATTTACCCACTCTGCGTACTGAGTGACTGCTGTTGGGTATAAAGTGCATCATGCTTGCCAAGATCTCCCCTTAGACAGACGTTAAACCCCTTGCACCCCCTCGTAACATGCCCGTAACATGGTTGAGAAATCGAAGGGCGATCGCGAGCAGATCGTGAGGAATTTTCTTTTCTTTAACTTCAAACAGCTTTTCTTCCCGCCATTTTGCTCATAAGCTAACGCTAGACCGTTTCAGCCAATCTCAATAGCCGTCTTCATCAGCCGTCTACACCTATAAAATATGAAATTCGATCGAGCCAGTGGCATTCTTTTGCACCCCACCTCCTTGCCCAGCCCTCATGGCATTGGAGACTTAGGCCAAAGCGCCTATGACTTTATCAATTTTATGGCCCGCAGCGGCCAAACCCTTTGGCAAATTTTGCCCTTAGGTCCCACCGGCTACGACCATTCTCCCTACACCATGAACTTCAGCGCCTTTGCAGGCAACCCGCTGATGGTGAGCGTAGAGAAGCTAACCGAAGAAGGGCTTTTAGACGCTAGTACCATCACACCCTTAGAAAATGCAGATCCGAACCGCGTGTCCTTTAGCAAAGTGATCCCTCACAAAATGGGGATGCTGAAGCGGGCGTTTGCAACCTTTAAAGAGCAAAGCGCAACCAATGCAGACTACGCCCGCTTCGGCCAGGAGCAAGCTTGGTGGCTCGATGATTTTGTTCTGTTTATGGCCTTGCTAGAAGAGAATGACGGTAAGCCTTGGAGCCAATGGGAACCCGGACTGGCCAGGAGAGAGCCCGCCGCCCTCAAAGCAAAGTCAGAAGAACTCGCTGAAGCCATTGACTTTCAACGGTTTATTCAATTTAAGTTTTTTGAGCAATGGACAGCGCTGCGACAGTACGCCAACAGCAAAAACATTCAAATTATTGGTGATGTTTCCATCTACGTGTGCCACAACAGCGCCGAGGCCTGGGCACATCCTCAGCTGTTTAAGCTTAATCCAGAGACGCTAGAGTCAGCCTATATCGCTGGCGTCCCGCCCGACTACTTTAGTGAAACCGGTCAGCTGTGGGGCAACCCTGTGTACAACTGGGATGCTTGTCAAGCAGAGGGCTTTGACTGGTGGGTTTCACGCTTTAAGGCGACCTTGCAATATGTGGACTGGGTCAGGGTCGATCACTTCCGAGGTTTTGAGGCCTATTGGCAGGTCCCAGCCAGTGAAGAAATTGCCATTAACGGTGAATGGGTAAAGGCCCCCGGCGATGCCTTTTTTGAAACCCTCGCGCAAAAAATGGGAGACTTGCCCGTACTTGCAGAAGACCTGGGTGTGATTACGCCCGAGGTCGAAGCCCTGCGAGACAAGTTCGAATTTCCAGGCATGAAAATCCTCATGTTTGCCTTTGGCGGAGACCCTCACAACACGCACCTGCCTCATAACTACGTTAACAACTGCATCGTGTATTCAGGCACTCACGACAACGACACCGCTATCGGCTGGTGGAATACAACCGGCGATCACGAAAAACAGTTCCTGGCAAAATATTTAGGCTTTAGCAGTCCAGAAGAGATTAAAGAAATCAACTGGACACTCATTCAAAAAGCGCTTTCTTCGGTGGCCAACTTGGCCATTGTTCCCCTGCAAGATTTGTTAGATCTTGGCGGCGAAGCTCGCATGAACGATCCGAGCAAAATTCCCAACAACTGGCGCTGGCGCTACAGCAGCTCTGAGCTACTCACCGATCGGATTAGCGATCGCCTACGCGACCTCACACATCTGTACAGTCGCGCTCAGTAGCGGACTCGACTTCAACCGGGCTTCGACTCCGCTCAGCCCTCGGTTTCGACAGCTTCGATAGACAGTCTCACGCAAAAAATCTCAAGATAGCCTCAGAAAATACTTCTGGGGCATCTTGTTGTATCCAATGGGACGCCTGTTCAATGGGTTCAAAAATAGCGCCTGGAATTTCACTGGCCAGTCGCTGACCGTCTTCAGCCTTTTGCCAAGGATCGTCCATGCCCCACAGCACCAATGTCGGCGCTGCGATCGCCCCATGCCGATCCACTAAGGCCATCGTTTGATTCGCATTCAACGCCGCCGCATTGCGAATCAGGCTCAGCTTACCTTCCTCACTTGCCCAGGGCGCAATGATGCCATCACAAAACTCTGGTGTCAGCTTCTCAGCATGGCTAAGTCCCATTGCTAGGCTTTCCTGCAACGCCTCTACCAAGTCGCTTACAGGGCGAGGCTTCCACCTCAGCGGATGACCAAAATCCAACATGTCATCATCAAATCGGTCGTAACAAACCGAATTGGTAATAACCAAGCGATTGACTAAGTGCGGATGTTCTATCGCCAGAATCAGAGCTACTGCGCCACCGGTATCGTGACCAACGACATTAACGCTAGAAAGATTTAGATGCTTCAGCAGTGCGCAGATCATTCGAGCCTGATCTTGAAACGATCGGTCGAAGCGATCGCGCCTATCCGACCATCCATGACCCAAAAAATCTGGTGCAATCACGCGATATCCAGCCTCTACCAGCAGCGGAATCACGGCATGATAAAGGTATCCCCAGGTCGGAATGCCGTGCATCAGTAGCACCGTCCCTGCCCTCTCAGAGCCAACATCCATATACCGAATAGTCACAGAAATATGTGCCACAGTGTGAGCCGCTAGCTCTACGCTTTGTTGATCCGCCTTAAAATCTTGCCAGGTTTGCCAAAGCTGCACAGGTTGTGACATAGGCCAGCTCTCTTTGAAAGTAGATTTATCAATCTTACGCTCGAAAGGCTAATCCTACTCACCCTTTAATCTTATTTTGAGACCAAGAGAAGTCATAAGGGACTCAAGATGAGTCTATTACGTGTTGAGCCAATTTAATGATTGAGGTTGGATGCACCTTTCAATGCTAGATATCGCTGGCTAATACACTCTGCAACTGTTAGTGTAAGGGGATTCTAGAGAGATATTAGTGTAACGGCAAATCTCTCAAGTAAAAATCAATAAGGGTGGACTCAATGGGAAAAATAAGAACAGGCCGTAGCCACCTCTTAAAAAATGGATTTTCTGCGATCGCACTCCCCCAAAAAACAACTTAAAAAACAACTCAAAAAACGCATCCTAACCGCGAGCTTACTGCTCGGCTGTGGCGTAACAGCTTACGCATTGCTAGTCCGACTCGAGTTGGCGATGCCACCGTCTCAAATTCCAGCGGTTTTATGCCTACCAGACTGTCAAAAAGAGCAGTCTGTTCACCTCAAGGCTACTCGTGCAACAAGCTCAGAATCAGTTGATACGACGGACTATTTGAACAGTTCCCAGAAGCTGCAAGAGTTGCTAGAGGATAACTTTGACAAGGAGAAAGTTTCTCTATTAGTTGAAAAATCTAGCTATCGGCTCACCATTTTTTATCAGGGAGAACCCGTTAAAGCCTATCCCACCGTATTTGGCACGGCTCCTGTCGGCGATAAGTTTGCCGAAGGCGATCACAAAACGCCCGAAGGCATTTATCGGGTTCGAGACCTCTACGATCATCCAGAATGGTCCAAATTCATTTGGCTAGACTACCCCACCCCGCAAGACTGGCAAGAACACGCTCAGGCAAAGTTAGCTGGCGATATTCCCCCGCAAGTAACCATTGGTAGCGAAGTCGGCATTCACGGCGTCCCCGCAGGCGCAGATAGCCTCATCGATCAAAAGACCAACTGGACCTGGGGCTGCGTTTCACTTAAAAACAAAGACGTTGACGAGATTTACACCGCGATAAGGTCAGGCACCCTCGTCGAGATTGTGCCTTGAAAATGAGGGTCCAAACTATTCTTCAACAGCCTCTGCTCGAATGTTCTCTGCCTGAACAAATAGATAAACCCCATCCTGTTGATAGTCCAACCGGAATCGCTCGCTTGCTTCTAAATGTTCTCGCAAACTCATTGCCGTCAAAACACTGCTATTCCAGCCGGGATAGCGCGTATTGAGCAGGACAGCCTCAAACGTATCGACTTTACTCAAAGGCACCTCACCATTCGTAAACTCAATGTGACCCCGATGGGAAAGATGTGGCGCTATTTCTGAAGTTGTCAGCACACTATCACCCGCTACAACCCTTGCAATAGCCGTTCTCGCCGCTGCAAAAGTATCCGCTGCCGTATAGGGCGGACTCACCAACGTGATCAACCGTGAAAGGCTTAAGAACGCAACCACTGCCCAACTGACCATAAACCGAGTTTGTTTACGCTGTTGCCTCAAAGAAAGAGAATCACTAGCCTTTAAATAAGCAATCACAATCAAGATAATAAACGGCACCACCGGCAACGAATACCACTGCACTAAATTTCGCTGGCTGTGCTGCGTAGACAGAATATTCATTGCCAGCACAGGAATCGCAGGTGTCAGTAAGCAAAGGGTGCGGAAAACTTGTTTAGAACCGATAGCTTTGGATTTAATCGCCTTTGGCACCGCTGATAGCAAGTACACCGCCGGCGCTATTAACAGTACAAAATATTCTAGCGTTGTTGGCGCAATCAAATACGTCAGCATCAATTGGGGCTGAGTCACAAGGGCCATGGCAACTTCGCCATAGGAACTCCCCAAATCGCCATAGCGAAACAGATGCCGGCTTACCAAGCCCAACCCATCTTCTGCACTAAACGCTGGAATCACGAGCTTAACAGCAATCAAAAACCAAGCAACGCCAGCGGCTAGTGCGATCGCACCCATTCTTTTACGTCGCTCAAACAGCAGCAGCCATAGCCCCATAGCCGCCACCGTGAGGCTAAAAGCCGCCTTACAGCTCAAAACAATCGCCGTCGCCACGCAAAATTGAACAACTTTTTGAGTGCGCGCCGCCAACACCATCCAAAAGATAGCGGGCATTGCGATCGCATCGGGATGAAAATCAAACACGCTGACGTTAAAGGCCACCGGATACAAAAGGTACACCGCGCTTACCAAGGTCGCTCGCGACTGAGATAAACCTGCTAAAAGCGCCAGCTTATAGGCTGGGTACGCGGCGATCGCCAATGCCAGCGCCTGCACTGCAAACAGCCAATGCACCGTCGGATACAGCCGATACAACAGCGAAATAGGATACAGAATAAAGGCCGCATGATCGCTCAGGATGTGAAATCCCAAATAGCTAGAAATCGGCGCTTGCCCGACCGAAATGAGATAAACTGCCTGATCAAAAATCCCCAGATCCATGCCGGCTGATTGCAAAAGCCAATGCCGAAGACTGCTACAGCCGAAAAAAAGCAGGAAGCTCGCAGCGATAAGTAGCCATAGATTCTTTTGCTTGGTTTTTTGCTTAGTCTTTCGCTTAGACTGACGCAACATGAACCAATATGCTCCCCGAATAATAGTTTAGATACTGTTTAGCCGCCAATTTTACTACCTTAAGAGACAAAACGATTGGGGCATTGACTTGTTCTGCTAACGCTAAATGAGGGCTGCATCAAAATATACGCTCGTTTGCGATCGCACGCATTGACTAAGCTCACAGCTTTTGTCTCTTTACTATGCGCTAATGCTGAAGCGCCACTGCCGGAAAATTCAAGTGTTGTCACTATCCATCTGCCCGGTTACAAAATTGGTAACCGTTGCCTTAGCTAACAACTCGGCCCTCATACTAGCCCTAACGACTAAATCATCAAGCAAAATAGCTAGGAGATCACCAGAGTGTTAAAAAATAGAGTGTTAAAAGATGCTCGCGACTATCAAATTATATTTCTGACATTATTTTTAGCGTTAGGCGTTTCCATGCGCGACTGGTCTCTCAGGCCAGAAATAGTAGGCACAGCCGTAATAACTGCTGTGCTAACCCAATCCCTACTCTCCAAATTGCGAACAGCCATACAAAAAGCCATTAGAGCACAGGCATTTTGCCTGCCCGCTCATCTGTTCTTTCCTATTTTTAAGCCGACGCCTAAAGAAGACATCCTCAACAAAAACGTCTCGCAAGAACAGCCCTCTCTACCTAACTTATCTCTACCTACCCCATCTCTACCTGCTTTCAGCTGGCGTAGCCCGCTTATTAGCGCATTAGGGCTCAGCTTACTGCTCAGAACAGACCACATCGCCACAATGGCCTTTGCCGCTAGCATGGCAATTGCCAGCAAGTTTATATTCACTCACAACAACAAACACTTCTTTAACCCTGCTAACTTTGGCATTATCGCCGCCCTAGCGCTCACTCAAGATGCCTGGGTTTCCCCAGGACAATGGGGCGAAGAGCTTTGGTATGGCCTTATTTTTCTCGGTGCTGGCGGCATTGTGCTTAAGCGTGTAGGCCGCTGGGATACCACTGTGATGTTTCTCGGTATCTACACCCTGATGGAAGCAGCGCGGAATGCTTATCTAGGGTGGACCTGGGATGTGCTTATCCACCGAATGAGTAGCGGTTCTTTGTTGTTGTTTGCACTGTTTATGGTGACCGATCCGCGCTCTATTCCCAACGCCCGGCCCGCACGGCTGACTTGGGCAACCGCGATCGCACTCCTCACCTTTGTCCTGCGCAACTACTTCTACCTCTCTACCGCCGTCTTTTGGGCGCTGTTTTTGTTGGCCCCACTGACCATCGCACTCGATAACGTTTGGGCAGCGCCTCGGTTTGCCTGGAAAAAGCGACTGATGTGGGCCCCGCAGCTGCCGGAGAGTAAGCAGCTGACGACCTCTTTTTTGGTGCTGGGCACCGCTACGCTCGTTTCATTTCTCTCCTTTACGGCTCCCGCCCACGCCTTCTGTGGGTTCTATGTCGCCAGAGCCGATACTGACCTGTACAACAAAGCCTCCCAAGTTGCGATCGCCCGCGACGGCAACCACACCGTTCTTACCATGGCCAACGACTACCAGGGCGATGTTGCCGACTTTGCCATGGTCGTTCCCGTGCCGACTATTATTCAGCAAGAGCAGGTGAGTGTTGCAGAGCCCGTCATTATGCAGCGTTTAGATGAGTTCAGCGCGCCTCGGCTCGTAGAATACTTTGACACAGACCCCTGCCAGGTCATGCATAGCTTTGCCGGGGCCAGTCGCGCTCGTTTGAGTGCTGCGCCCGTCATGCAAGAGTTAGCGATCGCAGATCAGGCCCTGGGCGTCACCATCGAAGAACAGTTCTCTGTCGGTGAGTACGACATTTTAATTTTGAGCGCCACTGAATCTGACGGTCTCGAAACCTGGCTCACCCAGAACAACTACCGCATCCCCACCGGCGCAAGAGACGTCCTTGCCCCTTATATTCGTCAGGGAATGAAGTTTTTTGTTGCCAAAGTCAATCTTGAAGAGCAGCAAACCCTTAACTACCAGCAGCTTAGACCGCTGCAAATAGAATACGACTCTGCCAAGTTTATGCTGCCTATTCGCCTAGGCATGTTAAATGCAGAGGCTGAGCAAGACCTAGTCGTGTACCTACTCTCGCCCGAGGGCCGCGCCGAACTTACCAACTATCGCACCGTCAACATTCCGACCGATGTAGAGCTACCTCTGTTTATTCAAGACGAATTCGGTCAGTTTTATCCTGATATGTTTCAGCGCAGCTACGAAGCCGCCAACCGGAATGTCGCCTTTTTGGAATACGCCTGGAACATGCAAAAATGTGATCCTTGTGCAGCCCCTGTCCTCAACCGAGACGAACTGTTAAAAGCAGGCGCTTTTTGGCTCAGAGCAGAGGGATCTCAAAGAGATAATCCGGCCAGAAATAACCAGCGCGCTGCCATCAACAGTGCCTTTATCACCCGCTTGCACGTCCGCTATAGCCGAGATAAATTTCCTGAAGATCTCATCTTTCAGTCCACCAGTAACCAGCAAACCTTTCAGGGTCGCTACGTTACCAACCATCCGGTTGATGGCAGCATCGACTGCGCCACACGCCTTAGCGAAATGCAAGAACAACAGTCCAGCCCTAATGAGGACGTACCTCAGCCTGCACCTGAGCCTACCCCTTTAAACTCTCGTCCTAGAGTGTTTACGCCGCCTAATCGCCCAGCTCCACCCATCACAGAAGACGCCATAGAAGCCGCTGTGGAGCGTCAGCAACAGTACATGACGATGTTAGTCAACCGGTTTGAAAGAGAATCACAAAATCTAGCGCGCCTAACCGGCCAAGACCTACAAACGATTCGTCAGCGGATTAGTAATGAGGTTCCGCAGCCAATGCCCTCGCTGTGGCTGCTCAAATACCCCAAGCGCTAGATAAAAGGTAGGCCCTCAAGCATTCATCTTGAGGGCCTATAGCACTATGGGCCTATAAGCCCTTTGGAATACTTATATTGACAATACTTATTTTTTCTCAACATATTCTCTATCGGGAGTCAGAGTGCATCGGGCCTCGTCGTTCAGTAAGCTCTTAACTAACAAGGCACGGAAACAAAGTACAGAGAAACAAAGTACAGAGCCTTGAGCAGGCTATAGACATAGCTGACGTGGCACAACTGCACTTTCAACCCAAGCGAACTGGCCCATGGTTACCCTCAAAAACCCAAAAATACTAGCGGTTGATGATGTGCCGGACAATTTGTACTTACTTGAAGCTATTTTGAGTGATGAAAAAGACTACCAGGTAAGCTGTGTAGAAAGTGGCAAAAGTGCAATCGCGGCCATTGAAACCTCGCCGCCCGACTTGATTTTGCTAGACATCATGATGCCAGATATCACTGGTTATGAGATTACTCGTAGAGTTCGCGAAAATCAAAATCTACCCTACATCCCCATTTTGCTCATTACCGCTCAAGATGCCGATAAGGCAGCCCAAGGCCTAGAAGCCGGTGCTGATGGCATTATTCAAAAGCCTTTTGATATTCATCACTTGCTAGAGCGTGTAGAGGACTCACTTGCTCGCGATTGCGACTGCGGCTGTGGCTGCGAGGCCAATGCTGAATAACCAGTGCTGAGTAACCGGTGCTGAGTAACCAGTGCTGGGTAATCATTATCGAAACTTAATCAGCTCTTGGAGCGTTGCAAGAAACTTTACACGAACCACAGTTATCTCTGAAGCCGTATTTAGATCAAAGCGCCAAGCCACATTGACCATGAAAGCGGACGTTTTCACGTTTCCTCGGATTAAGTAGGCGATCGCATCAGTAGCCTCCAAGTTATGGCTACGCTCACACTCAATAGGCACAACCGTCATATCAGCTGCTTTATCGCTCAGGTACTGCGCGATCTCACATCGCCCCTGAATCGCGCGTTCAAACGGTGGCACTAGCACCCCTGCTACGGCAAACAGCTCGGCAACTTGCTCAAACTTATTTTGATTGAGCCAGTCAAAATAAGACAAAATGGGCTGCGGCCAACAACATTTCTCTAAAGGTGCTGAACCTTCGCTCAAATCAGCTGTAGTTGCCATTGTTTATTCCACAGAGATCACTAACCTCTCTATCAAAAGTGAGCGCCTTCTTATTGTTATCTATCTGTGGTCTGACTCTCACCAAACTGTAGCCAAACCACAGCTAAACCATCACCAAACCACACCATTCAACGTGGACTTCTAACCCTACGACTTCAGTGCGGCAACCACATCAGCAGGTTCTGCCCGTTTGGTATAGTCCGCCTCGGCAAAAGCGTACACAATCTTTCCATCGGGCGTCACGACATAAGTCGCAGGGACGGGTAGCTCGAAGCTCTCGTCACCGTTATACGCCGGAATATCAATCCCAAAGCCAGCGTAGATGGGACGCAGTTCTTCAGGCAGTGAAAAAACCAGCCCTAGCGATTTTGCATAAGCATTGCCCTTATCTGTAAGTACTTCAAACGTCAGCTCATTTTTTTCTTGAGTAGACAAAGAGCTATCCGGCGTCTCCGGCGAAATTGCAATCAGCGTCGCCCCCGCCGCTTCAATCTCTGGCAAAACCTGTTGCAGCGCATGCAGTTCCATATTGCAGTAAGGGCACCAGCCACCGCGATAAAACGCGATCACCACCGGCCCTTTAGCTAGCGCATCAGCCATGCTAAACAGCTCACCTTTGGCGTTTGGCAAGGTGACCACCGGCAGCGCGTCACCCACCTTCAGTGAGCGGTCTACAATGCCAGAAGCAGCCAAATCACCGGTCGCCTTAGCCATGACCGTTTGAGCATCTGCCGGCGCTTTTGTGCGAAACTCAACCTGATAAGCCTGTAACTCTGAAGCAAGGGTCATAATCTAATCTCCAAAAGAAATAGTCAAATGATCGTTTGATAAGATGTTAGACAACACCAGACTTCATAGTCAAGTAGTCATTTAAGTACTTGATTAAGAGTTCCTGAGTAGCAGATAAGAAGGCCGCACTGACATGTCTAGCCCTAAAGACGTCTTGAATCATTCCCCGAGTGGCTCTTCCCAGGTGTCCGCTCTCCCAGCGTTGTCTTTAGAGCAGCGCGTTAAGCTCTTTGCGGCCTTGGCTGATCCCACTCGGTTGCGCATTGTAGAGTGCCTCATGGCTCAGTCGGAAGCAAGCGGCTCAGCCCTCGCTAAGCAGTTAGATATCAGTCTTGCGCTGTTTTGCCACCATTCCAAAACGCTCATCACCGTCGGGCTGGTGAAGGCCCGCAAGCAGGGACAAACCAAATTTCTCTCGCTTAATCAGCCGCTATTGCAGCAGTGCTATGCTCCCTTTCAACCCGATGAGTAAACGCCCTAGAAGAGGCTGCTCCAGCGGGGCCTTTTCAGCTGGGTCTTTTCAATAGGGTCTCTTCAACTGGGTTTCTTCAACTGGGTTTCATCTAGGGAGCCTCATTTAGGGAGCCTCATTTGGGAGGCAGCTCTCCTCATGTATGCTGACCAAACGTTCACAAATAGCTGAAAACAAAGGACGCTGTGTGGTTGTCGTGTTCACACAGTCCTTCTGTAAGGCCCAAAGGCGTGCCACCACAGAAGCCTTCTGCGGCTGAAGGGGGGCAGTTTGCTGTAGGGCAACTCTATTCAACAAGTCTTCTAATAAGCAGCCAAAGGCTCTCACCTCCAGCCTTTCCAGCGCGTGGGCTGACTCTACAGCTTTGGCATCGTAAAAAGAAGCCGCCCCAAAGTCACCCAAAAAGCTCTCTCCCACATCATTGAACAAAATATTGTGAGCGTAGAGATCTCCGTGCATGAGTCCTCTTTGATGCAGATGTGCGATCGCGCCTGCAATTCCCTGCATCATTTTCAAAATCAAAGGTATCGAAAAAGAGGCTGTCTCTGCATAGGTATCGCGGGTACAGCTGTCCAAACTGGGCGGCGCGCCTAAATTTTGATACTCAGGCGGAATCAATGAAAGCACCAGCCCCTCTGCTTTTACTCCGTCTGCTCCGTCTGCCATGGGTTGATGGGGCATCGGCCCGTCTACATCAGTCTCAAGCCGGCCCAATACCTCTACCAAGTTTGGATGAGCCCCTGCCGCTATGCATGCCTGCATTTCAGCTTGCGGCGAGCCATCGCTTGTCATCTCTCCTTTAAACACCTTCAGGGCCACCGCTCGACCCTGTGATTCTTCAGGCGCACGCCAGCACCCCTGATAAATAACGCCAGAGGCTCCTTCACCTAATACCTCTCCCCACGCTAGTGCCTCCGGGCTAATCAATCGTAATTTCTCTGCTGCCGATAACCGGTTCAATACCTCGCGCTGCGCGGCTTCTGCGCACGGATTTTCCGAATAAGCCAGCCAAGCCAGTCTGGGGAGTGACAGCAGCCACTCGGGCAGCTCAGTGAGCCGGTTAGCGGCTATTCGAAGTAGCGCTAGCCGTTGGCAGGCTGCCATTTCAGCCGGCAAATGCGTCAGCTGATTCCCCGTCAGCATCAGCTTCTGTAGCTTAGTGAGCTTACCAATATCCGCCGGTAAATGCGTCAGCTGATTGTTGGTCATCACCAGCCAGCGCACCGCAGTAGATAGTACCCCTTCTTCGATTTCTGCCATGTGATTACCCTTAAAGCTAATCACAGAAAGGTTCGGACAGGCTTTTAATACCGTGGGAAAGGTGCGAAAGGCATTGTTATTAAAAAACACAGCCTTGAGCCGGTGCAGCGTTGCAAACTCATCCGGTAAGCGCTCAAAGCAATTGTCCGACGCCTCTAAAATCTCTAGCGTCTCAGCCAGTTCAAAAAGTTCTTTTGGAAACTCGCTTAGGCCCTTACAAAGGGTTATGCGCGATCGCCCCCTCAGCTGGCTAGCGGTGAGTCCTGTAAGCGTTTCCAAAGAGGCCATGGGCAATGTTGACAGAAAAGTTAAGTCACTCAACGTTAGTTAAACCATATTTCTGCACCCTCCTGCCTAACACAGTCTTAAAAGCAAGCTTTTTACGTAAACTCACAGAACACTCCGCACCTAACGACTCACCCACTTTTCCTGTTTTATCCGGAGAATTACTGAGCCGCTATGCATAATACGGAACCTACCTGTCATCCTAGGGCTGCTCTCAAACGAGCAAACAGCCCTTTCTCCTATGCCACAGCAGAAAAAGTCGCTGCTAGCCAGCATTTTTAGCGCGCTTAACCGGCCGCCGCATAAGTCTTCTCGGCGCTTTTATTCTGGACGCTTTTATTCTGGGCGACTTGCGCTGCTGCCGCTAATACTCTTTCTAGCCATGCCGCTGGTCCTGCTGTGGGCACACGAAGCCGCCGCCCACGACACCACCGTGAAAGGCTTTAACGCTGTAGGCACGGTTTGGCTGATGGTCGCCTCGGCACTGGTGTTCTTTATGAACGCTGGGTTTGCCATGCTAGAAACCGGCTTTTGTCGAACCGGGAACGCAGTCAACGTCCTCGCGAAAAACCTCATTGTTTTTTGTGTGGCGACCCTTGCCTTTTGGCTATTTGGCTTCCGATTTATGTTGGGCGATAGCACCAGCGCACTATGGGGGCAGGTGGGTATAGCGCTCGACTTTCCCTTCCCTTCCGAAGCGCTGCCAAACCCCTTCCCCGCTGACTTTAAAACTTTAAGCAACAGTTGGCCGGGCCGGCCTTTCTCCGCGCTGTTTTTCTTTCAGCTTGTATTTGCCGGCACTGCCGCCACGATTGTATCCGGTGCGATCGCCGAACGCGTAAAATTTTGGGCTTTTCTTCTCTTTAGCTTTTTCCTGGTGGGACTAATTTATCCGCTCGTAGGATATTGGGTGTGGGGCGGCGGCTGGCTATCGGCACTTCCTTTCCAGTTTCGAGATTTTGCAGGTTCGGCAGTTGTCCACTCCGTCGGCGGCACCGCTGCTCTCGTGGGTGCTATTATCACCCGTCCTCGCCAGGGCAAATTTGGCTACGATGCCAAAACCAATCGCTTTATTGGTCGAGAAGATCCCCAAAGATTTGAACCCTACAACCTTAGCTTAGCGACCCTGGGCTGCCTGATCCTGTGGCTGGGCTGGTTTGGCTTCAACGGCGGCTCTACCGTCCGCCTGGAATACGTCCCTCACATTTTAACCACGACCTTTTGTGCAGCAGCAGCCGGGGGCGTGGGCGCACTGGTCTTTAGTCCTTCAGTTACCGATAAAAAAGCCAGACTCTCCTCCATCATCAACGGCTTACTCGGAGGCCTAGTGGGCATTACCGCCTCATCGGCCTATGTAGATGTAAACATTGCCATTATCATCGGTGCTTCTAGCAGCCTACTGGTCCTGTTAACCGAACGGTATTTGGAAAAATGGCGCATTGACGACCCCGTTGGTGCCATTCCAGTACATCTTGTCTGCGGTGGCTGGGGCACACTGGCCGTCGGTCTATTTGGCTCACCAGCTTCTGGCGAATATCAGCTAGAAAACTACAGCCGGCTCACACAAATTCTCTATCAGGCCCTAGGCTGGACCAGCATATTTGTAGTGACCGCAATTTTTAGCCTAGTCGCCTGGATAGCCATCGGTATTGTGCTTTATGTCATTTCTCCCAAAACAGAGATTGTTCATCAAGAGAAAAAAGAACGGGTGAGAAGAACCTTCGCGCCCAGCTACCAAGAGATCGGCATTATTCCCTACGTGCTATACATCAGCCGTCGAGGGTTACGCGTCCCCCCGGCCCTAGAAGAAAGAGGCGGAACCCCAACGCTCTTACCCTAAATGACAGACAAAAAATGGCAGACAAAAATGGCAAACAAACCCGTCTACTAAACCCACCGGCTAAAACAGTCTCTACACAATGCACCTGTAATGTCGCGCAGCTCAAGTTTGTTGTTAGGCGTTAAGCCTGTTGCTCCATTTTGTTGAGCGCTTCTAAAAAAAGACGATCGGAGTCCCACCGGGCTTTAGTTTCAAAAAAAGCATCAGGGCTAAGCTCATACAGCATTAACTCAGCTCCCCTGTAGTAACGCGTTGTAATGCCATTACACTGCATGCCAATGCGGTTCATCACCGCCACCGAACGTTGGTTTTCGGGCGCACTGACAGCGAGCAGCACCGGCAATTTGAGGGTTTCAAAGGCGTATTGTGCCACTGAAAATGCGGCTTCGGTCGCATAGCCAAAGCCCCAGCTAGCAGGCCGAAAATGCCAGCCAATTTCGATATAGTCTGTGGGCATACCATCTGGATTGGTGGTACTCACAGGCTGTACAGCATCAGCTTGCTCGTGCTCTGAATCATACGCGGCCTCGTGCTCCACCTCGTGCTTCACCTCGTGCTCCACATAGTCAGCCACAGGAAGGTTTGCTGCCTGCTGTAGTCGTACCTGCCTAATATCTGGCAGCGCTGTCAAAATAACATGGCCAATCACCCGGCCAATTTCCTTTTGCTCCACGGCCCAGCTGCGGGTGCCATCCTCCTCTTTTTGGGCTTTGTCTCGGTAGCGCTGTAGTCTGCCTTGCACCTGCCGAATAGAGTCATCTTTGCGGCTATCGATTGGGCCCATCACCCGGCTATCACCAAAAATATCCATGGCGTGGCGAGCGTCTTGAGTAGGATGCCAGTCGCGAAGAATCAGGCGCTGGGTTTCGATGAGCATGGGGCCGACAGGCGAAAAGACGCTAACGTGTTGAACGGGCAGGCTGGGTGGGGGTGAGGGGCATGACCCCTTAATAATGCCTTTGTACGGGGTAGAGATCTAACCAGCGGCAGAGAATGTGCCACTTATGGACTAGGTGTGGGTAAAATCACTGTAAGATCTCTGATGGCATGGCGGTCTGAGGGTATATGCCCGTAGCCGCTCGCACCAAAAACCTACAGGAGATAATAAAATGGCGATCGCAGAAGGCACCAGTGCCCCCAATTTTACGTCTAAAGACGACGCAGGCAATTCCGTATCTCTCTCAGATTTTTCTGGAAAGACTGTTGTTCTCTATTTTTACCCTAAAGATGATACGCCGGGATGTACCAAAGAAGCGTGTAGCTTCCGAGACTCTTACGAAGCTTACAATGGCAAAGATATTGCTGTGCTGGGTGTAAGCCGTGACGATGAGACTTCTCACAAAGCTTTTAAGGACAAGTTCTCCCTACCCTTTCCGTTAGTTGTCGATACCGATGGCGCTATTTCCAATGCCTACGATGTAGACGGCGGCGGCTACTCTAAGCGCGTTACCTTCGTTATCGATGGCGCTGGCAAAGTCTCTAAGGTGTACGACGGCAACATCAAGACCGACACACACGCAACTGATATTTTGGCTGACTTGGGTTTGTAAGTTCACCCCGTTAAGCGTTATTAGCACTAAAGAGGGGTAGGTTTTACATCTGCCCCGACTCCGCGTAGCCGTTAGTTTATGATTCCAACAGTTTTAGTGATTGGCGGCAGTGGTCGCATTGGTCAGGCAGTCGCGGCTGATATTTTGACGCATACGGCCTCACAGGTCACCCTCACCGGGCGGCGGTCGGTTGCCCAGTTTGAGGCCGATTGTGAGGCCAAGACTGTCTTTGCCGATAGCTTCGCGGCTGATTTTACCCATGCTTTTGCGGCAAGGTGGCAGTATCGCTCGCTAGCGTTGGCCGATGAAGCTGAAGTAGAAACTGCGATCGCCCAGCACGACCTCATCATTCACTGCGCAGGCCCCTTTCGCAGCCGCAATCATCATGTGCTGCTCAGCTGTATTGCCGCCGGTAAGCCCTACCTAGACGTTGCCGATAGCCCAGACTATGTCAATAAGGCCCTAACCTACCGGCAGCAGGCACAAGCTGCGGGCGTCACTGCCATTATTAGCACCGGCATTTTCCCCGGTATCTCCGGCAGTATGGTACGCCAAGGCATAGAGCAGCTAGACAACGCTGAATCGGTTCATTTAAGCTATTTAGTAGCTGGCTCAGGCGGAGCAGGCGTGACGGTCATGCGCACCACCTTTATAGAATTACAAACGCCGTTTATGTCTAAGCTCAAGGGGCGTTGGCGAGCGGTAGAGCCCTATTCTCAGCGTGAGGTCATTGACTTTCCTCGCTACGGCAAGGGCGGCGTGTACTGGTTCAATACCGTTGAAGCCTTAACGGTTGCCGACACCTTTCCACAGCTTAAAAATATTGTGACGAAGTTCGGCTCCGTGCCGGACTATTACAACCGCCTGACGTGGCTCATGGCACGCATGCCAAAGTCGTGGCTCAAGAACCCACAGCTGATTGAGTCACTCTCACACATTAGCTATCGCATGACGCAGGTGAGTGATCCTCACACAGGGGTGGGGATCGCGATGCGCATTGCCATTGAAGGTGAGAAGGACGGTGAGCCTGCAACGTACCTGTCCACCTTTGACCATGAAGATACAGCCTATTGTGCGGGCTGTGGAACCGGGGCGATCGCGCAGCTCATCCTTGCTAATCGGTTAGAAAAACCTGGCGTATGGCCTGTAGAACAGTCGCTACCCACGCCTTTATTTGAAGAAACACTCTTACAAAGAGACCTAACCGTCAATTGTGTTCGCTAGCCCTTGCACCAAGGCTGTATTGAGCGTGGACAACCGACTCGGGATGAACTTCTTCTCGTCAGACCTTATTGAAGAACTGCGGTACACTGCCCTGGCGCTGTGTTACCCCACGCAATGTAATAAGTATTACCCGGAATGACTTGAATAGTACCCTGGCCACTGACCTGACAAATACCGATAGCCGGGCAGTTGATTTGTCCGCTGATTTGATAGGATTGCTGGCCTACGCTCACGCCATTTGCCTGAAAAACATTGCCCTGCGGATAAAAATCTTGCTCATCGATAGTGACCGCAAGCGGTAGGTTGCAGCCAAAATAGTCGCCCGTATAGGCCAAGTTAATGGAAGCTTGCTGAGGGGTACTAACAGGAGGTGGCGATGCAGCGGGCGGGCTAATATCAGTGCCAAGCGGTTCTTCTTCATCTGACCCTTCTTCGTCTGGCCCTTCTCCAGCGGGCTCTTCTCCGGCGGGCGCCTTACTCTCTGGCGATGGGACGACAGCGGTAGGGTCCTTATCAGCAAAAAATTCTTGCCACCACCAAGGCGCGGTTCCACCCACCAGCAACGCCACAATCACAGGTGCGACAATGAGCCCTAAAATACTGTTCTTACCATCCGCCATCTTTCCTAGTTCCTCCCGGTGACCTATCAGGAAGTACAGCTTGCCCGTATCCGCAAAAACCGTCAAGTCTGTTACAGTTCGCTTTCCCTAGCCTGAAACAGGCACAATCCCTAACACTTCCAAAAGATGAAAAAGCACGCCGTAAATGACAGCGGTCCCTAGTCCGCCAATAACAGCGCTCATGATGCCCCAACGCAGTCTAAAGCCTTTAACTAAAAAAGCCGTCAGTGCAAACAGAATCGTATTGCCGATAAGAAACACTAGCCCCAAACTGAGCACATTCACTAAAGTACTGCGAATAAACCAGCCAGTGAGACCATTAAGTAATCCAAACACAAGGGCAGCAGAGCCTGCCTTACCGAAGTTATCGGCCTGGATGCCAGTAGGCAGCTGAGTCAAGATAATAAACGTCAGGGTCATGACTAGCCAAGAGATGATGAATCCAAGCATGTTGTTACTCTCTCTTTTTATGAACAGTGATGTTTTTGGAGTGCTAACTAATTACGCAACTGGTGATGCCACGCAAATCACGCAGAGTATACCAAAAAACTAATTTACAAACTATATCGCTGACGTGTTGGAATGGGTAGGGGATTGATGATCGTTATACAACCAAGCAATGTTTCATATTCATGAGTAAGCTAAAAGATAGCAGCCAGGAGCAGTGGTATGACGTTAGATCGAATTAGCAGCAATCCAAAGCGAATGAACGGACAACCTTGTATTCGGGATTTGCGCCTTACGGTGCGCCGAGTCATTGAACTGCTAGCAACGTATCCTGATCGTCAGGAACTCAATCGTGAATTTCCAGAGTTAGAAGATGAGGATATTCGGCAGGCACTAATCTTTTCGAATTGAGCGATTACGAGCGCAAGCGCTGACGGATCTGTTGCTGATGGTGATAGCGGAATGTCGTGAGGCATTACTTCAGGGCTCGGCTGTGACTGTAGAACAAGGTCGGATTCGAGTTCGACGATTGCCCCTCGTTTCTAACGATTAACTCACATAAAGCGCTTTGTTAAGTCAGGTAAGACTGGCGCTGTAGCTGGCGGTAGTATTGTTTTAGCCGAGCCTGAAAACTACGCCAGTAGTAAAAAAGGTCGTCAGCATTGAGGTTAAAGACCTGGGCCGGATGATCTTCGAGGGCGATCGCAATAACGCCCCGGTCAATGTGAATCCCCGTATCGCGGTACACCCAGTTCACCGCGTAGCAGTAAGCCGCCACCTGCATACAGTAGTCTTCTATCCACTCAATCTTTTTCGGACGGCGCGCCGTTTTCCAGTCGCACACGCACAGCTCACCTTCAAAGCGCATCACCGCGTCTGGGTAACCGCCAAACTTTAGCGGATGCCACACCGCGCCCTCTACAAGCAGCACCTCATTGACCTCTGCTAGCACTGGCTCAATCGACGCCCAAAAGCCATCGAGTCCCTCGGGCAATTCGTACGGCTCATCTTTCAAGTGAGACTTAATCACCTTGTGAATACGACTGCCAGAGCGTGCTGATCGCGTGGTGATTTTTCGCGCTTCCTCCTTCCCAATCCGGTCTTGCCAGTCCCAAAGCCGCTTTTTATCTTCGTAGGGCTTTGTCGCCGATAAAATCGTGGTGATGCCAGGGTAACAATGCCCTTCTATTTCGTAGTGTCGCTTGCGATTAACAGAAACCTGTTTGGCTTTGTAGTGAGTCAGCTCGAACATAAAAAACAGAGTCTACGCTAGTGAGCCAATCCAATGGCGAAGATTTCAGACAGGAAGATTTCAGACAATCGGTTACTCATTTTGCTTTTAGACATCAGCGTTCCTCCATTCTACTGATCTTTTGCACCCTCGGATTAACAGTGATAGGGTGCATTAGTAAGTTTGTACTTTGTAGGCGATGCAACTTCTTCTAGGGCTTTTGGCAGGAACCGGGCTGGGTGGAGGCATCGTGTGGTTTTTGCTATCCGCTAAAATGCAGGCCGTGCGGGAGAAAACAAAAAATGACCTCGTGGCTGATAGGGCCAGTATGGTGGAGCAGCTACGGGGGAAAGATCAGCGGATTGAGGAGCTCAGAAGAGACATGCAGGAGCGCGATCGCACAGTAGCCACCTATCAAACTCAGCTTACAGAAGCCGCCACTCGCCAAGCAACCGCCGAAACCCGACTGCATGACGTTCAACAGCAAGCCAGTGAAAAATTGGCCCTAATGACCACCGCTCAGCAACAGCTCTCAGACACGTTTAAAGCGCTGTCGTCTGAGGCCCTGCAAGCCAATAATCAGTCTTTTTTAGAGCTAGCAAATGCCCGGTTAAGTGAGTTTCAAACAGCAGCCACCGGCGACTTGGCCCTAAAGCAACAAGCTGTAGAAGCCGTGGTTCAGCCCTTAGCCACTTCGCTCAGTAAGGTAGAGACTTTTCTACAAACCATAGAAGGACAGCGAGTAGCGGCCTACTCACAGCTGACTGAGCAAATTTCGGCGCTGGCTAGCTCGCAGGTGCAGTTGCAGGCAGAGACGGCAAATTTGGCGAAGGCGCTGCGATCGCCCACTGTCCGAGGCCGCTGGGGGGAAATTCAGCTCAAGCGCGTGGTAGAAATTGCCGGCATGTCCGAGCACTGCGACTTCACTCAGCAGGTCACCCAAGTCGAGGGCCTTCGCCCAGATATGCTGGTGCAATTACCCGGTGCACGGCAAATTGTTGTCGATGCCAAAGCCCCGCTCTCTTCTTACCTAGCTTCCTTAGAAGCCACCGATGAGTCAGACCGACTCAGCAAACTGCGAGACCATGCTAAGCAGGTAAAAAGGCATCTCACCCAGCTCAGTCAAAAAGCATACTGGGACCAGTTTCAGCCCACCCCAGAATTTGTTGTATTGTTTTTACCTGGAGAGATTTTCTTCAGTGCCGCCTTAGAACAAGACCCCAGCCTGATAGAAGCTGGTATAGAACAGCGCGTGATTTTAGCGACGCCTACGACATTAATTGCTCTTTTAAAGGCGGTCTCTTACGGCTGGCAGCAGGAAAAAGTAACCGAAAACGCCCAGGAAATTAGCAACTTAGGCAAAGAACTATACGACCGCGTGCGAACCTTTGCTCGGCACATGCAAAAGATGCGCAAAGGGTTAGATTCTACGGTAGATAACTTCAATAAGGCAGTGGGCTCACTAGAAGGCCGCGTGCTGGTAAGTGCTAGAAAATTGCAGGAATTGGGTGCCGGGAGCGGTGATGCGATTGAAAGTGTAGAAGGCATAGAGCGATCGCCCAGACAGCTACAGTCAGAAGACTACAGCCAGACCTAGCCCAAGATGAGGCATACTCTACTTTTTCTATGCCTTAGCGGCTTGACCAATACCTTTCAAAACTTGCAGAGCGCTATGTAATTCCTGTTTTGAAGCAAAAGGTGCAAATACCCGTGAGAGTGAATAACACTTTTGGGGCTGCTGCGTGAGCTTAATAAAAAAGATATCGTCACCGTTGGTCACCATGCCAAAACTCGGCTGCTGTCTATCAGGATTGGCAGTAAGATACGCCAGCGTTTGTGGCAGCGCAGCCCAAACGGACAAAGCTGTTTTTTTAGACTCTAAAACAACGACCCAAAGTCGATTTTTAAGAACAAGAACATCCATTCTGCCATTAAGAATTTCTTCGCCATCGTCTAGCCGTATCTGAATGGATTCTTCCGCTTTTACTAAAAAAGGCGGATCGTAAAAGCCTGCTGTGGCAAGGAGGGGAGAGGCTAACAGCAAAGTAACGGTCCCTTCTAGCAGCTGACCTTCAGAACGCTGATAGAGGTATCGCCCTCTTAATTCATCTAAACTTGACTTCTCGCTTTCAGAGAGCATCGGCAGCCCTATATGCCATTCCGGAAAGAAGGAGGGTTCTTCTATTTTAGATAGCTCAAATCGCCGTTCGGCCTCGGCAATTGTTTGAATAGCATTGGTAATTGCAACAGGCATGAGCGGCCAACCTAACATAGCTGACCTTTATATTACCAAATCCGTTTACCAAAGTTCTTCTCGCTATCATAGGAGCGAACTGTTGACCGATTTCATAGGACTGTAGGAGCACACTTCAATGACCCAAAAATGGCCTGCGCAATACCCCAAGCGGATTCAGCTGTACTCTCTGGGAACGCCAAACGGACAAAAAGTATCGGTTGCCCTAGAAGAGATGGGACTGCCCTATGAAGCGCATAAAATCGACATCATGAGCGGCGACCAGTTTACAGAGGAGTTTATGGCGATCAATCCCAACTCTAAAATTCCGGCAATTGTAGATCCCAAAGGGCCAAATGGTGAGCCTTTTGCAGTGTTTGAGTCGGGTGCAATTTTAATCTACCTGGCTGAAAAGTCGGGGATAGGGTTGCCCAGTGATGCTGCCAAGCGGAGCGAGTGCTTGCAATGGCTGTTTTTTCAGGTAGGCGGCGTAGGGCCGATGTTCGGCCAGTTTGGCCACTTTTATAAGTACGCCAAGGAGAAAGTGCCTTATGGCATTGAACGATACCAAAAAGAGACTCGCCGGCTGCTGGGCGTTTTAGAAAAGCGATTGCAGGGGCGAGACTTTTTAGTCGGTGACGATTTGACCATTGCAGATATGGCGACGTTTCCTTGGGTGGGCTCTTTGGATTGGGGCTATAAAGCCGCTGAGGTGTTGCAGCTCAGTGATTTCCCAACGGTCATAGCCTGGAACGAGCGGTGCCGGCAACGGCCAGCCGTAGCGCGTGGGCTAGAGGTGACTAAAATTTAGGCACTGGAGATAGGGACTAGAGATTGGAGCTGGAGATAGGGACTAAAGATTGGAGCTGGAGATTAGCGATTGGACTCTAGCCAGAATCACATCAAAAAAAGTCAATAAAGTACCCGCGTGGGTCATAGCACAGCATGGGTGAATAGGTCACGATTTAGGTATCTGCTCAGTCGAGTGATGCCTTTGCTTCAGAGACTTTTGCCCATGTCTGTTTCCTCTTCAGTTTTATCAGAAACGTCTTTGCCTGTGCTGAGCTTAGGCGATCGCGGTGAGGCTGTCACTCAGCTGCGTCAGCTTTTGGCAAAGTGCGATCGCAACTTTGGGGTAGAAGGCATTTTAGTCAGCGATGTTTTCGATATCCAACTAGAGGCGATTGTGAGAGTCTTTCAGTATCAGGTGTTTTTATTTCAAGACGGCACGGTCGGAACCAAAACATGGCAAGCCCTACAGGCCGATACACCTATCGACATGCCCTTGCTAAAGCTAGGACAACAAGGTAAGGCTGTTCGTCAAGTGCAGACGCGTTTGAAGCAGTACGGCGACTATGCAGACGCATTAGATGGCATCTTTAACAGGCGAACAGAACAGGCTGTAATTACCTTTCAAGTAGAGAAAAATATTTTGGCAGAAGGTGTTGTGAATGCCGTAACCTGGCATCAGCTCAGCCAAGTTTAAGCCGCATCTAGGTGTGTGCAACCAGTGGTCGCATTTATTTGCTGTACATATAGCAATATCTGCGTGAGGCGAAGTGTACGGTTTGCACGCATGGCTGTTGTATATATGATGCATGCGGTATTGTTCGCACGTGTTGCACTTATATAGCCTTCGATGAAAGTCCTTTTTCTGCATCGCAATTTTCCTGCGCAGTTTCGTCACTTGGCGATCGCACTTAGCAAAGACCCCAACAACCAAATTGTGTTTGCGACTAATCGCAAAGAAGGCAAAATACCCGGCGTTCACAAAGTCATCTATGAACTCTCACGTGGGCCCTCCGAGCACACCCACGACTATGTGCGATCGCTCGAAGGCTCAGTATTAGCAGGCCAAGCCGTGTATCGCCGGCTACTCCAGCTCAACAAAAAGCAAGGATTTTATCCCGATGTAATTTACGCCCATGCAGGCTGGGGTCCGGGCCTGTTTATGAAAGACCTCTTCCCAAAAGCCACCTATCTGTGCTTTTTTGAGTGGTTTTATCATGCCTATGGCTCCGATGCCGACTTTGACCCCGCAGAGCCCATCGACGAAAACACCGCCGCCAAGCTGCGTATTCGCAATGCCTCCTTGCTCATTGAACTGAGTAGCTGCGATCGCGGCCTGTCGCCAACGCGCTGGCAACAACAACAGTTTCCACCCGAGCTACAGAGCAAGCTAGCGGTTTGTCACGATGGGATTGACACCGACTTTTTCAAGCCCAGCGCAAACGGAAAGCCGACCGAAAAGCCCAATAAAAACCCCAGTAAAAAAACCAGTAAAAAGCTAGTCATCAAGCCGCCCAAGCCGATTGCCTGCTCATCAACATTAGATCTTTCGGCAATGGAAGAGGTGATTACCTACGTCGCCAGGGGAATGGAACCCTATCGCGGGTTTCCGCAGTTTATGGAAGCGGTGTCCTTGTTGCAAAAGCAGCGACCCAACTGTCATGCGGTCATTGTCGGTGAAGACTGGGTGGCCTACGGCAAGCAGCTCCCTGACGGCCAAACCTATCGTCAGCAGGCCCTTGAAGCTTTAGATCTAGACCTATCACGCATTCACTTCACTGGGCATCTGCCCTATTCGCAGTATCTTCAGGTTATTCAAGCCTCTTCTGTTCATGTGTACCTCACCCGGCCCTTTGTGCTCTCCTGGTCCATGCTGGAGGCGATGTCTACGGGCTGCCTAGTACTTGGCTCTAAGACACCACCGGTAGAAGAAGTTATTCAAGACGGTGTCAATGGCCTGTTGGTGGACTTCTTTAACCCAGCCCACATAGTAGAGAGAATTATAGAGGTGCTAGAACACCCCGACAACATGCAGGCGATTCGAGCCCAGGCGAGAAAAACAATTGTAGAAAACTACAACCTCGCTGACTTGTTACCACGTCATCTGAGCTGGATACGTGGCGAAAAAGCAGGCCTCTAGAGGTCCTGTAAAGGGCCTCTAAACGTAAGTTTATGCAGAAGAAGGGCAGCGAACCCGTATGCTTAGAGGCGTCTTTGTTGTAACGCCTTTATGTTTGTCAGAAAAAAAGTTGACTACTATCTCATTGCTGGAGTCTTCACGGTTTTTGTCGTTGATATCGCTGTTTTTCTCCTGAGTACTTCCATCGTTTTACCAGTGCTCTGGTCGCTCTTTAGCCTCAGCATAAAAGGATGGATTTGTGCCTGGAATCATCACCATCAGCATTGCAGCTTTTTTGTGCGATCGCCCTGGGCTAACCGCTTCATTGAGTTAATTATGGGCTTACAAACGGGCATTGTTGGCGAAGCTTGGGTACTGCACCACACCCTGGGCCACCACGTAAACTACCTAGACCAGTCAAAAGACGAGTCTGCCTGGAAAGACCGCCGTGGGAACGTGATGTCGCTGTTGGCTTACACCGGTAAAGTATCGCTGTTGGCCTATCCACTCGCTTGGCGCGTAGGTAAACGGTATCCAAAGTCTCGCCGCAAGCTACTGCAAAACATTGTGCTTACGGCGCTGGTGCTAAGCCTGCTATGGGCTATTAACTGGGCCAATACGCTGATTATTTTTATACTGCCGATGGTTTTTCTATTTGTGATGACCATTCGCGTTACCTACGACCATCATGCAGGCTTAGACTCTGACAATCCTTACGTAGCGACCTACAACATCACCAACCGCTGGTACAACTTTTTCACCTGCAACCTGGGCTACCACACCGCTCATCATCTCCAATACGGTCGTCATTGGAGCGAACTCCCCCAGCTCCATGAAGAGATTAAAGACAAAATTCCAGCGACCCTGTATCGAGAAGCCAGCTTTCCTTTTAATGCACTCACCTGGATAGAGACATCCTTGTGGATGCGATCACAAAGAACAATTTAGACCCTCCTACGATTGCTCAGCAGCGCTTTAGCTAATCTCACGGCCTCGAACGCTGCGGTAGTGATCGGCTCGGATGCGGGCAATAGTCGCATCTAGCCGGTCGTCTATTTGCCCTAGGGTGCCAAGTAAATGAGTGCACAGGGCCAGCGCCGCTTCAAACTCAGGCTGAACCACCTCCTGCGCGCCGAGCTGGCTGAGCTGATCGAGTTCTTTAGTGGTGTGGGCACGTGCAATGATGTCTAGCTTGGGGGCAATCGCCCGAGCCCGAGCGAGCAAAAGACGCGTACTGGTCGGATCTGGCAGAGCAATCACTAGGGCCTTAGCCTGTTGCAGCGCAGCCTTTGCCAAAATCAGCTCCGAGTCTGCGTCCCCCAGCACAAACGGAATTTTTTCACGGCGTAAAGATTGCACCGCCGCCTCACTATTTTCTAGCACCAGTACGGGCAGGTTTCGCTGCCTAAGCAAGTTCACAATCACCCGGCCCACTCGGCCATAGCCAGCCACCACAACGTGTCCGGTGATTTCATAATGGCCACTATCTGGCTGCTGTGACTCTCGCTGCCGCAGCAAAGTAGATAACCTCGGCTGCTGATAACACCAGTCAGCCAAAGGCATTGCAAGCTTAAAAGAGATAGGGGTGAGCACCAGCGTAATCGCCGTGGTCCCCAGCAGCAGTAAGTAAGTATCTTGTGAAATCAGGTTGTTTTCCAGGCCGACGAGGGCTAGTACAAAAGAGAATTCTCCGATTTGGTTAATGCCGCAGCTAGTGAGCACCGCTGTTTTGAGTGAATAGCCAAACCACAGCACAATCGGAAATACAATTAGCGCCTTCCCAAGCATCACTAAGCTCACCAGCCCTAAAATAGGCCCGGCGTTATTCACCAGCACGCCAGGGTCTATCAACATGCCAATAGAGACAAAAAACAAGCTTGCAAAGGTGTCTCTCAAAGGCAGCACCTTCGCAAGGGCATGGTCAGCATAGTCAATCTCTGCAATCATCAGCCCTGCCACAAAAGCCCCAATTTCAATCGAAAGGCCCAGCTGCGCAGTGACCAGCGCTACGCCTAAACAAAGGGCAATCAGCGTCAGCAAAAAAAGTTCGCTGCTCTCGGTCATGGCGACCTGGCGAATAATCACCGGAATAATCCAGCGTCCGGCAATCAGCGCCGCCATCAAAAAAGCAACAACCTTGAGCAGCACCAGCCCAATCACCTGCCACAGCGGCCCAGGCTCATTAATCGCCGGTAAAATCGCCAACATCAGCCCTAGAGCCAAGTCCTGCGCAATCAAAATAGAGAGCATGATCTGACCGTGGCGAGTGTTGATTTCGCCGCGTTCTGTCAGCGTTTTTAAAACAACAGCTGTAGAAGACAAAGAGAGCAGCGCGCCCCAAAAAATCCCTTGAGGAAGCGTCCCCACCCAGCCAAACCAAAGGGCGATCGCACTTACAAAGCCAGTGGTCAGCCCAATTTGAAACAAACTCCCTTGAATGGCAATGTTGCGCACCCGGTTGAGTTCTTCTAAAGAAAACTGCACGCCCAGCGCAAAGAGCAAAAAGGCCACGCCTAGCTCAGCCAGCTCTTGAATATTGCCAAGGTCTGTAATGAGCCGTATGCCCAAAGGCCCAATTATCAGCCCGCTGGCCAAATAGCCCAGCAGTACGGGTTGTCTTAATCGGTTAGCGGCGTAGCCACCCACCGCCGCTGCGCCCAGTACGGTCATCAGCTCAAACGTGAATCTTGGCTCCGATGTCATCCTTGCTCCGTAGGAATTGGCCTACTTAAGGTTACACGTCAGGCTGTTGGTAAGTTGCCACGCGCGTAATACTTCTGCCACAGACCAAGCTTGGGCGAACGCGCCTCGGGGTATAAAGGGCGCATTACCATCAAAAATTTCGCTGAGGGTACCGGTGCAGCCTGCCTGTAAATGATGGGCGAAGGGTTCTAAAAACGTACGGGCCACTGCTGGGTCTTTATATACTTTTAGGTGAGCCTGCACAAAGGGGCCTATCAGCCAGCCCCAGGTCGTGCCCTGATGATATGAGCCGTCTCGCTTAACGCGATCGCCCCCGTATACTCCCACGTAATCATCATGCTGCAAGGAGAGCGATCGCAGCCCATAAGACGTTAATAACTGCTGGGCGCAGGTATCGACAATCGCCTTTTGCTGTGCAAACGAAAGGGGCGGCCCGTAGGCCAAAGAAACCGCAAACAGCTGGTTAGGCCGCAGCGAAGCATCGTTGCCGCTGGGTCCTTCAATCACATCGAAGCAGTAGTTAGGCCCCGGCTGCCAAAACTTTTGAAATCCGTCTGCTGCCTGTGCCGCGAGCGCTAAGTAAGGGTATTCATCTTCCCCTAGCTGCCGGGCAAAACTCGCCATGCAGCCCAAGGCATGGTGCCAAAGCGCATTGATCTCAACCGGCTTGCCAATGCGCGGAGTCACCACCCAGTCATCTACCTTGGCATCCATCCAGGTAAGCTGCATCCCCACTTGCCCCGCGCGAATAAGGCCGTCACGGCTGTCCCACCCAATGTTGTAGCGAGTGCCCTGTAGATGCCACTGAATCACCTCTTTAAGCGCGGGAAACAGCGTTTGTAACAGATCAATCTCACCGGTTGCTTCCATATAGGCGCGGATAGCCTCGAAGTACCAAAGAATCGCATCCACCGTGTTGTAGCCCGGTGTATCGTTCGCTTCAGGAAAGGCATTTGGCAACATGCCTTGGGAAAGATATCTTGCAAACGTCTGCAAAATAGGGCGGGCAAGCTGAGGCCGGCCCGTGGTCAGCGTCAGCCCCGGCAGGGCAATCATGGTGTCTCGGCCCCAGTCTCCAAACCAGGGATAGCCCGCAATAATCGTTTTTCCCGCAGGCGGCGTTTGCTCAGTGGCTTTGGGCTCAGTTCCCTCTGATGTCTCTCCCGATGCCTCCTCTGATGTCGGCGCAGGCGGAAGGGCCCGATCGACAACAAACTGATGAGCTGCCAGGGCCAGCTGGCTAATCCAAGCGGGCGTGACTATGCCAGAGGAGAGTTCGGGTTCATTGGGGGCGGACTGTTTCGAGATTTGCTGTCTGGAAACTTGCTGTTTGGAGACTTGCTGAGCAGACGAGTGCTCAAAAGCTTGAAGAAGAGAGTCTTCATAGTCTTGCCGTTGTGCGATCGCACTTTGTTCATCCAAATTAGGATGTGGCTCAGTGCTACAGGCCACCGTGAGGGTTTCACCAGGGTTCAGCTGAGTGCGCAGGGTGGCGGCATGGAAATGGTCATCCAAATGCGTCAGACCGCGATACTTTTCCACCGTGAGAAAATAGTGCTGATACCACTTATTCGTCGGCAGCATTTGCCCTTTACTGCTGAGTAAGTAGAACGCGGTGGCCGCTTCAAAAGCCGTAATTTGAAGGCCCCGAGGATGAGATTTTGTTTGAATATTCCACGATTGTCCATCGTGGTGACACTGAGTCGTGTGATGGTGGTCGCGGTAATTAACAATGGCCTTAATCGCCAGCGAAACCGGGGCCGTGGCCCGGCGTAACCGGTATTGGACGTAGGTTGTATTTTCACCGGGCTGCATCCAAATCCGCTTTTCTAGGCGCGCATCGGCACAGGCGTAAGTCCAGGTCGGGATAGTGCCTTCCAAATGAAACCGTTCCAAATGACGGTAGCCGTGGCCCGTTGTCGTTCCGCCAGACCAGCGATCGCAGCTCAGCGGATAGGCCACGCGATGGTAGGTAAGGGTTTCATCTAGCTTTGTAAGCAGTAGCGTTCGGCCCAGCGGCGGCTTAAGTGCTGCCACCAAAAGCCCGTGATAGCAGCGAGTTAGAATGCCCGAAAGCGTACCGCTACCATAGCCACCGATCCCATTGGTAATCAGCCATTCTCGCTGTGTAGACTCAGCCACATGACCGCAGATATCTCGGCCAAGGTCAACAGCGGGCGGCTCAAAGTGAGAAGGACGACTCATAGGTATTTGCTTAGTGGGTGTGTTTTCTAGCCTTGTGTTTTCTAGCCTTGTGTTTTCTGGCTTTATGTTTTCTGGCTTTGTATTCCTAGCTTTGTATCTTCTAGATCTTGGATAGACCGTACGAGAATGCAGACAAAAGTAAGAAAAGTAAGATTTAACCGTTGTCCTGGGTACTGTATCTTTAGCTGAGTAAGTTTAGCTAAACGATTGATTTTCTGGGTATCAAGGGACACCTGACATTGGATAAAACCAGCGTTTAGGACAATAGCCCTGCCAACTTATTAAAGCAATTTGTAAGAAGTGTAATGTGCTCGGATAGTATGCCTATCTTTGCACAGCAAGGCTAGACCAAGACAACCCTCCTCTTATGAAACACCTTTTACTGATTGAAGATGACAGCGGTCGGCGCACGGTAGAGCTACACACAGCGTCTAGCTCCATTGGACGTGATCCGAGAAACTCGATTGTGATTAATTCTCGGGAAGTCTCACGACAGCATGCCATTTTGCTCAGGCTGTCTCATCCAGATGAGGCCGATCATCAATTCCGCATTATCGATGGTAATTTTCAGGGAATGCCTAGCAAAAATGGGCTGTTTATTAACGGACGACAGCGCACCTCCCATAACTTGTGCCACGGTGATGCCATTATGTTTGGCGCGCGGGTGGATGCTCGCTACTTTGCCATCGAAGAAAGTAGCGATGTTGACTGGCTGCTCTCAGGTGCAGATGAGGCTGCTGACTATATGCAAACGCTGGTATCGACGCCCATTGAACCAGCCTCTACAGAGTTAGCCATAGAAAGTACAATTGACGGCTCTTCTATCGCACGCCTAGCCTCCTTCCCAGAGCTATTTCCCCATCCCATTATCGAAATTTCCTTAAAGGGTAAGCTGACTTATCTCAACCCCGCTGCGGTTGAACAATTTCCCAAAATTCAACTGCAAAAGCTAGAGCACCCTTTACTCGTAGGTGTGATTGACGCCGTCAAAACGACGCAGCAGGAGCAGTTTAGGCGAGAAATTACGGTAGGCGATCGCGTTAATTCACCCGTTCGCATTTTTGAACAAGCGCTCAACTACATTCCCCAAAGCGATCTGATCCGAATATATCTACTGGATATCACCAGCAGAAAACAAGCCGAAGACACCCTCAAAGCACTGCACTCTCAGCTTGAAACAGAAGTAGAACAACGAACACAGCAATTCAACGAAGCCACTAACCGGCTCAAGCAAGAGGAAAAAGCGCTATTGGCTAGCTACGCCACAAACCGAGCACTGCTCAATGCCATTCCCGACCCGATGTTTCGCATCGACTGCGAGGGTAACTTCGTCAATTTTAAGAGCCCTAAACACCATACGCTGCCCTTTGCCCCCGAGAGTTGTTTACATCACAACCTCTCAGAAATTCTGCCACTGCCAGCAGCCAAGCTCATGCAGCAGCAAATCAGTAAAGCGCTAGAAACAACAGATATCCAAATTATTGAGTTTCAGCTGCCTAGAAGAGACTCTGCTGGTAGCGGCGCGAGCGAGCGACCGTTAGACTTTGAAGCGCGAATTGCAGTGAGCGCGCCCGATGAAGTGATGGTGATTTTTCGAGACATCACAGAGCGCAAGCAAAGTGAAGCCGACATTCGCACCGCGCTGCAAAGTGAGCGAGAACTCAATGAGCTAAAAACTCGCTTTGTGTCAATGACTTCTCATGAGTTTCGCACACCGTTGACGACCATTTTATCTTCAGCGGAATTGTTGGAGCACTACAGCGATCGCTGGGAGCAAGCTAAGCAGCTCAAATACCTGTCTAAAATTCAAGTCGCCACCAAGCACATGACCGAGCTACTCAACGACGTCCTGCTCATTAACCAAGCTGAAGCTGGGAAAATCAAATTTAATCTTCAGCCACTGGTGATTAACGAATTTTGCAAAGATGTCATTGAAGAAATTCAAATTACCACCACATCACATCAGCTTGTCCTGAACTCATCGCTGTCCGATGGGCCTCTGCTAATGGATAGAAAGCTGCTGCGGCATATTTTCACCAATTTACTCTCCAATGCCATTAACTATTCTCCTAACGGTGGAGAGATTTTAATCACAGTGGTTCAGCAAAACGAAACAATAGTACTTTCTGTAAAAGATTCAGGCATTGGTATTCCAGAAGAAGCCAGAGAAACACTATTTGAATCGTTCGTACGCGGCAGCAATGTCGGCAGTATTTCCGGCACGGGCCTAGGGCTCTCGATTGTAAAGCAGTTTGTAGATCTCTACGAAGGACACATTGACTGCCAAAGCGAAGTTGGCAAAGGCACAACCTTTATTGTCACCTTGCCAATCCTGCACGCGCGCGAGCTAGACGAGCTTGATGAGTCACCATTAGCAGCCGGTGTGGCTTGATGGCGACATTGGCTCTGCCTAACGCAGCCGCTGCGAAACCAGCAAAATACACCCCAAAAATACACCCCAAAAATACACCCCAAATAAATGCAGAGGGCTAACAATGGCCCGCTCAGTCTCTCTTTCGCTCTCTCAATATCTCTCTATCTAAAGAATAATCATGGTTAAGGTTTTAGTCATTGAAGATGAAATGGAAATTCGCGCGAACCTGCTGGAGTTCCTAGCGTTAGAAGGTTATGACGTGATTGGGGCGGACAATGGCATTACCGGCCTCATTGGCGCATTAGAGTACCAGCCCGACTTAATTTTGTGCGATGTCATGATGCCTGAGCTAGACGGCTACGACGTCCTAGCGGCCCTGCGCCAAGAGCCCAAAACCGCGCTCATTCCGTTTATCTTTTTGACCGCTTTGGCGGATAAAGGTGACATGCGCAAGGGGATAGAGCTAGGGTCTGACGACTATCTCACCAAACCGTTTACCTGTCTGGAGATTTTGCGGGCGATAGAAACCGTACTACAAAAACAAGCCGCCATAGACCAGCAGCATCAGAGTCGTCATCAGCAAGCTCAGGCGCAGCTAGAAAAGCTTCAGCAAGAAGTGCAGCTATTTAGGAATGCGCTGAATACCGACCAGGCTGATTTGATCACATCGATTCGTCAGCAAATGAAAGCGTCGGTGACCACGCTCAGTATTGCCATCGAAATTTTGCAAACGCTGCCGGTTGGAGAGCAGCGCGAACGCAGCATCGCCCTCCTACACAATGTGTGTGCGAGTGAAATCAAATTGCTAGCGCGAGTGCCCAATTTTGACCATCTTTCGAGCGAACGTGTGCTCGATAACATCACAGATGCACAGCTAATCCAAGCCTTTGAGTAAGGCTAGCTCTCTTTCAACCCCGTTTTAAGTAAAAGTTTTTAAGTGCCAGTCAAGGTTTTAAGTGCCAGTTCTGAGATGCAAGTCATCGCACCGTAACAAAAATTAGTATCGCCTATCGGATTTATGCATGTTTTTGGCCTTTTTTCTGCGTTTTAAAGCTGATTTGCATTGGCATAAAAATACGCATAACCACTGACTCAAAAAGCATCAGGATACTGAGATAGCGCCTCGTAAATGGTATAGAGGCCGCTCTTTGTAGAGGCCGCTTTTTATCGCGTGGTTGAAGTAGTTGGTTGGGGCGAGGCTCTTAAAGACGATATGACTCCTAAAAAACGCCAGGTAAGAGACCGGATGAACGGCCCAAAAAGCGGCCCGAAAAAGGGCCAACCCACAAAACAGACCAAGAGTCAGACCGAAAAACAGACCAAACGCCCAATAAAAGGCCAAGTACAAACTCAGAGCGCGCTTTCCCAAGCTTTAAACGATTTTAAACAAACCCTCTCCGCTAGTCTAAACAGTACTCAAAATAGTGCTCAAAAGGTCTCTGCAACTGTCAGTAAGGTAGAAAAGTGGGCCGGTCAGGACCTTTTCTTCACTCAGTTACTGTGCGATCGCACCCTACAGTATTCGCAAAAGATTGCAAAAACAGGCGATACCAGCGTTGTCGATGCCATCGTTCAGCAAAAAATCGTCAAAAACTGGGCCAACAACACCGCAGCCCCTCACCTACAAAAAATCGAGCAAGCGCTGCTCTCCCACCCAGAAAGAGACGCTTTGCTGATTTTATACTTGCAGCTCTTACAAGGGCGCACCATTGCGCGAAACAACGCAATCCCAGAGCAGGCGATTCTTTTGCGCACGGGGCTTGCGACCCTCAAAGGCGGCATGCTCTCCCTTTCCAGTATTATTTATGCCAAAGTTTTTGACGAGCCTTGGATAGAAAAACAGCTGCCAGGACTCACCAAGCCGGTCGTGGTCGTGGAGTCGTCGCCTAATCCCACGTCAGAAGGCTCGTCTATTCCAATGAAGCTAATTGCCCTGGCCTGCGGCTTAATAGTCTTAGGTGGCGGGTTTTTCTTTTATGAGCAGTGGACCAAGCGGCAAACCGAACTGCGGACCGAAAAACAGTCTCAACAAATAGACCGGCAAAATGCTGCGATCGCACAAGACACGCCCTCTCAAGAGACACCTACACCCTCGGCACTGAGCCTCACGCAGCTCACCTTATTAGGCGACACCTTTAGTGGTTACAGCACCTTTCGCAATGGCGAGTTTCAAGCGGTTTTAGAAGAAGACGCCATTGAAATTGCCTACGCCGACGAGTTCGATCAAACCCTCAGAGCCCAAAAGCTGAATCAAGGCGATGCAGACTTACTGGTCACAACGCTCGACCAGTTTTTAAAGCAACAGCCCCAGGGCAAAATCGTAGGACTGCTCGATAGAACCATTGGTGCAGACGCGGTTGTGCTAAACACGCAGCGCTACCCTGAGCTGAAGTCTTTACTGGATTTAACAGAGCTGGTCGCCCAAGCTAAAGCGCAGGGTGAAAAACTAAGCATTGCCTATGCCGCCGACACCCCCAGCGAGTACCTAGCGCTCGTGCTAGATACTCAGTTCGACCAATTTAACCTGTCAGATTTTGAGCTGATACCCGTTGCCGATGCCTCAGAGGCTTGGACGCTGATGCAGGATACCGAAAAGTCTGTGGCGATCGCGGTGTTATGGGAACCCTACGTCGCTCAAGCACAGCAAAAAGGCAACAGCGTTGTGCTCTCTAGCCGAGATCAGCCCAATGCCATCGTCGATGTGCTGGTCGCCTCCGATCGTTTGATTGAAGACAACCCTGAAGTATTGTCTCGGCTGCTGGAAAAATACTATCGTCGCATTGACGCTAACGCACGCGATGCAACACAGCTGCAAACCCAAATTGCCGAAGACGGCAACCTTTCTGTAGCAGACGCCTCAACTATCATTGAGGGCATTAACTTTTTTAGTGCCACTGAAGCCCAAAACTGGCTCACCGATGGCACTTTATCCAAACGAATTCAATCTACAGCGGCTATCCTCACCCTGTCGAATCGACTCACCGCCGTCCCTGAGAACGTATCGTCTTTGTATACCGATCAATTTGTCACTGACGCTGCCGACAATACCCAGGCACTCATTGATCTTATCCAGGCTGACAACCCAGTACTGGCCAATAAGCTGGCTGGCAAACTGCCCTTAGCTGAGCCCAAAGGACCGCCCACGCTATCGGCGGCCCAAGTCCAAACCGCAGCGGATATTGGCAACGCCCAAGTCCGCGGACAGGTGTCTTTTGTAACCGGCTCAGCCGAGCTGACCAACGAAGGCATTCAAACGCTTAATCAGCTCTCAGACGAGCTCAATTCTTTTAGCCCAAAAACCATTGCTGTGCGGGTCATTGGGCATACGTCCCGGACGGGGGACGCTGCCTCTAATCAGCAGCTGAGCGAACGGCGTGCAGAAGTCGTGGCTGAGCGCCTACGCATGAGAGGGGTCGAACTCAATGTTGTCTCCGAGGGTAAAGGCTTTAGTGAACCTTTACCCGGACAGCAGCCTGAAGACGCCCGTAATCAGCGCACAGAAATTCGCCTAGTGAGAGTCAGCATTCAATAGCTCAGCGTAAAGCTATTTTTACTGTCCATCGTCATCTGGGCGTTACAAATATTAAGCCCTTCCCAATCTAGCGGCTGATAGTTCCCACCCATGTAAATATTGAGCGTGACATCGCAAGCCTGTTCATTGTTGAGCAATATTTTGCGAGATTCGCCAGGGGCTAAAGGCCCTCCCAAAATATCCAAACTGGCAACTTTAAGCGAGAGCAGCTCGACGGTGCCATTATTGACAATACTCAGCTGACTATTACTCGCTGTCGTTTGCGGCGCTTTGACATAGTCAATCACACACACCGTGCGAATAGTGGCATGTGGCCCGCAGCCGACACCCGCCATCGTCCACTCAGGTGAAAACAAGTTGGTGCGGTGGCCTCGGTCAGCGACACCGTCATCAATCAAAAGATTCATCAGCACCGTTTGAGCCGTCTGGGGGCCGTAGGCAATATTTTCCCCAGAGGCATGGCTTTCTACACCAAACTGGCTAAGCCGCTGCGATGGGCTACTGCCATCTGAGCCGCGATGGCCAATGGCACCATCCCGCTGGTCCTGAGCATGCGCCTGGGCGGCTTGGGCGGCTTCGGCAGAGTAGGCCAAAGCGCCTGTGGGTGCCTGATTTTGTAAAAAACGAATGGCTTCCTCAACAGCGGCTTGCCCTTCTTGGGTGAGCAAAGTGCAGTTAGAACCACAGCCATTCGGAATATTGCCCTGGGCGTCCATACGAGCTAAGTACGCCTCCAAGATGGGCACATAGCTCTGTGGGTTTTGGCGCAGCCGATTGTGCTCTATCAAAATCTCTTGCTCAACATCGCTCCAGCTAGCACGAGCCAATAACTCAGCTTGAGCCGGCTTACCGGCAAAGAAAACAGCGGGCAAGAGAACAGCGGGCAACATCATGACAGCAGGCCAGCCAGTGAGCCTATTTTTTCGCGCGCGCGCAGGCAAAAAACGTGTAGGTTGCATGTTAAAAATACTGATGGATTTTCCTGAGAAATGCTTAGGTCGAATGATTTTAGTAGAGCCCCGGTAACCGAGTGTCCTGTTACATTTCTATATCTAACATGGGGTTCTGTAGGTTCCCTGGAGGAAAATGCCAGATAGGCCAATATTAATGACTGGCACTCTTGGTACTTTCCGTAGTAAGGATTGCCTTAACGGTAATGAATGCTACGAGGGGTTGTTGTTTATCAACGCGCTTAAGTCGGTAGGACGAAGAAGTTTATTAGGATAGAGAAAAGTCGCCGTCTCTTTTGTATTGCCAGCATTATTTCTTGGTTTTTCTCTGGTCAATGATTCTCCGTACATTCACGATGGGCATACTCCATGAGAATTGTCCCCATCCAAAAACATGCTGAGTCAAAAAAAGTACTATAGGCTGTCATTTATATGGGTTGTTGTTAACTTTGTTGGCATTGCAGCGGGTACGCTCGTTGCATTTTTTCTCTACACATTGCTAACGCTCAGTTACGACAACGCCACGCTCGACACCGTAAAGCTGCTGGTATCTTTAGCGGTTTGTGGGGCGATTCAGGGCTTTGTAGTCGCCGGTTTGCAAACAATGATCTTGGTGCTCACCAAATGCACATTGGTGAAATGGTTATTTGCCAATGTGGTGAGTATGTCAGTAGGGATGGTGTTACCCACGGCCCTAATCATTTGGCTGCTGCCAGGGTTTGAGCTCAGTGGCGCATTTGTGCAGTACGTGATGCTGGGGTGGATGCTGTCATGGCTATTGGCCGGTGCGCTCAGTGGGGCGGTTTTGGGGACAACCTCGCTACAGAAAGTACGCTGGAGCTTGCTTAATACGGGGGCTTACTTGTACTGGGGGGTCGCTGCGGCGCTAGGCATGCAGCTATTGAGTAAGGCACTCTACCAGTCACCGACAGTGTGGTCGAGCTGGCTCAATAGCCTCGGTATTATTACAGCGATGCTGGCGGTGGGTACCTGGCTACATAGCTATGTTTTTCGCGGGGTGATGCGCTTGCGCGATCGCCCGCGTAATTTTTAATACGTGCTTTTACAGAATTATCCTGATTCTGTAATGATTTCGTGAAGAGATGGGTGAGCTGTATGTAGCCTTCTTCATGCAGATCTGTTTAGGTAGATCTTTTCATGTGAACGACTTCGTACAGTGATGGCCTTCGATGACCTTCGTTGGTGTCCTTACACGGGTGGCCGTCATGAGCAGCTGACTTTTTAAACAGCTGTTCACAAATAGTTGATCATCAGTGCTTTTACGACCTATGACTTCCCACACTCAGTCGATCCAGCCCCGATCTACACTTACTCACCCACAGAGTGGTTTGTTGGCTCAATTTAAAGAAGAGCTGTTTTCAAAGGTTAGTAACACCTCAAGTATTTCCAATATTCTTAATGCTATTGAGCACTGGGCAGGCGGTGAACCGTATTTAACGCAGCTGCTGTGCGATCGCGTCTTGACCTATGCCACCGAACTTGCCGAAGGCAACGAGGTTGAGTTACTAGACGCCCTGGTGCAGCAAACCATTATTGACGACTGGGAAAATAATGACGCCGCCCAGCACCTACATAACATTCACACCGCAGTGCTCAACTATCCTCAAAAAGATGCCCTGCTTATTTTCTATATTCAGGTGTTACAGCGAGGAGCCGTTCCGCATTGCCACAGCCCTGAGCAAGAAGCTCTCACAGACATCGGGCTGCTGGTGTCGGCGTATGAAGAAGTCCGAATTGCCAACGCCATTTACGCCAATATTTTTGATTTAGATTGGGTAGAGCAGCAGCTTCCAGGCATTACCCGCCCGGTCAGAATTGTTCGCTCTCAAGCTGAAAGCAAGCATCCCTCGGCGGTGTCTAAGCTGTATTCAAAACTAACGGTAGCAGCCTGTGGTACAGCGGTTGTTATCGCCGCTGGCCTCACATACTTAAGAGGCTCAACACCCCCGGCCCTAACAACGGCCAAAACGCCAGCCGTTGCCGCACAAACGACTTCAAACACAACAACCTCAAACACAGCTAAAACGGCTTCGGCAGGTGCGGTGAACTCCAATAGTGAGGTCTCTTCGCAACCCGCTGCCTATGGCAATAACTACAGTAGCCGAGAGCTGTTTGATCAGGGGCTAGACCATGCGACGAACGGTAGATGGTTATCGATGCTGAGAGAATTTTGTGCTATTTCTACCAGCTCTACCTACTTTATCCCTGCTGAACGGCAGCTATCGCGATGGCTAGAGCTTTATCAAGATGACGTAGAAATTGCTCAGGACACGTTTATTGCCGAAGGCAATGGCACCTGTCCTGTCGCCAATATCGGCAATCAAAGCGGCTTCGATGGCACAGTCGATTTAGACAACTATTTGGAGCAACCCTCTGATACTGAACCGTTACCTACGGTGGCTCAAGAGTCTCTTTCACCGGTTGCGTCCCCGCCAATAACCGCCTTTCAAGGGCCGCCCGAACGTGAGGCACTCCCAAAGCAACCCTTCAACGAAGAACCCTTTACGCAAAACCCTAGCTCGCAAGAGCCTCTTGAGCCTCAGCAGTAGGTCCGGGGCACCACTCACAGCCCTCTACGTAACAGGTCCTCAGCAATTCTTAAAAAGCAATACCAACTCACCCATCTAGCAATCTTAATCGCCTATTCTAGGCGCTGTTTCTGGGTGCTGTAGACAATTGCTAGCCAGCGGATTACTGGGATTGAGCGAATAACCTCATAAGTTCTTCATACCTCCTCTTTAAACTCTCTTTAAATGAAAGCACTCATTTGAAGGAGATGAATCCCGATGGCTCGTTCAACCCCGCTTCAAGCTGTAGATCAGTCTCGTTTTTTGATTATTGGGTATGGTAATGAACTACGCGGTGATGATGCCGTGGGCCCTCGGGTTGCTGATACTATTGCGGGCTGGCACTTGCCGTCTGTAAAAACGATTTCAACTCACCAGCTCACACCAGAGCTAGTTAACGATATTGTACTCACTGACTACGTCATCTTTATCGATGCCTGTAGTGGTTCTAGCTGTGTGCGAACGGTGCAGCTCGATCCGATTGTGGTGGGCAATCATGCTGCTTTCGCGGCAAAAGGCGCTCATAGCCACAGTCCTTTCTCGCTCATGACGCTGACTCAACAGCTGTATGGCCGTATCCCTCAGGCATGGCTTTTGCAAGTTCCGACTGAAAGCTTGGGGTACGGAGAAGAACTCTCCTCGACAACGGAGCGAGGATGCGACCGGGCGATTAGGACCATTGAACAGTTCTTGAGAACCTATCAACCCTCCAGGTGGATGAAGCAATCTGCCTAGAGAACATCAGCTTGATGCAGCCTCTCGTGCATTGCAGAGCATCAAATCACCTCACCCGTGCTTGGAATTGCTTGCGATCGCACAGCATGCGGGCAAGCAAAAGTGGTCATGGCTGGCGACTGCTTTCAAAATACGGTCCTGATAGAACGGGCCATTCGGCAGCTGAGCGCGGCAGGGTTTACCCCCTATTGGCCACAGCGAGTTCCCCTGTCATACTTGGCGAGCAACCCACCTATGATTTTCGACTCACTTGATCGGTAAACGGCTGCATGCCAGTCGCTGGATAGTCATCATCGTGGGGACTAAAAATTCGTAGGGCAGCTTCTGCTAGCGCACCAAAAAAGCCAGGCTGTTTCTTTAAGTCGGCAAGCGCTTCATCGACATGCTGTGATGAAAACTGATAGCCGGCTCCCTTAGCCACGCCCACCAGTTCTTCTTGGCTAGCAGCATCCTCTATCTGCGATTTGAGCGGTTCGCTTTTGGCAGCATCCGTTAAAAAGGTCAACACGGTTTGTTTAGACATAATCAGTCTCTCTTCAGGGTCTCTACTGTTTAAGCGTAGAGCAGAAAATTGAAGATTTTGTGAGCGCTCAAAAGCCCTATTGAAGCAGTGACTTTGTTGTCGTAACGGTTGCTGCCTTAGTACTAGCTAGAGGCTAGCGCTCTAAAGAGCGCGGCAAAGACTGAACAAAAGAGACTGGACAAAATGATTGCCACTCAACAACAACCCTGGGCTGTTCAACGATGGTGGCAATGACATTGACGGAGTTAATTTCGGGTGAGTTTTCGATATGTGCCTGATCCCAAATCATCGCCATCACCATCGGAATCGAAATAAGGGTGCACCCTTCCCTATTTTGAATGCTGATTCGACGAATATTGCCCTGTTTGAGCAGGGCTTCAACTTTGCTAGCCAGCAGTTCTCCTGAGGTCAGCAACACCTCTTGCGTGATGCTCTCTGGAATGCTTCGCTGTTTTGTCCTAGGGCCTAGCACGGGTTGGGAGGGTGCTGACCTGTTTTCAATCTGAAAATCCATAGCTGTGTACTCACAACTCCTCAACGCTATTAGCGTACACAAGAAATATGAAGAAGTTATGACGACATTTTTTGGAGCCGTTGTGAGGCTACTGAGGGCTACCGTAAACGGCCATAACGTTTCGTAGCAAGGTCACTATTGAGCGGCAGTAAGCTGTTTAGCCTCAGCATGGCTAGCAACTAATTCCATCGGTGAGAGAAAGGCTTGGTGTTGTTGAATAGCTGCTTGAAGATAAGCGTCATGGGACGGATGATCGGTTCTTGTCTCATCGGCGGCTGTATTGAGCAGATGGTCTTTAAAGAACGCAAGGGTTACCTCATCAATGACGCGGGCGATCGCATCTACATCGCCTGTGCCTATCATGGTGCGGAGCGGGCCAAATCGGGCCGGTGTCCAGCGCGCCAGATCTGAAAATGCCATATGGCCGCTGTCATGGACCCGTAGCCAATAGGCAGACTGTAACGGCTGAGTATGTCGCACCAAATCGCTCACTTCCTGGCGATAGTATTCGCCGGTTTTCTCGGCGACCGCCTGGGGACTTTGACTGGGCTCTAGGGGCAATAAAGCACTTTGGCTCAGCTGTAAAAAGGGACTATTGACGCCTTTTCTCGCATTGCCTAACATGCCCCCGTCTAAGTTCACGACGGCCCCACAGCGAGGATCTTCTAAGGAGTACTCTAGGGCCACGCTGCCGCCTAGTGAAAAGCCCATCATGCCAAAGTGCTGTAGGTTTAGCTTGCCGCCAAACCGAGACTCGGGTCCATTAAGCTGCTCTAATTTTTGCAGAGCCAGGCGGATATCCCTCAGTCGATCGGGAAACACCCGCGTATTGAGCTGCTCTCTGAACTGTGCAGGCTCCTGGGTCACCTCTGTGGGAATGTTGTAGTCAAAAAAGTGTTTGGGATGGGCGATCGCAGCAATTACAAACCCATGGCTGGCCAGCTCTATCATCCTAAAGGTATTGTCTTCCCTAAAGCTGCCTGCACCGTAGTCGTACAGTACAACGGGTAACGCTGACAGGCCATCAGCGAGCGGCACATCTACAAAGGCGGCGGTTGGCTTTTGTAAATGGCTGTAGGCCAGGGCTGTCATTGTTGGGATATCTGCTCCTGAAAGATAGGGGTAGAGTGTTGCGTTAACTTGCAAAGCTGCCGGATACCACAGACGAATAGAAACATCGTCAGCGCGCTCAAGGGTAGTACCGACGGCCCATGCCCCGGTCGGCTGTGGAAAAACAATATTGGGAAATATCCATAAAAATAAACTGGACTTCAGCACCAGTAAGCTGGCAACAACCATGCCAATGGCCTTAACCCAGCGCTTCGAGATCCATCGTGAAAAGGCTGACTGACGACCTGCTGCTGACGTTGCAGGCGAAGCCGCCGCGACCAGACCCAACAACAACAGCCCTACTATCACCATGTAGGCAGGAATAAATTGCCAGCGCCCCCTCACTGAAATATGAACAACTAGCAACAGCGTCGTGAGATACAGCAGTCGTTTTTTCAAGGGTAGCGGTGCATACTGTTGCCATAGGCTAAGGCACAACAACAGTAAAACGAACACAATATCCATCATAGTGGGCTCTCTGATATCAATATTTCTGTAGGCTAAAACATAGCCCACACAACAAAGCCTTTTCTATATCAGGAGGTCACGATGATGGATGACATTTGTCATATACCCAAGCGGCTGCTATCGCAAATAGTCGTGCGCCCACAGGGCAGCCTGGGTGCGATCGCGTACATCTAGCTGAGTAAAAATATTGGTGAGGTGATTCTTAATCGTGCCTTCCGTCAAATGCAGCGCTTCTGCAATTTCTCGATTGCTACAGCCTTGCCCGAGCAGCCTCAAAATTTCGATATCCCTAACGTTAAACAATGCCTCAGCACCGTTTTTATCACCGGCAGCAGAAGGGGCTTTGACCTGAGAAAATACCTTGGGTGCAATGGTCGGTCCGAGCTGGCTGTATCCCTGGTACACGTTGCGAATGGCGATCGCGACCTGCTTAGCCGGCGTACTCTTTAGCAAGTAACCCAGCGCTCCCACCTCCAGTGACTGAAAAACATACTCATCTTCATCAAACGTGGTCAGCACCAAAATCCGAATCCAGGGAAACCGCTGGTGAATCTCTCGGGTTGCCTCTACGCCGTTACACACTGGCATTCGCACATCCATCAAAATCACATCGGGCTGAAGCTGCGCGGCCAACACAATCGACTCTTGCCCATGATTGGCCTCACCAACAATCTCAAAGTCTCCTTCCATCGACAACAGAAAAGAAAGACCTTCTCGAAACATAGGCTGGTCGTCTACGAGCAATAGCTTAATCATTTTCTTTGCCCTATCTTTTGCGGCTTGGTCTATTGTTTTACCTGCTGGGTAGCTGTCTGTTAGGTAGCTGTCTGTTGGGTAGCTGTCTGCCGGGCAGCTGTGGAACCGTCACCTGAATAAACGTGCCCTCTCCAGCAGCGCTGTGAATCTTAATTTGTCCGTTTAAGAGCTGAACACGTTCACGCATTCCCCTTAACCCAAACCCCCTAGCGGGCGCCTGCATAGAAAAGCCAATGCCGTTGTCTGCGAGTCCTAGCGTGATCCCTTCGGGCCTATTTTCGGCCCATAGGGTCACCACAGAAGCCTCACTGTGCTTTTGAATATTGGTGAGACCTTCTTTGGCAATCAAAAACAGCTGCCGGCTCATTTGCAGCGGAAGATGGGGCAAGTCGATGTCGGTTTCTATCGCCAGTTCGCGATCGCTCTGATGAGCGGTTTGTTGTATTTGTGAAACCAAATCAACCAGCGCCTCAGACAAATTAAAATTGCCGCTGCGCAGGGTTGAAACCGCTCTTCGTACATCCTGAAGGGACTGAGTAGAAAGGACTTTAGCTTGATTCAACGCCTGCAATGAATGCTCAGGGTTTTGGGTATGGAGCGCCTGAGCAACTTCTAACTGTACGTTTAAGGTGGTGAGCGTGTGGCCCAGAGAATCGTGAATTTCGCGGGCGATGCGATTACGCTCTAAGTCGGCAGCTAACGCTTCTACTTCCTCCGATAGCTGGGCGGCTTGCTGCCTGCTGTTGCGTTCGGCAAGAACCGTAAGACACAGCAAAATAACCAACAAACTCGCCGCACAATAAACGATAGTGCTGTTAACAACAGCATCTAAAATGAGCACATGCTTAGGATGCGCCAAAGACGCTTCAAACTCTTGCCGCAGCTGCGCTATTGGTACAGACATTTCTTGGGATAGCTGCCAGGCTAGGCTGGCGTGCCAGGCAATCCCAGCGACCACGGTCGTGGCAATCACATCTCGTCGTCGTAGCAAAAAGCTGCTTTTTACCAGCACCAGGTACAAAAATAAATTAAGGCCCCAAGGGGTAAAGGCCCGGCTAATGAGCAGGCAAAGTACTTCGGCAACAATGTAAATTCGCCGCTGCCAAATAGGGCGGTGAATCGGAAAAGAGAGGCTGAGCAGACCTAGCATCGCAGCCACGCCAAACATCGTATAGTCACCCGCATCCATTTCAAAGGCGAGCGGCTTGTTAAGCATCAGCGAGCCCACCCGAAACCCAAGCATGACAAGAAAGATCCATTCCACGTACCGCAGCATTTTAGGAATAGACGGGGAAACTAGGGCAATCGGCGCTGGACGGTGAGTAGCGGCTGCCCCTGTCGCGGTTTCTGGCGCGGCGGATGGCGCTGTATGGGCGGCTGCCTCAGCGGATGGATGGGTCGCAACGTGGGCCGGTGAGCGACGGGTTGATTGAAGCATAAGCGGCCATCTACTGGTGCTGGTCTGGCTGTTTTGGGTCTGGCTGTTCAGTCATCGACGCAAACACCCCACAAATCACCCCACCAAATAGTAGGCCAACTTTTTTGTTCTCTCTATGACAAAAGTCATTATTTAGGATGACATCTCGCCTGTGAAGCCCAAAACTCGCTCGTTAGGGTGATAGCATCAACGTTACTAAGCACTCAATATGACGACAGGCTTAAGGATGAATACGGCCATGGCGGCGCCTTTTAGCTTTAGGGCGATCGCACAAATAGACGCCTGTTTAGAAACACATCTCAAAACGAATCCCTTCTCGGGCAATGTGATAGTGGCGAAAGGCCCAGAGGCTTCTATTGTTCGCAGCTATGGCCTTGCCAACCAAGAACACAGGGTCGCTAACACAGCCCACACCAAGTTTCGAATTGGTTCTGTGACCAAGCAGATGACTGCCGCAGTGGTCCTACAGCTGCAAGACCATCAGTTGCTAAACATAGAAGCGCCTGTTTCCGCCTACTTACCGGACTATCCAGAAGGACATCGGATCACGCTTCATCATCTGCTCACCCACACAGCCGGCATTCCCGACTACCTCAGTGCTGAGCTATTTCCCAATATTGAAGACTGGCTGCGCTTACCGGCCACGCTCGATCAGCTGGTCGATCGCTTTAAGGATCTCCCGCTTACCTTCCATCCGGGTAAAGCCTTTATGTACAGCAATTCTGGGTATATATTGCTCACCAAAATCATCGAAACCGTCACCGGTGAGCCCTATGCAGACTGCTTACAAACCCGTCTGTTTGAGCCGCTTGGCATGGCGCACACGGGCTATGAAATTCCCGGCGCTGTCATTCCAAATCTTGCCCAGGGCTATCTTTTTGTGGATGACAGCACCTACCTCAGCGCTGCGCCTATCGACATGAGCCTACCTCAAGGGGCGGGGGGCGTGTATTCTACCGTGGGAGACTTGGCCCTATGGCATCAGTGGCTACACGGCGATCCTACGCACCAAACTCTCCTCAGCCCAAAGTTAATCGATGCGATCAAGCAGCCCGTGATCGCGATAGATCTTGAACAGGAGTGGCCAGATGCGTTTTATGGCTATGGGCTTGTACACGATACCTACCTGGACCAGCCGCTCATTCATCACGACGGCAAAATTAACGGTTTTGGCTCTTCTTTAGCCTACTGTCCACATCAAAATCTGACGGTTGGCGTCCTTTCCAATATGGAAAACAGCGCGCCGGAAGAGATCGCTAAAGCGCTGTTGAAAACGCTGATTAAGGCTGCTTAGGGAACTGAAAAATAATAAAGTACCTGCTCGCCCTCATCCTAAATCCTTCTCCCGATGGAGAAGGACTTTGAGTCCGATCCCCCTTCTCCCTTCGGGAAAACACACTATGCAACTAAGGTGTCACTAAACTGTGTCTTTAAAAGGGGGTTAGGGGATGAGGGCGACGGTGTGTTATTTAGACGCGTCTCCTTTCGATCAATCTACTTACGTAGCCAAACTTAGGGGTGTGTGACGAGCCTTAAGAATCTTTTGCTTAATTGGCTTGAATCGGTCAGCATTCTTGGCTTACAGCCAGTAAACTGTAGCTAACCTGATTGTCTATGACCTGATTCTATCGATGCGCGAGATAAAAATTTTCCTGGCCTCTTCTTCGGAGCTGAAGGAAGACCGTGACCAGTTTGAAATTTTTATTGCTCGTAAGAACGATGAATGGCGAAGTCGCGACATACTTCTGCGAGTGATTCGCTGGGAGAACTTTTTAGATGCCATGTCGGCAGAGGGCTTGCAGGCGGAGTACAACAAGGCCGTAGAAGAAAGCGACCTCTTTGTGATGCTGGTGCATAACAAGGTAGGCCCGTTTATTGCTGAAGAATTTGACCATGCCTTTGGCCAATTTTCCAAGGCTAAACGGCCCTTAATTTACACTTACTTCAAGTCGTGGACGACCAGAGACCAAAGTGAACTTCAAAGTCTGTGGGCGTTTGAAGCAAAGCTCAAAAAGCTGGAACACTATAAAACTAACTACGAAACCATTGAGGGGCTGAGAGAGCAGTTTGGCAATCAGCTCACCAAGTTAGATGAGGCGGGCTTTTTTACAGCGGAGTCTAAGCCCAAACCCGTTCGCCAAAAAAGCCCAGCGGAGCGATATCAGGTGCCGCTACAAATGCCGCCGCTGCCCGATCATTTTGTAGAGCGCCCTGAGCCGCAGTCTGCGGTGAAAGCGCAGCTGCTGTGCGAAAACGACAAGGGCGGCACGCTGGTTGTGAGCGCTATTTATGGTTTGGGTGGCATTGGCAAGTCCGTACTGGCCAGTAAGCTCACCCATGATCCAGACGTGCAGGATTACTTCGCTGACGGCATTTTGTGGGTGACGCTGGGGCAAAATCCAGATATTTTGCCGTTGCTCAGCGGATGGATTCAGGCACTGGGCGACTATGACTACAAGCCAACGGCAATAGAGCCCGCTTCCAACCACTTACGGACGCTGCTGTATGACAAGTGCCTATTGCTGGTGATAGATGATGTGTGGAAACCAACACATCTGGAGCCCTTTCGCGTGGGGGGAGAAAAAAGCCGGGTGATGGTGACGACCCGAGAGGCCAGCATTAGCGATGCGCGAATCCATCGCTTGGATGTAATGGACGAGCAGCAGGCGCTAGAGCTAATGACTCAAAAGATATCGGCACCCTTAAGTGAGGCTGCGCGCAGGCAGGCGCTGGAGTTTGCACGGCGGGTGGGGTATTTGCCCTTGGCGCTGGAGCTGGCGGCATCGCAAATTGAAGATGATGCAACGTGGCAAGAGCTACTAGAAGACTTTTCTGACGAGGTATCGCGGCTAGAGTCTTTGGATATTTATGAGCGGGAGGAGATGCCAAATGATGAAAAGCGGCGGAAGTATTCTTTGCTGGCTTGCTTTAACCTGAGCTTGAAGCAGCTGAGTGCCAAGCAACTACAGCAGTTTGCTTGGTTGGGTGTGGTGCCCGAGGACGTGAGCCTCACGCAGGAGATGACCCAAACGCTGTGGGATGTCAATGCGCGACAGGCGCACAAAGTATTGCGCAAGTTTCGAGCGAAGTCGCTGGTGTTGCAGGGGGCTAGGCAGCAAGGCGCTAGGCCAGAAGATGAGCGGCCTAGCTATCGGATGCATGACCTGATGCATGACCTGGCGCAGCAGCTATTGCAGCAGCCCGTAGAACCCGCCGATGGGGATACGTTGCCGGGGCTGGGACTGAGTGTGGCAAGCGCGCATGGTGTTTTGCTCGAACGCTATCGGGCGAAGACCACACCTGACAAAGACGGGCAGAGACGGTGGCACACGCTCACAGATGATGGCTATATTTTTGCGCATCTTACCTGGCATATGGAGCAGGCGCAGCGACCTGAGGAGATTCATGCGCTGCTGAGAGCGAGTAATGAGGCGGGGCGAAATGGATGGTACGAGGCGTGTGATGCGCTGGGGAAGCCTGCGGGGTTTGTGAATGATATGGGGCGGGCGTGGGCGCTGGCGGTAGAAAGCTATGAGGATGCGCCAGGAGAGACGATGGCGCTGCTATATCGCTATGCACTGATTCGGGGTTCGCTGAATAGCTTGGCGAGTAAGGTAACTGCACCCATGGTCGGCGGGCTAGTGAAGGAAGGCTATTGGCAGGCTGCGCAGGGACTGGCCTATGCCCAACAGGCACAAAATCCTTGGCATCGGGCAGCTTGCATTTCGGCAATTGCACCTCATATGCCAAAGGCGCTGCTGCCAGAAGTGTTAAAAACAGTCGGACAAATCAAGGATGCGGCCTATCGATCCTATGTGCTGAGTAAGCTCGCTGAGCATTTTCCTGAGGTTTGGGTCGATGTACTGGCGGCCATTGAACAAATTCAAGACCGATATGGCAATCACCGGCAGCAAACCGAAGGCTTTTCGTATAGGGCATTGGCACTTACTAGAATTATTAAACCATTGCCAGTTCAGTATCTTTCAGTCGCTATCGAGATTACTCGCCAGATTCAAGATGCTGCTGATCGAGTGATGGTGGTAACCAAGCTGGCACTTAAAAACACAAAGCTGTGGCCCGAAGCCTTGAAGATTGCCCGTGAGATAAAAGATGAATCTTCTCAGTCGAGTGCGCTGAGTGCAATGCCAAAGCACCTGCCCGAAGCCCTATGGCCCGAAGCCCTGGAGATTACCCGTGAGATAAAAGATGAATCTTCTCGGTCGCTTACGCTGCGTGCAATGGCAGAGCACCTGCCAGAGCTATGGCCCGAAGCCCTGGAGATTACCCGTGAGATAAAAAATGAATCTTCTCGGTCGCTTGCACTGAGTGCAATGGCAGAGCACTTGCCAGAGCTATGGCCCGAAGCCCTAGAGATTACCCGCAAGATAAAAGATGAATTTTTTCGGTCGCTTACGCTGAGTGCAATAGCAGAGCACCTGCCAGAGCTATGGCCCGAAGCCCTAGAGATTACCCGTGAGATAAAAGATGAATCTTCTCGGTCGAGTGCGCTGAGTGCAATGGCAGAGCACTCGACCGAGCTATGGCCCGAGGCCCTGGAGATTACCCGTGAGATAAAAAATGAATCTTCTCGGTCGAGTGCTCTGCGTGCAATGCCAAAGCACCTGCCCGAAGCCCTATGGCCCGAAGCCCTAGAGATTACCCGTGAGATAAAAGATGAATCTTCTCGGTCGATTGCGCTGCGTGCAATGCCAAAGCACCTGCCTAAAGAACACTTGCCTAAAGCCCTAGAACTCATTCAGGAGATTCAAGACAATTACTTCCGTGCCCAGTCATTACAAGCCTTCCTCCCTGCGCTAGAACAACTTTCTATTCCCTTTCCTGAATGGGCTAAAACGCTAGATATCATGGCCTATCAAAACCGCAGCAAACTACTCAAAGCCCTCCCCAATAGCCGACCCATCATCACCCGCCTCGGCAACAGCGACACCTTCCCAGCGATTCTGCAAGCCGTGAGAGACGTTTGCAAGCAGTGGCCGTAATGCTATTGCAGCCAGTCGCGGTAAGCTTACAAGCAACCCCCTCTAGCTGAGAACACCCATGACGCACTATAGCTTAGTATGTCCAGCATCCACCGGTCACCTCAATACCATGCTTCCCCTCGGCAAAGCGCTCCAGCAGCGCGGCCATCAGGTCACCTTCTTTGGCTTACTGGACGCCAAAGAAAAAACACAAGCCGCTGGCCTAGGCTTTAGCCCCCTAGGCGAATCCGAGCTGCCTTGCGGCAGCATGGCCGAAGCCCTCGCACAGCTAGGCACACTCAGCGGCAAAGACGCCCTAAACTACACCATCGCCCTCATCAGCCAATCAGCCAAAATTATGCTGAAAGAAGCCCCCGACGCCATGACCTCAGCCGGCGTTGAAGCCCTACTGGTCGATCAAGCCTCCCCAGCCGGTGGCACCCTCGCCAACTTTTTAAAAATCCCCTTCGTCACCATTTGCAGCGCAGTCGTACTGAACCAAGACAATAGCGTCCCACCCTCCTTTTCGGCATGGAACTATAGCCCCACCCCCTGGGGACGACTGCGCAACAAAATAGGCTACACACTCTTTAATAGAACCGTAAAACCCCTCACAACCGTCATTAACGAACAGCGCCAGCACTGGAACCTACCCGCCCATCCCGACCCCAACTACCGACACTCCCAACTAGCACAAATTAGCCAGCAGCCCGCCGCCCTAGAATTTCCCCGAGAAAATCTGCCCCCCTATTTTCACTTTACAGGCCCCTTTCACAGCACAGCAGGCAGAGAGCTGCCCGACTTTCCCTACGACAAACTCACCACTCAGCCCCTAATTTACGCCTCACTAGGCACCATTCAAAATCGCCTAATAGACGTGTTTTACAAAATTGCAGACGCCTGCACCGGCTTAGAGGCACAGCTCGTCATTTCTCTCGGCGGCTCAGCCACACCAGACGCCCTCCCAAACCTACCCGGCTCCCCCCTCGTAGTTGCCTACGCACCCCAGCTAGACCTGCTAAAAAAAGCCACCCTCACCATTACCCACGGCGGCATGAACACCACCCTAGAATGCCTCAACAATGGCGTACCCATGGTGGTGATTCCCATCGCTAACGATCAGCCCGGCATTGCCGCACGGGTTAGCTGGTCGGGCTGTGGTGAAGCCATCCCAATTAAAAAAGTCACCGCTGCCAAGCTGCGAACAGCCATCCAAGCTGTTCTAACCCAAAAGGCGTATAAGCAAAACGCCCTAAGACTACAAACCGCCATTCAACAAGCCGGTGGCACAAAGCGCGCTGTGGATATTATTGAACAAGCTGTTTCTACTCAACAGCCCGTTGTAGCTTAGGTCTAAACAGGACGCACCTAGGAACGCGAGTTGAATAAATTGACCATCTTTCAACTTCTCGCGGCCCTCATCCTAAATCCTCTCAAGACACAATTTAGTGACACCCCGGTAGTATAGTGCGTTTTCCCTAGGGAGAAGGACTTTGAATCCGGCGCTCTCTCCTTTCGGGAGAGGGTTGGGGTGAGGGCTTTCGAGAACTGGTAATTGGCTCAGTTATTCAATGGCCATTCCTTACAAGAACACAATCACAAGAACACACTTTAAAGAAGAGAATAGGTGCGATGAACTCGCCCACCCATCACCTAACCCACCCGCCCACTCCCGACACCCCCTACCTCAACCAACTCTCAGGCGTTGAGTTTAGCCCCGTGTTCATTATGGGCGACCATCGCTCAGGTACCACAGTGTTGTACAAAACCCTGGTCGCCACTCACTGCTTCAACTTTGTTAAGGCCTACCACATCATCAAATACGATGAAATACTCGCCAACCACCTCAACAAAGCTGAAAATCAGGCCATTCAAACCCTAGAAGCGCACTTTAAGACATTGGGTATTAGCGATCGCGCTATCGACTCAGTCATCGCAACCCCCAACCTCCCCGAAGAATACGGATTCATCCTCAAAAATGTTGCCGGTGGCGAATCGTTCATTACGCCTCAAAACCTACCCATCTTTCAACAGCTGTGCCGCAAAATCCAATATTCATCCGCGCCCAACAAGCCCCTACTGCTCAAAAATCCCTGGGACTTTTCCCACTTTTTATCCGTTAAGCAACTGTTGCCAACCGCTAAGTTCATCTTCATCCACCGCCACCCGCTCCACGTAATGAACTCAAAGCTAAAAGCAGCCTGCACCCTGCTCTCCCAGTGGGACCCTTACACCGCCCTACTGACCGATCAGTACGCAGAAATATTCAACAACCCTATTAAGCGATCGCTCTACCAGCTGCTCCATTCAAAATACTTCAATCTAGGCTTACGCCGGGTAGAAGAATCATCCATCGCAACAACAACCTACTTCTTAGAAAATATCACCGCACTGCCCCCTCAAGACTACATCAGCATCCAATACGAAACCTTGTGTAAAGCATCAGAAACCACCCTTCAAAAGATTCTGACCTTCTTAAACCTAGAATCACTAACAGATCTAGACTATGACAGCTTAATCAAACCGCGATCGCTAAAACTGTTGCCAGAAATCAACAACAACGCCAACAACATCAACCAAAAGCTACAGCCTTACCTGACCTACCACGGCTACTAAGCCCACTTTCCTTGTTACACTTGAGTTGGCTCGCTCGTTAGGCAAAACCGTGACCTACACATCCGTACGCTACAAAACCTATACAGAGTACTTAGGATCTAATCTGAGTTCAGAGGGAAACTTTCGCCTGCTTAGCAATGGAGAAGTGATTGAATTGCCGCCAGAAGACGAGGAAAATATTCGAGTAGCTACGGAGCTGTTATTTGTTCTAGGGCAGTTTGTCACACCCAGAACCTTAATTAGGACAGCCTCCACTGAACTACAAGTTCGCCCAGTCGGTGATGGTCGTATGAATCGTGAGCCCGATCTTGTAGTCCTGCGTCCTGAACATATCGAACTCATGAAGCCCATCAAGAAAAGCGCGGTACTCTTGGGTATGCCTGCACCTGCCTTTGTAGCTGAAATCGTTAGTCCAGGCAGCAAAAATAGTGACAACTATCGACGCGACTACGAGTGGAAACGTCAGCAATATCAGGATTTGGAAATCCCCGAATATTGGATTATTGACCGCCACCGACAGCAGGTAACCGTTTTGATTTTGCAAAAGGGCATCTACATTGAGCGAGCCTATCAACAAACTGAAATAATTTTGTCAAAAGCATTTCCCACGCTGAAGCTATCGGCTATTCAAGTCCTCTCCGCAGGCGATATCTAAGCTGGCTATCAACCGCTACGGCTCAGGCGACTTCTTTTAACTCTGGCACATATCTATCCTCATAGCTTTTAGTCAAAATACCAATCACATCCGTCATAGACGCCAGCGGATGAGCCTCATTTTCACCCACTTGATCAATCAAAGTGTCTAGAATATTAACCAAACGGTCATAGTCTTGTTCGCCATAAGGAACAAAAGAGGACCAAAATTCGTTCAGTTGCTTTTTAGTCATTGCATCTATAGATGAGCTATCTAACAGCGCTGAGGACAACCGGCTGCTGCTTCGTCTGAGGCTCTACCCCCGCCATTTCCAAAATCTGCGGAATCAAATCTTCTCTTCTCACTGCCATCATGTGTACACCCTGGCACAGCTGCCGCGCCGCTCGCACCTGCTCCGCCGCAATTTTCATGCCCTCCTGGAGTGGGTCTGCCGCCTTATCCAACCGGTCAATAATGTGTTGCGGAATATCCACCCCCGGTACGCAGCGATTGATAAAGGCCGCATTTTTTGCAGACTTCAACAAGAAGATACCGGCCAAAATCGGCTTGTCATTCCCCGCCGCAATCTCATCCATAAACTTCTCCAGCTTGTCAAAATCAGAGATTAGCTGACTTTGAAAAAACTGCGCCCCCGCTGCCAGCTTTTTATCGAACCGGCTTTTTAAGCCCGACCAGCTTGGACTCTGCGGATCCACCGCCGCCCCGGCAAAAATATCCAAAGCCCCATCCGGCATTGCTTTGTCGTTGTAGTCGCTACCGTTATTTAGCTTGCCAATAAGCTTCAGCAACCGGATAGACTCCAGCTCATGCACTGGCTTCGCCTTGGGATGATCGCCCGCCTTTAGCGGATCGCCCGTTAGCGTCAGCATGTTGCGAATGCCCAGCGCGTGAGCACCCATTAAGTCCGCTTGTAGGGCGATCGCATTGCGATCGCGCCCCGTCATCTGACAAATCGGCTCAATCCCAGCCTGCTTCAGCAGCACCGAACAGGCCAAAGACGACATTCGCAGCACCGCCCGACTGCCATCTGTCACATTCACCGCATGGACCCAATCTTTTAGGTGGCCCGCCATCTCCAGCATGTGGCTAGGGTCGCCACCCTTGGGCGGCATCACCTCAGCCGTCACCACAAATTCTCCCGACCGAATCGCCGAACGCAACCGCCCCTGCTGAACGACAGCTCCCTGCTCCAGCCCAGAAGCTAAGTCAGCAGCCAGGCCGTGAGAAAGGCCATTGAAAGAGCATCCGTTATTCATCATATGAAGAATTTTTAATAATTTCTTATGAGACAGTGTACCGATTTCCCTTGACTATTCTCCATCAAAGGAGGTCATGCACCCTCATTCAAATCGGTCATGCCTCGACAAAGCCCATCGCTGCCTTCACCTTTTTAAGTGTGGGGGCGGCCACCGTCTGCGCCCGCGCCTTCCCTTCAGCGAGGACCTCATTCAAATAAGCGCGATCACTCATCAGCGCATCGTACTTTTCCTGAATCGGCCGCAGCGCCTCCACCGTAGTCTCCGCCAGCAGCGGCTTAAACTGGCCCCAGCCCATCTCAGCACACTCCGCCGCGACCACCTCCTTGCTTTGATTGGACAGCAGCTGATACAGCGTTAGCAGGTTATTACACTCAGGCCGCTCAGGATTGTCAAACTCCAGCCCCCGTGCCGGATCCGTCTTCGCCCGTTTAATCTTTTTCGTAATCACATTGGGCGCATCGGTCAAGTCAATTCGGCTTTGCTCCGATGGATCAGATTTCGACATTTTTTTGGTGCCGTCGGTGAGGCTCATCACCCGCGCCCCGGCCTTGCGAATCATCGGCTCCGGCACCTTCAGCACCGGCTTCTTCTCGGTGCCAAATAGGTAATTCACTCGCCCCGCAATGTCTCTGGTCAGCTCCAAATGCTGCTTTTGATCCTCCCCGACCGGCACCACATCCGGCTCATAGAGCAAAATATCCGCCGCCTGAAGCACCGGGTAGTCCATGAGGCCAATGCTGACATTTTCCCCTTGCTTCAGCGCCTTTTCCTTAAACTGAATCATCCGCTCTAGCCAGTTCAGCGGCGTCACACAGTTAAACAGCCACGCCAGCTCGCTGTGCTCCGGCAGCTGAGACTGCACAAAAATTGTTGACGTCTTCGGATCGATCCCGCAGGCAATGTAGGTTGCCGCAATTTTCAGCGTATTTTCGGCCAGCACCTTTGGATCGTGCGGCACCGTCACCGCGTGCAAATCCGCCATAAACAAAAAGCACTCATGGTCTTTTTGCAGCTCCACCCAGTTACGAATCGCGCCCAGGTAGTTGCCCAAATGCATGTTGCCAGTCGTTTGAATACCTGAAAGGATACGGGGCTGAGTCATGAGCGTGCTAAAAAGAAACGTTAAAAGACAGTGCACTATAGATAGTAGCTGGAAATGCCATAGGCTGAGCACAGTCAGAGAGCTGGCAGAACATACCGTAGGCTGAGCGTAGTCGAAGCCTACTGAATCTCTGCCTGTAATACGGACTGATCCTTTGGGCCAAGCGTCAGCGCCAGGGGCCTGTCTTTTTCAAACGCCTTTACCGCCTGCCGGTACACGTCGTAATTTGCGGGTAGGGTCGTCGTTTCTCCGGCCTGATTAAACGTAATTTCGTACTCAATCGCCTTGATCACCTCTGGCGGACGTGGCGTTTCTCCCTTACGCTGGCGATCTTCAATGTCGTCTACTGTTGGCTCCGGCGGCAGCACAGGCCACCACAGCCCCTTTGCATCTGGCCCAGAGCCCGCCGCCTCAGGGCGAATCCCATTTTGATTGACCACCGTCCTAGACTCAAACTGCTCTAACCGGCGATCGTTAGGCCGATCTTGACTGACGCTTCTGGGGAGGTATTCCACCTGCCAGGTGTAAGTTGTCGCTGCGATCGCTTCAAAATCTGCGGTCGCTTCAAAGGCATTAGTACTCACCTGATTGCAGCCACTTACGGAGAGCCCAACAGTAGCGACAAGTGCCGTCATCACAGGCACTGTGGACTGAATCCAAGGGTGATTCTTTGAATAATGGTTCAGGGGGTTGTGCATTTTTATACACCCTCAAATTCTGCACTTGCTAGCTTAACGCTCTGTGTCGCAGTTTGCTAAAGCGAACGCTATAAATCGTTGCAGGTTTGATCGGGTTGCAGCGGCCCAGTCTAGTAGCCAGTCTAGCCGGCAGCTAAGCCATCTGCCGTGTCGCAAAGTAGCTCAGCACCTCTCTGACCACGCTGCTTTTTCCATGAGAACTCATCCGAATCACCTCACCCGCCAGCATTTGGGCCTCTTTGAGCTGCTTTACACAGCGCACCACAGAATGATCGACGTAGCTGGTAATGGTGATCACCAGATCACACTGGCTAATTTTGTCTTTGATTTGGCTGCGGCTATTGCTGGCAATGCTGTGAGGTGGGACATGAACGCAGCGCTTAAGGCCGTATTTTCTTAGGGCTGCGCTCACTTCACGATGGGTGGTTTCATGTCCGCCAATCAGTGCCAAAGAGATGGTTGATAAATCCACGCCATCAAAATCAACCTCGGCGGATGTCCCCCCTGCCGAAACGTCTGGCTGCTGGGAGATGGAGTCGCGCGCAAGTAATTTACCGTTTGCTAGGTGGCTGCCTGCCTGGCTGCCCGCTTGGTGGCCCACCTGATTGCCCGCCTGATTGCCCGTCTGATGGGCCAGGGAACTGGTGGTTGAAGCACTAGGTGACCGACCGGTCGAAGCGGGCTCTGAAAGGCGCGCGTGCGTCTCTGGCTGCTGATACGCCTTGATCTCTAACTGTTGAGCCAGGTAAATAGTCTCACTTTTGAGCACCTGATTGTCTTTTTGTAGCTGCTGCAACTGCTGGCAGAGCTGCTGGTTGTTGGTGCTAAAGTCCTTGTTTTCTTGCTCAGCGTAGTTGAAAACTGCGGTGAGGTCTGTGTGCTCATTTTGGAGCTTTTTCTGCTGCTGTTGCAAGCTGTCGTAGCGGGTTTGCAAATGAGTGTACTTTTGCTTTAGAGCATTGCACTCATGCTGAAGCTGATTGCAGACAGCTTGTTTTGTTTCTAGCTGCTGGTCGCAGTTTTCTTGAAGGTCGTCATAGGCCAATTGCAGCGTCAGCACCTGCTGCATGAGCTGCTGTTTTTCATGCCGATCTTTCCCGGAAGCGCCTTTGATAAAAAGCTGGAGCGGCTGAAATATGGACTTAAACATAGGCTCCCGGCAAGATCTTTAGTCTTTCTAACCATAGCGATTCTCACTCAAAAAACATGAGCCAACGCTGAGTTTACGGAGGTTTCTCCGTATTACTTTAAAAAAGTTTGCTTAAAGTCATCTACTTTGGTGTCGGATGTGACTGCATGAAGGCGGCAATAATATCAGTGAAAGCAAGGTCGCCCACAAATCCAAGCGCGATCGCACGGCGCACGTCAAACCGACTCGGCCAGCTCGCCACAATTCGAGAAATGGTCTCATCTGGCTGGTAGTCAATCCGTGCGGCAGCTTCCGGCCCACCCACTTTTGCAAGCGCCTCAATCATGGCCTGCACTGTGACCGTAATCCCTGGCAAATTAACCGTGCGGCTATCGTTAAACTGATAGGCCGAAAGACCCAGGCTATGAATCAAATTCGCAACGACGGTCTCTGGACTAGACAGCCATAGCGGCAAGCTGGTCTCGACGGGGCAAACCGCAGATTTTCCCTGTAAGGGCTCGCGAATAATACTGCTGGCAAACGAAGAGGTCGCCGCGTTGGGTTTTCCAGGCCGCACGCACACCGTCGGCAGGCGCAGCACTCGGCCATCAATATAACCCTTGCGCGTGTAGTCATTCACCCACAGCTCACCAATCGCCTTTTGGGTGCCGTACGAAGACTGTGGCTTCAGCGCCGTTGCTTCGGTAATCACCTCTGGCAGATTCCCGCCAAAAACAGCCAGCGAGCTAGCAAACACAACCATCGTGCCCGGTGCCTGATGACGCACCGCTTCTAATAGCAGCCGGGTGCCGTCCACATTGACCGCCTTCCCCAAATCAAAATTGGCCTCTGCCTGACCGCTCACCACCGCTGCCAGGTGATATACCGCTGTGATATCTGACGTAATGAGCTGCTGTACCGCCACCGGGTCAGTTAAGTCACTTTTAACCGCAACGACCTTTGCCTCTGTGCTTGCCGTTTTTAATGCCTGTAGCGCAGCGGTGGGGACTGCTGTCACATCTGCGAGTGTGAGCTGCTGAAGTTGCTTGCCGATAATCGGATGCGTCAACAGTTTTTGGGCGAGCAGCTGACCTAGGAAACCGGCCCCACCCGTAACTAAAATGTGCATATATCAATATTTGCGCTTGCTATTCCTTATAAAGTAGCCGATAGGCTCTGTTTTAAAAGAAAATGTTATCTCACTTCAAAATGGCTTAGGAATAGATGGCTTAGGAATAGGAGCTAAACAATTTGTTCATGTGCGGGCTTCTTGCTGCCCTCACGCCAACCCTCGGCCAAAGGCTCCTGTGTACACATAAGAGAAAAGCTGGAAAGCGTGCTAAGGATCTGCAATTAAATAACCTCTCGATCGCCCTCACCCTAGCCCTCTCCCGCCGGGAGAGGGGACCGGATTCAAAGTCCCTCTCCCAGTGGGAGAGGGATTTAGGGTGAGAACGTCAGTGTCGCGGTCAGAGGGGATGTTATTAAGCTGCACTTCCCTAAGCATTTGAAAAATGCTCGGTATTAAAAAACACTTTTAGTGGAGAACACTGCACACTTTGCCGGGGGTGGCGCTGGGACTTTCCTGTAAGAAAGGAAACGTCTGACGGTAAATCTCATTGTTGATCTGTAGCTGTTTTTTGGCTTGTCTTTTGACTTGTCTTTTGTCCTGTTTTTCGGCCTGTTGCGGGTTATTCACAGCCGTGATCAATCCACTCATCATCAGTTCGGCTTGCAGGGCACTGCCATCTGCTGTAACCATGGGTTGGCTAGCAATTTGCTGGCAGAGCGTGATGAGCGCTTCAGCATTGGGCGATCGCACAATGTCGTCATAAATGGCTCTCAGGTGAATCGGATCGTCCTTTTGACGCCAGTCCTCCACAATTTCTGAGCGTACCATTTGCGCAATCCACGCTTTAAGCGCCTTAGGCGACAGCTTTAAAGGCTCAGTTGGCACCTCATCCAGGCCACTGAGAAAATCGTAAACGGTTCGGCACAGCTTTTGAGTCAAAAACGGCTGTCCGCCGGTCCAATCCAAAATAAAGTCCAGTACAGCCCTCGGCTGATCAACAATCTGCATAAATCCCTCGCAGAGCGGCTGCGTTTGAACACGCTCAAACGGCGCAAGGGTAATCAGCGTTGAAGAAGCGTTTTGAAAAGCGCTCAAGGCAGGAGGCAAACAAGCTTCGAGGTCAGCAGGGAGCAGCTTACCTAAGACAACAAAGGTCAGTGCTGCCGGGGGCGGTGCTGTAGAGGCTGTAGAGGGCGGCGTTGTGATAGGCGGTGCTGCCTGTTGCTGCAAGCGCTGGCTAGCGAGCTGACAGGTTTCTATCCATTTAAAGAGCGCTCTTGCAACGACTGGAAAGGCCAGCAGATAATCAATTTCATCGATAAAAACAACGACTGGTGCGGCGTCAGAAAGCCCTAAAAGTAGGACTTTCGCGAACTTTTCGAGCCGCTGCGCGCACGATAAATGCGCAGTCGCATTGAGCCACACTGACAGCGCCTCTACAACCGCTGCACGAGACTTGTCAGCCTCACAGTTAGCCACTGCCGAATCTGCTGGTTTGCCAGCAGCCCTGATCGCAGCCTCGTCAGTGACAGCTGCTGGTATCGCCTTTGGAACCGTCTCTAAAAACAGCTGATCGGCCTGTGTGAGACCCAAAGCTTGCCAAATTAAGGCAATCAGCGGCTTATCCCATGGCGTATCCCGCTGGGTGTGGGATTGCATGCCGTACTCATCTCCCGTCAGCTGGGTAGCCTGCACCGAAACGCAGCGGTAGCCGGCCTGCTGGAGACGATGGCTCGTGCGCAAACGCAAAGATGATTTGCCGATTTGCCGAGGGCTAAGTACCTGACAAAAACGCCCTTGTTGAACCGTACTGTATAGATCCTCATCGGCCTGACGAGTGACATAGGTGGGGTCACTCCAAGTCAGAGCGCCGCCTACTCGATAGCGGTAATTTGAATTCATGATGGCGTTTTCCATCGAAAAACCTTGGGCACTAAATACTTAGAAATAAATCTTTGAAAAGCTCAGAGGACGCTTTTCCTTGAGATAACTGTTCACTGCTAAGCATGCCTAATGTCCAAACAATTTAGCGTCCTACAATGGGAGAGATTGGAGCCTACCAACTGGGTAGTTCTACACCGGTCCGATTGGACAGGTGTCTGGGCTACGGCTCGTTTGCAGGGACGCTAACCAGCTTCCCCAGCAGGATGAATTTTAGCGGGTGATCGTCGTATTTTTTTAAGCGGCGATCGCACTGCCAAATCCAAGTAAATAGCGTTTCTAATGCAAGTGGAATGCCCTTCATAAGGCTGATGTCATCGATAAAAATGGCAATTGGAAACGTGCTAAGCTCAGCAAATAAAACATCACGAGCAAAGTGCTCCAGACGTTGTCTGGGCGCTAGCTGAGCAGTCGTTTGAAACCATTTTGACAAAAGAGACAACAGTGAGTGGGCAGGTTCAGCAGGATGGAGGCTAATCCAGATAGATAATATCAGCTGCTGGTCCCATGAGTAGAGGGCGGAGGTTGTTTTAAGGCGATCGCATCGGGTTAAAGCGCTTGGCATGACACCCGAGGTTCGAATACACCGATAGCCCTGCTCACAAAAGTGGTCGTAGACAGCTGGAGACGGCTCGCTGGCAAATTCATCACGGCACAGGCCTTTCTTAACCAGGCTAAACACGCCCCGATCGACAGCATTTTGAATAAACGGTGTAATAGCCTCAGACGTGATCTTGTCTCTACACACTTCTTGTTTCCTCTCCCGATGGTCGCCCTCTCTGGCTGCCTGCGTAAAAATCAGCCTCGTACAAGCTTGAGGGGTGTTATGCCAGTAGTATGCAGAGAGCCTGTAGCTTTCCGCGTTCTGCAATAGGAGAGAATTACTGAGACTAATCGGGTACTTTTTCAGCTATCCGATTGGGTAAAAATAGGGTGAACGTGGTCCCCGTGCCTGGCACGCTAGAAACATTGATACTGCCCTGAAGCGTTTGGGTCACCAAGTTATAAATCAGGTGTAGCCCTAAGCCACTCCCCCCGAGTTTGCGAGCCGTGGTAAAAAAAGGCTCAAAAATACGGTGTTGGTTGACCAGCGGAATACCGCAACCATCGTCACTGTACTGCACAATAATTTCACCGGGCTGTTGATGAACCGCGATGTGTAGGGTCCCTGCCGGATAAGGCAGCGCCTCGGAGTCATCACCATCTCCAGCCAAGTTTGGATAGGCATGGCTGAGCGAATTCATAATCAGGTTGGTCATCACCTGAGATAGCGCCCCTGGATAGCTGTGTAGCAAAATATTATGACTGCCAGAAATAACAATGCGATGGGGCGTTTGCTTAATCGTTGGGGTGAGATTGGTCACAATCTCCTGAATGTATTCTTTTAGGTTGAAGGTACGCGCTTTTAAGCTGGTCTGGTCTACCGCAACCTGCTTAAAACTTTGCACCAGCTCTCCAGCCCGCGTTAAATTGTTCAAAATTAAGTGACTACACTCTGCGGCCACCTCTAAATAACCCTCAAAAACAGATCGCTTCAGCTCACCTGTTTGTAAGTCCTTTAAAATAGACTGGGTTGCACTCTCCAAGGTCGAAGCACTGGTGATCGCGGTGCCTACTGGCGTGTTGATTTCGTGAGCAACGCCTGCGACTAAATTACCTAAAGCGGCCATTTTAGCGGCACGAATTAAGCTGCCCTGAGTGGCTTTGAGAGTGTTTAACGTCTGAGAAAGCTCTTGTGTTTTACGCGCGAGCTGAAGCTCTGCTTGCTTGCGCTCAGTAATATTGACACCCGTGCCAATAATCCGATGAATCTCTCCTTTCTCATTAAACAACGGCGTGTGTGTACTGAGCCACCAAATGGTTTCTCCATTGATGTCAACAGGTTCTTCATGTGTGACGGGTAAGCCCAACTCCACACAAGCCTGATGGTGATCTTGAATAATGTGCTCGGGCAACAGCGCGCTCAAGTCCATGCCTTCTATTTTATCGCGTGCGAGTCCAGACATTCGCAGTGCGGTTTCATTGACTTCTACAATGCGAAACTGTCCCTCCCCAATCACATCTAGCACTGAGATAGAGGCTTCTGCATTATTGTAAATGCTGCGTAAAAAGCTCTCTTGTTCAACCAGCTGCTGTTGCAGCGATCGCAGCTGTAGTTGATTGTTAATCCGCGCCAGCAATTCCTCGGGCCTTACGGGCTTGGTAACGTAGTCCACCCCACCCAGCGCAAAGCCTTTCACCACATCGCTCGCTTCATCGAGCACCGTTAGAAACATCACCGGAATATCGCGAGTGTTCTCGTCAGCCTTCAGGCGCTTACACACCTCGTATCCATCCATTCCCGGCATTTTGACATCCAACAGAATCAGATCAGGAGGATCTAGCTGAGCTGCCGTAATTGCCCTTTGTCCATCATTAGCTGGTCGTACAAGATACCCCTGCGCGCTGAGCACTTTCATGAACAAACGCAGGTTATCAGGGGTATCGTCAACTACTAAAATGTTGGGTGGACTCGCTGTAGCGCGTGCTGCCGAAGAAGACGCTACTGAGGATAAGCGCTTTGACAAGTCACCTGATGAGTCACCTGATAAGTCATCTGTAGACGAAGAGAAATCGGTCATGGCTGTGCCGAAGGGTAATCTTGAAGAAGAACAGTCCAAGAAGGCTAAATTTGAGGCAACTTTTGATCCAGGTTGTTCGGGCCAAAATCGATTGAAGCCTCAATCAATTGGAGATAGATCTGAAGGTAAACCCTTTGCACCCAGATTACCTCAAGCCTCAAGCGGTAGATCAAACCAAAAGCAAGAGCCTTCATGTGGCTGGCTAGTCACGCCAATAGTGCCGCCATGAGCCTCTACAATCTTCCGAGAAATATAGAGTCCTAAGCCTAATCCCCTGGTCGGGCTCGGCATGTGCCCGCGCTGGTAGAGTTCAAATAAGCTCACGCATTGATCGGATGTGATCCCTACCCCATTATCCTGAATTTCGCAGTGAATCAGGGTGGGTGCAGACGCCTTTTTGGTTTTATCAGCTTTTGTGCTCGCTCGGAGCGTGAGCGTAATCCCAGGTGGATTGTACTTGAGGGCATTGCTGATAATGTTTTCAAACACGCGCCACAGCTGAGCGCGATCGCCTCGAAGTAAAGGGAGCTGTGGCGGTAAATCAAGCACAACGCTCACGCGCTTTTTGCCCAGCCGTAGCTGCCAGTCAGCCACCACCGCTTTGATCAGGGTCAGCAAATCAAAAGAAACAGGTGTTAGGGCCACGCCCCAAACTTCAATGGCATGGCTTTCAACCAGGGTGTTGATCATTGTGAGCTGACGAGTACACCCTGCATTCATACGCTCTAGTATAGAGAGCGGAATTTTGGCCGTTGGCGGATTGTCATCGACCACCTGCTGATGCATCAGGCTTTGCAGTACGGCGGTCATCCCTGTGACCGGATTGCGCAAGTCGTGAGTGAGCGCATGAATATATATTTTTAGCGCTTCCTGTGCCTTTTCGCGCTCTTCTACTTCGTGCTTTAGGGCCTCAGTGCGGCTAAGCACGAGGGTTTCTAAGTTTTGATTAAACGCCTGTAGAGCCTCTTGCGACTGTGCTAGTGCTAGCAAATCTCGATAGGCTCTAAGGCTAGCCACCAGCGTGGTAAACAGCTTTTTTTGAGTGAGTTCTAGCTTTGTTTTGTAGTCGTTAATATCATAGTCCACCACCACTGACTCTTCAGGGACCTGTCCGGGCTGTCCGGTTCTAAGCACAATCCGAACGGTATGGTTTTCCAGTTCTTCACGAATATATTTAGCGACTTGAAGGCCCGCATCCTGACTCTCCATAATCACATCGAGTAAAATCAGGGCCGTATCCGGGTTGTCGGCAATTAGCGTGCGCGCCTCTTTGGCAGAATACGCCGAGACAAAGTTCAGCGGCCTATCTTCAAACGAAAAAAACTTTAAAGCGACTTTGGTCGCCTGATGCACAGAAGGCTCATCGTCAACCAGCATTACCTTCCAGGCATTTTCCGCCTCAGTAGCGCGTTCAATATCCTCAAACGGCGATTCGTCGGCAAAAATAAGCCGATCGCTATCGTTTAATGGTTTTGACTCAGAAGAGAGGATTGACATGACTCTAGGATAGTAGAATCTGCACGATTAGCGATGATGAGAGTCAATCGTTCAATCACCAGCGCACATTATACTAGCCCAGCTCGTAGCGCTTTAACGGCAACCTGGACGCGATCGCTGGCCTCTAGCTTATTCATCAGCCCTCTCATGTGGGCCTTCACCGTATTCGGACTAATAAATAGCCGTTTTGCGATCGCAGGATTACTCAGTCCTTCTACCAGCAGCACCAGCACCTCCATTTCCCGTTCACTCAAGCCGTGCTCGACCGGCGGTTTGTTGCCATCTGGCAGCGACTGGAAGCACTGCACAACAATATGCGCAATTCGCGCATCCAAATACACGCCGCCCTGAGCAACCGTTGCGATCGCTGTCAGCAACACATCAATACTGCCACCCTTAATACAATAGGCTTCTGCCCCACTCGAAAAGGACGCCAGTACCTCCGTTTCACTGGTGTGCGAAGTCAGCATAATCACCTTAGTTTCTGGCAGCTGCGCTTTAATTTGCCGAGTTGTCTCGATGCCATCTATCCCCGGCAAACCAATATCCATCAGTATCAGCTCCGGCTTTTGGGCCAACGCCGACTCCACCGCCAAATAGCCATCGTCAACAATGCCCAGAATCGTCAATTCGCTATGGCTTACAAGCGCTTGCTCAATCCCCAACTGTACTAAGGGATCATCTTCAATAATCAAAATTCGCCATTCAGGCAACTGAAACTGCGCATTCATAGAGGATGTCAACGTCAGGAAAGTTTTGAGGCTATCTATACTCATGGCCTTTGCAATCATATAGAGACTCATGGCCTCTTTAATAATGACTCTTTAAATAAATCGTGCCTTTTCGATCATCGTCTCTGTATTAATAAGACTTTTCAATCATATAGAGCAAATACACTAAAGCAAACGTACTAGAGAAACCGTACCTCTTCAACGATGCCTCCTTAATCATATAGAGCATTAATCGTATAGAGCAACAGGTAGCTCGAATAAGGCCAATGGTACAGTCATTAGCCAGCATTGGAGGAACGCACTTTGCTGCCAACCATAGTTAGTATCACCAGAGGTATCCTCTAAAGTTAGCCTGTACTTAATTTTCTTTTTGCTTAAAGGCGGTTATGGTTCGCAATGGAGGTCTAGCATCAGGCCCATTAGGCTTCAGGAAGGCCTTGGTCTCGCCTTAGCCAGCCCAAGAAAAGCGCCAGCAAAAAGAGCCCTCCTAACGCAAAAATAAGGATTTTTTTCTCAGCTAAAATGCCGGCACCTAACGCCACAAAGGGCGGATTAGAAACTGCAATACTCACCACTAATGCAGGCATAAATTTTTGCCAAGGTGTCCGAGCAAGACCCACACCATAAGCGACAAAGTCAAAAAAGCTCGACATCAAAAACGCCGTCATCAGAAAAAAGTTGCCCTCCAAATGTCGTTGGCTAAAGTTATCGACTCGTCCCATAAAGCGATCGCCGACCAGCTTACGAATTACCTGACGTCCGTAGCGAGAGGCCAGCCAAAAGCACAAAGAGCAAGACAGAAAATCTGAGAAACACACCACAGCTAAGCCTTTCCAAAAGCCCAGCAGCCCACCTGCCAATATAGAATAGGCCGTCCCTGGCAAAGCCGGCACCAACACGCTGGTAAAGCGCAATACAAACAGGCCCATCGGGGCCCAAATGCCAAGCTGCTCTACAAAAGCCTGAATTTCCGCCTTGCCAATACCGAGCTGCTTAAGCACAATCACAGGGACTGCAATCAAGGTAATCAACGCGACAAAGCCAAGTATTTTGCTGATGCGCCTGTCCATAAAGCCTCTACCTTCTGCTCTTTAGTTCAAATTATTGTAGGCTAAGCCCAACCGCACACTTTGACCAGACGGCTTGCCCAATCAGTACTGCTGTAAGACAGCTAACAAAGTGGCCGCTAATTTTTGTGAAGGCAGAAATTAGCCTAAAATACACACCAGGGCAGCACCTCCCCATTAAAGAAAGCTCTATGAAATACCGATCAAAATACCTATCCATTTTCCTGTTCGTAACACTCTTACTGACCGGTTGCTCAGGCGGCGAATCTCCCATTAGCGCCTCTAACCTGCCCCCTGAAAGCACAAGTGACTCGACTGAGTCACCCGCACAGGACACTGCCTCCTCTGACACTGAAGATCCCGCAGCAGTTATCAGCGACGCAGACGATATTGATGCAGAAAACAGTGATGCAGAAGACAGTGAAAAGGAGGATGACACAAACGATACCGCAGGCGTTGAGCAAAAGAACGTCAAACTAGAGATTGACTCTCAAAAAACGGCGGGTCAAATAGTTGTTAAGAAAGTAGCGACCTCTCGTGACGGTTGGGTATCGATTCACAAAAGCCGTGAAGATGGCAGTATTGTACTGCCTGAAAGTATTGGCGAAGCCCGCGTTGACTCAGGCGACAGCGAAGACATTGTGGTAGACCTGTGGGAAGCCCCCTATATAGATGAAAAGCTGTGGGTACTGCTGCATATAGACGGCGGCGAGCGAGGCACCTACGAGTTTCCTGAAAAAGATGTCCCCGTTCGTAAAAACGGAGAAATCATGGCCCGCTCTTTCAAAGTTGAAGGTGAGGCAGAAGAAAAAAAGGAAGACGAATAAACCAGCCTTCCTGGATTTTTGTGAATATTCGTACCACAGCTCTAGACATTACCTAAAGGAGTAGGCATAATGGGGGCTCCTTTGCGGGTGTAACTCAGTGGTAGAGTATCTGCTTCCCAAGCAGACTGTCGCGCGTTCGAATCGCGTCACCCGCTTTTTTTTAAGCCCTTATACTTCAACAAACGCAAGAGGCTTTAGCTTTTGTTTGCTATAGCTGCATAATTTATGAAAAACGTCATGGGTCAGTGGTGACTTTTGACCGATGGAAAGGGCGATCGCAGATATTACCGTATGAGCAGTAACCAGAGCGAATGCGATGAAACCTGCGATGAGAACTCAGCTGCCTGCGCCCGTTGAACAGGTTTCTGGCTCTTTGACAACAGCCCTTTTTAAATGGCCAACGAAGCGCCGCCTGGTTCAAGGTGGTGCCAGTCTTCTTTTTATAGGGTTATTCACAGGAGGTGGCTATTTTGCATATCAGCAGTTTGTTCTACTGCCCCAGGCCATAGAACAGGAAAAAACTCAAACGGTTTCTGTCGCAACAACAACCCTGCCGATTACCGTGACTGCCAACGGCACGGTAGAACCTGAACAGCTGACCAATGTGAGTCCTAAAACGTCTGAGCGATTAGAAGCTGTCATGGCGAGTGAGGGCGATGCGGTAGAAGAAGGAGAGATTGTTGCCTATATGGATGATTCTGACTTGCAAGGGCAGTTGATTCAGGCGCAAGGAGAGCTAGCAGCGACAGAAGCGAATTTGGCGATGCTGGTCGCAGGGAATCGGGATCAAGAGATTGCTCAATCTGAGGCTGCTTTAGAGAGCGCCGCAGCGAACCTGAGTCAGTCAGAGGAAGTGTTGCAACGCTATGAGTTACTGTATGCTAAAGGGGCGATTTCTGCGGAAGAAACTACGGGGTATCGGACTGCTCGTGACACGGCTAAAGCAGAAGTAAATAGCGCGCAGCAGGCACTCAATTTAATCCGAGCAGGCAGCCGTTTAGAAGAAATTTCCCAGGCTGAAGCACAAGTGCTACAGGCTAGGGGTGCTCTAACAACGATTGAAACCCAGATTGAAGATACCGCAATTCGGGCTCCTTTTGGTGGCATTGTGACGGCCCGTTATGCTGATCCAGGGGATTTTGTCTCTCCGTCTACAGCTGCCAGCGAAACGACGTCTTCCTCTTCTTCTTCTATTCTCTCTTTGGCTTTCAATTATCAGGTCGTGGCTAATGTTGCAGAAACCGACATTGCTCAAATTCAACCCGGTCAACCCGCGAGTATTCGTGCCGATGCGTTTCCTGATCGGACGTTTGAAGGCGCTGTCGCTCAAGTGGCTGAACAGGCAACGGTGACCTCTAATGTCACGAGCTTTGAGGTGCGAGTAGATTTGTCTGAGGCGGCCAAGACTGAACTACGCCCTGGGATGAATGTTGATGTGGAATTCCAGGCAGGTGAACTCGCTGACGTGCTGGTAGTGCCTACAGTCGCGATTGTGCGAGAAGATCAAGGAGAAGGGGTTTTGGTGATGGGTCCGGAGGGTACACCTCGGTTTCTCCCGATTGAGACGGGGCTAACCGTTGATGATAAAACAGAGGTGGTTACAGGTCTTGAAGGGCATGAACAGATTGTACTGAGTGCGGCTGAGGGGTTGCCTGAGAACCGACGAAATATTGGCGGCGGTCCCGGTGGTCCTGGCGGTGCTCGTGGTGGCAGTGGACCTGGTGGCGGTGGACCTGGTAGTGGTGTTCCTAGAGGTAGTGGTGCTCCTAGAGATAGTGGTGCTCCTAGAGGCGGTGGTTAAAATGCTGTTGTCAAAGGGAAGGGTTTCCGTTAAAAAAACGCTACCTTCGCTGTCTGTCGTAGAAGTTTTGAGGATGGCGATCGCAGCGCTGTGGAGCAACAAACTGCGCACTGTTCTCACCATGTTAGGCGTGATTATTGGCATCACAGCCGTCATTGCGGTGACCTCGGTCGGGCAAGGTGTACAGACAGCAACAGAAGCAAATTTACAGGGGCTAGGAGCCGATATTTTGCGGGTGAGGGCAGGAGCTGCCAATAGTGGTAATGTCAGTCAAGGCCGTGGCAGTGCGACAACGCTCACTTGGAGTGATGCACAAGCTATTGAATCTCAGGTATCGGTAGCCGATCAGGTGACGGCCTACATAGAGCAATCGGCTCAAGTCGTTTACGGTCAAAACAATACAGCTGTCACGGTTTTAGGCACAGATACTAACTATGCAGCAGTCAACAACATTACGCTGCAATCGGGACGTTTTTTTACGACGAAAGAGCTGAAAATGTCCAGTCCTGTTGCGGTATTGGGGCCGACCGTCAGAGATGATTTATTTGGCACCAGTGGTGACCCCATCGGATCGAGTATTCGTATTCAGGGCCAGCGCTATGCAGTGTTGGGAATTGCGAATGAAAAAGGGGCTCAGGGGCGAGAAAATCCAGATGAACAGGTGTATGTGCCGCTAACGAATATGTCTGCTCGGTTGGTGGGCAATAATGCGTTGAGTGGCATTGCCGTTCGAGGAATTTCGGTGAAGGTGACCGAGCAGACACTGCTGGAAGCCGCTGATTTCCAGATGACGAATCTGTTGCGTGTTCGTCATGATATTTACCCTGAAAAGGGAGATGAGGATGATTTTCAGATTGTGAGTGCGGCGGATTTGGTGGAAACGCTAACCAGTACGGTAGGGCTGTTTAGCGTGATGGTAGCCGCGATCGCAGCGATTTCCTTGGTAGTAGGCGGAATTGGAATTGCGAATATCATGCTGGTATCGGTAGTGGAACGTACCCGAGAGATTGGTATTCGTAAGGCGGTTGGGGCGACGAATCAGGCCATTTTGAGTCAGTTTTTGGCAGAGGCGATTACTATATCAGCGGTAGGTGGCGTGCTGGGCGTGGGTGCAGGAATTGCGATCGCCCGAATAGCCGCAACGGTGTTTGATTTTCCCTTTGTCATTTCTTTGTGGTCGATTGTGTTGGGTGTGGGACTCTCCTTTGTGATTGGCATTGTAGCAGGCGTGATTCCGGCGCGTAGTGCGGCCAGACTAGACCCAATTATTGCCTTAAGAAGTGATTAGAGAGAAGTGATTATGGCCACGATGATTTGGATGGAAAACATTCGTAAAACCTATCGCTTGGGTGAAATCGAAGTACCAGTTCTCAAGGGCATTGACCTAACAATTGAAGAAGGTGACTATGTTGCGATTATGGGTGTTTCTGGCTCAGGAAAATCGACACTGATGAATATTGTAGGCTGTTTGGATCGTCCGTCAGCAGGCTACTACACCCTGGAAGGGCAGAACTTGACCCAACTGAGTAACGAGGGCTTGGCCTACATTCGCAATCAGCGGATTGGCTTTGTGTTTCAACAGTTTAATCTGTTGTCTCGTTTAACGGCGCTAGACAACGTGATGTTGCCGATGGTGTATGCAGGGGCAAGCCGCCGGCAAAGACTCAAGCAGGCAGAGGCTGCTTTGCTGCGGGTGGGTTTGGGCGATCGCATGGGAAACCGTCCGAGCCAGCTTTCTGGTGGACAGCAACAGCGGGTTGCGATCGCACGGGCGTTAGTCAACCGCCCAGCCCTAGTGTTGGCCGATGAACCCACAGGCGCGCTAGATACTCAAACTTCGAGTGAAGTCATGGCACTGCTGACTGAACTTAATAGCCAGGGTATTACGGTGATTATTGTTACCCATGAACCCGAGGTTGCCGCACAAACCCATCGAGTTATTTATGTTCAAGACGGCTTACTTAAAAAAGAGGAAAAACCTGAAGGAAGATCGTAATCCTTGAGCACTCATGTGCTGCTAACACTTTTCTTTAAGAGACTTCACGGGTCTCTTTTTCTTTGTACGCGATCGCTAACCAATCGTAAGCCTGCTCTAACTGCTTGAGCGTCAGTAATTCATACTGCCACAGTGCTATCGGCAGCAGATGAAAATCCTGTTTCATGAATTTTGCAACTCTCTCTAGCGCTGCCTGCGGTACGACCAATTCATCTTGCAAGTACTGAAGAAATTGGGAATAGATATCAGAGTTCATGAATTTAACGTCTCTTTATGAGGATAAGCGACAGAAAGAGGCTGTCTTAAAGCCCACTGTCAGAGCCCACTGTCAGAGCTCACTGTCAGAGTCCACTGATAGAGCGCTCAAGTTCTACAATGGACTGGTTGTAAGCGGTAATCGCTTGGGCAACCGTGCTTTCGGCATTGGTCAGATCACTCTGCGCTTCTAGCACTTCAAGCTGCGTACCCACCCCAGCTTGAAAGCGAAGACGCGCTAAACGCAAACCCTCTTCCGCAGAGTTCACGCCGACTTCAGCCGCTGTAATTTGTTCTGTTTCTGACTGGAGTGTAAGGTAGGCCGTTTGCACCTCTAACCGGATTTGGTCTTGCTGGTTGTTTAATTCGCTGGCGGCAATTTCCTCAGTCGCATTGGCTTGGCTGGCCTGGGCCCTAGCTACACCGCCATCGTAGAGCGTCCACTCCATATCTAAACTAATGTTCAGGCCATCTTGCCAACTGTTGAGCGTATCAGCGGTATCGATTAAGCTGTTTTGAAAGTCATAGCCTGTGGAAAGACTCACCTCGGGAGACAGTTCGGCCCGTGCCAATTTGGCTGTATTTTGTTGAATATTTTGTGCGAGCTGCTGCTGTTCTATCTCAGCGCGAGTGTCGTAGGCCTGAGCGAGTGTTTCTTCTAAGCTGAGCGGCCAAGCGGGTTGTCTTGCGATCGGCGTAATCGAGATAGACTGCGCCGTATCTCCAATCCCTAAAATTTGGACCAGGCCTTTTTCTGCAACGGCCCGATCATTTTGGGCACTCAATAGATTCACCTGATCTTCAGCCAGCTGCGTTCTCGCCTGTAGCGTATCGTAAAGAGTGCCCGTCCCGGCCTCTTCTCTGACTTCAGTATCTCTCAAATTCTGTTCAGAATTGGTAACTGCGGCCTGATTAATACGGACGTTCTCCATCGCATTTTGCAACTCGTAGTACAGCGTAGCAACCTCTAGCCGTATTGTTTGTTGAACCTGCTGTAGTTCTAGCTCAGCGACTTGAAGCTCAGCGGTTGAGATATCAACAGTAGCTTCTCTTCGGCCAAAATCTAAGAGTGTGTAGCTTAAATCAATACCACCACTCAACGTCATGCCATCATCATCATCATTGTCAGTAATAGGCAAGTCGTAGTCTCCTCCGGCAGAAACCGCTAGATTTGGTTGATAGCTAGCGATTTGTTCTTGAACAGCCCCTTGGGCTTGCTGAACCGCCAGCCTTGCCTGCTCAATATCGCGATTGGACTGATTGGCAATTTGGATAGCTTGTTCTAGAGAAATAACGTCACTGGCCTGCAACTGTTCAGGCTGACTATCAGGTGCCTCCAACTGAGCTAGGAGAGCGTTTTCTGTTTCGCTAGGCTTATCAGTGGCTAAGGCTGCTGGCATTAGCCACCATCCAATGATCAGTGTGATTAAGCACTGTCGGGTTATCCCGTAGTTAAACAGTGGGTGCATAGGACACAACAAATATCAGGCAAGGCTTTCAAAAACGGATCTGGCCAGGTTGATTAAATCTCAAACTCTGTCTCAAAATTTGATTCAGGCAGGTTAGTTTCGTCTGACAAATACTGCATCAGCTGTTGTTTTTGTTCAAGCGATAACATAGTCAGCAAGCTTTGCATCGCTGAGTGAAAAGATGTGTCAACAGCGGCCTGCTGGTAAGGAGACAAATCAATATTAAGATCTTGAAAATTCCAGCTTTGAGTGGAGAGCATCGCCTGAGAAGACTGCCATTGGCTATACTGACGACTGGTTAGGATTAGCTCTAGCTGCTGCTCTAGCAGCGCATCGATCTCAAAAACCCGATGAACTTGTGCAGCGTTCAACTCTAATCTGAGCAACCAATCAGGCAGCCGATTGATATCGTCAGCGTTCGCGGGCTCCGTATCAGAAAGAGCTACGGGGCTGAAACTCGCAGCACTGGCGTCCATCATTGCCAGCATCATTATTAGGCTAATAACCGCAAACATTCTGACACATCCAATCGTAAAAGATCTTCTGAAAGGCAGCATATTCATCTCCTTTCGACCATAAATTACCTTTTTCAAGTGAATATTATGAAACTTTCCAGAGAAGGAAATCAGCAAAAAGTCATGTTCTATCATGACAAAAGTAACAAATCTTGCTAGTCTCTTTTGGCTATTTCAATAGCCCGTACCATTGTTGAATTAAGCTTAATTGCTTGGCACGAGCTAGTTGTAGTCGTAACCGGAGTCATTCAATAGCTCCTATTCACTGGGCGTATTGTCCTAATCTAGACGAGCTAGTTACAAAGACCGTTTTCACGTCACTTTAACGAACCGATGGACGAGGCGGCTGGGGTCTTCTGAGCGGGGCTCTTCTTCTCGGCTCTTCTTCTCGGCGGGGTTCCTCTCTAGGAACAGGCCGGCGATCATTATCGCGATCAACCTCCTGTCGCTCAGGCACTCTTTTTATCGTACGAGCCTGAGCAGTCTGAGCCGTACTGATGAGAAAGCCACTGCTAAGGACACTTGCTAGCGCAGCGCCTAGTAGGGGTTTGAACGTGTGATTCACTGTGAGTTTCATGGTTGGATGCCTCAAAATTTTGACAGTAGTCATTAGTCCGATGGCTTTCTCTTAAGAGTTTGCAATTATCTCTTAAGAGAAAACAACGCTTGAACATCTGAATAATAGAAACAATAACCACAGAGAAAACCGGCTATAAGTCACGATGCTGCCATGAGAAAAGTCACTGATTTAAGCATTTTCAATGTATGTTGGTTTTCGAAGCAAACGGTCTCGCGTTCGATTTGTATCATTTGTTTTTGATGGGACCTTGAAGCGCGTTGCAGTTGAGGCCAATGGAAAAGAACTTGCTTGGAGCAAAGCTAGCGCGCGATCGCATTGCTCCGGCTCGCATCAAAGCGAGCATTGAATGAGCTATCTATTTATCCTTATAGGCAATCAACTACTTATGAGCAGTGTGAGGAAGCGCAGCCCGTGCTCCAAAGAACGAAAATTATAGAGAATTGATATCATTAAATCCAGACTTATACAACAGAGAAAATCTGTGAAATATGCAGCGATACAAAAGCTCTATAGTTTATTTTAGTCGCCTACACTTGATATTTATTCTCATTTGTGATTAAAGTTGTGTAAGCGTTCACTTTCTAGAGAGTTGTGAGATGTCTGTAACTGAAATTTTCTCGGCAGGAGGCGTGGTCATGTGGCCACTGCTGTTGTTTTCGCTATGCGCGATCGCAGTAACCATCGAGCGCGGTCTGTTTTGGTTCCGCATCAAGCGGCAAGAGCGGGCGGTAGTCAAAACCGTTTTGCACACGTACAGAGCCAGCCCGTCAGCTGCTTTTGCTAAGCTCAAGCAAAATATTAGCTTGCCGATCTCTCGTATTTTTTTAGAAGCTTTGGAGCTAGAGAATGCTTCTCCTAACCAGTTTCGGCTGGCGCTTGAGAGCGCAACTCAAGCAGAGTTACCCCTGCTAAAGAGGTTTAATACTGTGTTTGAAACAATCGTCGCAGTTGCACCTTTGCTGGGGCTACTAGGGACTATTTTGGGCTTGATTCGCTCTTTTGCTTCACTGAATCTAGGTGGTTTGGGGGCGGGTAATACGGGCCTGGTCACGGGTGGCATTAGTGAAGCTTTGGTGTCTACGGCTGCCGGTATGATTGTGGCGATTTTTACGCTGTTGTTTGCTAATTTGTTTCGCGGTTTTTACAAGCGGCAGGTTGCTCTACTGCAAGAGTATGGCGGGCAGCTGGAAATTTTATATGAGTGGCATTACCAATCCCTAAATCAGTCATCAAGTGAAAAAGAGGTGGCCTATGCAAATAATCGATAATGAAGCCGAAGAACCTTTATCAATCAATATTTTGCCAATGATTGACGTTATTTTTGCGATTCTGGCATTCTTTATTATCTCCACGCTGTTTTTAACCAGGGCAGAAGGATTTTCGGTAGACTTGCCAGAAGCAGAAACGTCTCAGTCTCAGCAAGAAGCGGTGATTACAGTAACCATTGAAGAGAATGGTAACATTTCTATAGATGAGGAGCCTATCGCTTTAAGCGACCTCACTGATACTGTACGAAGGCAGATGGGCAGCAGCGCTGAGGGGCTGGTGACGGTGCAAGCAGATGAAACGATTGATTACGGACAGGTGATTGCTGTGATGGATCAGTTGAGAAAAGTTGAGGGTGCAAGCCTGGGCATGGCTACTCAGCAGCCTGCTCAAAAGTCTGCGCAGACGGAGGTATCACCATAAAAAACGTTCTACTGAGACTGCGCAGCACGCCTTTCCTCGCCGGACTGCTTCTGTTGCTGGCGCTGTTGGTCATTTTCTCGCTTTCTCTGATGCAGGGATCGGTGTCGCTGACGTGGCAACAGTTCTCTCAGGCTTTGTTGCGTGAGGGTGATCCACGATATCAGACCATTGTGTGGGATTTGCGATTGCCTAGGGTAATGGCTGCAATGGTGGTGGGCTCAGCGCTGGGTTTGTCAGGCGCGCTGCTTCAGGGGATGCTTAGGAATGGTTTGGCCAGTCCCTTTTTACTGGGTATTTCAGCCGGATCAGGGCTAGCTGCTGTTGCGATTTTAGGATTGGGCATTTGGCAGATTTGGCTGCCATTGGGTGCTTGGCTAGGTGGGGTGGCGACAATTGTGGTTGTCTACTTTCTAGCGCGAACAGGGACAGGTATTTCGGTTGAGCGGTTGATTTTAGGTGGGGTGGCGCTGAGTACGCTGTTTGGAGCACTGCAATCTATGCTGTTGTTGTTGTCGCCGGATGGTCAGGCTCAGGCGGCTTTGAGCTGGCTGATTGGAAGTTTGAATGGTCGCAGCTGGCAAGAGATTTCGGTGGCAGGGCCGAGCATTGTGGTTTCTCTTTTTGTCGGTTGTTTGCTAGCTAGGCAGCTGAATGTGCTGAGCCTTGGAGATGATTTGGCGGTGGGGCTAGGGTCTTCTTTGATGCGATCGCGTATTCTCATCGGCGCGGTGGCCACGCTACTGGCCGCAGGCGCTGTCAGCATTGCGGGGCTAGTTGGATTCGTTGGCCTGATTGTTCCTCACGGAGTAAGGCTCTTAGTTGGCACAGATTATAGATTAGTGCTGCCTTTTTCAGCGATAGGCGGCGCTTTAGTGCTTTCTATCGCGGATTTGCTCGCAAGGTTGGGACCTACAGAAGTGCCTGTGGGAATTGTGACGGCTGTGATGGGCGCGCCTGTTTTTCTATGGCTACTGTACCGTCGGCGTTCTGTGGTGGGAGGGTTGTAGCAGGTGCCTTTACAAGCTCAGCAGCTGTCGGGTGGATATGCCGACAAAAGAATTATTGAAGCTGTAAACCTAACGCTCGAAAAGGGTGAATGGTTGAGCCTAGTAGGTGCAAATGGGTCTGGCAAGTCTACGTTACTACGGCTACTCAGTCGCATTCTGCCTGTTCAATCAGGTGCAGTACTGCTAGATAGTAAGGATATTCACTCGTTGGCACCGACAGAAGTTGCCAAGCAGCTAGCGATTTTGCCACAACAACAGGTTTTACCGCCGGGGTTGACGGTGTACCAGCTGGTAAGCCTGGGACGGACACCGCACCAGCCTTGGTGGCAGTGGGATCTAGACGCGGAGAGTAAAGAGAGAATTGTGCTGGCGATGGAGTGGACTGATATTGCCTCGTATCGTGACCGGGCAGTTGCAGAACTGTCTGGTGGCGAGAAGCAGCGAGCTTTTTTAGCGCTGGCACTCGCTCAAAATCCACAGGTGTTACTGCTAGATGAGCCGACGACTTTTTTAGACGTGCATTTTCAGCTCCAGCTATTGGAACTGTTGAAACGATTAAATCAGCAACAGAATCTGTCGATTATCACGGTGTTGCATGATATTAATTTGGCGAGTCGGTATAGCGATCGCATTGCCTGTATGCGGCAAGGGCAGCTATGGACGGTAGGAGAGGTTAAAGCGGTTTTGACGCCAGAGACAATGCAGGCAGTGTTCGCAATCGAAGCTGCCATATTGAACACACCTGTAGGATTACAGATTTGTCCGCTGACTGCTTATTGATATTGAATATCATTTAGTATATTGTGTTTTACAAGGCAGCATTTCACTATAGCCTGATATTTCACAATAAAAACATATGCAAGCGTGGGCTTTCCTCATGACTCGTCATTTTTTATCGAGAATAATTCCCTTTATTGCTTCATTATTTGTCTGGATGCTAATCTCTCCTCGCATCGCCAGGGCCAGCACAGTTGAGACTAATTCGTTACGTCAGGCGTTAGGAACTAACGCAACAAGCCTTTCAGCAGCGCCTGCTATTCATCCGAAGGTGCCTGAAAAGCCAGAGCCGATGCTTTCTCAGCGCCTACCTGAAAGGCTTGTTGCGCCGACTGAAATTGCCCAGGAGAATGACGACGATACGCGTATCCGAATCAACGTTACTGGGACAATGAATCGCTTTTTGATCAGCGTCGGAATCGATTCGCTCAGCCTGGATGTAATGTGAGTGCCGGGGTGAGCTGGCAGTTTTGAGCCTGCCGGCTTAAACGGGAAAATTTGAACGGACAAGTTTAAGCGAGTAAATTTAGATATCTCAAACAATCACTGGAAGGTCTTGTTATGACGAAAAGAGTAAGCCTATTTGTTCGATTGGCTGTTGTTACGAGTAGCTTGGCCCTATTCGCCTGTGCGCCGACCGCTAACACTGATGATGTTGTACCCACAGAAGCAGTAGAAGACGCTGAAGTGCCTGTCCAAGAAGCGGCAAGTGATGAAGCGATCGCCTCTGCTGAAAGAGTGGTTGCGTTAACGTCACTGAGCGCTGACCTAACAGCAACCTTAGATGCTGACAAGCTCGTCGGTATTCCCGGCAGTCGCCTAGTTTCACAAGATTCTCGCTTCACCAATATCCCAACCATTAGCGAAGGGCGGACAGAGCCAGATTTAGAAAAAATCATCGATCTCCAGCCTGATTTGGTGATTGGCGCAAAGGGCTTTCACGATAAGACCTTGCAGCGTCTCAGTGATTTAGACATTCCAGTCCTAACAGCTGACATAAATAGCTGGGAGGCCCTTCGCACTTTTACAACAACATTGGCGACGGCTTTAGAGGTAGAAGCCGATCCCCTTTTAGCCAGGTACGACGCCTGCTTATCTGAGCCGCCTGCCGATAGTCAATCTGCGTTGGTGCTAGTCAGCCGCCAGCCAATACTGGCCCCCAATAAAAATAGCTGGGCGGGTGATTTTCTTAGCCAGCTCAACGTTCAAAACCTCGCGGCTGACTTACAGGGCGAAAGTGAGTTTGATGGATACGTGACGCTTTCTGCCGAAAAAGTGATTGAGGCTAATCCGGACAGCATCATGGTGGTTAAGACAGGAGAAGATCTATTATCGCAGCTGAAGTCTGAGCCGTTTTGGAATCAATTAAAAGCAACTCAGGAAGAAAACGTTCTCTCGTTTGACTATTTTGGGCTAGTCAATCCAGGCAGTTTGGCTAGTATTGAAGCAACATGCGATCAGCTAAAAAACGCGCTGTAGTTGTTTTTACAAACAAACCGCCCAGTCAGTAGATGTTACCGACTGGGCGGTTTGTTTCAGCTATTCTTCTAGCTATCCCCCTGGGGGAGCGATATCTGGAATAACAGGTTTCGGGAGTGGCATGACAGGTGGCGGCGCGACAGGCTCTGGTGGCTGCGGCGCGACAGGTTCTGGGGATAGTGGTACCGCCGCTGGTTCTGATGGCGAGGCTACAGGTGCAGGGTCTTGAACGACTTCGTCTCTTTGCGGTTGGGCGGCTGTGGGCGCAGGCGTACTTACAGAGTCTCTTTCACCTCTTCTTTGAGCGGCACGCGATCGCTCTGATCCCTCAATGCCAAAATAAATTTCAACCGAAACTGAGCCGCTTTGCCCGCCACTGTCAGGCTCATAGCTGCGAGCCGCTTCGGTCTAGTGCTGCGTTTCCACTAGATTCTTCTAAAACCGCGCTAACAACGTTGCCCTCGTCGTCGTACTCTAGGCTGACAGAAGGTGGGCCTTCAACGCCATCACCATTCCCTTTTTCTGTTTCCGTCCCTGCTTCACCTGAAGGGCCATCTCTCCGAGCAGCTTCTGTCCCTGAACCAGTAGGCACAGCAGGCGTTGACCCTTCTCCTGTTGTCTCTGTACTAGCCCCTTCTTGTCGCGTGCGCCTGCGCGCTAGCCGCTGTCTCAGTGTCTCTAAATCAGGCGGCTCAGCGTCAGCATCTTCTGACTCTCCTGTCGTATTCACAGCTGTTTCAACCGAGTCTAATTCAGTGTCAGAGTCTAATTCTTCAGGCTCATCAGCATTTTTAATGATACAGGCTTCAGATACAGTGGTTGTCTGAGGTGTTTTTGAGGATTTTGGATGCTCTCTGCTTTTACCGCTAGCTTATTGCTCATTACCGTCTCTGAGCTTGGCGATAAAACTTTCTTTATTGCGGCTATTTTAGCGATGCGTCATGCTCGGCGCTGGGTCTGTGTCGGAGCGACGCTGGCGCTCGCGCTGATGACGGTACTCTCTGTACTCGTTGGTCAAGTTGCGACACTTTTACCTCCAAAGGCGTTGCAGTGGGGCGAGGTGTGCTTGTTCTTACTCTTTGGCCTCAAGCTGCTGCATGAGGCAAGCCGAATGACGCCGATTAATGATCATGCAGAAGAAAAGGAAGCGGCTGAAGCTGTGGAAAAGGCTGAGAGCAGCGGGTTACAGAAGGAAACGCCTTTGGCAATTGTGGCGGAGGCGTTTGGGCTAGTATTTGTCGCAGAGTGGGGCGATCGCACCCAAATTGCCACTATCGCGCTTGCCGCAGCCAATCCGCCTGTAGGTGTCGTTGCTGGCGCAGTGCTGGGCCATGGGATTTGCGCGGCGATCGCGGTCTTCTGCGGTCGCTGGCTCTGCGGCAGGCTGTCAGAACGTACACTCACTGCACTAGGCGGAAGTCTCTTTTTGCTCTTTGCCGTTAGCGCATTACTGTTGTAGAGCCCGCGAACCGAAGTTTTAAAGGGATAATGCTTATTAACGCTTTACGGCTGATGCCTTCACAACGCCGCGGCCCACTGCAAAAAACAGGAGTGCGATCGCCATTTGAACCATAGCAAAGCCAGCAAGATACGCCACCATCAGCGATGCCTCTGCCCCAAAAATAGCCTCACCATAGGCATACCCGTAAGATGGCGATCGCTCAACTGCCGGCGATACTTACCACTTCTTGTACGGCAAAAACTTGCCGCACATGATGACCTTCACGCGATCGCCCTTCGGATCTTCTTCGCATTCCACATCAATTGAAAAGTCAATCGCGCTCATAATGCCATCGCCAAACTTCTCATGCACCACTGCCTTCACCGGCATGCCATACACCTGCATAATCTCGTAAAAGCGATAGATGAGTGGATCAGTCGGCACCAACGGATCCAGCCCACCTTTCACCGGGCACTCCGTCAGCGCTTCTGCATACTCAGGCCCCAGCCCAATCAGCTCCACCATTTTGCTCGCTTCTTCTTCAGAAGCACTCGCCTGCCGGTAAAACACAGACGCAATCCAAACCTCGTCGTAGCCGAGCTTCTCTTCCAAATCAGCAAAGCTCAAGCCTTTCTTTTTTTTCGCAGCCAGTAGCTCGGACGTAATTTCTGAGATAGCCATCGTATAAATTCCTCAGTAATAAAGATAGTTTGAAACAGTTGTTAGATGTGGGAAGGCAAAGCCTAATGCAGCCGAGACGCTTCTACCGCCTGCGTCTCTCGGAACAGATGACTCTCCATTTCAGCTTTTAGCTGGTGATACGCCGGATGCTGATCAATAGTCTCCCGGTTGCGAGGGCGCTCAAACGGCACCTCCAAAATCTCATCTACCCGCGCGGCGGGTCCGCGAGTCATCATCACAATCCGATCAGAGAGTAGCAAGGCCTCCTCGATGCTATGCGTAATCATAATCACCGTCTTCCGCTGCTGCTCCCAAATCCGCTCAACCTCGCTCTGCAAAAAGCCCCTGGTCAACGCATCTAACGCGCCAAACGGCTCATCCATCAGCAAAATTTGCGGATTAATCGCCAGCGCTCGAGCGATGCCTACCCGCTGCCGCATCCCGCCAGAAAGCTCGTGAGGATGTTTCTTTTCAGCGCCCTCCAACCCCACCAGCTGAATCTGTTCTTTAATGCTGCGCGTCATTTGCTTGGGCGCAAGCTTTGGATACACCGTCTCTACGGCAAAGCGGATATTCTCCTCCACCGTCATCCAGGGCATCAGCGCATAGTTTTGAAACACCATGCCCCGATCCGGCCCTGGCCCCACAATCGGCTGATCGTTGAGCAAAATCTCTCCGCCCGAAATATCGGAGAGCCCTGCAATCATATTTAGCAGCGTAGACTTACCACAGCCCGACGGCCCAATAATAGAGACAAACGTATTGGGCTTAATGTCAAAGGTAATCTCTTCAATCGCTGTAAAGTCGCGACTGGCCTTTTTAGTTAGCTTGCTAAACAGGTCTTGCTTGCCCGGAAAGACCTTCGACACGTTTCGAATAGACAGCTGAGCTAGCGGTAGCATAGATTCCTTAGGAGAATCTGTATTCACGGAATTCACAGCAGCAACACTCACGTTTTACGACCAAACTCAACAAATTTTTCTAGGGCAGCGAAGATATTATCCAAAATCAATCCCATCAGGCCAATGATAAAGATAGCCACCAAAATATTTGGAATATAAAGGTTGTTCCATTCATTCCAAATAAAGTAGCCAACCCCTGAACCCAACAGCATTTCAGCCGCAACAATCACCAGCCAAGCAATCCCCATACTAATGCGCAGGCCCGACACAATATTAGGCAGCGCGGCTGGAATAATCACCTTGATAATTGTCCTTAGCCTAGAAGCCCCCAATGTTTTAGATACGTCCAAAAACTGAGGATCGACATTGGCCACCCCAAAGGCCGTATTCGTCAAGGTTGGCCAGATGCTCGAAATCATAATGATGAAGACACCAGTTTGCTCAGAGTCTCTAAAAATATAGAGACCCAGCGGCAACCAAGCCAAAGGAGACACCGGCTTAAGCACCTGTACATAGGGGTTAAACGCCTTGTACGCCACCGGTGAAATGCCGATTAAAATGCCCAGCGGCACCGCAATCAAAGACGCCAGGGTGTAGCCAATGGCGACTCTGCGTAAGCTAACCAACAGATTCCAGCCAATACCCAAATCGTTAGGACCGTTGTCAAAGAAGGGGTGAGTGGACCACCACCAAAGTTCTTTGAGGGTGGCTGAAGCCGTCGGCATGCCCTTAGCGAAGAGCTTGAGGTTGGCACCGATTTCCCAAAAGCCAAGAAATAGGGCTAGGGAAAGGAGAAAGAGTGCGATCGCCTTCGTATTTTCATTCAGCAAAGGAGCCTTTTTCTCAGATGTGCCGACGCTACTTATGTTTGCTTTACTCACTGCCATCGACTTAAACCTCAAGCTTTAAAAAGTTAAACATCACAGCCCTAGTAAGCGCTAGACACCACAGCGTAGTAGCTAGACATCACAGCGCTAGTAAGCGCTAGACGCCATACTTATCAATCTGTTCTTTAACATAGGCACCAGGATCTTGCGGATCAAACGTGTCAAACTCCAGGGTCTCTTCGCGATAAATATCCGAAGGTGGATTGAGCCCGACCTCTTCTGCGAGTTCTCTCGCCAGGTCCGTTAAGAAGATATCTTTACCAACTGTGTCGTAACTGTCGTCAGTAATCTTTTCACTGGCCTTTCCATCCCCCTGCAAATCCCAACGTACGAGCTGAGAGGAAATCCAATTAGCAAAGCTCTGCCAAGGATAGGGGTCAAAGTCAATCCGGTCAGGCACATTCATAGTGTTGCCCTGGCCATCGTCAAAGTTGCCTGTAAGGACAGCTTCAACCACTTCAACCGGCTGATTGAGGAAGGCCCGTTCCGAAATCGCCTGGGCAATTTCGGAGCGATTGGCTGGGTCACTGGCATAACCCGCCGCTTCAACAATCGACTTGTTCAACGCCCTAAAAGTATTGGGATTAGCGTCTATCCACTGGTCGCTAGCGGCAAATGCGCAGCAGGGATGCCCTGGCCACAGATCCTTGGTTAGCTTGAAGATAAACCCAGCTTCTTCATACACAGCCCGCTGGTTAAACGGGTCAGGCATGAGGTAGGCGTCAATGTCTCCAGCGACGAGCTGAGCAATACTATCTGGGGGCGGCACCGGGCGGATCTTCACGTCCACATCAGGATCGATGCCGCCGGTTGCAAGGTAGTAGCGCAGCAGCAGATTGTGCATGGAATAAGGGAAGGGCACACCAATGGTGAAGCCTTTGAAGTCTGCGGGGCCATTCACCTGGCCTTTGTATTTGTTGGCGACCGTAATGGCCTGACCGTTAATATTTTCGATGCTGGCAAGCTTGACGCCAAAAGCAGCAGAACCCAGCCCGAGGGTCATCGCAATCGGCATGGGTGCCAGCATGTGGTAAGCGTCCAGCTCTCCTGCGATCGCAGAGTCTCTAACCGCACCCCAGCTCGGCATTTTCACCACTTCCGCGTTGAACCCATACTTTTTATAAAAGCCCAAAGGCTCCGACATAATAATGGGCGTCGCGCAGGTAATCGGAATAAACCCAATCTTCAGGTCTGTTTTCTCTAGGGCAGAAACGTCAACAGGAGCGGTACTATCTGCGGTATCCGCAGCAGGCTCCTCTTTTCTAGCGCAGTTGGTAAGGGTTACCATCGCCGCTCCAATCGCCAAGTTCCGCAAAAACTCTCGGCGGCTAAAAGCGCTGTGGCGTCTGGTATCGGCAAAGAACGCGCCTGCTTGAGGGCCAAATGCGGCGGCAAACGCATTTTCCAGTCCACCCGCTTCTTTGGCTAAGGCCAAAACCAGTTTTTCTCGCTTCGGATCGCCTTTGCCCGCGGCTTTGAGCATCAAGGCTTTTCTCAGCTCATAGGCGTTAACCTTGTCGCCCGCGTACATCTGCTGGTCTTTATAAAGGCCCATGCGCACAAGGTCGCCGACCATGTCTTCTGGCGCTTGGGGCATCGTCTGGAGAAACTCCCAATGGTCGCGGCTAAGATGGGCACCCCCGCAGATAATGCAGGCCATCTCAAAGTCTGAGAGGTTACCGCGATCGCTCGTTAGGTTATTCCAGTTTGAACTACCCGGAGAACCACCCGGAGAACCACCCGGCTGAGTTGTTGACGATGTCGAAACCATGTGTTGCTCACCTAAAGCTTATGAGAAAATGCGTACCGAAAGGCAATTTCAGTCAATGTACCAAGCGGCAGAGACGTTTAGATCGGACTATCTTTTGAGAAATTAGGACTTTTCAGTAGGACTCTTCTATTTTCGGCTTCACTTTGTTGTCGTTGTTACCGTTTTTTGTTGTTTTCGATCAGCATTGTTTGTGCCTAGGCCAGCGTCGCCACGCCACTTTTTGGGGGTCATCCCATGCAGCTGCCGAAACTGCCGAGTAAAGTATCCAGCGTCTGCATAGCCTGCTGTTTCAGCGATTTTCTTGATAGATTGAGCGGTTTCTTTTAGCAGCTGCCTGGCTTTCACCATGCGCCGTTCAATAATCCAGCTTTTGACCGTTCGCCCCGTGTAGCTTTGAGACAAATTGGTTAAATAGGCCGGAGAATAGCCAGCTGCTTTGGCCACATCACTCAGGTGAATAGGCTGCTGGTAGTGAGTTTCAATGAATTTGAAGACGGTTTCAAGCTTGGGACAGTCGGGGAAAATGGTGGCGGGTTTGGGGTTTACCAGCTGCGGATCCTGAGGGAGCGCTGACGTGGTGTAGTCACGTTTGAGGGCCTCTTGACGGGTAAGGCGGGCTGCGATCGCCTCTAAAAACTGTTCTACTGTGCAAGGCTTGGTCAAGTAGTCATCCGCACCTAGGACCATGCCTTCTCGCAGTTCCTCCATGGTCACCTTGGCCGTGAGGAAAATGAACGGAATAGCGCGGGTAGTAGGTTGCGATCGCAGCGCTGTAAGCACCCCATACCCATCTATATCCGGCATCATAATGTCGCACACCACAAGGTCCGGGCGGTGCTGAGTGGCCATTGAAATGCCCGTCATTCCATTCTTTGCGCCAATGGCATCAAAGCTTTCAAACGCCAGGCACCTCAAAAAAATATTTCTCGTTTCGGTTTCATCCTCAATCACGAGAATCTTTTTTGACATAATTTTCTAGAGAGTTTGCCCTCTCTTTTCGCCTAAGATTAATGTAGTCACCCTGCCTTAATACTTAAGCGTTCGAGAATAGCTTGTGGTGTAATTCACTACAGTCTTCGTGTCATCTTTGGCCGCCTTCATAAAACAATACACATGAAACCTGACAAACTAGCGGGCGAGGCTAGCCATCCGGCACCCACTCATCTAGAGCCTACTTATCTAGAACTAGAAACGTTACGCCGTCAGTATCAGCTCATTCTAAATGCGGTGGGCGAAGGGGTGTATGGGTTAGACATGCAAGGCAATGTAACCTTTGTAAACCCAGCCGCTGCTAGCATGATCGATTGGGAAGTGGACGATCTCATTGGTCAGTCAATGCATCAGGTGCTGCACCATTCGCATCCAGATGGCAGTCACTACCCCAAAGAGTGCTGTCCTATTTATGCGGCTTTTCAAGACGGCAGCACTCGCCGCATCACGGACGAAGTATTTTGGCGAAAAGATGGCACGAGCTTCCCAGTGGAATACATCAGCACACCCATGCAAGACGAGAAAGGGCAGCTGATTGGCGCTGTGATTACCTTCCGAGATATCACCCAGCGAAAATGGGCAGAAGCCGTATTACAGCAGGCAAACGAAGACTTAGAAACAAAAATAAGAGAGCGTGCCGCAGCGCTGTACGAAGCAAATGAGCGCTTGCGAGAGCTCAGCGCCCTAAAGTCTCGTTTTGTCGCGATGGTTTGCCATGAATTTCGCAATCCGTTGAACAATATTGCCCTGTCAGTCTCCTCTTTAAGTCGCTATGATGAGAAGCTTTCGGCTACCCAAAAAAGTCAATATTTGCAGGGCGTCGCTGCCAATGTAGAGCGAATGACGAAAATGATTGACGATATTTTAGTCCTTGGAAAGCTAGAGGCAAAGCGGCTTTACCTAGAGCCAGAACCGATTGATTTAGTCGATTTTTGTCAAAATCTTTTGACAGAATTGCAGCCCCAGCAGAGGGCTTTGAAATTTATGGGTCGCCATAAGTCACTCACCGCAAAGCTCGATCAAACATTGCTGCGCTCTATTTTGACTAATATTTTATCGAATGCCATTCGTTATTCTCCCGCAGATGGTACCATCCAACTCTCCTTGGCGCGCCGCAAGCAGCAGGTTGTTTTTCAGGTGAGCGATCAAGGCATGGGCATTCCACCGGAGGATACGCCCCATCTCTTTGAACCGTTTCATCGGGGCAAGAATGTGAGTAATATTCCAGGGACTGGGCTTGGGCTGAGTATTGTCAAACAGTTTGTGGAATTACAGCGGGGTGAGATTCAAGTTGAGAGCGCGTTGGGGGTGGGTACGGTGTTTAGAGTCATGCTGCCATTATCGCCTTTGGCGAAATAACAGCCGTAGGTAAGCCAGAGCAAAATACTGGTATAAGAGATTACGCAAATATTCAGAAAATCTCAGGAGAACAAAGCAGTGAGCCTAATAAAGCTCGCTGCTTTGTCGTTAAATCATTCAAAACTGTTTTATATGGCGTTTAAATCGACTATATCGCTCGATTATGGTGAATTATTCGGTGTTATTAAAGGCTGAATCGTTCAATATCCACACTATATCCAGCTCGATGTACAGCTAGCAGTGAAGGCGGGCACTTTGAAAGTATCCATAACATAATCCATCTGCGGTCATGGTTGTACGCGCTGAGCACTTATTCAATCCATCCCATCTCAATCGACGACAGTTTATTCGCCTGAGCAGTTTGTTTGCAACCTCGTTAGGGGTATCTGCAAGCCTGGGCAGCTGTAGACAATCGCCATTGAATGCCAGCAACGAGCAACCGGTAAAAACAGGGTATCTTCCGATTACCGATGCGGCGGCGCTGCTGGCTGCTTATGATCGCGGTTTTTATAAAGCGGAAGGCTTAGAGGCTGAGCTGCCGCAAAAATTTCGGTCTTGGGATGCGATCGCCAACGCCTTCATGAACAGAGAAGTTAATGTTGTCCATTTATTAATGCCGACCACCCTTTGGCTGCGCTACGGTCAAAACTTCCCGGGCAAAGTTGTCGCCTGGAATCATACCAATGGTTCGGCGATTACGGTGATTCCCAGTATCAACAAACCCGAAGATCTCGCCGGGCGAGATGTGGCTGTTCCTTTTTGGTATTCCATCCACAACATTGTGTTGCAAATGCTGCTGCGACAGCATGGGTTGGAAGCGGTGATGAAACCCCAAAATGTCCCGCTAGAAAACAACGAAGTACGCTTGGTGGTGTTACCGCCACCCGACATGCTCAAAGCCCTCCAAGCCGGTAGCATTGCGGGCTATACCGTTGCTGAACCCTATAACTCTGCGGCAGAACTCAATCAAAGCGGCAAACTGTTGCGTTTGACTGGCGATATTTGGAAAGATCATGCCTGTTGTGTGGTGTTCATGCACGAAGACGACATTACCCAACGACCCGACTGGACCCAAGCTGTGGTTAATAGCATTGTCAAAGCGCAGCAGTGGTCCAAAGCCAACCGGCCTGAACTGGCCTACCTTCTCTCTAAAGATGGGGGGCAATACATGCCCTACGAATTGCCGGTATTAGAGCGGGTGATGACCTATTACGACAACGACTTTTACTACCGCACCGGGGCGCTGATCAATCCAGAATGGCGATCGCGCCGCATCGATTTTCAGCCCTACCCGTTTCCGTCTTATACGACTGATTTAGTCGCTGCCTTACAAGAAACGCTCGTGGGTGGCAACGCCGACTTTTTAAAAGGGCTCGTGCCTGAGCAGGTCTCGCAAGACCTAGTCGATGACACGTTTGTTAAGCGCGCCTTGAAACAGGTGGGTGGCCCGCAGGCCTTTGGGCTCTCACTCGATCTCTCCCGTCAAGAAAGAATTTTGATTTAGCGCGAGCGAGCAAAAGGCGCTTCTAGAAAAAAGTCATTTCAACAGTCCGCGAATATCATCCTATGAGCAGTTTATCGCAGCCACACGATTCCAGAAAGCAGCCAATACAACAGCCTCAGAAATCGCCTCAAAAATCACTCAATAAACAAGAAAAGCAACAGAATCGAACCGCTTCGCTGCTCTCCATTGCGAATCTGCTGCGCTATGGGTCCGTCACGATTGTGATGTTGAGTGTGCTCCTCACGAGCACTGTGCTGATTAAGATGAGCGCCAACGTTCAGCTCGAAGAACATCAGGCCCTTCAGCAAGCGCGATCGCACACCGTTGCCCAAAGCATTGAAACCTACCTTCAAGATTTCCAGGCAGAGCTGAAGTATCTAGAACGCGTCCGTGGTCTGACAACCTTACCTAAGCCGGTTCAACAAGACTTGCTAGAAGGATTAGCCCGCTTAGATGACGCCTATGAAGCCGCCGGTATTTTTAACCTTGAAGGCGAGGTCCTAGTGGGGGTGGCTCCATTTAACCCCGACCCGACCCAACTCCCCCTTGAGCTCGCTGAAGACCTGGGGTTTTTACCGATGGTGACGGCAGGTAAAACATATACTAGCCCCGTGAGCATCAGCCCCAGAACAAATAGTCCTGTGATCACTATCGCAGTCCCTATTAAAGATGCTGACGATCGCACGAACGGCGCATTGGTAGCTCAGGTAAACCTGCAATTTTTAAACTTCACGGTGTCCCAAGCCCGCGTCGGTGAAACGGGCTATACCTACGTGGTTGATGACCAGCAGCGCATTATTGCCAAGCAGCGGAGTGAAACCGAAGCCTACGATAAATTTGCCCTAGAAGACATTTCTAACCGTCCTCTGCTGGCCCATTTAGAAAGCGATCCGGCAGAGGGATTTTCTACTTATCAGGGATTGCGGGGCACAGAGGTCCTGGGTGCTAGCAGCTATGTCTACAGCGTGAATTGGCGAGTCATCTCAGAACTACCCATGGCAGAAGTGCGATCGCCCGTTCACCGTATGAACCGGGCCATGATAGGGGTGATGGCCCTGGCGATGTTACTCACAGGTGCGATGGGGATTGTGTTTGCGCGCTGGCTCGTGTCGCCGCTTCAGCGCCTAACGTTGGCCGCAACTCAAATTAGCGAAGGTAATTTAGAGACCCAGGTGAGTGTGCGATCACGCAACGAACTTGGCCTACTCGCCAGCGTCTTCAATCAAATGGCCCAGCAGCTCCGTCAAACATTCAGCGCCCTAGAAGACGCTAAGGCCAACTTAGAAACCAGAGTAGAGGAACGGACTGCCGAGCTACAGGCCGCGAAGCTCACTGCCGATGAGGCCAATCACGCCAAGAGTGAATTCTTAGCCAGCATGAGTCACGAGCTGCGCACGCCCTTGAATGGAATTCTGGGCTATGCCCAGGTTTTGCAACAAGAAGACGACCTGACCGAAGATCAAGATCGAGGCCTCAACGTCATTCGCCAGTGTGGGGCACACCTGCTCACGCTGATTAATGACATTCTCGATCTCTCTAAAATTGAAGCTCGAAAAATGGATTTGGCCCCCAGTGCACTTTATCTCCCCTCGATGATTCAGGCCGTGGTAGAAATGTGCCAGGTGCGGGCCGAAGCTCAGGGAATAGACTTTTACTACTTGTCAGATCCTAATTTGCCCGAAGGCATTTATGCCGACGAAAAGCGTCTGCGGCAGGTGTTGATCAATTTACTCAACAATGCAATCAAGTTTACCGATACAGGGAGTGTTAGCCTGCGCATTCATTCTTTAGCCTCTCCTGAAGAAACGCTAGCCTCTCCTGAAGAAACGCCAAATCATCACATTCGTTTTGAAGTTAGAGATACCGGTGTAGGGATCTCTAAGTCACAGCTCAAAAAGATATTTTCACCCTTTGAACAGGTGGGCGAACAGTCCCGTCAAACTGAAGGGACGGGGCTAGGATTAACCATTAGTCAACAAATCTTGAGCCTGATGGAGAGCAAAATTCAGGTTGAAAGTGAACCTGAAAAAGGCAGTACTTTTTGGTTTGATCTCACCGTACCGGAGGTTGACTCTTGGGAAACGGCCAGTGCAGCCGCTAACAACAACAAAGTGGTTGGATATGAGGGCCCAACCAAAACCCTTCTCGTGGTGGACGACCGCTGGGAAAATCGTAGCGTGATTGTCAAGCTACTACAGCCACTGGGCTTTAAAGTGATCGAGGCTGTAAACGGGCAGGAGGGGCTAGAAAAAATCTCGCAGCTCAGGCCTGATCTGATCATTACAGACCTCGCCATGCCCGTCATGGATGGCTACGAGCTGTTACGCCAGTTGCGCAGCTCAGCTGATCTAAAACATACGCTGGCGATTGTTTCTTCGGCTAGCGTGCTGGTAATTGATCAGCATAAAAGTATTGAAGCGGGGGGCAACGACTTTTTGGCCAAGCCGGTGAAATTCGATGAACTGCTGCAAAAGCTCCAGCAGCACCTGAGGCTGGAATGGCAATATCCTATCGAACAGCCTACGCCAGAAGATCGTGTTTCTCCGCCCACTGAGCAACCACAAACGCTAGTAGCTCCCCCGCCTGATGTGCTCGAGCGTCTGTTTGATTTAGTGCAGCAGGGACGTCTTTTTGAGATTGCTGCTGTTGCCAATGAAATTGACGCGCTCGATCCTCGCTACCGGCCCTTTGCAGAAGCCTTGAGGCCCTTAGCAAAACAGTTCCAAACTGACAAGCTTAAAGCCTTAATTCAACAGTTTGTGAGCGCGGTCTAGTCTCGGGTTTAACCTTCTCTATCGCAACCGGATTCCTCCAGCAATACTCGCCTCTAGTCCCAGCAAAATCAGGAAATATGTCTCACGCAACCGATCAAACTATCCTTATCGTAGATGATATGCCCACCAACGTGGAGGTGCTGGCCGGAGCCTTGATTAAGGCGGGGTATCAGGTTGCGGTGGCGCTCGATGGCGAAAGTGCGATCGCCCAAATCCAATACAAATCACCCGCCCTGATTTTATTAGACGTGATGATGCCAGGAATTGATGGCTTCGAAACCTGTCGTCGTCTTAAGGAATCGCCTCAAACCCGAGCGATTCCGATTATTTTTATGACGGCGCTATCAGAAACCGTGAACAAATCCAAAGGATTTAGCTTGGGTGCGGTTGACTACATTACCAAACCCTTTGATGCCCAAGAAGTATTGGCCAGAGTGGGTACTCATTTGAGACTGTATCAGCTGACAACTCAGCTAGAGGAAACCGTTGAAACCCGAACCGCTGAACTGACCGTAGCCCTAGAAAAGCTAAAACAATCTCAGAGTCAACTCATTCAAACCGAAAAAATGTCTGGGCTCGGGCAGCTCGTCGCAGGTATTGCCCATGAGATTAACAATCCCGTTAGCTTTATTCATGGGAATGTTAACCACACCAATAACTATGTCTGCGATTTAATAGAGCTCCTCGCCCTTTACCAGGAAAGCTATCCCCAGCCGACCGCCGATATTCAAGCCAAAATGGAAGAGATCGACATTAACTTTTTAATGGAAGACCTACCCAAAATGGTCACTTCTATGAAAATGGGGACAGACCGCATCCGGCAGATTGTACTGTCTTTGAGAAACTTCTCCCGGATGGATGAAGCCGTCATGAAACCAGTGGACATTCATGAGGGCATAGATAACACACTGTTGATTTTACAAAGCCGGCTGAAAGCCAACAGCCAACGGCCCGCTGTAGAAATTGTGAAAGACTACAGTCCGCTGCCACCGGTAGAATGCTACGCCAGCCAGCTCAATCAGGTGTTCATGAATTTGATTGCCAATGCCTTAGATGCCTTAGATGACGCCATGAGCCAAGGAAAACTCACTAAAGCTGCGCAGATTCGTATTCAGACGGACGTTATTCAAGAGAAATGGGTCAGAATACAAATCGCTGATAACGGACCGGGTATTCCAACGGCTATCAAAGAGAAACTCTTTGATCCGTTCTTCACCACGAAACCCGTTGGCAAAGGCACGGGTCTAGGCCTTTCGATTAGCTACAAAATTATTACTGGCCACCACCAAGGTAAAATCTGGTGTGAATCTACACCAGAACTTGGCACTGCGTTCTTCGTTGAGATTCCGAGGGTACTCAGTCATGTAGAGGCAAAATAACCGACCTGGTGGTGCAAAACTTGGGGCTCAAATTGCAGGCAAAGACCTGCAGAGACTCGATTAAAATCAACGCGAGCCTAGTACCTCCAGCGACTTCAGAGCCCTCGATATCTGGACCTGACGTAAGCAGCCGGCTGACCAACAAATATGCCTCTTGAACATGATTGTTTTATGTGGCCGATTTATGTGGCCGACTTTTCTGTGAGTTATATCACAGTTGTAGAAGCTTGAAATCACGTGTTTATACCGTTGGAATCACTGAATTTTATTGTTTCTTTTTATACTATTAGCTCATGTTTCTCGAAGGCCGAATAAATATCAGTATTTCCTCTTCTTAAACTGATTGGTCCTTTCTCTCAATACTTCGAATGACTTTGTTGTTCGACCAGGACTTTGTGTCTTGTAAATGTTTGTCATAAAAGTTTTGAGTTTAGAATTCACCTTTGCACCTAAAAATACTGATTGAGCTGATGTAGCCTGATCGCGTCTCATTCAATGAGATGTGCCTATGGATTGATGGCCGTAACAGAGGAGCAGCCGCTCACTTGTACCAGGACATCCTCATGAATAGGAATAGTGAAAACTACGATGTCGCCATTATTGGCTCTGGCATCGCAGGTTCTACGTTGGGAGCAATTTTGGCTCGCCATGGGCTTAAGGTGATTGTTTTTGAGGCCCATAGCCATCCTAAATTTGCCATCGGCGAATCGATGATTTTAGAGACTTCGGAGACGATGCGAGCGATCGCAACGCTCTACGATGTTCCCGAACTGGCTTTCTACAGTTCCGAAACCTATTTCCCCTGGATCGGGACTTCCCACGGTGTCAAACGCCATTTTAGCTATCTCTACCACCAGGAAAATCAGACCCAGTATGATCTTAGTAGGGTTTTGCAAGCAGTTATCCCCAAAGAGCCCTACGGCCATGAGCTGCATATTTATAGGCAAGACAGCGACTATTTTTTGACTGCGATCGCTGTGCGCTATGGCGCTACCGTTCTGCAAAATACACGAATTCAAGATATTGATATTGATGACCAAGGCGTTTATATTCGCTGGTCAGCAACCCAAGGTGTTCGAGCAAAGTATGTTGTGGACGCTGGCGGATACCGATCAATATTGGCAGAGAAATTTGGATTGAGAGAGCACAGTCTAAAAACACACTCTAGAGCCATCTTTACCCATATGTTAGATCTCCCTTGCTATCACAAAGTGAGTGAAAGCCGAGGAGAGTATGGTATTCCTTTTCCTTTGTCGGAAGGGACTTTACACCATCTCTTTAAGGGAGGATGGCTTTGGGTAATTCCGTTTGACAATCATGCTTGTTCGACCAATCCCCTGTGCAGTGTGGGCTTGATGCTGGATCCTCGCATTCATCCTCAACCAGCAAACCTGAGCCCTGAATCTGAGTTGTACGCCTTTTTAGAGCACTATCCCACAATCGCACAACAGTTTTGTCATGCCAAACCCGTCAGAAGCTGGACAAGAACTGGCAGAATTCAATATGGTGCCAAGAAAATTGTGGGCGATCGCTTCTGTCTTTTGGGTCATGCCGCCGGGTTTATCGATCCTTTGTTTTCAAAGGGCCTCTATACGGCGCTATTCAGTGTATCTGTGTTGGCTGATCGGTTACTGATAGCTCATCAAACTGACAACTATGCCACTGAGAATTTCTTGAAAGTTGAACAGATTACTCAATCCTTTATTAAAACCAACGATCGCCTGATTGCTAATGCTTACAAAGCATTCGAACATTACTCGCTCTGGTCAGTTTACTCGGTGCTCTGGCTTTTGGGGGCTTATTTGGAATTGGTGAAACTAACAAGCGCTCGGGCACAGCTCGGTTTTAATCTTTCCGCAGATTCTCTCTCAACTATGCGCCAACGGTACTATTCGCAAACTAAGTCTCTCACCCTTGTGGGTGGCGGTTTTTCGGCCTTTGATGCGCTAGCTGAGCAGATCTATACCCTGCTTGAAGAAACTGATTTGGAGTGCGATCGCGCCGTCACTCAAACCGCCGAGCAAATGTATCAACTACTGGCGGCAGCTCCCTGGCTACCGGCAACTTTTAGAGATGTGCTCAATGGTAAAAACCATTTACCCGTTCATAAATTCCGTCCGAGCCTGTTTAGGGCCAAGCAAGGATTTTTAGGGAGTGGAGCGTATCGCGAGCATTTTTTTGGTAAGACACCGCTGAGTTCTTTGATTCAATTTTTCGTAACCGAAAAAGCTCGAATGATGCAGCAGCGGCTCAAACGACTGTCTCAACAGCTAGATATGGCCGCTTGAGACTTATTTTGCCATATCTTTTTCCAGATAATTTTACACTAAGGCTATACGATGAAAGATTTTCTATCTCGTTCGGTTACGCTTTCTGATGAATTAGAATCGCCATCTCATGTGTTCTTTGATGTCTCATCTGCTGTCGGTTACGGTCTAGCAGACACTGGCTCAGGGTATAAAACGTCCGGTGCCGCCCTTCTGTTAGATATTGACTACGCCTTGGCGGCAACCGGGTGGAACCCAAATCCATTTTTGGTGACCAATAGCCATGACAGTGGTAACGGATCTCTACGCAGCGCCATTGAAAATGCCAATGCCATCGAAGGACATAATCGTATTTGGTTCCATCGAGATTTGCTTGGGCAAGACATTACTTTAAATAGCGAAATCACGATTACAGATGATCTGACCCTGGGTGGTCTCGGTCGCAATCATCTGACCATTAGTGGCGACGGACAAAACCGAATTTTCAACATAGATGACGGTGACGCCAACAATTTTATTGAGGTAGATATCAAACGGGTAACCATTGCAGATGGATTTGCCTATGACGGTGGCGCAATCAAAAATAGTGAAAATCTGACGTTACGGCGAGTCAATTTTGAAAACAATGCGGCGGACTATGTGGGCGGTGCAATCTTAAACAACCGAGGGGAGCTTACCCTCAAGCATGTAAACATTTCGCATACCGATGAGACGGCCTCTGGCTTTGTTGCGCTCTATGGCGGTGGAATATTCAACTTCAATGGCGCAGTGACAATGCGTAGCACTCGAATCAGTGGACTCAATGTCGAACGCTGTGGCGGGGCTATTTTCAACGAAGCTGGCTATGTCTCGACCCTAGGCCGTACGCGTCTAAACGAAAATGAGGCCAGACACGGTGGTGCCATTTTGAACTTGAATGGCATCTTACACTTGGCGGGTACCTCCACCCTTTATCACAATAGTGCAAGAGAACTGGGCGGCGGTGTCTCAAACTTCTACGTGCCTGATTTTGCAGGAGCTTATGGTAGAACACTGGAAGACCCATTCATCAGCGGTGATATTCGCACAACGCTAATAATGCAGGGGCATGCGATGATTCGCGAGAATCGGGCGAATGATGAGAACGGCGGCGGCGGTTTATTTGATGAGGGGAACAACTTAATCGGCGTTAGGGAGGGGCAGAATATAGTGGGGAATACCCCGCAAGACATTGTGCAAGTAGAGCCTGTGGTTGGCTAAGTACGCTATGGCCAGATGTCAGTCTGGATATTTTTCGAGAACTTCGATCAAGGCCAGACTAGACATTCCCAATCCAGCTTTTGCCGCTTCTTCATGAAGGTGTTTCAGCTGCTGCAATTTAGCGCGCTGGGGGACGGCCTTACCGACGGCTGCCAAAGCGCGCCCTCTAGCCACTAAAAACTGGCTCCAGGGGAAGCGTTCTATGCTGGTATAGGATTCGAGCAGAGTCGCGTAGTGGTTCGCTCTATCCCAGTCCTTATGCTTTAAGGAGACCTCAATGGCATCTCGGTAAAACCATAGGAAGTTGTGTGAAATACATCCCTGACTAAGAACAGTTTCTCCTTGCTGCAAATAATCCCAACTAACCTGTGCCCGATCAGAGACCAGCGCCAGCAATCCCAGCACCCGAGGTGCCACAAACTGGAGGTCAGTCTCGTGGCAAATTGCTAAAGCCTCTTCGAGTAAGCGGCTGGCGGCTGGCGCTTGCCCCTGGCATATTCGAACACGAGCCAATCGCTGCATAATATAGGCGCGATAACGCTTGTTGTTGAGTGAAAATGACAGATCTAGGGCTGCCTCAATTGACTGACTGGCAAGGTCGTAGTCACCCCGCTCGGTCAAGAGTTCGCCTTGGTTATCGTAGGTGTACATCAGCGTGCGGCGATTGCCGATTTGACGGGCGGTTTCTAGGGTCAACTGGTTATTTGCGATCGCACCCACAAAATCATGCATGTACCGCATCATCGACGCCAGCATATGCCGGTTAGCCATTTCAATTTGCACAAAACCATAGTTATGCGCCACCTCAACACAGCGTTGGTAGTAACTCATCGCCGTTTTCATCCGTTTACTGGCATACACTGCATCGGCTATCCCGCCTAAAGCCCTCGCTTCTAGGGCTGGATCTTGGACCTGAAGGGCATAGGCCAGGGCCTGCTGCTGCGCTTGCAAACACCCTTCAAAATCTCCGCTGGAATAGCAAAACGTGCCTCTGAAATAGTAGACCTGGGACAACAATCGTGCAGACGTTCCTTCGTCTGCACCCTCCGCTAAACCCAAGGCTCGATTGATCGCGATGGTGCCTTCTTCATCACCACCACTCAACCGCACGCCAGCTGCGACACCAATCCAAGCCTCACACGCTTGCACGTCACTATGGGCTAACACTGCCGCCTCTCTATAGAGATCAACAGAGGCGGTCGGATTGCCAACAGCCTGTACCAACTTCGCCATGAGACAGGTTAGGTGATAGCGGTCACCCGCTTCAATCGCCAATTCCAACCCTCGCTCAGTCAAACTCATCGCCAGCTCATATCGAAAGGCTTCCATGTGGGCAGTGGCCGCTTGATGGTAAGCGTCAGGAGCCTCAGCGGCTTCAGCGCGATCCAGATGGGCTGCCCACACATCCAAATCGCGTTCTGCAAACCAGCTAGCCGCTGTTCTATGAAGCTGTTTTCGATGGGCCTTGAGCAGCGCAAAATACACCCCATCGTGTATCAACGCATGACTAAAGCGATAGCCTTCTCCTTCTGGAGCAATGAGAAAGCTCTCTAGCAAGTTTTCACAGGTGTAAGCAGGTACTCCAATCAAGTCGCGCAACATGGGCAAAGTAAACTGCTGGCCCAATACAGAAGCTGCTTGCAGTGCTGTTCTATCGGCAGGTACTAAGCGATCTACTCGGCCTAAAACAAGACTTTGTAGTGACCCTGGCAATTGAGGATCTAGCGCAGCTTGCCCCGCCTGAATGAGCTGTTCTAAAAACAGAGGATTCCCCTCAGCACGATTGACGCAGCTTTGAGCAAATTCAGGGTCAAGGCCGTCGTAGCTATGCACCAGTTCCCAGGACTCTTGTGAGCTTAACGGCTCCATATCAAGCGATCGCATAAATCCCTTAGGGAGCTGTTTCCACCAAAACGGATCAATCGGATCGCCTTCGATTCGCGAGGTCATGATGAATAGAACCGGGCAAGGCGCTAGTTGACGAATAAAGCTAGCTAATGAGGCCAGGGTTGGGCCCTCAATCCAGTGCAAGTCATCCAGGGTTATGAAGAGGGGATGTCTCTGGCTATAGTCTCTAACCAACTGACTGACGACTTCCACTTTCCCACGAATGCGGCTTTGATTATCCATGGCTTCGTAGAGCGATTTATCCTCCCGAGACTGGGGCAAATCAAGCAAGACATTGAGGTGCATTCGAGCCGTTTTGAATGCAGGATGATAGTTGCAAAAATGCTGAACGGTATTTTCCCATTCTGATTCTCTACTGCACTTTGAGAGATTGTGCTGTGAGAGATTGTGCTGTGAGAGCGCTAAGAGTTGTTCAGCCAACTGCCGAAAGATATCTTTGTGACGACTCAGCCCAAAATCTAGAATGGCAACATGATGACAAACGAATCCTTGCTGCTGAGCGAGTTGCTTAAATTCTTGCAGTAATCGGGTTTTACCAATGCCCGCCTCCCCTCTGATATACCAGCCTTTTCCCACTTGCTTTTGCGCGCAGTGGGTCAGCGTATCGGCGATCGCAGCCAACATCTGCTGGCGACCAACAAATCGGGATTGAGGAAGCTTGGGGTGGGGTGGGGCCAATCGCCGCACTCGCCACACCGTCATCGGACGATCAATACCCTTGATTTTGACCGAATTGAGCTTATCGGCCAGTGCCAAATCGCCTACGGCTTGCTTAACACTATCTGACATGAGAATTTCATCGAGCCCGGAGAGCCCTTCCAAACGGGCTGCTAAATTCACCGCTGGGCCAATCACCGTGTATTCATCATGAATATGGCTACCCATATGGCTAGCCACAACCTGACCACTCGCTACGCCAATGTGTATATGTAAAGGGCAATTAAGCGCATCTCCTAACTGAGCCACGGCCTCTCGAATCTCAATAGAAGCTCGCACGGCTCGTTCAGGGTCATCTTTGTGGGCTATCAGCACACCAAACACACCCATGACATTGTCGCCAATGTGCTTATCAACCCGTCCGCCATAGCGCTCAATAATGTCGTCAACGGCCTGGAAATATTGATTCAACAGCTCGTAGGTAGCCTCTGCACCTAGCTGGCTAGAAAGGGACACAAACCCAGCGATATCGGCAAAGAGTACCGTTACCGGTCGATTCTCAGCCCCGAGATCTGGTAGGGGCTGCTCAAAAGATTGTGCCAATCTGAGCTTGTTGATCGCGCTCAGCAGTTTTTTCCGATGCCCTAAAGACACCAGACCTAATTCCTTCAAGTCTGCTTCGCTAAGCTTGATCAGTACAGCATCATCAATATCATTGTGATAAAAGGCATCAGCATACTGACTCAATCCCAGCTCGTTTAGCCAGAATCGAACATCCACAGGGTGCTCCGAAGTGCCGACAGGGCTCTGAAGGTATTTTGACAGGGTTAGTCAGCTTTCAGGCCATAGCGTAAGCTTTTTTGACGATCCTTATTAAGCACCAAATTCCTCAATCTGTCCCTTTAAATACTCTTCTGCTTTATCGGGGTCGAAATCGCCAAACTTCATGGTCTCAACCCGTGAAACCTCAGTCGGCGCATCAGCTCCCAATTCTTCAGCCAGCTCTCGGGCCAGATCGGTGAGAAATATCTGTTCCCCGAGTTCGTTGTAGTTGGCTTTTTCAGTGGGCATGTAGTCCCAACGCACAAGCTGGGTGGAAATCCAGCTGGCAAAACTCTTCCAAGGGTAGGGATCAAAGTTAATGCGATCAGGAATGTCGAAAGAATTGCCCTGCCCGTCTTCGAACTTGCCGGTCATCACTGCTTCGAGCACATCTACCGGCTGATTGAGGTATTCTCGGGGGGCGATCGCCGCTGCAATCTCTTTCCGATTCGCCGGATTATTCGCATAGGTCGCCCCGTCAATAATCGCTTTGTTCAAGGCCCTAAACGTATTGGGATTTTCACCCATCCAGTTATCTGCCGCAACGAAAGCGCAGCAGGGATGGCCCGACCATAAGTCTTTGGTGAGGAGGTGAATAAAGCCGATGTCATCTTTCACCACGCGCTGGGTAAAGTTGTCGGGCAGGATGAACGCGTCGATTTGGCCGGTGGACATTTTGGCGATCGCATCCGGCGGCGGCAGTACAATCAGCTTCACATCCTTGTCTGGATCGAGCCCACCGGTCGCCAGGTAATAGCGCAGCAACAGATTGTGATTCGAATAATCATATGGAATCCCAATCGTCATGCCCTTAAAGTCCGCCGGGCCATTCACCTTGCCCAGATGCTGCTTAGCAACCGCAATCCCCTGGCCGTTGTTGTTTTCAATGCTCGCCAGCTTCACTGAAAAGGGCGTAGAGCCTAAGCCCAAGGACATCGCAATCGGCATCGGTGCCAGCATATGGTAGGCGTCTAGCTCACCTGCGATCGCCGCATCCCTCACGACTGACCAGCTGGCATACTTCATCAGCTCCACATTTAGCCCGTGCTTTTCATAAAAGCCCAACGGCTTTGACATAATAATCGGCGTCGCGCAGGTAATCGGTAAAAACGCCACCTTCAGATCGGTCTTTTCCAACTCCGCAGGCCCGCCCGCATCCGCCGCATCCTCAACCGGGGCCTCTGTATCCGGCGTCGAAGCGCAGTTCGTCAGCGTGACCAGCGCAGCCCCCACCGCCACATTCTGCAAAAACTTTCGCCGAGTCACCTGACTCACTCGCTGAGCATCGGTAAAAAACTCACCCGCCCTCGGCCCAAACGCCGCACTAAACGCTTGGTCCAAGCCACCTGCCAAAGAGATCAAATCCTTGACTAATCTCTCCCGCTTCGGATTCCCATGAGACGCCATACTCACAAACAGCGCCGTCCGCAGCTCAGCTGCGCTAATCGCATCCGCCGCCTCAATCGCCGCAGGCTTATACAGCTGCATTTTGACCAAGTCATCAATCATATCTGCCGGATTCTGCGGCATCTCGGCCATTAGCCGCCAGTGATCTTCCGTGGTGTGAAAACTCCCGCAAATCACGCAGCGCAGCGGCATCGTATCAAGCCCACCCTGCTCACAGGTAAGATTGTTCCACTGACGCGATGGGTAACGCGACGAGCCAAGTACTGAAGCCATAGTGCTCTCTTCTTTGCGGGCTATTTACTTCTATTAGAACGGTTATTCTAAATGTAAATTGTGAGGCACACTACAGTTTCCCAATGAAGTTGCCTACTGAAGCTACATACCGAGAAATACTGTTTTCTCACGTCAACACGTTTCCTAGCCAGAGCACATCACAAGAGATCGCGTGCAGCAATATTTTGAGCTACCAATCACTCTCTGGATATTGCTCAGGTGCTTCTCCATGGGCTTCAAGCACTTCTCCCATGGGCACCTTAGCCGCCTTGCGCCGCTTCTTCGTCGCTTTTACCCTAGCAATCCCCTGTGTTGGCTCCGCCTCAATCGCCTCCAGCTGAACCTGAAATTTCCAACAATCGCCAAAGTCGAACAGGTATTCTAGGGTGCTACCCACCACCAATGGCAAACTGCCAACGGTGACCTCATCTGTAAATAGCTCGCCATCATTCATGTAGGGGTGCATCACCTGTACCTGACGGCCCGACGTATTTTTGTACGTAAAGCAATCTAAATGGTCGGCGTCAAAATTCACAGAGCTGCGAATCAAATCGGCTAAATATGCCAGCGAGGCCTCACCTGAAATCGCAATTCGCCGCCAAATTTTACCCAAAGAGACTTTGAAAATGTGTCGCCCTGGCGTAAATGGCACCTCAACGCCCGGCAGTACATTTTGCCATTCCGGAAAATAGGGCTCGAAGTATTCCAACAACTCATCAAATGGCAGCTCGTTCTCTTCGTAGGAATCCCAAAAGAAATCGTTGATAGTATAGGCTCGGGTAATCAATCTCATCATTGCCTCACCAAAAGGCAAAATCTCCACCGATTTTATCCGCCAGCCCTTACCCTTAGTCGGTTTACCCTCTGCAATTTTCACAAAGCCAAACAGTGCCATCAGCGCCACATTGTAATAGCCCGGATAATACCGAAGATTGTCTTGATGCTCATAGCTTTTATAGGTATGCTTTTTTCGCTCAGAAAACATCGGCCATGCCCGCAGGCAATGGTCTCCAACACTCATCACAGAGGCACGATCTTCGCTCAGCATATCGCCATGAGCACGTACCATCCAGGCTTCTAGTAGGGTGAAATACTGTTCTGTCGGGTTAAGCTGTTGCCAGTCTTCGTAGAGTGCTGAGTTGAGCTGTAGGCGATGCTGTTTGCCCTTGCTAACAATCTCCCCTAAGCCTGTCGCTCGCAGCAGCAAATACAGCCCATGAATCGGAGGAAAGGACTTTTGTTGGGGCCGCTGTAGGGCAATTCGAATGGGATTGGCTAGGTTTTGATTGATCGCCTCTAGCAATTTTATGGGTAGCTGCTGGCGCTTCCCACTGACCAACACCCCCTCTGGTCCGACGGTTTCCAGCAACATTTGAAAGTCTTGAACGACACTGCCAGGTTCGCTGTCACTAATAACCTGGGCCTTTAGCAGGTCTGCATACTCATCTGCAAAAGGCTTGAATGCGGGTCTCTCGGGGGTAAAAGTTTCGGTAAAGGCCTCGCCATTGACCTCCGCTAGCAGCTGTTCTAAGGCGGCTATGTCAGGATCGTTGTCAGTGTCTTGTTCTATCGCTGCTCCAAATTGCTTTGTCGCACTCAGGACCTGCGCTATCAATGCTGAAGGATCTACCTGTGAGCCCACTTCTGGCAGCTCCATTCCCATCATTTCGAGTAGCGCCTTGACTTCTGGAGGCGGCTCGGTCATGGGTAGTGTTTCTGATGGCGTCGCCATAGTCGGTGGCGTCAGCGGTGAACGCTCTCCCGAACGAATGCCCTTGTTGTACTCTTCTTGGAAGGCTTTCATGCCTTCTTCAGTCGTCATGTCATAGCCTGCGGCCATACCTTGGGTGATAAACGATTTGGCCATGCCGCCTCGGGCAGGATCAAACATCCAGCCGACAAATTTGTCTTCAATGGACTGTAGGTATTTTGCGATCGCACCTGCACTCCGCAGCTTATGGTCCTCCTTTAGAAAGGTCCAAAACGCTACCAGCTCAGGAATCGCATCCTCTACTTCGCTAGGATCCATCAGCGTGATCTTACGCGGCAGCGTATACTCCATCAGCTGCTGCACCGCGCCCTTTGTCATCTTAGGCAGCGTCAGCTCTTGGTAAAGGTAGCCCAGCTCAATAAAGGTTCCAATCCACCCGCCGCCTTCAGGATTCGCCTTTACATAGGCTGCGCCGACCTTGGAGGTTACAAATTCATCAAGAGCGGCATTGATATAAGCCGGTAAGATGGGCTCTACATCGTCATAATCAAGCTTGTCGAGCTGGCGGATATTGAATGACATAGGCTCAGGGGCAGCGTTTGAGGATAGGGCTAAACTTCCCTTAGCGTATCCAAAGCACTGTCATACCTCAACGGCTCGTAACAGAGTGAGACTTAAAGCTGTGCTGTTTTGCAGCCACGCAAGCCATAAACCCCTGAGGGGCATCGGTCGAGTTTTATCCGACTGGCGATGCCTCCATCCCCGCCAACACCTTCTTTAAATGCTTCAGCGCAGGCGTCACAATTGCCACAAAATAAGCCTCTCTGAGCTTCCGTTCTGCCGCACTGCCCTTCACATAAGCCCTCGCTCCTGCGTGCAACATCGCCGCCTGCGAAGATCGTAACGAAAGCTCCGACGCTGTCGCCCGCGCCTGCACAATCTCTTTATTTAGCTGAGCACCTGCAATGCCCGTACACTCATTCAACTGGTCGGCAATTTCATAAGTCCGCTGCCGAGCCACCTGCAAGTCCGCATCAATATCTTCTACCTGATCATCCAAATAGCGATTGACATGTCCCAACCGCTTATTAGAGCGCCGCATCAGCTCGACACAGCTGGCCGTCAGCCCCAAACCCATGCCGACCTGAGTCAGCATAAACCCAGGACGAATACAGTTCACATACTCATCACAGGGCGCAGCCAACACCAGCTCATCCGGCACAAAAGAGTCTCGAAACAAACAGCTGTAAGTGCCTGTTCCTTCAAGCGCAATAAAGTGAGCATTACAGCGTAAAGACATCCCTTCCAGCTCGTCTGAGACCATCGCCATCATGTAGTTATCAGAGCCAGCTTCACCCGAATCGGCCCCCGCTGAGTCTGTTATCTTAGCTGCAATGCCAAAATAGTGCCCCGCACCCAAATTAGACACCCAAGGCAACATCCCATTGATCACATAGCCACCCTCAACCCGAGTGGCTCTCAGCGCAATTTTCTCAATATCTGCAAAGTGCTTCATTGGATTCGAGAGGCCAGTACCCGCCAGTACGCGGCCAGAAGCCACTTCTGGCAACAGCTTTTCTCGCAGTGCAGCATTCTCTGTATTCTCTAAATACCAGGTGCAGGCTATCTGGCACCAAGTGATAAACCCGGTAGATAAACAATCTTTCGAGACTTCTTCAATGCTTTGAACGGCATACTTCAGCCCCTGTCCAGAGCCTTCATACTGCTTCGAGACAGCATGGGAGAACGCACCTGCCCCGCCAATATCGTGCATAATCTGCTCAGGAAATTCACCCTTCAGGTCAATGTCCTGAACCTTTGGGGTGAGCGTTTGGTGAATGACACTGCGCAGGTGCGCAATGTCAGGAGAGTCGGCACTGTTTAATGACTTTGAGAAGGACTCATCAGGGGACTTAACAGGGGTAAATGCTTTTGAAATAGTCTGCATGATGAGAGTTAGTGAGAGATTTGAATTCTTTGATTTGAAGGAAGGTCATACGAGACTCCGCTGCGCCTCGTATTACCGCACCACACTAAGGGAACTGCAAAATAATAAAGTACCTGCTCGCCCTCATCCTAAATCCTTCTCCATCGGGAGAAGGACTTTGAGTCCGATCCCCCTTCTCCCTTCGGGAAAACACACTATGCAACTAAGGTGTCACTAAACTGTGTCTTTAAAAGGGGGTTAGGGGATGAGGGCGACGGTGTGTTATTTAGATGCGTTTCCCTAAGCTATAGAACTAGGCTGTAGAACTGGGCTGTAGAACTAAGTAGATCGATCTAATTAAACGTTAGACATCGGCTGCCCCCTCTTCCGGAAATACACACGTTACGTCTCAGTGGCATAATGCGTTTCCCCAAGTTTGGGGGAGGCCGGACTCAGAGCCCCCAAACTTAGGGAAACACACTGTCAGCCCAAAGGAATTACCTTTTGCTTTCCATGAAAGGGGGCAAGTGCAAGCACTTTTTCTCATCTTCTAATTAATTGAACTGACCTACTTAAGCCACAGAACTCAAGCCACAGAACTTAAGCCATAGAACTTAAGCCATAGAAATCGAGACTGGCATTGGATTACTGAGCGTGGCAGAAACAGGTGACCACGTATTTGCATGTGTCACCATTTCGTCGAGCACTGCTCGCTCAGCATCGCCGTCAATGTCTACCTTCACCCGTACATCTGTGAAGCCAATTTGTGGTTTCTCTAGCTCCCCAGTTCCCCAAGTGCTAACGATATTGATGTCGCCTTCTAGCGCAATTTCTAGCTTGGTCAGCTCAATGCCTTTGGCCGCAGCATTTGCCTGAATGCCAACCACAAGGCAAGAACCCAACGCGCCTAAAACAATTTCGGAAGGGTTTGGCGCGGTATTGTCTCCCAGTAAAACGGGGGGCTCATCAATCGCAAAGGCCTCTAAGTCGCGAGCATAGTTAAGGCTGCGAAACTTCCCGGTACAGACGGTCTTTACTTTTAGGGTTTTATCGGCAGGATTGTCTTTATTCTTTTGAGCGAGTTCAGTGAGGCCGTCTGCTGGAATGGGTGTCAGCGGCGTAGCAACCTCAGCAGTCAGTGTCGTGGCTTCAGCCATGATGAGCTCCAAATAGAATGATCACTCTATTTAACATACAAGAAATCTCTGGGCTGAGTAGGAAAATGTCATCAGTTGATGAAAAAGTCCTGTGGCGAAAAAATCCTATGGAGTTCAAAAGATCGTCCTATGTGTGCTCAATACATAACTATTGTAAATAGATAGAGTTTGTGGCTTCAGTCTCCTATTTGAGCTTTCTTTTGTGATCTTTTCTTTTTTGATCTTTAGGATCTCACGCTTTGTTTTTCATGGGCAGGAGCGCGTCAAAAGCTTTCCAAACGTATCTGAGCGAAGGTATTAGCTCTCCATCGGGCATAGCTTTTTGAGTCGCCTCAGACTTTGTTCCGCCTAGTTTTTCATAGAATTTGCAAGCAGCCTCATTCGCCGTAAAAACAAAGAGATGCATACGCTGATAATCGTAGCTATTGACCACCCAGGCAGCAGCTTGCTGCATGAGTGATTTGCCAATGCCTTGACCTCTAGCCTCTGGATGAACGTGCAGGTTATCGACCAGCGGACCCCATTGCGCGTTCGTACTGTCAAGAAGACAACCAAAGACACAAACAAACCCCAGGACTGCTTTATTTTGCGCAGCAACCATAACAAACTGGTCTTGATTGCTATGCGCCAACCGTTGCGTCCACACATCAAGGCGCTCCGGGTAAACATCGTTTTCTAAATACGTATCAGACAGCATGCCGCTATACGACAGTTGCCAGCTCAATGCATGGAGCTTAGCGATCGCCTCAATATCTTGCTCCGTAGCACTTCGATAAATCACAGCGTCCATCATAGGCTTAGCGGCTCTTCAACATCACTCATCAAAATAAATCGGAAAAATCAATCACAAGCTCAGCTTTCAAGCAGCGCACTATCCAATAGCTGGCGAGCACCGTCAAAACCTCTGCGTAGCCTAGCCGAATCCTGATGTAGCTTGCCTAGCAACATGGCACCTTCGATAGCTGTAATCAGCTGCTCAGCCAAAATTCCCGGTTGAACGTCTGGCTTGAGCTGCGGTTTTGCCTGAGTCAGGATGTGTGCGATCGCCCCCTCCCACTGCTCAAACACCTGCAACAAATGCTCTCGAAAAGAGGGATCTTGCTCCACCAAATCCACTACCAAATTTCCCAATAAACACCCCCCACAGTTTGGATCGCTGAGCTGTTTGGCCTCTAGCCGATCCAAAATCCAAAATACCTGCTCAACTGGGTCTTCTTCCTGCTGGGCAGCGGGTTCTAGCACCGCTCGTTGCAGCTGCGCCCACTCATAGTCAATCAGCGCATGGCCTAGCTCATGCTTGGAGCGAAAGTAGTTATAAAAGCTTCCAGAAGAGGCCCCGCTGACCTTAAATAGCTCACTTAATCCTGTTGCGGTTAACCCCTGCCGATGCACCGTGCCAATAACAGACTTTAACAGGTCCTCACGGGTGCGTTTGAGATTAACCATAATTCCTAGCTGGCAGTTACTAGCTAGCAGTTACTAGCTGGCGTAGTCACTTCTTCTGTGGTTCATGATAGCTTCCTCCGGTGTTTTCTCTGGATGATTTGTTTTTGTTTTTTGTTCCTCTGCTTTTTTCCTCTGTGACACAAGCGTTTCCAAAGACTCGGCATCCTATGAACCTTACCGGGATTGAAAGCCAGTGCCTCGGTTTGACGGTGCCCATAGTATGATCTCACCTTGACTGCCGCCAGCGGCTAAGTAGCAGCCCTGAGGATGCCAGGCGATCGCACTGAACCCCTCCTTTACCCCCCGCAACGTTTGCTGTAAAGACGCCGCCTTTTTCCAAAGGCAAAGCCGACCATCTTTAGCCGCTGAGACCAATAACGGCTCACTGGGGTGAAATGCGATCGCCTCCACCGTCCCCTGATGTTTCTTCAAAACTTTGCTCTGCCATTTCTTCCCCTGCCGCCGCCAGACGGTGACCCCTTCTACGCAAGCTGCCGCAATCACCGGCGTCTCCTTCGAAAAGGAGGGCGCCCAGTCCACCTGCCGGACCTTGCCCGGAAACCCCTGCATCAGCCACGGTGGCGGATTTCCCCAGCTCACAACCGTCAGCGTTCTATCCAAATTGCCAGACGCCAGGTACTGTCCATCTGCCGACCAGGCCACACTCAAACTAGCCCCTGGCACCTCAATCATCTCTGGTGGTGCGCACCAGTCATCAACCGCCCACACCTTCACGCCCGTATGCCCGCTTGCCGCTAATTGCTGCCCATCTGGATGCCAGGCCAGGCCAAACACCGAAGAGTCAGCAAAGCTTTGCCGACTCAACAGTTTTGCTTGCGAAATATCCCACACACTGACCTGAGTGCCGACACCAAAAGCTAGCCACGGCTGAATTGGGTGCCAGGTCAACCGATCAATCCAGCAGTGCGGATTTCCTAAAACTAAGACAGGTTGAGGTGCTGTAGGCGAATCTAGCGCAGTCAAATCCAGAGTAGTCAAGTCCCAAATAAAGACCGAACCCTGCTGCCCTGCCGCTGCCAAATATTGGCCATCAGCTGAAAAACCAAGCGTTCCTATTCCCTGCTGACTATCTGCCGACCGCAGAAGGATTGAGCGATCTTCGGTCCACAACAACACCTCACCGCTCGCAGCGCCGGCGGCTAAAATACGCCCGTCAGCGGACCAAGACAACGCCGTCACGTAGTCTTCCAGTGAGGCTTTCCAGTAAGTCTCAAAGTCTCGGGCACGCTGTTGTTTATTCCCTGCCTTTTTGCCACGCTGTCGAGCCGACTTCTCTGACTGCATTCTTGCCGTCATACCAAACAAGCCTTGAACCCGGCTTTTAGCTCAGCTTCGTCCAGGTTTCGGCCAATGAATACCAGCTCATTTTTTCTCGCTTCTTCTGTCTTCCAGGGGCGCTCGACCTTGCCATCAAAAATCATATGCACACCCTGAAAAACATAGCGTTCAGCTTGCCCTTCAATATTCAAAATCCCCTTCATTCGGAAAATATCTAGCCCCTTAGTCTGCAACAGATCTGCCATCCAGGTATTGAGCTTGTCTTTATCGAGTGAGCCGCTCTCTACAAACGCTAAAGAATACACCGACTCATCATGCTCGTGAGCATCTTCATTAAGGATGTCAGGGTCCACAGCCAACGCCTTGTCCAAATCAAACGCCCTGACACCCAAAATTGACTCCATTTCTAGCTCGGCATTTTGAGTCCGATAAATCTTGACTAAGGCATTCATCTCTTTGATTTTGGACTCTAGCGCATCAAGCGCTTCTGCACTCACCAAGTCCACCTTATTGAGCAAAATAACATCGGCAAAGGCTATTTGCTCTTGGGCTTCGTCACTATCCCAGTGCTGATGGATGTGCTTAGCATCTACAACCGTCACCACGGCGTCTAGCAACAGCTGCGACTGGATATCTTCATCGACAAAAAAAGTCTGAATCACCGGGGCCGGATCAGCTAGGCCAGTTGTTTCAATCACCAAGTGATCAAACTTGTCGCGCCTACGCATTAGGTTGCCAATAATACGAATAAGATCGCCTCTCACTGTGCAGCAAATGCACCCGTTATTCATCTCAAAAATTTCTTCATCAGCATCAATCACGAGCTGATTATCTATGCCGACTTCTCCAAATTCGTTGACAATGACGGCAACTTTTTTGCCATGCTCATGGGTCAAGATATTGTTGAGCAGGGTTGTCTTTCCCGCCCCCAAATATCCAGTGAGAACCGTTACAGGAACAGTCGTCGGCAAGGTTGCGGTAGCCATAGGGTTAAGTCTTCTCGTAATTTGGCCTACTCATCTCCTGCTGCTTGCTCATGAACTGCGAATTTGCCTAATGAGACTGCTTGTGAAGACGGCGGCTTTAGGTAATATTATGAAAAACTGACATTCCCCAAAAAGTTCGCAGCAAACAAAATGGTCTATCAATTTGTAAAGATTGAAGTTTTCCTATGACTCCCTACTGCCTGCTATCTCTGCTTTCTGCTACAGGTGTGATTGAGAAGTGCGATCGCAAGGTGTAACTGAAAATTTGACGCTTTTCTCCAGATTTTTCAATTCTATACTCCTCAATCAGGCCTAATCGCCTTAATCACATCAGCGCGTTCTATCTCCGCAGCAGGCCGATGGATTTTATAGGTTTGAGGCGGCTGACTCATCACCGCAATCACGGTCTCCAACGGTGGGCAGCCCGGCTCAGTGCACTTGAGCTGACTAATGGAGATAGGCACAGTCTGATCCAAAGCCAGCGTCTCGTATACCCAACTTTTCAGATGATGAAGTTCTGTTGACGATAGTTTGCTTGAAGGCGAATCAAATAAGCCCATATTACTTTCCAATCTCTTTTTAACTAGCGTGTAAAAGCATTACAGCATAAAAATATTACAAAACGCCCTCATGACAACCCCTTTATGATATCTGTTGGGTTGTGGTCATTGTCTGCCTAGTTGAGTTTGAATATTCTCGAGCCCCTACGTACAGGTTGTTATTGTCTGTTGGCTGATAGTCTAAATATTACTGGAAGGTGGTTTTCACACTGTCTAAGAAAGATTTTAAAACAGGTGATAGGGTGTTGCTTTGCCATGCGATTGACAACTCTACCTCGGCAATAGAAGGATCAATATCTTTATAAACAATTCCCCTCGGCTCAGAGGTTAGGGCTGAGACGGGTAGTAGTGTAACGCCTAGCCCCGCAGCAACAAAGCCAAGTCTCATCCGAATATCATTAGTCTCTTGCTGAATATTAGGCGTGAAGTTAGCCCGATGACAAGCTTCTAAGAAACGCAGCAGCAGCCCGCAGCCTTCATCCTGTCGTCCGGTAATCCAAGAGGCTTTTGCTAATTGCTTAAGCGCAATGTTTTTTTGATTGGCCAATGGATGAGAAGCCGCTAACACCACAACCAAAGGTTCAGCTAACAATTTTAAAAAAGAGAGTTCTCCCTGGCTAAGGATCGGATCTACAAATCCAACATCAATATGTTGCTGCTGTAGCGCGTCCATTTGTTTGCCGGAGGGCAGCTCTTGCAAAATCAAGTCTACATCCGGAAACTGACGACGGAAAGCTTGAATGATACCCAGTATGGTATCGGTGTGGAATGAGCCCTCAAACCCAACTATCAGCTGTCCTGTTTCTCCTCGATTTGCTCGCTGAGCAAGATGAATACTCCGGTCCACCTGAGTCAAAATTTGTCGGCATTCCGCTAAAAACACCTCGCCTGCTAGGGTCAACGTCACTCGTCGATTAGTCCGCTGAAACAGCTGTAGCTGTAGCGCTTTCTCTAACGCCTGAATTTGACGACTCAGGGGAGGCTGAGCAATTTGCAAGCGCTCTGCTGCTCTCGTAAAGTTCAGCTCTTCTGCGACCACAATAAAGTAGTGCAGCTGGCGCAGTTCAACAGTTGCTTTCATATCTGGCTTGCATGCGGGGCTTTTATACTGGCTTTCATCATCTGCTTCCATACTCAAAAGGTATCATTGCTGCCGAAATAAGTATTGGACAGTATTATTTGGCTGAGTTTATCTTAAACCCCAGGGAGACTGTAAGTGCTCTTTGAAAGGCATCAACTTAGCTCGGCTCACACCAGGCAGATAACAGTCATATCTTGAGTGCTCTTTTCAGCTGTTAGCGACGTGCTCCAAGCTCGGTCGATGTCTATTTGTATTGTTTTTATCACTCTGCATATATCACTCTGCACATATCACTCTGAATAGGAGCGTCAATATGACTACGGCATCTCAATATAACCGTCTCAATAAGGACACTGCTGCTGTCTTATTGGTAGACCACCAAGCTGGATTGGTTTCTCTTGTTCAGGACTATCCTCCCAACGAATTTAAGAACAACATTTTGGCGTTAGCCAATGCTGCAAAGTTTTTTAATTTACCAACTATTTTGACTACAAGTTTTGAGAAGGGCCCTAATGGTCCTATTGTTCCAGAGCTAAAGGAATTGTTTCCGGATGCACCTTATATTGCTCGTCCTGGACAAATCAATGCTTGGGATCATGAGGATTTTGTTGCGGCGGTGAAGGCAACTGGGAAAAAGCAGCTTATCATTGCAGGTGTTGTAACCGATGTTTGTGTGTCGTTTGTAGCACTCTCTGCAATTGAAGCGGGGTTTGAAGTTTTTGTCGTAACAGATGCTTCTGGTACGTTTGATCCAACAATCCGCGAAGCTGCCTGGAACCGAATGAGCACAGCCGGGGCGCAGCTAGTAAACTGGTTTGCGGTGGTTTGCGAGCTGCATCGCGACTGGCGCAATGATATTGAAGGGCTGGGCAGCCTGTTGTCTAATCATATTCCGCTCTACCGTGGATTGATGGTTAGCTATGCAGCTAAGTTGAAATAGTCACTTATGAGGACGACGTTTCAGTAATATTTAGTTGAGCGATCGCAGAGGATAAGTCGCGTTCTCTAGTGCGATCGCTCAATTATTGAACAACACAATCGACCCATGAGTGATTTCGACGATAGTTCGACCCAGCAAAGTCAATCTGTAACGGCTGTTATTACCCATCGGGTAAGAGATGGCCGGGCAGAGGGATATGAGGAGTGGATTAAAGGCATTTCTGCTGCTGCTCGAAAGTTTCCAGGTCATATGGGGGTGAGTCTCCTGCGCCCTCAGGCTGGCTCCCTGCTAGACTACGTCATTGTGCTTCAGTTCGAGGCGAACGAGCACCTCTCAGCATGGCTAAACTCTGAGGTTCGCAAAGATTGGATTGAGCGTGTTCAACCCTTGATTCAAGAACGGGAATCCATTCAGATTTTGTCGGGTTTAGAGGCATGGTTTCAACTGCCTAGCCAGCCAATGCATAAGCCACCCAAACGGTATAAGCAAGCTATTTTAGTTTGGCTGGGCGTCACCTCAGTGGCCCTGTTGATCAGTCCGTTAGTGGCCCCTGTGCTGGCGCCATTGCCCTGGGTGTTGCGGATTGCGATAAACGTCGCTATCACAGTGGCCCTGCTCACATATGTGATTATGCCTCAGCTGACCCGATGGTTTAAGCAATGGCTGTTTGCTTAAATCACCTTCTCCAATTGCACGGCTGAACCCGAGGCGATCGGATTTCATTGATTAATTCGGACGAGCACTAGGCCCCCAAATCGCCGAAGTATTCGCAAAAGCCAGTGACTTTGCCGTCTTTCACCTCAAAGGCGATCGCATTATGTCCCTTGTAGGGGCTACCGGCATAAAGCCCTTCGGCCTCAGCTATTAACTGATGCTTTGGTGACAGTTACTTTTAGACAATTTTTGTATGATATGGGATGAAATTTTGCTTTCTGTTGGGTTATCTCTATGCTTTCACAACTGGTACGTCCTATGGTGCGCACTCAACTACAGCTGTTAGCTAACAGCAACGCGACGCGCTCTACGCTGGTCACTACGATTGCTCATTGGCTTGGCTTCCTTGGCGTGCGGGCAAGTGTTCAGCAAGTTGATGCTGTTTCCAATCAAATTCAGGTGTCACTGACGGTTGGTAAGCCAGATGCCTGTAACGACCGCGATTGGACAAAAATTCTGGAAAATCTTACCCTCAGCAGTGCTAATGATAATTTACTAATGATGCAGCCCGATCAGATGTCTGATCAGCAAAAGAGTAAGTTCTATCGGCTGCTGGCCTACGTCATACAGGTGGGATACCCTAATCAGCCAGTGCCTGACTGGGAAGAGATCAGGCCTCAAGTTCAGACTTTAGGGTTCCTAGAAGATGACTTAGCAGGTATTCGCGCTGCACTCAAGGTCCCTCAAGATATTGACCATTTGATGAGAGATCTTGACCCTGATGTTGCTGCGATCGCGCTATCGAAAGCCGTTAACCTGGCACTGCTCGATCGTCAGGTAAATCCCACTGAGGACAAGGCTTTGAACCTGCTGCTCAATGCCATGAAGCAAAGCAACCCAGTGTCATAAGCGCTCGTTTTGCCAGGCTATAGTCAAACCTGGGTGACACTATTAGGAGCAACAGATAAGAGCAACAGATAAGAGCAACAGCGTCACCAATAGCTCTGTTCAGTAATCAATTTTCTCGCCTGACAAGGTGCCAAGATAAGCTTCAATCTGTGGCTTAAATTTGTTGTCCCAGGGTGTGGCCAGATAGCGCCAAGGACTATCTAGCGACTCAGGCAAATCGATTCTAACCACTGTTGCATCCAAGCTCTCCATCGTGGCGATCGCCTGCTCCGTCGCAGCATCGACTTCGAGATGACCACTCATAAAGTCAGTCACCCAACCGGTGCGCGTTCCTGCCAACACATATTTCGTAGTGGTTGAACAACAAACGCATCGTCCGGTGGAACAGCGCCTAACTGCAATCGCGCTCAGCCATAGCAAAGTCTTAGCTGCATGCATACTTGTTTTACGGTTGTGTCTTTGTTTTCGGTAATCACCGGCAGCATAGGTGAGACAACTCGTAGCCTTTGTAGTTGAAATTACAGAATCAACGGAGATGAGTCCTCAGCGAGCAAAGACGTTGGACCATTCAAGAGGGTTGTTTTGATCAGGCAGTAAAGCGGTCCATAGCGCCTGTGCCGGTTCACGAGAACGATCGCCAACGCGCATGCGGACAATCTCTCGGATCTCTTGATTTGTCAAGTTTTTTCAACAAGCCAATGAGAGCGTTCATTATAAAAAGTGATTTTAAGGAGAAATGTAAGCTAGTACCTAAGAAATTGGGTATACAGAAAGCTAGGAACGCTATTTTTTCGTATATGACACACCGCCGCCATCGAACGAGCTATTGGGGAAAAAACTTGCTTTGGATTAAGACACTCCTCATTCTGTGGAGTTTATTGGCCTTAGGGGGCGGTATGCTTTGGGTGACACCATTAAATAAGCTACATATTGGCGAACTTCCCCTAGGCTTTTGGATAGCCCAGCAAGGCGCGGTAATTGGCTTTGTCAGTTTGGTATTTGCCTATGCCATTGGCATGGATCGTCTGGATAATCAGCACGCTCAAAGCAACTCAAAGCAACGCTCGCAAATTGAGCCATATTCTGCGAACAGACCCGACTTATCTGGCGAATCCTACGACCACTCAGCCTAAAAAATGCATATTTCTGTTGAAAGCTGGACGACTCTCTTCATACTCTGTTCCTTTCTGCTCTATCTCTATATAGGTTGGACGACTCGCGTCCGCGATGCCAAAGGCTTCTTTATCGCTAGCCAAAATATTCCTGCGATCGCCAACGGTATTGCAACAGCGGGTGACTGGACATCGGCAGCATCCTTCATCTCCATGGCAGGGCTGGTGTCGTTTTTAGGGCACGACGGGTCTATTTACATCATGGGGTGGACAGGCGGCTACGTGCTAATGGCACTGCTGATTGCCCCATACCTCAGAAAATTTGGTCAATACACTATTCCTGACTTTATCGGTACGCGCTACTACTCCAATGGGGCTCGGATACTTGCTGTTATCGCCGCCATTTTCATCTCACTAACCTACGTCACTGGGCAAATGCGGGGGGTGGGCATTGTCTTTAGTCGCTTTCTGCAAGTTGACGTCAATACTGGTGTGCTAATTGGCATGGTACTGATTGGCTTTTTTGCTGTTCTGGGCGGCATGAAAGGAATCACCTGGACCCAAATTACTCAGTACGGCGTGCTGCTCGCTGCTTTTTTGGTTCCGGCGATCGCACTCTCTTTTAAGCTAACGGGCAACCCCGTACCGCCTTTAGCCTTTACCACTAGCGATATTGTTGAAAAGCTTGACCTCATCCAAACAGACTTAGGATTTACCGCCTACACAGAACCCTTTGCCCATCGCTCCCAATTAGACAACCTAGCCACGGTGCTAGCGCTCATGATTGGAACAGCTGGGCTCCCTCACATTTTAGTGCGTTTTTACACGGTCACCAGCGTTCGCGCGGCGCGCTACTCTGTTGCTTGGGCACTGTTGTTCATTGCCATGCTCTATACGACGGCCCCTGCAGTGGCAACGTTTGCCCGCTACAATCTAATCGACACGCTCAACAATCAGCCGATTGAATCAGTTGAACAGCTCAACTGGGTAAATAAATGGGAAAGCACCGGACTGCTCACCTTTGATGATAAAAACAGCGATGGGCGATTACAATTTACGCCCGATCTTCAAACTAACGAGGTCAATATTGATCCAGATATTGTCTTTCTCTCCACGCCGGAGGTGGCTCAGCTAGCGCCCTGGGTAACGGGACTTGTCGCAGCGGGGGGCCTAGCAGCCGCTCTCTCTACGGCCTCTGGATTGCTGCTTGTTATTTCTAGCAGCATTGCCCACGACATTTACTTTCGCATTATTAATCCTAAAGCTTCCGAATCGCAGCGGGTTGGGATGGGGCGAGTGATGGTGGGGTTAGCGCTCGTGGCGGCGGCCTATTTTGGGATTAATCCACCTGGGTTTGTCGCCCAAGTGGTTGCGTTTGCGTTTGGTCTGGCAGCTGCCAGCTTTTTTCCACTGATTGTATTGGGCATTTTTGATCGCCGGGCAAATCGTGAAGGTGCGATCGCAGGCATGGTCGTCGGGTTGAGCTTCACTGCGTTCTACATCATTGGCGTCAAATTTTATGGCATGTCGCCATGGGCATGGGGTATCTCTCCTGAGGGCATTGGCACTGTGGGTATGGTGCTCAACGCGACGGTGACCTGGAGCGTTTCAAGAATAACGCCTGCTCCACCCAAATCTGTTCAAACGCTCATCTCTAGCCTACGCGAGCCAGGCGACGAACCGCCCAAAAACGTCTTCCTCTATCGTACGCTTGAAGAGAAGCTAGAGCTCAGAAACGCCCAGCTCAACGACGCCTATCAAAGGATTAAGTCTCTCAACCATCAACTAACGGGTGAAAATAATGCCCTCGGCGAACTCAATCAACAATTGCAGCAGCAAATTGTTGAGCGTCAGCAGGCAGAAGCTGCTCTAGAGCGGCGTACCCAAGAGCTTCAGAAAGCTCAGCATGAAACTGAAGTCAAAAACGCTCACCTTCAAGAGACACTCACGACGCTTCAAGAGACACAAACTCAGCTTGTTCAAACCGAAAAAATGTCGAGTCTTGGCCAGTTAGTCGCAGGCGTCGCCCATGAGATTAACAATCCAGTGAGCTTTATTTATGGCAACACAAAGCATGCTGATGACTACGTTCACGAGCTGTTACAGCTTATTGTCCTCTATCAAGAGCACTATCCACAGCCCGCTGCGGCAATTCAAGCTAAAGCTGAAGCCATTGACCTAGACTTTCTGCTGGAAGATTTGCCTAAGCTTCTGACCTCTATGCAAGTTGGCGCACAGCGTATTCAAGAAATTGTCTTGTCTTTAAGAAACTTCTCTCGCATGGACGAATCAGCCATGAAGGCTGTTAATATTCACGAGGGCATCAACAGCACGCTGTTGATTTTAAAAAATCGCTTAAAAGCAACGTCCCAACGTCCAGCCATTGAAATTTTGAAAGACTACGGTCAGATTCCGCTGGTAGAGTGTTACGCCAGTCAGCTCAATCAAGTCTTTATGAATTTGTTGGCCAATGCTATAGATGCCTTAGAAGAAGGGATTCAGGCAGAAAAGCTCACACACCCTGCGCAAATTCGCGTTCAGACTGATGTGATTCAAGACGAGTGGATTAGAATCCAAATTTCTGATAACGGCATGGGCATTCCAGCCGCCATTGCAGAAAAACTATTCGACCCATTTTTCACGACCAAGCCTATTGGTAAAGGCACGGGGTTAGGGCTCTCCATTAGCTATAAAATTATCACCACCACTCACAATGGAAAAATCTGGTGCGAATCGACCCCGGCACTAGGCACCGAATTCTTTATTGAGATCCCAATACAAATTAGTGGGAATTAGTTAGTCTATGGACTCACTATTAAGCAGTTTTTTAGCCACTAATTCATCGGTAATTAAGCCGTTGATGAGTTTTCCTTTCAGCGCAGCTCGGATGGCGTTAGTTTTAGGTAGGCCGCCTGTGATCGCAATTGTCATCTTCTCTACTGGCTGCTGAAGGGGAACGCCTGCAACCTTTGCATTCGTTCCTTTCTTCAATAAAATTCCTTGCTGGTCATAAGCCCAGCCAGCAATTTCACCCACTGCCCCTAGTTCAATCAGTTCTGCAATTTCGGCATCATCAATAAAGCCACTTTCATGCATCGGCGAATGCCATCTCACTGTGCCAATGCCGACAAAAGTCACCTTAGCTTGCACCGCTAAAGACTGAATAGTGATAAACGATTTTTGGGTCTGAAGGAGCTTTCTTTCCTTGACGCTGGTAGCCACTACAGGTGTTGGTGCAAGATAGGCCGTCGCCCCGGTTCGTTCGCACAGATGCATCACGACTTCGTGCCGCCCGGCTCTACCATCGCGAGATAAGTTGCCCACAGTGGAAACAATTTTGTGCTGAGGCTGATTCATCGAAGGAATCTGTTTAATCATTGCGCGCAGCGTTCGCCCAGATGAGAGCGCAATGACGGTAGGTGTTTTAGCCATCAGATAGGCTTCTAAATGCTTGGCTCCGCAGTTGCCAAGACCCGCCAGTATGCTGCCGCTATCATCACCGCTAGGAACGACCTCGCAGGTCTTTAGATCAAACGTATCTCGTAAAGCTTCTGCCAGCGTAATACAGTGAGCGAGCGGATGATCTAGCCGAAATTTGATTAGGTTTTCACTCACCGCTAGGGCGACTGCTCGCTGAGCCGCCTGCCGTGAAATGCCGAGCTTTGTTGCAATTTCTTCTTGATTGTTGCCTGCGATGTAGTAAAGCCATGCGGCATGTGCTGCTAAATCAAGCTTGCGTTCGCTCGTACGACGCGTTGTGGTATTCACCATATTGTCTTTTTATGTGTCTTTTATGTCCTTTCATCTAATGCTTGCGCCGCCAGGGCAAAAGCACCGGAAAATCCAGCCTTTCCGCCTAATTTAGGTGGCACGATATAACGGTCGATGTCTTGGATAATCTCAGGGATATCTAAATAGTCGTTGAGCTGCGATCGCACTTGCTCTCTAACCTTTGGAAACAGCGACGGTTGCTCCATGACACCCCCGCCAATAATAACGCGCTGGGGAGATAGCGTTAACACAAAATTCACGATCCCCATTGCTAGGTAGCGAGCCTCCAAATCCCAGGCCGGATGCTCAGGAGGTAAATCTATCCCCTTTTTGCCCCACCGCTTTTCCATTGCGAACCCAGAAGCCAACCCTTCCAAACAGTCTTGATGAAAGGGGCAAGCCCCCACAAACGGATCGGCCTTCCTATCGTGTGGAATCAAAATATGGCCCATCTCAGGGTGCAGCGCTCCGTGAATCAGTTTGCCACCGATCATTCCGCCCCCGCCAATCCCCGTTCCCACCGTCAGATAAATGAAATTCTCCAACCCTTGGGCATTCCCCCACTGATACTCGCCCAGTGCCGCCGCATTCACATCTGTATCAAAGCCAATATTGTTTATGCCTAGCTCACGTCGAATAAGCCCAACAAAATCAACCTGCTGCCAGCCAGGTTTAGGCGTATTCAAGAACCATCCAAACTTAGGTGAATTTGGATTGACACCTACCGGGCCAAACGCACCAATGCCCATCGCCGCGATTTCACCCTTCTGGTTCTGTTGCTCACGAAAAAAGTCAACCACTTGATTCAACGTTTCTGTTGGCGTAGTCGTTAGAATTCGCGTTTGGGCCTTTAAATTATTAGGGCTATTGCCCACTGCACAAACAAACTTTGTCCCCCCGGCTTCAATGCCACCAAAAAGTGGCTCGGACAATGACTCAGAAGATGACATACGCTTTCCCTCTACAACTCTGACAACAGTAAACCAATAATGATGAGTATCCCTACTTATACTTATTGAGCATATATTCAATACTACGCTATATGCTCAGTCTCTGAAGTCAATAAAATCCTACGGGAGGTTAACCTTTTTGGCTTACTGGCTCGTTTGGTTAACAACACTACAGTGATCTATTCCTTTTTAACTATGCCATTTGACGATTTATTAGACTTGGAATAAAGAAATGTATCGAATGCTACCCTGCCTCTCAGAATCGGTAAGAGCATCTCGTATGATTTAGGAATAGAGTTTTTAATCAGCTTGTGAGCATAAGCCCATTTAGGTGATGCTCGTCTAAATTAACTGCCGCGCAACCGTTTGAGCGGTTAATTCCATATTCAACCAAAAAAGGAGCTAAGCGATGCGGTCATTTCGCCTCGCCAAAGGGATTGCAACGTTTTTAGTGAGCATTCTACTGATTCAGATGTTGCACTCCTGTGGCCCAGGAACTCAGATAACACAATCGAACGAGAAAACGCAGCTGACCATTGCCACTGTTAACAACGGTGACATGGTGGTTATGCAAGATCTTTCTAGCAAATTTGAGGCAGACAATCCCGATATTGAGCTGCGTTGGGTCGTGCTAGAAGAGAACATTTTACGCCAGCGCACAACAACAGATGTTGCTAGCCAGGGCGGTCAGTTTGATGTTCTCACCATTGGCGCCTACGAAGCGCCCATTTGGGCAAAGCGCGGCTGGTTAAAACCACTCGATGACTTACCCGCTGACTATGACGTTGATGATCTAATAACACCGATTAGACAAGGGCTCTCTCAAGACGATACGCTCTACGCGCTGCCGTTTTACGGTGAGAGTTCTATGCTCTACTACCGTCGCGACTTGTTTGAAAAAGCAGGTATTACGGTGCCTGAAAAACCTACTTACGAGCAGGTAGAGCAGTGGGCTAGCAAGGTACATGATCCAAACAACGATGTGTATGGCATGTGCTTGCGCGGTAAGCCGGGTTGGGGTGAAAATATGGCGTTTCTCACCACAATGGTAAACACCTTTGGCGGGCAGTGGTTCGATATGGACTGGCAGCCGCAGCTCGATACACCAGCGTGGAAAAATGCCGTTGATTATTATGTCAACATTCTCAATGAATACGGCCCGCCAGGCGCTAGCTCAAACGGCTTTAACGAGAACCTAGCATTGTTCTCCACCGGAAAATGTGGCATGTGGATCGACGCTACCGTGGCGGCTGGCTTGCTATCGAACCCTGATGTCTCGGAAGTCTCCGATAAAGTTGGATTTGCCCCCGCGCCGATTGCGGCCTATCCTAATGGCTCTAACTGGTTGTGGACATGGGCTCTGGCTATTCCTGAAACGTCTAGGTCACCCGAAGCGGCGCAGCGATTTATTACCTGGGCTACCTCCAAAGAATACATCCAACTGGTAGCCGATCAGTCCGGCTGGGTGTCAGCGCCTCCCGGTACTCGCGTCTCTACCTACGAAAATCCTGACTACCAAGCAGTAGCACCTTTTGCTGCCACGGTATTGTCCTCCATTGAAGCTGCTGATATCGAAAACCCAGCGGCCTCTCCGACGCCTTACAAAGGCGTTCAGTATGTGGATATTCCAGAGTTTCAAGCAATTGGTACGCAGGTCGGTCAGCGGATGGCCGCAGCCCTGGCCAATCAGTCTTCGGTGAAGCAAGCACTGGCACAATCACAAACGGTTGCCAAACGGTTTATGCGCCATACCGGATATATCGAGTAAGTTCAGCCAGTCAATCGGCCAGTCAAATTGGCCAGCCAAATTAGCCAGTCAAATTGGCCAGTCAATCGGCCAGTCAAATTAGCCAATCAAACTAGCCAACGAATTTAGTAAATAGGAAAAACAAACATGACCGCTACTGTTGTTCCCCGCTCCCAAGATCCACCGCCTTCTAGTACGACTAAACAACAGCGGAAAATTCCGACCCTAGCCTTGGTCGCTCCATCTGTGGTCGCGCTGCTGCTATGGATGATTGTCCCGCTAGCGATGGCGCTCTGGTTTTCCTTTCAGCGCTACAATCTGTTGCTTCCAGATAACCGAGCGTTCGTGGGTATAGAGAACTTCACCTACATTCTCACTGACCCAGCACTGTGGGTTTCAATCGGCACTACGCTAGTTCTAGTGGCTTCTGTGTTAGCCGTTACGATTGGACTCGGTACGCTGTTAGCCGTCCTGTTCAATCAAGAATTTCCGGGCCAAGGCATTGCTCGAGTGCTGGCAATCTCACCCTTTTTCGTGATGCCGACGGTGAGCGCACTGATTTGGAAAAACATGTTGATGCATCCGGTCAACGGACTGTTTGCTCAAATGACTCGCGGACTTGGGCTCGGTGCAGTAGACTGGTTCGCGGATTTTCCGCTGCTGTCGATCATCATTATTGTCTCTTGGGAATGGCTACCCTTTGCGCTGCTAATTTTGCTTACCGCTATTCAGTCGCTGAGTACCGATCAGCTGGAAGCAGCGCGAATGGATGGGGCTAAGCCATTTTCGCTGTTTCGCTTTGTGGTATTGCCACACTTGAGCCGGGCGATCGCAGTTGTCGCCATGATTGAAACCATCTTCTTTCTCACTATCTTTGCTGAAATTTTCGTTACAACCGGCGGTGGTCCGGGGCTGGCAACCACTAACTTGGCTTACTACATCTACCTGAAAGCGCTGTTGGAGTTTGACGTCGGCGGCGCTTCTGCAGGCGGCCTTATCGCCGTGGTTCTAGCCAACATTGTGGCGCTGTTTTTAGTTCGTAGTGTTGCTAAAAACTTAGACGCTTAATTTGGAGAATCTGATATGGCTACTCAAAACAAATCTAACCAGTGGCTAATCGGTCTACTCGCTTGGGCCGTTGCCTTCATTCTGTTCTTCCCCATTTTATGGATGTTCGTCACCAGCTTCAAAACTGAAGTGGCCGCTGTCGCCACACCGCCTCAGCTATTCTTTCAGCCCACACTAGAGAATTATATTGATGTTCAATCGCGGGCGTCTTACTTCAACTTTGCCTGGAACAGCGTGATTGTCTCAGTCGGTGCGACCGTACTGGCCCTATTGTTAGCGGTTCCAGCCGCCTATGCGATGTCGTTTTTCCCAACCAAGCGGACAAAAGGCACTTTGCTATGGATGCTGTCAACTAAGATGCTGCCTCCGGTCGGCGTGCTGGTGCCTATCTATATTTTGGGCCGCGAAACAGGTCTTTTAGATACTCGCATCGGCCTAATCATCATCTACACCCTAATTAATCTACCGATTGTGGTTTGGATGATTTACAGCTTTTTCAAAGAAGTCCCCAAAGAGATTTTAGAAGCCGATCGCATGGATGGGGCGACAACCTACCAAGAAGTCGCTTATGTGTTATTGCCGCTAGCGTTGCCAGGCATTGCCTCGACGGCTCTACTCTCTATCATTTTGTCTTGGAATGAAGCCTTCTGGAGCCTTAATCTGACGACCTTTGATGCGGCCCCTTTGACTGCGTTTATCGCGTCTTTTTCTAGCCCACAAGGACTGTTTTGGGCCAAGCTGTCGGCGGCTTCTACGATGGCGATCGCACCTATCCTCATCTTTGGTTGGTTCAGCCAAAAACAACTCGTTCGCGGCCTTACCTTTGGCGCGGTTAAATAGCCTATCCCTCTATTTTTCAACCCAGCCCTTCAACCCAAACCTTTCTTTCACTGAGTCCTTTAACCTAGTCCCTTAATCCAAGTCGAGGCAGTCATGTCTACCGTCACACTGAAAAACATTCATAAAACATACACCGACACCGAAGTCATCAAGGGCGTCAGCCTCGACATTCACGATCGTGAGTTTGTCGTTTTCGTTGGGCCTTCTGGCTGCGGCAAATCAACCCTACTCAGAATGATTGCGGGTCTAGAAGATATCACCGCAGGCGATCTGCTGATTGATGGCGAGCGAATGAACACCGTACCGCCAGACCAGCGAGGACTGGCGATGGTGTTTCAAACCTATGCGCTCTATCCGCATATGACCGTTGCTGAGAACATGGCCTTTAGCCTGCGGCTAGCAGGTGTGCCCAAAGCCCAGCGCTACGAGCGCGCAAAGGAAGTGGGCCGCGTCCTACAGCTTGAGCCCTTGCTCAACCGCAAACCCGGTGCGCTCTCTGGCGGTCAGCGGCAGCGGGTCGCCATCGGTCGAGCGCTGGTGCGTCAGCCCAAAGTCTTTTTGTTTGATGAGCCGCTCTCCAACCTGGATGCGGCTCTGCGTGGGCAAATGCGACTGGAGCTAGCGAATCTCCACAACAGCTTGCAGTCCACCATGATTTACGTCACTCACGACCAAACCGAAGCGATGACGCTGGCGACCAAAATTGTGGTGTTACAAGCTGGCAATATTGAACAAATTGGCACCCCGATGGAGCTATATCACCATCCTCGTAATAAGTTTGTGGCCGGATTTATTGGCTCCCCCAAAATGAACTTTTTGCCAGTGATGACCACAAGCGTTCAAGACTCAGGGACGACGCTAAGACTGCCAGGCGACAATGTTCTGACGGTGCCTGTACAGCCTAAGACGCTGATGGTGGGCGACCAGGCCACCCTGGGTGTGCGGCCTGAGCATATCCGCATAGATGCTAATCACCCTACGCTGATGGGCGAAGTCATGGTGATTGAGCGTCTGGGCGATGCCACCTATCTATACATCAAAGTTGCAGGTGGTGATACTCTCATCGTCCAAACCAGCGGCGATCAAAAGGTTGCCATCAAAGACCGTATTCCGCTGTCTATTGATGGCAACTTTTGCCACCTGTTTGATTCGCAAGAGAGAGCGATCCCAAAAGCTCAGAAGCACCACCTCACGCTGGACTCCTCCAATGAAGCCGATTCCCAATCCATCCAAACAGCATCGCAGCAGCCTTCCGCTCAATCCTCTCCCATCAGCAAAACCAGCTATCCGGCTGAGTGAGCGTACGCTTGCTGAGCTACCCGACTTGGTGCGATCGCCTCATTATCCCCGCGAAAAAGTAACGACTGGAATTGTTCATATTGGCGTAGGTGGTTTTCACCGAGCCCACCAAGCACTCTATCTTGACAATTATATTGAGCAAGAGATCGCAAAATCCTCGCAAAGCGACTGGGGAATTTGCGGGGTGGGTTTGTTGAAATACGACCAAAAGATGAAGGATGTTCTACAGTCTCAAGACTGCTTGTACACCCTAGTAGAACGATCGCCCAAAAAAGACACAGCGCGCATTATTGGCGCAATAGGCGAATACATATTTGCGCCTGACGATCCACAAGTGCTGATTAAAAAACTGGCAGATCCTCTCTGTAAAATCGTCATGCTAACCATCACAGAAGGTGGCTACTACGTCATTGAAGGCACAGGAGAATTCGACGAACAGAATTCTACTATTCAACATGACTTACAGCATCCCGAGAGTCCTATCGGCGTCTACGGCTTTTTAACCGCTGCCCTCAACCAGCGAAAAGAGGGAGGGTTAGCGCCTTTCACCATTCTCTCTTGTGACAACATTCAGGGCAATGGCAACATGGCCCGTAAGATGCTCACGGCTTTTGCAACGCTGCAAGATCCAAACCTTGCTCAGTGGATTGATCAGCGCGTCACCTTCCCGAACAGCATGGTTGATCGCATTACCCCTGCCACTACCCCTGCCGACATCCAAATGGTTAGCGACCAGTTTGCCATTAAAGATGGTTGGCCTGTCGTGGCCGAACCCTTTTTGCAGTGGGTCGTAGAAGATAAGTTCTGCGCGGGTCGTCCAGATTGGGAAAACGTCGGCGTACAAATGACCGATGACGTCCATCCTTACGAGCAGATGAAAATTCGACTGCTCAATGCCAGTCATTTGCTAATTGGCTATTTGGGATCTCTTTTGGGCTACACCTACACGTCGGAGGCGATGGAAAACGACCTCATTCGAGCAGCCACCGAGCGTTTGATGAATGAGGTGAGTCCTACACTTCAAACCCTACCAGGGGTTGATGTTGCCGATTACAAGCAAACCCTGCTCGCTCGTTTTTCTAATCCTAAAGTTCGCGATCAGCTCTCTCGTCTTTGCCTCAATAGCTCAGATAAGCTGCCCAAGTTTCTTCTGGGGAGCCTGCGAGATAATCTTGAAAAAAATCGCTCTGTTGAGTATGCCAGCTTGACGATTGCAGCTTGGTTTTACTACTTAGGTGGCAAGGATAAGCAAGGTAAAGCGTTGCCTATCGATGATCTTATGGCCGATATATTAGTAGAGCGGGCTGAGGCTGGCGGTGACAATCCTATGCCATTGCTGACCATCAAAGCGCTCTTTGGTGATTTGTCTGAGTCTAAAAAAATTGCAGCAGCTGTTAAGCAACATTTGCAACAACTCTATCGCTTAGGCACCCATGAAGCGCTAACTCAGATTCTGGCCAAGTAAAGCAATCTTTCTGGCGCACTTTATTTTGACGCACCCTATTTCTGACGCACTCCATAAGTGGGCTTGTTTGCAGGATGATCGCATGCAACAGTTCCACCGGATTCGAAACTATCTTCTCGACGTGAAGAAAATAGGGAAACACTGTACTTGACATGCTCAGTAGTACGCTTACTGATAATCCTGTTTCCCCTGGCACTTTAACCTGAGCAGTTACAATTATGTAAGCGATAGAGCGTAGTCAGCATGCACCCTCAATATAGATAAGCGAACTTTTCTATTTCATAGCGTTTTGTCATGTTTTCTCATGACAAAAGTCATTGGGTTAGCTCTGATAATAGTTTGAAATATGGACAGATTGTTGTCTATCTCAACTTCATCAGGCACTAAACCATGAATTCCACAGTCAAATTGGTTCTCGATATCGTGATGGGAGCTGTCATTCCCATCGTGATCTTAAACACCCTCAATGAGCCACTTGGCATAGTGACCACCTACATAATTGCGGCTCTAGTTCCCGTTACCTGGGTCTTTATTGATTTGTTATTGATCACTAAGCGCTTCAATTTCGTTACCAGTTATATTGGCGCTTTTGCGATTGTAAGGGGGGTATTGGCCTTTTGGTTCGTGGATGGCATTCAGTTTGCACTCAAAGACACTGTGGGCTCTATCTTTACGGTTGGGGTGTTTTGGGTATCGATTGTTATTGAAAAGCCAATTGTGCAGTATTTTTTAATACAAGGCATGGGGCCAGAGTCGCCGCAGCAGGAAAAATCATTGAGAGCCTTACTCGCAGAGCCAAAAGTCTATCGCTCGCTCGTCAATGGAACTAAGATTGTCCTGCTGGTAAATTTAGCCACAGGCGTTGCCAACTTTATCCTCAATTTTCAGATTGTAGTGGCCGATTTTGGCACAACCGCGTTCAACCAACAGGTTGCTCAAGTTAATGCAATTACTCGAGTTGTGCTGGCACTACCTGAGTATATCGGGATTGGGCTTATCGTTATCCTTATCCGTCGAGCAATGTATTACTATCTTCCTGAGGAAGATGACCAAGATCAAGATGAGAGTGATTTTTGGGAGCTGCTCCAGTTACGTGAGAGTCAAGCGCGCGAGGCTCAAGAGACTGTCTATGAATATTGCTGGAGCGAAGGCAATAGACTATCGCGCGATATCATCAACAAGACTGACAGCCTCTTGCTTGTAAAGCTTATATTCAACGTTTTATCACTCATCAATACTGTTGATCCCCTACTCATAGTCTACAGAGCCAGTCGGCGTAAATAAGTAAGGATTAGTTTGATGCCAGCAGACCCAACAGAAAACAGTTTACTGTACGGTATCAACATCTACGGTCAGGACCTCTAGCTGCGCTTCTAGCTCTGGTGACATCTCCGCTTGGTAGCGCCCGCCTAAATGCTCAGCAAAAAATCGCTCTAATGCGGCAGTCATTGCCAAGGCATTAATCTCTTTCCTAAAGCCGTGTCCTTCATCTTCGGCGACTAAATATTCCACAGGTCTGTTTAAATCTCTCAACGCTTTAACAATCTGATCGGACTCTTGTTGCAAAACGCGTGGATCATTTTCACCTTGAACAACTAACAAAGGCATTTGAATTCTATCTGCCGAAAACAGAGGCGATTGAGCTTGTAGACGTTCTCTATCTACGGGGTCAGTTGGATCGCCGACTCGTAAATCCATAGAATCTTGAATGGGTATCCAATAGGGTGGAATGTTCTCCATCAGGGTAATCAAGCTAGACGGTCCCACAATAGAAGCACCTGCGGCATATCGTTCTGGCGTGAATGCTAATCCGGCTAAGGTCGCATAGCCCCCATAAGAAAATCCCATAATGCCTACCCGTTCAGGATCGGCAATGCCCTCATCAATTAAATACTCCACGCCGTCGGTAATATCATGCTGCATGACGCCCGTACCCCATTGTTGATTGCCTGCGTTAAGGAAAGCTTTTCCATAGCCAGCAGACCCTCGAAAGTTGGGCTGTAAGACGGCGTAGCCGCGATTAGCAAAAAACTGAGCAACTGGGCTGTAGCCCCAGCTATCTCTTCCCCAAGGCCCACCATGAGGAAAGACAATAACCGGTAGATTTTCTGAAGAAGTGCCTTTAGGTAGCGTTAGATAGGCCGGAATCTCTACGCGATCGCGGGCCTCATAGCGTATGGGGATGACGGAGGCTAAGTGTTCGCTAGGTAGTGCTGGCCATGCGTCGTAAAGCTTCTCAAGCGTTTGCTCGCTGCGATCAAACAAGTAAGTTGCGCCAGGATTGACATCGCTTTGAGTGCTCACTAGGGCAAGTTGTTCGTCGATGGTGATCGAATCTAGTGAAAGCTCCACGTCGGGAAGTTGTTGTTTCAGAAAAGCCCAATCGGCTGACCATTCATCTGATTTTGGATAAACGCGACGGCGATCGCCCGCATAGTAAGTTGCCACAAGTTCATCAGTGGCCGGTGAAAACAGCGCACCGCCAAAGTCTACCTGCCGCTCAGGGTCAGATTCGACCAATTCAGTCTCTCCCGTATTGATATTGAGCAATTCTAGCTGAGCGAGATCTACACCCTTGTTGGTTTTGAGATAAACCTGCTGACCATTTTCATGGAATTGAAGCAATTCGCAGGTTTCTTCTAGACCACAGGAATAGAGAGGTGTGAGCGCTCCACTTTCTTCTACTTTAAGAATTTCTTGACCCTTTTCTAACGATTGGCGACTGGCTAAGCGAATGTTACCCTCACTGTCAGCCCCCCATTGAGCGATAGTGCCATCGTTTTGAACCAGTAGGGTGCGATCGCCCGTCGTTAAATCCAAACGATAAGCATCATGTACCTGCGCCTCACGATCATTGAGGCCAATCACAATTTGATTAGGCGTCTCTTTTGGAACTGCATACAGTATCGCTGTAACGTTCTCCATCGGGGTCAAATCTCGTGCACCCACGCCCGCTTCTCCGATGACTTCAGGCTCAACGGCATAGACCCGAAAATTCTCATTGCCGCCAGTGTCCTGCCCATACAGAATGTAGCGACCATCAGCACTCCAAAAGTAAGACATGATAGGGCTCTGTGTCTCTGCGGTCACAGGACGAGCGGCTTCCATAGGTTCATCAATACCCTTCACCCAGATATTAATAACGCCCTCTAGTGGCTTTTGAAAAGCCAGAAACTGACCGTTTGGAGAAAGCTGTGCGCCGATGATTTCTGGGTCAGAAAAGAACAGTTCTCGCTCAATCAGTGGCGGTAGAACAGACTGGTCGACGGCGTCTTTAGCAATGGCTGCGGTAGGCGATAGCAGTGGAAGCGGCGGGAGCGAATGACCCACAGGTCCAAAAGCCGCAAAACTAGCAGACATCGCTATGAGTCCTAAACTTAGTTGAGATCTTTTCATCGTTAACAGCTCACTTCAAAAGAAACAGATATTCAAAACTTATCGAATGGATCCAACTATCCAAACACACAGACGTCATTTATTGAGATGACAGTTGTCATGAAGAATAAAATACCTTCCTATGTCCATAGGGTAAGTATTATCGCTTAAGCAACAGCGCCGACGGTAAAGAAATCAGTATTGTCCAGCCGCCCAATATTGCTATGACTTGTGGAAGCAAAATCACTATTTCTGTAAGGGACAGGGGCATAGGTGTCGTTTGTAGAATTTGTAGTAAAACCCAACTGAATATGGCTATAACAACGGCGGCGAAAAATCCTAAAAACCATCGCCTTTGCCTAAAGAATAGAAACGACGGCATCGCCGCTAGGCCAATCAGCACTGATAGCATCAGAACCGAAGAGAGGTAGGGCAATGCGAATGCGCTATGGATGCTGTCGGTATTGGCATCCATTGCAATAACGATCAAAGCAGTGAGAACAACTAAAAAAATGAACCAAGAGATCCCAAGCGTTCGGCGAACGAGTAAAAGAGTCATGCGAATTTTCCTAATCTGTCTTGAGTTCTGTTTAATCAAAAATATATTTTGAATTCCATGACAAAGGTCATCAATGACAGGTGGGCTGAGACAGGTGGGCTGAGACAAGTAGGCTCGGTAGCTACAGTAGGTATGTCCACAAAAGTTTCAGCGTCTCTAAGTTGCGACGGGTTGCTTCTAACCTGGCTGACAGGTCGTCTTCATCACGAATATCAATGTTATGGCAAGCTGCCAAATGCATACTCTGCGAGAAGGCAAAGCCTACGTCAGCTTGCTGAGGACTCAGTTTTATAGGACAAGGGTTATAGCTATTCGTGATGACGTAAGCTAAGTGTAGAAAGCAATAACAGCAAGGAAGCTCGCATTGCGCTGCCGGTTGTGCTGATGGATACGATATGGACTAGCTAAGCTATTCGAGAGCGGTCAGTCACTAGAAAGTATGACAAAAGTCATTGGATTACATCAGATAATGGTCTGAAATATGAACAGTTATTGACCGTCTAGAAGGAGAGAATAACAATGATAACAACAGAGCATCCTAACGTTTCCCTTTTCAACCAGCTGGATCCTGCAGACGTTGCACAATCTGCCGATATTTTTTCAGAGGATTTCGTTTGGCACTTTTTCAATCCCTCATTACCGCAAATTGAAGGTGACTACGTTGGGCTAGAAGGTCTTCAACGTTTTTTTGAAGTCATATCCGCGCTGACAGAGGGAACCTTTCAGGTAGAACCGATTTCTCTGACGCCTGTGGGCGACGAGCTTGTGATTGCTCACGTAAAAGATAGAATGGTGCTCAAGGGAAACCCAATAGAGCTTGATGCTGTTGTAGTATGGCGGGTTGTTAATGGATTGCTTGCCGAAGCCTGGGATATTCCGTCTGTACACAACGACTCCCTGCAGCCAATAGCCGCTTAATTAAACGGGAAAAGGGACACGCAACCGGCGACTTCAATCCGCTGGTTGCCACATCGCCACATGTTAAACAACTAGGACATCGCTTTGGAGCTTAAGAATCCGGACAGCAGCTCAACTTACTATCGGGCCCTGGGCGAGCGTACCGATAAAACCCTACTGCTGCTTCATGGTATTGGTGCAGACCACACTATGTGGCAGTCTCAAATGGATGTTTTTGTAGCCGCAGGGTTTCATGTTCTTATGCCGGATCTCTTTGGGCACGGACGATCGTCTAATCTAAGCTCTGCGGAGATTTCTGCTTGGCACCGTCAAATCAACTGGTTGTTGGACCATCATAGCGTTACAACGTGCACGCTAATTGGGGTCAGTATGGGGGGTGTTATTGCACAATCTTTTGTTGCTAACCATCCGCAAAGAGTAGAAAAACTGATCGTTGCAGATACTTTTGGGGAGTTGAGCACTCTACGGGAAAAAGCGTTGGGGGTTAGTGCGATCGCAGGTTTCTATCTGTTTAAAGTACTCGGCAAAAAGACCATGGCGAAAACCATACAAGCGACTTACACCGCGCCCTATGCCAGCGCAGCGCAAGCATACTTCGGAAAAACCAGCGAAGAAGTAGACCTCAACCAACTGTTGCTAGCTAGAAAAGCAATTAATCGTGTTGATATATTAAAACAACTACAGGACGTTACGATCCCTGCGCTTGTGATAGTAGGAGAAGATTTTGGCGAAGCCTTTATCGAAATCAATCGTAAAATCGCAACAGCCCTACCGAATAGTCAATTTGTCATCCTAAAACGAGCGATGGATCCTTCTAATCTTGTTAATCCAGTCGAATTTAATCAGCATGTGCTCGATTTCCTGACTACGAGATGTCTTCTACACCCCAGCTATCAGTACTTCAGCCCGAAAATCATCCCTTCTTGACCCTGCTGTTAAACGGTGACCTGCTTTTGAAGTTTATCTGCCGGTCGAGCAGTTTCTCCTTCGGCACCATGGGCGTGAACAATCATGACTGAGCAGGGGGCATGGTGCATAACGTAGTTGCTGACACTCCCTAAAAAGATCTCGCTAAGTCCTTTGCGACCGTGGCTCCCAACCATCACCAAATCAGCGCTCCAGGATTTGGCCTCGTCACAAATGGCTCGTCCTGGACTGTCTAAAAACTGCGCAGTGTCTGTCTCTATACCCGCTGACTGAGCCCGCGCTTTAAGCTGTCGAAGCGTATTTAAGCTTTTGGCTGTATAGGTTTCATAGCGCTCTTGATAGTCTTGCCAAAGAGAGTCTTCCATGACGGGTGGATACCCTGTCAGCCCAGGGTAGACAAACATAGGCGGCGCCCCTTCGCCATAGTCTGTAAGAATGCTGATGAGCTTGAGATGGGCACCCGTGGCACTCGCCAGTGCGATCGCCTGATCGACTAGCACAGCATTGAATCCTTTGGGATCGATGGCCACTAAAATTTTGTCAAACATGATTGCTTTCTCCTAGGTTGAAAAGAGGACTAAAAAAAGACGGGCTAAAAAAGACGGGCTGAAAAAGGGCATTACAGCAGAGAGTTTTCCATGTCAGCGATCGCCAAAGTCGTTGCAATCACAGAGTCCGGATTGAGACTCACTGAATCAATGCCCTGCTCAACTAAAAACTGAGCGAATTCTGGGTAGTCACTCGGGGCCTGACCACAGATGCCAATTTTTCGCCTGGCTTGCTTGACCCGCTCAATCGCCATCCGCACAACTTCTTTAACCCCGGCATCGCGTTCATCAAAGAAAGGTCCTCCTGCTGTATGCTTTTCTTGTCACTTTAGCGAGTCACCGTAGTGGCCTTAGTCGTATTTCATGGCCTCAGCTAAGTGACTTCAGCTGGAACGCTCGCTAAGAATGGGCACCCCAAGAGACCCATTGCAAAGAGTCTGTTGTCACCTCGCAGGTCGCTGTTGTCTCTATATCATCTAGGATGGTTCCGTCGCACTCTGCCATCGCTAGTTCAGTGATATCTAGCTGCGCGCCGGTCAGGTTGGCATTCCGTAGCACTGCCCCACTGAGCTTGACCTCACACAAATTAGCGCCGCTTAAGTCAGCCCCGCTCAAATCAGCAGAACGCAAATCGGCACCTGTGAGGTTCGTCCCAATCAGTGTCGCTGTCTGTAAGTTCGCCCCAATAAAATTAGTGCCCTTGAGGTTCGCTCCGCTGACGTTAGTATCAATCAGCTCGGCATCTGTGAGGTTTGCCTCCGAAAGATTGGCGCGGCTCAAGTCGCTACGGCTCAGGTCTGCGTTGCTAAGATCGCAACGGCGTAAATCTATCCCTACAAGATATTTCCCGACAAGAGAAATCCCGCGCAGAGACATTTCAGAGAAATTGCGATCGCCCTGATTGTATTCATGGAGCAGCTGTTGAATTAAGAGTCGTTGGAGTGTCATAAGAATTTGCCCTCCTGAATGCAGACAAGTACTGTTTCCTGTCTGGATCGAGTATTTGTATTGATCATAGGTTTAAAGTTTGAAGAACCTGTGAGCGACTCAAAAGCACTCGGTTTCAAACTCGCCCCAAAGGCCTGCCTGCCGTGGCTAAACGACCTCTCAGCAATGCTGGGCTGAGAGGTAAGCACAAGTCTTTGCAGGTACTGCGTACGACTTTTCATGTGCTACGCGATCGCCTCTCGGTGGATCAGGCCAGCAAACTCTCTGCTCAGCTTCCGGTTTTGCTAGTTGGCTTTTTCTATGAAGACTGGCAGCCCGCCACCATGCTGCACCAAGAGCGCACCCAAGAGGCTTTTCTGTCATAGATTGATGCGCAGTTTCAGCAGCTAGATCTTCACAAACTCCTCAAGTCGTTGAATTATGATAGTGTTGTGTCAATTTTTCTACGCCTGCTGGCGGATGCAACAACCCTACTTTCTCAAATAAACCCGACGTTGTTTCACTGGCCCAATAGCTAGCTTTGGCGTCGTGATACAGCCACATCCTAATATCATCAACAGCTGATGGAAAAAATAAAAAGGTCTCTTCACAATCGGACTGCAGCTGGACAACAATTAGCCACTCAGCTGCCAGCTTATGTCAATCAAGACGACGTTCTGGTTCTAGGGTTACCTCGAGGTGGGGTGCCTGTGGCCTATGAAGTCGCAAAAGCGTTGCAGGTTCCGTTTGATATTTGCCTGGTGCGAAAGCTTGGACTGCCTGGCAATAAAGAGTTTGCGATGGGCGCGATCGCCGCAGATGGCGTGCGTGTGCTCAATAACCAACTACTTGCACAGATTAGCCTACCGAACTGGCTTATTGAACAGGTTTCGTAACTACTCAGCCTGAAGTAGCGGAAACGTAGGCTTTGCGATGAAGGCATTTGTCAGTGCTTCCAGCAAAGGTTGT